>NZ_CP031153.1:3620000-5040000 GCF_003352465.1 Kordia sp. SMS9 | reverse complement strand
TGACAAGAATTGCTAAAACAGCTTCGGGACTTGGTTTTGGAGGTGGAAAGCAAAATACCCAAGTACTACGTTGGGAAAAGAATAAGAAAAAGGTGTTATTGAGAGTTGTTTCTCATAGTGTTGTTGCGGCAGATTCTCTTCCAGTACATGAAGCGGTTGTTAATTCTAATTTTGAGCCAATTCTGTACGCATTCCCTATTAAAGCATTTAGTAAAGATTCTTTGAATACTGTGATTGAAGTAACACCATTGTTTTCAAAGGATGTAAAAGCATTAGGAATTCCACAATTTAGAAGAAGACAATATAAAATCACAAGAATAGACGCTGCTAGATCGTACATCGATAAGTTAAAAAGTTATCCTTTAAATATTGAAGCGAGACATATTAAAACATATAATGCAGGTGCACCGCCATCAAACGGGAGCGTTGGTTCTATTTCTGTAGAGATGAGTAATTCTATGATTTTATTACCTAAAGAACCAATGAAAAGACGTTATTACGATAGACGTGTAGGCTGGTTTGCTCGCGGTCAAGTTGATTATGGCTTAGATGCTCAAGAAAGTAAACAAGTTCGATATTTAGATCGTTGGAGACTTGAAGTGAAAGATGAAGACATAGAAAAGTTTAAAAGAGGTGAACTTGTTGAACCTAAGAAACAAATTGTTTATTACGTAGATAGAGCTACTCCTGAACAGTGGAAACCTTTTATTAAACAAGGAATTGAAGATTGGCAAGTTGCTTTTGAGGCAGCAGGCTTTAAAAACGCAATTGTAGCAAAAGATCCGCCTACAGTAGAAGAAGATCCTGATTGGAGCCCAGAAGATGTACGCTATTCTGTAGTTCGTTATTTAGCGTCTCCCATTCCAAATGCAAGCGGTCCACACGTTAGTGATCCTCGAAGTGGAGAAATTTTAGAAAGTGATATCAACTGGTATCATAATGTAATGACATTATTAAGAAATTGGTTCTTCATTCAGACTGCGGCTATTAATCCAGAAGCGCAATCTTTGAAGTTTAAAACTGAAGTGATGGGACGTTTAATTCGTTTTGTATCTGCACATGAAGTTGGTCATACACTCGGTTTGCCTCACAATATGGGAAGCAGTGTGGCGTATCCTGTAGAAAAATTACGTGATGCCGAGTTCACTAAGAAATATGGAACAGCACCCTCTATCATGGATTATGCACGTTTTAATTACGTAGCGCAGCCTGGAGATGAAGGCGTTGCGTTAATGCCAAATATTGGCCTTTACGATAAATATGCTATCAATTGGGGATATCGTCCAATATTAGATGCTAAAACAGGAGAAGACGAAAAGAAAGTATTGGATAGCTGGATTCTTGAAAAAGCAGGTGATCCAATATATAGATTTGGAGGACAACAAAGAGATGTTGTAGATCCAACTTCTCAAACAGAAGATTTAGGTGATGATGCTGTAAAAGCTAGTGATTACGGAATTAAAAACTTAAAAAGAATTGTTCCTAACTTGATGAAATGGACAGCAGAAGAAGGGAAAAATTACGATGATTTAAATACGATGTACGGACAAGTGTTGAGTCAATTCAACCGCTACATGGGGCACGTTTCTTCAAATATTGGAGGTGTTTATCAATATAATAAAACATACGATCAAGAAGGTGCCGTGTTTATTCATGTTGCTAAAGCAGATCAAAAAAGAGCGTTGAAATTTGTAAATGATCAATTATTCAAAACACCAGAATGGTTGTTGGATGAAAATATTTTCAACAAGACAAAAGCTTTTGGTATCACAGACAGAATTAGAGCTGCACAAGTGCGTACCCTTAATCGAATTTTAAATTTAGGTCGACTTTCACGTGTGATGGAAAATGAAGTATTAAACGATACTGATGCATATTCTATGTTAGAATTAATGCGCGATTTGCGCAATGGAATTTGGACGGAGTTGCGATCAGGAAGAAAGATTGATGCGTATCGTCGTAATCTGCAAAGAGCGCATATTGATAGATTGTCATATTTAATGACTGCAGAAAGTCCAAGAGTACCAGCTAGATTCAGATCAAGAGTTACACCGCTGAACACAAGTCAATCTGATTTACGCGCGGTTGTAAGAGCAGAATTGAATACCCTAAAAAGAAATATTAGAAATGCTATTGGACGTACAAGTGATGTTATGAGTAAAATTCACTTGAGAGATGCTGTAGAACGTATCGACGCCATTTTAGATCCGAAATAATACATTTCTTACATACATTATAAAAAGCAGCTTTCGAGCTGCTTTTTTTTTGCTGCAAAGACAGGAATTATTTTGTAAGCTTGTAAAACAAAGTGTGGTAATCATTATTTTTATACTATAAAATTCCCCTGAAAAATATGTATGCAATTATTGACTGTAATAGCTTTTACGCGTCGTGCGAAAGAGCATTTGATCCAAGTTTGATAGACAAGCCGCTGGCAATTTTGTCCAACAATGATGGCTGTGTTATTTCCCGAAGTAAAGAAGCAAAAGCCCTGGGAATTCCTATGGGCGCACCGTTATTTAAATATAAAGAGATGATTGCTGAAAAAAACATTCAAATCCGCTCTTCTAATTATTCGTTATATGGCGATATGAGTGAACGCGTCATGAAACTTCTTGAAGATTTTTCACCAGAAGTAGAAGTCTATAGTATTGATGAAGCCTTTTTAAAACTTCCACATTCGGACGATTATCAAACTGTAGGTCACAACATAAAAAAATACATTTACCAATGTACTGGAATTCCTGTAAGTGTTGGAATTGCACCCACAAAAGCACTTTCCAAAGCGGCAAATAATATTGCTAAAAAGTTTCCTGAACGAACACACGGTTCTCATATCATTGATTCAGAAGAAAAACGAATAAAAATGCTCAAATGGTTGCCTGCAAGTGCTATTTGGGGAATTGGTGCCGGAAATGCCAAACGCTTACAAATCAAAGGCGTGCAAACTGCGTATGAGTTTACACAACTGTCAGATGATTGGGTAAAGCGAAATATGTCGATTGTAGGATTGCGACTCAAAAAAGATTTGGAAGGCGAACCAACAATTTTATTGGAAGACGAAGTGCAAAACAAAAAAGCCATTGCAACGACGCGAAGCTTTGAATTTACCTTTTCGGATCGTGAAAACATGAAAGAACGCATTGTGACGTTTGCTTCTCGTTGTGCTGAAAAATTACGGATGCAAAACTCTTCATGTAATGTTGTGATGATTTACCTGAAAAGCGATCGCAACAAACGTACTGATTCTTATTACAGAGCCAAAAGAATGGTCACATTGCCGTATGCTACCAATTCTACATTCATTATTAATAAATATGCATTGAAAGCACTAGAAGATATTTTTAAACCTGGCATTCAATACAAAAAAGCAGGTGTTATTTTAACAGGATTGATCAAAACGGATGCATTACAATTGGATTTATTTCAAAATGAAGATCCAAAACATACAAAGTTAATGGCAGCCATGGACAACTTGAATGATAAATTTGGACGGCAAAAAATAAAAATGGCGAATCAAGATTTGCAACGAACATGGAAAATGAGACAAGCCTATTTATCGCCCGAATACACCACAAAATTTAGTGATATTATCAAACTAAACTGTGATACGATTTAATTGAAAAGCACGATGAAGAAGTACGGGAATGATAAATTACTGACGTTTTACAAATCCATCAAAGGAGACATACAACTTGAATATGTAGAAGCAGGAATTTCTGCGGGATTTCCTTCACCTGCAGATGATTTTAGAAACAAACGCATCAGTTTGGATGAAGAGTTAGTGAACGACAAACGCACTACATATTATGCACGTGTCAATGGTGAATCTATGATTGGCGCAGGATTGGATCATGATGATTTATTAGTCATCGATAAAAAAATACCGCCAAAAGATGGTAAAATTGCAGTATGTTATGTGGATGGTGAATTTACCGTTAAGCGACTCAAAATAACCAGTGAATGTGTCTATTTGATGCCTGCAAACGAAAGCTACAAACCCATAAAAATTACGGAAGACAAACAATTACTCGTTTGGGGAATTGTAACGTATGTTATCAAAAAAGTATAATTTTTTAAATGTAACAGTGTACCAATTTTTTAATGTAAGAATGTATTACATATAAAAACAATATCAAATCGAGTAGTATTGAAAATATGTTTAAATTATATACTACTCGATTTGATAATTGTGATAGAGAATATACACTATCTTCCTTCCACCAATTGCGCAGTAAAGGGAACTTGGCGTAATTTTGGTGCGCTAAAACCTTCCATTTTTACACACAATCCAAAAGCAATCAATGCGGACGAAACAGCGCCTTCTTGCCAACCTGGCAATGCAGACAATTGATCGCCTACAATATAAAATCCGTCGTCGCCTTCTTGTAGCGTATTATACACCCATTCGGCAGATTCATGTGGTGCGTGTTCGGCACGTTGTAAAATATTCCTTTTTCTAATACGAAGAATTTGATGGTAATTCAAATCTGGATCTTTGGTTTGGTCGTCAATCTTTGTCCAATCTACCCAGCCGCCGCGTTGTGTTTTAATATTTTGCCAAGCAACTGTCAATCCATGACTCAATTGTTCTGCAAATTCTTTTCCATGTAACAATGCTGCACCTTCTCTAGCTTTGTCCAAACGCCATTGCGGATCGTGATCTCCCCAGGTTACGGCATTGCCTGCAAAATTATACGTACCTGTCAAAATACCTAAGTTTTGATGGTAATCGTTGGACGGATACCACATTTGTACCATGGGATGACTCGTCCATGAAATTCCTCCAAAAATTGGAATCGTGTTTTTATCTGTGGGATCTTGCCAATATTTCCGCTTACTTTGCCAACCTACTTTTACTGTTGGACGTAAAAATTCTTTGTGATTAAACACAATATCTAGTGCTTTTTCAAAATCAGCATTTTTAAATAATCCTTTAGTAATTTTATCTTGTAAAAGTGGAATTGGCATGTTGCTAAAACAATTGTGTGCTGTTTTTGTTTCAATCGTTTCGCCACTTTGATAACTTACTGAATATGTATGATCCGTTCTAGAAATTTTAGTAACAGGCGCGTTTAGTATGATAGTTCCACCTAATTTTTGTACTTCAACGGCTAGGGCTTTGACAAACATGTCCATTCCGCCAACAGGCTGAAAAGAAGTTTGTTGCCATAAAAAGTCGTCAGGTTGATAAAAGCTTAAATTCCAAAATTCGGATTCAAGCATTTGTGTAAAATCGAGTTTTGGTTGAATGTTTTCTTCTTCGCCCAACATCGTCTTTCCAGGCAATTCTGTATAGCCTGAACGCGATGTTTTTTCAAAAATGCCGCTTTCACTGATATCACCAAACTTTTTCAACCATTGTTTAAATTTGTCTTCATTATCTTCATTCGCGTCTAACGCTTTCATTAAAGGTTGCACAAAACCTAAAAACTTTTCGTATTTCGTAGGATCAGGACTTTCTTCAATGACTTTCAATAATTCAGGCAGTGCATATAAAAACTGCGAAAAATAACCTCGTGGATCGTTTGCCAATCTGCGGTTTACAATGGTTTTCGCATTTCCTTTCGCATCCACAAAACTTTTACCGTCGTATACCACATTGGAACGACTTTGCATCACATATACTTCCAGCTTCACGCCTAATGTTTTACAATAATTCAACACATCGCGGTGTGCAGATGGAATTCGTCCTGGACCACAATTTAGATATGGTAGATTGTACATGTCTTCCACCGTAAAATTGCAGGTTTGCGTGTAACTTGTATTAGGTTTATTCTCTGGATTTTCCGTAAAACTATCGCCTGGTCGAACTGTTAAACTACGTCCGCCAATTCTATTTTGTGCTTCCAAAACCGTCACGGTAAACTTTGTGTGTTTTAGCAATTCATACGCAATGGACAATCCGGCGACACCTGCGCCAATGACAATGACTTCTTCGTTTTCGCCAATATTCTCAGAGAAAAGTGAAGTACCTTTTTTCCGTTCTAAAATTTCAGTGTTTTCTATATCTGTAACGAACATTTCCAGTTCGCCACCATTTTTATCTGTTTTGCGTAAAAAGGTCATAGTTGACGCCGCTTTACTTTTGTCCATGATGTTGGTTTTTTTAGGTGATTAATAATTATATGTTGGTAAATTAATCTATGAAGTTAGTGAAAAATGTAGATACTTGTAATATAAGTATGACTTTTCTATGGAAATGAAAAAGAAAGAGTATGTGTTCATCTAAAACAAAATTTTATTTGCATCGTTATCGTTTCAACTTTACACGAGATTGCAAATCTCACATAAGCAGTGATTTGATGATTTGAAAATGAAGTTTCATACAAAAAGTTACTTACCAAAAGGCAAAGCTGATACCAAAATACCAAAGCAAAGCGATACCATAATACTAAGCGAAGCAGTCTAAAAATCTAAAAAAACAACTGAGCTTAGTCGAAGTCACGCTTTTATAAAATCTTCATATTCGTAGTAGAATGCTTCAAACTGTTGCATGGTTTCGTTTAAGAAGACCATCGTTTCTTGCCACGTATTTTTATTGTGAATGGAAACGTTGTGTATTTCTAAGTAAATTCTGGAGATTTCCTTGCCGTTGTCTAAAATATAGGCTTCATCAAATATAGCATCTGGCAGAAATTCGTTTGTCAAAATTGCTTTTAAGGAAAGCATCTTATCCCAATATTTGATGCGATTTTCAATATTATAATCTTCAATATCGAGTGAAACCATGGCTTTTTTCTTGTCAAAATAAAACTTAAACGAAAAATCGCGAATCTTGGTATTGTACAAAATCCACTTTCGTGGAAATGACTTTCCAAACGAAGTCCAAAAGTCTTGTCGTAATTTTCGTGATTCTGCTTTACTAAACATTAAACAATGCAATTTTTTCATTCCGTGCTAAATACGGAACCTATTATGAAACAATACTGTTTTTTCATTCCGTGCTTCTACACTGAATTTATTGAAGTGTGACACGAACTCTCTAAGTAAACAACGTTCTTTTCTTTTTTAGAATATATACATGTTTTTAAAATAATATATTCCAAGAATTCACCAAAGATATTATATTTTTGAAAGTGTTTACTACTCCATAGAAAACTATTAAAAGTTTGTAAGCTATATAGAAATAAAAGTCATTATACATGAATATACAACAGCACATTCGACACCTAAACAATCTTAAATTGATGAAAATAGTAGTAATTTTGATGGTAGTATTCGTAGTCAGTTGTACATTTAATAAAAAAGAACCTCAATTTTACTTTACAAATTCTACGTATGATTTTGGATATACGGAAGGCAATGAAGTTCTAAAAACAACATTTTCAATCAAAAATTTATTTGATGTTCCTTTAAAAATTATTGATATAAAATCGAGTTGTAAATGTGTGACAACCACACATACAAAAACGCTTGTAAAACCCAATGAATCTATGGAAATACAAGTAGCATTCGACACAAAAGGGTTTAGTGGAAAGCAAAAGAAATTAATAACTATTGAAACGGACAATGAATATCATAGATACTTGCGTTTCTCAGTACAAACTAAAATAGCGGAATGGTAGCATTGGTATTATATAAAATAAGCAATTACTGTGGCTGTAATAATTACCAATAACTTTGTCAAATTGAACTTATGACCTTCGGAGCTTTCAAACAATATTGTCGTTGAAATGTGTAAAAAGATTCCGATGACCAATGCTGAAATTTCATTTTGATACATTTCTAAAAAGGTCAACTGTTCTGATAAGAAGCTTCCCAAAGGCGTCATAAATGCAAATAATATCAAAAAAGTTAAAATAGAAGCTTTGGACATGTTGCTTTTATAAAAAAACGTTGTCAATATAATGGCAATTGGAATTTTATGTACTACAATTCCCCAAAGCAAATGATCGTGATGGTGCATTGGAAAACCTTCTAAAATCGCGTGAATGCTCAAACTTACAAATAACAACCACGGAAATGCAGTTTGATTTTTATGAATATGTACATGTCCATGTTCGGCACCTTTAGAGAAAAATTCTAAAAATATTTGCAATAGAATTCCTGCCATGACAAAAATTCCGTAACTGCTTTTATAGTCTCCAAAAACATTGGGTAATAAGTTAAAAACGGTAATTGCTAATAAAAATGCACCGCTAAATGCTAGCAATAACTTCATGTGTTGCTTTTCGCGTAGTTTAAATACGGTTACGAAGAGAAAACCTAGTACTACGGCTAAGATGGGTAATAAATAATGCATCATTTAAAAATCATAATTAGTCGGGTAGACGTTTTTTTGTCAAACTTGCCCAAACTATAATCACCAAAAATAGCTAATAAATCAATATCAGCCGCAGTAAAATACGATTCAAAATTTTGTAAGGTTAAAGCTTTTACTTTTTCCGTATACTGATGATCGCGTCCGTCGGCTTCAAAACGAATGTCTTTGTAGATAAAACCGTCTTCTACATAGCGATGCAAGCGAAATACAATTCCGTCCACTTCCTTAATTTCATTTTCGACTAAATTTTCAATCACATAATCGGCATTTAAGAAATCAATTACACCAAAACCAGTTTCATTTAGTTCGGCTTTAATAGATTTCAGTGTACGCAAATTATCGGATTCATGTTCAAAATAGCCAAAACTGGTAAAAAGATTATATACGGCATCAAACTGTTTTGGATAGGGTTTGCACATATCATGTACTTCAAACCGAAGTGTGTCATTGGCAAATTGAGAGGCATATTCAATACTATTTGGAGACAAATCGACACCTGTAACATCGTAGCCCATTTTGTTCAAAAACACGGAATGTCTGCCTTTTCCACATGCCAAGTCTAAAATAGTGCCTCCTTCTGGAAGGTTTAAAAACTCCACCAGATGTTTCATAAAGGCTTCCGCTTCGTCATAGTCTCTATCTTTATATAAAATATGATAATACGGAGTGTCAAACCACGACGCGTACCAAGTAGTGTTTTCTGTTTGCATAATATTTTTTCTGGGGTTTCCTTCAATTTCTTGAAGGTCAGGTTATCCGCATTCGCTTTTTGTGATGCCATTCTTGCGTAGGCAAAAATGCCACACAAAAGAGCTCAAACAAATGCTCCTATCCTTAACCCAATTTGTAACTATAATTATTGAAAGTGCAAAATTAACGTATTTTACACGTTTATGGTCGTTGCAATCACAAAATAATTTCAATCAAAAGCAATTAGACATAAAAAAGTCCAACGCAGCGGTTGGACTCTCTTTTTTGGTATGCATAGTGAACGTCTAGCTTTCTTCTTCTCCTACAGCTTCAGTTTGCGTTGTTACTGAACCTGTACTTGCGTTTCCGTATACAGGTGTTTCATTGCGAAGAATGTCAATAACGCGCGCAAAATTTTCGGCGTTCATGTATGGTGTTTCTTTACGATTGTTTCTAAAATCTGTAAAATAAAACTTTCCTAGATCTACTTTTGGATCCCAAACTGCTTGATACGAATTCAATTTGGTCCAACCTTTGGTTCCTTGTGGATGATGTGGCATAACTTTTTTCTTTAATGGTTAATAATAATGATACAAAAGTATTGGAAGTCAGAAGCTTGCGAAGTAGGAAAATCACCCTTTTTGAATAAGTGCTTCCCCTATTTAACATAAGGAAGATGTTAAGATAAGCGCTTTGTAAAGTCGGGAGACTTTACAAAGCGCTATGTTGTATTTATTCCGTATCTTTATAAAGTCTTAAAATAAAAGGTTCGGTAAATTTTCTAGTGGTTTGATGTGTTTACAACATCTTTCCTTTTACACACAAAACTACACCACAGCGTACATAACTAAACCCACCAACAATGAACTTTTTACAAAAGGCACATTCTTTTTTACTTTCAGAAGTTACCAAAAAAAAGACGGAAAAAATCATTCTCTACATTGCACTTGCGAGTTTCTTTGTGCATTTGGCGTTGATATATTTAACGAGTTTCGATTTGATCCATCTACCAAAAGATGCAGAATTGTTGCAAAATCCGATTTCGGCTATTTACACACCATTTTCTTTTATTTTAATTTATGAAGTGTATTTATTGATTTACTATTTGCCCAAATCGTTTACAACCTATATTACCAAACAATATGAAATCATTACGCTCATTATCATTCGAAAGCTTTTTAAAGATTTGTCATTGTTAGAACTTTCTACTGATTGGTTTGAAATTAAGGGCGATTTGCAGTTTACCTATGATATTTTGGCGTCTTTAATTTTGTTTTATCTCATCTATCAATTTCAAAAACAGGGAAAGATAAAGCAGCAGCATCAAGGAATTCCCAAAGAAAAGTTACAGCGCTTCATCAACAACAAACGTTGGATTGCCGTTTTTTTAATTCCATTGTTCTTCATCATGGCAGCATATACGTTGATAGATTGGTGTTTGGGAATTTCAATTTCGCAAAACACATTGCCTTCGTTTGAAAGTATCAATAACTTATTCTTTGACGAATTCTTCACCGTCTTAATATTGGTAGATGTTGTTTTATTGCTCATTTCTTTCTTTTACACCGATCAATTCCATAAAATCATTCGAAACTCTGGTTTTATTGTTTCTACGATATTAATTAGAATCTCTTTTGGTGTTAGCGGACTCATTAGTACTATTCTAATTGTTTCTGCTGTCATTTTTGGATTGGCGATTATTTTGATTCATAACAGTTATGAAAAGAGCTTTGTAAAGTTGTGAGACTTTGCAAAGCTACATTTGCAGACATTTACATAAAGTATAGTTTTGTAAAGTCTCCCGACTTTACACAAAAAAACAACGCTTATAAATTCACATCAACGCTTACAAACTAATATTACAATTTTTCAAAAAGTCTTTTCTATTTTATAAATATGATACTTGAAAAACAGAATATGGAAGGCGGTTACAGAATAAGAGATCAATACAAACCACACTTTATTACAGCAACGGTAGTAGATTGGATTGATGTGTTTACAAGACAAAATCATCGTGACTGTGTTATAAATAGCATGAAATACTGTATGCAACACAGAGGTATGATTGTATATGCCTATGTCATTATGAGCAATCATATTCACATGGTCATACAATCAGAAACAGGAAACTTGTCTGAAGTACTTCGCGATTTTAAAAAGTTCACAGCTAAAACTATTTTAGATACCATTCAAACAGAACCTGAAAGTAGAAGAGTATGGATGTTAGAACGATTTAAAAAAGCCACAGAAACACATTCAAGAAACAAAAACTATCAATTTTGGAAGTTTGGAAATCATCCTAAGGAAATATATTCACGAAAGTTTTTATGGACAAAAATCAATTACATTCATAAAAACCCTGTAAAAGCGGGATTAGTCAGAAATATAGAAGACTATATCTATTCAAGCGCAAGCAATTATGTTTTGAAAGATGGACTTGTTGATGTAAGATTAGCAATGTAAAAAGCTTTGTGAAGTCGGAAGACTTTGCACAACTTTCCGTATTTTTACAATTGTGAAAAAGAAAGAAAAAATTATCATTATTGGTTCGGGAATCGGCGGTTTAGGATCAGCTGCCTTATTGGCAAAAGCAGGATATGAAGTTACCGTTATTGAAAAGAATAAAACGCTTGGCGGACGTGCAAATATTTTTAAAGCTGACGGCTATACGTTTGATATGGGACCTTCATGGTATTTAATGCCCGATGTATTTGAAAACTACTACAATCTGCTAGAAGAAGACATTTCCAAACACTTAGAGTTGATCAAACTGTCACCTTCGTATCGTGTCTTTTTTTCCAATGACAAAGAAATTCCTGTACTCGATATTCATTCTGATTTAGAAAAAGATTTACCTTTATTTGAACAATTAGAACCTGGCATTACACCCAAACTTCGCGAATATTTAAAACGTTCGGGCGAACAGTACGAAATGGCGAAACATTATTTTATGTATCGCAATATTGGGATTTCGGCCGATTTTCTAAGTTGGAAACTCATCAAAAAAGGCATACAACTCAATCCGATTCAAACCATGCAATCCTACCTAAACAAATGGTTTGAAAGCGATCGTATCAAAAAAATATTAGAATACACCTTGGTGTTCTTAGGTTCCGATCCTGCCAAAACGCCTGCATTATACAACATCATGAACTTCATTGATTTTGATATGGGCGTGTATTTTCCAAAAGGTGGCATTTATGAAATCATAGAATCCTTAGTCAGCATCAATAAAAAACATGGAACAACGTTTAGAACCGAAGCACCTGTCCAAAAAATATTGGTAGAAAACAAAAAAGCAGTCGGTGTACAATTGGAAAGTGGAGAAGAAGTACGCGCAGATATTGTGGTTTCTAATGCCGATTTGTGGTTTACAGAAACAAAATTGTTGGAAAGAAAATACCAAACCTATCCAGAAAAGTATTGGAAAAAAACGGTGTTGAGTCCAAGTGCGTTTATCATGTATTTGGGATTAGATCGAAAGTTAGATATATTAAGTCACCACAACTTGCGATTTGGCGAAGATTGGAAACAAAATTTCACAGAATTGTTTGATACACCGCAATTGCCAACCGATCCAAGTTATTACATCTGTAAACCTACGGAAACCGATCCGAGTTTGGCACCCGAAGGAAAAGATAATTTATTTGTCTTAGTACCAATTCCGCCAGGACTGACGCTTTCCGAGGAACAAATGGCATCATATCGTGAAAAGATTTACAATCTCATGAAAAAAGATCTAGATGTACCAGAATTAGAAGACTATGTGGTCTACGAACGTTCCTATTGGAGTGATGATTTTCAAAGAGATTACAACGCCTACAAAGGCACTGCATTAGGATTGGCACATACGTTAAAACAAACCTTATTACGACCCTCTAACAAAAGTAAAAAGATAAAAAATCTATATTATGTGGGCGCAGACACAAGTCCCGGAATAGGAATGCCTATTTGTTTAATATCTGCACAATTAGTGTACAAGCGAATTGCAGGTATTAAAAATCCGCATCCTTTGGAAAGTCTCTAAATTTAATACACAGCCTTAAAAAATAGATAGAAGAACAACGCCGTTCCTGCGGCAATATTTACCAAAGGAAAATAGGTATAATACTTAAATACTTTGGAACTATTGGCAAGACTCAATAGCACGACAACTGCATACACAATTCCAAAAACAATGGCTACCCAACCTACATACAAGGTTCCTATAACGCTTGCCGCTATATAGGCAATCAGGCAAAACCAAAGTGCGTTTCGTTTTCCTAATTTCGTTGCCAACGTTGCGACTCCTGAATTTTTATCTGCATCAATATCGGGTACTGCCGAATAGGTTTGCATTGCCGAAGCCCATACCAACCCTCCAAGAATAGCAAGCCACTCAACATTTGTATTTCCCGTAATCAAATATCCAATCAACCCAGGAGAAATATATATGATAGAAGAAAAAAGGATGTCTAAAGGTGGTTTGCTTTTGGCTCTTAACGGAGGTGCTGAGTAGCATATTCCTGTAAAAATAAATATTAATAATACATATAACGTTGGCGTATTTATAAATAATAAAAAAGGAATAAATGGTAAGGTGAACAGCCCAATAATAAACCACAATTTTTTATGTTTTAATGGACTTAGAATTTTTTCGTAGGAAACTTTCTTTGTGTTAAGTACGTCGGTTTCGTAATCGTAAATATCATTTACACCATAAATCAATAAATTTGCTGGAAATGAAAAGAATATGGAAAACACCACTAATAGCATGGTGGTATTAGAATCATAATGAAATGGGTTGCCGGAAGCAATCATGCCTACCAAAAAAGTTCCCAACACATACATCCAAAACCTTGGTCTTGAGATCAATAATAGTTCTTTGGATTTGAAACTCATGTGTTTATGATTAACAATAGTTCTCAATGAAATACGATAGTTTTGTTTAAATTAATTTTTTAAATGTTAAACAAAAATACACAATTTCATCAAAATATACTTACAATGAAGACAAATTAATGTGAATAAATATCATTTTATAAAGTAGGGAGACTTTACATAGCGATTAAGTCATGAGACTTTATAAAACATTCGTAAATTAACGTACTTTTGCAAGAGATTACACTAGCAGATGGAACAGAATTTTAAAATGGTTGCCAAAACTTTACACGGTTTTGAAGATTTATTGGAAGACGAACTGAAACGACTCGGTGCGCAAGATATCCGAAAAGGAACGCGTAACGTAAGTTTTAGAGGTGATAAAGGGTTTATGTACAAAGCCAATTTGAGCTTGCGTACGGCAATTAAGATTTTAAAACCGATTCGCCATTTTAAAATTCGCAATGAACAAGATTTGTACGATCAAGTATACAATATGCATTGGGACAAATACTTAACGCATGAAGATACGTTTATGATTGATGCCACGGTAGCTTCGGAGCAATTTACACATTCACAATTTATTGCCTTAAAAACGAAAGATGCGATTGCAGATAAGTTCAGAAACACGGAAGGCAAACGTCCAAATGTAGATTTAAAATTTCCAACGTTGCGCATTCATGTACATATTCAGAATAATGATTGTACTATTTCTTTGGACAGTTCGGGCGGTTCTTTACACAAGCGTGGTTATAAAACCGCAACGAATATTGCACCAATTAATGAAGTATTGGCGGCTGGTTTGGTCATGCTTTCTGGTTGGGACGGACAATGCGATTTGCTCGATCCGATGTGTGGAAGTGGAACAATTGCGATTGAAGCGGCGATGATTGCCTGTAATATTCCGCCAAATATCAATAGAAAAGAATTTGGTTTTGAAAAATGGCAAGATTGGGATGTAGATTTATTTGAAACGATAGAAGCTTCTTGTTTAAAGAAAATTCGTGAATTTCATTATCATATTTACGGATATGACAAAGCACCGTCGGCAGTACAAAAAGCAAAAGACAATGTAAAAAACGCGAATTTAGAAGACTACATTAAGATTCGTCGCACAGATTTCTTTGAAACCAAAAAGGAAGACGATACGAAGCTGCATATTTTGTTCAATCCGCCTTATGGTGAACGTTTGCATATTGACATGGAACAATTTTATGCGGACATTGGCGATACGTTAAAACAAGGATACACAAACACCAATGCTTGGTTTATTACGTCAAATTTAGAAGCATTAAAATTTGTTGGCTTGCGTCCATCGCGAAAAATAAAAGTATTCAACGGAAAGTTAGAATCACGTTTGGTAAAGTACGAAATGTACGCAGGAAGCAAAAAAGCCAAATATCAATCTAAAGACTAAAATTATAAAATACTGATCAGATGAAACCAAAAACCAAAGCGCTGATTTTTAATTTAATAGCATTCGCAATCCTATTTTTAATATTTCGCATTGCCGTAGGATATGTGTTAAAACTAGAAACCTTCTGGTTAGCGTTAATTGCCGCTGTGATAGCGAGTATTTTAGCGCCTAAATTCATTGTAGTTGAAGAAAACGGCAAAGAAAAACTGTTGATGAAAACGGTTTTTAGTAAGGATATAAGAGAGTTATAAATAACTCAACCATTTTTTTTCGGGATGCTTCTTCTTGTAGCGCATATATTTTAAACATGGATAATATAGTGCCGCAACAATAAGAACCCAAGCAATATAAACTCCTAATAAGCCCAATCCCAAATTGCTCGATATACTTTTGCTGAGGTTTTCATAGTTAGAAACACTATGATACATCGGCTTGTCAAACAACGGCATGAGCAACATACTTGATGCATGAATAACACCAACATGTAAGAAATAGAAAAAGAGAGGAACTCTTCCAAAAACCAATAAGAAATCTGAAAACTTATTTTTTACTTTTTCTAATAGACTGAGCATGATCAAACAAACACCGATGGTCACTAAAGTATAATGTAATGATGGAGGATATTTTTCAATTCGTAAGAAAGAAACAAACGATTTGAAAAATGGCAGACTTCCATCAAACCAAAAATAGGGATCGCCGTACAAGTTAAAAGTTTTCAAAACAGTAAAAACGGCTAACATAGAAGTTCCAATAATTAAAAGATATTTTTGACGCTTGATGGCAGGAAATGTTTTTGAGTACAACTGACCAAAACTATAACCAAGAATCATAATCCCCAACCAAGGAAGCATAGGATAATCGACTCGTAAATAATGCGGGGTTTCAGTATCAATAAATAAGCCGCCATTTTGATGGAATAAACACCACAAAAAATCGAGAACACTATCAATTCGATACGGATTTGTTTGAATATCTAATTGAAATGTGTTAATAAGATTATGTCCAGCAACAATAATAATTCCTAAAACCAATAAAAGATGTTTTCTCAAATGTATTAATGCAGCCATAACAACCATGGAAGCACCAATTGCCCAAATCACTTGAAAAACAAATCGGTAGTACATAATATCAAAACGCCACAAGAAATTATTTAAAACAATTTCTAAAAAAATCAACCACAAACCTCTTGTCAATAAAAACTTGGTCAATTCTTTTTTGGTTTTTCGTTGCGATTGTAAATAAATGGAAAGTCCCGATAGAAAAACAAAAATAGGCGCACAAAAGTGTGTAATGTATCTCGTGAAAAATAATGCAGGTGTAGTCGTATCTAAATTCATTGGCCAGCCAGCAGCATCTATATCTTGATAATAATCTCTGGTGTGGTCTAAACACATAATCACCATGACAATACCTCGTAAGATGTCAATAGATTCAATACGTTTGGATTTTAATATTGTCAAAATTTATAAAAATGTTAAAAAGTTATACGTGCGATTGCATTCGCAAAGCTTCAAGGTTGAATAATTCTTTTCTTTTGGTTTTGTCAAAACTTTTTAGACTAAAACTAGTTTGCATCATTTGACTTGGATGTAAGAAGAATACAAACAGGAGTCGCTTTTTAAAGAGACTTTTTTCATACGTATCAAAAAACAAATTAAGTTCCAATTCTTCGGTATCTTCGGTAATTACTTCTTGTAACGACGACATAAGTATTTCAGAAAGTTCAGCTTTGATTGAATCCACAACAAGATCATTCAATCCTGCATCAAAAATTTTTATTTTCTCAATCAATTCTGGATATGTTTGCACATGACGATAAATATAGCCACGATCTTTAAAATCTTGAAACCTCTCAAAATCGTTCAATTCGTCAGTATCAACATTTTCTTTAAGATGCAACATAATGCGTTGTTCCATGTTGTGATATAAAAAATCGGTTACGATATTTATTTCCTTTTCGCAATTGGAACAGAGTTGTGCATTCAGTTTTCCATCCAAAACAAGCTGTTTCAGAGAAGGATCAACCGTGATGTTGACAGACTTATAAAAAAATAATTCCTGCGAATGTTGACAATGCGGACAGTTTTGTACAATTTGATTTTGCAAACTCATTCTTTTACCAATTTTTCTAAATATTGAATCACTTCTACATACTTTTCATCATACAGTTTTTCTACAAACGCCGGATTTTCTTTTCGGTACACTTTCAGCATGCGACTTCCCGTATTTTTAGAATGTGTTACATTGGCAATACGATCGCACAATTTTATAAAAGCCGCATACGGTGTATTGCGAATTCCTACATAATATTGTTTCCCGGCACGTTCTTGCCGCGTTCTTCCCTTATTATTGGTGAGTGCATACGCAAGTTCCGCAATATCTTTGTTCAATGCTTTTTTAACATCATTGTAAGTTTCACGCGCATCTTCAATGACATCATGAACCCAACAACCAGCCAAAACATTTTGCCGATCTTTTTCAGGAATTAAGTGAATGAATTTTTCTGCAGCCGACACAACCATTTGTAAATGAAATACATACGGATATTGATCATAATAATGATTGACTGCTTTGTGTTTTTCAGAAGCGTATAAACGTGCTTTTTCGTCGATAGAAAGTGTACTCATGTAATAAATTTCGTTCTAAAATAGAAAATATTAGAATCAATTTGATTGCTTTGCCGAAATAACATCATTTTATGTGTAAATTGGTATAATTAGTACACGATTTTAGATGCTGGTAAATTTTTAATTCAGATTCAAAAAATCTACTCCTTAATTTCATCTTCAACTTCCACCTTTTTCTTTTTCCCTTTTTTATAGATGGGAATCGAATAGCTAATCGTGTAGTTAAATCCTGCACCCACATTATTGTCAGTCGTAACTTTGTTAAATCCAGGAATGAATAAGTTTTGAAAATTTTCAGGTTCTTTGGTGCTGAGCAAACGATTTAAACGCACGGTGAATCCCATATACACATTATCAAAAACTTCCGCTTTGATACCTGCTACAACTTCAATCCAATGTCCATTCAAACTCGTAAATTCCGTTCCAGGTTCTTGCGTTAGCAAGCTTTCCCCTTCTACATGCTGATTGGTTTGGTAGATGGTGTAGCGATTCAATGTCTGCTTATGTGTGCTGTATCCATAACGCATTCCCACAATAATAGCATTTTGCATTCCAAACCAGTTTTCATACGCGTTAAAGTCAAACCCTAACTTTGCAAAACTTCCTTCCGTGGTGAAATTAAGCTGTGTTTCGTCTACCGTTTTCTTTTCATTTCCCAATTCGATAGCGATGTAAAATTTTTTAGTCAATCTAAAATCTGCCGCAATTTCAAAACCTTGATAATCGTCTTCCAACGCCATTCGCAACGGTTTGCTCAGATCAATACCGATTCGCAATGGAAATGTTTCCAATTGTGGAACTGTGTCATTGACAACAGCAGTTTCAGTAGTTGCATCCTCTTGTGAAAAACTGACGCTACAAACTAAAATAGCGAATATACTAGTGATATATTTTAACATGTGTAACGGTTTCATTTTGAACAATAGTTTCAGAAATTCGAATGCCAGACAATGTGTTGGGGTTAATCCAATTATCACTATCCGGAGTTACGGCTGCGCCATTGAGTGGATCTAAGGTATAATTTGTACTGTAACCGCAGGCACGAGATAAAAAGATTTCTTCTCGTTCATACGTAAACGTAATGATATCTTCATTTCCTTGCTGATTTTGGTTTTCATCAAGCGCATAATCTTTGATAAAGCGATATTCGGTAGTATCTTCTGTAACACGAAGCGGAATGGAAACGGTACTTATTGATTGTGCTTCTGTTTGAATTGCATCTACAATAACTGTGACATCATCAATAACTTCTGTATTTGGATTTACCGCTTCAATCCACAAACCGGATGCGTTTTTTAGGACCTCTTCTCCTGTAGCATTGAAAATTTCGACATCAAAAAATTCAATCACCAACAAAGGCGTTGTGATGCTGCCTTCCACACAAATATCATCTCTTTCGCAAGAAAATGACAAAAATGCCAGCGTGCAAAGCATTCCAAAAATTCCTAGATAGGATAATTTTTTCATCTGTATATTTTACTTTTTCGTTAACTTCTCTTTTCCAAAAGTACCACATTTTCAATATGATGCGTTTGCGGAAACATGTCTACCGCTTGTACTTTGGTTACTTTATATGTGGCGTCCATCAAAGCCAAATCACGCGCTTGTGTAGCACTGTTGCAACTTACATAAACCACTTTTTTAGGTGCAATGTTTAAAATTTGCTGTACAACATCGCTGTGCATGCCATCACGTGGCGGATCGGTAATAATTACATCTGGAATTCCATGCGCATTGATAAATTCGGCATTAAACACCTTTTTCATGTCGCCGACAAAAAACTCCGTATTCGAAATATTGTTGAATGCTGCATTCTCTTTCGCCGCAGCAATCGCTTCAGGCACCGATTCTACACCAATCACTTTTTTTGCTTTTTTGGAAACAAATTGTGCGATGGTTCCCGTTCCAGTGTATAAATCGTACACCAATTCATCACCTGCTAAACCTGCAAAATCGCGTGTAATTTTGTACAATTCGTATGCTTGATCGGAATTTGTTTGATAGAACGATTTGGCATTGATCTTAAATTTCAAACCTTCCATTTCCTCAAAAATATGATCGCGTCCGTGATAGCAAATCACTTCTTGATCGTAAATCGTATCATTTCCTTTTCCGTTAATTACGTACAATAACGAAGTAATTTCAGGAAACGTCTCTTGTACATACTTTAATAGCAATTCGCGTTTTTCTTTGTCTTCTTTGTAGAATTGAACCAACACCATTACTTCTCCAATGGATGAGGTACGAATCATTAACGTACGCAACAATCCAGTTTGATGGCGTGTGTTAAAAAACGGCAAATCATTTTCAGTCGCAAACTGTTTGATTGCATTGCGAATGGCGTTCGACGGATCTGCTTGCAAGTGACATTTCTTCACATCCAAAATCTTGTCCCACATGCCAGGAATATGAAAACCGAGCGCATTTCTATCGCCTAAATCTTCTTGCGAATCTACTTCTTCCTGTGTCAACCAACGACTGTCGGAAAATGAAAACTCCATTTTGTTTCGGTAGAAATATTGTTCCGCACTTCCTAAAATCGGTGTTAACTCTGGCAATTCCACCTTTCCAATGCGTGTTAAATTATTCAACACTTCTTTCTGCTTGTAAAACAACTGATGTTCGTACGCCATGTGTTGCCACTTACAGCCGCCACAAGTACCAAAATGTTCACAAACAGGTTCGGTACGTTTCTCAGAAAGTGAGTGAAACTTTACCGCTTTCCCTTCATAATAGGCTTTTCGCTTCTTATAGGTTTGAATATCAACCACATCACCAGGCACGGCATTTGGTAAAAATATGACATTTCCACCTTCCGTTTTGGCAACTGTTTTCCCTTTCGTAGCCGTATCAACCACGGTTACATTTTCAAACACTTTCTTACGATTCTTTCTTCCCATGCGGCAAAAATAACAATAGCGGTAAATATATAGATAATTTATGGGCGCAATATTTAAAAAAGTGTGAAAAGTTTTGTTGTAGCAGGTGAGTAGATGAGTGTTTGAGTTGTTTATTTTCTGATATTATTGTTTAATAAATAGTTATATAATATCTTTAAATAAATAATTTCGAGATAAAAATGAAGATAAAACTGTATGCAGGAGGTGAAAATTTATCATTGCGTGAGTTAGGAATGTTAAGTTCAATTATTGAGAGTGCAATTTTTCTAGGCGGATTGAATATGTTGAGAAAGAATGCAGAAGCAGATCCTTTAATTAAAGAAAAATTGGATCAAATTATGTTTTCCTTTAAAAAATTTATTATTGAAAAGAGTGATATAAAAATTGAAGAAGTGATTTATGATAGTAAAATTTTTGATTACGAAAGAAAAGATGGATTGGTTGAACGCTTTGTACAAGAATATTTTGGAATAGATTACTTTTATTCAGATAATTACAGATTTAGGAATAGTTTTTTAAAAGAAAAAGAAATACAACTAAATGAATATTTAAGAGCGAAAAAACATGCTTCTAGTCAATTCAATATGAATACAAGATACTTTGAATTCTACGAGTGGCTAATTCAAGAATATAACAATTCTTTACTAGAAATCGAATGGATTAGGTCTACTAATAGTATTGAAAGTCTAATTGATGTATCAAGTATTTTAGCTATTTTCTTGATGCAAGAAATGCCAGTTGCTAAAGATTTGTTAGAGTATGGTTTGGGGATAATAAGTCATTGGCATAGTAAAGCTAAAGGGAATGATGACCAAAAATTAGTAGAAAGCGAAGTGCCAAATTTACCTAAATCGTTTGTGAAATTATTAAAAGATTACGATGAAGTGAATTTAAAAATAGAAAAAGATAAGTTTGAGTTGAAATTGAAAAGAAAAAAATGATTTTCTAACAACCAAAACCTACAAACTGTCTAAATTTCCATCAACTCATTTACAATAGTTGCTCTTTGCACATTGCATTGTTATTTTATAAAATTTAAACACCTCAGTTTATATTGTGTATTTTGAAAAGAAAAATTATTTTTCATTTCAAGAAAATAGTTCCTACAAAACACTAACTTTATAAAAATGAACTTATCATGGGAGATACAAAAACAATTACATTCTTAGAAGACAGATTTTCATCGCATCCAAATAATTATAATGGCTGGAGTGAAGATTATGCACAGCTAATTATCAAAGAATCACTAAAAGAAATGAAATATCACGGCGATGTCAATAAAGTTATTTTTACAAAATATGCGTGTAAGGCAATTGATGAGACCAATGACACCACCGAAGTATGCTACGTAGAAACAGAACAGGCTGGTTTTTTCTACCTCATGCGTGATATGGTAGACCATATCAACGTAGTCTTCAACCGATGGGATTAATACAGTAATTCCAGAAAATTACAAAACCCCAATCACCCAAACTTCCCCATCAATTCCTTCACAACCGCCGAAGTCCTGTCATCACGTTGCTGTTTTTGTAAAATAGTAGGCGCTACTTTTCGGACTTCACAATCTACAATCGCACAACGTTCGCAAGTCACACCTACTTTTTTAGTTTGAATGTTGGCATCTTCTAAGAAAGAAATCTTCTTCTTCAGTTGCTTGTTGATCAACAATCCCACGCTAATACTACGATATTGATCTTTGTTAAAAGGATCTTTCGTAGCAGAAGATAATACCAAATAACGCATGTTATCTTCTGGATAATGTGAAATTTGCAAATCAAACACATGTGTTGAATCACTATTTTTTATCGTTTCCAAAACATTCAGCGAAACCCAACGACGACAATAATGTTCATTGGTTTCATTGGCGTGTGGCGAATGTTGATGTGACAAGTGTAACTCTTTGGTAAGATAAAATTTATCTGAATTTGCTTGATGTGTGAAGCGTAAAAAGAACAAGTTCTGAATATTAAAATCTTTGGGTAAAATATTGGTCAATCGTTGGTAGAAAGATTCAGGAGACGCATTAAAACTGCCGATCAATTGTAAAAAGATTTCTTTTTGAAACGTCTCTTTTTCAAACAATGCTTTCAATTGAGTTGTCAAAGAAGCACGCGGAATCATCAAAGCACCCGCAAAATACGAAGCGTAAAAATTATGCAACACTTGATCAAAATTTTCAAAGGCAATCCACGAAAATGTGTACAAACGATCTGTAATTGCTAGAAAATGATACGCCAATTCTTTCGCATAAATAAAGGTGCGTTGTGCATCATCAATGCGATTGGAAAGCAACAATGTTTTGGTTTTCGGAACAAAAATAGAACGTAAATTCCCCAATTCATGATGTTTCATGAGTTCTTCAGTATTAATTGTATACGCGAACTCTTCCACTAAAATGTCTTCCAATTCCTGAGAAGAAACTTTTTGACTCAAATCGACTTGGTAAGTTTTGGAAAACGCCAACACATGTTGTTCCAAATCGTCAAAATAATTATTATTTGCTTCTTGAAACGATCGTACAGAAGCCAAATAAAAACTTTCGCGACTAAAACTATAATGCTGCGCAATTTCAATAATCGTGCTAATAAACGCGTTTACTTTTACAGGCGCATTTGCCACAATGTCAATCAACGTACTTTCTTGAATGCCAAACAATTCAAGTGGAATCTCTTTTAAAATTTTGGACTGTAAAATCTCGCCGACAGGAGCCAAATTCTTGTCCAACTTCAACGAAACCATTTGATCGTACGGAACTTCCAACTTTTCAGCAAGCACGACAATCTTATCCGTTTTTGGGAATTTTTTACCTTTTTCAATCTCGTTCAAATACGATTTCGATAATCCTGTAAGCTTTGACAAGCCAAACAAAGAGAGGTTTTTCTCCGTACGAATCTGCTTCAATTTCAAGCCAAAAATAAGTTTAATGTATTCTTCTTCCATAAAAACAAATATAGTATAATTTGCGAACTTTAAATTTTTAGCGAATAAAAATAATATAGCGAACGTTCGCTAAATTTAAAAAAAAGTAGTATTATTGCTTCATAAAATTATCAGTCATGGAAGAAACTTTATTACAACAGTCTAAAATTCAGTTCGCTAACGAAGTGAAAAATTACTATCCAGAGATCCTAAATGATGAAGCTTTGCAATTCATTACCGCTTTGCATGAACAGTTTAATGCCAAACGTTTGCAAGTATTAGAAAGGCGAAAACAGCAACAAAACGTATTTGATGCAGGAAAGTTTCCTGAATTTCCACCAGAAACCAAAGAAATCAGAGAAGGCGAGTGGAAAGCCAATAATATTCCACACGATTTGCAAGACCGACGTGTAGAAATCACAGGTCCGGTAGATCGAAAAATGATCATCAACGCACTCAACTCTGGCGCAAAAACCTTCATGGCCGATTTGGAAGACAGCAATGCACCAAGTTGGAAAAACACGATCGAAGGACAACAAAATCTACTCGATGCCAACAAAAAAACAATCGCTCTGCACGATACCAAACGCAACAAATTCTATCAATTAAATAAAGAAACTGCTGTGTTATTAGTTCGCCCAAGAGGTTTACATTTAAATGAACGACATCTTCTAATAAATGATGAAGAAGCTTCCGGAAGTTTGGTCGATTTTGGATTATATGTGTTCCACAACACTAACATCATGTTAGAAAACAATACCGCACCGTATTTTTACTTACCGAAACTAGAACACTATTTAGAAGCGCGTTTGTGGGATGAAATATTTGCGTTTGCAGAAAACTATCTCGAAGTACCAGTTGGAACATTCAAAGCAACGGTTTTAGTAGAAACAATCACGGCAAGTTTTCAATTAGACGAAATCATTTACGAACTCAAAGATCATATTGTCGGACTCAATTGCGGTCGTTGGGATTACATTTTCTCATACATCAAAAAATTTAGAAACCATCCAAATTTTGTCGTGCCCAACAGAGATCAAGTCACGATGACAACGCCTTTTATGGATGCATATTCAAAATTGGTGATTCAGCGTTGTCACAAACGTGGCATCTTGGCTATTGGCGGAATGGCGGCACAAATTCCGATCAAAAACAACAAACACGCCAACGATGCCGCCTTAGAAAAAGTACGAAAAGACAAAGAACGCGAAGTACAAAACGGACATGATGGTACGTGGGTAGCACATCCAGCATTGGTTGTCGTTGCAATGAACGAATTTGACACACACATGCCAACGGCAAATCAATTACACGTTTCGCGAAACGATATCAACATTACAGAAAAAGACTTGGTAGAAATCCCCAAAGGAACCGTGACAGAAGCGGGAATTCGAAAAAACATCAACGTTGGAATCTTATACATTGAAGCGTGGTTGCGCGGATATGGAGCAGTTGCTTTATACAATTTAATGGAAGATGCCGCTACGGCGGAAATATCTCGAACACAAGTGTGGCAATGGCTCAAAAACGAAGTGACGCTTCAAGATGGACGCACGTTTGACAAAACATTGTTTACAGACATCTTTGATGATGAAGTTGAAAAATTGATCACGGAAGTGGGCGAAGAAAACATGCCACAAACCAAATTCAGTTTGGCAATTGCTCTCTTTAAAAAACTGGTAACGGCAGACGAATTTGAAGAATTTTTAACGCTTCCAGCATATTTACATATTTAAGACTTCGACTCCGCTCAGTGTAAACGAAATAACAAATAACAAACACTTCGACAAGTTCAGTGTAAAAAAAATCCTGCGATTGCGGCAACAATCAACAGGATCTAATTATAAATTCTAATAATAGTATACAAATTTATGAAAACTCAAGACAGAATTCAAGCATTAATCACAGATTGGACGACAAATCCACGTTGGAAAGGTGTAGAACGCACCTACACAGCCGAAGAAGTTGTAAAATTACAAGGTTCATATCAAATAGATCATAGCATTGCGCGTTTGGGTGCAGAAAAATTATGGTCAAAACTAAACAATCAAGATTTTGTAGCAGGTTTGGGCGCTTTAACAGGAAATCAAGCGGTACAAGAAGTAGAAGCAGGTTTAGAAGCTATTTATTTAAGTGGATGGCAAGTGGCGGCAGATGCAAACTTGGCAGGCGAAATGTATCCAGATCAATCATTATATCCTGCGAACAGTGTTCCGCAAGTGGTAAAGCGTATCAACAATGCGTTGTTGCGTCGCGATCAAATTCAGTGTGTCAACGAATCTGAAAACAAGTTGGATTATTTAGTGCCTATTATAGCAGACGCAGAAGCAGGTTTCGGAGGAAACTTAAATGCGTTTGAGTTGATGAAAGCTATGATTGATGCGGGTGCAGCAGCGGTTCACTTTGAAGATCAACTCAGTTCGGCTAAAAAATGTGGTCACTTAGGTGGAAAAGTCTTAGTGCCAACGCAAGAAGCGATCAACAAACTTATGGCTGCACGTTTAGCAACAGACGTGATGGGCGTTCCAACGTTGATTATTGCACGAACAGATGCAGACGCGGCAAACCTACTCACAAGTGATATTGACGAAAGAGATCATAAATTTGTGACTGGTGAACGTACGAATGAAGGCTTTTTTCACGTTAACAATGGTATCAAGCAAGGAATTGCACGCGGATTGAGTTATGCACCGTATGCAGATTTAATTTGGATGGAAACTTCCAATCCTGATTTAGACTATGCTAGAGAATTTGCAGAAGCGATTCACGCGCAATATCCAGGAAAAATGCTGGCGTACAACTGTTCTCCGTCATTCAATTGGGCAGCAAAATTAAGTGTGGCAGAAATGGAAACATTCCGAGAAGAATTGGCGGCGATGGGGTATAAATTTCAATTCATCACATTGGCAGGTTTCCACGCCTTAAACACAAGTATGTTCGAATTATCGAAAGCATACAAAGAACGAGGAATGGCGGGCTATTCTGAATTGCAAGAGCGAGAATTTGCATTGCAACAACAAGGATTCAACGCTGTAAAACATCAAGGTTTTGTGGGTACTACTTACTTTGATGCAGTTCAAAATACGGTAACGGCAGGTGCTTCGAGTACAGTTGCCATGAAAGATAGTACAGAGGTTGCACAGTTTTAATTCAACCTTAAATAAAATAATTCCGCGAAAGCGCGAGATCTTATATGATGCTACAAAAGCATTGTGAACTATTGAATTAATTGAATAGGCTTCACAAACTATAACTATATTGATTTTTGAAAAGGAGTTGTCTGTAAAAAGACAGCTCTTTTTTTAGTTGTGAGTATGGAGATGTTAGAAACTTCTCGCAGTAAAAATTATGTGATGAATCAAGTTTAGCATGACACTTTTGTTCGATAGCTCCAAAGAGAAAAAAAATAAAAAAAATGAACCTTTCCCAATTTTTCACGTCCTTAGTGTATACGGAAAGGTTGTATGCATAAAAAAGAGCACATATCGGATGGCGAATTGGTTTCACAATATCTAGCAGGCAATGAAAAAGCATTGGCAAGTTTGGTGAAACGATTTCATAAAACATTTTGCAATCACGCGTATTGGATTGTAAAAGATGCAGATGTTGCCAAAGACATTGCGCAAGACAGTTGGAAATTGATTATTGACAAAGTAGCTTCTTTACAAAATCCGGCACGTTTCAAAAGTTGGGCGTTGCGTATGGTACATCGAAAATCTATTGATTATGTGCGTAGCATCGTGAAGCAACAGCAGCAACAAAACGATTATAAAGTCACTACATCCATTCAAAACATTCCGTTAGCAGATACAACGCAGGTAAAGCAGCAACTCAAAGAAGCGATTGCCAAACTTTCGGTTTCACAGCAGCAAGTCGTGCGCTTATTTTACGTAGATGAACTTTCATTAAAAGATATTTCAAAAACGTTAAAAATCTCTGTGGGAACTGCCAAATCGCGTTTGTATCATGCGAGAGAACATTTAAAAAAACACATAAAAAAGTAGAAATTATGAGCACATTAAAAGACATCGACAGTTTAATAAAAGAAACATTGACCGAAGAAGAAGCTAAGTTTTACGACGAATTGGATGAGCAAGGTTTGATAGGGTCTGTTAAAAGTATTTTTCAAGGAAAATTGGGTTGGTTAGCTTTCATTATGAACATTATCAACTTGGGCGTATTTGGATTTTTGATCTATTGCTTTACGCAGTTTTTCAGCGTTACAGAAACCAATGAATTACTCAAATGGGGATTAGGCATTGTTATCTGTATTTCATTTATGTCTATGATCAAATTATATTCGTGGATGCAAATGGACAAACGTGCGATTTTGCGCGAAATGAAACGTTTAGAATTGCAAGTTTCGTCTTTATCGTCTAAAATTTCAGAATAACATTTTAATTCGAGGTGAATATTTAGTATTTTGCAAGCCTCTAGGGATGATTTCTCTCCCACGCTGAATTTTCGAGTCTTTCGAAAGGATAAAGGTAGAGAAGGAATGGTAAATTATCTATCATTTAAAACTTTATTAAAAATGGCTGTTTTAGAACAATTAACATCTCAGCAAGCAATTGAATTAGAAGACAAGTACGGAGCGCATAACTACCATCCACTTCCAGTGGTGTTGAGTAGAGGAGAAGGCGTATACGTTTGGGACGTGGAAGGAAAAAAATATTTTGACTTTCTTTCTGCATATTCCGCAGTAAACCAAGGACATTGTCATCCAAAAATCGTCAATGCCATGGTGTCACAAGCAGAAACCTTAACCTTAACATCGCGTGCATTTTACAACGACATGTTGGGACGTTATGAAAAATTTGCTTCCGAATATTTCAACTTCGACAAACTATTACCAATGAATACAGGAGCCGAAGCCGTAGAAACGGCGTTGAAAATCTGTAGAAAATGGGCGTATGAGAAAAAAGGAATCGCGGAAAATGAAGCAGAAATCATCGTGTGTGAAAACAACTTTCACGGAAGAACCACGACGATCATTTCGTTTTCAAACGATCCTGTAGCACGTAAAAATTTCGGTCCTTACACGGACGGATTTATCAAAATTGAATATGACAATGTTGCTGCCTTGGAAGAAGCACTGAAAAGCAATCCAAATGTAGCAGGATTCTTAGTAGAACCAATTCAAGGAGAAGCTGGCGTATATGTACCATCAGAAGGATATTTAGCAAAAGCAAAAGCCTTGTGTGAAGCGCACAATGTATTATTCATTGCAGACGAAGTACAAACAGGAATTGCACGCACAGGACGCTTGTTAGCAACCTGTGGAAACTGTGCTTGCGAACAAAAAAACTGTAGCGGAACACCTGATGTAAAACCAGATGTATTAATCTTAGGAAAAGCATTGTCAGGAGGCGCATATCCAGTATCTGCCGTATTGGCAAATGACGATATTATGAGCGTTATTCGTCCTGGAAATCATGGCTCTACCTTTGGAGGAAATCCTGTGGCAGCAGCAGTGGCAATGGCAGCTTTGGAAGTGGTTACAGACGAAGCTTTGGCAGAAAATGCATATCAATTGGGAGAATTATTCCGTAGCGAACTCAACAAATATATTGAAACTAGTACGATCGTAAATCTCGTCAGAGGAAAAGGATTGTTGAACGCCATTGTGATCGACGATACGGAAGACAGTAACACAGCTTGGGATATTTGTATAGCATTGCGCGATAATGGTTTATTAGCAAAACCAACACACGGAAATATCATCCGTTTTGCGCCGCCATTAGTTATGACAAAAGATCAATTATTAGAATGTGTAAGCATCATTACGAAGACACTTAAACAATTTGAAAAATAGTGCCCATACGCAAACAAGATAGCAATGTATTCGATAACTTCGAATTACGATTAAACGAAAGCTCAAAGAAGTTTCTACGGAAAGCTTCCAAATGGGCTTTCGTGCTTTCTATGATCGGTTTTGTAGCTTCTGGAATTTTACTTTTTGTCGGTATATTTTCGCTGATTTTCTTCAAAGAAGCACAAACGGTTTTTGCAGGTTTTAGTGAATTTCCTCCGTATGTATATGCTATCTTTTACATACTGATTGCCATTGTCAATTTCTTTCCTGGATTATATCTATTTTCTTTTTCTAAAAGAATGAACGCTGCATTGCGCGATAAAAGCACGAGCGATTTAGAAAAAGCATTTTCCAAACTAGGTACATATTTTATATTTGTATCACTAGCAATTCTAAGTAGTATTTTTGTGTTCCTAATTATCATTTTATTGTTTATGTAGCTTTGTAGCTTTTCTTATCCAATCAAAAAGCTACAAATAAAATACAGCTTGCATTTCGAATCGTATAGAAAATACTATTTTTGCATTTTAAATTGATCTAAAGTGAAGTCAACATATACAACAGGCATTTATTTAGTTCTCGTGCTTTCTGGCGGAGGATTATTACTCTTTCGAGAAGAATTTAAAGGCGAAACACAACTCGTTATAACCATCTTTGCAGTTTTTGCGCTCATGTTTGGCTTGTATAAAATGAATGCTTCGCTGACGTCAAATCGACCAAAAGCATATAAACACCAAGAACATTTCAACAGAGAAGAATATTCTAAAAAAGAAGCGTTAAAAGAAAAGAAAGATAATCATAAGGAATCATGAATTTTCAAGTAGGAGATCGCGTAGAAGCTATTGATGATGTTATCAAAGGAGTTGTGCAAGCCATTAATGGCAACACAATTACCATAGAAACAGACGAAGGTTTTCCACTGATGTTTGAAGCTTCCGAATTGGTAAAAATTGCCTCAGACGAAATCGCACGTGACTTATCCAATCAAAAAATATTCAGTGCCATTCAAGAAAAGGAAGCGGCTAAAAAGCCAAAACGCATCTTGCCGAAGTCCAAAAAAGAGCGCATAGAACATCTGATGGAAGTCGATTTGCACATTCATCAACTGACCAATTCGCACAAAGGCATGAGCAATTATGACATGCTCACCTTACAAACAGACACGGCAAAACGACAATTGGAATTCGCCATGAGAAAGCGCATTCCAAAAGTAGTGTTTATTCACGGAGTGGGCGCAGGTGTTTTAAAGGAAGAATTATATTATTTATTTCGTCAGTACGACAATGTAAAATATTACGATGCCAACTATCAAAAATACGGTTTGGGTGCTACCGAAGTTTATATTTATCAAAATCTGAAATAAATAGTAACGAATCAATTTTCTACATGAGAACTCTCCTTATTGTATTTACGCTAGCTTTTTTTGTTTGTTTTTCATGTTCAGAGTCGAAAGATGGGACACAAGCAAAAGTTGAAAGTTATAAATCTGAAATATTGCAGCTAATGGATTCCTCTTTATTATATTATAACAAAGGAATTCAATTGTCAGTATTGGATGTAGAACCAACCGAAGTGACAGCTGTTATTAGTGCCAAAATCGAAAGTTTTAGAAAGGAAATCAACCTTAAATCAAGAGAATTTGCATATAAAGCCCGAAAACTAAATTTGTCTCGTGAAGAATACGATGCATTTTTTTTAGGGTTCAAAAAAAAGACACAGGAGATAAGTGAAAAACATGCTATTTTGGTTGGAATGGGTGTAACGTTTGACACCGATAAAAACGGATACTAATTTTTAACAAATGCAGATAAAATTTCACACAACAGAAAATATCCTAGAAATCAAAGACGGAAGCAAAACACAATTATATTTAGTTAACTTCTTAATCATTATTAACCTATTGAATGCTATAATTTGGCTTGTGAAATCGAGAGGTGATTTTGGCTTTATGGAAATACTTTGGATGGCGATTGGCGCGATTTCATTGGTAACTTTATACTTTATAGTATTCAAGCAATCGTATGCAGAAAAAATTCCCTTAGAAAAAATCAAAAAACTAACTACAAAAACGGTTTTTGGGCAACAACGATATGCGCTACTATTGACAAATGGAAAAACTAGAAATCTTCGAACAGCAAGTATAAAGGATGCAAACGAACTTATAGAAACGTTGACAAAGATTAGCATCTCACATTAAGTTGTATCTTGTAGTTGTGAAGTTTCACGCGAATAGAATTATTTAAAAACACACATGAAAAAATACTTCACTATACTTTTGCTACTATTCTGTATTCAAGTTTCTATTTGACAATCTGAAAAAGAGAAAGCTATTGATTTTTTTAAGTTTGAGATGAAGCAATTGAGTGATTCTTCAGCATATTATTTTGATAAAGGAATACAACTCTTAGAAGAAGGAGAAACTCCCACTAAAATCGCAACAATAATTGGTCCTAAACTCAAAGAACTTGAAGTTGAAATTGATAAAAAAGTATATAGTTTTAAACCAATTATAGAAAAATTTAAACTGAAAGAAGCAGAATCACAAACAATCTTTGAAGCATTGAAAGAAATGTTTAAATACAATCAAGAAAAGTACAAACAACTTACTGAGAATGGAGTAAAAATAGAATAGTCAACTTTTCTATATAAAGTTGACCGTTTTTTTAGGTTAATACTTCATCGGTAAAAATAGTATAGCGTAAATATCCCATAATTTCTGTGGTATTGCTATCGTAACTTCGATTGTGGTAACTTTCATAGTTCCAATGACCGTAGTGTTTCTGTAAAACTAGACTAGTTTCTTACAATGACTTTTTTCGTAAAAGTCTTATTGTTTGCAGTGTTAATTTTTGTAATGTAAACACCGTTGCTCAGTGAACTTGTATCAATCGTATACTCATTTTCGGTACTTACATTTTCATTGGACCAAATGAGTTTTCCTAACATGTCATACAAATGAATGTTTTGGATTGTAATTAAATCAGGATTCTTGATTATTAATTGTTGTTGCGCATTATCTTGAAATATGCTAAAATTAGTAGCAACGATCTCTTCTGTACTTAAAATAGCATCCGTAAAAACAATTTCAAAACGATTGTCATATTCTCCTGCATTTAGGGAAACTTCAAAAGGAAACTGTTTGATATTATGGTATATGTTAGTTTCTAAATCGTGTACGAAAATTTTCTGACTCTCATCAAAATGCTGAATGTCAAAAATACGGACACGAACCATTCCATTGTTGTTTAATTTTAGGTGTAATGGAATTGCCATATTTGTGTCAAAAGGTAATGCTTGTGCTACATAAGGTTCGTTGTCGATAGACCAGTATGCGTCGTTAGCAACATCGGCAGGACTTTTAGATTCCATTCCATAATCAAAACCGTAGGTAGCTTCTGTATCATGAAATGTTTGTACCAATTGGCGAGTGTATACATCGTTAAAATCAATATTTAGACGAAAACGTTTATAATCACTAGGTATTGAGCTGTATGGATTTGAAGTTCCATTAGTTGACATATTTTCATTTTCTGTAGTACTATTTTCTATGAGATTTGTATCTATATTGGCATTGGCAGGTTTGAAAAACTCACTATCTTCATCAGATTGTTTGTAATATTCACGATGTGTATTTTTTGTACGAACTGTTCCTGTTGTAGTTGTACTTCCTTCAACCATAAAGCCTTGTCCAATAGCAATGTATCTATGAACTTGTTTTCCACTAGTACTAGAAGAACCTGTCATATTCAATGAACCTCCGCCATCATAGGTGTCAAATGTAGCTGGAATGAAAGTTTCAACAGTTCCAGAAGCATTAATGGTATATGTGGCATACCCACCAACATAATCGGCAACAAAATGTGACATTACAGATAAATCTTGTTCCCAAAAATAGAGTGTTCCTGTGATGGCAGCAGCATTTTCCGTATCGTGAATATACGCTACGGCATCTAGAGCGGATGGATAAGGATTTCCTACCAATGTCCATTCTCCCACAGAAACACTATTTGCTATTGTACCATTATTGGGTTTTCCTCTGTAATCATACAATTGATTGTTAGAAGATCCACTTGTTCCTTTCATGGTAAATCCAAGTCCAGGAGCGATGTTTCCTGTATCCTCTCTATGGAACCAATCGCTGTATTGTGTAGATGTTTCAAAAGTATAAATCCAATAGCTTGCAATAGTGAGTGGTGATGAAGTTCCGTCAATACTTGTGAATGCAACATCGGTACTTGTAATCAAACCAGTGGCATCATCTATTAAATTTGCTTGAAAGTTTTCGTTTCCTTGGAGAGCGGAATTATTTCCAATAGGAGAACACCAATAGTTATAGGCATAATTGTGAGTAGTTCCGTTTTGGTACATACTCAATTGCCCTATGCCTGAATTTCCAGTAGTTCCAGTTCCTTGAATCAGCTGCGCGTCATTTCGTAAATATATTTTTGAATCCGTTTCATTTAAGTTAACATTATCATTTACAAAAACAACTTGATCATTGACAAATATGAACGTATCATTTCGCACAGACAATTGTGCAAAAGCAATTTGTATGAGAAACACGAAACATAAGGTGGTATATTTTTTTTTCATAAAAGTCGTTTTTGTTAGCAGTTATTTGAGCTTAACAATGATAATGTTTGATAAGCCGCCTGTGACCATTGTCGTATTTCCAGATCGTATTGAACTCATTTCTATGGTAATAATATCATCAGCATTTAGATTTAACGTTTCATTCAAATTCAGAGAACTGTTTTCATGTCCATCTTTAACTTCAACATGAGCCGAGCCAGCAACAGCTCCTGTAGGTGTTCCATTTATAGATATTCTTGCAATTGGATGCGAATTATCAACAGAAGTAAGAGTTCTTATATTTAAAATTATAGTATAGCGACCAGCGGCTTTGACCTGTAACTGATTTCCCGTTTGTACAAAAACACTTGGTAAGTCATTCCGTTCTTCGGTACCAAAAACGGGTGCTGTAATTGATTGATTGATATTGGTAGATGAATTTGTCGTAATGTATTTCGCTACAGAATGTGTTCGAACAGTAGTATCAATAGGTTGCCAACTGCTTCCGTTCCAATAATAAAATCCTGGAAATACATCATTGACCGTGGCCGTATTATAAACAAGTAAACTAACTGAAGGATTCGAAATAGTACTAGTATCCGTAGAACCGGTGAGGGCAACTCTTGGTAGTAATATCCCTTTATTACTTGATTCTATCTTTAAAGCCGCAGTAGCATCCAAGTCTGTTGTATTAATACCCACTTGCGCATCTACCTGAATACTAGCAAAAAGTAGTAACATTAAGGATATGTAAATAGTTGATTTCATATTTACTTTATTTTAGTAATAGTAATATTCGACGTTCCAACAGAGGTAAGATTTACAGGATCACTCTTGTCAGAATCTCTTCTTACTTTTATATTAATCACATCATTTGCATTAAGTTCCAATACTTCTATCAGTGTGATTGATGCGTTTTCGTTATCACTACTTTTTCCATCTATATAGCCTGTAGAAGCCAAGGAACCTTTATTAACACCATTGACTGCTACTTGTCCAGCAATTGAGTACCCCGACTTAGCAATGTTGTAATACAAACTGGCTTCAATTTGATAGGTGCCACCAATTCTAACAGTAATAGCATTATTTGAGCTATCAACCGTGTAGATTGCTGGGTTATCATTCCATTCGGTAGCTCCAAAAATAGGAGCATTGGAAAATGACGAAGTATTGATATTTGAAGTAATATTTGTATTGCTACATTTTACCGATTCTTGAAATCCGGTAATAAAACGATCCCATTTTGTACCATTCCAGAAATAATATCCTGGATATACATCGCTAACCGTGGCGGTGTTAAAAATTAACAGACTTGTTTCTGGATTCGGAATCGTAGCTGTGTCTGTTGTGCCAGTTAGTGTTATTTGCGGGATTAGAATCCCCTGATTTGTGCTTTTCACTTCCAACATGGCTGCGTCATTTGGACCATCTTTGGTGCCAATTCCTACTTGCGCATTTAGAAATGAAGACAATAAAATAATAAAAAGGTAGCTATAATTTTTCATTTCATTTATTTAAGAACCGATTCTTGTAATAACGATGTTCGATGTGCCAACACTTTCAAATCTACAATTATCATTATCGTTACTTCCATCTTCTATTTTTGTGTTGATCGTAATGATATCGTTCGCATTCAAATACAGTGTTTCAACTAATAAAGCGCCATCATATCTATGATTGTTACTGTCTCTCATGTGACCACAAATTACTTGCGATCCCCTCTTTACACCATTTATTTTTACTTGATGTGTAGGTGCTGCAGAGTTGTTGTTATCAACGTTGTAAATGTATGTTTGTAGTATAATTTGGTATCTTCCAGGAACTTTTACCTGTAATTGATTGCCTGATTGTACAAAAATTGAAGTATCATCACTCCATTCTAGATTTCCGAAAATTGGCATATCAGTATCAGAAGTTTGATTCAAATTTGTAGTAACATCTGTATTTGAATACTTTACAGATTTTCTTCCACCTGCTTGAAATCGAACCCATTTTGGATACGTTGTATCATAATAATAAAATCCAGGAAATACATCATTTACAGTAGCCGTATTATAAACAAGTAAACTATGTGTAGGATTCGCAATAGTAGTTATATCTGTTGTAGAGTTTAAAGAAACTCTAGGAAGCAAAACTCCTTTTGTATTAGATTCTACATCTACTATGGCACTAGATTTTGGATTTTCAGTTCCTATGCCTACTTGAGCGTGTACAGAAATAGAAGTAAATAATAATAAAGCAGTGAAAATTATTTTAACAGATACAAAGCCAACACTTTTTTCAGAAAAACATTTCATGATATCTTCAGCTATAAGGTTTAGGGGATTGTAAGATACTTAATAGCATAGCAAATTTTTATTAGTAAATAGCTAGTTATCAGTATTTACGATGTATGGCATTTTTATTCGGTGAATTACACTTATCCACATGTGCTCACATGAATTTTATATAATTCTTTATATATTTTTTTGAAGAAAGTTAGTTTAAAAAACTTACACAAATGTTATGGTTAGGTTCTTGTCCTGTTATTTTAAACCATGAAATTCACAAAGCTATAAGCTCTTGAATTTTATTATTTAAAGAAAAAAATATTGCGTTTTGAAAAGGATGAAATTGATTCTAAAGTTATGTCGAATTCGTGTCAAATGTAAGTATAGTAGTTAAAACGACATTATAGTTTACAAGCTTTCATTCGAATTAAGTAAGTATAAATAAATGGCGAACCGAGAAAATAGTAAAAATTGAATAGCATAAAAACCAACACCCAACACCAAAAACTTACTCTACCACAGTAGTCATTTCGCCAAAAACAAACTCACCATAACGTACATCTTGTCCGTTGGTTCCTGTAAACACAACATCAATAAAAACCGTATTGTGTTTATATCCTGTAATTTCCATAGTATCACTATCCAATACTTCGGTGGTTGTTACTTCCACAGTTCCTGCAACAGCGGTATATTCTAGCGTTATGGGAATGTCAGAAGGCAATTCGTCACAAAAATAACCACTGGTAATACTCGTATCAAAACTTCGGTAAAAGCTAGAAGCGTCACTATTCAACGTTGCGGTTCTAGGCATATCCGTTTCGGTAACTTCATTGATATACAAATTGGAAGGCGCTTCTAAAATCACAGTTTCTGTGCCGTTTATTTTGAACAATAGTGTCACTCCTGCAGGAATGCCCGAATCTGAAGTACAAGCTTCTACCGTAGCAGTTGTTTCCAAATCAATTTCTTCAACAGTCAAATCTCCATCATCACAACTAAAAAAAGTACAGGCGATTGCAAAAAGGAATACTATTTTCTTCATAAAGGTGTCGTTATATTTTAAATCAAAATCAGCAACAAAAGTATTAAGAAAACTCTATTTATTTCGAAACATATTGTTAATAATTTTATTTCGCCTATTTTTGTTCATCTTTTTACATCCAATCCTATTTATAGAAATATTACATGAAGAACGTATATTTTGATAGTGCAGCCACTACACAAATTCGACCACAAGTTGTCGATCGTATCAAAAAAGCTTTAGAAGAAAATTTTGGAAATCCTTCTTCCACACATAGTTTTGGTCGCTCGTCTAAAACTTTGATAGAAACTGCCCGTAAAACCATTGCAAAATACTTAAATGCTTCTCCACAAGAAATTATTTTCACGTCGGGCGGAACGGAAGCAGATAATATGGCATTGCGTTGTTCTGTGAGAGATTTGGGAGTTACGACCATTATTACGTCTCCAATTGAGCATCATGCAGTATTGCACACGGTAGAACAATTGCGTATAGAAAGCGATATCAAAGTAGCGTATGTAAAATTGCAATCCTGTGGAACGCCTGATTACGACGATTTAGAAGCGCTGTTAAAAGCAGACAACTCTAAAAAACTAGTCAGTTTAATGCACGTAAATAACGAAATTGGAAACTTATTGGATGTAGACAAAGTAGCAGAAATTTGCAAAGAATACGGTGCTTTATTTCACTCAGATACAGTACAATCTATCGGACATTTTGAATGGGATGTGCAAAAAACACCTGTCGATTTTATGGCAGCCGCAGCTCATAAATTTCATGGACCGAAAGGAATTGGTTTTGCATTTATTCGAAAAGATTCTGGATTAAAACCATTAATTTTTGGTGGATCGCAAGAACGCGGATTCCGAGCAGGAACGGAAGCAGTACACAATGTCGTTGGTTTGGAAGAAGCATTCCGCTTGGCGTATGAGAATTTGGAAGAAGAAAAAAACTATGTGGAAGGTTTGAAAAGTTACTTTATGGACGAACTTAAAAAAGTATTGCCAGAAGTAAAATTCAACGGAAACTGTCATGAAACCACCAAAAGCACGTATACCTTAGTAAATGTGTGTTTGCCATTCGATCAACAAAAAGCCTTGATGTTGCTTTTTCACATGGACTTAAAAGGAATTGCCTGTTCCAAAGGAAGCGCTTGCCAATCGGGAAGCAGCAAAGGTTCCCATGTATTGCGCGCTATTTTAAACGATGAAGATTTAGAAAAGCCATCGTTGCGTTTCTCGTTTTCAAAATTCAATACCAAAGAAGAAATTGATTATGTCATACAGACGTTGCACGAATATGCGAATTCGTAGGTTGATTGAAAGATTGAAAGATTGAACGTCAAGCTGAACTTGACTCAGCTTCTCATCATACATACTAAACATAGAAAGTGAGTTCGTAAAAATGAATTCACTTTTTTTATAAAGACAAGTCAACAAGAAAAGATAATTATCTTTATATTGAAACACCAATCAAACCATGACGTATTGAAACGTCAAAACGCATGATTCAATCTATTGCTTCCAACCAAAAACTTCACAAAATAGCATACATTTTCGTGCTAGTGATTGCGTTTTTTGCAATTTACAGCAGTATTTTCGATGCAAAAGTCAGTCTCGGTGGCGACAATGCGAGTTACTATATTTTAGGAAACGCCATTGCTGATGGCGAAGGCTATACCAACATTCATCACGTAGAAAAAGAAGCACATTATCATTATCCGCCAGGCTATCCACTGATCATTTCGGGAGTTGTTAAATTTATTTCAAACGATATTGCTACGATTAAAATAGTGAATGGATTTTTTCTTTTGTGCGCTATTTTGTTGTTATTTTTTATCGTAAAAAAGCTTTCACAGAATGATCATTTGGCATTTGCGGTAAGTCTCATCAGTTTGCTCAACTATCATATTTTAGGCTATTCCACCATCATGATGAGTGAAATTCCGTTTCTATTCGTTTCGCTAGTATGTATTTGGTTATTTCTAAAAATAGACTTCTCGAAACCTGTACTCAAAAACGGAACTTTTCTCGCAGTAGTAATCTGTCTCTCGTTTTCGTTTTACATTCGTTCGGTAGCATTGGCGCTATTTGCAAGCATGATTGCGTTCTTATTCTTAAAAAAACACTGGTACTATCTATTCAGTTTGATCGGTGGTTGTATCCTATTATACATTCCTTGGCTCATTCGCGGCATGAACGCAACAGGAAACACCTACATTTCGCAACTTTCCTTAAAAAATCCGTACCAACCTGAATTGGGAACGATTGGTTTTTCAGACTTGATCGATCGAATTTTACTCAACCTAGAACGCTACATCACCAAGGAAATTCCTTCGGGAATGGCTTCTACGAAAGAAATCATCTATTCGGATGCTGCGGCACCTTTTGCAGAATGGTTGCTCGGTTTTTTATTGCTAGCTGCGATCGCTTTCGGAATCTATAAACTATCAAAATTCCGAACGTTTATTTTACTCTATGTACTTGCTTTTTTCGGCTTATTACTCATTTGGCCAAGTGTTTGGTATGGAACACGTTTTATCTTACCATTACTTCCAATCTTAGTTTTTTTAGGCGTTTTTGGTGTGATGGAACTCTTAAAACTGAGCTGTTCAAAAATCGGTTGGTCGTCACAAAAAATCGTTCCTGCGCTTATGATTGTTCTATTGGCGAGTGGATTCATTTTCTACGGAAGTAGTTCCATTTCTAAATTGCACGAAAAAGCAACTACAGACTATGCAGATACGTATAAAAACTATTTCGCTGTGGCGGATTGGATCAAAAAAAATGCGGAGGATACTTCTGTAACTGCGGTTCGAAAAGAAGGATTATTTTATCTTTTTTCAAAAAAACACGTGACAAATTACCAACGAACACTTGATAAAGAAGCGCAAATAGCATTTTTAAAAAGTAAAAAAGTACAGTATGTTGTGGTAGAACAATTGGGCTATTCTTCCACAAGTAAATATTTAGTGCCTGCAATGGATCGGTATCCGAACAAATTCAAAAACATATTGAAATTGCCAAATCCGAACACCTATTTAATGAAGTTTCAACCAGAATTAGGCTATTCGGGCGATTGGAAAAATGACCAACGCAATGGCATTGGAACGTATCTTTGGGAAGATGGACAACAATACGAAGGCAACTGGAAAAACAATGTGCGACACGGACCCGGAATACTCTCATTTGCCAATGGTGAAACGCTAGAAGGAATCTGGAACGAAGGAAAACTACATGGAGAAGTGGTAAAAAAAGACCGCACAGGCAAAATAATCGAGAAAAGTAGCTACAAAAACAACGAAAAAGTACAAGTGATGTATGAAGCTAACTAAACTCACCATTATTATTCCTGTGTACAACGAATCGGCAACGGTTCGTCAGATTTTAGACAACATCAAAGCGGTGCAATTGGTGAACGCTATTCAAAAAGAATTTGTCATTATAGATGACGGTTCGCAAGATGATTCCAAAGCATTGGTGCAAATGTTTATCGACGAAAATCCTTTGTTGGACATTCAATTTTGCACACACGAAAAAAACCAAGGAAAAGGTGCTTCTATTCAAACAGGAATTTCAAAAGCTACAGGTGAATATCTCATCATTCAAGATGCAGATTTAGAATACAATCCCGAAGAATACAATGTGTTGTTAGTGCCTGTTTTGGAAGGTGTTGCCGATGTGGTGTATGGTTCTCGTTTCCTTCATAAAGGAAAAAAACGCACTTCCTATTTTTGGCATTACAATGCGAATAAGTTTTTAACGTTTCTCTCCAATCTTTTCTTAGGGTTGAAACTTACCGACATGGAAACTTGTTATAAATTGTTGAATACAAACATGATGAAATCCATCACAATCACCGAAAAACGGTTTGGATTTGAACCTGAGATTACCGCAAAAATTTCCAGAATCAACGGAATTCGTTTACAAGAAGTTTCCATTTCGTATGAAAGCCGACGTTACAATGAAGGTAAAAAAATTGGTTGGAAAGATGGTGTGCGTGCCATCTATTGTATCTTAAAATATGGTTTATTTCGGATGAAGTAAATAATTACATCAAAAAGTTGTCTGAGGTTCTCGAAGACAGCTTTTTGAGGTTTCAAAGACAACTACTAAATTTTCTCCTCGTACGGAAACTTTCTACTAGCTATACGCATCATTTTATTAATGATATTTCGTGTGTTTTTTCCCGATTTACGATTGATGGTTTTTTCATATCGCCACAATAATTTTCCATTATTTTTATTGCTCAATTTGATAATGATTTTACCGTAATCCGACTTCCCTTTTAAATAGGTAACCAAATCAAAAGACGTATCCACATCTTTGGAAAGTAAGAGGCGAGAAGTGAGCGTTCCGCTGATAATCGCATCTACTTTTAAAATCTTACACAATTCTTGCGGTGCATACAAGTCCATGTCTTCCGACGTAATCTCTGCTTTATGTAGCAAACGATTGGTTGTATTAATATCTTGAAATTCAATTTTGAGTTTCTTCTTACGTTTTCTATTCAAAAAGTAACTTTCTAAGGCTTGTTGTACAGCAATACCTTCGCTTAATTCTAATTCTTTCAGTTGTGCTTCGCTATAGGTTTTTTTGTCAGATTTTAAATTGAGCGTCGTTTGAAACGGAAGAATCGCAATGATTTGATGATCTTTTGAAAGCTCCTCAAACGAATCGCTTACGTAAATCTTTTTTTGTGCGTTGCTTTGTTGTATTCCGAAGCAGATGATAAGTATAAAGAGGATTTTTTTCACAATAATATTCTTTTCAAATTCAAATTACGATAGGGTTTTGAGTTATGAGTTGTAGGTTTGAGTGACAACAAACAACAAACAACAAACAACCAACAACTACACCTGTCACATCGAGCGCAGTCGAGATGCTAAAATCGCATACTCATCTTCACATTAAATACACGTCCTGTCAAGAAATTAGGAATTCCAAACTGACGTTTTGTATACACATCGCGAACCCACGTATTGGTAATGGAATTGAAGGTGTCAAACACGTTGAAAATCTCAAAACCAACACTCAAATCTTTGAAGGCAGATAGCCAATGTCCTTTATCAAATTGCTTGTCTTTGTCCACCAACACATACGAAAAACCTACATCAACACGACGGTAATCTGGCAATTCGCTTTGAAACAAATATGGATCTGAATAACTTGGCGATCCGCCAGGCAATCCTGTATTATACGTTAAATTTAAGTATAATTTTAAATTTGGAATCTTACGCATGTAATCTTGAAATAACATGCCAAACTGCATCCGTTGATCCGTCGGACGTCTGATAAATCCACGATCATTGATGTTTTCTTCGGTACGTAAATAGCTAAAACTTAACCAACTTTCTGTTCCTGGGACAAATTCACCATTCAAACGCATGTCCAAACCATAGGCAAATGCTTCCGCGGCATTATCAGCTCTGTAGCGAATTCGAACGTTTTCAATCGTATACGCATTTACATTCGATAAGTTTTTATAATACGCTTCGGTGGTCAGTTTAAAAGGTCTTTTCCACAATTTAAAACTATAATCATTTCCCAGCACGACATGAATAGATTGCTGCGCTTTTACATTCGGATTTACAACGCCGTCAAAACCACGCAACTCTCTATAAAAAGGCGGCTGATGATAAAATCCACCTGAGAGACGGAACAACATGTCTTTTTCCCAATCAGGTTTGATGGCAATTTGCGCTCGAGGACTTACCACAGCTTGTGTATTGCTTTGAATTCCGTCGCCATTTACGGTCCAACTGTGCGCGCGTACACCAATATTTGTATACAAATCATGTTCGCCCCATTTCGATTGCTTACTCCATTGTACATATCCTGAAAAACGGTCAATTTGAGTATTATTTCGAGCGCGAATCGACTGAAATGGTTCCAATGGACCTTCAAACGCTTCGTATGGTTGGTTGTTTATAAAATCAGGTAATGGTGGACGAATGGAAAAACCAGCAGAATCAATCACTTCCCATTCAATCAAACGATCGCGAATGTCTTCATGTGTGTATTTAATTCCCCAATCTATTTGGTTGTCTTCTTCGTCAATTTCGTAGGTTCCTTTGTGTTCTACGTTTACAATTAAGGCATCTAAATCGTTTCGTCCGTGATTTAATTGGGAACCAATTCCTTCGCTAAATTCAACTTCCCCCAAATCTTCATCGCCAATATTTGCATTTACTTCCCCCAAACGATATTGCGCTAAAATGTCAAAATGCTCCTGTTCTGTGGTATGATACATAGAAGCGATGAGTTTCAGCGTGACATCATCATTCAAGAAATAATTCGCTTTAAATGCTCCAAAATACGTTCGGTAGCGGTCTTGTTCTTGTCCTTCATAAAAAATCAACAACGCAATCGGATCTTGTAAGGTTCCAAAATTGGTTTGACGCGTCAACGGTTCGTAATCATAATCATTTAAGGAAACATTCCCTAAAAAGTTCAAATGAAACTTATCTGAAAATTTATACGTCATATACGTTTGAAAATCCGTAAAACGCGGTCTAAAATTTGTTTCCGTTTGTCTGCTATTTACCAACAAACTATTGTCGCGAAAACGAATTCCTGAAATGGTCGAAAATTTACTGTCGTTACTAGACGTTTCTAGTGAAGCACTTCCGCCCAATAAACTCAGATTGACTCTTCCGCCAAAGCGAACCGGTCTTTTATAGGTAATATCTAATACAGAAGATAATTTATCGCCAAATTTTGCTTGAAATCCTCCTGCAGAAAAATCTACGTTTTGTACCATATCAGTATTTACAAAACTCAATCCTTCTTGCTGTCCCGAACGAATTAAAAACGGACGATACACTTCAATTTCATTCACATACACCAAGTTTTCGTCGTAGTTTCCACCACGAACCGAATATTGTGTACTCAATTCATTGTTATTACTCACACCTGGCAATGACATAATCAAATTCTCCACACCAGGATTTGCGCCAGGAATCAAGCGAACTGTTTCCGCAGAAAGTGTTGTAATACCTTCTACCGCTTTCCGTTTTCGGGAATCAATCACTACTGCACCAATTTGTTCTGCTGTGGTAGACATGACAGGATAAAAATCGTAATCTTCTCCGTTTTTCAACTGCACCGTCAGTGTAATTGTTTTGTGTGCAATATGTGTAAATGTCAGGGTTACTTTTTCATTGGCGGGAATCACAATCTTAAAAAAACCATTTTTGTTGGTTTGTGTTCCGGTACCGACAGATGTTTTAATATTTACGGCGTCAATAGGCTGATTATTAGCATCTAAAATAACTCCTCTTACGGTTCCTGTCTGTGCAAATAGAAAGCTTGCAAACAATAAAAAAGCTAAGAAAAGTGTACAACGTGTGGGTTTCAATAGTATTAGTTTTTGGTTTTTCTATAAAATGTGCTGGTAAATGTAGTATTATTTCCAACATTATCAGTAACGATCAACTTTAAATTATGTTTTGCTTCGGTAAAAATAATATCGTTAAAATCGTAGGTCAACAGGTTTTTTTTTGGATCATATTCAAATAAAATCCATTGTCCGTTAATGCTTCCACGAAAACTGCGAACACCTGAAAGATCGTCTGTGACTTTTACTTTTAAGTATTTTTTGGCGGAAATCCACTTGTCTTTAGCAAAGTTGATAGGTTTCACTTTGGGTGGAATGGAATCTTGTGCTAAGAAATACGTGCCCAAACTTTTGGTACTTGTCGTAAATGTGGTGCCTTTCTTTTTGGTTTTACTATAGGATGGTTTTTTCTTGCGATCCAAACTGGCAATAAATAACTTTTTGCGCGCTTTCGCGGGATATTTAGACACATCAAACGAAATGACGAAGTTTTTATGTGCCGCCACTTTTTCGTTGTGTATGTTGTAGCGTCCTTGTGTATCTTTTGATAGATCGAAATAAAAATCTTCATAAAAAGTATTCTTCGGAATGAACACACTGACGTCTTCTTTCTTTAGGGAATGTTCTGCATTACGAGTAATGAAGTTTTTCGTGATACTTTCCGTTCGCTTTCGCGTGATTTTTTGTTGCTTCCCTACAATCGGAATGGTAATCGTGGTCATATTGTTTTTAAAATCCTTCACTTTCAAAACCACTGTATATTCTTTTCCTTCTTCAATGTGAATGCGTCCGTTATCGACAACATTGTCATAAATACTCAATTTATTCGCGGGAATCAAAAAGCAGCGTTGTACGCGTTGTTTTAGCTTTTTGAAACGTTCGTAATCAATCAACGTATTAATGTATCTCGATTCGCCAAACGAAAACTTATTAAAAGTGTAGCTGAAATTTTTCACGCCATTTACAAAGCTTTCCAGTTGATAAATTCCGTTTTTATTAAAGGCTAAATCTTGTCGATCGTATGAATTAATTCCCAAGCCAATCACGCCGGAAGCGTACACTTTTGAAGTCGTAAAGCTATTTTTTTGTGTTCCTTTTTTCAATTGCAGTTGCACAATTTTGCTAGAAGCATTGATTTGTGCCGAATCGGAAAGTGCGTAAGCAAACACGCCATTTACTTTTGGATGGTGCGAATCTTTCACTTCTATACCAAACAACATCGGATTCATAGGTTTTGATGCTGCATCGCGAATTTCAAAATGCAAATGCGGTCCGCCCGAAGAACCACTATTTCCAGAATATGCAATTACTTCTCCTTTTTTCACCACCAATTCAGACGGTTTTGGGTAGAGTTGAATCGCGTAACTTTCTTTAGCATATTGTTGTTTCTTTAAATATGCTTCTAACTTTGGCGCGAGTTTTTTCAAATGTGCATACACGGAAGTATATCCGTTGGAATGTGTCACGTAAAGTGCTTTTCCAAATCCCCAGCGTTGAATTTTGATGCGTGAAACATGACCATCACCAATGGCAAAGACTTCAAAACCTTCTTTCTGCTTTGTTTTAATATCAATGCCCGAATGAAAATGATTGCTTCTCAATTCGCCAAAAGTTCCTGACAAAATGATCGGAATATCTAGCGGTGACCTAAAATCGGTATTGATAATTTCGTTCTGAGAATAGGCAAAAGAAAAGAAAAGTAAAAAAATAAAAAACAATCTGTTCATAAATCAAAATGCGTTTTGAAAAGCTAAAATAGCTAATACTTAGTTAATTTCGAATCTTTAAATTCAAAAACTACACCAAAAAAAGTAAGAATCTTAAAGCTTTACTTTAAATAATAGTCAAAACCCTTGCGAAGTTATTTTATGAATGCTAAATTTGTAACCATACGCATTGAATAAAAATGTAATGAATAGTACTTTGAAAATCGTTGATTCTCTTGAAAATAGAGTCAGTAAAATGCTTCACAAGCTTGCAGTTTTGGAGCAAAAAAATCAACAACTACGACAAGAGTTGACCAATTCAAAGGAAGAATCGCAGCGTTTACAACAAGAAATCTCACAATGGGAAGAAAAGTATAAATCGCTGAAAATTGCAAATTCAATGCTCGGCAGTGATAACAACAAAAAAGAAGCTAAGCTTAAAATAAATACATTAATTCGTCAAATTGACCATTGTATTGCACAATTGGCTGAATAAATAAGAGTTCTTTACACTATGGACAACAAGCTCAAAATAAAGCTTTCTATTGCGGATAGAGTGTATCCGTTAACCATTTCGGCAAGCCAAGAAGAAGGATTGCGGAAAGCGGCAAAAAAAATAGAAGAGCGAATTAAACAACTTGAGCAAAGTTATGCAGTAAGAGATAAGCAAGATGTGTTGGCAATGTGTGCCTTGCAATTTGCAGCACTAGCAGAACAAAAAACCATCGATAAAGACTCGAATCAAACAGCATTAGAAGAAAAGCTAAAAGCGCTTGACGAATTACTGAAAGCACAGCTTAGTCAATAAGTTCTTTAAAATATAAATAGGTTACTGCCTACATTGGTTTTTATTTTTGATAAACTCAACGTTAATTTAATTAAAAAGAGTGAGTCATGGTTGTAAAAGCAGGCTGCTAGTACAAATTCGTTTGTATTCGGGCAGATCCTTGATCAATCTGTTAGCTCTAAACTTGTTTTTTGGAGTTTATACAAAACTCTAATCAATGTAGGCTTTTTTAGTGAAACTCTGTTTTGAAAAGCTTGAAGCGTGTCACATCGAGCGCAGTCGAGATGCGAACACAAAAATGTAAGTGGAACTAACAACCCTAAAAATCACACTTTTTGTTTGAAAACGTTGCAAAGCACATTTCAAACCGAAAGTGGAACAATCGCCACTAAAAAGTGGACACTAAGGTTTTACCTTAAACAATTATTACAAATTAAGATCGATAGATGATGGAAAGCACAACAATCATAATTGCAGTCGCCGCAGGTGCGATTGGATTAATCATAGGTTTTGTCATTGCCAAGAGCTTGGAGAAAAAACAAGCTTCTAAAATGATAGAAGAAGCCAAAAAAGAAGCTTCTGTAGTATTAAAAGAGGCAAAATCAAATGCCGAAAACATTAAAAAGGACAAAATTCTTCAAGCGAAAGAAAAGTTCTTAGAAATGAAAGCCGAACACGAAAAGTTCATCTTATCAAAAGATAAGAAAATGGCAGAAGCTGAAAAGCGTACGCGTGATAAAGAATCACAGATTTCTAGCGAGTTGTCAAAAAACAAGAAATTAAATCAAGATTTAGAATCAAAAGTAAAAGATTACAATTATCGCTTAGATTTTATTGATAAGAAAAAGTCTGAAATTGACCGTTTGCACAAAAGTCAAGTAGAACAACTGGAAGTAATTTCCGGATTGTCTGCGGATGAAGCGAAAGAACAATTGGTAGAATCGCTCAAAGAAGAAGCCAAAACAGATGCGATGAGTTACATTCAAGGAAAATTGGAAGAAGCAAAACTCACCGCACAGCAAGAAGCGAAGAAAGTTATCATCAACACCATTCAACGTATTGGAACGGAAGAAGCGGTAGAAAACTGTGTGTCTGTCTTTAATATTGAATCTGACGACGTAAAAGGTCGTATTATTGGTAGAGAAGGACGAAATATTAGAGCGTTGGAAGCCGCGACAGGTGTAGAAATTATTGTAGATGACACACCAGAAGCGATTATTTTATCTTGTTTTGATTCGGTTCGAAGAGAAATTGCACGTTTATCATTGCACAGATTGGTTACGGATGGACGAATTCACCCTGCACGAATTGAAGAAATTGTAAAGAAAACGCGCAAGCAAATTGACGAGGAAATTATTGAAGTCGGAAAGCGTACCGTAATTGATTTAGGAATCCACGGATTACATCCAGAATTGATAAAAACGGTTGGTAGAATGAAGTATCGTTCTTCGTACGGACAAAACTTGCTGCAACACTCGCGTGAAGTTGCAAAACTTTGTGGTGTGATGGCTGCTGAATTAGGATTGAATCCGAAATTGGCAAAAAGAGCAGGATTGTTACACGATATCGGAAAAGTACCTGATACGGAAACGGAAGTACCACACGCAATCTTAGGAATGCAATGGGCAGAAAAGTACGGTGAAAAGGCAGAAGTTTGCAATGCTATTGGAGCACACCATGACGAGATAGAAATGAACTCATTATTATCACCAATTGTCCAAGTATGTGATGCGATTTCTGGCGCAAGACCAGGCGCACGTCGTCAAGTATTAGACAGTTATATTCAGCGTTTGAAAGACTTGGAAGACATTGCGTTCGGATTTACAGGTGTAAAGAAAGCCTATGCAATTCAAGCCGGAAGAGAACTACGTGTTATTGTAGAAAGCGAAAAAGTAGACGATGCGAAAGCAGCAGAATTGTCGTTTAATATTTCACAAAAAATTCAAACGGACATGACCTATCCTGGTCAAGTAAAAATCACGGTAATCCGTGAAACCAGAGCGGTGAATATCGCGAAATAAGCATTCAAAAAATATTCAATTCATTATAAAACGTGAATACCAAAGTTTTCTTAACTACGGTATTCACGTTTATTGTTTATGGCAAAACAATGACGGAATAGGTGTATTTATGGTTAATTTTAATATATAACCTAAATAGTTCCCACATGTTACAAAAAATCTTGAATCTAACTGGCGTTGATGCACTTACGAAAGTACAGCAAGTGCAAGCCAGCGGAGGAAAAGAATCCTCCGTAGCCGCTTCTTTTATGTGTTACTGTAACAGTATTTTTGTAGGTCAAAAAAGTTCCGTGAAGGAATGTTGGAAAACTTGCTAGAATTAGTAATGCTAGGAAAAGAAGAAAAACAGCAGTCTTTATAAAAAGGTTGCTGTTTTTTTATGTTCTTGGGTGAAATTTTTCCATAATGTCCGCCAAATGTTTTCTGTCGACATGCATGTAGATTTCGGTTGTAGTAATGCTTTCGTGTCCTAACATAAGTTGTATGGCGCGCAAATCGGCTCCATTTTCCAATAAATGTGTGGCAAACGAATGGCGAAAGGTATGTGGAGATACATTTTTTTTCAATCCAATTTTTTCTACAAGTCGTTTGATAATGGTAAAAATCATTACGCGCGTGAGTTGTTTTCCGCGACGATTCAAAAAAACAGTATCACTAAACTCAGGAACTTCCTTTACAAAAGGACGCGATTCTTTTACATATAGAGTAATGTGTTTTTGTGTAATGGGACCAATTGGCACGAAACGCTGTTTATCACCTTTTCCCGTTACTCTGATAAAACCTTCATCAAAGAATAAATCGGACAACTTTAAATTCACTAATTCGCTGACGCGCAAACCACAACCGTACAAGGTTTCAATAATAGCTTTATTGCGATGTCCTTCCGAAGAGCTCAAATCAATAGCATCAATGAGCTTTTCAATATCTTCAAGTGCTAAAGTATCCGGAAGTTTTCTCCCAATTTTGGGCGCTTCTATCATTTCCATCGGATTGTCTTTTCGATACTCTTCAAATACCAAATAGGTAAAAAAGCTTTTCAAACCAGAAATAATACGCGTTTGTGATCGTGCATTGACAACTTTCGCAATTTCATAAATAAAGCTTTGCATGGTTGCCTCGTCAATAGACAAAGGAGTATCATTAATTTTAGTGCGTTCTATATATCGAATTAACTTCTCAATGTCGTGCGAATAATTAACAATTGTATTCTCTGATAAACCGCGTTCGATCTTCAAAAAATGGGTAAAATCCCTAAGTGCATGCGTCCATTTCATAAAAAAGGCATTTTATTTAAAACTTTTTTTTAAAATTTAAATATTTGGTTTTCAATATTTTAATTGGAATAATGGTCGTAAAAGTGTTAATAATTCGTTAACAAATGTAAGTTAAATTATAAAAAAGCGGATTTTTGTAAGCGAATTAATTAAAAAACTATTTAAAGATGAAAAAAACTATTTTAGCAGTAGTAGCAGTTTTTGCTATGGTATTTACAGCAAATGCACAAGACGGAAAATTTGAAGTAGGAATCAACGGAGCTTTACCAATTGGTGATGCTGGAGATTTTTACACGTTCAGTGTTGGATTAGATGCTGCATACATGTGGAATGTATCTGATAAGTTTGACGCGGGTGTTGCAACAGGATTCACAAACGCATTTGGTGATGAGCAATCAATTACTGTATTCGGTATTACAACTACAATAGATGCAGAAGATGCTCAGTTTATTCCAATTGCAGGTGCTGCTCGTTACAATGTATCAGATGATTTCTTTGTAGGTGCAGACTTAGGGTATGCAATCGGAATCAATGATGGTAATGATGGAGGTTTTTACTACCGTCCAAAAATTGGATACAATGTTTCTGAAAGAGTTAGCTTAAACGTATCTTACACTGGAATTTCTATTGATGGCGGAAGCTTCGACACAATCGGATTAGGAGTAATGTTTGGACTATAATCAAAACAAAACATACTATAAAAAAGGAAGTCAATTTGGCTTCCTTTTTTTTATGAAAATATAGTTCAAAAAAATACCATAGTTTAATACATTCGCGACCACATTAACGAAATAATTAAAAACGATTTTACATGAAAAAAATTTACATTCTTTTTGTAGTACTAGGTATTGGATTTACTGCCAATGCGCAAAAAATTTCTTTTGGTTTTAAAGGTGGATTGAACTCATCTTGGGTTACAGGAGATTCATCTGATGGAATTACGCCGCGTATTGGTGTGCATTTAGGAGTGATGTCTGAATTTTCACTTTCAGAAAAATTCTCCATACAACCAGAATTAATATATTCACAACAAGGAGCGCAGCAGGATGTTGCTTTTACTTTAGATGGATTCACAATACAAGAAGAAGAGTTGAAAGCACGTCAAAATTATGTAAACCTTCCTGTGTTGGCTAAATATTATATTACCGAAAATTTTAGCATAGAAGCCGGACCGCAAATTGGTTTTTTACTTTCTGCCGAACAAGAAGGTGCTGGAATTGAAGTAGATGCCAAAGATGCATTGAAAAGTATAGACTTTGCAGCGAGTTTAGGTGTAAGTTATAAACTGAATAGCGGATTAAGCTTTGGCGCACGTTACAACGCTGGTGTATCTAATGTAAACGATGTTGAAGGCGTTACAGATGATAATTTCAACGGCGTATTGCAAGTGTCTATTGGTTATTTCTTAAAATGAATATAACAAAGCATACCCAATTTATAAAAGGAAGCTACAAAGTTTCCTTTTTCTGTTAAATAAAATCAAAATTGTAGTTTTCGATTTGTAGTGTTTGATACATTCGTTTCAATATTAATGAATAATTTAAATCGATTACTACATGAAAAAAATTACAATTATTTTCGTATTACTATGTGTTGGATTTACCGCCAATGCTCAAGAAAAATTTTCTTTTGGTTTGAAAGCTGGAACAAACTTTTCTTGGGTTATAGGAGCGCCCAGTTTTGAGTTGAGTCCACGTGTTGGATTTCACTTTGGTGTGATGTCAGAACTCTCTCTTTCCAAACGATTTTCGCTCCAGGCAGAATTGCTCTATTCACAACAAGGTGGCACACGAAAACAAACTATTAAATCTACGGCAGGTAGCTTTACACAAAGCACCGAATATCATTTTGATTATGTAAACCTTCCGATTTTAGCAAAATATTATTTGACGAAAGGCTGGAGTGTGGAAGCAGGACCACAAATTGGCGTATTACTTTCTGCTTCGGAAAAAAGAAACAACACAGAATTAGATATTAGAAGTAGATTTGAATATGTCGATTTTTCTGCAGCTTTTGGAACAAGCTATAAATTTGACAATGGATTGAATCTTAACGCACGTTACCATTTTTCTATTTCGAGTATGATCAACTCGTCAGCACGATCTCCTTCTTTCTATAATGGCGTTTTACAACTATCTGTAGGTTATTTTTTTTAAATAGCTATTTAATACCTGTGCGAATTACAAAAGGAAGCTTCGGCTTCTTTTTTTGTGTGCTGATTTTCGTATTTTTACCAAAACTATTCTTATGAATATCATTATTATCAATGGCCCTAACTTGAATTTGCTTGGTAAACGCGAACCCGAAATCTACGGAAGTGCCACGTTTGAAGATTATTTTGAAACGCTTCAATCGCAATTTTCAACAGTACATTTATACTATTATCAATCGAATGTAGAAGGTGAATTGATCAATAAAATTCAAGAAGTTGGTTTTACGTATGATGGTATCATTCTCAATGCAGGCGCCTACACACATACGTCTATTGGAATTGGCGACGCTATTAAAGCGATTACATCGCCTGTTGTAGAAGTGCATATTTCCAATACTTTTGGTAGAGAAGCGTTTCGACACCAGTCGTATATTTCGCCCAACGCAAAAGGCGTTATTTTAGGTTTTGGGATGCAAAGCTATCAATTGGCAATTCAGAGTTTCTTATCGTAAATCATGATGAAAAAAGCATATTTTAATTGGAGTACAGGAAAAGATTCCGCCTTGGCTTTGTATGATGTCTTACGACAGAAGGAATACGCAGTTACACAATTAGTCACCACCGTAAATAAAGACTTTGAGCGCGTTTCCATGCACGGATTGCGAGAAGCTTTGTTAGATGCACAAGTAGCACGCTTACAATTGCCTTTACAAAAAATATACTTTCCAGCGGAAGTCTCTATGTCTAGCTATGATAAAACGATGAAGGAAGCCACACAACAATTGGTAGAAGCGGGTTTTACCTACGGAATTTTTGGTGATATCTTTTTAGAAGACTTACGCAATTATCGAGAAGAAAAATTGCAAGAAGTAGGTATCAAAGGTGTTTTTCCATTGTGGAAACAAGATACCAAAGTGTTACTGAAAGAATTTATCTCCTTAGGCTTCAAGGCCATTACCGTTTGTGTCAACGCAAAACTGTTAGATGCTTCTTTTGTGGGAAGAATATTGGATGAAGATTTCATTAGCGAGTTGCCTGATAACGTTGATCCTTGCGGCGAAAACGGCGAATTTCACACCTTTGTCTTTGACGGTCCTATTTTTTCATCACCGATTGACTTTACGATTGGCGAAAAAGTGTTAAAAACCTATACACCTTCAAAAAAAGAGTCAGCTACTTGTACCTCAGACGATTCTACGTGGGATACTGCTTTTTGGTATTGCGATTTAATCCCGAAATAAGCGTAAACTCTTAAAAATTAACGTTTCTCTGTGAAAACTTTAATCAAGTTTTGGCAATTAGTTAAGAACAAATTAAGAAGCATCTAAGCTATATTTGACTGTGAAACAAAACGAAGTTTCACAGCAATTTTTACATAGCTGAAGGTGGGATATCAGTTATTAGGTTGGTTGAGGAAAAAGCCATTCAAGTGAGATTGAATGGCTTTTTATTTGGAAAAATTTCATAAAAAAAGTGAACCGAAGTCCACTGTTTTCATACTAGGATTTAGTCACAAATTTTTGCAGAAATTGCAGCTGTTGCAGCGACAGTAACATAAAATGCTCCTTCTGCGCAAACAATAGAGGATAATGTTAAAGGTGTAATACCTCCTTCAATACTTAGTTTTTCTCTGTCAGTTAAAACAGATACTGTTGACTTTCTTAATTCCAAAGTTTTAATACTTCTTTTTTTCATAATATGTGATTTATATGATTAATACTACTATTCAGTTCAAGAAGTAAAAAAATGTTACCCAAGAAAGTAAAATAAAAAAAATATACTACATATATTATGTGAATCCGTAAGGAAAGAAGTGAACTAAAGTTTGGTGCTAAAATTCTGAATATCTGTTTTTTTAAGAGATTTGACTATACAATTGGTATTATTTCGCCTTCAAATACTTCCGTTCCACATAAAACGTAGCAAAAGGAAGTAACGAAGCAACAAATAAAACACCAAAACTTTTCTTAGTCCAGTGTTGTTCTTCGGTGAGCAAATACGCATATACTACATATACGATAAACAAAATTCCGTGTGCCATTCCCACAAATTTATTGGGCGTTGGCATTTCCATAAAATATTTTAACGGCATCGTTATAAAGAAAGCGATAAATGAAATTCCTTCCAAAATCGCGATCCATCGAAACCATTGCAGTGTTTTTGTTTCTTTTTGAATTGGTTCTAACATAACTATTTTACACTATTTTTTAATTTGTTCATTCCGTAATACAAAGTTTTCATAAACATGGTTTCGTCTCTAGGATCACATTCAGTTTTGACATAATCATAATACAATAATGAGTTATACGTGGTGTTCAATACAAAGAAATGGAAACTAGTTGTGAATTGCTTATCTCTTATACCGCTAACGACATAAACGAAAAGTTGAAGATTACTTTGATCGTTTGGAATAATTAAATTTTCAAAATATTTAGAATCTGAAACATTTTTTCTCACTCTATTTGTAGAAAATAAAATTGTTTTATAATTCTCAGCTAGTAATCTAGAAGCATCTGTGAGTTTTATTGTGGGAAATACTTTTAATGCGACTCTTTCTGATGTTTTCGCAAGCTTGTATCGTATTTCATTTTTTTCTAGAGAATCAGTTTGATTATACAAACGAACATAAGTGGTTGAGTATGACAAATGTTCAATTGTGTTAAGTTTATTAGTTTCATACTTTACATCTTGATCAAAAATCTTAGCATCTTCAGCGCAGGAAACTATAGGCGGTAATTTAGGTCTTTTCTTTATTCTTGACTCGCTTTTCGTTCCAGAACAACTAGCCAAAACAATTCCAATAAGGATACACAATAATTTCTTCATACAAAAAACTAAAAAGTATAAAAAAAGCCGCTCTAAGAGCAGCTTTTCAATATATTATTAAATGTGAATGACTTCATCATACGCATCTGCCACAGCTTCCATGACCGCTTCACTCATCGTTGGATGCGGATGCACTGTTTTTAATACTTCGTGTCCAGTAGTTTCTAATTTTCTACCCAACACCGCTTCGGCAATCATGTCTGTTACGCCAGCACCAATCATGTGACAGCCTAACCATTCGCCGTATTTGGCGTCAAAAATTACTTTGACAAATCCTTCTTTATTTCCGCCAGCACTTGCTTTTCCAGAAGCAGAGAATGGGAACTTTCCAACTTTAATGTCAATGCCTTGCTCTTTTGCTTGCTTCTCTGTCAAACCAACCGAAGCAATTTCTGGAGAACAATACGTACATCCAGGAATATTTCCATAATCCAAGGCTTCTACATGCATTCCTGCAATTTTCTCTACACATAAAATTCCTTCCGCAGAAGCAACGTGTGCCAAGGCTGGTCCAGGCGTTACATCTCCAATAGCATAATACCCAGGAATATTTGTTTGGTAGTAATCGTTTACTAAAATTTTATCTCTATCGGTCGCAATTCCCACAGCTTCTAATCCGATGTTTTCGATATTCGTTTTAATTCCAACTGCCGAAAGTACGATGTCAGCTTCTAAGATTTGCTCACCTTTTTTCGTTTTTACGGTTGCTTTTACGCCATCGCCCGAAGTATCTACTGAAGTCACTTCCGCAGACGTCATAATTTTGATACCACTTTTCTTAAACGAACGTTCCAATTGTTTGGAAACTTCATCATCTTCTACAGGAACAATTTTTGGCATATATTCCACAATTGTTACTTCTGTTCCCATCGAGTTATAAAAGTAGGCAAACTCTACACCAATCGCACCTGAACCAACAACGATCATTTTCTTAGGTTGCTGCGGCAAGGTCATTGCTTTACGGTAGCCAATCACTTTTACGCCATCTTGTGGTAAACTTGGCAATTCGCGCGAGCGCGCTCCTGTAGCAATCACAATATGTTTGGCGCTATATTCGGTTACATTTCCATCGGCATCTTTTACATCAATCTTCTTTCCAGCTTTTAGCGTTCCAAAACCGTTAATCACGTCAATTTTATTCTTTTTCATTAAGAACTGAACTCCTTTGCTCATTCCATCTGCTACATTACGACTACGTTGTACTACCGCGTCAAAGTCTTTATCATACTCTTTTACGGACAATCCGTAATCGCCAGCATGTTTCAAATACTCAAAAACCTGTGCTGATTTCAATAACGCTTTCGTTGGAATACATCCCCAATTTAAGCAAACGCCACCCAAACTTTCTTTCTCAACGACTGCGGTTTTCAACCCTAATTGAGAAGCTCTAATGGCAGTTACATATCCACCAGGACCACTTCCTAAAACGATGATATCGTATGTACTCATATCTTAAAATTTTGTTGTCTGTTTTTCGAAGTGCAAATTTACGGAATTATCCGCGAACTTTAAATTTTATACAATTGTTTTTGCTTCGGCAAGCTCAGCACAAGTGCTTTTAGATACGCTTCGCTTTAGATCGCTATCGATTTTAGACTTTTTTGTTTTTTTGAGGATTCGTCGATTTGTTTATTCGTTCATTTCGTATCGCAATCGCGTTCAATGATTCCAAAGTATACCATTATAACTATATGATCAACAAATTGTCAAATCGACACATCATCAAATTAATTAGGAAGTTCCCTTCCGCTACGCTTCAGGTCGCGCTATTCGCTGCAAGTCCGCGCTCGCACACTCGCTGTGGGCTTTCCACTGCTATCGCTAACTCAGTTCGAAGTACGATTGTTGATTTTTGAAGTACGATTTGTTTGCACTGAACGTCAGTTCGAGTATTTTTGTCATATCGAGCGCAGTCGAGATAGGTAAAAATGTATCGAGAACAGCTCGGAAAACCAAAGTACTTCTCGATACAAAATTTTTTCAAAATTTCACTCGAAGTGACGTTTGGAACTTTTTAACCGAATCCAATCAGAAACGTTACGAGGAAGCATGACAAAGTACTTGTATTGAGTTCAATCGAAATAATCTGTTTCTTAACTAACAGATTGCCACACGTTTTTTACAAAACGTTCGCAATGACGTTTCAAAAGACTTTTGCATTTTGAATTTCCCTTTTTTTGTAGGAAATGTAACATTTGAGTACATTGTAGCAACAAACGTATTGTAATTAATAGTTAAGATATGGGAAAGCCGAATTTGGTAATAGATAGAGAGCAGGAAAAAGTTTTTTTGGATGGAGAAGTTATAGGGAGTATAGAAATTAATGACCCAGATCTTGGTTTTTATTTATTGTTTGAAGAAGTTGATAAGCTATCAGGAATCAAGATGTCAGATATTTTTGGCGAGAAAATTTTTGCTACTAGAATACTTTTCGAAGACAACTTTTATTATAAATGGGATTTTATTTTTACATCCTATACAAGTATAAATTTTACAGATAACGAAATTTCTCATGTTAATATACATTTGAATATGGATAATTGGAATTTTCAATATGGAATTCATTCTTTTTTTAAAAGGCTAACTAAATCTCTAGATGATAATGAGCTTGTATATATTAATGAAGAAGAACAGTTTGAAAACTTCCAAGAAGTAATTCAATTAGGTTTGAATATCTATCTAACTAGTGATGTATGGTTAAGAGATATTTTTGTTGTTCATAAAGAAATAACTGAATTACTAAATGTTAAAATTGAAAATGTTTTTTTTGAATTAACTAAAAGTCCTAACCAACGAAACCTAACAAACACCTTCACTTTCCCACCCGAAATCCAAACTTCTTGCGAGCAATATCTCATCTATTTTGCTACCTTTTTAAAAGACATTGGTATCAACGCAGAAACCAATATAGAATCCAAAGCACATGAAACTTTATTTACCGTAATTCCAAAAGATGGAGAAGAGGCGTTGGATAAAATAAAAGAAGCGTTACAAATTTATCTTCACTTACCCGAAAGTCCAGAGTTTGAAAGTGCAGCTTCAGAGTTTACAGATATGAGCGTTCAAAAATTAGCTTCACAAGTTTATTTTTACAAGTCACAATTAGCATTAGCCAGTACAATGTTGCAACTAAAAGACAAACAAATTGAAAGTTTAAACATGACGATTTATCAACAAGAATCATCTGTTGAAGTACAAGTCATAGAAGAAAAAAACGAAGAAAAAATTTTAGGAGGTTTGGTCACCATTACAGAATTCAAATTAAATGGAATCACTGTTAATTCCCCAGAAATGGTTCGTTTTCTAAAAAGAGTTTTTAGAAGTAAATAGAAAATTTAAAATGTAAAACTATTTTTGCTAAAAGCTAAACCAACTCAAATTAATCCAATAAAATAAATTCCTAAAAATGCTCTCATAGCGCATACAAAAAAGATGCATCAAATAGTGTATACTGCTATTTTCAGCTTTAATTTTAGATAAGATATCGAATTTTAATTTTTTATTGATCTAACGAAAATGTCGATTCATCGACAAAAAGCATATTATTTACGCTCAAGTGTCGAAATTCATTTGGTTTTAAGAAAATATTAACTATATTTATAATCGTAAGATTAGTGCTACATTTTTTTAAGAATATGTTTCAATCTAATTTTTAAGTACAAAAGGGGCAAGAGATAATAATACGATTTTTACTTTATCAAATTAAAATTTGAATACCGTAGTTAAAGTAAGGTAAAATCATTTTTGATCACCATTATTTATCTTATTTTAACAACATATTTTTCTTTAAAAAAGAATCGTAATTAAATATTAAAAAAAAATTATAATAACAAAAAAACCTAACAAAGCCCATGTGTCTAATTCAATTTCCCTCTAAAACCCTGATTAAATCCCTTGAGTAGTTTTCTAAGAACTATTTTATCAAACCATTCAATAAGCGATTACTATCATATTTACTTGAAAGAGTAAAAGAAAAGCTGTCTATATGATTTATATATATAAATTATCATATAGCTTATATAAAAATTAAAAAAACCCCGCAATTGTAAAACTTTGGAGAGCAAACAAAAGCAGGGCAGGATAACAGTTAATTTAATTAAAAATCAACCGTATTATGTTACATCTTTACGCTATTAGAAGTCAGACATATCTAACTGACACAATTCCAATATATCAAAAATACGAAATTACTGATTTGCTTATTAAATAAATAGATAGGTAAGTTGTAAACAACTTCAATTCGTATTTAAATATAAAGCCAATATTCTAACTAACCAAATATACTTCTATCTAATTAGAAGTATACTAATATACTTTTCACTTATGTTAAGATATCTTTTAATTAGCTACTCGAGAGTTAGACTGTTTTTTGAGGAAATGAACAACCATCGTTCCACAATAAAAAAGAGAATTACTACACATAAAATCCACCGATTGCAGTTTGTTATTGTACTTGTTTTGATGCTTGTATTTTCAAGTGAGTCCAAAGCTCAAGTAGTAACAACTTGGGGAGGTTTATCAGGAACAGTTCCTGAAAATAACTTCCAAACGAGCAGTCTATCTGCTGTTGGAGACGGCGTTACTTTTGTGACTGTTGACATTACTAGAGGTCCTTCCGTAACCACTGGAGGCGTAGAAAATGCAGTAGCTCCTGCCATAATACTAACAAATAGTTTCAATAATAGTAGAGCTACTACGGGTATTTCGGGGAACTTATACACCTATACATTTAGCGAACCTGTACATGTCATACTAAGTTCACAAGAACACAGCGAATTAATTCGTACAGAAAACATAAAAATATCAAGTCCAGATGCAGGAGCTTTATTTTCAGGAAGTTTAACAGGAGGACAAACAGGTCATTTCATAAATAACAATAATACTTCCGAAATTCATATTGGTTCTTCCAGCTCCATTAGTACAGCCGGAACCTATTGGACGGTACAAAGTAATATAGCTGTTACAAGTCTTACGGTAGAATATTATGTTACGGATGGAGCGGAAGCTGCTTCTGGTGAACCTTTTACACTAGATCTAGCACCAGTTCCTTACATACGATTAGACGATACAAATATTACAGGAGCAGGAGGTATAAATATTTCAGTACCTGGATGTTCTAAAAGCACAGAATTTTTAGATGCAGCATCAACAGGAGCAACGTCTGAATTCAATGCGCCTCACGGTCTTGACTTTATGACTATTACCTTAACAAATCCGCAAGATGTAGGAGATGAAACACTGAGTATAAAAGGTATATTTCCAGGAGTTTCGGTTTCAGGAAACGGAACAACTACGCTTACAGTAACCAATCAAAGTGCAGATGTAAATACAGTACGAAATACACTCGATGATTTAGTATATGTTAATAGCGCAGTAGTTCCAGAAATAGCAACCCCAAGAATTGTTGAAATTACAGTAACAGATCCTTTTGGAAACACATCAGCTACCACAACAGCAACCCTAACCCTTACAAATCCCCCTAATTCCGGAGCAACTTCTGGACCTTTTTATGTTTTTACAACAGACACCACAGCAGATTTATTTTCTGCTCTGGATGGTTCAGAAGATGCAGGAGGAATTTGGATGGATAATGATACTACAGGCGCACTTTCAGGAAGTACGCTTACAGTATCTAGTTTACCGTTAGGACCATCTACTTTTAATTATGTAGTTAGCGGTACAGGTCCTTGTAATGATGAAACAACGACAGTATTAGTCATTAAACTTGAAGGGAGTGAAATTGCATTATCTGCACCAACAGCTTCTTCCAATTGCGGAACACTCACAACAAATTATACAAATCCACTTTTCTCAGCAAACTCAGATGATCCCATATTTGTGTTTGACGGAGGAGCAAATGTCGGACAACTAGAATGTCCGGCTGGTGTTGGAGTCACAACCTATGATTGGTATCTATTCAATCCAACAACTAATACCTATGACAACTATGCTATAAACTCAACAAGAATTCAAACAGGATTAGCCGATGGGGGTTATTTAGTAGTTAGAAACGATGGAGGAACTATTGAAGAAGGAAGAGCTTGGGTTTGGAATACATCTATTCAAACACAAGCAGGTTCAGACCTTATAGCTTGTTCAGGAGATACTGTAATGCTTAATGGTATAGCAGCAAACAATACAGATTTCACCTATTACGATCCAGTAGAAAGACCTTTCAGAATTACAAATTCAACCGTAGTGTCAGTTACATTCAACGTAACACATACCTACATATCTGACGTTGGGTATTATTTAGTGTCGCCAGATGGTTTAGTTAATATTCCACTAGGACTCAATGAAACAGGAAGTCCATGTTATGCCGCAGACAATGCAGTAAATCTAACATTCACCAATGATCAAACCATCACACCAACACTTCCCGTTTTTGATATATGTGAATTTGCAAGAAACAATGCATGTAGTGGAGCAGGTCCCGCTTTAACAGGTACATACAATGCCTATTATTCCAATCCATCCAATAACAGTACAGTGTGTACTGTTTTCTCTCCTGCTTCAGGAATCAATCTTATCGATATGACGCCGCTCAATGGCTATGATGCAAGACAAGGAGGATGGAAAGTACAAATATATGACTGTGAATTTCAGGATTTTGGAGAAATAGACTCCGTAATCATAAGTTTTGTCGACGGTTCTAATACCTCCACTTTTACAAGTGGAACCATTCCTAACGGAACGCCTTCTGCTCAAATAAATGATGATTCGTGTACTGCCGCTACAGCTTCTATCTATGAAGTACCATTTACACCATCGGTAGCAGCAAATGAAGCATTAAACATTCAAGATAATATTGGAGTCAATGGTTCTGGGGGATATGCTTGGTCGTACAGTACAGATGGACCAACTGGTCCATGGAGTGCACCTTTTGAAATAGCCACACTAACACCTTCCGTTACAGTAAATGAAACAACATGGTTTCGATTAAATGCTGACAACGGTACCATGTGTGCAGGAGAAGATGTAGTAGTGGTTACAGTTACAGACAAACCAGAAGCAGGAACAGGAACAGACAATTATGCCTGTGCAGGAGATGTTTTGGTTGACTTAAATACATTACTAACAGGAGCGGATTTAGGAGGAAATTGGACAGTTTCAGGAAGTTCTCCTAATATGCCTGGCGGAGACTTTAGCGCAGGAGCAGGAACATTCGATCCAACCACGGGAGGAGTATATATCTTTGACTACACAGTAAATGCTAGTGGTCCATGTACTATCAATGAAACTACATCAGTCACAGTATCAGTGCAAGCAGCACCAAATGCAGGAACAAACAATACCATAGCAGCAACAACAGCTTCAGGAATTATAAATTTATTCACAAACCTCAATGGTTCTCCAGATGCTGGAGGAACATGGAGCATCAATGGAAGTTCTGCTGCGCCAGGAGTAAACTTTGATCAAAGTGCAGGAACCTTAAATAGTTCAGGTCTTGTAACAGGAACATATATTTTTGATTACACAGTAACAAGTTGTCTCTCTTCCATAAGTTCTGTAACAGTGAATTTTACAGGTGTTACGAATGATATGGACAATGTAGATGAAGCTGTTGAAGATGGCGCACCAAATGGTGGAGATGGAAACAATGACGGAACACTAGATAGTCAACAACCAGATGTAGCCTCAATTCCAGATGCAAATGGTGACTATGTAACCATAGAAGTAACATCGCCAAATGTAGGTGAAGATTGTAATCAAATTACCTCAATGGTATTATTGACAGAAGCTTCTCTAGCGAGTCAAGATGCGGTATATGATTATCCTTATGGATTAATAGACTTCTCTTTAGCATGTGTAGGAAACGGACAAGCCGCAACAGTAAAATTCTATTGGTATGGAATCTCGTCCTTATCTGATTATGATGCGTACCGAAAATTTGGACCTTCTTCTGCAGGTGGAATAGATTTCGATTACCGAGGGAATCTAATACCAATTACACAACAAATAGAAAATATCAATGGAATCAATGTATTAACGGCAACATACGTATTGGTTGATGATCTTGTTGGTGATGATAATATTGAAATAACTGGTGTCATAGAAGACCCTACAGGTCCAGCAGTATTACTTCCAGTAGATACAGACGCCGATGGAATTCCCGATGTTGATGATGTTGATGATGACAATGACGGAATCGCCGATGTGGATGAAAATCCAACAGGAATAGATCCAAGTGCAGACACAGACAACGACGGCGTACCAAACTATCTAGACGATGCACCAGCCGATCTACTAATTGGAGATGTAAATGGCATGATCGAATCAGGCTTCGATGCCGATAATGATGGTATTCCAAACCATTTTGATTTAGACAGTGACAATGATGGAATTACCGATGTTGTCGAAACAGGAAATGGTGACTTAGACACTGACAATGATGGTGATGTAGATGCAGACGATGCGGTCTTTGCAGATGGAAATATGGACGGTCAAGCAGACAACACCGCAGGAACTGTTCCAGCAAACACCGATGGAAATATAAATGACGGTTCAGACTATCTAGACATTGACGCCGATGATGATGGAATTCCAGACAATATAGAAGCACAATCCACAGGAAGCTACACGCCACCAAGTGGAATTGACAACAATAACAACGGAATCGATGATGCGTATGAAGGCGGCGGCTTCATAGATACTCCAGAAAACACAGACACAGATGCAACACCAGATTATCTAGATACTGACAGTGACAATGACGGAATTGATGACATATTAGAAGCAGGACAAGGAACCTTCACAGGAACTGACACAGATGGGGACGGATTGGATGACGGTTTTGATACAAGTGATGACACTGGCGTTGAACCAGATGTTAACGACAACTTAAATACAGGAGCATCAGGAACAGACAATGATGATGATCCTACTACTTCAGAAGTAGACTTCCGTGAGGAAATGGACAGTGACGGTGACGGAATCACGGATATAGATGATGTTGATGATGACAATGACGGAATCGCCGATGTAGATGAAAATCCAACAGGAATAGATCCAAGTGCAGACACAGACAACGACGGCGTACCAAACTATCTAGACGATGCACCAGCCGATCCACTAATTGGAGATGTAAATGGCATGATCGAATCAGGCTTCGATGCCGATAATGATGGTATTCCAAACCATTTTGATTTAGACAGTGACAATGATGGAATTACCGATGTTGTCGAAACAGGAAATGGTGACTTAGACACTGACAATGATGGTGATGTAGATGCAGACGATGCGGTCTTTGCAGATGGAAATATGGACGGTCAAGCAGACAACACCGCAGGAACTGTTCCAGCAAACACCGATGGAAATATAAATGACGGTTCAGACTATCTAGACATTGACGCCGATGATGATGGAATTCCAGACAATATAGAAGCACAATCCACAGGAAGCTACACGCCACCAAGTGGAATTGACAACAATAACAACGGAATCGATGATGCGTATGAAGGCGGCGGCTTCATAGATACTCCAGAAAACACAGACACAGATGCAACACCAGATTATCTAGATACTGACAGTGACAATGACGGAATTGATGACATATTAGAAGCAGGACAAGGAACCTTCACAGGAACTGACACAGATGGGGACGGATTGGATGACGGTTTTGATACAAGTGATGACACTGGCGTTGAACCAGATGTTAACGACAACTTAAATACAGGAGCATTAGGAACAGACAATGATGATGATCCTACTACTTCAGAAGTAGACTTCCGTGAGGAATATGATCCATGTGCGGCAGGAACAGTTGCTGATTTAAGCAATCCATTATACACAACAGCAGATTGTGACGGAGACGGAGTTACCAATGGAGAAGAACTGGATCCAGATAATGATGGAACAGCAGGACCAAACGGAACCGATCCCAATAATCCATGCGACTATGATATAACTGCACAAAATTTGGCATCAGTATCAGCTTCATGGTTAACAACAGACTGTGATGGTGATGGAGTAACCAACGGAGATGAAGTAGATCCAGATGGAGACGGTACAGCAGGACCAAACAATACAGACCCACAAGATCCTTGTGATTACAATCCAATACTTGTCACACAAACACAAACCGCCGCTTGGTTAATAGCAGACTGTGATGGAGACGGCACACCAAATGGAGGCGATCCAGATCCGCAAGATCCATGTGTAGACGATGGCACGGTAGGAGATGAAGATGCTACGAACGCAATATGGACAATGTCAGATTGTGACGGAGACGGCACACCAAACGGAACTGATCCAAATCCGCAAGATTCATGTGTTGACGATGGCACGGTAGGAGACGAAGATGCTACGAATGCAATTTACGCTACTGCAGATTGTGACGGAGATGGCACACCAAACGGCACAGATCCAGATCCACAAGATCCATGTGTTGACGATGGCACATTAGGAGATGAAAATTTAAGCAATGCAATTTACGCTGCTGCAGATTGTGACGGAGATGGCACACCAAACGGCACAGATCCAGATCCGCAAGATCCATGTGTTGACGATGGCACGGTAGGAGATGAAGACGTAACGAATGCAATTTACGCTGCTGCAGATTGTGACGGAGATGGCACACCAAACGGAACTGATCCAGATCCACAAGATCCATGTGTTGACGATGGCACGGTAGGAGATGAAAATTTAAGCAATGCAATTTACGCTGCTGCAGATTGTGACGGAGACGGCACACCAAACGGCACAGATCCAGATCCAAATGATCCATGTGTTGACGATGGTACATTAGGAGATGAAGACGTAACGAATGCAATTTACGCTGCTGCAGATTGTGACGGAGACGGCACACCAAACGGCACAGATCCAAATCCACAAGATCCATGTGTTGACGATGGCACATTAGGAGACGAAGATGCTACGAATGCAATTTACGCTACTGCAGATTGTGACGGAGACGGCACATCAAACGGCACAGATCCAAATCCGCAAGATCCATGTGTTGACGATGGCACGGTAGGAGACGAAGACATAACGAATGCAATTTATGCTGCTGCAGATTGTGACGGAGACGGCACATCAAACGGCACAGATCCAAATCCGCAAGATCCATGTGTTGACGATGGTACATTAGGAGATGAAAATTTCAGCAATTCAATTTACGCTGCTGCAGATTGTGACGGAGACGGCACACCAAACGGAACTGATCCAAATCCGCAAGATCCATGTGTTGACGATGGCACGGTAGGGGATGAAAATTTAAGCAATGCAATTTACGCTGCTGCAGATTGTGACGGAGATGGCACACCAAACGGAACTGATCCAAATCCGCAAGATCCATGTGTTGACGATGGCACATTAGGAGACGAAGATGCTACGAATGCAATTTACGCTGCTGCAGATTGTGACGGAGATGGCACACCAAACGGCACAGATCCAGATCCGCAAGATCCATGTGTTGACGATGGCACGGTAGGAGATGAAGACGTAACGAATGCAATTTACGCTGCTGCAGATTGTGACGGAGATGGCACACCAAACGGAACTGATCCAGATCCACAAGATCCATGTGTTGACGATGGCACGGTAGGAGATGAAAATTTAAGCAATGCAATTTACGCTGCTGCAGATTGTGACGGAGACGGCACACCAAACGGCACAGATCCAGATCCAAATGATCCATGTGTTGGAGCAACAGTAGCGAATGTAGACTTAATGAATACTACATCAGCATGGGCAACAGCAGATTGTGACGGAGATGGCGTATCAAATATAACAGAACTGGATCCGGATAATGATGGAACAGCAGGACCAAACGGAACCGATCCCAATAATCCATGCGACTATGATATAACTGCACAAAATTTGGCATCAGTATCAGCTTCATGGTTAACAACAGACTGTGATGGCGATGGAGTAACCAATGGGGATGAAGTAGATCCAGATGGAGACGGTACAGCAGGACCAAACAATACAGACCCACAAGATCCTTGTGATTACAATCCAATACTTGTCACACAAACACAAACCGCCGCTTGGTTAATAGCAGACTGTGATGGAGACGGCACACCAAATGGAGGCGATCCAGATCCGCAAGATCCATGTGTTGACGATGGCACGGTAGGAGATGAAGATGCTACGAACGCAATATGGACAATGTCAGATTGTGACGGAGACGGCACACCAAACGGAACTGATCCAAATCCGCAAGATTCATGTGTTGACGATGGCACGGTAGGAGACGAAGATGCTACGAATGCAATTTACGCTACTGCAGATTGTGACGGAGATGGCACACCAAACGGCACAGATCCAGATCCACAAGATCCATGTGTTGACGATGGCACATTAGGAGACGAAGATGCTACGAATGCAATTTACGCTGCTGCAGATTGTGACGGAGATGGCACACCAAACGGCACAGATCCAGATCCACAAGATCCATGTGTTGACGATGGCACGGTAGGAGACGAAGATGCTACGAACGCAATATGGACAATGTCAGATTGTGACGGAGACGGCACACCAAACAGCACAGATCCAGATCCGCAAGATCCTTGTGTTGACGATGGTACATTAGGAGATGAAGACGTAACGAATGCAATTTACGCTACTGCAGATTGTGACGGAGACGGCACACCAAACGGCACAGATCCAGATCCGCAAGATCCTTGTGTTGACGATGGTACATTAGGAGATGAAGACGTAACGAATGCAATTTACGCTGCTGCAGATTGTGACGGAGACGGCACACTAAACGGCACAGATTCAGATCCAAATGATCCATGTGTTGGAGCAACAGTAGCGAATGTAGACTTAATGAATACGACATCAGCATGGGCAACAGCAGATTGCGACGGAGATGGCGTATCAAATATAACAGAACTGGATCCAAATAATGATGGAGCAGCAGGACCAAACGGAACCGATCCCAATAATCCATGCGACTATGATATAACTGCACAAAATTTGGCATCAGTATCAGCTTCATGGTTAACATCAGACTGTGATGGCGATGGAGTAACCAACGGAGATGAAGTAGATCCAGATGGAGATGGAACACTAGGACCAAACAATACAGACCCACAAGATCCTTGTGATTACAATCCTGTGAATCAAGACTTGGCAACAGTCACTGCTGCATGGACAGACTTAGATTGTGATAATGACGGACTAAATAACGGAGAAGAAACATCAGGCGTAGACGATCCAACAACACCAGCCGATCCAAACGGTAACACCACCGATCCACAAAATTCAGACACGGACGGTGACGGCGTAACAGACGGAGATGAAGCAAATGATGGCACGAATCCAAACGATTCATGTGACTTATTACTAGCAAGTCAATCTGTACCAGTAGAAGCAACTTGGAATAGTTTAGACTGTGACAATGACGGATTAACCAATGAAGAAGAAGTTACAGGAAACGATGATCCTACAACACCAGCGAATCCAAACGGAAACACCACCGATCCACAAGATCCAGATACGGATGGCGACGGCGTAACTGATGGAGACGAAGCAAACGACGGCACCAATCCAAACGATCCATGTTTATACGAAGCCTCAAGTCAAGACCTCACAGCAGTAGAAGCTGCATGGACAGACTTAGATTGTGATAATGACGGATTAAACAATGGAGAAGAAACATCAGGCGTAGACGATCCAACAACACCAGCCGATCCAAATGGTAACACCACCGATCCACAAGATCCAGATACAGATGGCGACGGCGTAACAGACGGAGATGAAGCAAATGATGGTACCAATCCAAACGATCCATGTGATTTTGTAGCAGCGAATCAAACGGTAACGGTAGCAACAGCTTGGAATAGTTTAGACTGTGACAATGATGGATTAACCAATGAAGAAGAAGTTACAGGAAACGACGACCCTACAACACCAGCGAATCCAAACGGCAACACAACCGATCCACAAGATCCAGATACAGACGGCGACGCCGTAACAGACGGCGATGAAGCAAATGACGGCACCAATCCAAACGATCCATGTCTATACGAAGCTTCAAGTCAAGATATTACTGCTGTAGAAGCTGCATGGACAGACTTAGATTGTGATAATGACGGACTAAATAACGGAGAAGAAACATCAGGCGTAGACGATCCAACAACACCAGCCGATCCAAATGGTAACACCACCGATCCACAAGATCCAGATACAGATGGCGACGGCGTAACAGACGGAGATGAAGCAAATGATGGTACCAATCCAAACGATCCATGTGATTTTGTAGCAGCGAATCAAACGGTAACGGTAGCAACAGCTTGGAATAGTTTAGACTGTGACAATGATGGATTAACCAATGAAGAAGAAGTTACAGGAAACGACGACCCTACAACACCAGCGAATCCAAACGGCAACACAACCGATCCACAAGATCCAGACACAGACGGAGACGGCGTAACAGATGGAACTGAAGCAAATGACGGCACCAATCCAAACGATCCATGTCTATACGAAGCTTCAAGTCAAGATATTACTGCTGTAGAAGCTGCATGGACAGACTTAGATTGTGATAATGACGGACTAAATAACGGAGAAGAAACATCAGGCGTAGACGATCCAACAACACCAGCCGATCCAAACGGTAACACCACCGATCCACAAAATTCAGACACGGACGGTGACGGCGTAACAGACGGAGATGAAGCAAATGATGGCACGAATCCAAACGATTCATGTGACTTATTACTAGCAAGTCAATCTGTACCAGTAGAAGCAACTTGGAATAGTTTAGACTGTGACAATGACGGATTAACCAATGAAGAAGAAGTTACAGGAGATGACGATCCATCAACACCAGCGAATCCAAACGGGAACACCACCGATCCACAAGATCCAGATACAGACGGAGACGGCGTAACCGACGGCGATGAAGCAACAGACGGCACCAATCCAAACGATCCATGTGTATACGAAGCCTCAAGTCAAGACCTCACAGCAGTAGAAGCTGCATGGACAGACTTAGATTGTGATAGTGACGGATTAAACAATGGAGAAGAAACATCAGGCGTAGACGACCCAACAACACCATCCGATCCAAATGGTAACACCACCGATCCACAAGATCCAGATACGGATGGCGACGGCGTAACTGATGGAGTAGAAGCAAATGATGGCACCAATCCAAACGATCCATGTGATTTTGTAGCGGCGAATCAAACGGTAACGGTAGCAACAGCTTGGAATAGTTTAGACTGTGACAATGACGGATTAACCAATGAAGAAGAAGTTACAGGAAACGACGATCCATCAACACCAGCAAATCCAAACGGCAACACCACCGATCCACAAGATCCAGATACGGATGGCGACGGAGTTACTGACGGCGATGAAGCAGTAAATGGCACCAATCCAAACGATCCATGTCTATACGAAGCCTCAAGTCAAGACCTCACAGCAGTAGAAGCTGCATGGAATGATTTAGATTGTGATAGTGATGGATTAAACAATGGAGAAGAAACATCAGGCGTAGACGATCCAACAACACCAGCCGATCCAAACGGTAACACCACCGATCCACAAGATCCAGATACGGACGGAGACGGCGTAACTGACGGCGATGAAGCAAATGATGGCACCAATCCAAACGATTCATGTGACTTATTACTAGCAAGTCAGTCTGTACCAGTAGAAGCAACTTGGAATAGTTTAGACTGTGACAATGACGGATTAACCAATGAAGAAGAAGTTACAGGAAACGACGATCCATCAACACCAGCGAATCCAAACGGAAATACAACGGATCCACAAGATCCAGACACAGACGGAGACGGCGTAACAGATGGAACTGAAGCAAATGACGGCACCAATCCAAACGATCCATGTCTATACGAAGCCTCAAGTCAAGATATTACTGCTGTAGAAGCTGCATGGACAGACTTAGATTGTGATAGCGACGGATTAAACAATGGAGAAGAAACCTCAGGCGTAGATGATCCAAGCACACCAGCCGATCCAAATGGTAATACAACTGATCCACAAGATCCAGATACGGACGGAGACGGAGTAACCGATGGAATAGAAGCAGTAAACGGAACGAATCCAAACGATCCATGTGACTTTGTAGCGGCGAATCAAACGGTAACGGTAGCAACAGCTTGGAATGGTTTAGACTGTGATAATGATGGATTAACCAATGAAGAGGAAGTTACAGGAAACGATGATCCATCAACACCAGCGAATCCAAACGGCAACACCACCGATCCACAAGATCCAGACACAGACGGAGACGGAGTTACTGACGGCGATGAAGCAGTAGACGGCACCAATCCAAACGATCCATGTCTATACGAAGCTTCAAGTCAAGATATTACTGCTGTAGAAGCTGCATGGACAGACTTAGATTGTGATAATGACGGACTAAATAACGGAGAAGAAACATCAGGCGTAGACGATCCAACAACACCAGCCGATCCAAACGGTAACACCACCGATCCACAAAATTCAGACACGGACGGTGACGGCGTAACAGACGGAGATGAAGCAAATGATGGCACGAATCCAAACGATTCATGTGACTTATTACTAGCAAGTCAATCTGTACCAGTAGAAGCAACTTGGAATAGTTTAGACTGTGACAATGACGGATTAACCAATGAAGAAGAAGTTACAGGAAACGATGATCCTACAACACCAGCGAATCCAAACGGAAACACCACCGATCCACAAGATCCAGATACGGATGGCGACGGCGTAACTGATGGAGACGAAGCAAACGACGGCACCAATCCAAACGATCCATGTTTATACGAAGCCTCAAGTCAAGACCTCACAGCAGTAGAAGCTGCATGGACAGACTTAGATTGTGATAATGACGGATTAAACAATGGAGAAGAAACATCAGGCGTAGACGATCCAACAACACCAGCCGATCCAAATGGTAACACCACCGATCCACAAGATCCAGATACAGATGGCGACGGCGTAACAGACGGAGATGAAGCAAATGATGGTACCAATCCAAACGATCCATGTGATTTTGTAGCAGCGAATCAAACGGTAACGGTAGCAACAGCTTGGAATAGTTTAGACTGTGACAATGATGGATTAACCAATGAAGAAGAAGTTACAGGAAACGACGACCCTACAACACCAGCGAATCCAAACGGCAACACAACCGATCCACAAGATCCAGATACAGACGGCGACGCCGTAACAGACGGCGATGAAGCAAATGACGGCACCAATCCAAACGATCCATGTCTATACGAAGCTTCAAGTCAAGATATTACTGCTGTAGAAGCTGCATGGACAGACTTAGATTGTGATAATGACGGACTAAATAACGGAGAAGAAACATCAGGCGTAGACGATCCAACAACACCAGCCGATCCAAACGGTAACACCACCGATCCACAAAATTCAGACACGGACGGTGACGGCGTAACAGACGGAGATGAAGCAAATGATGGCACGAATCCAAACGATTCATGTGACTTATTACTAGCAAGTCAATCTGTACCAGTAGAAGCAACTTGGAATAGTTTAGACTGTGACAATGACGGATTAACCAATGAAGAAGAAGTTACAGGAAATGACGATCCATCAACACCAGCGAATCCAAACGGAAATACAACCGATCCACAAGATCCAGACACAGACGGAGACGGCGTAACAGATGGAACTGAAGCAAATGACGGCACCAATCCAAACGATCCATGTCTATACGAAGCTTCAAGTCAAGATATTACTGCTGTAGAAGCTGCATGGACAGACTTAGATTGTGATAATGACGGACTAAATAACGGAGAAGAAACATCAGGCGTAGACGATCCAACAACACCAGCCGATCCAAACGGTAACACCACCGATCCACAAAATTCAGACACGGACGGTGACGGCGTAACAGACGGAGATGAAGCAAATGATGGCACCAATCCAAACGATTCATGTGACTTATTACTAGCAAGTCAATCTGTACCAGTAGAAGCAACTTGGAATAGTTTAGACTGTGACAATGACGGATTAACCAATGAAGAAGAAGTTACAGGAAATGACGATCCATCAACACCAGCGAATCCAAACGGGAACACCACCGATCCACAAGATCCAGATACAGACGGAGACGGCGTAACCGACGGCGATGAAGCAACAGACGGCACCAATCCAAACGATCCATGTGTATACGAAGCCTCAAGTCAAGACCTCACAGCAGTAGAAGCTGCATGGACAGACTTAGATTGTGATAGTGACGGATTAAACAATGGAGAAGAAACATCAGGCGTAGACGACCCAACAACACCATCCGATCCAAATGGTAACACCACCGATCCACAAGATCCAGACACAGATGGCGACGGCGTAACAGACGGCGATGAAGCAAATGATGGTACCAATCCAAACGATCCATGTGACTTATTACTAGCAAGTCAATCTGTACCAGTAGAAGCAGCTTGGAATGGTTTAGACTGTGATAATGACGGATTAACCAATGAAGAAGAAGTTAGTGGCGTAGACGACCCAAGCACACCATCCGATCCAAATGGTAACACTACCGATCCACAAGATCCAGACACAGACGGAGACGGCGTAACTGATGGAGTAGAAGCAGTAGATGGCACCAATCCAAACGATCCTTGCGAGTATAATCCTGTAAATCAAGACCTGGCAACGGTAACTGCTGCTTGGAATGATTTAGATTGTGATAATGATGGCTTAACCAATGGTGAAGAAGTAACAGGAACAGACGATCCTGCAACGCCAAACGATCCAAATGGCAATGTAACGGATCCGTTAGATGAAGACACAGATGGCGATGGAGTTACTGATGGCGATGAAGCGAACGACGGAACAGACCCAAACAATGCTTGTAATTTTGTAATGGCGAGTCAAACAGTACCTGTAGATACAGCTTTTGAAGATTTAGACTGTGATGGTGACGGAGTAACCAATGCTCAAGAAATATTAGATGGAACCGATCTAGATGATCCTTGTGATTTTGATGCTATTAACCAAAATATAACAATTGTTACTGATGCTTGGGATGCTATCGACTGTGATGGTGATGGAGTGGTCAACGGGCAAGAAATTCTAGATGCAACCGATCCACAAAACCCATGTGATTTTGATATCAACAGTCAGGACATATCTATAGTAACGATGAACTTCGATGATCTCGACTGTGATGGCGATGGAGTTACAAACGGTCAAGAAGCAATTGATGGAACTGATCCAGAAGATCCTTGTAAATACGAAATGTCAAGTCAAGATGTAACAGCGGTAAGTGTTGATTGGGAAATGCTTGATTGTGACGGTGATGGCGTGATGAATGGCGATGAAATTACAGACGGAACTCGCGTACAAAATCCTTGTGATTATGATACAGTAAATCAAGATATCAATGCCGTAAGTGCAGCATGGAGCAACGCAGATTGTGACGGCGATGGCGTAACCAATGGTGATGAACTAGCAGATGGAACCAATCCACTAGACGATTGTAGTCTCAATGTAGCGAGTCAAACAATTTCGCCTTCAGATGCATGGAATACTGGTGATTGTGATGGAGATGGTGTTACCAATGCTGTCGAAGTTGCCAATGACAATACCAATCCGGCCGATCCTTGTGACTTTGACTTTAATAGTCAAGACTTAGACGCAGTAAGCGCTGCTTGGTTAGCATTGAACTGTGATGGTGATGCAATTCCAAACGGCGACGAACTTGGAGACGACAACGGAAATAACATTCCTGATTATGTAGAGGTCAACAATGGAGATCCAAATATTGAGATTGAAATATACGATATCGTAACACCAAACGGTGATGGACTCAATGATGTGTTCACCATCAAAGGAATTCAAAACTTCCCTAACAATAACTTAAAAATCTATAACAGATGGGGAATAAAAGTATACGATGTAGACGGGTATGGTCAAGGAAACAAATTCTTCCGCGGATACTCCGAAGGTAGAGTCACCATAGCAAAAGACGACCGCCTGCCAGTCGGTACTTACTACTATGTACTTTCTTATGTAGATGGCAATGGAAATAGACAAGAAAAAGCAGGACCATTTTACATTAATAGAAGATAAAAACAATACAAACACCTATCGGAGTGAAAGCTCTGATAGGTATAATACATACACTTATGAAAAAAAATTATGTAACCATTATAGCTTTACTGGTTTTAGTGTTGTTCTCTAATCATACAACAGCTCAGCAAGATGCACAGTATACACAATACATGTACAATACGCTGAGTATCAACCCTGCGTATGCTGGATCAAGAGATGTGTTTAGTTTTCTAGGATTATACAGATCACAGTGGGTAGGACTAGATGGCGCACCAAGAACGTTTACGGCATCCATGCACTCACCCGTAGGAAAGCGTGTCGGATTAGGTTTGAACATAACCAATGACGAAATATTTATTGCCAAAGAAAGTTACATTGATATTGATTTCAGCTATACGTTAGATGTGGGAACACAAGGACGATTGGCACTAGGAATAAAAGCAGGAGCACACTTATTAGACATTGATTCAAATCGACTGAATACAGGACCATTTAATCCAGGAGATCCTGATGCTTTTATAAATATAGACAGGCGCTTTTCTCCACAATTTGGAGTGGGATTGTATTATCATACCCCAAAATTCTACTTAGGATTGAGCGTGCCAAACATACTTGAAACAGAACACTTTGATGACGCGCCCAATAGTAACAATTCTAGTGCAACAGCAGTAGAACGAGTTAATTATTACCTCATGACAGGCTATATATTTGAACTGTCTAGTGAAGTAAAATTTAAACCTGCAGGATTGGTAAAACTTGTATCAGGTGCACCTTTACAGGTAGATGTGTCTGCTAACTTTCTTATCTATGACAAACTCACGCTTGGAGCTGCTTACAGATGGAGCGCGGCACTCAGCGCCATGGTAGGATTTCAATTATCAGATCAGTTTATGATTGGGTTTGCGTATGACAGAGAAACTACGCAATTACAGCAATTCAATGACGGTTCGTACGAGGTCTTTCTTCGGTATGAACTTTTCAAGAGAAACAAACGTATGGTATCACCAAGATTCTTTTAATCCAACCAAAAAAAGTTACACATGAGACACAGAGTATATACAATCATAGCTTTCTTAATCGTTGGAATTATAGCGGTTAACGCACAAGAAAAAAATATCAAAAAAGGAAATAGTGAGTATGACAAATATGCCTTTATAGATGCGCGTGAAGCGTATTTAAAAGTAGCAGAAGAAGGATATCAATCAACAGAATTATATGCGCGTTTGGGAGATTCGTATTATTTCATAGCAGATTATGAAAATGCGGCAAAATGGTACGGAGCTTTATATAATTTTTCTGAAGAGGTAAATGCCGAATATTTATACAGATATGCACTTTCGTTAAAAAGTACAGAACAATACACAGCTTCTGATGCGATTATGGAAAAATTTTATGAAACTAAAGGCGAAGATTACAGAGCAAAACTATTTGTGAATGAGCGCAATTATTTGCAAGAAATAGAACAACAATCTGGACGTTTCAAGCTTGAAAAAGCAGGGTTTAATTCCGAGCTGTCAGACTTTGCACCTTCGTTTTATCAAAACAGATTGGTTTTTGCGTCCAACAGATCAAATCGTGGCGCTACCAAAAGAATTCACGATTGGAATGAACAACCTTTTTTAGACTTGTATCAAGTAAGTGTTGTTTCAGAAGATGCAGCAACTACCCTTGAAAAAATGCCGAAGGTCATCAATTCTATATATCACGAATCTACAGCAGTATTTACCAAAGATGGAAACACATTCTATTTCACACGAAACAATTATACCAACAAAGAATACAAAGAAGACGAGGAAGGTACAAACCGTTTAAAACTTTATCGAGCCATACGTAAAAATAACAAATGGAACGTTACAGAATTACCCTTTAACAGTGATCAATATTCAGTAGCGCATCCAGCGTTGAGCACTGATGAAAAAACATTATACTTTGCTTCTGATATGCCAGGCGGAAAAGGACAATCAGATCTATACAAAGTAGCCATTAAAGGAACGGAATTTGGCAAACCTACAAACTTAGGAGAAACCATCAATACAGAAGGAAGAGAAACCTTTCCTTTTATCAGTAAAAACAATACACTATATTTTTCATCCGATGGACATGTTGGCCTGGGCGGGTTAGATGTTTTTGTGTCAACAATTGACAGGGCAAATGACTACAGGGAAGTTTTTAACTTGGGGCGCCCCATCAACAGTCCAGAGGATGATTTTACCTTTATCATCAATGAAATTTCAGGCGCAGGATATGTTGCGTCTAATCGTGAAGGTGGTATGGGCAATGATGATATTTACAGCTTTGTGCGTACAGAAAAAATCATTTCAAAATGTGCACAAACGCTTAAAGGTGTTGTGTTGGATGAACAAACTAACAATCCAATTTCGAATGCAAAAGTACTATTGTTAGACAATGACAATAATATGATTGCTCAAACCTTTGCCAAAGATGATGGAAGTTTTGAGTTTCCTTTAGATTGCAACACACTATATGCCATAAGAGCCGCAAAAGAAAATTACGGAACTGCCGAAAAATCATTCGGAACCACTAATGAACTCAATAAAACCCTAAAAAAGACGCTATTCCTCAAAACAGGGAACACGATGGAAAAACCTATTGTGGCTCCTGTAGGTGCTGATTTAGTAAAAATACTCGGACTCAATCCGATCTATTTTGACTTAGACAAAGACTATATCCGAGCGGATGCAGAAATAGAATTACGCAAAGTAATAGCAGTCATGAAATTATATCCAACGATGAAAATTGATGTACGTTCACATACCGATAGTAGAGCAGACGACGATTATAATATGGATTTATCAAACAGACGTGCCAAATCAACTATAGAATTCTTACTAACCAATGGTATTAGTGAAAGTAGACTCAAGGGCAGAGGCTACGGAGAAACGAGGCACGTAAATAGATGTAGTAACGGCGTCCCATGCGCTGAATACGAACATCAATTGAATAGACGAAGTGAGTTTATAATTATTGAAAATTAAAACGATTCGAGTACGTAGTAATTTTTTAACTAAAATACTTCTCTATTTTAGCCCTAAAGTCTCTTTCGCTTTAGGGCTTTGTGTTTTATGGAACATACTAATGTGAATTAAAAATAGTACTGCAGCTTATTTAGCTAATGGCATTTACATTTACAATGAAACGACGCAAAAAACACTGTTCCATCCTTGTTTTTCTACAAATAGTTTATATCTTTCAAACTATAAAATTTCAAATACAACAAAACCGATAACCAAAACTATTCAGCATTGTACCGATTATTCTCTTATTTTTTAGTGACTTTATTTTTGATAAGTTGTTTCAAAAATCCCAAAGAAAATGTTGGAGATCTTGACTTTGAAAACGATTTGCAACGGTATGATTTGTTTGGGAAAGTAAAAAAAGTAGTTTTGATGTTTCCAAAAAAAATAAATGATAATTCTAACGAAGAGAAAACGCTGTGGCAAAGAAAAGCACAAGAATTTTCCAAGGATGGATTTCTTTTAAAAGATGAAAATTATTTCTATGGTAACGACTTTACCAATGGTGTGTATTACACTTATGGAGAAGATAAAGAATTAATTAAAACTTTTAAGAAAAGTGTTGATTATCACTCTGGCAACACGTATACTGAAAGAGAAGAACGCGTGGCGTACGATAAAGAGAAAAGAATGCGCACTTTTAAAAAATACTTAAACCGTGAGTTGCAATATACTGAAATGCGGTATTACGATACTAATGACTTGATCATAAAAAAAGTACGGATTGATTCAAAAGGTAAAACCTCAACATTTACTTATATCAATCAATACAGGCATGACAGTCAACTAATACGTAAAATAGCAGCGTACAATTTTTCTGCAAATGATACCGTTAGAAGATGTAAATATGACACTTTTGGGCGATTGATTAAGGAAACCGATGCATATCATCATACTGAATATACCTACAGAGGAGGTCTTGTAGTTGAAGAGAAAAAATACGATACTCAAAAATCGGGCGAGCAATACAACATTAAAATTATTAAATACAATGAAAAGCACTTTCCTGTGTATGAATCTTATGAAATGAGACTAGACTTTACAACGGAAGAAACGTATGTATATGAATATGATGCAAACGGGAATTGGATCAAACAAATTGTAACCGAAAAAGCGTGGTCACCACCACACAAATTTGAAAAAAAAGAGGAAAACATTCGCGAAATCACCTATTGGGAATAGTAAATTCCTGTAATAAAAACAAAAAATCAACATAACACGATAAAACGTATACTATGAATAATTCTTTAGAGCCTCAAAAAGACACTTCAAACAATATTAAATTCCAACCTATTGAGGATTCCGATCAAAGAAAAGAAGTCGTATTTGTAGAAAGAAGAGGCGCACCAACTATTTTAACAATTCTTGTCATTTTTACCATTATCGGATCTTTATTTTCTATGGGAAAATCACTTCTGTATGATTCCATTTCCTCGTATTTTGGTATGGGAGATTTTATGTACTATTTATATGCAGCTACCTGTGTGGGTACGATGATTGGCGCCATTATGATGTTGTCAAAAAAGAAGATGGGATTGTATATATACTCCGTATGTCAAGCAATTTTTATTTTGCTATTTATTCTAACTCGTATTCCAACGGAAACAGAATATTACTCTACAAGCTGGACTTTACTCGTCGTATTACCTGCGGCAATTTTCTTGTTCTTATATTGGTCAAAAGATATCAGAAATTATTTAACGAAATAATCCACACATCTACACATACAAACAATGCAATTCAAAAAAATCCTTTTCTTTCTCTGTATTTGTGTCAGTGTCAATGCTTGCAAAGAAGTAGATCCGAATAAGCAATTTGACGAAGGAAACTATAAAGATCAACTATACGTAAGCAAAGAAATTGGTTGGCAGCTCAAAGTGCCCAAAGGCTGGGAAATCATTACCAAATCACAAAAAGACGACTATTCACAAAAAGGAAAAAAAGTTTTTAAAGATGTGCATGATATGGATGTAGATGATTCCAGCGTAAAAGATTTGATAGCTTTTAAAAAAGATAAGTACAATATATTTCTGTCAAATTCAGAATCTTTCAAAGAAACCTATGAAGGCGAATGGAAGGAAAGCTCAGCAAATCTTAAATCCATACTTTATGACACTTATAAAAGTAAAGGAATCAACGTAGATTCTATGGCAACAATTACAGAACGTATTGATGGACTCGATTTTGAAAGAATAGGATTTGTCATTTATGGATCGGATGGAGAAGTCATACTCAACCAATTGTATTACAGAAAATTGATCAATGGTGTTGCGTTTAATGTCATCCTAAATTACAACAACGAAAAAGATAAAAGGATCATGCAAGACGCTTTATTCAGTTCAAAATTTAGAAAATAAACACCTGTATGTACGAATTCTTAGAATACACAATCCACATTTTCGAAAACATACTCATGCGTGGATTTTTTTGGTATTCTTTAGGAATCATTGCTTTAAAACTTGCAGATGCCGTAAAACCAAAAATAGTTACGATAGATCGAAAAATTTGTGTAGCTATATTAATTTTGGGAAGCGTATATATTGTTGCTTTTTTGCTGATGTGCTTTATGTTTCGTGACATTGTCAACTTACAGTTTATATTTTCCGATAATCCAGGGAAGTCTCAATGGTATTTTTGGCTTTCGCTATTTACATATCCTGTATTGCTATTTATATACACACAAGTACTTAAAATTGATAAATTAAGAAACTCCATGGAGTTTAGAGGAATTACAGCAATCTTATTTTTGTTGATTAGGTAACATACTTTTTAAATGATGATGTAACATGCAACAGAATTTAAACAAAAGAAATCACCATTTGGCATATTGTAAAATTTGCCATTATCGCGATTATGACAATTCTAAAGGAATTACCTGCGTGCTGACAAAAGCGATTGCCAATTTTGAAAACGAATGTCCTTCGATGCAACTAGATTTTGAAGCACTAGAAGGCATTCAAATAGATATTCAGAATGAAATTGTAACGCTTGTTAAAAAAAACTACTTGCTAAAGTATATTAAAAAGCAATACTACTTCAAACCAAATTATCCATATAAAGCAAACTATCATTCAAAAGAAAACACACACGGACTCAAAATTAAAACGTCTAGAGAAGGAAGTGTTTGGACGATACTAAGTTTTTTAGGTTTTATCATACTTTTATCAATAGGCTTTAATGCTGAAACGTATTTTTATAAAGTGTTGTCTAATTTTTTAGCAGTTTTAGCATTTATTTTTCTTCTTATACGATTGATGATAGATTATTATACTCCCAAAAAAATACTTCTTACCACAGACGAATTCGGTGTTACCATACGCGAAAAGCGATTTTTTTGGCATGACATCGTCGACTATCGTGTATTATACAGATCTGGAGATGAAAAAGGTTATTTTCAACTTATTCTTGGGACGATCAACGAAGGCGTACAAACAATTGATCTCACGAATGTAGACATTACCAAAGCGCAACTCTTAGAAATCTTAAAACTCAATAGAAAAGACTATTTAACACGTTATGAACGCAATCTTCCCGATGTATTTTAATTTTTATTAACTATATTGAAAAAAAATCATACATGAAATACTGTACAGCATGCGGACATTCTATCGCAAACGACGCTAAGTTTTGTCGTGAATGTGGTGAAAAACAAATCATCAAAGAAATTGTAGAGCCAGAAAACGTTCAGGAAACTGAAACTGTTCAACAAACCGAAACTGTTCAACAAACCGAAACTGTTCAGCAAACCGAAACTGTTCAGCAAACAGCGGAAGCCACAAACATTCCTAGAAGCGCTAGAAAACGCATACCACCTTTGTATATATTTCTTTTTTTGTTAGGATTTATAGGACCTTTGTATATGATTAGTTCTACAATTGTCTATTTGTTTTTTGGAACGTTATTTAAGTTTGCCTCATCAGTCTATGTGGTACTTACTGTTGTTATGTCAATTGTTTCATTAACAACCTTCATTGCAATTATACTCATGATGCTAAAACGAAAAAAAGGATTACAGCTCTATTTTATAAGTCAAATCATTTATGTAATAGTTGCTATATTTTTGTCCGTATCATTATATCAAGAAAAGGGTGGAAGTGAATTGGCAAACGCTATTATAATTTTATTAATTATTCCTGCAATCATTTTTCTAATTATTTTTAGGATGAAAAAATTCCAAGAGTACCTACACTAACCACACAAAAAAACAATACAATTACACATGCACTTCGGTTTCGGGTTTAAAAGTTCTACCTTATTAATATTCTTTGTTCATGGAATCATATTTACGTTGTTATTGCTGTACAAAGGCATTCGCAACGGACACAAATCGAGTTTTTGGCTGGCTGCGTTTATCTTTTTATGTACGATGTATATTGCACCTTTCATGTTAGGATATGCAGGTTGGTATGGCATAGATACGTATCGGGAAATTTTATTCTTTGTACCATTTCAACAACTATTTTTATTGCCACCATTCTTATATTTTTATGTAAAAAGTTCGTTGAATCCTTGCTTTCGTTTTAAAAGAAAAGATTGGCTTCACTTTGTACCTGCCATCATGTATGCAATATATAGTTTGATGGTTTGGGTGACAGATACTCTAATTTTAGATGAATATTACTTTTACGCAGACCAACGCGATAAGGATTTCTCCGCGTGGTATCAAATTGCAGGTTTTGTGATGTTGGTGTTTTACTTGTTTGAATCGTTAAAATTATATGCGAAATACAAAAAGAAAACCTATGAAACGGTAAGTTTTGCCGATTCCATTTTGCACGTGTGGATTCAACGGTTTCTCATTGCATTCTTAGGATTATTGCTCATTCGTGCCTTATTTTTTATCATCAATCCTGAATGGGCAAATTTTGGAAGGAAGTACTGGTATTATCTCGCGTTTTCAATTTTGTTCTATTACATCGCTTTGAGCGGATACGTACATAGCATCAAAATAAATCTTCAGTTTTTACCCAAATTAGATTCGAATACAACGATGGACTTTCTCGCGGAAGCGGATCATCAAGAAAAGCCTGCTGAAAATTCAGAAAAAACACAAGTCAGCATTACAGAAGAAGACAAAATATTGCAGCAACAACTAGAACAATTCATGACAGAAGAACAATTGTTTGCCAATCCAAGCTTGACACTATTTGATGTTGCTTCAAAGCTCAATACACATCCAAAAAAAGTGTCAAATATCATCAACAAAGGTTTCAAAATGAACTTTAACGACTTTGTAAATACGTACAGAACGAAAGAAGTCATAAAAAAAGTAGAAGCCAACGAAAATAACATTAAAACCTTGTTGGGAATCGCGCTAGAATCTGGATTTAACTCAAAATCAACATTTAACAGAGCTTTTAAAAAGCACACACAACAAACTCCGAAAGAATATTTTAGCAAAAAAGACTCCTAAAAAAGTGTCAAATCACGATTTGGCGCGCTTTGTATATAGAAGATGCGCACATTTGTAATATCAAAAAACGCAAATAATATACTTATGAAATGTAAAATAATCTTCTTAGCTTTCTTTTTAACTTCTCTGTTCGCATTTGGACAAAAATTAACGAAAGCACAACGCACCCAACTCAACAAAATAGCCCTACAAGATATTCCAAAAGTTGCCCCAGGCATTGCCGTAGGAATTGTTCAAAATGGTAAAACGATCTATACCAAATATGCAGGATATGCCAACTTAAAAGACAGTATTCAAATTGGCAAATCATCACGATTCAATATCGCTTCTAACGGAAAACAATTTACGGCTTTTGCTATATTAACCCTAGAAGAAAAAGGCAAACTCAGTTTGGAAGATGACATTCGCAAGTATGTGCCAAATCTTTTAAAAAACATCCAACATCCAATCAAAATAAAACATTTATTAAATCATTCTAGTGGCATACGAGGTGTATATAGATTGTGGAGTTTGCAAGGATACACTTGGTGGAAACAAAAATTTGACAATGCAGATGTGATGGAATTACTGGAAAAGCAATACGAACTTAACTTTGTGCCAGGGACCAAATATTCATACACCAATTCCAATTACATCATATTGACGCAAATTGTAGAAAAAGTAACAGGAATGACTTTTGTAGCGTATACCGATCAAATGTTTACAGATTTAGGAATGCCGAATACGTCGTTTGTAGATGATTATGAAAACATCAAAGGTCCAATAGCAAAGCCGTATTTCAATTTTAATACTTGGACTACCTACGATTGGACGTGCAATGTACATGGAGATGGAAACTTATTTTCTACATTGGAAGATCAATTGCATTGGGAAAAAATACTGCACACAAAAAAAAGCGATGTGTTCTCCAAAGAAATCTTAGAAAAAAGTCAACAATTGATCAAAAATTCAAAAATTAAAAAGTACGGTTATGGTGTAGAACGTGGCGAACATAGAAATGAAAAATACCGTTTTCACGGCGGTTCTACAGGTGCATGGAAAGCCATTACCGCACGATTTGAAACTGGGAATTTCACAGTTGTAACGATCATTAATTCGGGAAAAATTGATCCGATGATGCTCACCTTGCAAATGGCAGATGTCCTGTTGAATAAAACAAGCGAAAAAGAAACCTTTGCTATTGTTCCAGCAGCTGTAGGAGCGAAGGTAACCACTAAGGATATTTTAGGAACGTATCGTACGGAAGGTGGGTATATTATGAAATTTGAAGAGCGTGAAGGTAAATTATATATGATTCGATCGGGAAGAAATGATATCGAACTCGTTAGAGAAGACGACAATATCTTCCATCAGTGGAATGACGCGCCTTTCAAGCAAGAATTTACCAAAAATAAAAAAGGCGCCATGCAAATTACGGCGTATTATCCAACAGTTCCACCATTTACACTCACACGTATTGAAAGTGATTTAAGTAAATTTGACTATACGGCGCTCAACGGTTCTTTCTTAAATGATGAAATCAATGTTTCGTTTACCATCAAAAATCTTGGGAAGGAAAATTATGAAGTGACGCTAGGAGCGGAAAAAATGAAAGGGCTCTTGATATATGATAATGAAATGTTAGTAGATGACTACAATCTGTCGTTTACAACTGATAAAAAAGGAAACATCAATGAAATACTCGTTTCTACAGGACGTATAGAAAATTTGCGCTTTGTGCGAAAGTAGCAAAATACAGATAAATTATTACGCAGACTAATCATGTGTATCCATTAAAACCGATTCATTGCTAAATTCAAAAAACACTGTATGGAAAATGATGTATATTCATTTACTGTACAGTGTTTATACCAATTTTATAGTTTAATTGGTATTATATGCTGTAAGAAATAATAGAAATCAACAAAAAGTCAGCAAACTTCCAGCAATTCAACTCAAAAAAACAACAAGTACAATAGCGATTGAGAAAAACTGTAACTCCTTTTTTAAAAAAAAATCTTACCTTTAAAAAGAGTTCCAAAAAAATATTAGCATGTCTCAACAACTCAAAAATTTTAAGCGCGATCAAATACGGATTGCTCAAAAAAGACTCAAAACAGCGTATCCAAAAGAATTAACGATTGTAGCGGAAGGCGATTCGTGGTTTGCCTATCCGTTGCGAAAAGATATTATTGACTATCTCATCAAAAAAGGCTATGCCATTGATAAATATGCCAAAGCGGGCGATACGCTCGAAAATATGGTGTACGGAACGGAAATCAAGCGCCGCCGCAGTTCGGTACAAAATGAAGGTGCAATTTCGCTGCAAAAAACGTTGAATTCCATTCGAAAACACAAACCTAAAATTGTACTCTTTAGCGCAGGTGGCAACGATATTGTGGGAAGTGAAATTCTAGGCTATTTAAACCACGAAGTATCCAGACCTGCAAGTTTGATCAATACAGAAATATTTCAAGCGCGTTTGCAAGAAATGAAAACGGCGGTGGAATTTTTTATCAAATCGGTGCGTACGACCAATGTCGATTGTAACATTTTAATGGATGGCTACGATTATGCAAAAGTCAACGGAAAAGGCTATAATTTTATCTTTAGAAACATCAAAGGTCCGTGGTTGTTGCCTTCGTTTGGTATGAAAAACATCACACGAAAAGAAGATCATGAAGCCATTATCAAATACTTAGTAGACGAATTTAATGAAATGCTCATTGGATTGGATGCACAATACGAAAACTTTCATCACATAGACTTGCGTGGAGAATTCCCAGAAGATTCGCAGTGGGACAACGAAATTCATTTGAAAAATTCGGGCTACCGAAAAATTGCGAACATCTATCACGAAAAAATAACGGAAGTCATTCAAGAAGATCCTGTAAAAGTCTTTAGGCATTTAATTGTGTAGCTTCTTTAATTTGAGAAAGTGAAGATGTGTCAGTTTGAAAAATCAATAAATAGAGAAATAGCAAACAATCTTGCGTCAAGTTGAACTTTTACATTGAGCGGATTCCAAGTGTGATTCAGCGTCCCATAACAATGCGTAAGATTCCGTATCATACTTTGTTAAACTCAGTATAAAAGTACGGAATGACAAGAATTTTAAACAAAATTAATTTTAGCTTAGAAACAGATTGCCACGTCGCTATGCTCCTCGCAAGGACGGTTCTAATACATCTAAAAGCAAACCGCATCTACACATCATCCGTAAAATGCTTCTTACTTTTTTCTTTACTAAATTTATCTTTATTATATGTTGAAGATTGACCTTTCGGGATAGACAACGAAGTCCATTCATCAGAACGAATCAACTTGGCAACATATACCAACTGCCCAATATGATACGGATAATGACACAATTGCCGCGTAATAGCTTCCAAAACCGTGTGTCCTTGATTTCGAATGTAAATAATGCGTGAAACATCGTCCGCTTGCAATGGATGGATCGCAGTAAACAAACATTGCCAGCCTTTTTCCCATGCAGCCATCATTTCAGCTTTGGTTTTATACGTAGCTTCAAATTCAGCATCGCGATGTCGCCATTCCTTTTCGCCATCTTCCGTGAGGAAATTGGTCCAACGACTCAGCATATTCCCTACAATATGTTTTACGATGATGGAAATACTATTGCTGTCTTCATTGGCTTGCCAGTGAATATCAGCATCGTTCAATTGTGCAAAGGTTTTATCGCCCAAACTTTTATAATAAGCGAATTGTTTTTTGGTACTTTCTAAATAATTGACTGCAATAGTAGTACTCATGCAACATGAAGTTTTTGGTTAAAATATGTACTTAAATACTGTTGAATATCTTTTGTTTCTCTGGAATCATCAAGTTTCACAGTATGCTCAATAATCTTCTCTTTCTTATTGAGAAATTCCACCATCAATTTCTCATCTCTGAGTACAATCTGTTGAATTTTACCAAGCGGAATCTTGAAATACTGGGTTTTATAGCGATAATCAAGAAAGTGTATCAGCGTTCCTAAAAGCAAGATGCCACCAGAAAAATTAACTTCATTATTCAAAAGAAGAAAGACAAAAGCGATGGCAAGAATAGTATACACCACTTTAATGATATGGTGAGAAACATAAAAAAATGTCAAACGTGGCACTTCAGTTTCTTCTAAAATTTGACACGTTTCCCAATTTCCATGATCGCTGAAATAGAAAAAATCTTCATCAACATTCAAGTATCCTTTTTTCAACACAAAGTAGCGTTTTTCCATGCACTCAAGATACAGAAAAAATCAAAAACGAAGCTAAATCGATCAACAAAAACGAATGTTATTTAAAACAATTCCAGATAAGGGTGACGTGAATTACATATTATAATTTTTTTAGTTTTTTTTTTATTTTTACAATAAAAAGAAAAAATGCTTCCGAATGTCGATATAAAGAATGAATTACTAAAGGAAAGAGCAAACACTGTCAACGAAGAAAATCTCACCGCTTGGATTGCTGATATCTTTCAGCAAGTTGACAAATCAAGAGCAGAAATCCTTCAAAAATTAAACGATGCTTCAGGTGGAAACACTACGAATCAATTTGATATAGACAACATAGACAGTCAATCCGTCTTTCACATCAGTCAAATAGAAAAAGTATGTGTTACGTACAGATTACGTTTCTTAGATACCAAATATTTTAAAGGTGAATATCCTGAAGAAGCGATCTCTGCCATTACCAACATTGAAAAACAACACAACACTACGTTGAGTGGCTTTAAAATTATTGCGCCTTCCAAACTATTTGTACTCAAAGAAGCAGACGATCCACTATTATTTGCGCCTATTGGAAATGGATATTATTACCTAATTCACAAATGGGGAAATGACTTAAATTTCTTTAGAAAATTCAAATATTGGCCCATCCGAAACGAATACAACTTTTTATTATTTTCGGTAGTTATCAGTATTTTAGGAACTTGGTTAACCTATTCCATCTTCTCTAAAGAACCCAATCCCTCATACGCTGTAATCTTATTTATGTTTCACTTCAAATCAATGATTGCAGTTGCCATATTTTACGGTGTAGCTTCGGGGAAAAACTTTAACAAATACATTTGGAAAAGTATCTATAACAAATTGAATTAAAGCGTTTCAAACATAAAAAAATCCTGAATTATACAATCGTAATTCAGGATTTTTTGATTGGTATTAGTAGCCAATTCAATGTATCAATTTGGTAATTTGAAAATGTGTCAATGAAGTTTCATACGAAATTCTTTTTCCCAAAATACCAATAGCAAAGCAAGTCTATAAGTGCGTTAGCACGGTCTAATATCCAATAGCGAAGCGGTCTAACAGCAAAGCGCATCCAATTCAATATATCAATTTGGTAATTTGAAAATGTATCAATGAAATTTCATACGAAATTCTTCTTCCCAAAATACCAATAGCGAAGCGGTCTAACAGCAAAGCGCATTCAATTCAATGTATCAATTTGGTAATTTGAAAATGTGTCAATGAAGTTTCATACGAAATTCTTCTTCCCAAAATACCAATAGCAAAGCAAGTCTATAAGTGCGTTAGCACGGTCTAACATCTAACAGCGATACTAAAATACGAAGCTGATACTAATATACTAAAAGCGATAGCGCATCCAATTCAATGTATCAATTTGGTAATTTGAAAATGTATCAATGAAGTTTCATACAAAATTCATCTTGCCAAAATACCAATAGCAAAGCAAGTCTAAAAGTGCGTTAGCACGGTCTAATATCCAATAGCGAAGCGGTCTAACAGCAAAGCGCATCCAATTCAATGTATCAATTTGGTAATTTGAAAATGTGTCAATGAAGTTTCATACGAAATTCTTCTTCCCAAAACACCAATAGCAAAGCAAGTCTATAAGTGCGTTAGCACGGTCTAATATCCAATAGCGAAGCGGTCTAACAGCAAAGCGCATTCAATTCAATGTATCAATTTGGTAATTTGAAAATGTGTCAATGAAGTTTCATACGAAATTCTTCTTCCCAAAATACCAATAGCGAAGCAAGTCTATAAGTACGTTAGCACGGTCTAATATCCAATAGCGAAGCGGTCTAACAGCAAAGCGTATCCAATTCAATATATCAATTTGGTAATTTGAAAATGTGTCAATGAAGTTTCATACGAAATTCTTCTTCCCAAAATACCAATAGCAAAGCAAGTCTATAAGTGCGTTAGCACGGTCTAATATCCAATAGCGAAGCGGTCTAACAGCAAAGCGCGTCTAATTTTCCGGTACAAACTTCAACGCCACACCATTAATACAATGTCTTTTTCCTGTAGGTTTTGGTCCATCGTTAAATACGTGTCCTAAATGCCCGCCGCAAGTGGCGCAGTGTTCTTCGGTGCGCGCGTAGCCAATCTTATAATCGGTGCTAAACGACACATTTCCTTCAATCTCTTTATAAAAACTTGGCCAACCTGTTCCAGAATCAAACTTAGTTTCGCTTTCAAACAATGGCGTATTACAACCTGCACAATGATAGGTTCCTGCTTTATAATTTTTATTCAACGGACTTGTAAAGGCGCGTTCGGTTCCAGCTTCTCTCAGTACGTAAAATGCTTCTGGACTCAATTGCTTTTTCCATTCTGCTTCGGTTTTAGTGACCTTAAATGTTTCTTCTTTGGTATTTTTGTCTGCTTTCTTTTGAGCAGAACTTGTACAACTAAATAACATGCCCATCAAGGCAACTAAAAAAATCTTTTTCATCTATTCTTGTTTAAACGTTTTTTTTCAATTTTACTGTAAAAATACGGCTTTTTACACAAACAGTCTGTCGTAACAAACATCCCATCATTACGAAAAGGATTTCGTTTTAATATTCCGTTAACAGTCGCACAATTATAGCAATTATGTCATATTAATTGATTAATTTTAAAGTCATTACCACAAATCAACCAGAAAAAGGAAAAATAGCACATGAAAGTACTGTTCTTTACCAAAGAATTTCCGCCGTATGTTTATGGAGGTGCTGGAGTTCACGTAGAATATTTAGCAGATGAATTGAAACAACTCATGGAAGTTGAGGTACGTAGTTTTGGCGATCAAGATGTCCAAGGTGAAAACCTCAGCATTGCAGGGTTTTTAGGTACTCACAACGATTTTGAAAACACAGATAAAAAGCTGAAAACAGTTTTCAATACCATGCAAACCAATTTGCACATGAATGCCAATGGCATCGATGCTGATGTGGTACATTGTCATACATGGTATGCGCAATTTGCAGGAATCATGGCGAAATTGTGTTACGGAAAGCCGTTGGTAATTACGACGCATTCGCTAGAACCATTACGACCGTGGAAACGTGAGCAATTAGGTCGCGGATACGATGCTTCTTCATGGATTGAAAAAACAGCCATCGAAATGGCCGATGCAATCATTGCCGTTTCTGAAGAAACGAAAGTAGACGTCTTGAAACATTTCAACGTAAATGAAGAAAAGATACAAGTCATTTACAACGGAATCAATCTACAGCAGTATCAATTCACACCCGAAAAAGGCATCCTTGAAAAATTTAAGATAGATTCAACAAAACCGTATGTGCTTTTTGTGGGACGAATTACACGTCAAAAAGGAATCATTCACTTGGTAAATGCCATCAAACATATTGACGCAGACACGCAAATTGTATTGTGTGCGGGTGCACCAGATACGGAAGACATCGCGAAAGAAATGCAGGAAAGTGTGGCAGCAATTAAAGAAACGCGCGACAATGTGTTTTGGATTGAAGAAATGTTGCCAAAACCAGAAATCATTCAACTATATTCACACGCTACCGTTTTTTGTTGTCCGTCCATTTACGAACCATTCGGTATTATCAATATTGAAGCCATGGCTTGTAAAACGGCAGTCGTAGCCAGTGCTGTTGGCGGCATTAAAGAAGTCGTAATTCCGAACGAAACAGGAATTCTCGTTTCTGTGGAACAACAAGACGCAGCACCTTTTGAACCTATGGATCCTGAAAAATTTGCGAAAGATCTAGCGGATGGCATCAACAAAGTGGTCAATGATGACAAACTTAGAGCCCACATGGAAACAGAAGGTAGAAAACGCGTAGAAGACTTTTTTGACTGGAAAGCCATTGCAAAACAAACTGAAAACCTATATAAATCCATCATATAATTTACCATGATTAACGACAAAGTACTAAGTATTATTCTCGGAGGCGGACAAGGTTCACGACTCTATCCATTAACGGAAGCACGTTCTAAGCCAGCGGTGCCAATTGCTGGAAAATATAGATTGGTAGACATTCCAATTTCCAACTGTATCAATTCGGACATTAAACGTATGTATGTGTTAACGCAGTTCAATTCGGCTTCGTTGAACAAGCATATTTCAAATACCTATCACTTTAGTTTCTTTAGTTCGGCTTTTGTAGATGTCCTTGCGGCTGAACAGACCATTACGAGTGACAAGTGGTTTCAAGGAACGGCAGATGCAGTACGACAAAGCATGCATCACTTCTTAAAAAATGATTTTGAGTACGCACTGATCCTTTCGGGAGATCAATTGTATCAGATGGATTTTAATGAAATGATCAAACGGCATGAAGCATCAAACGCAGAAATCTCTATTGCTACGTACCCAGTGAATGCAAAAGATGCAACGTCGTTTGGAATCCTAAAAACGAATGAGGAAAACGTCATTACGTCTTTTATTGAAAAGCCAGCGGCAGACTTATTGCCAGATTGGACATCGGATGTAGGCGAAGAAATGGAAAGAGAAGGGCGAAAATACTTAGCTTCTATGGGAATTTATATTTTCAATAGAGATTTGCTCATCAAACTCATGGACAATCCAGATACGGTTGATTTCGGAAAAGAAATCATTCCGCAAAGTATCAACGATCATAAAACCGTGAGTTTTCAGTATCAAGGCTATTGGACAGATATTGGAAACATTGATTCCTTCTTTGAAGCCAATTTGGGATTAACGGACGACATTCCAAAATTTAACCTATACGATCAAAAACGACGGATATACACTAACGCACGTATTTTAGCGACTTCTAAAATTTCAGGAACCACACTGAACAAAACGGTCATTTCTGATGGTTGTATCATTCAGGCTTCCAAAATTGAGCGTTCTGTCATCGGAATTCGTTCTCGTATTGGAAAAGATACGGTCATCATCAACACCTACATGATGGGAAGTGATACCTATGAATCATTAGAAGAAATTGAAAAAAAGAAAATTGACATTCTTTCGGGAATCGGGGAGCGTTGTTACATTAAAAACGCTATCATTGATAAAAACTGTCGTATTGGCGATGATGTAAAAATAAACGGTGGCCCAGACTTACAAGATGTGGAAACGGACACTTATTTTGTCAAAGACGGCATTGTGGTGATCAAAAAAGATTCGGTTATTCCTAAGGGAACGATCATACAATAACCTTCAGCTTCTATAAAGTTGAAGGTTATTGAATCCCGTTGTAGAACGGGATTTTTTTTTGAACTTTAGTTTCGTCAAACCGAACTCTTGTGCTGAGCTTGATTCAGTATGATTCGGTTTTTCATAATCGTTTAAAGCGAATATAACGGATTTCTAAATCAAGTTTAGTAATATACTGATGAAAATCTCGTTACCATAGTAAGGGATTTTATTTATCTCTAAAAACATTAACACAAAAATTAGAATCATGGAAAAAACTGTAAAGAAAATTTTAGCTTTCAAACAAAATGAAATCAAAGAAAACAAAGAATTAGAAGTAAAGGGTGGCGCTCATATTGATTATTCGACGCAGTGGCATCAAATTAACAATTATTTCTAGATCTATGTTTTAGAAAAATGTTATAAAATTATTGCAACAATCCCGTTAATTAAGCGGGATTTTTATTGTTGTTACATATTTTAATCTTCTTCAATAATTATTTCTGTAGGTTTTCTGGTAGAAAAATGAATCGTAAAGAGCACGAATAAAAAAATAAAAAACACATATTCTGGAAGTTTCAATTTTACACTAATAATAGTATACGCTATGGATACAAGGATGAGTATTAGGAAGCGTAGTAAGGTGAAATTTTTTCCTCTTCGGAAACTAGTTGTGAAGTTTTTTATAAGTTCTGTATTCTTATAGATTGAACACAGCATTGATCCCTTAAAAATACTTGTGGTTGTAAACCTAATTTCATAGTTATTACCGCGATCGTCTTGAAATTCATGAACACTCTGTAGCTTTAAATTTCTTCGCTCGGAAACCAACTCTTCATTTAGGAACACTTTTTCTTTTCCCGTATTCGATCCAAAAAAACGAATTGTATTGACTCCGTCGTTGTGTACGAGCCAAATTCCCTTAGCTATACTTCCTTGTGATGTAGTTGGTAACATAGTTGTTGAAGTGTTTGGTGCTTAATGCGTTGGTTATTATCAAAATTATAGAGTTGTGCAACGGTTACTGTTGTTGTAGTACGTTTTTATTTTTCGTTCAGTTGGTATTGATACTCAAATATTTGTTTTTCAGTTCCGTCAATTTTAATTACGCTTTCTAAAAATCCGTCGTTATTGATTAAAATAGTATCATTCTTATATTCGTAAGTTTCATTTTTCCAATGCCCGTTTTTCATTGAATAAAAGTCAGATGCGGTTAATCGGTTTGCCATGTTGTATTTGTGTTCAGATACTTTAAAATCGCCAGAATAGTTAATGATTATATTTCCATTTTTGTCAAAGTTGATGTCGGATGAAACTTGTCCATCTCTAAAGCAAAGAAGTTGTTTTAGATTGTTCTCTACTGCAAACTTTGTAAATGCGTCATTGCTATTCCTTGTGTTTTGAGGAACGTTTAAAGTCGCTACAAATAATTTTCTCGGTTCGTGTTGAATTGATTGTTCGAAAGAAAAATTAAAGGCAAAAAATATGATGATTAATAGTTTGTTCATTGATTTTGTCACATGTGCTACAACCTAGTTATACTTAGTTTTATATTTCCATTTCTACCATCTCCGCTCTTGCTCCAAATCGGATTGGTAAAATACTTGTTCCTATTCCTTTTGATATATACATTTTCGGTTCGGATTCTTTATACCAACCTTTTAGATACTTTCCACTTCCTTTAGGTTTAAAAGGAACAATACCTAAAAATGTAATTTGTCCTCCGTGCGTATGTCCAGAAAGTACTAAATCAATATCTAAATTTCCTTTTTGTTTTGTGATTATATCTCTGTGTTCAGGATAATGTGATAAAACAATATTGGTTTCAGTTTCTTTTAAATTTTCAACAGCTTTTCCAAAATCAGCGTTTCCACCAACAAAATCGTCAATTCCGATTATTGAGATTTCTCGATTTTTAATTGAAATTGTTCTATTCTCGTTTATCAGTAATTCACAATTATTTTTAGAATAAATATTTTTAAGTGCTGTCAGATTTACATTTCCCCAATATTCCCAATTTCCAGTTATCGCATACTTTTTAATGGAATTATCAATTAATTCAAGGAATTCATTCAGAGGCTTTATTTTTTCTGTTTTGTCAACAGAATCTCCTGTTATAAATAGTAAATCTGGTTGTATAGCGTTTATTTTTTTCGCAATAGATTTGTGAAAGTATCTTAATTGGTCAAAATGCAAATCTGAAATCTGAATGATTTTTATTTTGTCTTTTTCCGATTTTGAGATGTCAAAGTAATTCCAGTCAATTACATATTTTTCAAACCAAAGTGAATCCAAAAGAACGAACCCAATTGAGGCTAAAATTCCTCTTTTAATAAATTTTCTTCTGGTTAAGTTCTTCATTTTCTTAAATTACTGTCAAGGTATGTATATGCCAAATTCCGTATATCATACCAATTTTTAAGAATAACAGGAACTAATTCTATATAAACGTCCTGTTATTTTTTCAATTCTATTTGACGAACAAATAAATTTATGTATTTCACAAACCTATTTTCTTGGTCGTCTTGTTCTTCGCTAATTCCAGAAACTAAATACTTATCTCCGACTTGATTTATAGAATTCAGAACATAAGAATGCCTTGTGTGCGTATTGTGAAACTTAAAATATCTGTCATCTGCAACGGCCCAATTCCAATCTATTCCATTTTTTAAATCCAAATTTGAAATCCAAGGTTTTCCACTCGAATTTCCAATTACTAAAATATTGTTTTTATTTAAAAACATAAAATCGTTGACATTATATGCTGTTATAAATTCTTTTTCAAACTCCTCTTTAGTTGGTGGTTTACTTGCCCAACCTGTTGAATTTTCGTCATATTCCAAATTTCGAGGTAATTCAAATTCCGAAATATTTGATAATTCTAAATTGTCTTCGATTTTCCCAAATATCAATTTGTCCTTCAAATTAGTTAAATGTCCTAAAGCAAATAGAGATTTTTCAAATGATTTTATTTTTTTTATTTTATAATCTACTTGTTTCTCTTGTCTTTTCTTCCCTTTGAGATTAGAAGAATATAAAAATGAATTAGATTTCGAATAATGATGCGCTAGAATATAAATTCTATCATTGTTTATGGTTATTTGTTTTGGTGGTAAAAATGAAAATTCATGGTCAACATTTTGTTTAAATTTTGTTTTCCATAGTACGTTACCATTTTCGTGAATAGCCAGTTGACAAATAAACTTTGAATGAAAAAAATGGCCTACGACATAAATTTTTTTTCTGTCTGCTGTGATTGCGTCAAATGTTAGGTGTTTTTTACTGAAAGTATCTTTATAATCTTTTTTCCAAATGATTTCTCCTTTTAAGTCAAATTTGGTTATTTCAGTGCCACAACTAAAAACAATGTCGTCATTCGAATCAACAAATATTCTTTGTTGTGCGCAAGGTTCAATTTCTTTTCGCCAAACTATTGTTCCACTATTGTCAAATCTTATTAAAGTTCCGTTTTGAGATAAAACTACTTTATCATTATTTGAAAATTCCGCAATTTCGATTGGTGGATTCTTAGAAGTGTAATTCGATGAATTATGAGTGTAAGTATCAATATTCAGATTCCAAGATTCAGAAATTTGACCTTGAACACTAAAAGTTAGAAGCAAAATTAATATGTTCAAGGTGTCTCTCATAATTGTAGCTGTTGCACAAGTGTAAGATATTGATAAATTCCTTCTCTTGAATAATACAAGGCAAAAAAATCTATCAAGAAAAACTATTCAATACATTTCAGTGAAGTGATCGTATTCTCAAAAAGAACTTTTATTGTTGGTTATCTTCTGAGTTTGATGTAGCTAATTTGTATGCACTTATTGCTTATAACTTGAAGAAGTACTTAAAATTCATTGCAAAAATGGTGAAAGTGGAGCAAGATTGCTTGCGCTGGTTATTTTTAAAAGTATAGGGTAGTGCAATGGTTAGAATTGTTGTACATCATTATTTTTCAAAACTTTTGTGTTTCTGTATTGAGCAAATTATCTTCTTTGTCAAAAGTCTTGATTACAATTTTCTTTCTAAATTTTTCTCTTATCCTATATTCCAATAAATCTCCGTTTTCGTCAAAGTCATTTTCTCTGTAAGGTTTAAATTCTCCAGTCTTATAAAATTCCTCACGTTCTAAAATTCCATTTTTTCTAAAGTGTTGCATATATGTTGGTTTTCCGTGAGCAAATTTGCCTTCAAGTCTTTTATTTCCGTTTGAGTAAAAATCAGTTTCTATTCCGTTACAAACTTTTTTACAATTAAGATAAGCCCATCTTTGAGAGTGCAATTCATTACCACCAGCAAAAAGTATTTTGGGAATGTAAATAGTGTCAATTTTTGTTTTTACTACAGTTGTATGTTGAGCAATCCAATCGTCAATTTTTCTATAAACAGTTATGTACTCATAATTCAATTTAGTAGATAATTCAGGCAGTAGCGTATCAAATTCCGGATTTATCTTTTCGTCAGTACATTGATTTATGAACGTAAGATTCAACTTTTTCTTTTCGCTGTTTTGGCTAAAACACGAAAAACTTATTATTAGAAAGATTGATTTTAATACTGTTTTCATAATTATGCACAGTGTTCCAGTTGCACAAGTCTAAGATATTGATAAATTCTTTCTCTTTAATAATACAAGGCAAAAAAATCTATCAAGAAAAATCATTCAATACATTTCAGTGAAGTGATCGTGTATTCCCAAAGAGAACTTTTATTGTCGTTTATCTTCTGAGTTCGATGTAGCTAATTTGTATGCACTTATTGCTTATAACTTGAAGAAGTATTTAAAATTTATTACAAAAACGGCAAAAAGAGGAATAAGGTTGCTTGATTTGGTTACTTTCAAAAGAAAGCCACTCTTAAAAGCGCTAAGAATGTCTTATTTTTTGAAATTATTGGGTTGTGCAATGGTTGCTGGTGTTGGCAATAGTTTTTATATAAAGTCCCTATCACATCTCCAGCATTGTAACTCGTAATCATTACCTACTTTATTAATATCTAAAAGTATATCGGCATCACAATGTATGCAAGAAGTCCAATTAGCTTTTATCCAATCTTCAACAGGGATTTTACTATTAATTAATCTGTTTGCTCTAGGGTCGGAAATTAAATACACTTGTGTTGGTTTCTTTGAGGCACCACCTTTGTCATTTCCAATTTTATGGCAAAATCCTAATTTTTCCCAAGAGGACACTTTTGGTCGGACAGAATTATTATGCGTTTTATAAACATTTGAAGCTAGATAAGAAATAGTAAAAATCTCTCGGTTGATTTTTTTTATGTCTTTTAGCGCTTTTTCTCCGTAGATTTCGTTACAAATTTTTTCTGAATATTTTAAGGATGCTCTATCTAGAACTCTTTTGTCTAACTTGGAAACATCTGAATCGATTAATGTTTGTTCAGAAATTATTTCATCACATAATCTTATAATATTTCTAGGTGAATAACCACTTAAAGTTACAATAATATCATCTGCACTAGGTGAAAATTTATAATCGAATAAATCTTGAAAACTATTTATTTTGCCATCTGAGAAAACGGATAGTCTTTTACTTAACAATGAAATTAATGCTTTTCTTGACCAAATTAAATTATGTTGAGTTATCCTATCTGGTCTACCGCCTTTTAAATAAAATGGATAAATTTTGTCCCATAGAAAGTACTTAAATGCATAACCTTTTAGAGAATGTGTGTCTAAATCTTTAATTAAAGGCTCAATTAATTTATAAGAAGCTAATTCGTCATTTCCAGTTTTTTCGGTTTCATCAATTTTATCAAGCAGAACATATATAGATTTAAAACCAAATTTTTTAGACAGATTATATAAAAGCTCTAATTGATATTTATAAGATTCATTTAATTTTTTTTCCTCTTGTTTTAGACTAGGTAAATCAATTTCTGGTAAGTCGTAGGTTTTCAATAGAAAATTTACAACCGTGTCTAGAAATCCAATATTTTCATTCCAATATTTTTTTATTTTTTGAGGAACGGATTTTAAACTCGATAGTACTTCTTTAGCTTGACCACCACTAAAGTCTCCCAAATAATTATGTGCTAGAATCGAGAAATTTCTTTTATCATCTTTATCTAAGTTTTTTAATGTATCAGGATATTCACTTGACCAAAATATTAAACTAAGTAAAGTGTTTGTAATAATATTTTTTAGATGATATGGAAGGCTAACATCATCAATGGTTTGATTATTTCCAAATTCAAAACGGTCAACAGTAACAGACAAAACAGGTTTGTCTTTTGACCATTCTTCTATCATTTTTCTTTGAGCAGTTTTACCACTTCCTCTTGGTGCAAGCACAACAGATGATGAAGGACTTTTATAATCTCCTTGAATGGCTTCAAAATATGGTGGTGGAACAAAATATTTAGTTATTAATTGTTCTTTGTCAGCATCAGTATAAGCGAATGGATTTTCTTTAAATCCTAAATTATTAAATATGCTCATTGTTATTTTTTAAATTATTGCACAACGTATGTATAACAAGAATTCCTGTCATCACATTAAATACAATAAATAACAGGAACTACTTTCATACAACCTCCCATTATTTTCCATAAATGTAAAACAAAACGCACACATACACAATGTGGTTTTCCGTACTCCTTCTAAAAAAACAACAAAAATACGTGAGCAAAACATACAAACTCGAAAGGTGAATGGATTCCTGTCTACACAGGTATGACAATTGTGACAAAGGAATCACAGATTACTTTATCAATCATTCTTATCGGAATGACAAAAAAAACCTATTTTGCGAAATTCGCAACAAAAACATCATTTTTTAGCTTTTCATTGTATTATTCTTAATAAAAAGCCATCGGAAAGTGTTTTACAGTAATGTAAAAGGCTTTCCGAAGCGTTGGAAAGGCTCTCGCAATCGTGCAGGAAGGTTTCCGACACGTTGGAAAGGCTCTCGCAGCACTGCAGGAAGGTTTCCGACACGTTGGAAAGGTTCTCGCAGCGCTGCAGGAAGGAAACTTTGAGACACAAAAGCTTCTCGCAGCAATGCAACACGCTTTTGTTTCACTACGAAAGCAGTTTGCAATACGGTAACTAGGGAGTTTTTACCTCAAAAATTGAATCGCAACAAAGAAAGAGATGGTTGTTCCAAGTAATTTCATCCAAAAACAATTCGAGTCTTAATTCAATATACTAAATACAGCTATTTCAATTCAAAAGCTCACGTAACATCCAAATATGTTTGTTCTTGCCGTATCAACCACATTTTTCGTTCAATACCACCGCCATAGCCTGTCATTTTTCCGTCTTTTCCAATGACGCGGTGACAAGGAATGATAATGGCAATCCGATTGTAACCATTGGCAGCAGCAACAGCCCTAACAGCTTTCGGATTCCCGATGTTTTTGGCTTGCTGTTGATAAGTGGTTGTAGTGCCATAATCAATTTGTTGTAGCGCCTTCCACACATGACGTTGAAAATCAGTTCCAGGTGTTTCCAAGGCGACGTCAAATGTTTTTCTCGTACCTTCAAAATAGGCTTTCACTTCTTCTTTGCCTTGTTGTATATGTGTATTTTCTCCAAAAATGATGGTGGCGTTCAGGCGTCGTTGCAAATCTTGAAATTCGGTTTCTAACATACGCCGATCCACAAACTCCAACAAACAAATGCCGTTATCAGTAGCACAAATAAACATCGGTCCTAATGGTGTTGTGAGCCGATTGATCAAAATGATGTTTTGGTCTTTGCTCTTTTGAGGCGATTGTCCAACGAGTTTTTTAAACGTATAGCCAAAACCACTGAGCGATTCATAACCCATGTCAAAAGCAGTATGTGTGGTCTTTTTTCCTTGTTTCAATTCTTGAAAAGCAGTATTGATTCGATACATTCTTTGATACGCCTGAAACGTCATTCCATAATGTTTTTTAAACCATCTTCGTACGACTTCGGGACGGATGTTTTGTTGGCGCAATTGAAAATCTGTTATTTTCGCTTTTGGATGTTGTTTTATCAAAGCCATTGCTTTTTCAACAGGTTCGGGTGCTTCATTCGTATTTTCGGTAGGTTTACACACTTTGCACGGTCGAAAGCCATTGTCTAAGGCTTCCTTAAAAGTCGTGTAAAACGTTACATTTTCTTTCTTAGGTTTTCGCGCTCTGCAAGTAGCAATGCAAAAAATAGAAGTCGTTTTTACACCCACAAAAAAGATGCCCACAAAATTCGAATTCCGCTCCAGTAAAGCGTTGTAATACGTGTCTATTTTTTTATGATCGGTAATGCGCATCTTAAAAAATGGATGTAAAAGAGTGTTGTTTCAAAATGGTTTCAGTAGTGTTCTCCAGTTGTTGATACATGTTGTCAAACAGAAAATTCCCCATACTAATTCGTTTCACGCCAAGTGCAGCCAAGTTATCAAAATTAGGAAGCTTGGGCATGCACATCACATTCAGCGGAAGCCGTGTGCAAGTTACAATTTCTTTAATGTCTTGTGCATTCTCAATGCAAGGAACAAAAATTCCGTCTGCACCTGCATGTTCATACAACTGAATCCTTCTTTTGGTTTCTGTAAGCATGTTTGCTGTTTGTAGGATAAAAGTATCTGTTCGAACATTGACAAAAATAGCAATCTGTTCTTCTTGAAGCTGTTTCTTTATTTCAGAAATTGTGTTAGCAAATTGCTCCGCATCGAGTAACACTCGCTTATCATTCACAATACTATCTTCTATATTGATTCCAACAACGCCGAGTGCTGCAAGTCTTTTAATATGATGGACGATTTCTGAAGCATTTCGGCTGTAGCCCGCTTCCAAATCGACAGACAAGGGTATCTTTGTGTGAAGCGAAATTTGCTGTACCATATACTCCATTTCGGAAAATTTCATTTCTTCACCATCGTTATAACCCAAAAGCTTGGCAATGGCAGCACTCGAAGTGCCAATGGCTTGAAAGTTGAGTTTTTCAGCGATTTTAGTACTGGGAACATCCCAAACATTTCCAATTAATACAGGTTGTTCTTGATGGTGTAAATCTTTAAAATTCATCTTTTAATATTTTGAAGTAAAATAACGACGATGAAATTTTGCCTGCAACCGAAAACTGGACAGGTATTTTTTTCGTGTAAAAAACCAATTCGCATTCCAATTCAATGGTAAGCTTTCAAAACGTTCCTGCATTACTGATCCCTACTGTTCGGAATCCTCTTTTGAACCTTGATTCGTATTTTGCTGAATAACCGTACGAATCGGAAACGGAATGTTAATACCATGTTTGTCAAAAGTTTCTTTGATCGTCATGACCGCTTCACTTTTCACTTCCAAAGCAGTCAAGTTTTCTTGCGCATCTACCCAAAAACGCAGGAGGAAATCTATAGAACTGTTGCCAAAATCGGTATAATAAAACTCTATATTTTCACCACGATTGGGCGGATATAGCTTTTCAATGGCTTCTATGGATACTTTTTTTACCTTTCGCAAATCGGATTCGTAGCCAACACCACAGGTAATGGTGGTGCGGATGCGCTTCGTTAAACCATAATTTTTAAACGGATTCTCCATAATCATTCGGTTTGGAACGACTACAATGTTATTATCGGCTTCCTTAATTTTGGTGTTTCGCAAATCTATTTCCACAACTTTCCCCGAAAATCCATTCGTTTCTACCCAATCGCCAATATTCATTTCATCCTTAATCGCAATGAAAAGTCCCGAAAAGGTATTAGACAGTGTTCCTTGTAGTGCCAAACTGACTGCCAAACCGGCAACTCCTGCACCTGCGAGTAAAGATTTCAACGTTCCGTCCAGATTTAATACAGAAAGTGCTAAAATAAGTCCCAAAACAATAATCACAATCGAAAAAACATTCGATACCAATCCACGGATAGACGGTTGTTTGATAAGCTTTCTCAGATATCTATTGGTTAAACTCTGTAAATTTCTCGAAATCCAAGAAGCAAAAATAAAGATCAGCAAGGCGATCAATAAATTTGGGAGATTTAACACGACCGAATCTACCCAGCCCGAAAGTTTATCTAAAAGTTTTGACCAAGAGGATTGTAACTGTTCTTCCATGTTTTATATTTTTTTGCAAATGAACGAGTTTATAAACATCATTTTATGTGTAAATTGCTATTAGTAGTGTATGCTTATCGATTCAAAAACGAACCATTTATTATTTAATTAAAGATAAAGCTTTTTGGATACTGTTTAGTAACTGTTGTTCTTTAATCACGATGTCCGACATAGAAATAGTTAGAAACATCGCTATTTTTCGCGCCGATGCATCGCTTTCGTCAAAATCCATCGAAATCAATCCAGACAGCATAATATTTGAAAAATCTTCGTAAGATCGCTGTTTGGTATAAATATCATTAATTGCTTGAATCTTCTCTAATTCCATCGTATTGAACAATCCTGTTTGAATGCCTGTTTGATATGCACTATTTGAAAACGATAAGGTATTAATACCTTTAAAAAAAGTAGATTTTCCTTGTAGGTTTTCTTTCTGATTGAGGTAATAACGCGTGCTATCACGAACCATTTTATGATACTCAAGTACGTTGTTTATTTTTTGTTGATTCGATTGAATTTCGGAAGCGATATTTTGAATAAGCGCATTGTATTTTTGGGATTCTTTTCGACTTTCTGACCAATTTGAAATCGCAAAGCCAAGAAAAACCCCGATCGTCACGGAAATAATCTGTATCAATAAATCGCTCGTCTTACTTTTCATAGTACCCATACGGTTGTGATGATATTTTTTTAGACAACTAAGTTAGTAAATGTAAACTGAATAGAAAATCTAAGATAGGAGTGTAGCGAATTGATGAAAGGAAATTGTGGTTTTGTAGTATTGAACACTATGATGTGCTAATTTATTTTACGAATGAGACCATCTCCCAAAAATTATTAAAAATTCCTTTCGAATGCTCTTTTGAACATAAAGAGTCTTTAAAAGGATCTTCACGTTCTTTTTTGTTACTCAAATTGGTATAAGAACGAATTTTTTAACTTCTCGTTATTCTCTATACATGTAAAATAATAATTATAGATATTCAATTTGTTTTTTTTGGGTACTTCGGTAAGCTCAGTACGAGCACTATATTAGTTTACAGTTCAATACGATTGTACGCTTTCAAAACGTTCAAGGTCCATAAGGTTTGCATGCCTGCCCATTCCAATTTTGTACCTTCGCTAATGCCGTACCACGTGTCCCATCGTCCATCTTCTTTTTGTTTGTGGATCAGTGCTGTAAGATCAGCCTCAATTGTTTCCTTACTAAATATAGAAGCCAACAAACTATCAGGCGTAGGTGCGTACATCAAACTGTGTGGTTTTCCATACAATCCCCAACCTGCATCCGTGGTGTCTTTACAAAGGATGCCATCTGCTAAAATCCAATGCTTCAGATCGTTCAGTGCTTTTTCTGCTTTGTTTTTTTGTTGCGTGTATTGTAAAAATTGCAACCTTCTCGGAATGCACAGGTGACAAAATACATGTTTTTCTTGGATGCGTGCTATCTCATTCCAAACAAATTCCTCTGCATCTTGCATCCAAGGAATTGAAATTTTATATTTTTCCAAGATTCCCAACAAAGGTGCTGTGGTACTCAATGCCGCCCATTCTTTAACGGTTTTAAAATGTCCTTCGCATGGATACTCACTTTTTGGTTGAAACATCCAAGGAATGCCGCCTTTTTCAGTAGTGATACTTTCAAAATACGGCATAAAATCTTTTAAGATGATTTCTTTAGTCAAATACCCAACTTCATCCAAAGTTTCCAGCGCCATGATGCTGAAAAGTGGTTGACTTTCTGGCGATGCCGTATCGGGTTCCATGCCGTGACCAAAGCCTCCATCGGTATTTCTGTAGGCATAAACTGCGTAAAAAACACCTTCTAAAGTACCATTTTCAAAATAAAAATCAAACAAGCGGCGTTCAATCATACGTGCGTTTGTCAATATAAAATCACGTGCTTTTAGATATTTTTTATGTGATAATTTCATACGATATTATTCGATTAGCATAAACTTAATGAGTTCCGCTACATCCACAATAGACCAACTGTGTGGATGTCGCTCTCCATTGGCTCTATATCCTTTATTTTCGGTGGGAATATACTCAACATGCGTAAAGTTTTCTGCGGTTAATTTTTGGGCGAGCTGTTGTATATAATACGCATTCATTTGTTCATAACTTGCCATGCGTTCTTTTTGCCACCAAAGTGTATCAGGTTCTGTATAGAATCTAAGTTTGGTATTTTTTAAACTGGAAAGATTATCGGTATGATTCGTTTCAGAAGTAAATACGGCGTACTTTTCATAGGTTTCCATCGCTTCCGCGGGATTGCCAAAGCGATCGCCTAACAGTTGAAGCAGAAAGCGACCTTCTTGTACGGAAACGTCTGAAAAATTGCGGTTCACATTCTTTTCAGCACTTTGATACAAAACCGCTAAATCTATGGGAGAATCTACTATAAAAATACCTTTGGGTTTCAGCTTGTTTTGTGAAGCTGTAAGATGATTTCCCAATAATAAAGCTACATTGCCGCCACTGGAAAATCCGCCAAAAAACACATTATCGGTTGCTAAATGATGTGTGGTAAATATTTGATTCAATTGCTGTGCGAGTGTCTCCAATTCGTTGTTTTCAAACCAAAGCTTTCTATTATAATTGCTATACAATACAGCGATGTTATGTTGTTGCGCAGCTTTTAAGATGTTGAATTCTCTTTTTATATCTGAAGCGACTTCTGGATATCCACCAAACAAAACCAATACGGCGCTGGCAGTTCCTTGAGGTTTTTCTAACTCATATGTGGGAGTTACAATTTGCTCATAAGAAGCTTTTTTGTGCGTATTGACTTTTTCTTGTTTCTTTTTTTCTGAGCAAGCGCTCAAAATCAAAAAAATAGCGTTCATTAACAGGATGATACTTTTTACTTTCATTCGTGGCGATCGTTGTCTATTTTTCTTTAAAGGTAGCATATTTGAGTAAACTCAAAAAAATCCGCGAATTTTAGCTCGAAAAACCAATTTTATACTATTTAACGATTTAATAATCAACACGCAATCGTTGTAGTTTTAAAATCAATAAGATAATCATGAAAACACTATGAAAATTGCCGCTAATTTTAGTAATTTCGAACTTTAAAACGCTAATTATTCCGAAAAATGCAAAACCAAAAACGTGTCGTTATCGATCATATTTCACCGCAATTGAATGGTGGCGAATTTTTTATCAAACGAATTGTCAATGAAATCGTTACTGTACAAGCACATGTCTTAGTAGACGGACATGATGTCATTGCAGCTTCTGTATTGTACAAACATGAAAAAGCAAAAACATGGAAAGAAGCACGCATGCACGAGCTAGGAAACGACGAATGGCAAGCGTCTTTTGTCGTAGAAAAACAAGGTTTCTACACGTATAAAGTGCAAGGTTGGGTAGATTATGGATTGAATTGGCAACATGGTGCTGAACGTAAAATTGACGACAATCAACACATAATTTCGGAATTACTAGAAGGTGCCGAATTGCTAAAACCACTACGCAAAAAAGCAACGAAAGCCGAAAAAGACTATTTAGGCGAATGCATAGAAGCCTTTCAAGATGCTTCTCAATATGACAGCGCAATCATGGAAGCCAAAAGTTCACGCTTACACGACATCTTTTTAAAATATCCAGCGAAGCATCTAGCGAACGAATCGCACGAATTGCAAATTTATGTCGATCGTAAAAAAGCACAATTCAGTACTTGGTACGAATTCTTTCCGCGTTCTGCTTCGGAAACGGAAGGACAACACGGAACGTTCAAAGATTGCGAACGCTTATTGCCGCGCGTTGCCAATATGGGATTTGATACGTTGTACTTTCCACCAATTCATCCAATTGGAGAAGTCAACCGTAAAGGAAAAAACAATACAACGGAAGCTAAAAAAGGCGATGTCGGTTCTGCATGGGGAATCGGTTCTCAATACGGAGGACACAAAGATATTCACCCAGAATTGGGAACCATGGACGATTTTAAAGCCTTAGTTTCCAAAGCCAAAGAACACAACATCGAAATCGCAATGGATTATGCGTTGCAAGCGGCGCCCGATCATCCGTGGGTAACGTCGCATCCAGATTGGTTTAAATGGCGACCAGATGGAACGGTGCAATATGCCGAAAATCCACCAAAAAAATACCAAGACATTTTGCCGATTTACTGGGAAAGTGAAGACTTTCAAAACCTGTGGAACGAATGTTTAGACATTCTCAAAGTTTGGATTGATTGTGGTGTACGCGTATTTCGTGTAGACAATCCGCACACGAAACCATATTACTTCTGGAATTGGATTATTGCCGAAGTAAAAAAGGAATTCCCAGACGTACTTTTTCTCGCGGAAGCGTTTACCAAACCAAAAGTGATGCAGCAATTGGCAAAACAAGGCTACACACAATCGTACACGTATTTCACTTGGCGAAACAGCAAACACGAACTCATTGAATATGTAGAAGAATTGACCAAAACGGAGCAAAAAGAATACATGCGACCGAATTTTTGGCCAAATACGCCAGACATCAATCCGTATCATTTGCAAGGTGCGAACGAATCAAAGTACATTCAGCGTTATGCCTTAGCAGCAACCTTGAGTTCTAACATTGGGATATACGGACCTGTTTTTGAGCAAATGATTGACGAAGCCATTCCTGGAAAGGAAGAATACTACATGTCGGAGAAGTTTCAACTCTGTCACTACGATTGGTTCAAAGAAAATAAATTGACAACGCTGATTTCTCGCATCAATCACATTCGTCACGAACACGAAGCGTTGCAACAAACGAACAACATCAAATTCTGCCATATAGAAAATGACAACCTCATGGCTTTCTACAAGTGGAATCAAGACAAAACGAGTGAAATTTTGGTGATCATCAGCTTAGATCCATACTATCCGCAACAAGGAAATGTACAATTGCCGTTGCACGATTTGGGCATTCAACACGGACACAAAGTAGAAGTACACGATTTAATCACTGGAAACAGCTACAATTGGTATGACGAATGGAATTATGTAGAATTGCATCCTACGTTGCCGTTTCATATCTTTAAAATCAATAAGTAGAAAAACCATTAACCATGGCTAAAAAAACCACCAAAACCAACACGCACTATAATTTTAACGATGCTTGGGAAGAATTGCTCGAAAACCAAGATTTTGTCAATGCATTTCTTTCGGAAGTGTTGGAAGATTATATCATCAAACAGCGTTGGTATGGAGGAAAAGCAAGCAAACTAAAATACATTGAACTGTCGGAATATTTCCGCATTCAACAACATGGCGAAGTTTATTATGGATTAATCTTAGAAGTCAATTTTGTAGAAGCCTTCTATCAACATTATTTCTTACCGATTGCGTTTGTGTCAGATGAAAGTTTTGCCAAAGAAGAACGTATTCTGCCAATCAGCATTAAAAATCAAGAAGGTTTTATCATTGATGCGATCAACTTGGAAGCATTTCGAAAACTAGTATTTGAACGCATTCTCACGGCAGTTCCCAACGATCAAACACGTGTGCAATATCACAAAAGTCTGTTGTTCAACGATGCATACAAATCGTCACGCTTCATGGGCTTGGAGCAAAGCAATACGTCTATAGTATACAATGAAAGTTATGTGTTGAAATTCTTCCGAAGAATTTATGCGAATAAAAATCCAGACTACGAAATGAGTCGATTTTTATCTGAAAAAAAACAATACAAAAATACGCCAGCCTATTTGGGAAGTTTGAGTATTGTTGATTCCGATAAGGAAAATATTACGATCGGACTCATGCAAGAAATGGTGCCCAATGAAGGCGATGCATGGGATTATATGTTGAAAGAACTTCACAAAGTATTTCTAAATATAGAAACGAAAAACATCAATATAAAAGGCCTGCCCGAAACGGAATTATTTGATCGGTTAAGCATTAACGATGTGCCGCCGCAAATCATTGATTGGGTAGGATTGAATTTATTCTTAAAAATTCAAAAACTAGCGGAACGTACTGCGGGAATGCACATTGCTTTAGGAAGCGAATTTGAAGAAACGGCTTTTACACCGACACATTTTAACGGTGATTATACGGTTTGGCTAAAAAACAGATTGCTCTATCAATTTCAAAACCGATTGAACACGGTGGAAAACAATTTGCACAAACTAGAAGGATTGTCGTTAACCTTAGCGCAAGAATTTTTAGACAACAAAAACGACATCCGTAAACGATTGGTCAATTTCGATTGGACAAAGTTGAAAGGGGAACGCATCAGAGTACATGGCGATTATCATTTGGGACAAATTTTAGTGAAAGACGACGATTTTTACATTCTCGATTTTGAAGGTGAACCTGAAAGCACCATTCGCGATCGAAAAGTAAAACAACCACCGTTGAAAGATGTGGCAGGTTTATTTAGAAGTTTTCACTACGCGATTTACGCAACCATTTTCAATCATAAAGACAAATACAAAGGTGCGCAAGAAGATCTTTTTGACGCAGGCGAATTGTTATACACATATTTTATTGGTGTATTCTTAAAAACATACATCAGTACCATTCAAGATGCCAATTTGAACATTGGATACAGTCAAGAACGCATCTTTTTACTAAAATATTCATTGCTTGAAAAAGCGATTTACGAACTTGGGTATGAACTCAATTCGCGACCGCTTTGGGCAGTTATTCCATTAAAAGGAATCACAAACATTATCAATCACAACTAATTTATGGCAAAAGTAATTCCACATAGTTTATTCTCTGAATTCGATATCAATCTATTCAAAGCCGGAAAACATTACAAATTGTACGAAAAATTTGGTTCGCATACCATCACTGTCGATGGTGTAGCAGGAACTTATTTTGCAGTTTGGGCACCAAGTGCAAAAACCGTTTCTGTGATTGGTGATTTTAACTTTTGGATAGAAGGCGAACACCAACTGAATGTACGTTGGGATTCCAGTGGTATCTGGGAAGGTTTCATTCCAAATGTTGGTCAAGGAAGTATTTATAAGTATAAAATACAAAGTCATCACAACGACATCAAAACGGAAAAAGCAGATCCGTATGCGCGTCGTTGCGAGCATCCACCAAAAACGGCTTCTGTGGTTTGGAATGCGGATCACAATTGGAAAGATAGCGATTGGATGACCAAACGTAAAAAGCACAATGCCTTGGATGCGCCATATTCTGTATACGAAGTGCATTTGGGTTCGTGGAAACGAAAAATAGAAGACAATAAATTTTTAAGCTATACCGAATTGGCAGACGAATTGGTGGCGTATGTAAAAGACATGAACTTTACTCATGTCGAATTGATGCCTGTGATGGAATATCCGTACGATCCAAGTTGGGGCTATCAGTTGACAGGATATTTTGCGCCAACTTCGCGATTTGGAGTTCCAGAAGAATTCAAATTATTGGTAGATAAACTCCACCAAAACGATATCGGAATCATTTTAGATTGGGTGCCATCGCACTTTCCAGAAGATGCACACGGACTCGGTTTCTTTGATGGAACCTGTTTGTATGAACATCCAGACAAACGAAAAGGCTATCATCCCGACTGGAAAAGTTTGATCTTTAATTACGGTCGAAACGAGGTGAAATCGTTCTTAATTAGTAATGCTATTTTTTGGCTCGATCAATATCATGCGGACGGTTTGCGCGTAGATGCGGTTGCTTCCATGTTATTTTTAGATTACTCTCGTGAAGATGGCGAGTGGGAACCGAATCAGTTTGGCGGACGAGAAAACTTGGATGCCATCGCGTTTATGAAAGAAATGAACGAAGCGGTGTACAGCATGTTTCCGGACGTACAAACCATTGCCGAAGAATCAACGTCCTTTCCAATGGTATCGCGTCCTGCAAGTATTGGCGGACTCGGTTTTGGGATGAAATGGATGATGGGTTGGATGCATGATACGCTGCAATATTTTGCGAAAGAACCCATTTATAGAAAACACCATCAAAACGATTTAACCTTTAGCATGACCTATGCATTTACGGAAAACTTTATGTTGCCGTTGTCGCATGATGAGGTCGTGTATGGAAAACATTCCATTTTAGGAAGAATGCCAGGCGACGAGTGGCAACGTTTTGCCAACGTACGTTTGTTGTACAGTTACATGTTTACGCATCCAGGAGCAAATTTACTCTTTCAAGGAGCTGAATTTGGACAAAGTGGCGAATGGAACTTTCAACAAAGTCTCGATTGGCATTTGCTAGACTACGATGTACATAAAGGTGTACAAAGCTTATTAAAAGACCTAAATGGATTATACAAATCAGAGCCAGCCTTACACGAACTGCAATTTTCCGCAGAAGGTTTTGAGTGGATTGATTACAACGATTCGGAAAACTCTGTGTTAGTCTACATCCGAAAAGGAAAAAAACCAGCAAACGATCTGATCATTGCCTGCAACATGACGCCAATTCCACGTGAAGCCTATCGCATTGGTTTGCCAAACGAAGGAACATTGCAAGAAATCTTCAACAGTGATGTAAAGAAATATGCAGGAACAAGTGATTTTGTAAATTCAGGAACAATAACAACGGAAGAAAAAGAATGGCAATTTAGAAATCATTCTGCCAAAGTGACAATTCCGCCATTAGGAATGGTAGTCTTAAAATACAAAGCATAACATTTTAATATTGACATAAATATAAAAAAAGCTGTCTAAAAAGTCATTAAAAGCGTCATTCTGAGCTTGACTCAGAATCTCATCACACTGATTTTTAACTGTTATGAGAAACCAATCAAGCCTGTCTTGAGCGACCATTGAAAGGTTCGGTTTGACGAAATATTTACTTTTTAGGCAACCTTTTTTTGCTACACAGTGAAACTGTAGTTATGAATAATTATACCAGTTTCACTATAAAATGCAACATATAGACTTGTTCATTTGGCATCCTAGTTCCTTGCGAATACGTTCTGTAGCTACGGCTATGCACAGCATTCGCGACGTTCTATGATCCCAAAGCAACTTCGTCTGTAAAGTTGCTTATTATAATCAAATTGGTCTTAGTTTTTGTATGTGAGCGTCCAAAGAATGATTTCAATACAAATTTCACCTGCTGTACATGTAATAGAAACTGTAGTTCCTCCTTTTAATTCAGCAGCATCCAATGTAGAGATTGTTTTTTTATTCAGTTCTAATGATTTGATCGTTCTTTTTTTCATAATTAATATTTTGGTTGTTAGTTTGTATATAATTTCTTTGTTTTAGAGAAATATTAGGAATGCTTTACAAGTTTACGTGTATGTAATGACATATTTCAATTCAACTAAAGTTATTCATTATCCAAATAGTCAATCAATGCATCAGCTGCAGCTGCAGTCGCATATCCAACAGTTGCCAAATATGCTGTCCAAACAGAATATGATCCTCCATGTACTTTATCAGTTTCAATAGTTGAAATTGTTTTTTTATTCAGTTCTAATGATTTAATCGTTCTTTTTTTCATGATTTTAGTGTTGTTTCAATTAGTCTTGTTCTGTATAATTAGCGATAGCCTCTCCCAATACAATAATAGTATATGTATATGCCGTCCAAGTAGTGTATCCTCCTTGTACTTTAGAGGATTCCATTTTTGAAATTGTTTTCTTATTCAGTTCTAATGATTTGATCGTTCTTTTTTTCATGATTCAATAATTTAATAGGTTTATAAAATTAATCACATAAAATAAAGAATTTTCATTCCTTTATAAGTGCCAAAAAACAAGTCAAAAACTTTTGTTAGTTGGAGTTTCCAACTCGGATTCATCCTAAAATTTCTAACTTGGACTTCTAAAATCACAAAATACGATCAACTATAACGTTATCGTTAATAAGTCAAGGTTTTAAAGCTTTTAATTCTCTAAACTTTTCCGTTTTTTTACGTATTATTCGAAAAATTGCAAAATGATTGTAAATACTGAATTAGAGAACAAAGGGAATTTATTTCCTTCCAAAATTATAAACTTCAGCAAAGATGTTGACACGTTATATTTTACATCCGATAATGATGTCGTGATGCAAATGCGAATTGTGCGCGACAGTGTCTTGCGTTTTAGATATACCACGACAGGAACTTTTGAAAATGATTTCTCCTACGCGATCACTAAATATGCGAGCACGGGATACAATCATTTAGAAATTGAAGAAGATGACGAAAAATACATCATTACGACGTCAAAACTGATATGTCACATCGCGAAAGCAAACATGCGTGTACAGTTGTACGATGTTAAAGACAATACGTTGATCAATGAAGATGAACTAGGATTTCACTGGGAAGAAAGCTACGAATACGGCGGAAACATCGTAAAAATGAGCAAAACTGTCAATGAACGCGAAAGTTACTTCGGACTCGGAGACAAGCCAGAACATTTGAACCTGAAAGGCAAACGTTTCCAAAACTGGGTGACAGACTCGTATGCGTATGGTAAAAATACAGATCCTATTTACAAAGCCATTCCGTTTTATACAGGATTGCATCACAACAAAGCGTACGGAATCTTTTTTGACAATACGTTCAGAAGTTATTTTGATTTTGCACACGAACGTAGAAACGTGACAAGTTTTTGGGCACAAGGTGGCGAAATGAACTATTACTTCATTTACGGACCGCAAATGCAAGATGTCGTAGAAAGTTATACCGACTTAACAGGAAAACCGCATCAATTGCCGCCATTATGGGCGTTGGGATATCACCAATGTAAATGGAGTTACTATCCAGAAAGCAACGTAAAAGAAATCACGAAGAAATTCAGAGACTTAAAAATTCCATGTGATGCTATTTATTTAGATATTGATTATATGGATGGTTTCCGTTGTTTTACATGGAATAAAGATCACTTTCCAGATCCAAAGCGAATGGTGAAAGAACTCGCTGATGATGGTTTTAAAACTGTCGCGATTATTGATCCAGGCATTAAAATAGACAAAGAATACAGTGTTTTTAAAGAAGCACTCGATAAAGATTATTTCTGCAAACGCGCCGATGGTCCGTACATGAAAGGAAAAGTATGGCCAGGGGAATGTTACTTTCCCGATTTTACCAAACCAGAAGTGCGCGATTGGTGGTCAGGCTTATTTAAAGAATTGATTGAAGATATCGGAATCAAAGGTGTTTGGAACGATATGAACGAACCTGCGGTAATGGAAGTGCCCAACAAAACGTTCCCAGATGATGTGCGTCACGATTATGATGGAAATCCATGCAGTCACCGAAAAGCACACAATATATACGGAATGCAAATGGCGCGCGCCACGTATCAAGGATTGAAGAAATTTAACTATCCAAAACGTCCGTTTGTCATTACGCGTTCAGCATATTCAGGAACACAACGGTATACCTCATCTTGGACAGGCGACAATGTGGCAACTTGGGAACACTTATGGATTGCCAATGTACAAGCACAACGCATGGCAATGTCTGGTTTTTCTTTTGTGGGAAGTGATATTGGTGGATTTGCCGAACAACCGCAAGGAGAATTATTTACACGTTGGATTCAATTAGGAATCTTTCATCCGTTTTGTAGAGTGCATTCTTCGGGAGATCATGGCGATCAAGAACCGTGGGCTTTTGATGAAGATGTAACGGATGTAGTGCGTAAGTTTGTGGAATTGCGTTATCAATTATTACCATACTTATACACTGCTTTTTGGAATTTGGTAGATCATGGAACGCCATTGTTAAAATCACTCGTGATGTTTGATCAAGAAGATCATCAAACGCATTACCGAACGGACGAATTTGTTTTTGGAGATCAGATATTGGTATGTCCAATTCAAGAACCAAATAGTAAAGGTCGCAGAATGTACATTCCACGTGGACAATGGTACAATTACTGGACAGATGAAATGGTAGAAGGAGGAAAAGAAAAATGGGTGGATGCTGAAATTGATAGCATGCCAATTTTCGTAAAAGCTGGCGCGGTGATTCCAAAATATCCTGTACAACAATATGTAGGGGAAAAAGATATCAAAGAAGTAACCTTAGATATCTACTACAAAGAAGGAAAAGAGCGTTCGCAATTATTTGACGATGCACATGATGGGTACGATTATACCAAAGGGCGATACAGTCTGAGAACTTTCAAAATTACAGGAAAGAAAAAAGAATTGATCATTCAGCAACACAAAGAAGGAAAATATATTACTACCTATGAAAACTTCAAGTTGAACATTCACGGATTGCCATTCAAAGTCAAAGAATTCCAATTAGATAATGTCACAGTTCCATTATCAAAAGTGAAAAAAGACAAAAATGGTGCTTTTGTAGTTGACAAAAACTTTTCAGAAATACATATTATTGGCTAGTATTTAGCATCAAGATATTTGGCTATTTAGATACAAGAGTCAGGACTTTTATAGTGTTGACTCTTTTTTTATGTTACAAGTTATCACTTCGATTGTCAATGAAAAAAGCAAATATTAAATAAAATTCATTAGATGATTTTGACTTTGAATAAGAAAAGTGTAGTTTTAAAAAGAACTAATACCAGTAATTTCAAGTTGTAAATGGTATAAAATTATAAATGAAAATATACCGAATTTGGAATATACATACGTTGGCAACAAGAAATGAAAAACCTAAGAATAACATTAATACTATCTATATTTTTAACAGTTAACGTTTTCAGTCAAACTGATGAACCAAAATCTATTTTGGTTTCAAAACTTTATAGTTACGAGACACTTGCATTAGTAGTAAGGTTTGACAATGGAATAGATTCTATTTATTTTCCAATTGACACAAAACTTATTAAAGTTCAAAACAAGAAATTAGATGCTAATGGTAAAAATGTATCCCCAAAAAAGGTGTATTATGAATATCGTTTTACTGCAAAAATTGATACAACTTATAAATTGCCATCAGCACAACTCTGGTCAAATAATAAATCGTACGAAATCCCTCTTGACGCGTATGTAATACTGAAAAAACCACAAGAATCTATCAGACTTTCCAAAGTTGATTCTATAAAATTAGCCGATAAAATAGAAGCTGATAGAATAGAAAAATATAAAGTAGCCGAAAAAGAAAGACTTGAAAGTAAGATTGAATCTCGAATTTCAAAGAACATTAATGAGAGAGGTTTATTACTTTGGACAGATAAAAATATTGTAAAAATCAATGACCATTTTAAAATTGTTATCGAAAGTAATATGGATTTTGATAAAACAAGTATTTCTATAGAGGATATAGAAAATTTAAGTCAAAAATTTAAAGTGAAAAGTGCAGGAATTTCGACAATCTATGACAATGGCTTTAAACATCATTACAGGTATTTTATTTGCCAAGCTTTAGCTTCTGGAGAAGTAACTATGAAGCCTTTAGAAATTAAAACTGAAGATAAAAAAATAAAAACAAACCACTGGAATTTTAAGATAACAAACTAGATTAACGTGAATTCGACGTAAGAAATTGTTACCAACACTTATATAATTGATGCGGAATTCAAAATGGCTAGTCAAAGTTGGAAACTTTGACTACAACAAAAACGCTTCTATCTTCTCAATAACCGCAGTATTCCCCAAAATTCTGCGATGTCCTAAACCTTCTGTTATATGAATGCTGCCTTTTGGAAGTGCTTTGTAAATTGCATGTGCAGCTTTTACAGGAACATCTCCATCATTTTCATCATGTATAACCAACGTTGGAATGTCTACTTTTTTTGCAACATTACTGGCAGAAACGGCATTAATATCACTTCCGTAGATACGATCTAAGTTCGCTTTCATTTTGGTAGCCACAATTGGTTTCAATGTCAACGCTTCAATAAAGTCCGAAATAATATCTGAAATCAGATCTCCAGCACCAATGGTCACCAGTTTTTGTACTTGCATACCATCGTGAATCGCATTCAATAAAGACATGCCGCCCAAACTATGGCCAATAGCAAACTCAAACGGTCCGTATTGTTTGTCCAATTCTTTAATGGATTCAATAAATTCTAACAAAGAAGACTGATTGCCTTTTAACTTTCCATGTGAAGTCGCATCAAAACTAATGGTTTGGTAACCTAAATTCACAAAATGATCGGCAATTTTCACCAATTGTGTTCCGCGACCGCTCCAACCATGAGCCAATACAATCTTTTTATCACTTTCGCCATAGGAGTATACCAAAATATCTTTTTCAATCTTAGGAACATGCATCATTGTTTGTGTAGACGCTTTGTCCATGTGAAATTCACGCTTTGGCATTTTGTATTTAATAGGCGTAATAAACAATCGCTTTGCATATTTCGCGGCAAGCGTAGTAGAAAAAAATTGTAAAAAGCGACCTGTATACAAAATCGGTTTCGGGACTTGTACAGGCGGTTCAGGGTTTGCGTTGGATGCAGTTTGACTCATTTTTTGGTACTCTATCTAAGATTTTTCAAAAGTGAGGTAAATTTTCGAGCTTCGGAAATACATTTTATAGTTTTATGTGAATTATTTAATAATCGTTAATTTTGTTACCTATTGTATTTCAACATACAGTATTAAATACTTAAAATAAAAAATCATGAAGAAATTAATAGCATTATCAGCTTTTATATTTATACTATCTTGCGCCACGAATCCATTCACTGGAAAAAAAACTATGGCGTTTGTATCAAATGCGCAACTATTTCCAACAGCATTTGCACAGTATGATCAATTTTTAACCGAAAATAAAGTAGTCAAGGGAACTTCGCAAGCACAAATGATTCAACGTGTAGGAGAGCGTATTGCCGTTGCAGCAGAACGTTGGTTAGATGCAAACGGACAGCAAGGCTATTTAAAAGATTACCAATGGGAATATAACTTGGTAGACGATCCTGCGGTAAACGCGTGGTGTATGCCAGGCGGAAAGATTGTATTTTACACAGGAATTTTACCTGTGGCTCAAAACGAAACTGCCGTAGCAGCGATTATGGGACATGAAGTTGCACACGCATTGGCAAATCATGGGCAACAACGTATGAGTGCTGCGTATTTACAACAAGGATTGGCAGTAGCCGGAAACATTGCGATCAAAGATGACAAATCGCGTGAAGCATTCAATCAATATTACGGTGTCGGATCAAACGTATTGGGAATGTTGCCTTTTAGCAGAAAACACGAAAACGAAGCGGATAAGATTGGAATTTACTTAATGGCAATCGCAGGCTACAATCCCGACGAAGCACCAGAATTGTGGAAACGTATGGGCGCAAAAAGTGCTGGAAAAGCACCGCCAGAATTTTTAAGCACGCATCCATCAAGTGAAACACGTATTAAAAACTTACAGGCAGAAGCCGACAGAGCAAAATCGGAAGCAAAAAAGTTTGGTGTTGCAGAATATCGTGCGATAGGAAAATTTTAATATAACGTACTTTCAAAAATAAATCTGTATTTTAGAAGCCGTTCACAAATTACTGTGAACGGTTTTTACTTTTTAGACAACATGAGAAAAAAGACACAACTGCAAAAAGGCGATAAAAAACTAATTGGCGCATGGGCATTTTACGATTGGGCAAACTCTGTATATTCACTCGTCATTAGTACGGCGGTATTTCCCATATATTATGCAGGTGTTACCAAAGGATTTGAAAGTTATGTAGAAGCAAGCAAAACAATCGAATTTTTAGGTGTTGAAATCAATCCAACTTCTTTATACAATTATACTGTAGCATTTTTTATGGCAATTGTGGCTATTATATCGCCAATACTTTCGGGAATAGCAGATTATACAGGAAACAAACTCAAGTTTTTAAAATTCTTTTGCCTTTTAGGTTCGTTGTCTATTATTGGTTTATTCTTCTTTCAAGGAGAATCGACACTTTGGGTTGGACTGGCACTCACAATTACCTCTGGAATTGGTTTTTGGGGAAGCATCGTTTTTTACAATGCCTATTTGCCCGAAGTAGCACATCCAGAACAGCAAGATCAAGCAAGTGCCAAAGGATTTATAATGGGATATATTGGTTCTATTTTGTTGCTTATTATTTGCTTGGCAATGATTATGAATCATGAGTTTTTCGGATTTAAAAGTACAGGTCAGGCAACGCGTATTTCGTTTATTATTGTTGGACTTTGGTGGCTAGGATTTGCACAAATCACCTATAGAAGGCTACCAAATAACGAACAACATAGAAAACCTGAAAAAGGCTATTTAACAAGTGGATTTAAAGAATTAGGGAAAGTTTGGAAAGAACTGAAAAACTATGCTTCGTTGCGTATGTTTTTGCTATCGTTTTTCTTTTTTAGTGTGGGCGTTCAGACCATTATTTATATGGCGGGGATTTTTGGAAGTACCGAATTAGGCTTGCCCGATACAAATTTGATTGGCGCCATTTTATTAGTACAATTCGTGGCTATTTTTGGTGCTTTTATCTTTTCAAAAGTATCTGTAAAATACGGAAATATTACCGCACTAAAGATTACCATTGTTATTTGGGGATTGGTCTGTTTTGTAGCATTTTCACTAGATAAAACCCAAGAAAATATAGAACTTTATTTTTATGCTTTAGGAGGTTTAATTGGTTTGGTGCTTGGTGCAATTCAATCCTTATCACGTTCTACCTATTCAAAATTATTGCCAGAAACACAAGATACTGCCACGTATTTTAGCTTTTATGATGTTACAGAAAAGATTGCCATTGTGATCGGAATGTTTGGTTTTGGCTTGTTAAATTCTATGACTGGTTCTATGCAATGGTCGGTATTATTTTTAGCAATTTTCTTCTTTATTTCATTCATCGTATTGAGTTTTGTGAAGAAGACAAGGTATGTACAATAAACAGATTTACATTACATTTTAAAAATTATAAAAATGCGCATTAAAAAATATATACTTTTCACACTTTTTGGAATATGTATTTCCTGTTCCAATAAAACGGACCGTTCTACCATATTTGGGTTAGAAGGAAATGTAAAAACATACACGGAGCTTTATTACCAAGCTGCGCATAAATTTGGAGAATGGCAGCAAGGCAAACTGTCAGAAGAGTTTGGTAATATGAAAGTCTCTTTTGAGCGTACTGGAAATTACGAATCACTAGAATTTTTAGATGCTGATCATAATTTAACCGAAAAAATGATTCCTGTAAGAGAAAAAGGTGAGATTATTGAAGAACTTAGATACAATCCAGAAGGGGAATTAATGGGGAAAATGGAACTTACATTTAGGTCTGACACTAAAATAAAATTTAAAAATTTAGATGTTAAAGATGGCATCACTTCCAAAGGAATTTCATTTATAGAAAATGATAGAATTATACGGCAAGAAATTATATTACTAGACTCATATACACCATCAGACAAAAGACCAAAAATTTTCTTAGATTTTGAATATGATTCAAAGGGACGAATTATCAGTCAAAAACAAACTGATCAAGATGGCAATGTTGACTATCAATACACTTTCAAACATGTTGAATTTGACGAACATAATAATTGGACAAAACGCCTCGATTATGATGAAAAAGATACGGAAAATCCAAAAAAAGTAGTTACTAGAGTTTATGAATACTATTAAGCAAAAGGTATCTAAAAAAAGAAAATATTGCTAAAAACATAAAAATTACTACATTTGATTGAAATTAAAACCGTTATCACATGAAAAAAGCTTCCCTATTACTGTTAATATTTGTTTCATTATGTGCATTTACCTGCGAAAATGAAGTACTCGATGCAGACATTGACCAAAGTGCAACCATAAATACAGGTGGTAGCTCCGCTTCACTTATTGGAACGTGGCGTGCAGTTTCTTTAGATGCAGACATACAAACAGCAACCACTCTTTTAGGTTTTTCAACGACTGTGGATTCTGATGTTGTAGGAACCGATCTCGATTATACACTTACGTTTACAGAAGATACTTATACCGCTACAGGAAGCTACGTTATTTCTATGACAACGAGTTTTAATGGAGAATCTCCTATGACAACAACTCAAGGTGGAGACGTTACTACCGAAAGTGGAACGTATGAAAATGTAGGACCGACTACCATGATTCTTGATGAACCTTTTTATACGTTTAGTGTGCCAGGAGCTGACACAAGTGGCGTCACTGGAGAACCGCAAGAATTGGAATACTCAATTAGTGCAGACGGGCAAACACTTACATTTGTGCAAAATCAGCAAGATGTACAATCTTTAGAAGGGATTGAAATTTCAGTATCAGTCATGTCAACTTCGGTATTTACAAGAGAATAATTAGAAAAATATAAAAAACATACAAAAGCCACTCCGAAACGAGTGGCTTTTTGCATGTCCAAATTTTGATTGTTGAATCTCCTAGTTCATAGAAATGCTTCCAGAACCTGCTACTTTGGTATCTTGTTTTGCGGGTTTTCCTTTATACGTAATGTCTCCCGAACCAGCTACACGTGCTTTTAAGTAATCTGTAGCGTGTACTCTAATATCTCCCGAACCTGCCAAACTTACTTTGGCACTTTTTGCCGTTAATTTATATGCGTGAATGTCACCTGAACCTGACAATGCTATTTCTGCGTTATCCGCAGTTCCTGTTGCAGTCATATCTCCCGAACCAGAAACCGCCATTTTTAACTTTCCTGTTTCCACATCAATAATAACATCTCCCGAACCTGCCAATGCCATTCCAAAAGAGTCTGCTTTTATAGTGTCTTTGGTATACACATCTCCCGAACCTGATAAAGAAACTTTACTAATGTCTTGAAAAGGCACAGTAATTACTAACGATTGTCTTTTGCTAGTACGTAAGTTGTATCCTTTTTTTGTTTTAATCTTTAACACGTCGCCGTCTACTTCGGTCATCACGTATTCTAACAAATTAGATTCTCCTTTAAGTGTAATGTTTCCTTCGGTTCCTGCTACCAATTCTACATCAAAGAAACCAGCAACTTTTACAGCGTCATAATCTGATGTAGATCGTGTAATAGTGGTTACCTTTCCGTTTCCTTTAATTTTCTTTTTTCCCCATTGTGCATGAGAAACTGTTGTGGCTAGTAATAGCGTAATGATAAATACTGTCGCTTTTTTCATAATGATTGATTTTTTAGATTGAATTATTGTTTTTATGATTTGATGAATTATAATTTTGTAAAACGAATACTTCCGTACTCAGAGTTGATGATGATGCTGTTACTACTTGAACCATTTCCGTGATAACCTTCATAATATTTTTCGCCATCTTCAACTATTTTTTTATTAACCGTGAAACTTTCTTCACCTTTCAAACTTGCATTTTCCAAGTTAAACTCAAAAGTGAAATTGTAATTCGGTTGATAGCCTATCTTAATGCCTGCATACTCAGATTCAATAGTAATATCGCCAGCATTACTCGTCATTTCTGCAATTTTAATAGAACCGTAGTCCGCTTCTAAGTCTACATCTCCAGTAATTTTTCCCAAACGAAGCGATAAATAATCACCAACACCTTCTACATTGTTTGCTTTTTCTATTTGAAGCGTTTTAAAGTCGCAGGTATACTCAATATCGTTAATTTCTCCAAAAACAGATTTTGTATAATCCGCATTCAAGTCAATATCTCCGGCTTTGTCAATTTTAAAAGAAGAATAATCCGCATTAATGCGTCCTCCGCCCATATATGCGATGGTTACATTATTGGTGTAATCAAAATTGAGTGAATTGTTATCAGACATCAATTCGCCAATTTCCATACCGCCATAATCAGAACTTAACGAAACTTTATTCTCTGCTTTGTCAATGAAAATTTTTCCGTGATCATTTGAAATGTCCAATTCATTGCCTTTTGGAAACTTAATGGTATAATTTACATTTACGTTTACATTGTTGCGCTTGTTCCATTTCCACCAAGCTTTAGAACCGTTATTGAATTTCGTTTTGGCATTCACCATATTTGTAGTGTTTGTAAAATCGACATCAATTTGATCCAAGCGTTCGGTAACTTTCTTTTCAGAATTTCCATTGGTTTTAATCACCACTTCAATAGCAATAGTATTTTTGTCCCAAGAAGTTAAATGTACGGTTCCGTAACTACTTGTTACTTTGAGTAATGCATCTGCACTTACAGAAAACTCTTTGGTAATGGTTTTCTCTTTGGTATGCTTTCCTTTCAATTTTCCGTTTCCATTGGAAGCAAAAGCTACGACAGGAAGTATAAAAGCAATCAGTGTTAGTTTATATAATAGTCTGTTCATTTTTGAATAATTTAATTTCATCAATTTGTTGTAAAACGCTTTCAAGTAACTCTATACGCAATTGAAAATTGGTGATCATGGCGTGTAAAATTCGTTTGTCGTCTCCGTTTTCAACGAGTTGATTTTTTAGGGTTTCGTAATCATTTTCGAGTCGCTCCAAACGCTTCATAGCATCTTGAATGATCTCTTTGGTATCTTCGTCTTCTGCTGCTTTTACTTTTTCAAGTTCCTTCTCAATTAAAGAGGCAAAATACAGTTGTGATTTTTCCACTTCTGGCGAAAAGGTAATCTGAGTTTCTTCTGCGGAAGCGCCAAAATCAACATTAGAACCAATTAAAATTCCCAGACTTAGCAATACGACACAGGCCGCCGCAATTTGTTTCCACCAAGTAAACAGGGCATTCGGTTGTTTGGTTTCAGTGATTTCTTGAGCTGGCGGTTGTTGCAGCTTTTTCAAAAAACGATGTTCGTGTCCGAGTTGCGGCGTTTCGATGTCGAAATCGTCTTGCAATCGGTCAAACAGATTTGTAATGTTATCTTTCTCTTTCATACGTATACTTCCAGTTTTCGTCTTAGACTTTCTTTTGCGCGCGAAATTGTTGTTCGGCAATTTGCATAGCTGATATCTAGAATTGAGCAAATTTCTTCATAATCGAACCCTTCAATTAAATGTAAGGTCAAAGAAACTCTGTAATTGTCTTTCAGTGTTTTTAAAGTTTGCAATACTTTTTGAGCCTGTAAGCTTGTAAACTCCTCGTCTGAAGCAATTCCATCGTTATCTTCAACCTTATGTAACATGGTGTCGATAGGAACTTCTTCTTTTCGTCGCTGCTTTTTATACAGATAAATACTTTTGTTCACTACAATTTTTTTTAACCATGCGCCAAAAGAAACTTTTTCGCTAAAAGTGTCCAATTTTATAAAAGCATTTAAAAACGCTTCTTGCATGGCATCTTCGGCTTCTGCGCTATCTTTTAAAATTCGAAATGCAGTATTGTACATCGCTTTGTAATAACGATTGTAAATCTCCATTTGCGCAGACTGGTTTCCTTCTTTGCACAACGTAATGAGTTGTTCAGTATGTAACTTTTGGTGGCTCAAAAAGTTTTAGTTTATTGTAAAGATTGTTGAAAATTAAGTTTGTTACACTTTTACCTAAAATTATTTAATATTTCTTGCAATTTGTCACTTTTCAAAAGAAAACTTGGCATAAGAATTGTTTTTAATATGTGAACTATGCCAGTAAAATCAACGCTTCAGTTGATTTATAAGCGGTTACACCTAATAAAAAGTAAATAAATAAAAAGATAGCATTCGGTTTTTATGACAGAATGACCTACACCGATACACATGAGTGAGACAAAGTTTTTAAATATGGACAGTTTGTCATTTCAATCCATTGATGAAGATGCGGAATTGATTCCGTTAATGACGCCCGAAGATGAAGAAGAAATTAATAGGGAAGAACTGCCAGCAACACTACCAATACTACCGCTTCGAAATACCGTATTATTTCCAGGCGTTGTGATTCCAATTACTGCTGGACGCGATACATCTATTCAACTAATTAAAGATGCTAATAATGGCGGAAAAGTGATTGGAGTAGTGGCACAAAAAGATGAAGCAGTTGAAAATCCAACCTTAGAAGATATCAATACGTTAGGGACAGTAGCGCGTATTTTACGTGTGTTACAAATGCCAGACGGAAATACAACCATCATTATTCAAGGAAAAAAGCGTTTTGAAGTAGATACATTATTGCAAGAAACGCCATACATGGAAGCAACGGTGAAAGAAGTGCCAGAAACACGACCAGACAAGGATGATGAAGAGTTTACGGCGATTTTAGATTCTATTAAAGAGATTGCATTACAAATTATAAAGGAAAGTCCAAACATTCCGTCAGAAGCTTCTTTTGCGATTCAAAATATTGAAAGTTCTTCGTTTTTGATCAATTTTATATCTTCAAATATGAACTTGACAGTGAAAGAAAAGCAAGAATTGTTAGCTGTGAAAGATTTGAAGCAACGCGCCTTGGCAACGTTGAAAAGTATGAACTTGGAAATGCAGAAGCTGGAATTGAAAAATGACATTCAGTCCAAAGTTCGCCACGATTTAGATCAGCAACAGCGAGAATATTTCTTGCATCAGCAAATGAAAACCATTCAAGAAGAATTGGGTGGCGGCGTTTCGCATGAACAAGAAGCAGAAGACATGCGCACACGTGCCAAAAAGAAAAAGTGGGACGAAAAGGTGAAGAAGCACTTTGATAAGGAATTGGCAAAAATGCAACGCATGAATCCACAAGTTGCCGAATATTCCATTCAGCGCAATTATTTGGAGTTGTTTTTAGATTTACCTTGGAATGAATTCAGCAAAGATAAATTTGACCTAAAAAGGGCACAAACGATCTTAGACCGCGATCATGCTGGTTTGGAAGATGTAAAAAAACGGATCATAGAATATTTGGCAGTACTCAAACTGCGCAACGATATGAAATCGCCCATTTTATGTTTGTATGGACCTCCGGGTGTTGGAAAAACATCCTTAGGAAAATCTATTGCAGAAGCGTTGGGAAGAGAATATGTGCGTATTTCTCTTGGCGGATTGCGTGATGAAGCAGAAATTCGCGGACATCGTAAAACCTATATTGGCGCCATGCCAGGACGAATTATTCAAAGTTTGAAAAAAGCAGGAACGTCAAATCCTGTGTTTGTATTGGATGAAATTGACAAGCTTTCTAGCAGTCACAATGGCGATCCGTCGTCTGCGATGTTGGAAGTGTTGGATCCAGAACAGAATACGGAGTTTTACGATAATTTCTTAGAAATGGGCTACGATTTGTCGAAAGTAATGTTTATAGCCACGGCAAACAGTTTAAGTACCATTCAGCCAGCGTTGCGCGATCGTATGGAAATCATCAACGTAACAGGTTATACTACGGAAGAAAAAGTAGAAATTGGAGGAAAACATCTGTTGGAAAAACAATTAAAAGAACACGGACTTACGTCGAAAGATTTAAAAATAGGGAAGAAGCAACTCGAAAAAATTGTAGAAGGATACACACGTGAAAGTGGCGTACGTGGACTGGAAAAGCAAATTGCTAAAATGGTGCGTTATGCGGCAAAATCCATTGCCATGGAAGAAAAATACGAGAAAAAAGTGACCAATGCGATTGTAGAAGAAGTTTTAGGACCTGCACGCATGGAACGCAGCAAATATGAAAATAATGATGTAGCGGGTGTGGTGACAGGATTGGCGTGGACAAGCGTTGGCGGTGATATTTTATTTATAGAATCTATCTTATCTAAAGGAAAAGGAACGCTTTCCATTACAGGAAACTTAGGGAAAGTGATGAAAGAATCTGCAACAATTGCCATGGAATACATGAAATCCAACGCAGACTTTTTAGGTGTGAAACCTGAAATTTTCTCTAAATACAATGTGCACATTCACGTTCCGGAAGGTGCGACACCAAAAGATGGACCAAGTGCTGGAATTACCATGTTAACTTCCTTAGTTTCTTTATTCACACAGAAAAAAGTGAAAAAAGATATTGCCATGACAGGCGAAATTACCTTGCGAGGAAAAGTGTTGCCTGTTGGCGGAATTAAAGAAAAAATCTTAGCCGCGAAACGTGCAGGTATCAAAGAAATTATTTTGTGCGCACAGAACAGGCGTGATATTTTAGAAATCAAAGAATCCTATTTAAAAGGACTTACATTTCATTACGTAACCGAAATGAGCGAAGTGATAAAACACGCCATTACAGATGCGCCTGTAAAGAATGCAAAAACGTTGTCAGTAGACTAACGGAATTTGAAATTGAATTTTAAATTGAAAAATGAACTTGGACGTATGTTTGAGTTCATTTTTTTGTTTTAGTTGATGTTTCAACTTTCAATATATATCATGTCACTTTGAGTAATTTTTCGTAATGTTTTACATTGAGCTTAGTCGAAATAAAATGTAGAAAAATTGTATCGAGAAGTATCTAAAAACACATAGTTGTTCTCTATATATTTTTATGTTTGCTTCGCTACATAAAAACACTCTAACAGACGGTTAGCGTTTCAACTTTCAAGTTCAAGGTCAAACAACACTAAAAAACTCCAAATCTTTTTTGTACAGATCTTCTAGGTTCTCAACATCGAGTGTATTTAGATAGTCAATAATTTCCAAGGCGTCCATTTTTGAAATGCTATCGTCGTACATGCTTGGAACGAGTTCCATCATGGTATTTTGAATGTGTGAAATCATTAGAATCATATCTTCACAATACACGGACGGATTGTTGAACCCATTTTCTTTTTTATGACGATGCACCAAACGTCCACCGCGACAAACACTTACAACAGGACATTCTAAGCATTTGGAACATAATTTTTCCGTACTTTCTTCAAAATAGAGTTTTCCTAACGGCAATTGTACAATTTCCTTAAAATCATGCGAAAACACATTCATATTGGTTTTGGTAAAGTTTTCACCGCAGCCTTTTAAAGAATCAATAGCTTCAATATCGCCATTGGTTTCTATGACCAATGCATGTGCTTCATGACGCGCAATTTTTTGCGAACCTAAAATCGCATTCGTCAAACCGTTAAAAAACGGAATAATTGGTCGGTTTTCATCCTGAATCCATAAATCGTAGAGTTCAATCAACCATTTCCCCATCGCTTTTGGTGGGTACGGGAAACTATCATGCGTATAGTCGGGCAATAAGAAATTTACGTAATCTGAGGAAATGTCTGTTAAATGTGTATACGTTGTTTCAGCCGATTCGTCAATATTCATTACACTAATTACAGAGACAAAACCTAGTTTGCGTTTGAGTAATTGTAAACCGCGAATGACATCATCATAACTGCCATTTTCTTTGTGATCTTTCCGATACATATCGTGCGCTTTTTTTGTGCCGTCTAAACTTACACCTGGAAATATGTTGTGTTCCTTTAAAACTGCTGCCCATTCATCATCAATCAAAACGCCGTTGGTTTGTACATTGTATTCAAAAGTAGTGTCAGGAAACCATTCTTGTAAACTTTCCGCCTGACGGATAAATTTCCCAAAAAAAGATTTGTCAATCAACAAAGGTTCGCCGCCGTGAAACGTAAAGGTGAACACTTCTTGCGGATATTCTTTCAAATAATTCGCCACACGCGTCACAATATGCGGAATCATACTTTCTTTCATGAATTTTGGTTGATTTCGAAAAGAAGTATCGCCCAAATTATACATAAAACAGTACGAGCAATTCAAATTACAGCGACTGGCAACTTTTAAAACTAAACGGTTGAAATGCATAGGAAAAACAATAAAGATTAAGGTAAAACTTTAAAAAACAGTTGCCCAACTTGTTAAACTAAACACGTTTATAAGGCATTTTGTTGAGCAACTGTCACGATTTTATGTGAGTTTTTAGCAATTAAGCATGTTCTCTGGTAGTTGTTTGTTTTGCTTCTTCATATGGATATTCTCCATCTCTAATGCAACGAGCAGTACCTTCATGCCAGTAATATCCGTCTGGACATCTTGGGCCACCGCCACCAGTTGGGTAATGAATAATATCATCAATTGGAATATCAGCGACACCTCCAAAAATACTGTCTAAATCTGCTATCTGTTTCTCCGATAAAGCAGCTACTGTTTTGTTTAAAAAAAACTTTTTTTTCATAATAGTTTGATTGTTGTGAACTCTACTCTAATGTTTAAAATGGCTTTTTGAGATCCTCCATTTGGCGAATTAATTCTTTTTTAAGGTACGTCCGTTTTTGGTTGATAAACAAGGAAACTAAGTGCGGTTTTATAAAATCTCATCAAAACATATATGCTTAAATCACCATATTAGTAAAGGATTGTCAATAAAAAGTGTAGTTTTGCCGCAGAATAAAATCATTTATGAGAAATATCTGATTTTTTTGAAAAAGGTGTAAAATATTTATGATATGTACACGTTTTGAATAAAGATTTTAGTTAATTTGTACACATGCAGAAAAAGATCCTCTTTTCCTTTTTTTTGTTTATGACTACGCTAGCTTCCGCACAAATCGGAGGTAGATACACGTACCAGTTTTTAAACTTAGTTTCTTCGCCAAGACAAGCCGCTTTGGGAGGAAAAGTGATTACGAATTATGATAAAGATGTGAATCAGGCATTGTTCAATCCTGCGACGATTAATTATAGAATGGACAATCAACTGTCTGTAAATTACGTCAATTATTTAGGAGATGTCAATTATGGTTCTGCTGCTTATGCTTATACGTGGGACAGAAGAGTGCAAACTTTTCATGCAGGAGTTACCTATGTGTCTTACGGTCAGTTTGACGGATATGACGAACAAGGGAATTCTACGGGAAGCTTTACAGGAAATGAAGTTGCGTTGTCGTTAGGATATGCATATAATATTCCAAGAACGGACATTCATGTAGGTGTCAATACAAAATTTATTAGTTCCAAATTAGAGCAATACAATTCTTTTGGCGGCGCTGTTGATTTGGGAATGATGTATATAAATGAAGAATTGGAATTTAATGTCGCGCTTGTTGCACGAAATTTAGGTTTTCAATTTACAACCTATGCAGGATTGCAAGAGCAATTGCCCTTTGAATTGATCTTAGGATTGTCGCAAAAATTAGAACATGTTCCAATTCGCTGGCATGTTACTTTTGAAAATTTACAGGAATGGAATATTGCCTTTGCCAATCCAAACAGAGCTGAGCAATCTATTGAAGGCGGAACTACCGAAGAAGAAGTTACGTTTTTCCAAAATATCATTCGCCGTACGATTGTGGGTGTAGAATTGTTTCCAGACAGAGGATTCAATATTCGCTTAGGATATAACTTCCGTAGAGGTGAAGAATTGAAAATTATAGACCAACGTAATTTTTCAGGAATTACGGCTGGTTTTGGACTTCGAATCAACAAACTCAAATTTGATTACACCTATGCACGTTATGCCATTGCTGCCAATACCAGCATGTTTGGTGTAACGATCAACTTACAATAAACTTTCGCCAAACGGCACAAAGGACGCGATCATGAAAAAAATTATCATTGCCATTGATGGTTTCTCATCCACAGGAAAAAGTACGATTGCTAAACAACTGGCTAAACAACTCGCTTATATTTATGTAGATACGGGCGCCATGTATCGTGCGGTGACTTTGTATGCAATGCGCAAAGGATATATTACTGACGATGATTTTTCTGAAAACGATTTGGTGGCAGATTTACACAACATTCATCTCAACTTTATATATAATGATGCGTTAGGCTTCGCCGAAATGTACTTAAATGATGAAAATGTGGAGAAAGAAATTAGAACCTTAGCAGTTTCTGACCATGTGAGCAAAGTGGCGGCTGTTCCAGAAGTTCGGTATCAATTGGTAAAGCAACAACAGAAAATGGGCGAAGATAAAGGCATTGTGATGGACGGACGTGATATTGGAACTGTTGTTTTTCCGGAAGCAGAATTAAAACTCTTTATGACAGCTTCCCCAGAAAAAAGAGCTATACGGCGTTACAAAGAACTGATTGAAAAAGGAGATGATGTTAAATACGAAGATGTGTTACGAAATGTGCAAAATCGCGATTATATAGATTCGCACCGAGAAGATTCACCTTTACGACAAGCAGAAGGTGCTATTGCTATTGATAATAGCGACATGGGACTGAAAGAGCAGTTTGAACGAATTTTGAATTTGGTAAAACGAACTATAAACGTATGAAAGTTAATGAGGTCCAATAAAAACACACTATAATTAGTATTTTTTGAAATGCTTTTTTTATGTAGTTTTTTAGAAAGAAATCACATAAGTCCTTACATAATATGAAAACTTCCAAACAGATATTTTTAATATCTATCAATATTTTTATTGTATTTCTAGTGTCTTCATGTGCAAAAAATAAAAATAATAAAACTCAATTAGACACTCCACAAGAAGGAACCAACGTAGAGACTAATACTTACCAAGCAAGTTTAACTGGAGAATTTAAAAAATGTTATGTGACTTTTAATCCTGTAGGTTACAAAGGCAATCATTTGTTTAAAGTATATACGCAAAGTAGCACAAAGCCTGAATATTACTGGGGTTTTTCCATTGTTCGCGAGCAGGATTTATCTGATGATGTATATTTAGATCAATATAGAATAATTTACTGTAAAGAATTTATATTTAACGGAAGAGAAATGCTTTCAACAGGATCTACATTGCTACATTATGGAGAATCTGAATTTACATACAAAAGATTAGGAGCTTCTGAACCTACAGGTGGATTTCATGGGAGAGAAAAATTTACAGAAATAAGCTTTCTTATAGATGGTAATTTAATAAATGATAGTACTACTGGATTTAAAATGAGAGGATGTGAAAGTTTTACATATATACAAAAAAGTATTATGTATAGAGAAGATAATGCACACACGGAAGATGCTACGCATTTAAAAACAACAAAAATCTCAGATGGTGGATACTTTACAAAAAATATAATTACAGCTAAAGATATGATCCCGATGAATACTTGTTTTGGGTCTATTGTATCAATTAGTATTGATGTGGCAAAACAAGGATCTGTCGATAATAAGGAAAATACTGTTCGTTTTAATCAAAATGGGAAAAGAAAACTAGAAGGATATAATGATGTATTATTTGTTTGGAACGATACAAAAAAGTTATCTGCAAATATAGAAAGCAAGTTCAGTACATACAATATGTATGCTAATCAATATATCTGGGATACTAAACGTTACAGGAAGTACTACAGGTACTTTCAAAATACGAATTTAAATAAAGGACAATCTTGGTCTTTTGAAACAAAAGTTATTTTTGATAAATTATAAAGAATAAAAAAAGCTCCCAATTTGGAAGCTTTTCTAATTTTATATTTTGTTGTTTTCCTTACGATAAATGCGGAATGACCAATTCTTGTCCTGGATGAATCACATCTGGATTGTCCAAAATATCTCCGTTTGCTTTAAAAATAGCATGGTATTGATTTGCTTTTCCGTAATACTGTTTTGCAATTTTTCCTAATGTATCTCCGCTTGCTACGGTGTGACGGTGAAAAACTGAATCATCAGCTACTTCAATATGTGCATCAATATCTTGTGGCAATTCTCCTCCAAGTTCTTTAATTTTATCCCAAAGTAGGTTCTTTTCGTATTGTGTTCCAGCAGTTCCAGTTATTTTTAAAACGCCATCCGCTTCTTCAACATTTCCATTTTGAATATTTAATTCTTGTCCAAGGTCCAAAACACCTTGATATTTAGCTTTTACACTCATTCTTTTGTTATTTTAATTATTAATAACATAAATATAGTTCAAAAAAATAAATTTCGTGTTATGTAAGTGTTACAATCTTTTTTTTCGATGAAAATCATATTTTGCAGCTAAAATGTATTCAATACACTGTGTTTGCAGAACTATAAGTTTGTAAATCAAAATAATAATCATACTTTTGCACTCCTTTTGGCATGACAGAGAATTCTAAAGGGACAAAGGAAATTTTTATAAATATAACATTCTACTGCTTTTACATGCAAAAATTCTCTAAATGAGCAGTATACAAATTTTACATCAGCAAATGGCTGAAGAAAACACAAACACAGACGTTCAGGACGTTAAAAACCCTGAAGAATTCTTAGCAAATTTCAACTGGCACAATTACGAAGAAGGAATTGACCAAGTAGAAGACGAAAAGTTAGAAGAATTCGAAAAATTAGTAGCAGAAAATTTCGTTGATACAGATGATGATGCTGTCGTAGATGGAACTGTAGTAAGAATGACAGACAGAGAAGCGATTATTGACATAAACGCAAAATCTGAAGGTGTCATTTCTTTAAACGAATTTCGTTACAATCCAGACTTAAAAGTAGGAGACAAAGTAGAAGTATTAATTGACGTTCGTGAAGACAGAACAGGACAATTAGTATTATCTCACAGAAAAGCGAGAACCATCAAAGCATGGGAGCGTGTAAATAGTGCTCATGACAAAGGTGAAATCGTAAACGGTTTTGTAAAATGCAGAACTAAAGGTGGTATGATTGTAGACGTATTCGGAATTGAAGCGTTCTTGCCAGGATCTCAAATTGACGTGAAGCCAATTAGAGATTACGATCAGTATGTAAATAAAACAATGGAATTCAAAGTGGTTAAAATTAACCATGAATTCAAAAACGTGGTAGTTTCTCATAAAGCGCTTATCGAAGCAGATATCGAAGAGCAGAAGAAAGAAATTATCGGTCAATTAGAAAAAGGTCAAGTATTAGAAGGAGTTGTGAAAAACATTACTTCTTACGGTGTATTTATTGATCTTGGAGGTGTTGACGGATTGATCCACATTACAGATCTTTCTTGGTCTCGTATCAACCATCCAAATGAGGTTGTTGAGTTAGATCAGAAATTAAACGTTGTAATCCTTGACTTTGATGATAACAAATCAAGAATCCAATTAGGATTAAAGCAATTAAGCGCGCATCCTTGGGAAGCTTTAGATTCTGAATTAAAAATCGGAGATCAAGTAAAAGGAAAAGTGGTAGTTATTGCTGATTACGGTGCATTTATCGAAGTTGCAGAAGGTGTTGAAGGATTAATTCACGTTTCTGAAATGTCTTGGTCTACACACTTACGTTCGGCTCAAGATTTCGTAAAAGTTGGAGATGAAGTAGAAGCTAAAATCTTAACGTTAGATAGAGAAGATCGTAAAATGTCACTTGGTATCAAGCAAATGACGCCAGATCCATGGACTGATATTACAACAAAATATCCTGTAGGTTCTAAACACACAGGAACGGTACGTAACTTCACTAACTTTGGTGTATTCGTAGAATTAGAAGAAGGTATTGATGGATTAATTTACATCTCAGATTTATCTTGGACTAAGAAAGTGAAGCATCCATCTGAGTTTGTTACGGTTGGAGATCAATTAGAAGTATTGGTATTAGAATTAGACGTAGATGGACGTAAATTAAGTTTAGGTCACAAACAAACTACAGAAAATCCTTGGGACAAGTATGAAGGTGAGTTTGGTGTAGGAACTACGCACACTGCTGAGATTACTGATACAAATGACAAAGGTGCTACAGTTGCCTTAAACGAAGATGTAGTAGCGTTCATTCCTTCTCGTCACTTAGAAAAAGAAGACGGAAAGAAATTGAAGAAAGGCGAAACTGCTGAATTCAGAGTTATTGAATTTAACAAAGAATTCAAAAGAGTCGTTGCTTCTCATACAGCAATCTTCAGAGCAGAAGAGCAAAAGAATGTTCAAGCTGCGGCGAAGAAAGCACAGCAATCTAAAGATGCTAATACAACTACGTTGGGAGACATCAACGAATCTTTACAGAAATTAAAGAACAAAATGGAAGGAAAATAATTCCGAACATTTTTTCACATACGAGAAAGCCGTTTCTAACTAACTAGAAACGGCTTTTTTAGTATCTAAATTAACTTTACAAAATCTTACTTTGTACTGAAATGTAAAGGTATTGTATACTTTACACTTACATATTTGCCTCCTTGCATTGCTGGTGTCATTTTGGGTAACAATGGTATCACCCGTTTTACTTCTGCTTCTGACACAGGATGATTTCCGCGAATTTTTACATTTTTCACAACGCCTAAATAGTCAATTTCAAAATAAACATCAATGATTTGTTTAGAATTTACAGGCTGATTTTTATGAATAATTCCCAGATCAATTTCTCTATATAAAAACGCTAACACCTTATCTGTAAAGCACTGTTTTCGCTCTTCTTTCATTTCAAATGTTTCACAGCCTGGAAAAACAGGAAGTATTTCTACACGATCAAAAGAGATTATATTTTTTTTAGTAAAATCTTCTACAATTCCAACTTGAACCGTAAATACATCCGTAAAAATTTTATCGACTGTATCATTCTTATTCGCTATCGTACACGGAAAAACCACAGGCTGCAACTCTTTTTTAAGTCTTACAATTTTGAAATGTTTCTTTACCGTTTTTGCGTTCTTCTGATTCAAAAAATGATATGAAATCTCAGTTTCAAGCATGCTATTCTTAGTATTGAGTTTAGCTAGCTTTTCACGTAATTTTTTTGTTGATATTTGACGCAATTGTACTTTATTAGCAACATTTCGAATGGGTTTTTCAAAATAAAAAGGCGTCTTATTCACATACCCAATACAATATAGTTGATACTTCAGTAGGTCATTTAATCGGTATGTAAAACGACCATTTTCAGACTTCAATCGTATAAAACTGTTGAATTCTTTCGGAACCAAATACACAAATAATTGATCAAAATCTTCCGTGTTTTTAATGGTAAGCTCATAATCAGAATACGTAATTGCCGTCGTTTTGGTATCATTTTGAATAGTTGTGTTTTCTCTATTTTGAAGACTAGCTACAACTTCTTCATTAATAATTCGATCAATATTTTTCCAGCCAGTTGTTTGTATAGAAGCTCTGTAACGACGTTTTCTTTTCTCTTTTTGAATGATGTTTGCAAAGGAAATAGTATCGCTTTGTTGCAAACTATTTTGACGATTTAGGACTCGCGGCAATTTAACGTTCAATTCTTTCGCTACTTTTTGAGTAGTCAGTGCCAATTCATTCAAATACAAATTTTGAACTTGTTGTTTTGAAAACGCTTGATACTTTTCTTCTGCGCTCAACATTGAATCTATTTTTTGTTGGGTTTTTGCCAACGCCAAACGATACACTTTTTGTTGTGAAACATAAAAATCATTCAATTTTGAAACTTCTTTGGAAATAGTTGCCACGTTTGTCAATCGTTGTTTTGAAAACTCCCAAAACTTCGTGTGAATTGCTTCTCCAGCTGTAGTATAAGCAATAATAGAGTCGGAAACATACAAATCTTTATCTAAATTTTGTAAATACACGTCTAACATATAATTCGCTTCCCTGCAATTCTCATGAATCACTTGCAAGCGCGCTTCAAAAGCTTTGGTCGCAATAAATGTTTGTTGATAACGTTCATCCCAAATGGCATTTACTTTCAACGGATTTAAACCTAAAATCGTTTTTTGTACTCTAGTTTTTGATTTCACAGTGTCTCTAGTACGAACAACATCTAATGGTAAATTGTCACTAGTAAAACCTACGTTCAACGCATCATTTACACCCCAATCTTTTAGGGTTTTGTCTTTAGTTTCCAGAACATTTGAAAAACTGTAATACAAACTATCCGTAAATTGTTTGTGGGTAGCATCATATCCTTTTTTAGCCAATGTTTCCAAATAATTTGGCGGATAAAAATTCAAACTCAAAATATCTTGCGGAATTAATGCTTTGCTCAGTGGTTTCGGATTCACCCAATTGATGGTTCCATCTGCGGCAACTTCGCCATCAAACAAGTGCATGTCATTTTTATAATGCAGCGTTGGAATGTCTGCGGTAATTTCTTTTTTAGGATGAATCTCTAGTTTTTGTCCATTTTTGGTGGCTTCTATCAAAAACATGCCGCCAGTTTCTAAAGGCTTTCCGTTGTGAAGTGTTGATAATCCTGCTGTCATAATCGTTTCTGCATGTACAGCTTCTGTAATTTCTAGCGTAATAGGATCATTGATAAAATTTTGATTCGCGTCTACAAAAGCATTTCTAGGAATTAAAAATACAATGCCGCTTTGCGTTTCTACAATCGTATCTTTATCAGCGGAAATCGTGAAAAACTCAGATGGAATCTGTTCTAAAGGTTTTGTTGAGATGCTTTCTGCTAAAAGTGAAGTCGTAGATTTTTGGATACTTTCCTTTGTTTTTATTCTAGGAATGGTGTCAGGATCAATGACGACTTCTTTCTTGGCAACAACGTTTAATTTTGGTGGTGTTGCTTGTTCCACTTTCGTTGGAATTCTCTCAGCTTCAATAGTACTTTCTGCGGAAGCGTTTATAAAATACCAAACAGAAAGTGCGATTATGACAGGAATTACAATTAGTCCAATCGTTTTCATAAACTTCCAAAACTGATACGTTTTCTGCGCATTTTGAATACTTTGTTGCAATGAAATACGTTCCAAACTTTGTACTAACTGTGTTTGTAACTCAACGTCATTCTTAAAATTCGGATCAGCTTCCATACGCATTTCAAATACTAGTATTTCTCCTTCAGAAAGTACGCCTAAGAAGTACTTTTCTATCGTGGCAATCGTTTCTAATTCTGGTCTCATCGGTTCGCCTTTAAAGTTCGTAATTCGTTCTTAGCGCGCTCCAAACACTTGTATTTCTGTGTTTTGGCTGATGATTCTGAAGTAAAACCGAGCAATTTGGCAATCTCCCGCATTTTCTTCTTATCAACATAAAATAGCGAGAGTAGTTTTAGACACTTATCTCCAATAGATCGCAAGGCTTTTTCAGCCAATTGATAGGTTGCTTCTTCTTGCAGATGAATTTCCACAGGAATTGTGTCGTCTTTTAAAAACGCTTGTTCAAAAGCATTGGTTTGTTTATTTTTTCGGTGTAATTGATCTTTCCATAAATACTTGCAAATACTGAAAACGTAGGTTTCCACACGTGCAGTTAATTTAAAATCGGGTGTTTTTACTTTTCGGTAGAAAATAAGCAATGCTTCTTGAAACACGTCTTGTGCTTCTTCTTTGGTGCCACCATGTTTGCATATAAAGCGCGATACCTTTGGAAAATACCTGTAAATTTTCACAAAAGCTTTCTCTTTTTGATCAGAAGTCAGCAATTGTAACAGTTTTTGGTCTTGCATAAATAATTCTTTATATACTTAATGGTATAACTGCAAAAAGGTAACCATTCTTTATCAAAAAATAATTTTTTTCGAAATACATGAAATTTAAAAATAGGCGTAATACAAAATAAATCTGTACTTTTGTATTCCAAATACCATTTGGACAAACACTATGAGTCAAAAAATCTTATTGAACTCAAAAGAGATCGGAATTATTCTGCATCGATTGGCATGTCAGCTTATCGAAAACCACCTCGATTTTTCAAATACAGTATTGGTAGGAATTCAGCCAAGAGGAATTTATCTAGCAGAACGCTTAGCGCGAATTTTACGTGATGAATACGAGGTAAGCGACATTCAACTAGGATATTTGGACATTACTTTTTTTCGTGACGATTTCCGCCGCAGCGAGAAAATTCTAGAAGCCAATAAAACAAATATCAACTTTGTCGTAGAAAACAAAAAAGTCGTTTTCATTGACGATGTGTTGTACACAGGCAGAAGCATTCGTGCAGCACTGACGGCAATTCAGTCGTTTGGTCGTCCAGAAGAAATTGAATTATTGGTGTTGATCGACAGACGTTTTAGCAGACATTTGCCAATTCAGCCTAACTATCGCGGACGCCAAGTAGACGCCATCAATGAAGAAAAAGTAAAAGTAAATTGGAAAGAAAATGATGGGGAAGACATGATATATCTAATTAATCAAGAAAAAGACAAGTAGAAATGAGTGAATTAAGTGTCAACCACTTGCTAGGAATCAAATATCTCAACGAAGAAGATATACAACTCATTTTTGAAACGGCAGATCAATTTAAAGAAGTGATCAACCGTCCTATAAAAAAAGTACCTTCTTTGCGCGACATTACGATTGCAAATTTATTTTTTGAAAATAGTACACGCACAAAACTTTCGTTCGAATTGGCGGAAAAGCGTCTATCTGCGGATGTTATCAACTTTTCGGCATCACAATCATCCGTAAAAAAAGGAGAAACGCTGATTGATACAGTAAACAATATTTTGTCCATGAAAGTGGATATGGTCGTTATGCGACATCCCAATCCAGGTGCAGGTGTTTTTCTCTCTAAAAATGTAAGCGCAAGTATTATAAATGCTGGCGATGGCGCACACGAACATCCAACACAAGCTTTGTTAGATTCATACTCCATTCGTGAAAAATTAGGCGATGTCGCAGGAAAAAATGTGGTAATAGTCGGCGATATTTTACACAGTAGAGTGGCGCTGTCCAACATATTTGCACTCAAATTACAAGGCGCCAATGTCAAAGTTTGCGGACCAAAAACCTTATTGCCAACGTATATTGAAAGTTTAGGCGTTGAAGTAGAAACCAACTTACGAAAAGCACTCGAATGGTGCGATGTTGCCAACATGTTACGTGTACAAAACGAACGTATGGACATCAGTTATTTTCCGTCTACGCGAGAATATGCGCAGCAATACGGAGTTACCAAAGCGTTGCTAGATTCGCTCGACAAAGAAATTGTAATCATGCACCCAGGACCGATCAATCGTGGTGTAGAAATTACCAGTGATGTTGCCGATTCCAAACAATCCATCATCTTAAATCAGGTGGAAAACGGTGTGGCAGTGCGTATGGCGGTCATTTATCTTCTGGCGTCAAAAATAAAGCAATAGACCAACTTCAATTTTGGTTTACTTTTTTAAAATAAATTTTAACGTATTTTAAAAATACAATTCTGCACTAAATTTTGTAACTTGTATATACATCTTTTAGAATTCAGCCTAAAAACCCTCTAAACTTTTAACCTATGATTTTAGATAAACAAGAGAATATTCTCATCATCACACAGGAATCATCCAATATAATTGAACTTGTGCAAAAAATTGAAGCACGTTATGACGAAGTGCAACACGATAACATCATTGTCAATCTATTCTCGTTTGGAAATTTAACCAAAACCAATCTAGGAGAATTTTTAAAACTTTCCAAAACACATCGTGCTGCAAAACATTCATTTGTTATTGTCACGAATAAAATAAGTACCGACGAACTGCCAGAAGGCATCATGACGGTACCAACACTCCAAGAAGCATTTGATATTATAGAAATGGAAGAAATAGAACGCGATTTAGGCTTCTAGCTTTCAATAAAAAATAAAACGTATACGTGTGAAATTAACCATACTCGGCTGTTACGCCGCTACACCAACCAAAAATACCAATCCAACAGCACAAATATTAGAAATCAGAAATCATATCTTTTTGATTGATTGTGGCGAAGGAACACAAGTACAATTACGCCGCAGCAAAGTGAAATTTGCACGAGTCAAGCACATTTTTATCTCGCACTTACATGGCGATCATTTTTATGGATTGATCGGATTAATTTCAACCTTCATGTTGTTGGGCAGAAATGCAGACTTACATATTTACGGTCCAAAAGGTTTAAAAGAACTAACGCTTTTACAACTCAAATTGACAAAATCGTGGACGAGTTACAAACTGTGTTTTCACGAATTGGAAAGCGACCAACCTGAAGTGTTATTTGAAGACGACAAAGTTACGGTAACAACGATTCCATTAAGTCATCGTGTATACGCGAACGGTTTTCTATTCATGGAAAAAGAAAAAGAGCGCAAGCTCAATATCAATGCGGTTTTAAACTATGAAATTGACAAATGTTACTATCAAAATATCAAAAAAGGGAGAGACATTACGTTAGATTCTGGCGAAGTTATCCCTAACGAAAAACTAACGTTTGATCCGCCAAAACCAAAAGGATATGCATTTTGTAGTGACACGGTGTATTTTCCACAAATCGTACATCAAATCAAAAACGTCACAGTTTTATACCACGAAGCTACTTTTTTAGATAAACATGAAAATTTAGCCGAAAAAACCAAGCATACAACCGCAAAACAAGCCGCCATGATTGCCAAAGCTGCTGAAGTTAAACAATTAATATTAGGTCATTTTTCCACACGATATGATGGTTTTGACGAATTTAAAGAAGAAGCCAAAGCAGTGTTTGAAAATGTGGTGTTGGCAGATGATGGTAAGGTTTTTGAGTTAGATTAATTCATGAAAACAATGCACCAAACCAAAACGAATTTTCCAGCAATCAAAGCTATTGTATTCCTGTCACTTATCTGTGTGTTTTTTGTCAATTGTACCCAAGAAGAAAAACCGAAAGAAGCACTTACTGTAAAGGTGTTGATCAAAATAATTGAAGATAATATTAACAAAGATTTTGAAAAAGCAACGCTATATTCCAATCAATTAATTAGCTATGCCTTGGCGCAGAAAGATAGCCTTACCATTGCAAAAGCGTACTTGCAAAAAGGAATCATTCTCACTAAAAAAGGAAATTATCAAACGGCCATTGATACCTTGAAAAAAGGAGCAACATTCATAGAAAACAAAGAAGTTCCTGAGAAGAATCTGTTCCTATTACGTATCGGAAATGCATACGTTTTAGACGAAAAAGATGAAGTTGCTTTGACATATTATTCGCGCGTGTACGAAGATGCACTTTTAAACAATAAAAAAAAGGATTTGCTCAAGGCAACGATCAATATTGCTAAAATCAAGCGCAATGCAGGAAATCATGAAGAAGCATTAGAAAGTTACAAATTACTATACAAACAAGCAGTAAGATTAAATGAAAAAAAAACCGTCATTGCTAGAAGTTTAATGGGAATTTGTGGCAGCTATTTAACCTTACAACAGCCAGATTCTGCCTTATATTACGGACAAAAAGGGTATAAAATAAGTGGAGAAATTGACGATAAAGTTGGCATGAGTTATTTTGATGTGGACTTTGGAATTGCCTATTATTTAAAAGACAATTACAAAAAATCGTTGTCGTATCTCAACAAAGCAAAAAATTATATTGAAAGTATAGAAAATCAGAAAAGATTGGCAGAAACACTCTTTTATATGGGCGCGTGTCAATATCGTTTGAAAAATTACGAAACTGCAATAGCATATTTCAAAGACGTTATTTTGGTGGCAAATCAGTCTGAAAAAGTTGGGAATACGGAATTCAAACCGTTGCAACTCATTAATACATACGATTTTTTATCGAAAAGTTACATTGCTTTGGGCGATGCAGAAGAATCTCGCTTCTACGAAACAGCTCGGAATGACATGGAGCAAATTACGGACAAAGAAAACAATCGCATCAATACCAAATTACTCAAAAATGAATTGCGCATTCGCGATACAGTTATTGCCAACATTCACAAAACAACCAATCGGTATAAACTATTTCTCATATTTGCGGGCGTTGTATGTGTAGCGAGTATTTTCTTGGTGATGTATTACCGAAGAAAAGCGAAAACCAATCGTGAAAACTTTGAAAAACTCATCACGCAACAAGAAAAGGAACTTCCAACACCGAAAAAAATCACGATTACTGATGAAAAAGTAGCGTTAGTGCTCAAATATTTGGACAAAGTAGAAGCGCAAACCTATTACACGGATGTCAATTGTTCGTTGGCAAATTTGGCAAAAAAAGTGAAAACAAATCCGACGTATCTCACCAAAATTTTAAAAGAAGAAAAAGGAAAAACGTTCTATCAATATCTCAATGAGCTTCGAATTAAGTATGCTTTATCACGACTCAAAACTGACAGTCAATTTCGAAAATACGCCATCAAACACATTGCATTGGAAGTTGGTTATAAAAGTCCAGAGTCGTTTGCTAAACACTTTAAAAAGGCGACAGGGATCAATCCGTCATATTACATCAAAGAATTAGAAAAGCATCTTCAAACCTAGATTTTTAAAGCATTTTTTTCTTTTTATACTGCCTTAAATTAGATGATTTAAGGTGTGTAGAAATCAGTAAACAAATAAGAATCAATAGCTTTAAAAAGAATTAATAATTAACATTTACAAGTATGAAAAAACACAAACCACGCAGTTTACGATTTACAAAATTTTCTATTGCTAATATTCAAGAATTAAAAAAGAAAGCCATAAATGGAGGTACAGAACCCGTTTCAGAGCTCAATCCGCCTATGCAGATGACTCAAATGCCAGACGAGCAAACAGTGTGTTATGCAATACAATAGTGATGTATATTTTACTAGCATAAATTATCTAATTTAGGGAATCATGAGTTGAATCTGAATGCCATCCTTTCTAAATTTGTTGCTCAATCGATTGAAAAGGTATTGCCGAAAACCTATAAAAATGGAGGCATTTTAAAATTTTAAATCATGAAAAAAGCACAAAAAGTAAGACTAGTATTGAATAAAAAGAATATTTCTTCTTTCAGATTAAACCAGATTGTTGGTGGAGGTGAAACGTATCCTTGCCCACACACAATTGGGCAAGTTTGTACATCTACATTGCCAGGAACTATATTAGGTTGTAACGATGGGCCAAGCGAATTTGGCGCCGGTGGATGTACATTTGAGCAAGAAAAGTAAAACAACAAGTATTGTTGAAAAGAAAGGGGATGACTTCGGTTGTCCCTTTTTTTATGCTTCAAACTTGTTAAGTAAATTGATGAAAACTTAATACAAAAGCATTTACTTTTTACTTCTCCAAACGGATGAAAAGCTGTAAATTGCAGTATAAAGAATTGAAGAAAAAGAAGTGAACGCAAACGCATGAAACAAGATTTAAGTGATTACAGAAAATCCTACGAAAAAAGTGAACTGTTAGAAGAAAACTGCGTGGAAAATCCGATAGAGATGTTTCGCAATTGGTTTTTAGAAGTAGAACGATCGGAAACAGTCGCAGAAGTCAATGCGGTGACATTAAGCACCATTGGCAAGGACGGCTTTCCAAAAAGTAGAGTGGTTTTACTAAAACAATACACCTTTGAAGGATTTATATTTTATTCCAATTACGAAAGTGAAAAAGGGTTGGCAATGGCAGCAAATCCAAATGTATGTCTTTCGTTTTTTTGGCCTGCGATGGAGCGACAAATTATCATCAAAGGAAACGTAGAAAAAATTGCAGAAAATCTCTCGGATGGCTACTTTGAATCGCGCCCACGCGGAAGTCAATTAGGAGCTTTGGTATCTGATCAAAGTACTGTAATTCCATCACGTGCGTATTTAGAACAAAAATTAAAAGATTTAGAAAACGCCTACGAAGGCAAAGAAATTGAACGTCCATCACATTGGGGCGGATATATGGTAAAACCTCAAGAAATAGAATTTTGGCAAGGAAGAGCCAACCGTTTGCATGATCGAATGCGCTACCAATTGCAAACCGACTATTCTTGGAAACTGGATCGTTTGGCGCCTTAATCAAAAAACAAACACATTGAAAACGTTACTCATCGTCCGACACGCAAAATCATCTTGGGAATATCCTGTAGATGATAAAGATCGTCCGCTCAAATTACGCGGCATCAAAGATGCACATTTGGTGGCAAATTATATTTCAGACAAAATTGACACTCCTGATATTATATTTTCTAGTATCGCCAATCGTGCGTTGCATACTTGTGCCATATTTACACGCTGTTTGGAATATCCGTTTAACAAAATTAGCATCAAAGAAAATATGTATGATTTTGGCGGCTCAGGATTGTTGGCAACCATAAAATCTTGTGATGATGAAGTAGATACATTGATGGTTTTTGGGCACAATCACGCAATTACAGCAGTTGTAAACACCTATGGAAGCCAATATTTTGACAATGTACCGACAAGTGGCGCCGTAGTAATTCAATTTGATACGGATTCTTGGCATGATATCAATGAAGGTAAAACGATATTAAACGTATTTCCTAAAGACTTAAAATGATGCAGCGTACTAAAAACAAATACATCAATAGAGAAATAAGTTGGCTTCAGTTCAACGGACGTGTGTTGCAGGAAGCTGCTGATAAAACGGTTCCATTAATTGAACGTTTGCGTTTCATCGGAATCTTCTCTAATAACTTGGATGAATTTTTCAAAGTGCGCTATGCAACGGTAAAACGGATCGCGCAAGCTGGAAAAGGAGGAAGAAGTGTATTAGGTGGAACCAAGGCGAAAGATTTGTTGGAGCAAATCACCAAAATCGTGATCAAGCAGCAGACGGAAAGTTTGCGCATTCTAAACGAAGTGCAAAAAGCCTTGGAAAAAGAAAACATATTCATCATCAACGAACAAAAAGTGTCGCCAAGTCAAAGTGCGTACATTGAAAAATATTTCATTGAAAAAGTAAGTCCTGCATTAGTAACGATCATTTTAGACGATATTGATGAAATGCCAGCGTTGAAAGACAAAGCAGCGTATTTGGCAATTCGCATGGTGATGAAAGAACAAACCAAAAACACCAAAAAAGTAACGCGTTTTTTCAAGCCGAAAGTAAATAAGATCAAATATGCACTGATTGAAATTCCGAAAATGATTGATCGTTTTATCGTATTGCCAAGTGAAGGTGAAAAAAAATTCATCATCATTTTAGACGATCTTATTCGACATTCGTTGAGTAATATTTTTACGATTTTTGAATACGAAAGTTTATCTGCACATATGATTAAAATTACACGTGATGCAGAATTGGACATTGACAACGATTTGACAAAAAGTTTCATCCAAAAAATATCTACCAGTGTAAAAGGCAGAAAAAGTGGAACGCCTGTGCGATTTGTGTACGATAAAACGATTGAAAAAGACACGTTTGAGTATCTCATTGAAAAAATGGGCATTGACGATATAGACAGTTTAATTCCTGGTGGACGCTATCACAATCGTAAAGATTACATGTCGTTTCCAAGTTTAGGACGCCAAGATTTACTCTACAAACCCTATCCGCCATTGCCTGTAAAAGGCTTGAGTATGGAAGGAAGTCTCTTTGAGAAAATTGCTGAAAAAGATTACCTACAATACGCACCATATCATACGTTTGCGTATGTTGTGCGGTTTTTGCGGGAAGCTGCGTTAGATCCGAAAGTAGAAAATATAAAAATTACCGTATACCGTTTGGCAAAAATTTCACATGTAGCGAGTTCGTTAGTAAACGCCGTAAAAAATGGTAAAAAAGTGACGGTCCAAATTGAATTGCAAGCACGTTTTGATGAAGCTGCCAATATTAAATATGCAGAACAAATGCAGAGTGAAGGCGTTCATTTAATCTTTGGTGTGCAAGGTTTAAAAGTGCATAGCAAAACCTGTGTTATTGAGCGAAGAGAACAGAATAAAATCGTTCGGTATGGTTTTGTTAGTACTGGAAATGTAAACGAATCCACTGCGAAAATTTACACAGATTACACACTCTTTACATCCGATCAAAATGTATTGAAAGAAGTTTCTAAAGTATTCGATTTCTTTGAAACAAATTACAAAGTAGCCAAATATAGACACTTAATCGTATCGCCACATTACACCAGAAATGCATTCAACAAACTGATCAATACAGAAATAAAAAATGCGAAAGAAGGAAAAGAAGCGTACATCAAAATAAAAGTCAACAGTTTGTCAGATTACAAGATGATAGACAAATTGTATGATGCCAGTAGAGCAGGTGTAAAAATTCAGCTCATTGTGCGTGGAATTTGCTGTTTAATTCCTGGAGTTGCTGGGATGAGTGAAAATATTGAAGGCATAAGTATTGTAGACAAGTTTTTAGAACACCCAAGAATGTTTATCTTTGGGAATAATGGTGATCCGAAAATTTATATTTCTTCTGCCGATTGGATGACGCGAAATATAGACAAAAGGGTAGAAGTAACCTGCCCGATATACGATGAAGATATCAAAAAAGAATTGCTAGATACGTTCAATATTGGCTGGAGCGATAATGTAAAAGCACGTGTATTCTCTGAAAAACAAGACAATGCCTATCGTACCAATCAATTGATCAAAGTACGTTCACAATTTGCTACGTATGATTACTATTTAGAAAAAATGTCAAATTAATACAAAAAAGAATCCATTTTGAGAATTAGAAAATTTGCTGCCATTGATATTGGATCGAATGCTATACGGTTGTTAGTTGCAAATGTGATTGAAGAGGAAAATAAAGAACCGAAATTCAAAAAAAGTTCGTTGGTGCGTGTGCCAATTCGTTTGGGACAAGACGTATTTACGAACGGAGAAATATCAAAAACGAACATAGATCGTATGACCAATGCGATGAAATCCTATCGTTTGTTGATGGATGTTCATGGCGTGGAAATGTATATGGCATGTGCGACTTCCGCAATGCGTGATGCTAAAAATGGTGCAGCAGTTGTAGAAAAAATCAAGAAAAAAGCGAATATTAATATTGAGATTATTGATGGAAAACGCGAAGCGGAAATCATCGCGTCCACCGATCTTCACGATGTTATTGCCAAAGAAAAAGACTATCTCTATGTAGATGTTGGTGGCGGAAGTACTGAGTTGACGATTTTCTCAAATGGAAAAATAAAAACCTCGCGTTCTTTCAAAATCGGAACCGTACGTTTGTTGAACGAAATGATTACAGATGACAATTGGAATGCTGTTGAAAAATGGATCAAGCGCAATACAAAAGGGTTAAAACGCTTGTCACTCATTGGTTCAGGGGGAAATATCAACAAGCTCTACAAAATGTCAGGAACGCCAATTGGTGAACCGTTGTCGTATATCTATTTGAATGCGCAATATCAATTCTTGCAAAGTCTTACGTATGAGCAACGTATTTCTGAATTAGGATTGAATCCGGATAGAGCCGATGTCATTATTCCTGCGACTCAAATTTATCTCTCTGCTTGCAAATGGAGTGGCGCACAAAAAATATATGTGCCTAAAATTGGACTTGCAGATGGTATTATAAAGACATTATTCTTCGAAACATCGAAAAAACAGAAAAACGGAACGAATATTTTGAGTTTTTGAAAAAGTGATACCTACATTTAGCAAATAACTCAAAACCAACAGATTCTTGCCAAAAAAGAATCTATACAACTAAATAAAATACGCACTAATGAAAAAAATCATACTTCTTTCGTTCTTACTAGGTTCATTTATGGCTTTTTCACAAGAAACAGAAAAAGTTGAAGAAGAAATGGACGAATCAACATACGTAAGTGGCGATACCGAAACACGTTATGGATTCAAAGCGGGAATCAATCTTTCTAACTATAGTGGAACCAATTTAGAAGACATTCAAGAAGGTTTGAACGATTCAAGAATTGGATTTGTTGCCGGATTCTTTTTAGATATGCACGTTGCTGGAAAATTACGCTTTCAGCCAGAATTGTTGTATTCTTCGCAAGGAGCAAAAGAAGAAGCATTACGCGCCGATTATTTGCAAGTGCCATTAATGCTAAAATATGAATTAACAAATTTCTTAAACATTCAAGTTGGACCTCAAATTGGAGTGAAAATTCACGAATTTGAAGATAGTTTTAAAAACTTTGACTTTGGAGTCAATGGTGGAATCGGAGTTACTATTTTAGAAAATGTAGCTATTGAAGCACGTTATAATTTAGGTTTGGCAGACATGTTTGACGAAGATCGAGCGCCAAACTTTGAAGGGAAAAATGCAGTCATTCAAATTGGGTTAACGTATAGACTCTAGACTCGCTAACGCTGCTAGATCGTTATTGCTGTTAGATTTTTAGACACGCTTCGCTTATAGACTATTAGAATTATAATTTAAAAATACATCAAGTTAAACTTGATTCAGTTTCACATCATACAACATACAAAAGGTTAAACTGAATTGCTCAATTTGACCTTTTTTATTTTCTAAGAGCGCTTACACTGTGCTTGCCGAAGTGAAGCGATTCAAACTATTCTCGATACAATTTTCTTCATTCTATTCAGAAAATCACTCGAATTGACGTATGTGTATTGGTATAATACCAACATACTAAGAACATCAGCGATCTAAGAGATTCCTGCCTCGCAGGAACAAGTCTAAGAATCTAAAGGCAAAGCCGTTTCTAAAAATCTAAATCTTCACAAACTTCTTCACTGCTGTTTTTCCTTGCTGTTGAATCTTTATAAAATATACGCCGGCTTTTAATTGCGAAACATCCAAAGATGCTTGCGTCATAGAACGTTCAGAAACAGCGACATTTCCAACAAGGTTATAAATTGAATAACTCGTTTTAGAATTCGCAGCAATTCCTGTCATGAATATCTCTTTTTGCGCAGGATTCGGATACACTTTTATATTATTTGAAAATACTTCATTGTCTTTAGTGGATAAAATTTGTCTTCCATATACTAGTTTTTCTCCTAGTAAATCGATCATGGTCAAGGTTTCATTTGGAAGATCAATAGTGTAGTCAAATGTACTTGTAGGGTTATTATTCAAAATGCTGAAATACATAAATTCATATGCATCTTGAGCATTAGTATTACAAAAAACGAGTGTAGACGAAAATTCACTTATGGTTATTGTTGTACTATTAGGTAATTCATAATGCAAAAAGAAAGAGTTGCAGACTCCACTACCATCACCATTAAAATCAAACGGGTTTGGAGTAAGGTTAGAAAAAATAATAGAAGGATTTGCACCATCACTAGGTGGATACATAATAGTTCCATTAGATTCTATATAATGTAAAAACCATTGTCCTAAAAGGTTTGGATCGTCTTGTGCTTGTGTAGTATGACTAGCAAATACGGCTAAAAGTAAAATGTAAAGTTTTTTCATAGTAAGTAGTTTTAATTACGATAAAACTACAACAAAGGTTATTATCCATGAAAAATTCTAACCTATTATTCCCAAATTACTAGTCAGAATTTATAAATCACGAACAAAAAACACGCTACATACAATCAATATATAGCATTTTTGGTAGAAATGTAAAACGCAAAGCGAATCTAACCCAATGTGTCCATTTGAAAATTCTTTAATTTGAAAATAAAGTTTCAAAGAAAACGCGAACATTGTATGAAAGAATCTATTATCTAACAGGTGAAGCGAGTCTTATTCAATGTGTCAATTTGAAAATTCTTTAATTTGAAAATAAAGTTTCAAAGAAAACTCAAACATTGTATGAAAGAGTCTAATATCTATCAGCGAAACGAGTCTTATTCAATGTGTCCATTTGAAAATTCTTTAATTTGAAAATGAAGTTTCAAAGAAAACGCGAACATTGTATGAAAGAATCTAATATCTATCAGCGGAGCGAGTCTTATTCAATGTGTCCATTTGAAAATTCTTCAATTTGAAAATGAAGTTTCAAAGAAAATCCAAAGATTGTAAGAAAGAGTCTAACATCTATCAGCGAAGCGAGTCTTATTCAATGTGTCCATTTGAAAATTCTTCAATTTGAAAATGAAGTTTCAAAGAAAACGCGAACATTGTATGAAAGAGTCTAACATCTATCAGCGAAGCGAGTTTTATTCAATGTGTCCATTTGAAAATTCTTTAATTTGAAAATAAAGTTTCAAAGAAAACGCGAACATTGTATGAAAGAATCTAATATCTATTAGCGGAGCGAGTCTTATTCAATGTGTCCATTTGAAAATTCTTCAATTTGAAAATGAAGTTTCAAAGAAAACGCGAACATTGTATGAAAGAATCTAATATCTATCAGCGGAGCGAGTCTTATTCAATGTGTCAATTTGAAAATTCTTTAATTTGAAAATGAAGTTTCAAAGAAAACGCGAACATTGTATGAAAGAGTCTAACATCTATCAGCGAAGCGAGTCTTATTCAATGTGTCCATTTGAAAATTCTTTAATTTGAAAATAAAGTTTCAAAGAAAACGCGAACATTGTATGAAAGAATCTATTATCTAACAGGTGAAGCGAGTCTTATTCAATGTGTCAATTTGAAAATTCTTCAATTTGAAAATGAAGTTTCAAAGAAAACTCAAAGATTGTATGAAAGAGTCTAACAATCTAACAGGCGAAGCGAGTCTTATTCAATGTGTCAATTTGAAAATTCTTTAATTTGAAAATGAAGTTTCAAAGAAAACGCGAACATTGTATGAAAGAATCTAATATCTATCAGCGGAGCGGTCTAATATCTAATAGCGATAGCGGTCTTAAAATCTAATAGCGATAGCGATCTAAAAATCTAATAGCAAAGCGAGTCTAATCAGCCATGCATTGTTTCTTTCGTTCCCAAATCGCGCATAATTTCTGCTTCAAAATCAAGCAACGCTTGCCATTTTGTATCCACTTCTGTACGATCACCATATTCTCTAGCAAAACCTAAAAACATCGTATAATGATTGGCTTCACTAACCATTAAGTTCTTATAAAAAGTTGCCAATTCAGGATCGTTGATATGTTCAGACAATAACTTAAAACGTTCGCAACTTCTGGCTTCAATCAACGCAGCATACAACAATCGGTGTACGAGTTGCGTGGTTCTGCTGCCACCTTTTGGGAAAAATTGCACCAATCTATTTACATATTCGTCCTTTCGATCACGTCCCAATGTCCAACCTCTAGCTAAAATGCGATCATGCACCATTTTAAAATGACTCATTTCTTCTTTCACCAAGGCAATCATTGCGTTAATCAATTCAGGATACTCTGGAAAACTTACAATCAAAGAAATCGCGGTACTTGCCGCCTTCTGTTCACAAAACGCATGATCTGTCAAAATTTCTTCAATATTCTTTTCTGCAATGTTCACCCAACGTGGATCAGTTGGCAATTTGAGTCCTAACATCATTTATTTATTAAATTTCTAAGTCAAAATCCTTTCGCAGCTTTTCTACGAGCGGATTGATTTCTTTCAATTTCTCATACTTATCACGCGCGGTAAACGCATATTTTTTCTCCGCCTTTTCATTTACGAGAATCTCTAGTGATACGTCATAATTATTCAATTGTGCACGTACAAATTCCAGCAATGGATATTGTGCGCGTTCAATTTCAATTTTCATGGTTTCATTAGGCAATTCAATAGAAATGGTCGTGGCATCTTTCAATTTTGGAACATCGGTTGACAGAGAAGAAGCCATAATTTTTTCTCCTTTCCGATCAATCTTATTCACATACGCATTCCAAACTTCCACCATTTTTTCTTCTGTAAATGCATCTTTTGGCAATTCCTTCTGATCTACAACTTTACTTTGTTGTTTTTTTAGGTGTTCTTGCTTTGCTTTGATACTTGATAGCGACAAACCAGAAACCTTGTTGCGCATCATGGAAATGTCAATCTTGGGTTTAGGCGGCGGTGTTGCTGCTTTTTTCACTTCCGTAGATGGCTTCTCTGCTTCGTTTGCTGCGGAATTGGAATGTATTTCCTCTGTAGATTTCGTTTGTGGCGAGGTATTGGCTTCGGTAACGTTGGCAATTGGGTTTACTTTTTTGCCATGTGCCAAGAAAAAAGTAGCCGGAATTATGAAGTGCTTGCTATTTTTTTTTTCTCCATCATAATTGATAGAGGCAAGTTGCATGAGACACAATTCGACCAACAGTCGCTGGTTTCGACTCGTTTTATATTTTAAATCAGAATCATTTGCCAATTCAATTCCTTTCATGAGAAATTGTTGTGACGTTTTTTGCGATTGTTCCAAATATTTCTGTTTCGTCTGATCGCCAACTTCCAGCAAAGCAATTGTAGCTTGATTTTTGCAGACTAATAAATCTCTAAAATGTGAAGCAATTCCAGCAATAAAATGATGTCCGTCAAAGCCTTTGGATAAGGTTTCGTTAAAATCTATCAATAACTGTGGAATGTTATTTTCTAACATCAGGTCAGTTGCAGTAAAGTAAATTTCGTAATCGAGAACGTTCAAGTTTTCCGTGACCGCTTGTCGCGTTAACTGTTTTCCTGAAAAACTTACCACTCTGTCAAAAATAGACAACGCATCACGCATGGCACCATCTGCCTTTTGGGCAATAATATGTAAAGCGTCATCATCTGCTTCAACTCCTTGACTTTTAGCAATATATTTTAAATATTCTTTTGCATCTTTGACACCAATTCGTTTAAAATCAAAAATTTGACATCGTGATAAAATCGTTGGAATAATTTTGTGTTTTTCGGTCGTAGCCAGAATAAAAATGGCGTGTTTTGGCGGTTCTTCTAAGGTTTTCAAAAACGCATTAAAAGCTGCTTGCGACAACATGTGTACCTCATCAATAATATACACTTTATAGCTTCCCACTTGCGGTGGAATGCGCACTTGTTCAATCAAACTTCGAATATCGTCTACCGAATTATTAGAAGCAGCATCGAGTTCAAAAATATTAAAGGCAAAGTCTTCATCAGGATTTTCTGTACCATCTTGATTGATCTTTTTCGCTAAGATTCGCGCACAGGTTGTTTTTCCAACTCCTCGCGGTCCACAAAATAGTAAGGCTTGTGCTAAATGATTCCGTTGTATGGCATTTTCCAACGTATTTGTAATCGCTTGTTGACCAACAACATCTTTAAATGTTTGCGGTCTGTATTTACGAGCTGATACAATGAAATGTTCCATAAAAATAGGGTAATCTTATAGGGACAAATATACTAATACATATCTAATCAAACCTAGCAAATGAGGAGTTAGTTGTTTCTTTTTATCAACAGTTTTTGATCAAATTTCATAGAAAAGATATTTTTAGCAACATACGTCTTATTTTCAAACAAAGCAGTACTTTTGTCGGCAAGCAGGCTACCTTATCGCCGTGTGCCGAACTTGTTTCGGCATCTTCTCAAAATATCGAGAGATAAAATGAAAAGATCCCAAATCAAGTTTGGGACAAGGAGGAAAGTCCGAACACCATAGTGCAATTGTAGCGGATAACATCCGTCCGTCGTAAGGCGAGGACAAGTGCAGCAGAAAGAATGTACAGGTAATGCTGTAGTGAAATCAGGTAAACTCTACGAGGTGCAATGCCATGTAAATGAGCGATGAGAACGGCACGTTCGATGCTCAAGGGTAGGCAGATAAAAGTTATTGGTAACAGTAATTTTAGATAAATGATAAGGCTCGACAGGATTCGGCTTACAGCCTGCTTTTTAATGAAACTCAACTTTAAAAAACTTGAAAAGTGCATTTAAAGTTGTTAGTTGAATTATTCCGTCGCAGGACGGAATCTTCCCCATGATAAATCATTTTTTATTGAGGATTCTATTTTTTGTTTGAAGAACTATTTTTCAAAAGCGCAATGCGCGAATTGAAAATTGTTAGTTGAATTAATGCCGTCGCAGGACGGTATCTTTCCCCATGATAAATCGATTATTTTTAAGGATTCGCTTTTTTCTTTGAATGAATATTTTTCAAAAGCGCATAGCGCGAATTGAAAATTGTTAGTTGAATTATTCCGTCGCAGGACGGAATCTTCCCCATGATAAATCATTTTTTATTGAGGATTCTATTTTTTGTTTGAAGAACTATTTTCAAAAGCGCATAGCGCGAATTGAAAGTTGTTAGTTGAATTAATGCCGTCGCAGGACGGTATCTTTCCCCATGATAAATCGATTATTTTTAAGGATTCGCTTTTTTCTTTGAATGAATATTTTTCAAAAGCGCATAGCGCGAATTTAAAGTTGTTAGTTGAATTATTCCGTCGTAGGACGGAATCTTCCCAAACGATTAAAAAATATCTAAACAATCATACTTTTTTGAAACAATTTAAAAATCTTAGATGTCTTATGTGTAAATTGGTATAAGTCTATAGAGAAGAAAAAAAAGATAAAGGATTGCATAAAAAAAGAGAGAAATGTCTCGATTAAATTTGAAGAAAACTTAGTATTAACTTAATAATTCACATATGAAAAAATGATACAAATTTTCGACAATTTCTCTCTTTAGTATTTTTTATGCGCTAACACTCAAATTTTAAGTCCGATTAAAATTTTAATAAACTAATTATGATGTAAATGTACTTTAGTTTTTTGATTTAAAGATTTAAAAACTGATACATTTTGTAAGGTAAAACCGTATTATTGATATTTAACAAAACCAATATCCAGTTCTAGGATCAAAACAATTGAAACATCTTCCGTTTTGACAAATTTGATCAATTGAACAATCTGATTGAGATTTACATCTAGCAGCTGCTCTTAATCCACCTAAGATGTTTCTCTGTGTAGATTTTTCCAATTCTTTAGTTCCTTGGAGTTTACGAATATTTTTTAACATGATTACAGGGTTTTTGGTTATGATATAAAAGTATCTATTCTAAAAATAATTTGCTTACGGTGATTCCGTAGTTGTACTATTGTAAATAGATTTTTTTAGATAAAATGTTGATTACACATTTATAAAACCAAAAAACCACGCTTTATTAGAAAAGAGCGTGGTTTTTTATATGTTTTTAAATCTGAAGTTATTCCGCCATCGTGTGATACACATTTTGAACATCGTCATCGTCTTCCAGCTTTTCCAACAACTTTTCAATGTCTGCGGTTTGCTCTTCGTCTAACGTTTTCGTGACTTGTGGAATGCGCTCAAAACCAGAGGATAATATTTCAATTTCTCTGTTTTCCAATTCTTTCTGAATAGCACCGAAACTTTCAAAAGGGCCGTATAATAAAATACCATCTTCATCAGCAAAGACTTCTTCTACACCAAAATCAATAAATTCTAATTCCAACTCTTCAGGATCTTGTCCTTCTGCGGGAATTCGGAAGTTACACGTATGATCAAACATGAATTCTACTGAACCTTGCGTCCCTAAATTCCCATCACATTTGTTAAAATAACTACGCACATTGGCAACTGTTCTGTTATTATTGTCCGTAGCAGTTTCTACCAATACTGCAATTCCGTGAGGTCCGTAGCCTTCAAACAATACTTCTTTGTAGTTATCCGTATTTTTGTCAGATGCTTTCTTTATTGCACGCTCCACATTGTCTTTTGGCATGTTGGCAGCTTTTGCATTCTGAATTACCGCACGCAATCTCGAATTTGTTTCAGGATTCGGTCCACCTTCTTTTACCGCCATGACAATATCTTTCCCAATTCGGGTAAAAGTTTTTGCCATTGCTGACCAACGTTTCATTTTTCGTGCTTTTCTAAATTCAAATGCTCTTCCCATTATGCGTGTGCTTTTTATTTTTACAAATATATATGTTGTATTATTCTTTTGGAATATGTCGGCTTAAAAATTTTGCCGAAGCGTCATTCCATTGCTGAATAATTTTAGTTCTTTTTTTATTTAATTGCTCGTTGGTTTTGTTGAAATCGTTGATGGCTTTGTTAATTTTCTTGACCATGTTATTGTATTGATCGATTTCTTTTTTGGTTCGATCTTTCGCTTTTTTCTTATCAATTGCTTCTTTGATCGCGTTAAACTTTTCATTCAGTAAGAAAAATTCAAGCATTTTTGGCATTTCATTTTGTGTTTCTTCCAAGTAAAATTCCAAGGCTTTTTTAGTAGCTTTTACAAGCGAAAGATCTTCTTTATACGTCGAAACCGTATCGAGATCTTGCAAGCCTTCTTTGGCAAAACTTTGCAAAGCGTTCATGTTTTGTTGGATGGCGCTAATATCACTTTTAGACAAAGCGTCCATTAAGAAGCTCTCTTGAATGTTACTTTTGAAAAATACCAAATACACCGAATTTCTATGTTCAAAAACCTCATTGGAAATTTGCATCTTTTTTCCAAGTTCTGTTTCTGATTCAATCAGTTCAATATTGTTTCTTGCCGCATAAGCCTCCAAGGCTTTTTCATACGATTCTTGGGCTTCTTGCATGCGTTCGTCTACCTTTTTTTGCGCCAAAATATACGCTTCCATAAAATCGTAAGATTGTTCGGCAACTTCTTTCATGTCTACAATTTTTGCGTAATCATTTTGTAGAATTTTCGTGCGCAAATCCATGTATGCTAACACCTGGTTTTTGTAATCGTCTTCACCTTCAAAAGGTTTGGCTTTTTTAATAGTAATTATCGCGCGTTCCAACGATTTGATCAAGCGTTTGCGATCGCCTTCAATTCTGCGTGCGCTTTTACTGTGGGCAACCGATTTGGTATATTTCCACATGCTTTTGCTGATTTTTTTATTCTCTTTTCCAACAAAAGATAAATATTCGTTCGGGTTTTTAAAACTTTGTGCGGTCGAAGTTTGAAACGCACATACACATAACATTATAAGAAGTGTTTTTAAGTATTGTAATTTCATAAATTTAATTGGTGAGTTGTTGAATATAATCTGAAAGAATACGATAGGTTTCTTCAATTTCATGATCAGTTTGAATGCTCTTAATCGCATACGAATTCTCTTTGGCTTTGTTTTTATTGTAGGCTAAAATTTCTTTGTAATCTTCTAAATTTACAACTTCAAAAGTCTCGTGAGTCATTTCAATATCGTCCGATTTTTCAAAAATAGCGTTAAATCTGTCCATGTCTTCTTGAATTCCTTCCACAGATAACAGTAATACACGTTCGCTATGTAAATAATTTTTCAGATTGGTGTTGATTTCTTTGATGGTAGCAGCAGCTTTGTTTTGTTTTATGCGCGCCATACTTTTGGTACGTAAATTGTCGTATGTTGCTGCTTCTGGAATTTTAAAATAGACATTTTTTTGAATGGTATCGCTCACAATCACATTTGCATTTCCGTTTTCGCCATCTTCAATTCCTGTCAATAAATTTGGGAATTCAATATCAGGTCGAATGCCAACTGCTTGATGCGAATTGCCTTTAAAACCATACATTTTTTCAATGGTAATTCGTAAAAAACCTTCTTCACTTTGCAACGGCATAATCTGTTGAATGGTTCCTTTGCCATACGTGCGACTTCCCACCAAAATAGCTCTGTTGTGATCGCGCAAAGCAGCTGCGATAAATTCGGAGGCAGAAGCACTTTCGTTGTTAATCAAAATCACCAACGGTTTGGTAAACAATGTTCCCCGATTCAAATCTTTGACAATGCGTTTTTCGTTTTGTTGATCGCGGTAAATCCCCAAAGGACCTTTGTCAATAAACATGCCCGATAAATCAATGGCTTGCTTCATAGAACCGCCGCCGTTGCCACGCAAATCCAAAATCAATCCGTCAATATCAACCGCATTAAGTTTGAACAATTCTTTCGCGATATCATTGGCACTTCCAAAACCATAATCTGCATTCGTATAAAAACTGGGCAAGGAAATATAGCCAATATCTTTTTTCCCTTTAAGGATAAAACTATTGACTGCATTTTCTTCAATTTTTAAATTTTCTTTGCGTAAAACGACCGTTTTATTCAAGTTTTTATCAGTCAAAAAGTTGATCGTGATTGTTTTATTATTTTCATCATTTATGAAGTCGTACAGACTTATCAATGACAGACAGGTTGTGCTGAGTTTGGTATCATTTGCTTCTAGTGATAGCACTAAATCGCCTGCGCTGATTTCTTTTTCTTTCCAAGCGGTACTTCCAGTTTGCAAGCCAGAAACGACAATTTTTCCATCGTTATTTTTGGAAAACCATACACCAATAGAACTGGTTTCTGTGCTGATAGAATTCATGAATGTTGCATTGTCTGTTGGATCAAAAAAGCTACTGTGTGGATCAAAATAGGTGCACACAACATCTAAAAATGTAGTTTCTACATATGATTGCAATCCGTTCACCGCTTGCAATTTATCTACAATAAAGCATTTGTTTTCCGCAATAACTTTTTGTTTGAGCTGTGCTTTTATTTTATTGAAGTTTGATGGATTGCTCAACGATAAATAATCGCGAATCATATCGACTCTAATCTTTTTAGACCAGCGTTTTTGAAGTGTTTTGGGTGATATAGAGAAGCGCGATTTTTCTTTAAAACTTCCATAGGTTACCGTGTCTTTTCCAGAAAAATCTAGCTTTGTTTTTTCTAAAGTTTCAATTGTTTGTTTTGCTTCTTTGAGATGTTTCTCATAAAAAACAGTAAACTCACTGATAAAGTCACATTCCCCATTTCGCAAATAATCGTCCAATTGATCTTTTAATGGCGCTAATACTTCTATATCTGCTTGCGAATACAACAAACGGCGATCGTCCAAACGTTCCAAAAGTTTATCAAAAACATAGCTTGAAAAGTCGTTATTTATCGTTTTGGGTTTGTAGTGATTCTTATCTAACATCGTCAAAATCAAACGAGATTTGTTGCAGAAAGAAGAATCTACTTGTGCAAACGAAGTTGTTGCGACAAAGAGCAGTATAAAACGTAAAAAAGTGTGCATGGATGCAAATAGAATTTGTAGAACCGTTAGTGTACGAATTTAACGAATCTTTTGCTTTTTACGTAGGAAATTAGGTGAAAATGCTTGAAAATGGTCTTGTTTTTAGGATATAATGTAATTGACTTTGATTTGATCTTTACAATCACTCTTTAATTTTTCCAGAAATATACTCTAAAGTCTCTTGATTCGTTGTTGCCAAATGCTTCGGTAATTTATTATCTTTTGGCAAAACGGCTAAAAAACGATCAAAATTGGATGTATACACGTTTTTAAATAACGGTTTTTCTACGTTCAGGCTTTTTAAAATTTCTTCGTAAAATTCTTCATGATGAATTAAATCTTCGGCACCTAAGTGAAAAATTCCACTTTTACGTCGATTGATCATGTAGTGAATTTGCTGTGTGAGTTTTTTATCAGAAATGGTATTCATTACCAAATTCGGAAACACTTCAATAGGAACGTTTTCTTCCAAGCATTGCTTTATTTCTAGGATTCGCGGCGAATTGTGCCCAAAAACCATCGGCAAACGAATGATCGCATATTTTTTCTGCGGCAAACGCATCAACATATTTTCAATACGAATTTTAAGTTTTCCGTAGATGCTTTCTGAAAGGGTTTTATCGTATTCATACGATGGATAACTGCTGTATGCATCAAACACATTGGCAGACGATAAAAAGAAGAGTTTGCAGGGTTTTGTTTTTACATATTCTGTTAAAAAAATATGTGCTTCAATCTGTGCGGCAAAATCGCCACGCAAGGTAGAAATAATGATGGTGGGTTGCACTTGTGTCACAATTTCGTCAATACCATCATAATCCAAATCATACCGAATAAAATGCTGATTTTTCGCAAACGATTTGTTGCTGTAAAACGTACCGTATACATCAAAATAGGAGCAGAGCTCTTTGTAAATCGCCTGACCAATATATCCGCTCGCTCCTAATATTAAAATTCTATTCAAAAGTAAAAATTGCTATTTTTTATAAAAAGGAAGTTTCACCACTTTTGCAGGTACTCTTTTTTTACGAATTTGAATGTAAACAATGCTACCTACATCTTTAAAAACGGTTGGTACATATCCTAAGCCAATACCCACTTTCATAGAAGGTGACATGGTTCCGGATGTTACATTTCCAATAATATTACCGTTTCCGTCTACAATATCATATCCTTGTCTCGGAATACCGCGATCTTGCATTTCAAAAGCGACCAATCTGCGTGCTGTCCCTAGTTTTTTCTGACTTTCAATTGCTTCACGATTTACAAAATCTTTCGTAAATTTCGTAATCCAACCCAAACCTGCTTCAATTGGAGATGTGGTATCGTCAATATCATTTCCATACAAGCAATACCCCATTTCCAAGCGCAAGGTATCACGCGCTGCCAAACCAATCGGCTTGATGCCAAAATCAGCACCAGCTTCAAAAACTTTTTCCCAAACTTTGGCAACATCTTCGTTTTTACAGTAAATTTCAAATCCACCCGAACCTGTATATCCAGTTGCAGAAACAATGACGTTTTCAACACCTGCAAAGGTTGCAATTTGGAATGTGTAATATTTAATATTTGTTAAGTCAACTTCCGTTAAAGACTGCATCGCTTCCACGGCTTTTGGTCCTTGAATTGCCAATAAAGAATAGTTGTCAGACACATCGCGCATTTCAGCTCCTACATCGTTATGACTTGAAATCCAGTTCCAGTCTTTTTCAATATTGGAAGCATTTACGACTAAAATATACTTCTCTTCATTCACTCTGTAGATGATTAAATCGTCCACAATTCCACCATCATTGTTAGGCATGCAACTGTATTGCGCTTTTCCGTCCACCAATTTAGAAGCGTCATTGGTTGCGATTTTTTGTATTAATGCCAACGCATTCGGTCCAGAAATCACAAATTCGCCCATGTGACTTACATCAAAAACACCCACGCCGTTACGAACTGTTTCGTGTTCAACATTAACGCCTTCGTACTGTACAGGCATGTTATATCCTGCAAAAGGAACCATTTTAGCACCCAATGCTTCGTGAATTTTAGTAAGAGCTGTATCCTTCATTTTAGTTTTTCTTAAATTGATTGCGAATTTATGAAAAATCGACCTAAAAAAATGATGAATTTATACTTGATTCGTAATTTAACATCAGAATTTTAATAATTGAACGGTTTAAAGATAAAAGCATGTACTTTTTTTAGTTTTTACAAGCGCCACTTCAATTTTTATGACAAATACAAACGACGTTGAAAATGCGTATTATTTTTTGTCACGAATGCACGAATATTTATAACGATGTATCAAAAAAATCATCAATCTGAAATCGTAAATCCAAACGTCACTTCGAGTGATTTTTTGGAGTGAAGCGGAAAAAAATTGTATCGAGAAGCACTTCGAACAACTTTTCGTTTCACAGCTTTTCCCGATACAACGAATCAGAGATTCGCCACTCGAAAAGACGGTTTTGTTTCTTTTGTTTATAATTCTGTTTCTATTTCAGAAACTACTTTGACGTATTTGGATTCCTGCCTCCGCACGAATTACATTGGAAACTTCTAAATACTAATATCTCAATACTTCTGAGAAACGTCATTGCGATCTCCAACTTGTTTGGAGAGTGGCAATCTGTTTCTTTTGGAAACTGTTTTTCCTTTGAAGTTACACTAATACCTATTTCGTTTCACAGCTTTTCTCGATACAACGAATCGGAGATTTGCCACTCGAAAAGACAAACCTAATTATGCATTCAAAAATCGTTTCAAATCATCATAATTTGCTGCTTTTAGCGCATGTTTTTCTTTATGCATGATTTCTTGAATTTGTGGTGGAATGTCTAGTTGTACAGGCAAGGTCGATTCGACTGTCGGTAAGAATTTGACAGGATGTGCGGTTTCTAGAAAAATTCCGTATGCATCTTTTAAATCGTGATGTTGCAAACCTAAATACCCAACGGCGCCGTGCGGATCGGCAATATAATTATGTTGATTGTAGATAGATTTCATGGCAGTTTTTGTTTCGTCATCTGTGAAACTGTACGATGAAAAATGTTGCTTGATCGTTTCCAAATCATTTCCATACAATTCTTGAATACGAATGAAATTGCTCGGATTCCCAACATCCATGGCGTTTGAAATCGTAGCAATTGATTGTTGTGGAACGTATTCGCCACTTTCTAAATAGTTAGAAACGGTATCGTTTACATTCGTCGCTGCAATAAAATGCTGAATCGGCAAACCGAGTTTTTGTGCCATAATCCCTGCACAAATGTTTCCAAAATTTCCGCTTGGCACTGAAAATACTAGGTTTTTATGTTGTTTGTGCATTGCTTTGTATGCAAAGAAAAAGTAGAACATTTGCGGCAACCAACGTGCAATATTGATGGAATTTGCAGACGTTAGTGTACGTTCAATTTCTTCATCTAAGAAAGCAGTTTTTACCATTTCTTGACAATCGTCAAACACACCATCTACTTCCAATGCGGTAATATTTTGTCCCAAAGTAGTTAACTGTTTTTCTTGAATTTCGCTGACTTTTCCGCTTGGATATAAAATCACAACATCTACACCTTTCACACCTAAAAACCCATTGGCAACTGCGCCGCCAGTATCTCCAGAAGTCGCGACTAAAACTGTGACTTTTTCGTCTTTATCACGGTTAAAATATCCCAAACAGCGCGCCATAAAACGTGCGCCAACATCTTTAAATGCCATCGTTGGTCCGTGAAATAATTCTAGCGTTCCAATGTTTTCTTCAATCGGAATTACAGGAAAATCGAAACTTAGTGTTTCGGCAATGATTTCTTTTAAAATTTCTTTTGGAATGTCATCTCCCACAAATTGTTGAATCGCTTCAAAAGCAATTTCTTCATGCGAATAGTTGTCAATATTTTTGATAAATTCTTCCGACAATGGTGTAATATTTTCAGGAAAATAAATACCTCTATCAGGCGCTAATCCACGAATTACTGCTTCTTTAAATGAAACCTTGGGAGCTTTATGATGTAGACTGTAGTAGTTCATTAGTTGTTGTTTTGCGAGTTGCTTATTTTAACTTTTAGGTCTTTGTTCTAACCGTCAGCTCAAGTGTTAAATCTGTGATTTGGTGTATCGAGAACAGCTTTGATATTTTGTTTTATATGTAAACATTATCATTTTACATTTAGAGTTTTCAAGTACTTCTCGATACAAAATTCTTTCAGAATTTTACTCGAAGTGACGTTTTGATGATTTTAAGATTGAAGAATTCATAATTCAGCATTCACAATTATAGAATTCGACAACCTTCGGTATTAATTTTTGAGACATGAATGTCATAATCAATATTTAGATTCTCATAGGTTTCGGACATGCTTCTGGCAACAGCTTCTGCCATTTCTTCGCCTTTACTCAATGCAAATATAGAAGGTCCAGAACCTGAAATTCCTGCGCCTAACGCACCACAATTGATTGCGCTTTGTTTGACATCATTGAAGCCAGGAATTAAGATGGAACGCAAAGGTTCTACAATTTCGTCGTGTAAGGATCTGCTAATCAAATCGTAATCAGCCGTGTACAATCCGCTAATTAAACCGCCAAGATTTCCAATTTGTATGATGGAATCTTTTAAGGTGATTTTTTGCTTTAATACCGAACGCGAATCCGATGTTTTTACTTCTATTTGTGGATGAATGACCGAAGCGAACAATTCACTAGGTGTTGGAATTTTAATGATATCCAGTGGATGATAACTTCGCACTAAGGTAAATCCGCCCAAAAGGGCAGGAGCCACATTATCAGCATGCGCCGTTCCACTGGCTAGTTTTTCTCCTTGCATGGCAAACGGTACCAATTCTTTTAAAGAAAATGGTTTTCCTAACAATTCGTTCATTGCCCAAACCGTTCCTGCAGAACTTGCAGCACTGCTTCCAATTCCGCTACCCGCTTTGATATTTTTATAGATTTCAATTTCAAAACCGTGATCTAAATTTAGCTTTTCAAGCATTGCCAATCCAGCAACTCCAGCTACATTTTTATCCGTTTCTAAAGGTAAATCTTGTCCGACAAGTTTCGAAATTGTAATTCCTTTTTTAGCAGTTTTCCGAATGATCATTTCGTCACCAACGGTATCCAAGCAAAGTCCGAGGACATCAAAGCCACAGGAGACATTTGCAATGGTTGCAGGCGCGAATATTTTGAGTTCGTTCATTTTTTGATTTCGTATTGAGTTGTTAGTATTGAGAATTGAGAAAATTTCAATATTCACCTCTATTTTTTTCGAGTACTTCTCGATACAATTTTCTGTCGAAAATCACTCGAAGTGACGTTCAGTTTATCATTTAAAATTTAGCATTCAATATTTATAATTTTTAAAACTTTCCAATTCGAATGACATCGGCAAAAATTCCAGATGCAGTTACTTCAGCTCCTGCACCAGCGCCTTTTATTTGCAAAGGTTGCGCTACATAACGATCGGTAAAGAATAATACAATATTATCGCTTCCTTCTAAATTATAAAAAGGATGATCGGACGGAATGTGTTGCAAACCAACGTTGGCTTTTCCATTTTCAAAAGTAGCTACATATTTTAAACGGCACTTTTTTTCGTTGGCTTCTTTAAAAATTTGTTGAAAATGCGCTTCATGTTTGGTTAAAGATGCGTAAAAGTCCTCATTGTTATCTGTGTTGAGTGTTTCTTCTGGTAAAAAGGAATCGTTTAGAATGTCTTCCAACTCCAATATATACCCACTTTCACGTGCTAAGATGAGAATTTTACGTGCAACATCTACACCACTTAAATCAATTTTTGGATCGGGTTCGGTATACCCTTCTTCTTGTGCTTGTGTTACTACATCGTGAAACGTATTTTGATCGCTTAAATTATTGAACACAAAGTTTAAACTTCCCGAAAGTACGGCTTGAATTTTATGAATACGATCTCCTGAAGCAACTACATTTTTCAATGTGTCAATGATTGGTAATCCTGCGCCAACATTCGTTTCAAATAAAAACGGAGCGTTGTATTTTTGAGAAATACGTTTTAAGTTTTGATAGTTTTTATATTCAGAAGCACAGGCAATTTTATTGCAAGTTACCACGGAAATGTTGTTTCGTAAATAGTTTCCATATACTTTAGAAACCTCATGGCTCGCGGTAATGTCTATAAAAATACTGTTCCGCAAGTTGAGCGATTTTACGTGTTGGTGAAATTCATCTAAACTTGCCGTTTCTCCTTTTGCTAAATGCTTTTTCCACTTCTGTAAATCGATTCCTTCTGCATCAAAATGCATGGTTCTGGAATTGGAAATTCCTACCACTCGTACGTTGAGTTTTAGTTGTTCACGCAAGTACTCTTGCTGTTGGTGCAGTTGTGCGATGAAGCGTTCGCCCACATTTCCAACACCTGTTACAAATAGATTGAGTTGCTTTATTTTTGCTTCAAAGAATTCTTCATGCAACGCGTTCAGTGCTTTTTTGGCATCGTCACTTTTGATGACTGCGGAGATGTTTTTCTCAGAAGCACCTTGTGCAATTGCGCGAATGTTTACGTTGTTTTTTCCAAGCATGCTGAACATTTTCCCGCTCAATCCTTGGTGATTTTTCATGTTTTCTCCCACCAAAGCAATGATAGCAAGTTGTTGCTCTACTAAGATCGGATCTACTTTTCCAGAAGCGATTTCGTAGGCAAAAGTTTCATCAATGGCAATCTTAGCTCTGGACGCTTCTTTATCGTTAATTCCAATACAAATTGAATGTTCTGAAGATGCTTGTGTGATGAGAATGATGTTGATTTGTTCTGCCAATAAGGTTTCAAATAAACGTTTGGAGAATCCTGGAATTCCAATCATTCCGCTTCCTTCAAGCGTTAATAGTGAAATGTTTTCTATGTAACTAATTCCTTTGACAGCGCGTTGTTTTCCATTTGGTTTTTTGGAAATACGTGTTCCTTCTTGCGTTGGCGCAAAGGTGTTTTTGACTAAAATTGGGATTTCTTTGTCGAGCACAGGTTGAATGGTCGGTGGATAGATTACTTTCGCACCAAAGTGTGACAATTCCATTGCTTCTTGATACGAAATATGTGGAATTGGCGTTGCCTGTTTTACAATTCGTGGATTGGCGGTATACATTCCGCTGACATCGGTCCAAATTTGTAATTCATTTGCGTCTACTGCGGCGGCAATAATGGCGGCAGTGTAATCTGAACCTCCACGACCAAGCGTAGTGGTTTCTCCTTTTTCTGTAGCAGCAATAAATCCGGGTAAGATCGTAATTTGCTTTTCGTTCGTTTTAAAATAAGATTGACAGTTTTCTTGTGTCAATTTCATCAGTACTTGTGCATTTTCGTAGCTTTCTGATGTAATGATTAATTCACGACTGTCTTTAAGTATGCTATCTAATCCGCGTGTTTCCATCACTTTTGAGATGATGAATGAAGATAAAAGTTCTCCAAAACTAGCAATCGTTGCTAAGGTTTTCGGCGTCAATTCGCGAAGCAAATAACAACCTTCATACAAGGTTTCTAAATAGTTTAATAAGCGTTTCGTGTGACTGATAATGGCGCTTTGTTCCGTAACGGGAATTAAATCTTTTACAACTTGAATGTGCCTGTTTTCAATTTCTTGAAGCAAGTCTTTATAATATTCGTCTTTTACAGCCGCTAGTTCTGCTGTTTTTAAGAGCATGTTTGTAGTGTTTCCAAAAGCGGAAACGACAACTGCTATTTTTTCATCTTGAGAAGCCTTTGTAATGATATCGATTACTAGGTTTATATTTTGCGCATTGGCGACAGAAGTACCGCCAAATTTGAGTAGGTTCATGAGTATTGTTTTGTATGGTTATTGGTATTTTAGTTTTTAACTAATTTTTTGAGAGAGAAACACCGTATCGGTACTATATGATTTAAACCCCAAAAGGGGTTGTGGTAGCAATTGTTTCAGTGAAGCATGTGCCTGTACTGATTGTTGTCGAAGAAAAAAATGTTGCTACTAAACACATGTTTTGTCGTATGATGTTATTCAAATGTATTACTTTTATAACCATAAACAAACTATATGTTTATTTTTTAACGGATTACTAATAAAATTCGGTTTTCTTTATAAATGCACTAAAAAAGTATAGTGAATTGTAGAAAATTTCATCAAATGTGTAATATTTTGCGCTAATACAACGATACATGAAGATATATTCAGCGGCTCAGATCTATGAAGCCATCAATCGTACGATCGAAAAAAATCAAATTACCTCTAATGACTTATTGGAATTTGCAGGAACGCAATTGTTTAATTGGTTTCACAAACGCATGCATGGTGCACAAGTTCCCATTCATATTTATTGTGGAATTGGAAATAACGGCGGTTTAGGATTGGTGTTAGGACGCCAGTTATTGCATCATGGTTATAATGTGCATCTGTATGTGGTAAATTTTAGCGCAAAGCGAACCAAAGGCTTTTTGGTGAATTACGATCGCATTAAAGAGTTTAAGGTTTGGCCTAAATTATTGAGTTCAGGCGAAGAATTTCCAGAAATGCAGCAAGAAGATATTATTGTCGATGCTATTTTTGGAATTGGTTTGAACCGGAAAACTTCTGATTGGGTGAAAGAGTTGATCAAATATATCAATGCTTCTAAAGCATATACGGTTTCGTTGGATGTTCCTTCTGGATTGTATCCTGATCACGGACCAGAAGATAAAGAAGCGGTGATTGCGAGTAATTATACATTGACGAGTCAAGCACCAAAATTAAGTTTCTTTTTGCCTGAAACAGGGATTTATATGCAACAATGGGAAGCGATAGATATTGGACTTGATCAAGAATATTTACAAACAACAGACACCGAAGTGCAATTGATTGATACCTTTGAAGTGTTGCCATTGTACATTCCACGTGAAAAATATGCACATAAAGGAACGTACGGACATAGTCTGATTATTGGTGGAAGTTACGGGAAAATAGGCGCAGTAACGTTGGCGAGTTCAGCTTGTTTGCGCGTTGGTGCAGGATTGGTAACGGCGTTTATTCCTGAATGCGGCTACAATATTTTGCAGACTTCTTTACCAGAAGCGATGGTGATTTGTGATGAAAACGAAAAGCATGTTACAGATATTCAGTTTGATATTGAACCGAAAACGATCGGAATTGGCGTTGGTATGGGAACTGATGCTGCAACAGCAAAGGCATTGGAAGTATTTTTACAGAAAAGCAAAGATTCTTTGGTGATTGATGCAGATGCATTGAACCTGTTGTCAGCAAATAAAAAATTACTAAAATCTGTACCCAAACATTCTGTTTTAACGCCACATCCAAAGGAGTTGGAGCGTTTGATAGGCACGTGGACTGATGATTTTGACAAGTTGGAAAAAGCAAAATCATTTTCAAAGAAATACGATATTATTTTAATCATTAAAGGAGCGCATACTGTTACCATTTATGATGGTTCTGTGTATATTAACAATACAGGAAACCCAGGCATGGCAACTGCGGGAAGCGGCGATGTGTTGACAGGAATGTTAACAGGATTGCTTTCTCAAGGGTACGATTCTTTACAAGCCGCTTTGTTTGGAGTGTATTTACATGGAAAAGCAGGTGATATTGCGTTGTCAGGTTTGGGATACCAAGCGTTGACAGCGAGCGATATTGTGGATCATATTGGTGATGCGTATTTGGATTTGTTTAGAGAACCCGAAGCGCCGTCTGCGGAAGCGGAAGACGCATGATAAAAAAACAAAACGCCTTGAGGTTTCAAAGCGCTTTTGTTTTTTGAATTTTTAAAGAAACTATATTTTCAATTCATCAAATAATTCAATGAGTTTTTTATCTGAAGGTCTTGGTGCATCTGCATTTACAATTTTTCCGTTTGGATCAATTAAGATAAATCGTGGAATACCATCAATGACATAGTCCGTTACAAACTGAGATTGCCAAGCTTTATCTGCCATAAGCTGAACGCCGCCAAGTTCTTTGTCTGTCACCATTTTTTTCCATTTGTCGTGATCTTTCAACGCATCAATAGAAATGGATACAAAGTTGATATTTTTGTTATGATAGTCTTTTTCAACTTTTTTTAGTGATGGAATTTCCGCAATACACGGTCCGCACCAAGTAGCCCAAACATCAATATATACATATTTTCCTTGCAAATCTGCCAAACTCGTCGTGCCACCTTTATGGTTTTCATAATCAAACGTTGGCGAATCTTTTCCTGCTTTTAGTTTTTGAATGTCTGTATATTTTTTGGTTAATTCTTTTTTGAATTTTTCATTCGTAGAAATTTCAGAAAGTGCTGTATATAAATAGTCAGCATCTTTCCCAGAAGGAGAAATAAAGAACGCTAATTCTTGTGCAAGGGTATTTTTTAACACTTGCGATTTTAAGTTTTTTATAGTAGCGACACTCCCTTTTACATCTTCAAATGGATTTAACTTTTTTGAATAGTGTTGACGCGCCAATTGTCTGAAATTCTCATAAATTTTGAAGTCTTCTTCGTTATCATACTCAATATTTTTAAAGTACGCCATAAACGTTTCAGATGGCTTGTAATTTTCATTTTTAGAATAATAAGGATAGTATTGCGGATATCTTGATAGGTTGATAAGATGTGCATATTTGATGTTCTTTTTTTCAAAAGCAATAAATGCTTCATCTAAATCAGTTGCTTCTTTTAGTTTTTGAGAAGTTACATCTCTTATATCACTCATTGTTTTTATGAATTCTCCTTCTTCTTGTGAAAATATAGCCACTGGATCTTTTCCTCTGTTTCTAAGAACTTTGTCTACTAAAAATTTATTGGAAGTTGCGTCTTTACCTTCAAAACGCATGCTATCTATAAATTTTGTAGCATCAGTTGTTATTTTTAACTCTTCTCCTTTCGTCAAAAATAGTGTTGCATTGGTTCTATCGTGGTATAAAGAATAATACCCTGTGTCTACACGCAGCGTATCTGTAAAAATACCCTCAGCATTTAGCGAAATTTCTTTTGTAAAGTCATTATTAATGATAGAAATTTTAGCTGCTTTTTGATTTTCTATTTTTCCAGATAGCACAATATACTCTCTGTTTTCAGTTTTTTGTTTGTTAGCACACGAAATTACGGTAAGAACAGCTATTAGGATGAATATTTTTTTCATGACAGCAATTTTGGTAAGGATTATATTTTTAATTTGTTAAACAATGTAATCAATTTTGGGCTTGAAGGTCTTGGCGCATCTGCATTTACAATGTTTCCACTTGGATCAATGAGAATAAATCTTGGAATAGAATTAATTTCTAAACCTTGTATAAAATTAGCTTTCCAGCCTTTGTCAGAAAGTAATTGAATTCCGCCTAAGCTTTTATCTGTAACCATTTTTCTCCAACCTGCTTTTGCGGCATTCATGTCATTTCTATAACCTCTGCCATTGTCAACAGAAATACTTACAAACTCAATATTTTTATTATGGTATTGTTTTTCAACTTTTTGTAATGAAGGAATTTCACGAATACACGGTCCGCACCAAGTAGCCCAAACGTCAATGTATACATACTTTCCTTGTAAATCTCTTAGCGAAGTTTTTCCCCCTTTATGGTTTTCAAAATCAAATTTTGGCGCTGGTTTGCCTGTAAATTTTGCAAATTGAGCCAAACGTGCTTCATTTTGTTTTTTAAAGGATTTATAAGATGTAAGAATGCTTTTTTGAAATGAATTTAAAGCGAGTTTTTCCGTTGAAAAGAATGCAGAATCAATATTTTTATGGTTATCCAAATGAGTAAGGAGTTTTTTGTGAATCTTGGCAGTTTCAGCTTTAAAATCTTCTTCTTCCATGTCAAAAAGGCTAGGAGGAAATAGACTTTCTTGCATCAGAGCTCTTTTTATAATATAATTGCTTGATGCTGCGCCTTCTCCTTTGAAAGAAAGGGTTTCGTCAAATTGTTTGGTGTCTAGTGACATCGTGAGGTCATATCCGTTTTTAAGATATATATTGCTTGATTCGCCACCATCATACAAACGGTGCATACCTGCTTTTACTTTTAAGGTATCTTTAAAAGTTCCGTCTTTATTTACTTTTATGGTTTTGGAATAGTTTCTTCCTTGTGAAATAAATAAGGAATCACTATTTTGATTTTCTATTTTTCCAGAAATTGTCACATAATCTTTAGGTGCTTCCGGTTCATTTTTACACGAGAGGATTGCCAATACTGCAATCAATAGCAATAGTTTTTTCATTTTTTGAAAGTTTGTTTTCTCAAATGTACTAGATTCTTGATTTAATCAATAAATTATTAACAATTATTTGGTTTATACAGATTGAATTTTGACTTTTGATAGATAATTTGATTACACCAACATGATACACCTTATAAGTTCAAAATTTCTTGATATTTCCACAATCCAAGATATATTGCATGCTGATGCAACGTTGGATTTATCTACAGAAGCCACCGAAAAGATTCGCGCGTGTCGCAATTATTTAGAAAAACGTTTACAAGATCAAAAAGCGCCTATTTACGGTATTAATACTGGATTTGGATCTTTGTGTAATGTGAAAATATCTGATGAACATTTGTCAAAATTGCAAGAGAATTTGGTGACTTCTCACGCATGTGGTACTGGCGATCGTGTGCCGAAAGCTATTATCAAGTTGATGTTGTTGTTGAAGGTACAATCGTTGAGTTATGGACATTCGGGCGTGCAATTACAAACCGTACAGCGCTTGATTGATTTTTACAATCATGATATTTTACCTGTAATTTTTGAACAAGGTTCGTTGGGTGCTTCGGGCGATTTGGCACCTTTGGCACATTTGGCATTGCCGCTTTTGGGAAAAGGAACCGTGTATTATAAAGGAGAAGAAATTCCTTCTACGGAAGTATTAAAAGCGTTTGATTGGCAACCGATTCAGCTCAAAGCAAAAGAAGGATTGGCATTGTTGAATGGAACGCAATTTATGAGTGCGTACGGTGTATATTCTTTATTAAAATCGTATAAATTATCGTATTTCGCGGATTTCTTTGCAGCGATTTCATTGGAAGCTTTCGATGGAAGAATAGAACCTTTTAATGATTTAATTCACATTATTCGTCCGCACAATGGGCAATTAAAAACTGCCAAACGTATTCAAGAATTTGTAGAAGGCAGTGAGTTGATTTCGCAAGAAAAGAAACATGTACAAGATCCATATTCGTTTCGATGCGTACCACAAGTACATGGTGCCACAAAAGATACGTTGGCGTTTATTCGCAAAACTTTTGAAACAGAAATCAATTCGGTGACGGATAATCCGAATATTTTTATTGCGGAAGACGAAATTATTTCTGGCGGAAATTTTCATGGACAACCATTGGCATTGGCACTCGATTATTTAGCAATTGCTATGGCGGAATTAGGAAACATCTCAGAGCGAAGAACGTTTCAGTTGGTTTCTGGCTTGCGCGATTTGCCTGATTTTCTAGTGAACAATCCAGGGTTGAATTCTGGTTTTATGATTCCGCAATACACTGCCGCTAGTATCGTAAGTCAAAACAAACAATATGCAACACCTGCGAGTGTGGATTCGATTGTGTCTTCCAACGGACAGGAAGATCATGTGAGTATGGGCGCAAATGCAGCAACCAAAGCGTTGAAAGTTGTAGATAATATTGAACGTGTTTTGGCAATTGAATTGCTGAATGCTTCTCAGGCATTGGTATTTAGAGCGCCTTTGAAAAGTTCTGAATTTATTGAAGCGTTTTTACAAACCTATCGCATGACCGTTCCTTTTGTGGATGAAGACAGAGAATTGCACATTGCTATTCGTGACACCTTGTCTTTTTTACAGCTTACTTTCGTGGAGAATGAGGTGTTGTTTGGGTGATAACTTCTAGGTTTATGAGGTTAAAAGTTTATAGGTTTAAGAGTCTTATTTGAAATTTATTTAGACAGTTTAGCAACGAGTTTTGACTTTTAGGATTCGATAAATTTTGTTCAATTTAACTACAGAAGAATCTTAAATATGTAAAAAAATACGTATATTAAAGCTTCATTAATCATAAAACAAATTATTATGTTAAAAAAAAGTAACGAAAGTAACAAAAGTGATTACTTTAAAAAAAACGCAAATGTGATAGCTTTCAAATCAAATGCTATCAAAGAAAAAAACATCAAAGGTGGATGCTATCATGATCCTACAGGACCTTGGGATGAAGACATGGATTAATCGTAATCTATTTATGATGCGAGGTGTAGAAGTGTTGTAATGCTTTAACACCTCGTATTTTTATTCTTTGCACAATGAAAGAGTTTACTAGTATTCTCAACAAAATTGAACATGAATGGAAAAGAAATCACTATAAATTAGATGTATTACCATCTATAGGAATTCATACTATCAATCAATTTAAGATCCATCAAAAGATTGATGAATTATTAATATCTAATTTTCACCATCAGCTTACGAAATATGATACGCATCCAGCGTTAGGAGTTATAAAAATAGCGCAAACTCCGCTATTGGCAATGTACTTGCATATTTGGGATCGTGACATAGGAACACCTCATCATCATGTATGGAGTGGTTTTTTTATGAATCTAAAAGGTACCATCATTCATTCAATTTATAATTTTGAAGAAGAAGAATCATTTGGAGCCAATTTAAAGTTTGGAACGCTCTCAACTAAAAAGCGAGAAATCCTTTTACAGGGAGATGCTGTTCCAGTATTTCCAGGAAAAGCCTATATACATGGTTTGTGGCATATTGATCATCCTTGTGTAAGCTTAAGTGTCCGCACCAATAACAAGGAAAAATTTCCTTATGATGAAATTACTACAGATTATAATAAAATGTCTGGTATAGCATATTCTAATTTCTCTACGAGAAAAGATACTCCTCAATTGGTGAAATGGTTAGGATTGCAACGTACGTTAAAAAATGAAAAAAAGTATTTTAGTATTATCAATGACTTTATTGAAAATGAAGATCCAAGTACCGTACTATCTTTAATCCAAAAATTAATTAGAATTCATAATAATTTTGATATCATCGAACATATCAAAAATGAAAAATATAGTATTGACAAACGAATTTTAGAAAAGTATATATTGTTTTCTGAAGGTGTTGCTAGAGATGAGTTGTTTAAAGATATTCGGTTAAATATTGAAGATTTTGAACTGAGAGTTTTATTTGGAGTATTATATACAACAGAATCAATCCATGAATTTTGCACACTGATTCAAACTATTTTTCCAAACGAAGATGGAATTGAAAAGTCTGTAAAATTACTGTATAAAGCTATATTGACACCAGAAGTAGAAGCTTCGAGCGCGTCTTTTAAGAAGGCTATTCAAAAATATTTTGAAAGGATTTTATCTACAGAAAAGCATGACAATATTACCCAAAATATTCTAAGTAGTGATGATCTGAATTCTGAAGAAAAAAATCAATTTATGAACACGGTAAGTAGCTTGAGAGACTCCATCGTATTTAAACCTCTTTTTGTTTAAAGAGAATGAAAATTTTAAATAATAACTTACAGTTTTCTAGTATTTCTTGATAGTTCTATTGAGCTTACCGAAGTAAAACTTTGATTTCAGATGTACGATTTTAGATTTGTAAATGACTGCATCAAAGAGTTTACATGGCGAAGCAATTCAACCTTAAAATATTAAAGATACGTTTTTGACCAAGTAATCGCTTCTTCTAAAGTTTTAAATACACGCATAGGTTTATTAAAAAAGTGCTTTTCAATCTTTACATTATGATTGTCGATAAATTTACTAGAAACAATCGCGATGGCTTTTAGGTTTTCTATTTCAAAGACTTTTAAATACAACATCGGATCAACGGCATAGGAGTTTTTTCGAATGGTAATGTAGGCAAAAGGTTCCGTAGGAAAGTGTTTGTTGGCAATTAGAATGATTTCGGCAACTGTTTCAAGATTAAGAGTAATGCCTTCATTTAGTTGTGCAACCATGTAGTTTTCATAAATTTCTACTTTACCAATTTGCAAAGTATATTTTTTAATGTATGAATTATTATTTTCGTTGGCTACGCGCACTTTTATTGCTTTTATTCAATATAGTGTTTTTATCTTCTACCTACCAAAAAAATAGATGAACTGCGCAAAAATAACAAGTGTCAGTGTTTTTTCTTGTTAATGAAATTGTAATTATTTGGCTTATATAGTTGAATTATCTGAAATGTCAGCATTTTCATTCTGAAGCGGCATTATAGTATCCAACCAATTCACTGCGGCATCAATTGTGGTAAATAATTCACAACGTCCTTTGTAGAGTCCTTTTTCTACTTTCGCATTTAATGATGAGAATTTTTGATTAGAGACAATGGCAATTCCTTTCAATAAATTATTTTCAGGAAGCATAGAATAAATTTGCGGATCAATAGAGTAGGAGTTTTTTCGGAATGAAATATACCCAAAAGGTTTTGAATAATTTTCATGAAAAAACTCGAAAAAAGAGATTAATGTTTCGCTCGATACATGAACGCCCTCGTCAACCTCTCCTATAACAAGGTCGTCATACAAGTATAAATTTCCTTTTTTGAAATTATATACATTTCTTAATTTTTTTCCAATGATATTCATGGTGGTGGTAGTTTATTTTAGGGCTAAAATATAAAGCGTAGTGGCAAAAGTATTTTATACTACATAGTTACTATTTTTTTTGGATAAACTACCATTTTTTATCTGTAAATGACACGAAAACAGGTAAAAAAAGAAAATCCTGCTTTCGAAAAAGCAGGATTTTTTATGCATTTGAGGATCAATTTATTAAGATTCAGTAGGCTTTTCTGCTTTTTCAATCTTAATAGTTAACTCATCATTGTCTTCGTCTAAATCCATAAAGATTTTATCTCCTTCATGAATTTTTGCCGTAATAATCTCTTCGGCTAAAGCGTCTTCAATATATTTTTGAATGGCTCTTTTTAACGGTCTTGCACCATATTGCTTGTCAAAACCTTTATCAGCGATGTAGTCTTTTGCTTTGTCACTTAATCGTAAATCGTATCCTAAACCTTGGATTCTTGAATACAACTTTGCGATTTCAATATCAATGATTTTGTGAATATGTTCGCGCTCAAGCGTATTAAAGATGACAACATCGTCAATTCTATTTAAGAATTCAGGCGCAAATGCTTTCTTTAACGCATTTTCAATAACACCTCTGGCATGATCGTCTGCTTGCGATTTTTGAGCACTCGTTCCAAAGCCAACTCCAGCTCCAAAATCTTTCAACTTACGTGCACCGATATTCGATGTCATAATGATGATCGTATTTCTAAAGTCAATCTTTCTTCCTAAACTATCCGTTAAATAACCGTCGTCCAATACTTGTAGCATCATGTTAAATACATCTGGATGCGCTTTTTCAACTTCATCAAGCAATACAACTGCATACGGTTTTCTACGAACTTTCTCCGTTAATTGTCCGCCTTCTTCATAACCAACGTATCCTGGAGGTGCACCAACCAAACGAGAAATAGCAAATTTTTCCATGTATTCACTCATGTCAATCCTGATCAAAGTATCTTCAGAATCAAATAACTCACGAGCTAATACCTTTGCCAACTGTGTTTTACCAACTCCAGTTTGTCCTAAGAAAATAAATGAACCAATTGGCTTATTTGGATCTTTTAGTCCAGCACGGTTACGCTGAATCGCTTTTACAACTTTTCCAACCGCTTCATCTTGTCCAATTACTTTTCCTTTGATTAACTCAGGAAGTTGTGCTAATTTGTTACTTTCTGTTTGTGCAATTCTATTTACAGGAATTCCAGTCATCATGGAAACGACATCCGCGACATTGTCTTCGCTTACGGTTTCTTTATGTTGTTTGGATTCTTCTTCCCATTTTTCTTGCGAAATTGCCAATTCTTTTTCCAAACGTTTTTCGTCGTCTCTCAATTTGGCAGCTTCTTCATATTTCTGCTTTTTCACGACAGAATTTTTCAATTCACGCACTTCTTCTAATTGGCGTTCTAGGTCTAAAATCTGCTTTGGCACGTCAATATTTGTAATATGCACTCTTGATCCTGCTTCATCTAAAGCATCAATGGCCTTGTCTGGAAGAAAACGATCTGTCATGTATCTATTGGTCAACGAAACACATGCTTTAATGGCTTCAGGTGTATAGCTTACATTGTGATGTTCTTCATATTTATCTTTGATGTTCTCTAGAATTTCGATGGTTTCCTCTACCGTAGTCGGTTGTACCACTACTTTTTGGAAACGTCGTTCTAAAGCGCCATCTTTTTCAATATGTTGTCTGTATTCATCTAGCGTAGTGGCTCCAATACATTGCAGCTCACCTCTTGCCAACGCTGGTTTAAACATGTTAGAGGCGTCTAAGCTTCCTGTTGCGCCACCTGCGCCCACGATGGTGTGAATTTCATCAATGAAGAGAATAATATCATCATTCTTTTCTAGTTCGTTCATCACGGCTTTCATGCGCTCTTCAAACTGACCTCTGTATTTTGTACCAGCGACTAAGCTTGCCAAATCTAACGTTACGACTCTTTTATTAAAAAGAATACGAGACACTTTACGTTTTATAATTCTATTAGCCAAACCTTCGGCAATGGCAGATTTACCAACACCCGGTTCTCCAATTAAAATTGGATTATTCTTTTTACGTCTACTCAAAATTTGAGAAACACGTTCTATTTCCTTTTCACGTCCAACCACAGGATCTAATTTTCCTTCTTCTGCCAGCGCTGTCAAATCTCTTCCGAAATTGTCGAGTACTGGTGTTTTGGACTTTTTGTTTACTTTTCCTCCTGAATTAGAAGATCCAAACGGATTTTCTTTAGAAGATTCTTGCGAACCGCCATTATCGTCCGAGAATGATTCTGAACGCGGCGTGTCTATATAATCATCGTCATTTGTTATCATATACTTAAATTGCTCTTTAACATTATCATAATCCACTTTCAACTTATTCAATAGTTTCGTTGTAGGATCGTTTTCGTTTCGTAAAATGCACAATAATAAATGTGCGGTATTGATAGAAGAACTTTGAAAAAGTTTGGCTTCTAAAAATGTAGTTTTGAGTGCCCTCTCTGCTTGTCTGGTTAGGTGTAAATTGCGCTTTTCGTTTGGTGCGACTGCCACATTGGGGTTGGCAGGACTCAAAATCTCAACTTTTCGACGCAAATGTGTCAAATCGACATCTAATGCGTTTAAAATGTTGATGGCTTTGCCGCTTCCGTCACGAAGAAGTCCGAGCATTAAATGTTCTGTGCCAATGAAATCATGGCCGAGACGCAATGCTTCTTCCTTGCTGTAGGCTATTACATCCTTTACCCTTGGGGAGAAATTATCATCCATATATATTATTTCCTTTCGACATTAAAATTACTACTTCAAACTGAATAATACAAAAATTGTTCCGCTATGTCAGCATATTTAACGCAATTCATGAAAAAAATTATTCATTTCAAAGAATAAGACGTAATAATGTAAAAAACTTATCAAAAATTGTTAATAAAAAAACGTTAAAATGCCCTCTAAAACCCTCGCTGAATACTAGTAAATGTTGTATATTGGCTCGATTTGTAAAACTCGAAATATTAAAACTAAAAATACATGGCAGAAGGAGAAAAGTTAATCCCCATTAATATTGAAGATGAGATGAAGTCTGCTTACATCGATTACTCGATGTCAGTCATTGTGTCACGTGCACTTCCAGATGTAAGAGATGGTATGAAACCCGTTCACCGAAGAGTATTGTTCGGAATGCACGAACTTGGAGTGAGATCCAGTTCCGCTCATAAAAAATCTGCAAGAATCGTAGGTGAAGTATTAGGAAAGTATCACCCGCATGGTGACACCTCTGTATACGACGCTATGGTGCGTATGGCGCAAGAATGGAGTCTGCGTTATATGTTGGTAGACGGACAAGGAAACTTCGGATCTATTGATGGTGATAGTCCTGCAGCAATGCGTTATACGGAAGCAAGAATGCGCAAGATATCCGATGATATGTTGGCAGATATTGATAAAGACACCGTAGACCATTCCCTAAATTTTGACGATACGTTAAAGGAACCAACAGTATTACCAACTCGTGTTCCTGGCTTACTAATTAATGGAGCTTCAGGGATTGCAGTAGGTATGGCAACGAATATGCCACCACACAATTTGTCGGAAGTCATAGACGGAATTCACGCGTATATTGATAATAATGACATTGAAATTGATGAATTAATTCAGCACGTAAAAGCACCCGATTTCCCAACAGGTGGAATCATTTATGGATATGATGGCGTACGTGAAGCGTTTAAAACAGGACGCGGACGAGTTGTCATGCGTGGAAAAGCCGTTATGGAAGAAGTGCAAGGAAGAGAATGTATCATTGTTACTGAAATTCCATATCAAGTCAACAAGGCAGACATGATTAAGAAAACTGCCGATTTGATTAATGATAAAAAGATTGATGGTATTTCTTCGATTCGTGATGAATCAGATAGAAAAGGAATGCGCATTGTGTACATTTTGAAACGTGACGCAATTCCAAACATCGTTTTAAATAAATTATATAAGTACACTGCATTACAGTCGTCTTTTAGTGTAAATAATATTGCATTAGTTCATGGACGTCCACAATTGTTGAATCTGAAAGAAATGATTCATCACTTTGTGGAACACAGACATGAAGTCGTAACACGTAGAACGCAATATGAGCTTAAAAAAGCTGAAGAACGCGCCCATATTTTAGAAGGATTAATTATTGCTTCTGATAATATTGATGAGGTAATTGCCATTATTCGTGGTTCGCAAAATGCGGAAGATGCGCGTAACAACTTGATCAAACGTTTTGAATTGACAGAAATTCAAGCGAAGGCGATTGTGGAAATGCGATTACGCCAGTTAACAGGCCTGGAACAAGACAAGTTGCGTGCAGAGTATGATGACATCATGAAAAGTATTGAAGATTACCGTGATATTTTGGCAAACAAGTCAAGAAGAATGGACATCATTAAAGAAGAATTGGCAGTCATCAAAGATAAATACGGAGACGAACGTCGTTCAATGATCGAATATGCAGGTGGCGATGTAAGTATTGAAGATTTAATTCCGGATGAAAAAGTAGTGATTACCATTTCACATGCAGGATACATTAAACGTACTTCGTTAACAGAATACAAAAAACAAAACCGTGGTGGTGTTGGACAAAAAGGAAGTGCGACACGAAATGAGGATTTCTTAGAGCATTTATTTGTTGGAACCAATCACCAATATATGTTATTCTTTACGCAAAGAGGAAAATGTTTCTGGATGCGTGTATATGAAATTCCAGAAGGAAGCAAAACATCGAAAGGTAGAGCGATTCAGAACTTAATCAATATTGAAAAAGATGATAAGGTAAAAGCATTTATCTGTACGCAAAACCTAAAAGACGAAGAATACATCAATAATCATTATGTGATTATGGCTACGAAAAAAGGGCAAGTGAAGAAAACGCCTTTAGAACAGTATTCACGTCCGCGTACCAATGGTATCAATGCAATTACCATTAAAGATGGTGACGAATTGCTAGAAGCGAAGTTAACCACTGGAAACAGTCAAGTAATGTTGGCTGTAAAATCGGGGAAAGCCATTCGTTTTGAAGAAGAAAAAACGCGCCCAATGGGAAGAAATGCTTCTGGAGTTCGTGGAATCAGGCTTGCAGATGACAACGATGAAGTTGTAGGTATGGTTGCTGTAAACGATATGGAAAGCAATATCTTAGTAGTTTCTGAAAACGGATATGGAAAACGATCTAGCTTAGAAGATTACCGAATTACCAATCGTGGCGGAAAAGGAGTGAAGACCATTTCTGTGACTGAAAAAACGGGACAATTAGTAGCGATTAAAAACGTAACGGATGAAGACGGTTTGATGATTATCAACAAATCAGGAATTGCAATTCGTATGGCAGTTGCTGATTTAAGAGTTATGGGAAGAGCGACTCAAGGTGTTCGATTGATCAATATTAAAGGAAAAGATTCTATTGCTGCAGTTGCCAAAGTTCGCAACGAGCAAGAAGATGAAGATGTAATAGAAGATGCTGAAAATATTGACACTCCAGAAAATGGCACGGCAGTTGATATGGATAACAGTAGTGAGCAAGAATCACAAGAATAATAACAAATAAAAAACCTCAATTATTTTAAACATTTACAAAATGAAGAAAACCATTTTAATTTTTTCAGCACTGTTGATGACAGCCTTTTCTTTTGCACAAAAGAAAGAATTAAAAGCCGCTGAGAAAGCATTGAAAAAAGAGAATCCTACTGAAGCAAAAAGCATTTTGGAAGGACTTTCTGGAACAATTGAAAGCGCTGAAGCTAAATACAAAGCAAAATATTACTTTTTAAAAGGTAAAACGTACCAGAATTTAGCTGATAAAGGAATGGACGCGGACGCTTCTTTAAAAACTGCAGGTGAAGCTTATAACAAGTTACTAGCATTTGAAAAAGAGCAAAAGAAATTTGAGTATACGAAAGAAGCGAAACCAAATTTACAAACCATGGTTGGTAAATTGGTAGACAAAGCAATTGCGGCTCAAAATGCTAAAGATAATGCGAATGCATCAAGTCTTTTACATACGGCGTACACCTTACAGCCAGAAAATAAAGACTTACTTTACTTTGCTGCTTCCAATTCAATCTCAGGAAAGGATTATAATACTGCGTTAAAGTATTATGAAGACTTAAAAGACATGGAATATACGGGAGTAAAAACAAAGTATTTTGCCATCAATGTAGCCACAGGAAAAAAAGAACCTTTCCAAGACAAAAACATTAGAGATTTATCTGTTAGATCTAAATCACATGCAAGTCCTACACAAGAAAAAACGAAATCAAGATTACCAGAAATCGTAAAAAATATTTCTTGGATTTATACCAATCATGTTGGTGATAATGAAAAAGCCTTAGCGGCAGTAGAAGACGCAATCAAAGTGAGTCCAGACGATCCTTCTTTGTTATTGACCAAAGGAAATATCTACTACAAAATGGGCGATACAGCTAAGTTTAAAGAAATCATGAAAGAGATTATTACCAAAAATCCAAACGATGTAGATTCGTATTACAATATTGGAGTAATCAGTGGTGAAAATGGCGATGTAGAAGAAGCGAGAGCAGCGTACAGAAAAGTATTGGAGCTAGATCCAGGCTATGTAAATGCAGCAGTAAACTTATCCAAAACATATTTAGATGAAGCTTCTGAAGTAGTTGATAAGATGAATGAATTAGGAAATTCTTCTGCGGATAATAAGAAGTTTGAAGAGTTCCAAAAACAACAAATTTCATTATACAAAGAATCACTATCAATATTAGAAGGAATCATTGTAAGTGTACCAGACGATGTTGGCATCTTAAAGCAATTAAAAGGATTGTATTCTTTCTTAGGTGAAGATGAAAAATTCAAACAAGTAAAAGCTAAATTAGCAGAGTTAGGACAGTAATTCTTAACGTGTAAAAACTAAAAACCTCGCAATTTGCGAGGTTTTTTTATGTTGTAATTTTTATATGTATTTAGAACTTTTTTAGAAGAACTAAATAATCTTTTTAATCACACGAAGTCTGTGCGTGTGTCGATGTGTCTCTACATTAAAAATTCCTGAATGATCAATACGATCTATCCGAACTTTTCCGTGTGCGTGAATGATATAATTATCCTCCATAATGATTCCCACATGAATAATAGTGCCTTCTTCATTGTCAAAAAATGCCAAATCACCAGGTTCACTTTCTTCTATAAAACTTAACGCTTCTCCTTGTGTAGCTTGCTGAGAAGCATCACGCAAAAGTTGATAACCATTCAGCTTATACACCATTTGGGTAAATCCTGAACAATCGATTCCGAAAGGTGTTTTTCCACCCCACAAATACGGAGCGCCCAAATACATATACGAAGTTTTAATAATATTCTCTTTGGAAATAATTCCGCTTACGGTATTTCCATCATGTTGGTGCGAAAGAAATTCCAGTGAATTTAAAACAGAACCAATCGGAATGGGCATTAAGAGCGATTCATCCGTAACAAATTCTACCAAATCGGAAGATAAAATTAGCTCCTCTTTGTCTTTTTCTTTATAGATGTCTTCGGTAATTTCTAGGTACTGTTTATTGTCAATCCAACCTTCATAAGTGTCAAACGCAATGCGAATGCGACTCCATTTTTTGCGTTGCTCCAATACTTTAAAATGTTCTCCATATAGTACTTGCGATACAAGTTCACTCGTATCGGTTGGTTCTGCACGAAGCGGAACAATACTCAAATTGCAAATTCCGTATTGCATGGATTAAAATTCGGTGTTTTTTAGCATGGGAAAATTAAGCTCTTTCTATAACAAATGCAGAAGCGCCACCGCCACCATTACAGATTGCTGCCGCTCCAATTTTTGCATTATTTTGTTCCAATACACTAAGCAATGTAATCAAAATTCGCACTCCAGAACAACCAAGCGGATGTCCTAAAGAAACCGCGCCACCATTTACATTTACCTTATCGTCAGAAAGTCCTAAAATTTTCATATTCGCCAGTCCAACCACAGAAAATGCTTCGTTAAATTCAAAATAATCCACCTCATCCATGCTTATATCTGCTTTCGCCAACGCTTTTGGTAATGCTTTTGCAGGCGCTGTTGTAAACCATTTTGGCTCATGTGCTGCATCTGCGTATCCTTTTACAGTTGCTAAAGGTGTCAATCCTAGTTCAGCAGCTTTTTCAGCACTCATCAATACCATGGCTCCAGCACCGTCATTAATCGTGGAAGCATTGGCAGCAGTTACCGTACCATCTTTGGTAAAGGCAGCTCGTAAATTAGGAATCTTTTCCATTTTTACGTTTTTGTACTCTTCATCTTCATTGACAACAATCGGCTCACCTCTTCGTTGTGGAACTTCCACAGGAACCACTTCGTTTGCAAACTTCCCATCTGCCCACGCTTTTGCAGAACGCTCGTACGACTGAATTGCAAACGCGTCTTGGTCTTCCCTTGAAAATTCGTATTCTGTGGCGCATGCATCTGCACAAACGCCCATGGCAACATTGTCATACACATCTACCAAACCATCACGCTGCATTCCATCTTCCATCTTGGCAGGACCAAATTTTGTCGCTTTTCTTGCGTGGTAGTAATGTGGAATTAAACTCATGTTTTCCATTCCTCCAGCAACTACAATAGCAGCATCACCTAAAGCAATAGCTTGTGCTGCTTGCATGACAGCTTTCATTCCAGAAGCACATACTTTATTTACCGTAGTACAAGGAACTGTATCGGGAATTCCAGCAAAAATAGCGGCTTGTCTTGCAGGAGCTTGTCCTGTACCAGCTTGTACAACATTTCCCATAATTACTTCTTCAACATGTTCGGGAGCCAAATTTATTTGCGCCAAAGCGCCTTTGATGGCTGTAGCTCCCAACTTTGGAGCAGGTATCGTGGATAATGCGCCTAAAAAACTTCCGATAGGAGTTCTAGCAGCTGCAACAATAACAACTTTTTTACTCATGATTTTTGCGTATGGTTTAATAGCTGCGAATTTAATTATTTTTTAGAAGAATTCCGTATAAATTATCAATTAAGCAATAAAAGCTAATGATTTTTGTGACAAGTTTAAGAACAAAAAATTACACACGGCAATCACTTCTTTCCAAACATCAAAAAACGATAACCCCAAATATTAAGTTGTACGAAGTTTGATTACTTTTACATATTACCTATATTCGTTTAATGAAGCAGCTCATCACTAAATTATATAAAAATCAATCGTTTCTATATAAACTACTATTACACATTCTTACCACAGTTTTAGTAGTATATCTTTTCCCGAAAGGGGGAAAGTTTCAGTATGAGTTTCAAAAAGGAAAACCTTGGCAGTATGAAACTTTAATTGCGCAGTTTGATTTTCCTATTATCAAATCATCCGAAGAACTAGAAGCTGAAAAAATACAACTCACCAACAATGCAAAAACCTATTATGAATATGATAGTGAGGTTTTTGCTAAAGTAAAAAACGACTTTGATGAGCAATTTGATAAACTCTTTTCATTAGACAGTGTTATTGATAAAGAAGCATTTGACAGTTTGAAACGTAAAACAGGTCAGTTGCTTGATAATTTTTACAGAAACGGCGTCATTGCTACGGTTGACGAGTCCAATTTTGACAAATTAGTCGTGCTGATGGAAGACAATGTAGAAAAAGGCATTGTGAGTTACAACAGTTTTATCAAACTTAATACGCTTCAAGACAATATCAAAGAGTTTGTAGAAAGAACCGCGTTGGAAAGTTATGAAACGCTGTTGTACAATCTCTTTTTTGAAATTATTGAACCAAATGTTAAGGCAAACCAAGACTATACTAATTCGGTGTTGGCAGCGGAGTTGAACAGTATTTCTCCCACACGTGGTAACGTTCAAAAAGGCATTCGAATTATTGCCAAAGGTGAAGTTGTGGAAGGGTTAAAATTAGAACAGTTAGCTTCCCTCAAAAAAGAATACGAATCGCAAGTTTGGAATGAATCCAATTACAATTGGATAGTGTTTGGTTACATCATTTTAGTAGCGCTTGCGTTGATGATGTTGTTGTTGTTCATCCGAAAATACCGTCCCGAAATCTATGAAAACAACAATAAAGTCACGTTCATTTTTATGAATATTGTCTTTATGATTGTGTTGACAACGCTGATTGTAAAATACAATACCAAATATGTATATGTAGTACCGTTGTGTATTTTGCCGCTCATTCTAAAAGCATTCTTTGATGCCAGATTGGGCTTGTTTGCGCACGTGCTTACGGTGTTATTACTAGGATTTATTGTGCCGAATAGTTCGGAATATATCTTTTTACAGATCATTGCTGGAATTGTAACCATTTTAACCGTTTCTGAACTGTATAAGCGTGCGAATCTATTTATTTCTGTCGGACAGATCACGTTGATTTATATCGTAGCGTATTTTGCATTTTACATCACGCATGAAGGTGGTATCAAATTTTCAGAAGTTTTCAGTATGAATGAATCGGGAGATTTACACATAATTTGGGTATACTTTATGCAATTTGCCCTTTGCGGATTGGCAACGTTATTTGTGCAACCGCTTATTTATATTTATGAAAAGATTTTTGGACTCGTGTCAGATGTGTCGTTGTTGGAGCTTTCAGACACCAATTCTAAACTTTTGAAGCGACTTGCTAATGAGGCACCAGGAACTTTTCATCATTCCTTACAAGTGGCAAATCTCGCGGAAGCGGCAGCAAGTGAAATTGGTGCCAACACAATGTTAGTGAGAGTAGGAGCGTTGTATCATGACATTGGAAAAATGAACAATCCGACGTTTTTTATAGAAAATCAGGCAACTTCCGTAAATCCACATGACGAATTAGCGCCTGACGAAAGTGCAAAAACCATCATTGATCATGTGTTGGACGGAATTGAAATCGCAAAAAGCAACAAATTGCCCGATAGAATTATAGATTTCATCAGAACGCATCACGGAACTTCTACAGTGTATTACTTCTATCAAAAAGCCAAAGAAATTGACGAAGACGTTTCTATAGAAAAATTTCAATATCCAGGACCGATTCCGTTCTCGAAAGAAACGGCAATTTTAATGATGGCAGATTCGGTAGAAGCGGCTTCTAAAAGTTTAAAAGAACCGACTTCACAAAAAATAGACGATTTCGTAGAGCGAATCATAGACAAGCAAATGGACGAGTTGCAATTTATGAATGCGGATATCACTTTAAAAGAAATTGTAACCATTAAAAAAGTCTTAAAAAAGAAGCTTAACAATATCTATCATTTACGAATTGAATATCCAGAATAATAGGTAGTCAATTGAAAATTAAATTATTGTAAAAAAAATAGTCAAAAAAGACTAAAAAAGTGCAGAAATAGTTGCTTCATACAAAATGAACAGTTACATTTGCAACCGCAATTTCACAATTGTGTAAGTTCTTAATTCATCAAGAATATTGGAGAGGTGGCAGAGTGGTAATGCAGCAGCCTGCTAAGCTGTCATCCTTAGGGATGCCTGGGTTCGAATCCCAGTCTCTCCGCTTTTTTTGAATTACATTACTGTTTCAAGGTGTAGTTTTCAATTCTATTTGAAATAAACTACACTACGAATTTAAAATTTTTCGGGGTGTAGCCTCTCGACATAGCTCGAGATAAACTACACTACGAATTAAAAATTTTTCGGGGTGTAGCGTAGCCCGGTTATCGCGCCGCGTTTGGGACGCGGAGGTCGCAGGTTCGAATCCTGCCACCCCGACAAATAAAAGAGTAGTAAGTTTTATTTCAAATTAAAGTTCATTTTAATTTGTTACAAACTTATTTAGGATCATGAAATAGTCCTGCCACTTACAAAAAAATAGAGTAAAGAGAATTAAGTCCACGCGCATGCTGGCACTCTCGTTAAAAATGTCTACCAGACATTTTCTTAGCACTCGGTCCGGTCGCGTAGCTCAGCTGGATAGAGCATCTGCCTTCTAAGCAGACGGTCACAGGTTCGAATCCTGTCGCGATCACTAAAACTGTAAAAACCTGTAATGTTTTAAATTACAGGTTTTTTGTTTTATACCCGAACGGATAGTTTTATATAAGCTTTTGGTTTCTAATAATTTACAGGTTAGAATTTTAGAGTGACTAAAGTATTCTAAAGGTTTCTGTGAATTTTCTAATAATAAAAGTCTATTCCAAACTCACTGGCTACACTAAGTATGTCATTGATTCTACGTTTATATTTTTTCTCTGCGCCAATTTCTGATATTCCTTTTATAGCACTATCAAACATTTTTTCAATAGATATGTAATAATTCTCGTCAGAATACCCGAAATCTTGAATTATCTCTAAACAACATTCTACATAATACAATTCCAGTTCAACGTTTAGTTCCGTGATTTTCATTTTGCGCACAGTTCGTATTATTTTCCTAGCCTCTGTTTCTCGTAAGATCATTTCTCTTCCACTTGGAAAAACATACCGCTCAATTTCCTTTTTATATTTTTCAATAAGAGTTTCTATTTTCATTCCAGAAAAAACATCTAGAAATTCTTTGGCAGACGGAATCTTTGAGTACATTTCTGATATGAGTTTAATCATTTCAGATTTGTCCATTTTATGAAGTTCTTTTTTTAAATCTCTTAATCCCATGTAAGTAAATAAATTTTTAATATCGCTCGTTTATTGTATTTTTTATTTCAATAATTAAATTATCAAATATCAACAAAATATAAAATTCGTTAAAATTTTCATGAGGAAAGCGATATTAATAATGAATTATTCAAATAATTGGTATTTCGTTTTAAACAATTCCACTTAAATGAGTAATTCAATATTTGAATTCTATCTTAAAAAATATATAGAACATTCAATATGAGAATTTTTGAATGTATTTTATCTTTATTAAATATGCCATAATTTGTTTATATTTGACAGTATATCAATTCATGTATCATGGGAGCAATTGAATTAAGAAATAAAATAATTGAAATTATTAACTCGTCAGATGAACGGTTTTTACGAATGGTAAGTGCATTGCATAAAACGTATTCTGAACAAGAGACTACTGATTTCTATGACGAACTCCCTAAAGAAATTCAAGAAATTCTTATGGAAAGTAGAGATCAAGCTCGTCAAGGTAAGACACGCTCACATAAAGAAGTAATGGATGATTTTCGAAAGAAATATGATATAGCTTAATACGCTTATGAATGTTATATGGACACCAACTGCTGAATTATCATACGCAAAAGAATTAGACAAAATCAATAAAAAATGGTCAGTTAATGAAATTATGGACTTTATGAATTTAGTTGATGATTTTGTTAAAAAATTGGAGTCAGGAATAATTGAAGGTAAAGTATCACAGAAAACAAATTTACGCTCATTTGTAATCTCCAAACAAACAACATTGTATTTTGATGCTTTTGAAGATACTCAAACCATAGAACTACTGCTATTTTGGAATAATAAAGATAATCCGAAAGAGTTAAAAGAATTTTTAAATATTTAATTTCAGGATTTTAATTTATCTTTTTCCATACAAACTAATTCCATATATTTAGTCATATACAATAAACATATTGGAAAGTAATGATGGAAATACAGATTTGCTAAATCTCTTTCGTTCTTTATTTAAAGGGCGTGAAGATGTATTTGCATTACGATGGGAGAAAGGCAATAAAAGTGGTTATACTCCAGCGTATTCTTATGATCCTTATATGTATCGTCTTCACAAGCAAAGAGGCGGAACTTTTAAAGACTACAAAGATAAAACCTATGTTAGATTAGATAATTTGAATCTCTCTAAACATCTAAAGGGAGAAAAATATATTGGAATATATCCACTTTTGAAAAATAATACTTCATGGTTTATTGTTGCTGATTTTGATAAAGGTGGTTGGCAAGAACAATCTAGAAAAGCTATTGAAGTCTGCAACAAAAATAATATTCCAGCGTATTTAGAACGTTCTCGTTCGGGAAATGGTGGGCATGTGTGGATATTTTTTGAAGAACCTTATGCTGCTATTAAAAGTAGAAAAATCATATTGAAACTTTTTGAACAAGCAGGAATTTTCTCTGTATTTGATAGAAATACAAGTTTTGATCGATTATTTCCAAATCAAGATTATTTATCAGGTAAAGGGTTAGGAAATCTTATAGCACTTCCCTTTCAAGGACAGGCTTTACAAAATGGAAACTCTTGTTTTATAAGTATTAATACATTTACACCTTATGAAGATCAATGGGGATTTTTGAAAACCATTAAAAAAATTTCTACTGTTTCTCTGGATTCAATTTTTAAAAAGACATTTAAAAAAAAAGACAATAAAAGTGATTTTAATGTTAGTGTTACAAATTTTGGAAAATTAGAATTCGCACTAAAGAATAGTATTGTCATTAATCGAAATGGTTTAGCTCCCGCAGTAATCAATTTCCTCAAAGAAAACCTAAATTTTTTCAATGCTGATTATGCAATAAAAAAGAAAACAGGAAGAAGTACTTGGAAGACGGATCGTTATTTTAAGCTTATTGATGAAACTGAAAATGCTATAGAAATTCCAAGAGGATTTGTAGGAAATTTGATTCGTTTTTGTAAACAACAAGGTGTTGAATATGAATTTATAGATCAAAGAAAACGTCTAAAAAATGTTGAATTCTTATCTTCAATTCAATTATTGAAACATCAACATCCTCCATTAGAAATAGCATTAAAAAAAGATTTTGGAATTATTGTAGCCCCACCTGGTTCTGGAAAAACAATTATTGGCTTAAAAATTATAGAACACAAGAAGCAACCAGCATTAATTATTACGCATCGGAAACAGATAGCAGAACAATGGATCAGTAGAATTGAAACTTTTTTTGGTATTCCAAAAAGAGAGATCGGGAAAATTGGTCAAGGAAAAATAAAAATCGGAAAACACATTACTGTTGCATTAATTCAGACTTTAGGAAAAAAACTGACTGATGAAGATAATCTATTAACATCTGCTTTTGGAACAATCATTATAGACGAATGTCATCATATTCCTGCGAAATCTTTTCGTGAAGTTGTTCACAAACTTTCACCATATTACCAATACGGATTGACAGCCACTCCTTTTCGTAAAAACAATGACGAAAAACTACTTTTTGTGTATTTAGGTAATATCATTTCAGAGATAAAACCTCAAGATATTGATAATTATAAAAAGGCTAGAATTGTAATTCGAGATACGCATTTGAATATTCCTTTTAATTCTAAAACAGATCGATTTGAAACACTTTCAAAAATACTCATCCATGATTCTGAAAGAAACAAACTCATATTAAATGATGTTCGACATGAGTTAAATAATGGTAGAAAGGTGGTACTTATCACAGAACGAAAAGAGCATGTCCTAGTACTTTGTCAATATCTAAAAAGTCAATATGAAACTATTCCTATCTCAGGAGAAGATAGCTCTGCTTTAAGAACTTTAAAATGGAACAGTATTGAAAAAGGTGACTTTCAAGCTATCATAACCACAGGTCAATTTTTCGGTGAAGGAGTTGATATTCAAAGTATATCTTGTCTATTTTTAGTCTATCCTTTTGCATTTAAAGGCAAGTTAATTCAATATATTGGAAGAGTCCAACGGTCTGAATTAACACCTGTAATTTATGATTATCGAGACAAACATATTCCGTATCTAAACAAACTATTTTTAAAACGGAATAGCTATTATCGAAATCTTGATCGACAAGCTACACTATTTGATGACTTTAAAGAAAGTTTAGAGTCAAAAATGAATCTAAACAATGATATTGATAAGTTCATTAAAGTTGCTATTAATGATCTAGACTTTCACTATGGTATGGTTTGTTTTTCGTATAAATTATCAAATGAAACATTACTACAATTAGAAATCGAAAATGAAGAGATGCAGCCTGAATTTGAAGTATTAAAACCATATTTTTCCAAAATTCTAAGCTCTAAATCTATTACAGTACACATTCAAATTGGATTAGAAAATGGATTGATTGTTTCTCAAATAGCTACTTCAGAAGATATTAATCGTATAAATAAAGAAATTATAGATAGTATAAAATTTCAATTTGTTGAACAACAATTTAGTAAGAGCAAAAAGTATAAAAGTGATGATATAGTAGAAAAAACTTCTAAATCAATTGACTCTTTATTTGGTTCAGAAGAGAATCTCTTAAAAAGCCTTTTAAAAAACAGTAAATTTGTTCATCATAAACAGTTATTTTATTTGTCAAGATATCATCAATACAAAAAACTAAAAATCAGATTTGTACTATATCCATTTTCATTTGTTTTTTTATTAGAAGGTGAACACAAATATCATATAGTTTTGGAAACCTTAGATACTAAAGAAGCGACTTATGTTTGGCATCTTCCCAAAAATAACTTTCATTTTAAGAAGCAATTAGAATCAATAAATAAAAAACTGAATTGGATTCGTAATAATGGCCGTCAATCTTTTTTGGAAACTAAAAATGATAATTTCAGTAAAGTTATTCATGATTATAGTGAAGACAAAAAAGGATTCTATAAATGGAAAAATGCTTTGGAAGAACGGTTGATTTAAAATTTGAATAAAATCAATTCTAGCCTAAATCAAAGTTGAGAAACATTAAACAGTGAGAAATGCTCTTTCACAAACACCCCAATCTCTCTCAAATCCTCCACCAAAAAGTTCAAACTTTGAAGGCTCGCGATCACGAATAAATGGAAAGCAAGCTAAAATAAATAGCTTGCTTTTTTATTTTGGTGTGTTTTTCATTTTCAAAGCGGAGCTTTAAGGAAGTATAATCCTGTCGCGATCACATAATCCCTTTCATTTATTTGGAAGGGATTTTTTGTTTGTTATAATTTTAAATTCATTAATAATATTCTCTTTTTAACTTTAACAAATGAGTGTATCACTTTTTATTTTTAAATTACCTTTGTGATAAATTAATTGAATACAATGAGATTGTGCCCGCAGAGATTTTACTTTTTTAAGATATTACTGCCAAGTTTCCTATTTTTTTTGCTTTCTGGCTGTGTTTCTGATGATCAGGACTTTGCGGTTTTAGAAAAAGGGTTGATACATTTGAAAACGAATCAGGTTTCAAAAGGGAAAGAACTTGTCATTAAAGGGAACTCTCTTTTCTATTGGAAACAATGGCCTTTAACTGATAAAGGTGTTTTTCAAAAGGAAGTACTTACACAACCTGATACCATTCAATGGCCAACTGCCGTCTGGAAAAATAAAGAGTATAACCCCAAAGGATATGGAACATTTCGTTTTCAAATAGAATTGGAAAATTCTGAAAAACAACTCGTACTAAATTTGTCTAGAGTTTTAGGTGCTGCGGAAGTATGGGTAAATGGCAAAAAGTATGGAGTTCATGGGCACGTATCTAAAATAAGTAGCGAGTCTGAAAATGCCATTCCACCGCTGTCAGTAGAATTACCCAAAGAAAAATCTTTGGACGTAATGATTTTGGTGTCAAATTTCAGCAGTCGTTTTGGCGGTGGATTTCCTCTTAAAAATACCATCACTCAAAAGGAAAGTTTTTATAAAATCAAGGAACAAAGAGCAACACTAGAGAGTATTATTACGATCTTAATTATGTTGTTTGGTATTTTTCAAATTATAACTTACACAAATTTTCGAAAAGAAAAGTATTTTTTATACTTCGGCCTTTTTTGTTTAATAGGAGGTTCAAGACAACTATTTGTTGGAGAGGCTTTTATTTTAAAGGTTTTTCCAGACATTTCTTTTGAATTGGTACAAAGACTCAGATATGTCTGTTATTATGGTGGTTTAGCGCTGATTTTCTTATATCATCATTATCTCTTTTATGGGTATTTTTCCAAAAAAGTAGTATTATTCTTTACTGTAATTCCCTGTTTAGGAGTGATATATGTAATCATATTCCCTGTTTTTTATGGAACGTATAGTGCGCCCATTTTTCAAGTTTTTGGTTTTCTAGACATCCTTTTATGGTATTGGTTAATAGGCAAAGCTATTATAGATAAGAAACCGTTTGCAAAATTTGTGCTTCTCAATGCAATTATTTTGACAATTGTGTTTACGAATGACATGCTGAATGCAATGTTGATAATTCAGACTAAATTTTTAGTGAATATTGGACTATTAACTTATGTAGTATTGCAAGTATATTTGAATTATAGAATTGTACAAGCAGCGCAACTTGAGCTAAAAAAAATGGCACAGCAAGTACAAGATAAAGAAGCCGAAATTTCAAAATTATTGTTTGAGTCTTATCATCATTTAAAATCAAAAAAAGAATTAGTAAATGATTTGAAAAAGACAACGTATGATGATACTATTTCAGTAGAGAAGATTATCAATAATCTTAGATCAGAACTGTTGGAAGATAATCAGCTAAATGTCATAAAAAGCGATATTGAACATTTAAATTATGATTTTATTCAACGCCTAAAAACCCGTGTTCCAAAATTGACACAAACAGATTTAGAACTTTGTACCTACATTCGTATAGGATTAAATAGAAAGGAAATTTCCAGACTACGTCATATCACCGTAGAAGCCGTAAAAAAAGCACGCTACCGATTGCGAAAAAAATTAGAACTTTCTGCCGACAAAGATTTGGAAGACTTTTTAAAAGAAATATAACCATATTGTAAAGTCAATATTTACTTTTTTCTCAATGATTTTTAATGGGTTCTTAAAAATCATTAACACTACTATGATTTTCCAAACATCTTAAAAACAGCATATTTACTAGCTGTCCCCCTGATTGTCCCCCTACGTTTTTAGATACTTTTAAGAATCTTCCCTTTTTTGCAATGACTTTAATAAAGTTCATTATTACACACTAATTCCCAAACTAAAAAAGAATCTACTTAACTACATGAAAAAACAAATTTTACTTCTAGCATTTCTTCTCGTACACACTTTCGTATTTTCACAAGAATGTGGAGCCTTAATGACACCGCTTTCCATTCAAGAGCGTACCAATGAAGCTACGAACATTGTGGAGGGAAAAATAATTGCCAGTACTAGCTATTGGGATGTTAATAAACACAATATCTACACATTACACGACGTATCTATATATAAAAATTTTAAAGGGCAAAATAACGCAACCTTCAAAATAGTAACAGCAGGAGGAAGCGTGGGTGATCATTTTCAACTGACTTCAAGCGCTGCTAATTTACGACCTGGAATGGTTGGGGTATTTTTCTTAAAAGATTTTAGAAAACAACTAACTGTATCTAATAATTTATACGAATTGGTAGGCGCTGCTCAAGGAATTATTAAATATGATAATTTTACAAATGAAGCATCCGATATCTTCAATACATATACTTCTATAGAAAATCAAGTTTACGCAACTATTAAAAACACAACAGGCAATAGAGAACAGATACTGCAAGAACGTTTATCCACGAATACAGGAATGACAATGCGTGCCAACCCAATAGTGTATAGTTTTTCGCCATTAACAGCAACAGCAGGTACTCAAACAACATTAACAATTACGGGGAATAATTTTGGAGCAAGTATGGGTTCTATTGGTTTTTCAAATGCTAATGATGGAGGTTCTTCTTTTACCACGGCGCTAGATTCTCAAATTCTTAGCTGGTCTAATACAGAAATTCAGGTGGAGATTCCGTATTTAGCAGGTACGGGAAGTATTATGATAACAAATTCAGACAATAGTACACATACCACATCAGTTCCTCTTACGATAACATATAGTCATTTAAACGGAACATCTGGCACAGTAGATTATCCTTCAACGCTACAAGACGACAATGGTAGTGGAGGTTTTACTTTTGAATATCATACTGATTTTGATACAAGCTCTGCCAAAACCTATTTTGAAGACGCTTTCGAGTTATGGAATTGCGAGTCTGGAATTAACTTCATTTTTGGTAACACTACCAGTACTGACGAATCCATAGAAGATGGAATAAATATTGTGCGTTTCGACAATGGAAGCGAACTTGCCTCAGGAGTTTTGGGAGAAGTAATAACCAGATATGTAGGCTCTTGTGGTACTACTGGTAGAGCTATAGCTGATGAAATAGATATCACTTGGAATGATAGTACCAACTGGTATTATGGGAGTGGCGACCCGTCAGCTTCTCAATACGATTTTAAAACGGTAGCCTTACACGAATTAGGACATGCACACCAGTTAGGACATGTCATCGATACAAATCTTATCATGCATTATAGTTTAGGTGCTGGTGAGAACAAATATAGTTTAGGGACTAGCGATATTGATGCATCGGTTTACACCATGGGTATTTTTACACAATCTCCAGGCTGTAGTATTACTGAAATGAGCTCAATTACATTATGCTGTGATGATATCGCTATTAGCTCACAACCACAAGACACTACGATTGCAGAAAATAGTTCTGGACAATTTACCATAAGTGCGTCAGGGAATGATTCAGTTTCGTGGTTTAGCAGTACAGATGGTAACTCTTGGACTGAACTTTCTGATGACAGCGTGTATTCGGGAACATCGACTACCACACTAAGCGTAACCAATGTTCCTGTGAGTTATGACGGATTATTGTATAGAGCCTATCTTGAAAATGTCTGTGGAGAATCTCTTAATTCAGATCAGGCAACACTTACAGTAACTGCCTATACTAGCATTCCTGATGCTAATTTTGAAGCAGCTTTAGAAGCATTAGGTTATGACGATATTTCAGGCGATGGACAAGTGCCAACCAGTTTGATTGAATCTATTACAAGTTTAAATGTAGAAAATTTGAATATTTCCGACATAACAGGGATTGAAGATTTTGCGGCTTTACAAGAGCTAGCCATTGCAGATAATGCTATCACCTCACTTGACCTATCCAACAATTTGGCGATAGAATCAATTTATGCTGGAAATAATCAGTTAACAAGCATAAATATCAGTAATAATACATTACTTGAAAGATTATGGGTACATGAAAGTAATTTGACGAGTATAGATCTTTCAAACAATACTGCATTACAAGTTTTAAGTGTGAGTAATAATAATCTCACTTCGTTGGATGTGAGTAACAATACTGCCATTTATAATTTATTCGCAAGCTACAACTCACTAACCAGTATAGACGTTTCCAACAATACCGCTTTGCAACAATTTCATGTTATAAGCAATTCACTGACAGCATTAGATGTTACGAATAATACATCAATCACCAACTTTCAATTTCATTTTAACAATCTCACAGAAATTGATTTGAGTAATAATCCTGCACTGAGTTTTTTATCGGGTAGAGATAATAATTTAACATCACTGGATGTTAGTAACAATCCTGTATTGGCTAAGATATGGTGTGGAAATAATGTGATTACTTCTATCAATATCACTAATAATCCGTTAATAACGGTTTTTCAAATGGCAGGTAATGATTTAACATATGCGAATCTTCAAAATGGGAACAACATCAATATAACAGGTTTTAGTATTAATAACAATGATAATCTTGAATGTATAACTGTAGATGATGCGGCGTATAGTACTACAAATTGGACAAATGTAGATGCCACAGCTAGTTTTAGTGAAGAAGAATACTGTTCTTATACTACGATTCCAGATGCCAATTTTGAAGCGGCTTTAGAAGCCTTAGGCTATGATGATATTTCTGGTGATGGACAAGTGCCAACCAGTTTGATTGAATCTATTACAAGTTTAAATGTAGATGGAGAATCTATTAATGATTTAACAGGTATTGAAGATTTTGTGGCATTGGAAACTTTAAGATCAGAAAGTAACTCTCTTACTACTGTAGATGTTAGTAATCTTTCTAATCTAAAACAATTGTATTTACAATACAATTCACTGACGAGTTTGGATGTAACCAACAATATTTATTTAGAGACTTTATCTTTCGGAAACAATTCGGTAAGCTCAATAGATTTAAGTAATAATGCTAATCTACTGAGTTTAGGGTTTCAATATAATTCAATAACAGATATAGATTTAAGCAATAATTTACTTTTATATCATATTGCTTGTAGAGACAATGGGCTTACCTCATTAGATCTTACCAATAACCCAGAAATGATCAATATTTATGCACAAAACAATGCCATTTCTGTTGTTGATTTAAGCGGAAACCCAGATTTGGCTATAGTTGCATTTCCTAATAATGATATTGTTGAATTTAATATCAAAAATGAAAATAACACAAACATCACTACCTTTAATACTAATGGAAATAGCAGTCTTGAATGTATTTTGGTTGACGATGCTAGTTATAGTTCCACCAACTGGACGAATATAGAATCAACTACTAGTTTTACAGAAACCGATTATTGTGCATATACAGCCATTCCCGACACCAATTTTGAAGCAGCATTAGAAGCGCTAAACTATGATGATATTTCGGGCGATGGACAAGTGCCAACAGCATTAATTGAAGGTGTTACAAATTTATCTGTAGACAATGAAGGTATTACTGACCTTACGGGAATTGAAGATTTTACAGCGTTGACTGAATTGGTCATATCAGACAACAATATTGTGATATTAGATGTATCGAGCAACACAAATTTAAGGAGGCTTGAAGCATTTTCTTGTGGATTGACAAGTCTGGATATCTCTCAAAACACAAATTTGGAAGAACTAATCGTCTATTCAAACGCTTTAACGACATTAGATACCAGTAATAATACTTCGCTAACCAATGTAACATTATTCGCTAATCAACTTACAAGCTTAGATTTTTCTTCTAATACAGCTTTAACCTATGTAGAAGTTAGTGATAATGAATTAACGGAACTAAATATCCAAAATGGAACGAATAACTTAATCCAAACATTTGACGCTACAAATAATAGCAATCTATCCTGTATTCGCGTAGACGATGCAGCAAACAGTACAATGAACTGGACTATTGACTTAAATACTAGTTTTAGTGAAACCTACTGCCGTTATACCGCAATACCAGATACTAATTTTGAAACAAGATTAGAATCTATTATTACTGATGATGTTTCGGGCGATGGACAAGTGCCTACAGTGCTCATTGAAGTCATTACGAATTTGAACCTATCGAATAGATCAATTGCTGACCTTACAGGAATTGAAGATTTTACCGCACTTCAAAAATTGAATGCTTCTACTAATACTTTAACTTCTGTAGATCTGACCAACAACACCAATTTGGAAGAATTAAACATATCTGATAATACAAATTTGACAAGTTTGGATGTGTCTAGTTGTGTACTATTAGAAAGAATAAACGTTGAAGATAATGCATTTAGCACACTAGATCTTTCAGCAAATACCCAATTAGATGCGCTATTTGTGACGGATAACGATGCACTTACTGAAATTGATTTGAGTACGAATTCGTTATTAAGAGTATTAACACTAGATAACCTAGACAATATAGCATCTGTAGATATAAGCCAAAATGCCACTATAGATTCGCTTCAAGTCACAAACAATGTGATCTTATCAGAATTTAATGTAAAAAATGGTGCAAATACGGATATTTTCTTTTTTCAAGGAAATAATAATAGTAGTTTAACCTGTATTTTGGTAGATGATGCTTCGTATAGTACTGCTAGTTGGTCTGCTATTGATAGTCAAGCAAGTTTTAGTGATACGTATTGTAGATATACAGCCATTCCAGATGCTAATTTTGAAACGGCTTTAGAAGCACTAATTACGGATGATGTTTCCGGTGACGGACAAGTGCCAACTGCCGAAATTGAAGTCGTAACAAGTTTAGATGTACGTAATTTAAACATAGCTGACTTAACAGGAATAGAAGATTTTGTGGCGTTGGAAGCATTGTATTGTTCTGATAATAGTCTCACAACTCTAAATGTATCTAATCTAACCAATTTGCAAACCTTATGGGCTGTGTCAAATAATTTAACAAGTATCGATCTTACGAATAACCCAGCAATAACTGATATCAGAATAGAAAACAATGAACTTACTTCGATAGACTTAAGCAATCAAACCAATCTAGTCATTTTACAAATAGACAGAAACGAACTCACTGCAATTGATGTAAGTAATTCTCCTTCAATTACTCGATTTAGAGTGTATGACAATAATATTTCGAATATAGATTTGGCAAACAATACGTCACTATCGGAAGTCAGAGTTCAAAATAATAGATTGTTATCGCTAAATCTTCAAAATGGTAACAATACCAACATTGGAACTTTTGCTGCAGATAATAATGAATTTTTAGACTGTATTTTGGTAGATGATGCAAGTTACAGTACTGCCAATTGGACAACTATCGACGCTCAAACTAGCTTTAGTGATACTACATGTACAGTTGCCTATACAGCAATTCCAGATAGTAACTTTGAAGCGCAATTAGAGAGTTTAGGTTATGATGACATTTCTGGTGATGGACAAGTACCAACAGCATATATTGAAGGAGTTACCACACTTGATGTTGGCAATTTGAGCATTGCGGATTTAACAGGAATTGAAGACTTTATAGGCTTAGTCGATTTAGATGCTGAGGTGAACAACCTAACATCTTTAGATTTAAGCAACAATACATTGCTAGAAACTATTGATATAGACTCCAATGATCTAAGTTCACTCACTTTACCAACCAACGGTAGTTTGATTACTTTCAGCTGTAATAACAATTCAAATTTAACAACTGTTGATTTTAGCGGAAATACAAATTTGCAGACCATTCAGTGTATTAATAACGGACTTACAAGTATAAATCTTACGGGCTTAAGCGTGTTAACTTCTCTAGGATTAAATGAAAACAGCCTAAGTTCCATTGATATATCTGATGCTATGAGTTTAGAAACCTTAACCATTGGAAATAACGCGCTCACAAGCATAAATTTATCAAACAATACAAATCTTACCTACCTAACAGTAGAATCCAACAATTTAAATAGTTTAGATATAAGCAACAACACAGCTTTAGAATATTTAATACTTTCAGAAAACAATATTACTTCCATTGATACTTCCAGTCATACAGCTTTAGTATGGTTATATGCAGGAAACAATCAATTGACAACGATTGATGTTTCTGCAAACACTTTACTTGAAAGATTATGGGTGAACGACAACCAATTAACGAGCCTAGATGTAAGTAGCAATCTTTTACTAGAAGAATTGGTATGTTACAACAATTCAATTACGTCACTTGATGCTTCTGGAAATTCATTTTTATCATGGTTTTTAGTAAATAATAATGCGTTAACAAGTGTGAATCTTCAAAACGGGAATAACACAAATATTTTGATTTACGCAAGTAATGACAATCCTGATTTAAGCTGTATGCTGGTAGATGATGCTTCGTATAGTACGACCAATTGGACAAGTGTTGACGCTGCCACTACCTTTAACGAAAGTGCTTGTACTACTGAATTTACTTTGGGAGTCAATGTCTACTTACAAGGCGCGCTTTTAAATCCGAATACAGGAGAAGAAAGTCTGATGCGAGACGATTTGCGTGTGGCAGGATACATTCCAACCACAAGTCCGTATGCTGATGCCTTAACCTGTGAAGCAACAGTATTTGATACTACTGGAAATGATGCCATTGTCGATTGGATTTTGATTGAATTTAGAGATGCAACCGATAATACAATAGTAACATATTCACAATCGGCACTATTGCAACGTGATGGTGATGTAGTAGACGTTGACGGTATTTCAGATATAGCGTTTTCATTTGAGGGTGAAGCAGAATACTGTCTTGGGTTGCAACACAGAAACCATTTGGGTATTATGACAAGTTCGTCTATTACATTTGTAAACAATGCGTTAATGACCATAAATTTTACAGATGCCACAAACCAATTTACGTATGGTACAGATGCTCAAACCGATAATGGCATGCCCACAGATATTGTAGCAATGTGGTGTGGTGATGTAAACAGCGATTCCATCATACAATATTCAGGAACTGATCCTGATGTGCCAGCAATTCTATCAGAAATATTAAACGATAGTGGAAACTTCCTCAATTTTCCAACATACGCCATTACAGGATACAATACGAATGATATTGACATGAACGGAACCATTCAATACTCAGGAACCGATCCTGACACACCTTTTGTATTACAAAATGTATTAGCACATCCTAGTAATTTTCTTAGTTTCAGTACGTATCAAATTATAGAACAATTACCATAAAATGTTACTAACACGCCTTATTAAATTTAGTTATTAGTTTACGATATGTCAAATCGAGCGCAGTCGAGATTCTATTGAAATAATAATTTCTTTCTAGTTTTCGACTGTGCTCAAACTGACAAAGAGTAAGTCAAAAGTAAAATATAACGCTAATGCTAATTTTCAGCGAACTCCAATAAATAATTAAGAAAAAGCAAACAAAAAAATATCATGAAAATTCAACAAATAACAACACTAATTATAATTTTCGTTACATCTTTTATAGTTCAAGCAAATGTACAAGATGGATATACCTATACAGTAATTGACAATGGTTCCTATAGTTAGTTATACGATTGGAGCAGTTCCAAATACGAGCTCAAATACTTTTGCAACTTCGGTACAGAGTTATGGTTTTACCATTGTTTTGCCTGATGGCATAACTGCTAGTATTACATCTTGATTAGGAAATGCTGCCAGTGCCACTTTTTTCGATGGAAATGCTGTTGGGCAATCAGCAATTGACGGATATTTAATTACAGAGACTTTGGGCAGTCCTGTGTCGCTGGCAGCTCCTTCTTCGGGAACGACTTCTAATATAGTAACCATTCAAATTAATGAAACGCCAACTTCAGGAACCATATATATTTTAGAAAACAACTAACGCCTATAATATAAAGATAAAACCTCTCAAAAAACAAACGAATCATCTTCAATTCCTCCATCAAAAAGGCTGAACTATAATATCTCCAAAGAACCACTCCGATAACTACTCCTTCTTACTGAAACTACAGGCAAACGAGTTGCAAATACGCTTTTAAAGATGATCCGTTTCGTATTTTTGTACAGCAACGAATTTTTAGTCAGTAATGATGCTCGTACTCATACGCTAATTATCAATAAAAGACGTGTTAGGTTCCCTATATTCAATATATTTCTTCTCATCAATTATAGGTAATTGTTAACGAGGCAACTTTTACAAATGATAATTTCCTCATGTATGGATGTTTTAAAACTAAATTTTAAAACAAATGACAACGCATATGATCTTGCCTATTTCAACCTATTCAACCAAAAAAACTATATAAAATAATCCATCACTTGGGATTGGAATGTCTTGATATGACTAGAATTCGTGTATCAGTATTAACTAAAATTTACAAAATGAATTCAGTAAAAATTATCAAAAACAGAAATAACAAAGCGCAGCGGTGGTGGATATTTGTCGTGCGCTTTTTGGGCTTTTTAATGTTTATCATTCCATTAATTCAGCCCATGTATGCGTATATGATTATTGGAATGGAGGAAGTTCAATTTACAAAAACGAGAACTCTATTCGTAATCGTAGGATTTATTATGTGTTCTAATGGAAAGTTTATCGGTATTGTGAATAATAATGTGGGACTTTTTATGAAACATGCATTTCAAAAGATTATTTCTTAATGGAAGCTATCGAAAAAGAAATTCAACAAAAGAAAAAATGGCATTTACTGTTGCTTGATGTTTGTAAAAAGTATCGTTTATTCACGTACATTCCCATTGTTTTTTTGTCCATATCTTCCTTTAGTTTACGCAACAAAAATGAGGTTTTGGTAAAACGCGTGGTACGTTTAGAAACTGTAAACGAAGCTTTGGTGTCAAACATGATCTTATACAATAGAAGATTTGAAACATTTCCAATGCCAGTTTTTCAAAAATTAAAACGCAGCAATCAATTTATAGCACAATATTTCAATCCTGCGTATGTGAATTTATTGGGACATAATTTTGAATATAACCGATATAAATATATTGGAAAAACAGATTATGATTATTACCCAAAACGTGTGGCTGATTTGTATTATAACTTTGATGTATCAGTAGCTTTTACGGGATTTCCCATGAAAATAAAAGTCACTATAAAAGATTCATCAAATACAAATCTCAATGTAGAAGTAATGAAATGGCGTCAAATTCGTGAAGAAGATACACTGATTTACGGAATGATTATTTTAGAAAAACTTATGTAATTTCATGATAAAGTCTTGCTAAACTTGGCAAGACTTTATTTTTACACATACGGAAATGGGACACTCTTATATAGTTATTACAAGTGCTTTTCAGACAATTTTTTATAAACATTCATTCCTCAGCCCAATCAAAATATTTAGATTTAATCGTGTCTTTCTCAGCTTCCAAATAGGCAATAAAAGCATTGGCAACAGGCGAAAGTGATTTGTTTTTCAACCACACAATATTCCATTGGGTATGAATCGGAAGTCCTTTGTGTTTTATAATTTTAATAGCGCCATCATCAACCGCATTTTTAATTCCCAAAAGTGGCATGATAGAATATCCCAAACCTGCAATCACAGCTTGTTTTAACGCTTCGTTTGAGGTCAACTCAATTTTCTTCTGTATGGACACATTTTTCCCGTCAATAAAAGCTTCCATGGCATTACGAGTAGCCGAACCCTTTTCACGGTATAGCAAAGGTTCTTCTATAAAAATGTTTTCTATTTTACCGTTACGTTTCGATTCGCGTTCTCTTCCGCCAACCAAATACAAACTGTTTTTTAACAAAGGAAGCGTTTCTAATGATAAATGGGTTGGCAAAACAGAAACCAATGCAAAATCAACTTTGTTTTGTTCTAAATCTTTTACAACATTCTGCTTGTTCGTCACATCAATAGAAAAATCAATGCCTGTGTGCTGATTCACAAACCCAGAAAGATAATACGGCATCACATATTTTCCCGTCGAAACACAGGAAAGCGTTAATTTTCCCGCCAATTTCCCCTGATATTCCTTGGTTTTATGATCAATAGTAGACACTTCATCTAAAATCTTTTTAGCAGTGACAGCAATCTCTTTTCCAAAATTAGTTACATATAATTTTCTACCCACAACTTCGGTTAATGGCAGTGGAAATTGATCTTGAAATTTTTTAAGCTGAATAGAGACAGCAGGTTGAGTTAAGAATAAAGCTTCGGAAGCTTTGGTAATGCTTTGTTTTTTTACAATTTCAACAAAGACTTTAAGTTGGTGTAAGGTGTAGTTCATAAATATCGCTTATGTTTTATATAATAAATATAAATAAAAATATATGAATATAAAGCACAATCTTTGCACTAATAAAATTTAGTAATGTCAAAAACAATTACACTTAACAATCAGATTGAAACGTCTATTCGTTCAGTTAAAGTAATGAATAATGACTCAATTTTTGCTATAAAAATAAACAAAAATTGGCTGCTTATATGGATGAAGCGTTTTGCATTGATGACTTTTTTATTAGGATATATAATAATCACGTATATCAGTTATAGTTTGGGTTTAGGACATTTTTGGACTCTTGTAAAAGTAGGAATTATTTTGGGCATGCTATTATTTTTAGCACTGAATAAAGTTAATAACTAAATATTAAGATTAAATATTATGACAACAACAGAAGTAACGCACAAAGTTAAGTTGGTAGATGGGAAATTTACTGCTATGGAAGCGAAAGAAGTAATCAATTCATTAATTGATGAGAAAATCAACTTTCACAAAATTCACCGTTTAGCATTGTGTGAAGGCGATGTAAACACGGATACAACATTTGATGATAGTAGAGTAGGGCAGCTTATGCGTGAAAAAGAAGATTTCAGAGAAATTTATTTAGAAGCAAAAAGAGCTGGAAAGCAAGTCCGAATTCATGGAACTCTAGAAATAGAAATCATTGACTAAAAGGTAATAGCATACCTTTAAAAAAACCGCAATGGATTTACATTTACTATTCGATAATTTATCGAATCCAGCATTATTGTTTTTTGTTTTAGGAATTTTTGCAGCACAAGTACGAAGTGATCTTGAAATTCCGAAAAGTTCTTCAAAATTTTTGTCTTTATATCTCTTACTAGCCATTGGTTTCAAAGGCGGGCAAGAGTTAGCGCATAGTAGTTATACAGCAGATATTGGTTGGTCGCTTATCATGGGAATAGCACTCGCCACCATTGTTCCACTGTATTCGTACTATATATTGCGTTTAAAATTTACGGTAGACAATGCCGGAGCTATCGCGGCAGCGTATGGTTCGGTAAGTGCCGTAACTTTTGTAACGGCAATTAGCTTTTTGGAGTTAGAAAATATTCCATTCGGCGGACACATGGTCGCTGTGATGGCATTAATGGAAGCACCTTCCATCATTGTTGGTGTATTATTGATGCGAATTCATTCCAACGGTAAGAAGTCTTACAAAGAAATGTTAGGACTCGTAAAACATGCAGTTACAAACGGAAGTGTACTGCTTATATTAGGAAGTTTGGTCATTGGTTTTTTAGCCAGTGATGCACAAGCAGAAGGAATCAAACCCTTTACAACGGATATATTTAAAGGATTTTTGGCAGTTTTCTTACTAGACATGGGAATTACTAGTGGAAAGAAAATTGGCGCACTGATCAAAAAAGGATGGTTCGCTTTGATATTTGCCATCTTTATTCCGCTAGCCAACGGAATTACAGTAGCATACACGTCGTCGCATGTGTTAAGCAGCGACGGAGATCGTTTATTACTGTCCATTTTGGCAGCCAGTGCATCTTATATTGCCGTGCCAGCAGCCATGCGAATTGCAGCACCAAAAGCAAATCCAAGTTTATATTTACCCATGGCATTAGCCATCACATTCCCATTCAACATTACGTTGGGAATGCCTATATATATGTGGTTCATACAACATTCATAAGTCGAAAGCCACACACCACCAAAGTTTTTCATAAGTGACTAGGGTGAAGCCTTGCTAGGAAACTAGTGAGGCTTTTTTATGTATAATGAAAACTATTTTTGTTGCTTAAAAATAGCTTCAAATGCTCCATAAGCAGCTAAATGCAAAGCATCACCATGTTCTTGTGCTTCTAAAAATTTAAAATTCAACGTGTAATTTTTCTCGCCTTCAATATTCAGTTTATAATACAATTCTTTGGCAGTACGTTCCATGGTTGGACCTTCTTTGCCAACAGCGATGTAAATGGATTTCTTTTTTTGAAATGTTGCAGGAGCGAATTTTAAGAGCGATTCATCATCCCACCATAAACTAGGACTCACAATAATATAATTGTCAAACAGTTGCGGTTTTTTAAATAAAATCTCGGTTGCTAACAAACCACCAAGTGATTGTCCAATGATGGTTTTTGTATTTGTAGTTCGGTAGTTTTTGTTAATATACGGTTGCAGTTCTTTCTCCAAAAAATCAATAAAATCTTTTGATCCGCCCGTGGTGGGAAATTCCTCTTTATCTTTTTTATTTTTTGTGGGAAAAGTAAAATCGTGTTTCCGATCTATATTAGAAATGCCAACTACAATCGACTCTGGCACCATTTGAATCCACGAAAAAGAACCAAATTGTACCAAACCCGCAATATGAATAAAATCTTCATCCATAGAACCATCTAACAAATAAATAACAGGATAATTTCCAGAAGCTTCTTTGGTGTAACTTTCAGGAAGATAAATATTTAGAATACGTTCTTGATCAAGAATTGTAGATGGAAACGTTACCGATTCGCCAATAGTAATTGGTTTTTTCTGTGTGCTATTTTGTTGGGCAGAAAGTAGCATACACGCTAAAAATGTACAAATACATAGTAAAAGGTACTTTTGATTCATGTGTGTAAGTATTTATGTGATGAAGATACTAAGTTTAAAGGACAAATCTGATAGGATACGTTTTGAAATCATAATGATACTCTAACAAAAAGTAAATTCCAGCGAAAGCGAGATTATAAAGAAAAAGCCTCACTATTGCTAGCAAGGCTTTGTTGTGTATATTTTTTGATTACAATTACGAAAGGCAAATACGCTCTTGTAATTTTTGCATCAACTGTGTCTTTAATTCTATGATTTCAGGTGTTTGTTCTTGACGGTGATAATAATCTAGCATCAACTTTGCGTAGTTGATAAATACATCATCTGTTGGAATTGGACCTGGTTCAAAATCATAAATCTGCTCTTCAGGCAAGTTAAAAAATGCACCACCAGTCGTATGATTTACACGATCGTGCTCCAATTCATAATTCTTCGCGTCCGCAGTAATATCGCCATCTTTCTCACAACAACCGTACACATGCAAGGTCATATAACAATCTGTAGAAGGATTTCCCATTTGGTGAATCATCGCGTTGACAACCTTTACAATGGAACCAGAAGTCAAGATTTCTTTCTTTGCAAATCGCAACTGATTGTTTCTATTTTGATAGATAAAATGATGTGTATTTCCAAACACTTGAACCACGCCCCATTGTGTATATCCATGATTGTGAATAGAAGAGTAGTCGCCAGGATTCCAAGACATTGCCATAATTTCAAACTGTCCACCGTCATAAATCATCTTGCGTCCATACCCATCTTCAATTGGATGATCAAAATCAGCATAGGCTTCCAAATCTTTTTGTGTGATTTGTGCACGCTGAACAAATTTCTCAATGTGCGCCGCCGTGACTTTTTCTCCACTATCAATAGCATCTTGAATCCATGTTTTTAAGTTTTCCAATGCAGGAGCTAAAACTTCTTCTTGTAACATCATGTCCTTTGTGGTTTTTTAAGTTTATTTTTTTCTCAATTATTCAATTATATACTGCATGATAATCATATCAACCCAGTGTCCATTTCGGAAACCAATTTCGTGTTGACGGCCGACAATAGTATAGCCTAATTTTTCATTATATGCAATACTCGCCGTATTTGTGGCAAAAACTTTGGCAACCAAATGTTTGTATTCTAATTGTTTGCATTGTGCTATGACAAACTTTTTCATTTGTGTTCCGTAGCCTTTTCCTAATTCCGTTTGCGTGAAATATACGGCAGTTTCACATGCAAATCGGTAACCTTCTCGATCACTGTAACGTTTTATAATTCCCCAACCAATCACAATCTCGTCTTGTATAAAAACGTATAATTTCTCCCGATTGTTGAATTTTGCTATCCAACCCGCAATGTCTGTTGCGGTTTTATGGGTTTCTTCCATATTGGAAGTTCCCAACGTGATGTATTCGTTATATATGTCAGCAACGATCTGATAATCAGTTTCGTTAGCATCTCTTATTTCTGTTCGCTGTTGCATATCAATCTTTCAATGTCAATACTTTTCCTGGTGTTGTATTTTGTATTTTTTTGTGTTGAATGAGATGTGAACCGTTTACCCATAAATGCTCAATTCCTGACGATAATTCTCTAGGCGACAAATATGTGGCATTTGCTTTGACGGTGTTCGGATCAAACAACACAATATCTGCATAATAATTTTTAGCAATCAAACCTCTGTGTTTCAACTGAAAAAACTCCGCAGGCAAATAGGTTACTTTGTGAATGGCTTCTTCCCAGCTTAATAGTTGTTCTTCTATCACAAAGCGTTGTAAATATTCGGTAAACGCTCCGTATGATCTTGGATGCGGTTGTCCAATACTTTTGGGCGCATTGATAGGATAACTCCACGAATCAGTACAAATCATACTGTGTTCCCAAAGTACAGCCGTATCAATATCTTTTTGATCAATACAATGATATACAACCCAGGTTTCTGTGCTTGCCGCTAAAATATCTGCAATCGCTTGTGCTAACGAAATTTCTTGTTCGGCAGCAATTTCAGAAATATTTTTATTGTAATAATCTTTCAAGTCGTCCGAAATGATCAACATGCGCGATAAATCGTAATCTTTCTTCTGGATCCATTCCGCAATAGCGGCAACATTTTCGGCATCTTTCATTTTTTCCGTCACTGCGGAAATGCCATCTTGCAACATATATTTAGGAATGAATGCGCGCAATTTAGTCGAAACGGCCGTATACGGATACACGTCGCAGGCAGCTTGCAATTCGCTCGTTTCATTAAATTTTTCCAACATGTTGAGAACTTTCGGAATTTTTCCCCAGTTTTCTTTTTCTGCGGCTTTGATGTGACTGATTAAGACACGAATTCCTGCTTGTTTTCCAATGTTTAAGGCTTCTTCCACCGCTTCTTCCAATCCGTCACGTTCGTTACGCACATGGGAAGCGTATACGCCACCTTTTTCCGCAGTTACTTTTGCCAAGGAAACAATTTCGTCCATTTCGGCAAAACAACCTGGCGCGTAAATTAATCCGGTGGAAATTCCCAACGCACCTTCGTCCATGGCTTCTGCCAAAGCGGTTTCCATGGCTGCTAGTTGTTGCGGTTGTAAGTTGTGCCAATCGTCCATGTTTCCTGCGCGAAGCGTACTATGTCCGACCAATGTGGCAATATTGAATTGTAATTTGTCTTGTATTTGGTCAAAATATTCTTGTAGCGATCGCCATTCAAATGGAAAGCCAATTTCGTCTGACAAACGATTCATGGTATTGTCTAAATGTGATGCAATCGGTGCTGGAGAAGTACCACAGTTTCCAAATATTTCGGTGGTAATTCCTTGATATAATTTATGATCGGCAGCATTTGGAAAAAAGTATCCAAAACCTGTAGACGCATGCGGATCTATAAAACCTGGCGTTAAAATGAGTCCTGTAGCATCAATGGTTTTTTTTGCTGCAGGAGTTTCAAAATCGTCACCTTGATAGTGAATACATGCAATGCGATCATTCAATATACCGACATTTCCAATCTTGGCGGTTTCTTTATGACCTGTACAAATTTTTGCGTTTTGTATGTAAAAATCTAGCATGTAACTTCTATGGTTTTTTGATCAATTGTGTATTTATCGAGTAAATTTGGTTGTATTTTACAGTGTTGTAAGCTTTCAATAGAAACATGTCCGTTGTTCATTTCCACATTTGGGGCAACGATATCTTCCAAGAAATAACGATCGGACGGACTTAAATCGTGTGCGCGTGCGTTAGGTAAATATGAAGCCATGCGTAAGTTGAGCGTTCGTCCAATGCCCGTTTCAAACATACCGCCAATCCAACATGGAATGCTGTGTTTGGCACAATATTGAATGATTTCAATGCTTTTCATCACGCCACCAACACGTCCAACTTTCAGGTTTACTTCATCCAAGACACCTAAATGATGCAGCTTTAAGACATCTCCGAGCGATTTTATTTCTTCATCATAACAGATAAATACCGATGGATTTTCTTGTTTCGCTTTCAATAACAAATCGAATCGCGTAGGCGCAAACGGTTGTTCTATCATCGTTTGATACGTATTTGCAAAGTAATTGAAGACTTCAAAATCATCTTCACCAAAACTGCCATTCGCATCAAAACTTACGTATGTATCTGCTTTAAACAACATCGGATTGATTTCTTCGAAGAAGTCAGTTCGCACATTCGGCGATATTTTAAACTTTAAGCGTCTGTACCCTGTTTCTAAAGCGTTTTTTACGACTTTTTTCATTCGGTCTAAGTCTGTGTAGAGTCCGAGTGAAATTCCCACAGGAACATCGGTTAAAGGTGTATTTTGTAATAATTGGAAAGGTGATTTCCCAGTATTTTGTTCTATAACTTGCAAAGCAGCCATTTCAACTGCGGCTTTGGTAAAGTTCCAACCGCGAATTTTATCGAGTCGTTTCAAAAGATCGCCAAAGGTTTGTTGCGGCATTAAAAAAGGCACAATAAATTGATTTACCAACGCAATCGCAGCATCAATAAATTCATCCGAATAATATGGATCTGGTCTGCATGAACATTCTCCATACCCTTTGATACCATTAGCATCTTCCCATTCTATAATCAACGCTTCGCGCGAATTTCGCACGCCGATTCCGGATACAAATTGTTCTTTTTGGGGAAGATTTAGACGAATAAGGCGAATGTTTTTAAAAGATATGGGTAGTGTGTGTATGTCTTCTTTTACAGTCATTCAGGAACGTCTCTTAGGGTAGATTTCTTTTGCTTTAGGCAGTGCAAATATATGATTTTCTAGCGATATTTTGTTGAATCTTCAATGTTTAACTGAAAAACTATATAAAACTTTAAAAGTCTATGAGTTTAGTAGGTTTTTATTGCGAATTGTTTAAAAAAGAAATAACTGCTTCTACATGAAGTAAAAGCAGTTATTTTGTTTAACTAATTTAATAGATGTACTACAATCCTTTGGTCAATACGCCATCAATATTGATGATGTCTTTTAGGTTTTGAGCTTCTACTTGTGTATATTCTACACTCGTTTCTTGAAAAGTTCCATCTAGTTTTCTACATTCTGCTGTTACAGTAATCTTGACATTTCTTGCGGTTCTTAAGTAGCTTCCGTTAGGAACTAATCTATTTGTTTGCACTTTGATATGCGCAAAAATGGAACCACTGTTGTTGTCCTTATCAATGTCTGCACAGTAAAGTTTTAGAATTGGATTTGGAATCCCTTCTAAAACAGATATTTGTGTAAATAACCCAACAGCAAAAAACGTAGTGCCATTATCAAAGCTTCCTAATAAACTGCCTGCAGGAAATGTTTGCCCGTTCGGTAATGTAATTGGATGACTACCTATTCCATTGGCATTTGTAATAAACTCTTCTTGTTGATCAAGCAATTTCCATCTGTTGTTAAACTCACAAAAAATAGAAATTACATCTCCTGCTTTTAATGATACGGCACCTACTTCTGCACCAACACCGCCAGTTGTACTATTTTCGTTTGCTTTTACTTCTACTAAAATTCCCATAATTAATACTATTTTATTGGTCGTTCCTACTCATAAGGCTTTTCAGATTCCGCCCATTTGAATGGTTTTTTTCCATATTTTTATTTTTTAGTGATTGTATTTTCGTGTGTATTTTTTATTTGACTGAAAACTCAGTTGTGTGTGTACAATGAAAATGATGACTAAAAATGGTAGAATTCAACTAGCTAGCGTTTTATTTCTGGAGTGAAATTAGGAAGTAATAGAAGTGAAGATTGTAATAATGGAATAAGATGAACGTTCTTATCCATAAAATTGAAGAAGTAAAGAATTAGGTTTTTTTTTGCTAAAAGCTAAAAGCTAAAAGCTATCTCAGTGTCTGAAACTTATTAATGATGTCTTTATATTTTCCACTCAAGGTGGCTTTATGATTTCCTTCCAGAAGAATTAGATTGTCCTGAGGAACAATTTCTTCTATTTTATGAAGATTGACAATGAAATTACGATGTGTTCGGTAGAATTTTGAAGTATCTAACAATTCCAAAATTTTGACAAGCGAGATGAGAATGACAAATTTTTCTTTTTCCGTAATGATGTTACAGTATTTTTCTTCTACTTCAATCAGAATGATAGCAGCTGTACGTACTTTTTTGAGCGATTTTCCTTTTTTAATGAATAAGTATTCTTTGCTGATTACTGTGTTTTCATCTTCGGCAGAAAAGGAATCTTCTTGACCGTAAAATTTTTCAATCGCGGTTTCAATCGCATATAAAAGTTCTAATTGATTGTACGGTTTTACGATGTAGCTATACGGATGCGTGAGTTTGGCACGTTCAAATATTTGGCGACTTGTGGAACTCGTGAGAAAGATAAAAGGTTTTAATTTATCGGGTTGCGTATCTATAAATTCCGCAATAGCGAGTCCTTCAGGATTTCCACCTAAAAAAATATCAAGAATTAGAAAATCGATTGGTATATTGTGTAAGCATTGGATCGCTTCTTTAAAATTTCGTGCAACGCCAGCTACGTGAAAACCATTCGTTTCAAGGATGTCGGTTAACAGTTCAATTTGTTCTTGGTGGTCTTCAACTATGAGGATGTTTATTTGGTTCATTTGGTAGGTTTTTTGGTAGTGAGATTATCATTTTTGTGCCTTTTCCGAGTTCACTTTCTATGGATAAAGAGCCGTTATTTTTTTTGATCATTGATTTGCAAAGTTGCATGCCGAGTCCTGTGCCAATAATGTTTTCATGTTGCTTTTTGGCAAGCAATGTGGTGTCTTTTAATACTTCTACACGTGTTGCTTCGTTCATACCGATTCCAGTATCTTCCACAATTAAATGACAAAATTCAGCGTCATCACTTTCAGTGTATATTGTAATTTTTCCTCCCGAATTGGTAAACTTAATAGCATTGTCTATCAAGTTTCGCAAGATGATTTTCAGTGATTCTTGATCCGCATATACCAGCTCTTTTTTGGAAATGGTATTTTCTAATGAAAGTTCTTTATCTGCCAACATCGCTTTGTAATTATACGTAACATGATCTACAATAGAAGCCAAGCGAAGTTTCGTAATTTCAAAATGTGTTTGTTTGGTTTGAAGCAAAGCCCAGTTTAGGAGATTATCCAATAAATTATACGCGCCATTTACAATAGCACTGTTGTTTTGTAGTAAACCGTCTACTTCATCCAACTTTTTGGTTTCTAGTTTGTTGAGGAGTTTTTTATTACTCGTCTTAATTGCATTTACGGACGATCGCAAATCGTGACTTACAATGGAGAATAATTTATCTTTTGTGGCATTCAGTTCGTCTAAATCTTCCTTTTGTGCATTGATAATTTTGTTGCGTTTTACTTTTTCACGATACAAATACGCACTCACACCAAGCATTAATAATAGAATGATAGCAGAATACAAATAGGTATTGCGTTGTGCTGTTTTCACTTTATTATCCGCTTTAAAAATAGCGACTTGTTTTTGTTCTTTTTCAACAGCAATCTTTTTTTCGGCTTCTACTGTCGCGTAAATTTTGTTTTGATTGTTGATGGAATCTCTCCATTTTTCATATTCTTTTCGATATACCAGAGCTTTTGCCAAATCCTTTCGATTTTCTTCGACAATCGCCATGTTTAAAGCTGTATTTTGTTTTGAGATAAAATCGTCAGTAGTTATTGCCAATTTATACGCTTTTTGAAATAGCGGAATGGCTTTGTCGTCTTTGTATTGAACGTAATTAAGGTTAGCAAGATTGCCATAAGCGGTTACCAATCGTACAATGTCATTCAGTTTACGAATATATTTCAGACTTTCTGTTAAGTAGCGTTCTGCTTCTTCATAATTTTCAAGATGCAAATGACAAACGCCAATATTGTCTTTGACTTTAGCAGGCTCAATGGTTAACAATTCTGATTTAGAAAAATTTTCTATTTGTTTAAAGTAATTTAATGCTTTTTTGAATTGAGAAGATTCTAATGTTACAGTTCCAAGAAAAGCAATAGCTGTGTGATAATATGTAAAGTCTTTAGAAACTTTCAGTAACTCTTCCTCTGCTTTATGTAAGATTCTTTTTTTGTAGAAACTAAACCCACGAAGAAAATTATAAAAGTCCGAAGTTTGAGCGTCTAAAGTTGAATTATTAAATGCTTTGGTTGTATACACTAAAATAGAATCAGGTTGTTCATTGATGAAAAAGGCGCTTATTTTTGAAACGTATTTGGGGTTTTCCAATTGTAAAATATGTTCACTTATAACTTTCTTGAAATTAGGAGCCTTGCTATTGTTTTGAGAAAATAACAAAACGGGAAAAATCAGTATTTGGATATAAGGCAAACAATTGGTTTTGAAAGACATTTGCTATTTTTTTATACAATTTAGGTAAAATTTTAGTATTAAAAAAAGTAGCAATTGTACAATCACTACTTTATAATTTATTGAAAATTAAAGATGTTTTAAGATTTTGTGAATAAATTCAATTATTTTAAACATCTGAAATTGTTGCTTTAACTTCCATTTGTAGGTTGTGTTACGGTTGTTACAGTTCCTCGAGAAGTTTTTGGATCTTTATCAAGAACAAAAACTTCTACGGTTTTTATAGATTCAAGCGGATAAAAATTACCACTTTGATCTGGTATAGCATCTGTAGAAAAATTAATATCGAATGCATATAAATTGAATTTTGTAGATGTGGGATTAATATTCTGATTATAGCATAGATATATTAAGATTTTGTAAAATTGAGGAACAGAATTAGTATTGTCTGAAGGGGTATTTCCTCCTTGCGAATCAAAAGTGATAGCATAATGAACTTGCCAATCTTCAGATGTTAAAACAGTGGAATCTTGTATCAAAACCAGGCCTTTTACCTTAATAGATTCAATAATGTTACTAGGTGAAGTTTCTGATATTGCAACTATGGCTGGAGGTAACGAATTCCCATTAAGAATACTTAAATCAGTCTTTTCATGGGTAGTCAGAATTATTGAATCTCCATTAAAACAGCCAAAAACCGAATTAACATTTTTGTTAATATTATTAATAGGTGTTTTTGCTGCATCAAAAATTTTTCTTCCAGGTATAAGTAAACTCATAATATATAATTTTTAAATTTCTCCTACTCTATTAAGGCTTTTCAGATACCGCCGTTTTGTTTAGTAATATTATTTTTTGTTTTTATAAATTGGTATTAGGATCTTTAGTTGGTTGGGTAACAGTGGTTACTGTTCCTCTGGAGGTTTTCGGATTTAGGTTAATAAAAAACACTTCTATTTCTGAAATCTCTGAAACACTTATACCATTAGGTAAAGCGGCATTTTTAATTGAAAACTTATGCTGTCTGTATACTTTTCCTCTCTTTTTATCTCCTTTTCTAAAACAGATATAATAATTAATTCTTTTATTTCCATTGGAACCAATTATTAAGTCTTGATATATTTTGAAATTACCTTTCTTAAATTGATCTATCTTATGTTTGAAGTTTTCAAAAAAATAAACATTAGAATAAATATTAGCATCTTCTCTATCTCTAACATGCCCTATGGTTGGTTGCAACATGATATCTTTTTGATTATTAATAAGACGAGAGATTTCTTTTTCAATTTCGCCACCGTCTCTTTTTGTTCCGTGGAATCTTTGCTTTAATATTTTTTTTGCTTTTTTATATTTTAAACTACTCAATGACTTGATAAATCTATTAATGAATTTTTTTGTACTTTCAACTTTAATGGTTTTAAAAAAACGATTATTTGGATCAGGAACATTGTCTATAACTAGGTGATAATCATAATTTTCTTTTTTCAAACAAGTCCCATAGATAGGATGAATAGTGGATTCTTCGATATTTCCCGTTTTAGTATTTGTTGTACTCATAATTTCAATGGTTTTAATTAGTTATTCCTACTCTCTTAAGGCTTTTCAGATGACGCCTCTTTACTTTAATCATCGCTTGTAGGTTGCGTAACGGTTGTCACTGTTCCGCGAGAAGTTTCTGGGTCTTCATTGATTACAGTTACCATAATATTCTTAATGTTGTCAATATTAAGTTTTTGTTCCGTAAGTTCATTAGTAGTAGTATTTACAGTAGCATATTTTTCACTGTGATTTTTAATGGTAAACTTTCGCATTCTATAGGTGCTACCTTTACTTTTAGTAGTTAAATTAAAACAGACATAATAGTTTAGTTGCGGGCTTCCGTCTTCTGAAATAGTAAAATTTTGATAAATCTTAAAATCTTCCTTTTTCATAAAATATTCATAATTTTCAAAAAAGTATACGGAAGTATAAATATGATTTTCATCTCGCAAGGTTCCTATTGTAGGTTGAATCAAAACTTTTTTATCTTTACCCTCATTCATGTAACTTTGGTAGAGTTGTTCATAATGATTTTCAATTTCTTGAGGTTTTGTATTATCATTTGTAAGGTATTCTTTTGCTAATTCTACAATTTCGGATTCGTTGGCATGCAAAGTATTCTGCAATGTTTTAGGTGCTTTGTCAGAATTTATCAAGTAATTTATTAAACTTTTCAGTTGCCCTTCTGTCGCATGTTCCAAATTAAGATTTGGATCAGGTATGTTTTTAATAACTGAGTGATTAAAATAAGAATCATCTAATACGATGCCTGGAATTTGATATTCATTTTGATTAGAAATCTCATTTTCAACATCGTTAACAAGTTTTTTAATTTTTTCTAATTTTTGTTTTGTGTTCATCTTTAAAGTTTTAATTGGTTATGAATTTGATTGTATAGAATTACTATTTTTTAGTGTAGCAATTCTATACAAAGAGATACTAATTTGTTTTTTGTTTGTAAATAAATGGAAGGAAACACTCCTTTTTTGGAACGAAATCAAAAAGTTGCAGCATAAAAAAAGCGAACCGAAGTTCGCTGTATATCCTATTTTGAATAAAAACTTAGATTAATTATTCACTGTCTTTTAAAATCTCACTCGTTGCAACAGCTGTACTTGCAGTATCAATGCTGTATAAGGTTTCGACACCTTGTGTGGTGGCTGCCTGTGCAGTTTCGGTATTAGAAGTTTGACTCGTAGTTGCATTGTGTGCAGCATTACTTAATGCTTGCGAAGTAGCTTGCATAAGATTTTCCATAGCTATTGCAGGTTCATCACCAAGCACTTTTGTATTTACTTGTGTCACAGCATCTGTAATTTGGTCGTTTACAGCTGTTGGAAAACGTTTAGATTGTGGATTTGTTTTTTTTGTCATAATAGATAGTTTTATTTCTGAAAAAGAATTCAATTATAATGTAGGCTTTTTTGTGCCATAAAAGTTACACATCACTTTGTTGAATGATGTTGCGAATCCATTCATTCGGAATCATGTCAATCGTCAAATTCACGCGTTCCGTTTCTCCATTATTAATAACTCTGTGCGGATCGGTTAAGCGTAAATACCAACATTCGCCAGGTTGCATCGGCACTTCGGTGTCGTTCAGAAAGAATTGAATGCCATCTTTGTTTAAAATTGGAACCGTCAAACGAATCACAGATTGATGCACTTCCAAGCCTAAGGTCGGATCGGTATGTTGCTGTACCACAGAATTTGGTGCCAAACGTAACAAACGTACCAAAGTGACTTTAGTATTCGCTTTAAACGTGTTTATTACTTCATTTAGGTATGGCGAACTTTTTAAATAATCGGTGTCCAACCAATCGCACCAAGAACCATCTGCATAGTCATCGGCTGGAGGCGGAAACGGCAATGAAGTATCAACGGTATGCGCTGGTGCACGAAGCGGAATCACATTGTAATATTCAAACTGTTGCAACTTTAACGCTTCAAACTCTGCCAACATTTTTTCGGCATCAAACGTAAAAGGAAGTTTAATTCTATCGGAACTTGCGGTTTTCGGTGCTGCGTGTGCCATGATCATTTTGTTTTATAGATTCCTAAAGTACTAAAAAAGTAGAAAACTCAAAAAGACAACATGAATTTATCATGCGAATCAGCAAGAATTACGTAAGCTTTTTCCTAAAAAAAAGCTACATTTCGGTTATGTAGCTTTTTTGAATATTATTTTTATGTACTTAATGAATTACGGAGCAGCACTAAAACCGCCATCATCACCATCGTCACCATCTCTACCATTGCGCTCACGTCCTTTTTTCTGGTTGAAACGATACGTAAACGACAAATTAAACGTACGCACACGCCATTGGAATTCACCTTCACTTCTAAACGTGTCTGTAAACGATTCCGAACGTCGTACACGCGAATTGAACACATCACTTACATTCAACGCAATAGACGCTTTGTCGTTCAATAAATCTTTGCTAAAGGCTAAATTCGCAGAAAATAATCCTTTGCGAATGTTTTGTGCATCCTCATTCGGTCCGCGGTAAAATAAACGCGTTTGCCAATCAATTTTCCATGGCAATGTCACTTTGTTATTCACGCGAACAAACCAACTTAAATTATCGGCATCAAAATTAACACCGTTAAAATCGCCACGATTGTACGATTGGAACAAGTTAAAGTTTCCATTCAAACGCCATTTGCGAGACGGATTGTACGTGAGTGTGAATTCAAATCCAAAACGATCGTTTCTGGCTAAGTTAATCGGCGTTCTACGAATAATTGGCACTTCTTCACCATTCAAAATCGTAGTTTGTCCAGTATCTTCACTAATAAAATTAAACACATCCGTTGAACGTTGAAAATAGATAGACGAATTCAGCGTAAGCTTTCCAAAACGATTCAAATAGCCTACATCAATCGCATTGGAAAAACTTGGATTAATATCTGGATTTCCTTGAAAAACATTGGTAATACTTGATCGTGAAGGAAACGGATTGATAAATCGGGAACGCGGTCTACGAATCCTTCTGTTATAACCTAAGGTAATGCTTTGATCTTCCGAAATTTCATAGCCAATATTTATAGTAGGGAAGAGGCTTATATAATTTTTTCGTTCAAAATCGCCGCTTGTCAATTGGTTAATTCCAATGCGAGAATCTTCCATACGCAAACCTAACAAGAAGGAAAATTTCTCGTTAATTTTATTGCCGTACTGCGTGTAAAACGCGTTTACATATTCGCGATAATTCAACACATTGCTCAAATCTCTATCAGCCACAAACTCATCTTCTTCTAAAAAAGCAACCAAATAATCGGTGGTTAAATCGAGAAAATTTCCGCGATAGCCAAATTCAAATTGTGCGGTTTCACTAAGCGGAACTACATAATCGGTTTGCAATAATGTACGTTTTTGATCTTCAATTGTTGTGACTTGTTCTGCCAAATCACCATTCACCAAAATAAACGAGTTTTCAGCTTCTGTTGTGGTTTCATACTGAAAATCGGCAGTGAGTTTATGACCACTTTTTTCAAAATTCTTGTCAAAATTCACGGCATATTGAACAGTTTTATCACTTTCAGTTTCAGGATCAAAACGCGTGCTTACATTCGTTACATTGAAATCAGCATCAAACTGTGTTAAAATATTCGAGGTTTCACGTTCGTTGTCGCTATCTCTGTACACCAAAGAAGTGGTAATGGAAGTTTTATCATTAATATACCATTCGACACCAAAATTTGAATTAAATCCTTTTCGGATGCGTTCAAATTCACGATTTTCATTCAAAAAAGTATTCGGTTCGTCTTCATTCAAATATTCTGTGAACGTATTGGCATTTCCGGGAACGTTTCGATAATTATAACCCGAAGTCGTAAAAAAGTTAAAATCGCCCGTACGATAGTTTACATTTCCAGAAATTCCATAGCCTTCCGGATGCGAAACGTTGGTTGTAACTGCGCCATTAATACCTTGTAATTTGCTTCGACGCAAAATAATATTTAAAATTCCAGCACTTCCTTCGGCGTCATAACGTGCAGAAGGCGACGTAATAATTTCTACCTTTTCAATCGCTTCCGCGGGAAGTTGTCGCAAAGCATCTGTAGAATTCAAGCCAACCAAACCCGAAGGTTTTCCGTTGATTAAAATACGAACATCATCATTTCCTCGAAGTGACACATTTCCTTCCACATCTACAGAAACGGACGGAACATTGTCCAACACATCACTTACGGTTCCACCACGAACTGTTAAATCTTTCCCAACATTATAAATTTTCTTATCTAATTTGAGCTGAACGGTTGTTTTTTCGGCAATCACTTCAATAGCTTCCAATGCTTGTGAGTCTTCGGATAAGTAGAAATTTCCAAGTGACATATTTTCACGCAACGCTTTTGCCTTCACCTCTTGCGATTTAAACGAGATAAACTCTATCGTAATATCGTATATATCTGCTTCTACCTCGATAGAAAAGGCGCCTTTTGCATCGGTGATTCCTCCTGTAACCGTACGTTTCTTAGCGGTGTCTTGAAAAATAATTGTTGCATATTCTAACGGAACTTGACTGTTTTTTTCAAATACTTTTCCAGTAATAGTTACCTTTTTATTTTGCCCAAATGCAATAGAAATAGTCCCTATAAAGCATAGGAATAGGAGTGCGTTTTTCATTTTCAGTGCGTAGTTTTTTTATATAGCTTTTTTGTAATGTTGGTTCGACTGCAAAGAAACGACAAGGTTTAAAGGATGTTGGTTAAAGTTATGTTAAACTGGCTAACCAATTTATACATCAAACAAAACCTAGCATTTACGCTAGGTTTGAGATATTATAAGATGGAAGAAATTTCTTCGGGCGGTCGTCCAATGACGGCTTTTGCATTGTGCACAACAATAGGTCGTTCTATCAATTTTGGATGATCTACCATGGCTTGAATGATATCTTGATCAGATAACTCTTTGCCTTTAAACTCTTCTTTCCAAATTTTTTCATTCTTGCGAACCAACGTTAAAGGAGCAATTCCCAACAGTTTGATAATTTCCGTAAGATCTGCTACTGAAAGTGGATCGTCTAAATACTTTACAATTTCAAAATCTTTTTCGGAAGCTTCCAAAATTGCCAAGCCTTCTCTCGATTTTCGGCAACGTGGATTGTGGTATATTTTTAGCATTTTTCTAGGTATTAGGTATTAGGTATTAGGTATTAGGTATTAGTAATGAGTATTGAGTATTGAGTATTGAGTATTGAGTATTGAGATGTTAGTATTTAGAATTCAGCTTTTTTATGAGACCCTAAATCAAGTTTAAGGTGACGATTGAGTTGCAAAAGAAATTTCTGCACAAGCAGAAAAAGTCAAACAACAAAGCGCATATAATAATGTAGCAATTTGCAAATTTGAAAATGTGTCAATTCATTTCAAATAAAACTCTAATTTCACAACGAAACTTACTAAAATACTAAGAGCGATAGCGATACTAAAGGCAAATCCGTGTCTAACAATGTAGCAATTTGAAAATTTAAAAATGTATCAATTCATTTCAAACAAAACTAAAAATTCACTTAGAAACATACCAACATACCAAGAGTGAAGCGATACCAAAATTCTAAAAGCGCTTGTGCTGAGCTTGCCGAAGCATAGCGTTCTAAAATCAAAGTCCACCTGCTTCCTTCTTTTGCCCCATTGACATCAAATAGGCTTTCAAAAACTCATCAATCTGTCCGTCCATTACAGCATCTACATTTCCGGTTTCGTGTGCCGTACGCACATCTTTTACTAGTTTATACGGATGCATCACATAATTCCGAATCTGCGATCCCCATTCTATTTTCATCTTGCCAGCTTCAATATCGTCACGCGCTTCTAGCTGCTTTTTCAACTCAATCTCATACAATTGTGATTTCAACATTTGCATCGCTCTAGTACGGTTGTCATGTTGCGAACGCGTTTCTGAACACGAAATCTGAATGCCAGAAGGTTTATGCGTCAACTGTACTTTCGTTTCTACTTTATTCACATTTTGTCCACCAGCGCCACTAGAACGCGCAGTGGTAATTTCAATATCTGCGGGATTAATGTCAATTTCAATCGTATCATCAACCAAAGGATACACATATACAGACGCAAACGAAGTATGACGTTTGGCATTGCTATCAAACGGAGAAATTCGTACCAAACGATGTACGCCATTTTCTCCTTTCAACCAACCAAACGCGTAATCGCCTTCAATTTCTAAAGTCACAGTTTTAATTCCTGCTACATCACCTTCTTGGTAATTCAACTCTTTGATTTTATAGCCTTGTTTCTCCGCAAACATCAAATACATCCGCATCAACATGCTTGCCCAATCACAACTTTCGGTGCCGCCCGCGCCCGCTGTAATTTGTAACACAGCACTCATGCTGTCACCTTCATCGGATAACATATTGCGAAACTCTAAATCTTCAATTTTTGCAGTTGTTTTTTCAAATTGTGCAGTCACTTCTTCCAAAGTTGCATCACCTTCCTTGTAGAATTCGTACAAAACTTCTAAATCGCCAATTAAATCAGCAACTTCATTATAATCACCAACCCATTTTTTTTCGGATCGGAGTTGTTTCATAATAATTTCCGCTTCCTTCGGATTGTCCCAAAAGTTGGGCGCATACGTTTTCTCTTCTTCGTTGGCAATTTCAATCAATTTGGCATCTATGTCAAAGATACCTCCTTAACGCACCAAGGCGATTGATAAGATCTTTTATTTGATCTGATGTTAGCATGTTTGTTATTTTAATTCTTACAAAAATAAGATGTTTTGCGTATATTCATAGCCTAAAATAAAAAAACCGATGGAATCGTTAGTACTACTTTTTTTAGGATGAAAATTGACGCTTTCTACGATCGCTAAATAATGCTGTAATGAATAAATATACTTTCTTGATTATCATTTTCTTATGCGTTTCTTCTGTAAGTGTTTCACAAGAAAAAGAGAAAACAAAAATCTACCCACGCGAACAATTTACTGGATATTTTAATTTTGCGTATGAAGAGAAAACCGATAAAATCTTTTTAGAAGTTGACAAACTGAATGAAGATTTTTTATATGTGTATTCGCTCGCAAGTGGCGTTGGCTCCAATGATATCGGTTTGGATAGAGGACAAATTGGTGATGGCGTTGTGGTGCAATTTCAGAAAATGGGGAATAAACTCATGTTGGTACAGCCCAATTTACGCTACAGAGCAAATACAACCAATGATTTAGAACGAAAAAGTGTGGAACAAGCTTTTGCAAAATCTGTCTTGTTCGGTTTCCCGATTGTGTCTGAAAAAGATAAAAAATACACGATTGATTTGACACCTTTTTTACTGCAAGATGCACACGGAGTCATTGAAAGTTTGGCGGATAATAAGCAAGGTGTGTATAAAATAGATACTACAAAAAGCGCACTTTCGTTAGATCGTACCAAAGCTTTCCCGAAAAATGTAGAGTTTGAAGCCTTATTAACGTTTAAAGGAAAAGCCAAAGGCGGAAATATTAAAAGTGTGACGCCAAACGCGTCGTTGGTTTCCGTAATTCAACATCATTCGTTTGTGGAGTTGCCAGACGATAATTACACTCCAAGAGTGTTTGATCCGCGAAGTGGAGCCATTAGCATTTCGTATTACGATTATGCCACGCCTATTCAAGAACCGATGTTGAAACGTTTTGTAACACGTCATCGTTTGGAAAAGAAAAACCCGAATGCAGACAAAAGTGAAGCAAAAGAACCAATTGTATATTACCTAGACCCTGGAACGCCCGAACCTGTGCGTTCTGCTTTGTTAGATGGTGCGCGTTGGTGGAATGAAGCCTACGAAGAAATTGGGTATACGAATGCTTTTCAGGTAAAAATGTTACCGAAAGACGCCGATCCGATGGATTTACGATACAATGTTATTCAATGGGTGCATCGTTCTACGCGTGGTTGGAGTTATGGTGCAAGTGTGACAGATCCTCGAACAGGCGAAATTATCAAAGGACATGTAAGTTTGGGAAGTTTGCGCATTCGTCAAGATTTTTTAATTGCGCAAGCATTGTTGAATAAGCCGTTTGCCAAAAGCGACGATAATTATCAACCGATGTTGCAAATGGCGTTGGCACGAATTCGTCAATTATCAGCACATGAAGTTGGACACACGATTGGTTTTGCACATAATTTTGCGGCAAGTACCAACAATAGAAGTTCCGTGATGGATTATCCGCATCCAACCGTAAAAATTACCGATGGCAAGATTGATTTGTCAAACGCATACGCCACAGGAATTGGATCTTGGGACAGAGTTACCGTAGCATATTCGTACTCAGAGTTCAATTCTGCGGAAGCGGAAAAAAAAGGATTACAAAACATATTAAATAAAGCCTATAAAGAAGGACACCGATTTATTTCTGACGCAGACGCACGACCAGCTGGAGGCGCGCACCTCAACGCGCATTTGTGGGACAATGGAAAAAGTGCTGCTGAAGAGTTAGAAAACGTGTTGGAAATCCGCGCATTGGCGATGAAAAATTTCTCAAAGCACAACATTCGCACCAACGAACCATACACGGTTTTAGAAGATGTATTTGTACCGTTGTATTTTTTCCACAGATTTCAAACAGAAGCGACTGCCAAAGTCATTGGCGGATTGGAATATAATTATGCCACAAAAGACGACGGACAGTTAATTACCAAAGTAGTTTCTGCTAAAAAACAGCGTGAAGCATTGAATGCTATTTTACAAACCTTAGATGCGAAAACGCTGAAAATTCCGGCAGATAAATTGGATTTGTTTCCTCCGAGAGCTTTCGGATACTGGCGATCAAGAGAATCCTTTAAAGGAACTACAGGTGTAGGTTTTGATGCGATTGCGCCTGCAGCTACCGCAAGTGATATGACCTTGAAATTTTTATTTCATCCAGAACGTGCGGCGCGATTGATTCAACAGAAAAGTCACGATAAAATGCAGTTGGATTTTATGGAAATGACACACTTAGTTTTGGATAAAACACTGTATAAAAGCTATTCTGATGCGCATGAGCGCGAATTAGGACATGCGGTTAACATGAATGTGCTAAAACATTTGATGCATTTGGCAAAACATTCAAACGCATCTCCAGCGGTGAAAGCGCAAAGTCAGTATGTGTTGAATGGAATTGCAGCGAAAATTCAATCTAAAACCTATAACGATTCGGAAAAAGCATATCAGTTTTATTATGTAGAAATGTTGAAACAGTTTCAGAAATATCCAGAAAAGTTCAAGTTAGAAGCGTCACCAAAAATTCCAGATGGTTCGCCAATTGGAAGTGATGCGTGTGGATTTTAGATTTACGATTTTAGATTTACGATTTATGATTTTAGAGGTATGATTTTTGACTTAAATCTCGATTGCATAGCATTTCTTTATACAAAATTCTTGCAGAATTTCACTCGAAGTGACGATTTTATTATCAATTGTCAGTAAAAATAACAAATTAACAAAAAACTCAATACTAATATCTCAATACTCAATACTTTAAATAACAATGCGAATAAACCTTATAAGCGATACCGTTACCAAACCAACTCCACAAATGCTCAAAGCGATGTTTGACGCGCAAGTTGGCGATGATGTTTTTAAGAAAGATCCATCTATCAATCAGTTGGAACAAAAAGTAGCAGAACTATTTGGCAAAGAAGCTGCGTTGTTTTTTCCTAGTGGAACGATGGCGAATCAAACGGCGATTAAATTACATACGAATCCTGGCGATCAGGTGATTTGCGATAAAGACGCACATATTTACAATTATGAAGGTGGCGGCGTGAGTTTTAATAGTGGTGCTTCTTGCAAATTGATTGACGGACATCGCGGAATGTTTACTGCCGAGCAAGCCAAAGCAGCCATCAATCCGCCCGATTTTTATCACAGTCCGCTAAGTGCGTTAATTGCTGTAGAAAACACAGCGAATCGTGGTGGTGGTGCGTGTTGGGATTTTAGCGAGATTGAAAAAATTCACACCGTAGCACGCGAACATAATTTAGGTTTCCACTTGGATGGTGCGCGTTTGTGGAATGCGTTGGTAGAAAAAGGAGAAACGCCTGAACAATACGGGAAACTGTTTGATACCATTTCGGTGTGTTTGTCAAAAGGTTTGGGGTGTCCTGTGGGTTCTGTATTGGTAGCGGATGAAGAAATGATTCACAAAGCGTTGCGAATTCGTAAGATTTTAGGTGGTGGCATGCGTCAGGCTGGTTATTTAGCTGCGGCTGGAATTTATGCGTTAGATCATCATATGGAACGTTTGGCAGAAGATCACGCGAAAGCGAAAGAAATAGGAAAAACGCTAGAAAGCTTGGCAATTATAAAAAAAGTTGAACCGATTGATACCAATATTATCATTTTTTATCTGCAAGATGATATTGATGAAAAAGGATTTTTAGATAAATTATCTGAACTCGGAATTGATTTGATTGGTATGGGAAGCGGAAAACTCCGAATCGTGACACATTTAGATTATACTGCTGAAATGCATCAAGAATTTTTGAGAGTGATTCAGAAAGTGATATAAAAAAAAGGCTGTCTAAAATTTTGGCAGCCTTTTCCTATAAAAAATAATTTTTTCTATTCTGTTAGGTCTTTCACATCGGCGCTTCCTGCATTTTTCTTTACAGATTCTATTCCATTCTCCATTCCAGCTTCACTAGCGTACATTTGACTAGTTCCAATAATTTGTCCGTTTCCAGCTTTTAGACTGAAGTGGAATTTTCCGTTTTTAGCGGTTTTACGCTCAAATTTACTATCGTCTGTTGAGTTCTTTTTACAAGATTCAATTCCGTTTTTAGCACCGCTTTTATCAGCATATCCTTGGCTAGACATGATGATTTGTCCATTCTTTGCTTTTAGATTAAAATAGAATTTTTGATTGTTTTCACTTTGGAATAATTCAAACATAGTTATTTAGAGATTTAGTTAGATGAGTAAATATATCAAAAATTTATGGTAAAAGAAATGGGGGAAAGTGCAATTTTACAAGTTTGCACAGGATTTTTCCCTTAAAAATGTTTTTCAACGATAAAAAAGGCATTTTGACCCAATATAATCCCTTGATTATTTCACGGTTCTTGTTTTATGGTACAAAAACATAATTTCGTACACTGATAAACATCAATAACAATAATTTAAATAATTAATCATTTTAAGACATGAGAAAAAAACTATTTTTCGGACTAGCCTTAGCCTTTGGTTCTTTTGCTTTTGGGCAAGATTTACCAACAAATCCAGAACCAGGAAAGTGCTATGTTCGTTGTGTTACACCTGATATTTACGAAAATCAGGATGTACAAGTTATGGTATCGCCAGCGTATAAAAAGTTGAAAGTTGTCCCAGCAAAGTATACGAGCGTAAACGAAACAGTAGTATCAAAAGTAGCCGGAGAAGAATTAGCTGTAGTCCCAGCAGTGTACGGAACAGAAACTTTTGATATCGTAACAAAAGAAGCTTCACAGCGTTTAGTGAAAATACCATCTACCTCTAGTAGAGAAACAGAAACAGTTGTTGTTAAAGAAGCAAGTTACCGATTAAAAGTGGTTCCTGCGGTGTATGAAACTAGAACTTTTGATGTAGTAACAAGACCTGCATACCAAAAAGTAGTTATTGTTCCTGCAGTGTATGAAACAAGAGATGTTGTAATTCCTGTGAAAGAAGCTTCACAGCGTTTGGAAGTGATTCCTGCTGAATGGGGACAAGAAACCGTAACGTACAAGAAAAGAGAATTTGGTTCTTCAATTCGAGTGACACCAGCATCTTTTTCAAATGATTTTGAAACTGTTGAGGTAAAACCAGCTGCTGCTGAATGGCAAATGAGCGAAATTCCTCCAGCAGATTGTAATTCTTCAAATCCCGACGATTGTAGATATTGGTGTTACAAAGCAATTCCAGCGCAAAATGAAATCGTTCCTGTTAAACGTTTGGCAGCAGATGCATCTTCTGAAAGAACACCTGATTGTGACCCTAATACAAACGGAGGAAAGCCATGTGGTGAAGGAACTTTTACAAGAACCATTATGATAACGCCAGCAAGTACACGTGTTATTACCATTCCTGAAGTAACAAAAACGATCAAGAAAACTGTGATGGTTACACCTCCTACAACTCGTATTGTAGATGTGCCAGCAGAAGTGAAGACAATGAAGCGTAGAGTGATGGTTACTCCTCCAACTACGGAAAGAATTGAAATTCCTGCAGTAACAGAAACTGTGAAGAGAACCGTTATTACTAACGAAAGTACACGTGTTGAAGACATTCCTTCTATAAGTAAAACCTACAAGAAGACCGTAATGACAGATGCTCCAACAACGAGAGCTATTCCTGTAGTACAAAAAGAGAAAACGTTAAAAACAACAAAATTAGTAGAAGATGCTAAAGTAGTTTCAACGGATGTTCCTGCAATTTTCAAAACGGTAACGAAAGAAGTATTGACGAAAAAAGGTGGATTGACAACTTGGAAAGAAGTTGATTGTAAATTGTTAGTATATAATGACTTAAATATTAACTGGAACTTAGGAAGTGCTACATTAACTGCTTCTGCAAAGCGAGAAATTGACACGAAATTATTACCAGTATTACAAACAGGAGTTTCTGTAGAAATTGCTTCTCACACAGATTCAAGAGGAACAGCTTCAAGTAACGAAGCATTATCTCAAAGAAGAGCGCAAGCAGTAACCAACTACTTAATTTCTAAAGGTATCAACGCAAGTAAAATTGTTTCTAACGGATACGGAGAACGTAGATTAGTAAACAGATGTAAAGATGGTGTTTCTTGTACAGAAAGAGAGCACTTACAAAACAGAAGAACACAATTTAGAGTGTTAGATCAAAAGAACTAATTTTAGAAGTATAATTTTGATAAATTAAAGAAAAGGGAAGTCGATTGGCTTCCCTTTTTTTTTATCATAAATGTAATAGTTGTTTCAAAGTAACATCTCTGCTGTAAAGTCGTTCAATACAATTGCTGAAAAGCGTATTTCAATTGTTTAATACAAAAAAAGAGCTACTATGTATTGCAGCTCTTTTATAATTTTTGATGAATGTATTTTTTAAGAAAACAGATCCATGCCTGGAATAGTTGGCATGCCATCTTTAGCAACAGCAGCAACTTCCGTTTCATGAACCTCACCAGCACGTTTGATGGCTTTATTTAAGGTGAGAATCAAATAATCTTCTAGTTGTTCTTTATCTTCTAGCAATTCGTCTGAAATTTCAATTGCTTTAATCTCACGGTTTGCTGTAACGGTTACATTCAATAAACCATCTGAGCTTTTCTCGTCAATCAAAACAGAATGCATACGCTGCTTTGTTTCTTCTACTTTTTTCTGGGTTTCTTTCAGTTTACCCATCATTCCCATCATGTCTCCAAACATTTGTTGTATAATTAAAGGTTAGTAATTGCAAAATTATTAAATTGTGAACTTTTAACACGCTTTTTTAAATGAAAAAAAATTTAGTCGTCTTACTGATTAGTTTTGCACTTTTGAATTCCTGTAAAAAGAAGATACCAAACATGAGAAAAGAAATACCAGTACCTACCATTGCCAAGAAACCTACAACACTTGAAAAACATGGCGATGTGAGAATCGACAACTATTATTGGTTGAACGATAGAGAAAATCCAGAAGTCATTGCTTATTTGGAAGCTGAAAACGCATACAATGACACAATGACGGCTCACACAAAAGATTTCCAAAAAGATTTATTTGAAGAACTGAAAGGTAGAATTAAAGAAGATGATTCCTCGGTTCCTTATAAGCTTAATGGATATTGGTATGTAAAGAAATTTGAAGAAGGAAAAGGGTATCCAATTCACACACGACGCAAAGGTTCGTTAGATGCACCTGAAGAAATTTTGTTTGATGTAAACGAAATGGCAAAAGAGCATGCATATTACAAACTTACGGGCATCAGTATAAGTCCCGATAATACATTAGCGGCTTTTGGTGTTGATACTGTAAGTAGACGTCAATATACGATTCATATCAAAAATTTGAAAACAGGCGAAATCTACCAAGAACGCATTGAAAATACCACAGGAAGTGCTACGTGGGCAGCGGATAACAAAACGTTGTTTTATACCAATAAAGACGAACAAACCTTACGTTCAGAAAAAATATACAAACATAAACTTGGCGATGCTGTTGCCAATGATGAAGAAATTTTCCACGAAAAAGATGAAACTTTTATCACGTTTGTATACAAATCAAAATCGAAAAAATACCTTATTATTGGTTCGTACAGTACGTTGACGATGGAATACAGAATTTTGGAAGCAGACAATCCTGATGGAGAATTCAGAATATTTCAACCGCGTGTTCGTGGATTAGAATACAATATAGCGCATTACCAAGATCATTTTTATGTGTTGAGTAACAAAGATGCTTCTATCAATTTTAAACTCTCTAAAACGCCTGAAAACAATACAGGAATGGAACATTGGGAAGACATTGTTCCGCATCGTCCAGATGTTTTGTTAGAAGATATTGAAATTTTCAAAGACTTTTTAGTGCTCAGTGAACGCTCTAATGGTTTAAATAAAATAAGAATCACGCGTTGGGACGGAACGGACGATTATTATTTGCCGTTTGACAATGAAACCTACACTGCGAATACAAACATCAATGTAGAATTTGACACAGAGATTTTGCGTTACACATACAATTCAATGACAACACCAGCTTCTGTAATTGATTTTAACATGGTGACAAAAGATAAAGAGGTTAAAAAAGAACAAGAAGTGTTGGGCGGAAAATTTGATAAAAACAACTATGTATCCGAACGTTTATGGGCAACTTCTCATGACGGAACTAAAATACCCATGTCGGTTGTGTATCGAAAAGGCATCCAAAAAGATGGTACAAATCCGTTATTACAATATGCATACGGTTCGTATGGAAATACGATTGATCCGTATTTTTCTTCTGCACGTTTAAGTCTGTTAGATAGAGGATTCATCTTTGTATTAGCACATGTACGTGGCGGTGAATACTTAGGGCGAAATTGGTACGATGAAGGAAAACTAATGGATAAAAAAAATACATTTACTGATTTTATTGCTTGTTCTCAATATTTAATAGAACAAAAATATACCTCATCTGAACATTTATACGCTTCTGGCGGAAGTGCTGGCGGATTGTTGATGGGAGCAATATCAAACATGAATTCAGAGTTATATAACGGTATTATAGCTTCTGTTCCTTTTGTAGATGTTGTTACCACAATGTTAGATGATAGCATTCCACTAACTACGGGAGAATATGACGAATGGGGAAATCCGAATGAAAAAGAATATTACGACTACATGAAGTCGTATTCGCCGTATGACAATGTAGAAGCCAAAGCATATCCAAACATGTTAGTGCTCACAGGATTGCACGATTCGCAAGTACAATATTGGGAACCAGCAAAATGGGTTGCCAAGCTTCGCGAACTCAAAACAGATGACAATATTTTATTGCTGCATACCAACATGGATGCAGGACATGGAGGTTCGTCTGGGCGTTTTGAAGCCTTAAAAGAAGTAGCCGAAGAATACGCGTTTTTACTAGACTTGGAAAATATAAAGGAGTAATAAAAAAATTTACTTAAATTTGCAAGGTTTTGCTTAATTTCGAAACTTAAAAAACAAACCCTGTACAACTTAATAGTTTTTATGGAACAACAAATTAATGCTTTTGATAATGTACTCGAGCTTATCGGAAATACACCTTTGGTACGATTAAAACACATCACAAAAAACATCAAAGGGAATTTTTATGCGAAAGTCGAGGCGTTCAATCCTGGACATTCAACAAAAGATAGAATTGCTTTATATATTATTGAAGAGGCAGAAAAGAAAGGAATCTTAAAACCTGGTGACACCATTATAGAAACAACTTCAGGAAATACTGGTTTTAGTATAGCCATGGTGAGTATCATAAAAGGATATGAGTGCATTTTGGCGGTAAGTTCAAAATCTTCTAAAGATAAAATTGATATGTTGCGTTCTATGGGTGCAAAAGTATATGTGTGTCCAGCACACGTCAGCGCTGATGATCCACGTTCGTACTATCAAGTTGCCAAACGAATTCATGAAGAAACGAAAGGTTCTGTGTACATCAATCAATACTTCAATGAATTGAACATTGATGCACATTACAACAGTACAGGTCCAGAAATTTGGAAGCAAACCAACGGAAATATTACACATTTTGTAGCATGTAGTGGAACAGGAGGAACTATCTCTGGAACGGCAAGATATTTAAAAGAACAAAATCCAAATATCAGAGTTTTAGGCGTAGATGCGTATGGTTCTGTATTAAAAAAATACCACGAAACTCGTGAATTTGATGCGGACGAAATTTATCCATACAGAATAGAAGGCTTAGGTAAAAACTTAATTCCTACTGCCACAGATTTTGATGCGATCGATAAATTTATCAAAGTAAAAGACGAAGAAAGTGCACACATGGCAAGAGAAATCTCCAAAACAGAAGGTTTATTTGTAGGATATACTAGTGGAGCAGCGATGCAAGCCATTGCGCAATTGGCAGAAGAAGGCGAATTTGATGAAAACAGCAATGTCATCGTTATTTTTCCAGATCATGGATCAAGATATATGAGCAAAGTATACAGTGATGAATGGATGAGTGCGCAAGGATTCTTTGACAGTAAAAACATGGAAGAAGAACAAAAAATAGAATACATCAAGTAAGTCACATATCTTATTCTTAACATATTCAAAAGCAGCATGATAACAATTGTGCTGCTTTTTTAATGGTATTAGTTATAATTTCGCAATGATTTTCTCAAAAAAGGAACAATCCAACATTAAGCGTCAATAATTATGATGGGCAGTTAAAAATATTTATTTTTGCCGTTGAAGTTTTCAAAAAAACTTCATACATTACAAAAACCCGAATTGAAACATATAGAAAAACTGAGATAGATGAAGGATTTATTTGCTAAAATTTACAAGGACAAAGGACCACTAGGAAAATGGGCATCACAAGCAGAAGGATATTTTGTTTTTCCGAAATTAGAAGGAGAAATTTCAAACCGAATGAAGTTTCAAGGGAAAGATGTAATTACTTGGAGTATCAATGATTACTTAGGCTTAGCCAACAATCCTGAAGTTCGTAAAATTGATGCAGAAGCTGCTGCATCTTACGGATCAGCCTATCCAATGGGCGCACGTATGATGTCTGGTCACACGGATTTGCACGAACAATTGCAAAATGAATTGGCAGAATTTGTTGGAAAAGAAGCAACATACTTACTAAACTTCGGATATCAAGGAATGGTATCTACGGTAGATGCGTTGGTTTCTAAAGACGACATCATTGTATACGATGTCGATTCTCACGCATGTATTATTGATGGAGTTCGTTTGCACATGGGAAAACGCTTTACTTTTAAGCACAATGACATTCCGAGTTTAGAGAAAAACTTAGAACGTGCTACCAAAATGGCAGAGCAAACTGGCGGAGGAATCTTAGTAATTTCTGAAGGTGTTTTTGGAATGCGAGGTGAGCAAGGAAAACTAAAAGAAATTGTAGCGCTCAAGAAAAAATACAACTTCCGTTTATTTGTAGATGATGCACACGGTTTTGGAACGTTGGGTGCAACAGGTGCTGGAGCAGGACAGGAGCAAGGCGTTCAAGATGATATTGATGTGTACTTTGCAACTTTTGCAAAATCTATGGCAAGTACAGGCGCATTTATTGCGGCAGACAAAGAAATCATTGATTACTTAAAATACAACCTGCGTTCACAAATGTTCGCAAAATCATTGCAGATGCAATTGGTCGTTGGCGCGTTGAAACGTTTAGATATGTTGCGCACCATGCCTGAACTCAAACAAAATCTTTGGAAAATTGTAGATGCATTACAAAGCGGACTCAAAGAGCGCGGATTTGACATCGGAACCACGCAAAGTTGTGTAACGCCAGTCTACTTAAAAGGAAGCATTCCAGAAGCGATGGCGTTGGTAAAAGACTTGCGTGAAAACCATGGAATCTTCTGTTCCATCGTCGTATATCCTGTAATTCCAAAAGGCTTGATACTTTTACGTATGATTCCGACGGCTTCACATACCTTACAAGACGTTGAAGAGACATTGGTAGCATTTTCAGCAATTCGTACACGATTAGAAGATGGAACGTATAAGCGTGTTTCTGCGAAGTTGATGGAGATGATGGGGGAGTAGTTTCTCTTTGATAACATAAAACATAAAAATCCCTGTAATCTTATACATTACAGGGATTTTTATTGAATTGATAGTTTTTATAATATCACTCCACACGCTTCGCTTTCTCCACAGCTTTTCCATTTTCATAAACAGTGAATCCTGTTGCTTTACCTTTAGTATCTTTTGTAAATGAAATGCGAATTGGCGCATCCTTTATAAAAAATGATCCGTCCAAGTTGGCGTGTAAAACAGCGTTCATTTCCCCAGCTTTCATACGCAATTCATTATTTTCCATAAAAATGCTAACAGTTCCCGTATTGGGTGCTTTATATGTTCCTACAAGTGCCTTTGCCATTTTAATAGAAATTGGCACACTCAATCTATTTTTATTGCTGTGTGTTTCTTGATGATCATAACTCAACACACGCGACATACGCCAGTTGCCATTTTCGTTTTGCCAAACATGGGTAAACTTTGCCGATTCTACCAATCGTTCCGCTGTTCCGTTTTCGGTCAAATAAAACAAATGTTCACCAGTAATAATAGCGCCGTAATTGTGTAAAGGAAACACGTTCACAGTGCCTTTTACAGCTTCTCTGCGTAATTTCATGTTCGGATCAGCGCAAAGTCCATTTTCCATCATTTCCACGAGTTTTTCTGACGTTTCTGTAAGTCCGCCTTTGTCATGATAAAACTCTAAATCTTCCGTAAGGAACTTTTTAAAATTAGTGACATCACAACTATTATAAACATTCCAAAATTGAGCATCGAGCGCTAAAATAGTTTCTTCAAGTGTGTTTTGGGTTCCTGTTTCTGTAGTTTGTGCTAATGTGTGATTCGTAAAGAAAAAAATGCCCAAAAAGAGCATCGTCATTGCATAATTTTTCATTGATGATTTATTTTTTAATTGATGATATAGTAAAGGTAAGACGATTGATAAATAAATCGGTTACAAAGACGCCCATTTTTCCTCTCAAAACCTCCAAAAAAGACGCAACATAATTTCTTGTAAGATTTTTAAGATTAAATTCAAAAAAATAATTGATCCGTAAAAATCTGAAAATAAAACACTTAATATGCTTTCCTTAATTTAATTAAGATTAAGTCTAAATAAACTTTGTAAATTCAAAATCCAATAATATATTTGCCAAAACAAAAAATAATACCCTTAAAATACAATCAAAAATGAAAAAGATAATACTAGGATTTTTGGCACTTTCTAGCTTTGTATTTACCGCATGTTCAGACGATGATGGAAATGAACCAATAAATCCTTCAATTGTTGCGCCAGCAACGTATGAATTTAGTAGAAATGGAACCACTACTGTGGATTACAGCGGACAAACAACACGCATCCAAATGGGCGAAGAACTCATCGAAGCTTTGCTTGATCCCACGAAAACAGAAGCAGATATTGATGCCATGTTTGCACACGTAGAAGGAAACAACAGCTTTAGCAACACCGATTTAAATGCTTCCAACAAAAGCATCCGTAGCAAAACGGCCGCTTCCACAGACTATTTTTCAGCAAACACAACCGATGCAAACGCAATTAGAGCAGATTTTGATAGTTGGATTGCCGCACAAGTTTCAGAAGTATATCCAGCATGGTCAAACATTGCAAGTGCAGGAAACGCAGGACAATTACAAGAAGCTGGTGGCGGAGCAACACGTTACATGAGTGCGAAAGGATTAGAATACAATCAAGCTGTAAACAAATCATTAATTGGTGCGTTGATGGTAGATCAAATGTTAAATAATTACCTAAGCACTTCGGTTTTAGATGCAGGAACAAATCGTGCAGATAACGATGCAGAAACTTTGGCAGAAGGAAAAAATTACACCAATATGGAGCACAAATGGGATGAAGCGTTCGGCTACCTTTACGGAACAGACAATGCAACGGCTCCCATATTAAACGAAGACAGTTTCTTAAATAAATACCTCTCCAGAGTAGAAAATGATGCAGACTTTGCAGGAATTGCTTCAGAAATTTATGAAGCTTTCAAAACAGGAAGAGCAGCGATTGTAGAAAAAAATTATACAGTTCGTGACGAGCAAGCAGACATCATCCGAGAAAAAATATCGGAAGTCATCGGAATTCGTGCAGTATATTATTTGCAACAAGGAAAAAACTTCTTAACGACAAATAAAGCAGCCGCTTTTCATGATTTTTCGGAAGGATTCGGATTCATCTACAGCTTGCAATTCACGCGTAAGCCAGGAACAAATCAACCCTATTTTACAAAAGCACAAGTAGATGGATACATTGCTCAACTTATGCAAGGAAACGGTTTTTGGGATGTAACACCTGAAACTTTAGACGCAATTTCTGACGAAATCTCAGCAGAATTCAACTTTACCACAGCACAAGCAGGAAGCTAACAAAATTATTTAGAATTCGTATAAAAAAAGTAGTCTACGTGTTAGGATTACAAAAGCTACTTTTTTACTTTTGCAATGTTTATTTAGAATAAATAGAAATAAAAAATGAAGAAAATTGTATCGTTAGTAGTATTTATAATATGTATAGTAGCTTGTAGTTCAAGTGATGACGGCGCAACACCAGACACAGGCAATGGCAGTGGTGGAGAAACAGCTTTCAACAGAGCTGAAATGTTAACAAACCTTGCAGACAATATCATTATTCCTTCGTATCAAGCATTGAATACAGATTTAGGAGCGTTGGAAACTGCAAAAGATAACTTCATAACTACACCAAATCAAGCAAACTTAGATGCGTTGCGTGGCGCTTGGCTCACAGCGTACAAAGCGTGGCAACATGTAGAAGCATTCAACATTGGATTGGCAGAACAAACAGGATATTACTTTCAAATGAATACCTATCCCGTAAATGTGACGGATGTAGAAAATAACGTTACTAATGGAAACTACGACTTAGGATCGACAAACAACAATGATGCAGTTGGTTTTCCTGCGTTAGACTATCTATTGTATGGTTTGGCAGATTCTGACCCAAATATCATTGCAAAATATGATACAGACACAAATGCTGCAAAATATACTACCTATTTATCTGATCTTATTACGCAAATGCAAACGCTTACGCAAGATGTGTTAAGCGATTGGACAAATACGTACAGAAATACATTCGTAGCAAGCACTGCAAACACAGCAACAAGCGCGACAAACAAATTCATCAACGATTTCATTTTCTATTATGAAAAAGGATTGCGCGCCAACAAAATTGGAATTCCAGCCGGAAACTTCTCTGCAACACCTTTGCCAGATAGAGTAGAAGGTTATTACAATCAACAAGTTTCAAAAGAATTAGCACTAGAAGCGTTAGATGCTGTGATCGCTATTTTTAACGGAACGGAATTTGGAGGTTCTAACGCAGGCGAAAGTTTCAAAACCTACCTCATCTCTTTAGATAGAGCCGATTTAGCCACCTTGATCAGCAATCAGTTCAATACGGCTCGTGGAAAAATTCAAGAATTAGACGCAAATTTTGCAACACAAATAAATTCAGACAACACAAAAATGACACAAGCATACGATGCACTTCAAGCGGCGGTTGTATTGCTTAAAGTAGACATGTTGCAAGCTTTTGATATTAGCGTTGACTTTGTAGACGCAGATGGCGACTAAATTTGAAATTACTCGTAAAAAGAAGGTTGTCGTAAGCGGACAACCTTTTTTTATATAAAAATTAACGACTTCGAGGAAATCCTTCGAAGTATTTAGAAACAATTAAAAGTACTTCGACGAAAGCGTTGAAGCATCTAAATCTCGATGATCGAGTGAATCGTTTTCAAACATATCTCCAACAGCAAACCAATGCGGCGCCTTTGGCAGTATTTCGTATCGGTTTTGGTTTGATGATGTGTTACGGAATCATTCGTTTTTGGGCGCATGGCTGGATAGAAAGTTTCTATATAGAACCTTCATTCCATTTTTCATACTACGGTTTTGATTGGATAAAACCTCTAGGAAACTTCACATACATCATCTTTGTCATCTGTGGAGTATCCGCTTTCTTTGTCGCGTTTGGATTAAAATATCGTTGGGCAATCATTACATTTTTTCTGAGTTTTACCTACATCGAATTGATGGACAAAACCACCTATCTCAATCACTACTATTTTATCAGTATTTTGAGTTTTTTGATGCTGTTTCTTCCCGCGAATGCAATGTTTTCCGTAGACAATCTGTGGCGAAAAAAAAGTTATCAAAACGTACCGAATTGGACAATTGATGCGATCAAATTGCTCTTAGGAATTGTCTATTTCTACGCAGGTTTGGCAAAAATAAATGCCGATTGGCTCTTCAAAGCGCAGCCACTCAAAATTTGGTTGCCGTCTAAGTTCGATTTACCGCTCATTGGCGAAACGTTCCTACAACAAGAATGGTTTCACTACGCCATGAGTTGGTCTGGAATGTTGTACGATTTATTGATTCCGTTCTTACTACTATACCGAAAAACACGCGTATTTGCCTTTATTTTAGTCGTTTTCTTTCATGTATTTACCCGAGTATTATTTCCGATCGGAATGTTTCCTTTTGTGATGATTGTGGGAACATTGATCTTCTTTGACGCAAGTTTTCATCAAAAAATCATTGCGTTTCTCAAAAGAAGCATCAAGCGTTTGGTGCACGTGAACCTAGAAGCAATACAGACAATTTCAAACTATACATTCCCACACAAAAAAATCATCATTCCTGTGATCGTTACATTTTTTGCGATTCAGATTGTATTTCCATTCAGATTCATGCTCTATCCAGGCAATTTATTTTGGACAGAAGAAGGATATCGCTTTTCGTGGCGCGTGATGCTGATGGAAAAACGAGGCATTTCCACCTTTAAAATTGTCGATGGCGAAACGGGAAATTTTTTCTACGTCAACAACAAAGACTTTCTCACAGATCGACAAGAAATACAAATGAGTTTTCAACCCGATTTCATTCTGGAATACGCACACTATTTAGGCGATCATTTTACGCGTCAAGGACATAAAAATGTAGAAGTATATGTTGATAGTTATGTCGCGCTCAACGGACGTTTAAGCACACGATTTATCAATGAAAACGTAGATTTATACCAACAAAAAGAATCATTCAAACATAAAAACTGGATTGTACCATTTAAAGAGCAAACGCCATAATTCTCACAACTTATAAAAATGTTTCCTCTCAACACAAAAAGCTAACTGATGAACCTAAAACATTTCTCTTTACTCATTGCAATATTTGCCTGTTTTTCCCTTGCAGCACAACAAAAAATTTCAGGAACGGTAACAGCAACAGACACACAAAAACCGATTGCAAATGTAGATATTTACGATCAAACTTCAGGAAAACTCGCTACTACAAATGCCGCAGGATATTATGAATTCACCACAGAAGAAAAAAAACTCACACTTGTCTTTTTCTCGTATGAATATGAAGTAGTCGAAAAAGTAATTACAATTGATAAAAATATCATACTAAATGTGACTTTACAACCTTTGGGCGAACAACTCTCAGAAGTAGAATTGAATGTGCGAAAAACCAAAATCTTCGCATTAAAACGTTTAAAAGATGTGGAAGAAACGGCAATTTACGCAGGAAAAAAGACGGAAGTGGTGTTGGTTGAACAATCTATGGCAAACTTGGCGTCGAACAATGCTCGGCAAATATACAGTCAAGTTGTAGGGTTGAATATTTATCAAAATGACGATGCAGGTTTGCAGTTAAACATTGGCGGTCGCGGACTCGATCCAAATCGAACGGCAAACTTCAACACACGCCAAAATGGTTATGACATCAGCGCAGATGTGTTGGGATATCCCGAAAGTTACTATTCGCCAGCGGCGGAAGGTTTACAGGAAATTCAAATCATTCGCGGTGCAGCTTCGTTGCAATACGGAACGCAATTTGGCGGTTTGGTGAACTTTGTGATGAAAAAGCCAAATCAAGCAAAACCATTTGAATTTATTACAAGAAACACGATCGGAAGCAACAATTTGTATACAAATTTTACAAGCGTGAGCGGAACGACAGGAAAATTCAGTTACTATTCGTTTTTCAATTACAAAAAAGGCGATGGATTTCGTGCCAATTCTGAATTTGAGTCAAAAAACGCCTATGCACATATTGGTTATCAATTTAACGAACGTACAAAGTTAGAAGCAGAAATCACATATTTGCGGTATTTGGCAAAGCAAGCGGGCGGATTGACGGACGCCATGTTTGCCGAAAATCCATTTCAAAGCAACCGAGAACGCAATTGGTTTCAGATTGATTGGTTGTTATACAACTTAAAATTTTCGCATAAATTCTCAGAAGACACGAACTTTACATTCAATGTGTTTGGCTTGAATGCGGAACGAAATGCACTAGGTTTTCGAACCAATAGAGTGAATCAAATTGATCCAGGCGGCGAACGCGATTTAATCAAAGGGGATTTTAACAACTTCGGATTTGAAGCGCGATTGTTGAGTAACTATGAAGTTTTTGGGAAGAAATCTACATTTTTGATCGGTTCAAAATTTTACAAAGCAGACAACACAAGTGCGCAAGGTCCAGGAAGTACGGGAAGCGATCCGAATTTTGAATTTCAATTGGACGAATTTCCAAACTATCAAAATCAATCTGAGTATGATTATCCTAATTTGAATGTGGCGATTTTTGGGGAAAATATTTTTTATGTGAATGAAAAACTATCGATCACGCCAGGATTCCGCTTTGAACATATCAAAACGGAAAGCGACGGATTTTTCAAGCGAATTAATACGGATGGTGCTGGAAACGTCATTTTAAACGAAACCGTAGACAACAGCGAAACGCGCGAACGTTCGTTTGTACTCTTCGGATTGGGCGCAAGTTACAAGCCATCGGACGTGTTGGAAATCTATGGAAATGTCTCACAAAACTATCGTTCGGTAACGTTTACAGACATCAGTATCATTAATCCTGCTTTTGCGATCAGTCCTACAATTGACGATGAAAAAGGAATGACGATTGATTTCGGATTGCGTGGAAACTACAAAAATAAAATCTCATATGATATTGGTGCTTTTGGATTGTTTTACAACGATCGAATCGGTTTTGTGCAACGTGCTTTTGCGGACGGAAGCGTAAAAAGCGAACGCGGAAATATTGGTGATGCGGTGATGTACGGAATTGAATCACTTATTGATTTCAACTTGAATGAAATCTTTCTAAAAAATGACAATTACAGTTTCAATTACTTCGTAAATGCTGCCTTGACAAATTCAGAATACACGAATACGGAAGAAAACGGCGTAGAAGGCAACAATGTGGAATTTGTGCCAAACGTTAACTTAAAAACAGGCGTTTTATTTGGCTATAAAAACTTCTTATCCAACATTCAATATACGTATTTATCACAGCAATTCACAGATGCTTCCAACGCGGTAGAAAGCAATTTGAGCGGCGTGATTGGGGAAATTCCTGCGTATGACATTTTGGATATTTCGTTTTCATACACGTACAAAAATTTCAAGCTCGAAACAGGCATCAACAATGTATTGGACAACGCGTATTTCACACGAAGAGCGACAGGTTATCCAGGTCCTGGAATCATTCCTTCGAACAATCGTAATTTTTATGCGACGTTGCAGGTGAAGTTTTAACAGCTTTGGCATTTCTGCGTGTCACATTAAGCGCAGTCGAAATGAATCTATTGTAATGTGAAGTTGACGAATTTTACCAAAATGCACAATGGTTATTGATATATTAAATCTTTTGAAAATTGTAAGTGTAAATATTTTAAAATCAGAACATTAATTTTTTTATTTTAACGTATTCAGTAACATAGTTGTTTCATCAGATTTGAAACGCTCCGTAATTTTTGCGTTTTTTTGCAATGCTTCCATGGCTTTTTCCTTATTTTCCATTTTCAAATACAACATGGCAGTATACCAATTTCCTTTGGAGCGTATGTACGGATCAGCGGCATTGGCTAGTTTCTGAAAAGTGGCAATGGCTTTTTCATTTTCGTCCAATAAATCATAAGAAGCGCCAAGATATACCAAGCTATGTGTATAGAATTCATCTGTAGGAGTTATTTTTTGAAAGATTGTTAAAGCTTCTTCATATTTTTTCTGCTTAAAAGCTGTTTCTCCAAGGATAAAAATATCTTTTTCAGAACCTTTTTCAACAAACGAAGGCAACTCAGACCAATCTACATACGTTTCATAATAGGAACTGTACGAAGTATTCATTTGCGTTATATAGATTCCGAAAAACAAGATAAGAACAGCTGCAATGGCCATGTATTTATAGTATTTTTGCAACGGTTTTACTTTGGTGTTTTCGTTTAAATATGCTGCTTCTGCATTGCGAATATTGGCAGATAACCCTTGGTATTCTTTACTTCGTATTTTAGATTTGAGTTCCGCTATACGTTCTTTATTTTCGGATTTTTGAATAGTATACCATTCTTTTTTACCAAGAATGTCAAACAGTTGTTGTTGCAAGCGAACCTCTTCTTGAAATTCGGGTTCGTCGTGCAAGCGTTTCTCAAAAGCTTCCTTTTCGGTAGTTGATAGTGTATTGCGAAGGTAACCATCAATTTGGGCGAGTAATTCTTTGGTAAGTTCTATTGCCATTTCTTCAATTTTTGAAACAGTTTGTCTTCTTTTATTAGTTTTATGAGTTTCGTTCTGCACTTAAAAACACGCTGACGTACGGTGTTAATAGAAGCATACGCGTATTCTGTCAAAATTTCTTCATAGCTTAGTCCATTAAAATAGCTTCCTAGAATCTCTTTGCAATTTCCAGATAGTAAATCAAACTTTTCAATATAAAAATCAAACAATTCTTGTTCCACAATAAAAGTGCTCAATTCTTCATCTTTATCTACTAGTGTCAAAGGATCAGATTTTATTACCTTGTTTTTTAACGTTTTTTTCCAAATATTTTTACAAATCACAAATAAGTAGGCTTCAAAGGACTTTATTTCGGTTCTTTTTTCTCTTTGTGTAACGATAATATACATCAATCCATCATGAAAAACATCAGAAGCATCTTGAGAATCGCCTCTGTTTTTGAGAATAAAGGATTTTATTTTTGGAAATACATTTACGTAAATTTCTTTTGTAATTTTCTCATTTCCAGTGATAAGGGCGTTAATAAATCTTTCACTATCTTTCATAAAATTAAAAATGATTAAAAATATTGGGTAATGTTTCTCGTGTTTATTCCCTTACATGTAAACGCAAAAATTAAATATTATGAGAAATATACAAAAACTTATTGCATTTGTATTCGTATTCATTGCATGTTCATGCACAACAGATGATACTTTTATTGACTCAGAGAGTACTGTAGTATCAAAAAACAATAATGCTAACGCTACACAAGGAATTCCCCCGAATAATATGCCTGTGTATTCACAAGATGAATTGATTATTCAATACAAACCAGGAACTCCTGAGGCTATGAAAGCTAGTATTCGTGTGAGGCATGGAATCAATCCTAGTCTTACCATATTCATGCAGGGTTTTGGCATTTATGAAATATGTAGATGCAACAATCAAGACATAGAAAAGTGGATTTTTCCAAACGGAACAATCGGAATTGAGCCCAAAAAAGGAGTCATTGAAGATGAAATAGATGGCGAAGCGCATGGTGTTGGTAATGTAGATTATGAATTTACTTATGGTTTTGAGGTAGACAATCCGGCAACAGGAACAGGCGCAGATACAAGTTATGCATCGTATATTAAACCTGCAAATAACGGAATTACTATTGCTATTTTAGATACAGGATTGGCAACAGGGTTGACCGTTTTTAATGATGGAGGAGGAGCAACTCAATTTTTGTACAATGCCGCAGACACTGCAATAGGAGAAGAGCTGTCAGGTTGGGATTTTGTCAATAAAGACGCCAATACATTTGATGATGATCCTAACATGCATGGAAGTATTATAACAAATCAAATCCATGAAGCGTTAGAAGGCAAAAACATAAAGCATCAAATATTGCCAATGAAAATTGCGAACAAGCATGGAAAAATAAGTTACTTCAATTCTATATGTGGAACGTTGAGAGCTTTTGAAGTTGCAGATATTATCAACATGAGTTTCGGTTGGTATAACGATCCTTTTGGTGATTTTGGAAATACCATTTTTGAAAACTTAATAGAAACGTATACTGATGTAATTGTGGTTGCTTCTGCTGGAAATAACGGAACTAATAATGAAGAAATATTGCATTATCCATCATCATTTCCGCAACCAAATGTCATTTCTGTAGGTTCGTATAATGAAATATTAGGAATTGCTTCTGCTTTTTCAAATTATGGAAGTAATGGTGTCGATTTTTATGCCAAAGGAGAAGAAATATCTTTTTATACATCTTCTGTAGAAGGAACCTCTTTTGCAGCGCCACAAATTGTAATAAAAGTAGCTGAAATAATTGATTTAGATATCATATCAGATTTGCCAATGGTAGACAGAGTAGCTGCTCTTGGACTTCCTGTTACGGAGTCTTTTATTCGCCTGCGCGATCGGGAAACTGGAGAAGAAATTATAGATCCTGAAACTGGAACTTTTACGTATATGGATACTGTATATAATAGCTATATTCCTATAGATGATTAACAAATAATGTCTACTTTTATCATAAAAATGGTTTTTTTTCGTGTCCTTTTATTACTAAACTGTTTGTGCTTTGTATGCTTTTCAAACGCACAAAATGTGCTTGCATTTAAAATAGACAGTGTACAAAAAATACAAAATATAAAAGTAAAAAAAGAAGGCTTTAAAATCATACTTCAACAACAAGATACTTTAGTAGAAACAGAAGGTTTAGGAACGCTTTATCATGCACTTGGAAATTCGCATTACGAGGAAAAAAAGTATGATAAAGCGTTTTTCTACATACAAAAAGCAGTAAAAATTAGAAAAAAATATAAAAACTTAGAAAACTTAAATGAAAGTAGGTACAAGTTAGCAGCTATATACAATAAACAGGAAAAACCACAAAAACGATACGCTTTATTAGAAGAAATTATAAACGATCATGGAATTGATGAGTTTACCAATAAAGCACATCGAGTTTTAGGTAAAATAGAAAGAAACAAAGGCGATTATCACAAATCAATATCCTTTTTAGAGTCGGGCTTTTTAAACAAACCTTCTCAGAAATTAAAATATGAAAATATACTTCGATTTAGTATCATACTAACGTATGCAAAAAAATACCAAAGTACCTTCGATTTGGATGAGAGTAATGCTGATTTACAAAAAATAGAAAGTCACAAAAGTAGTATTGAAAAAAACGCGGTCAAGGATGTAAAATCTAAATTAAGTCCCAAAAATTTAGCGGCTATGCACAACAGTATTGCAATAGTTTATGACGGTTTTCAAGACTTAGAAAAAGCTTTACATTATTACAAGAAAGCCTTGGGATTTTATTCGAAAAATGCTGATTTATCCAAAGAATTAGAAGTCTTAAACAACATCGGTCTTATTTATTACAAACAGAAAAAAAACACACAAGCATACGAAGTATTCAATCGTGTAATAACAGAATCCAAAGATGGAGAACAACTCGCAATGGCTTACGATAATGTAGGTTATTATTTGCCTAACATGTCTGCAAAAGATAAAATTCCATACTTTCAAAAAGCAATTTACGCTGTTTTAGAAAAAGGAGCAAATGAGGAATTTCAATTGCCAACTTTAGTAGAAATAAAGGCATTGGAGTATGAACAAGATGTATTAATCTATTTGATCGATTTAGCCGATCATTATGTGCAAGCTTTTGAACAAACAAAAGAAAAAAAATATCTTCACAAAGCCAAAGAAACGGTCATCCTAATTGATGAATTAGTATCAAACATTCGCTACGAAGTAGAGACAGAAGCTTCTAAATTATTTTGGATAGAAAGAGGAGTCAATACGTATGTACTCGCTGTAGAAATTTGTTACTTACTTCAAGATGCTGAAAAAGCATTCTATTTCATGGAAAAGAACAAAGCATTATTACTGCAAGAAAACATCAAAACTTTTCAAGCAAAATTGATGTCAAACATTCCAAAATCAACATTAGAACGTGAGTACAAATTAAATTATGAAATAGTAGCTTTGCAGGAGGAATTTCGATTGCAAGGTGATAATGACGAGTTAAAACAACAATACATTCAAAAAAATGAAGAACATAAAACCTTCATGGATTCCATGCAACGCATGTATCCAAAATACATCAAAACGAAAGAAAAAGTAGCGATTGTTTCTTTACAAAATGTCATAAAAAAATATAAAAATCAAGAAATTGCTTTTGTCGAATATATTTTGCACGAAACCGATGGCTACGGAATTTTTTATGATGGAAAAACGCCCGATTTTTTCAAAATTGAAGCTGTTGAAAATTTTCAAAAACAACTCCAATTCATTCGCAATTTTATTACCCAAAAAGATAGAAACACTAAAGAACGAAAAGAATTTCAAACCATCGGACATCAAGTATTTCAACAATTATTTCCATTTGACAATGCATTGGAACGGTTGCAGCACAAAAAACTAACCATCATTCCAGATCAGGCATTGCAGCACATTCCGTTTGAAGTATTACCAACAAATACCTCTGAAACACTTTCAAAAGCATATTTTGTAAACACTACAGAAACTGCATACTTACAATCGTTTTCACTCTTTGAGCAAATTCAGCAAAAGCAAAATGCACCTACAAAAAAAATATTAGCCATTGCGCCAATTGAATTTCAAAACAAAGCGTTGCCGACACTGACAGAAGCTACCGAAGTTTTTAAATCGTTTGAAAAAGATACGCTGTCCGTATTCTTGCAAAAAACAGATGCTACCAAAGAAAACTTTTTAAAATATAGAAATAACTTCAACATCATTCATCTCAACACACATGCAGGTTTAGACAATATAACACAAACACCTTGGATTGCTTTTTACGACAGTAACATGACACTTAATGAGCTTTTTGGACTCGAAAATCAGGCAGAATTGGTCATTTTAGACGCGTGCAAAACAAACGATGGTATCAATCTTTCCGGCGAAGGAATCATCAATCTTTCCAGAGGATTTTTCTATAACGGAACTCAAAGTGTACTGGCTTCACAATGGAATGTCAATGAAAAAGCTGGGAACGAAATTTTACAAACGTTTTACACCGAATTAGAAAACGGAAACTCGAAGTCGAAAGCATTGCAACTTGCCAAAAAAAACTATCTGCAGCAGCATGAAGCAGAACAAAACATTCCATACTATTGGGCAGCTTTTACGCTTACAGGAAGTACAGATGCCGTTGTAAATTCCTCTTGGTGGAATGCGATCACAATGACATTTGGAGTAATGATCTTAATTTTGATACTTTTTTATTACAGAAAGAAAATTTTTAAATAATTCTAAACGGTTTAAAAACAATACAATACGCTGGTTTTTTTAAGAAAGACTAGCTTTTTTCATTTTTGTTGGGTAATGAATCTCTCAAAACGTCCCATATAGATACATAGATCTATCAAGGGAAACTCGAAAACCTTCAAAAAGAGTAGAGATCATAAAAAAATAAACAATCATGAAAAATAAATTATCTTTTGTAATCCTAGTTTTTGGATTGCTTACATCGATCAATACGTATGCACAAACAAATTGGATATTAAATACTCCATTAAATCCAACGTCATCAGCTTTAGGAGATCAAAATCAAGTTCCTGGAACTTTTTCGGGAGCATTTGGGTTTCAAAATATAGTAGAAGATTCGTATTCAAATGCTTTTGGAGCATTCAATACGGTAAGAGGAGTGTATTCGTATTCCTTTGGTTTACACAGTGAAACTACAAAACCATTTTCCTTTGCCGCAGGACGATATGTGCAAGCAGCCGGAATCAACTCTTTTGTATTTGGTAAAGGAGCTACAACGACAAACAAATTAGTCAATTCTAAAGACTATTCTTTTTTAGTTGGTTTCAAAAACAAAGAACCTGGATTTTTTGTTTCAAGAAATTCAGATGGACCAATAGTTGGAGTTGCTACCGACGATCCACAAGCACGATTAGACGTTCATTTAGGAGACAAACAAGAAATCAGAATTCAATCGGAAATCGATAATACTTACGGTGGTCTTTCTTTTAGAGATCATGTGGGGAATGAAACTTGGAGAATAAGAGCGTTTAATAATTTTACAGGCGGCTACAATAGCATATTAAGCATTGTAAGTTCTAAAAAACATGACCTATGGATTTCTGCCGGAAAGACGATGATAGGCGATTGGTTCGACTTTGATCCGTGTACAGATTGTGACGATTATGAGTTATTTGTAAAAAAAGGAATTCGTACGCAAAAAATAAAAGTAGATGTAGCCGCAGGCGTTTGGGCTGATTATGTTTTTAAAAGCGATTACGAACTAAAACCACTAGAAGAAGTAGAAACATTTATCAACACAAACGGACACTTACCAAATGTGCCTTCTGCAAAAGAAGTAGAAGAAAACGGTGTCAACTTAGGGGAAATGGACGCAAAACTACTAGAAAAAATTGAAGAACTTACCTTGTATGTGATTGAATTAAAAAAAGAAATTAATGAACTAAAAAGAAAGCAATAATGAAAAGCAAGAATAAGATAGTAATCGTATTATTCTTGTTTTTGGGATGGATTTCTTTTGGACAAGATAATTTGATTCACAATGCAGTCGCAGATCAACCTACGTTTAATGAAACTCCTTTTTACAAAGGGTTAGTAGATGATTATTCACCCAAAGCATATACCTATTCAGGAGGTTGGAATACGACGAATTTTGGAAATCAAGAAGGACTTTCCGTGTGGGAAAGTGACATGAAAACCGTGACAAAAATCATTGAAGAATCAGGAGAATTACCTGTGAAAAGTCAATTCTTACTACATTCTCCAGATTGGTATATGGTAAATGCATTTGATGGAACCGATAAAATCAGATTGACAGAAAGCGGAAGCGACATCATGCCGCATTCAGGATTAGGATACATGGGCATGGGACCAGGCGAATTGATACAGCAAAAATTCTTTGACGACAACAAATTTGAAGAAGGAGAAACGTACCGATTGCAATTTTACGTGCGTACCTATGACGATCCGTTACGCGATTGGTCAACAGGTGTAGATTTGAATGTATACTTACGTAAAAATAATATGGAATATTCAATTGGCGCAAATCAGTTCAACAACCGTTGCGATCTGTCAAAATATTTCAACAAATCAAGTACGTCAAATACCTTGCAAATTCTCAATCAATCCATGACCTTACTAAGTCATCCAACAGGGGAATGGTATAAAATTTCAATCGAATTTACAGCACCATCAGACAGTTATGATTGGATTGTAATAGAAACAGAATCAGCTTCACTTTGTGATGGTCCGTATGTATTATTAGATGATTTCAGACTCTCAAAAGCATGTGAATTTCCAGATTGTAACCGAACAAGCGGCGAAGTATTTCCAAATCACAACGGAGCAACCACAACGACAGCGCCACTAGAAATTACCAATCTAAACAACGCAGAAATAGCAATTGTGGAGATATTTACAACGCTCGGACAACCAATATGGAATTACAGCGTAAGTTGTACAAATGGTATTGTAGATCCTATTTTTTGGGATGGAAGAAAGACCAGCGGAGGTTATGCCGCCAATGCTGCATATCTGCTCAAAATTACCTATACAAATGATTGTGGTACAGACACAAAAACATCTGTCATAAGCAAAACAGGAAATCATCCAGCAATTACAAACAACATCATTTGTAACAACTCAGGTATAATAACGCCAGTGCCGTGTTGTGTGTACGAACCCGATTTAATCATTGACAATACAACGCTTCCAGGGTTGGGCTTGTTAGATTATCGTGTCATAAGTAGCATCAACGTTGCGCCAGTAAACAATGTAACAGTAACCAGCAATGCAGAAGTAGAAATGCGCGCAGGAAATACGATCGAATTAAATCCTGGATTTACAGTGCAACCTGGCGGAAATTACTTTGCCGAAATTTTACCATGTTCCAAAATGCGAACCGCAAGCACAAAACCAACAAAAGTGAAACCTGTGCAAGTTGTAGATGATAAATTTTTAGATCAGAATTCGGATGCTGCAATAAGCGTCTATCCAAATCCGACGTCAAATACAACAACGGTATTCATCAAAAACTTTGAAAAAGGAACAGATTACGAAGTTGTTATATACAACATACAAGGAATACAACAGCATAAACTATATACCAAAACTGAGAAAACAATCGTAAATCTTTCACAGTTTAGTGCGGGAATATATTTTATAAAAGTAGCTAATGGAACCACAACGCATAGCACAAAATTGATCAAACAATAGTCAAAAAAAACCTTTATATCATTGAAGACAATATGTGTAATAGATACATCCATCAGACCAACTGAAAAACTGTATCAAATTTTTGCGTTGATTATGCATATTAAAAAAAGGCTTTCCATAGCAGGAAAGCCTTTTAAAATCTTCAATCAAAATACATAGAATTCAAAAAATCCAAAAGCATTTCATAAATTATGTATACTTTTATGCGTTGAACAATAGGAAGTCTATTTATGAAGATACTTATTACGGGAATTGCGGGTTTTATTGGTTCGCACGTTGCAGAACATTTACACGATCAAGGTCATGAAGTTATTGGAATTGATAATTTTTCAGATTATTATCCAGTCGATTTAAAAAATAAAAATGCAGCAACGCTCAAAGCGAAAGGAATCACAATTTTACAAGCCGATTTACGTGAAACCACTTCTATCCAACAACTTCCCGAAGCTGTTCATTACATATTTCACTTTGCTGCACAACCCGGAATTGCCGCAACTTCCACTTTTGAAGATTACTTGACAAACAATGTCATTGCGACACAAAATTTACTTTCGTATGCATTACAGCTAGATGCTTTAAAACTCTTTGTAAATATTGGAACTTCCTCTATTTATGGCTTAAACGCGACGTTTCCAGAAACCGAAGCGCCAAAACCTGCGTCACATTACGGAGTTACAAAATTAGCTGCGGAACAATTAGTCTTACACAATTCAAGATTGAACAAACTCAAAGCTTGTTCTTTGCGATTGTATTCTGTCTACGGTTCGCGCGAACGTCCAGACAAGCTGTTTACTAAACTTTTAGATTGCGCATTGAACCATAAAACATTTCCACTATTTCAAGGCAGTTTGTCGCACTTGCGAAGCTTTACGCATGTCAGCGATATTGTACAAGGAATTGTCAGTGTCATCGGCAAAGAAGAAGTATGTAACGGCGAAATTTTCAACATAGGAACAGAAGCCGAATACACGACACAACAAGGTGTAGATGCCGTTGAAAAATTATTACAAACTACGATTCAATTTGAAAATTTACCACCGCGTTCGGGCGATCAACAACGTACCAAAGCGAATATTGACAAAGCTCGAAAATTACTCAATTACAATCCTACGGTAACCTTGGAAGAAGGAGTTGCGGAACAATTGGCGTGGTTTCGAGAACTATAATATATATAATTTGATGCTTTGAGAATGTGGCAATTTGATAATTTTCACACTATGTTTTGTACGCAAATTGTACGGAGAAGTATTTTGAAAAAACGACCTATTTTCTTTCCAACTAAAATCAGAAATTACTAAAAATCAGTAACATACAATTCACGGAATTGTACTATCAGGAAAAAAGGATAACTTCCTCGAATTCACTGAATCCTAGTGTACATTTCTTTCAAGACCTTTTTTTCCACGATACATTTATGTCATTATTAATTTAAAATCATAACATTATGAAAAAAAGAAATTTCAAAAATTTGTCATTAAGTAAAAGCTTAGTGTCAAATTTAAATTCAGAAAAAGTACTAGGAGGAGCTGCTGATAGTAGTAAAAGTTTCCGTTTGGCAGATTGTCCTGTTGCAGAATCAGCAAAACAAACATGTCAGTATTCTTGTATTAAAAAAACGTGCTATTGTTTGTAAACTCATTCTATGTAATGAAATGGTCGGGAGCAATTCCGACCTATTTTTCCACCAAATACATATCCGTACGCAAACGATCTTTATAACCACCGTTTGTTTCGTCTACAGGATTTAGATCAAAGGTTTCTAGGTAGGTAATTTTAGCATTTGGAAAGGCTTTTTCCAGACTTTTCTTTGCACCAATCATCACCAAGGTTTTAAAAGTAGGTTCTTTCGGAATTTCCAATGCGTGACTGTGCAATAACGGAACTTTTCCACCGTAATCCCATACCAATTCTGGCGATTGTATGTTAAACATGTATACAGGAATTTTTTCTGTTTCCGTTTTGCGCGAAATGTCTCGGAGTGAATTGTACTTCGGATTTTCTAAAAAAGCATTCGCTAATGGAAAACCAAAGGTTACAGCAGTCATCAAGAAGAAAACGATCAAATAGAAAACCTGTTGAATTTTATGCTGATAAAGATATTTTAAAATGAAAAATCCAATCAATACGAGCGCAATAGAAGTTAAAATGAAAGAGAAATAAAACCCATCCAATTTGTCTTGTAAGAAGATAAACCCAACAATAGGAAACGCAACTCCAGCCAATCCGATCAATCCGAAATTTAGGTATACAGGAACACGTTCGTATGTGTGCATACGTTTTGTAAAGGCACGAAAAATATGCATTACAAAAAAACTCGTCGTATACGCCAACGGAATCAATACAGGCAATAAGTAGCGTGATTTTTTTTCAGGAATTAACGATAGTAAAATTACCGCAGCCAAGGTCCAAAAGAGACTGAATTTATACGCTTTTAAGTTTTCTACACGCGTTTTTAAGTAAGGATATAATAAACTCACAAACGCCACCACTGTCCACGCTCCCGATTGTACAAAGAAGCTCCAATAGTAGTAAAACGGACGTACATTTCGATTTTGCCACGCTGTCGTTTCTTTATTGGCAATTGCGGTTGCCGTTTCGCCATCCATCACGCTTATGTAATACGGCCACCACACGGAAATAAGAGCAGTCACCAATACGAGTCCAATCAGCGGACCCCATTTTTTTTGAAAATTGCTGTATTTGTAAACGATGCTATACGCGATCAAAAACGGTAAAAATAATGCAAAGTGCGATACAGGACCTTTGCTCATGAATGATACCCCAATACATATTCCCGCAAGGATCGCATTTCTCCAGATTTTTTCGCTACTAGAAAAGAATTGAAATATGTAATAGATGCCAATCATCATGAAACCGTGTGCAAAAATATCCCAGGTTCCGTTTCTTCCTGCAAAAATGATGTAAAACGATGTTGCTAGGATCAAACTGTTGATGAAGGCTTGTTTTTTATCTTTCAAAAAGTACACACCAAAACGATAGGAGAAAAGTACTAGAATTAATGTGATGATTGCAGAAGGAATGCGCAATGCCATTAAATTATTAAAACTAAATAACATTCCCGAAATCGCAGCTAACCATGTTGGTAATGGCGGTTTTTCGTAGCGCGGTTCGCCGTTCATGGTCGTAAGCAACCAATTGTCGTCTGTGACCATTTCGCGCGCTGTAATGAAGTTTCTCGCTTCCATGATATTTGGATATAAGACATCCAAATTCATAAAAAAGATAAAAAAACATACGATGACTAAAATCCAAACGTAATTTTTCTCGTGTATGAAATTCATGATTGATTTCTTAAAAGCATTATGTTTCTAACGTACGTGACGATCCCAAAAGTGTGCCCTGCAATTAAGATCGGATCTTCTCTAAAAACGGCATAGATAAAGATCAAACTAGCACCAAATAAACTGAGCATCCAAAATCCCATTGGCAAGGTTGATTCTTTTTTTCGTTCCGAATATACCCATTGATATACAAAGCGTAAGGTAAACATTATTTGAGAAATGATGCCTAAATACAACAACCAATCTGGAATGGCGTCGCTGTTGAGTAAGTTGTAAATGTCTTGCTTATTGTTGTTATACCCAATGGTGATGATGATCAACGGAAAGATGATGATAAAAATGCGCATGAATTGATGCATGCGATTCCATTCGCCTTGTAATTGCATGTTTCTAACGTAAATGAAATACGTTAACACTTGACCTAACATGATGGCAAAATCGTTTCGTAGATAGCCATAGACAAAGAGTAGGAAGGAAGCAATGAGACTTATTTTCCAGAACAACGCTGGCGTTAACACTTTTTTGTTTCGCTCAGAAATTACCCATTGCAATAAGGTTCTTGCAGAAAATAATAATTGCGCAAGTCCACCAATTCCGAAAATGAGCCACGTCATCATCCTTTTTTCGCAATAGAATAGTTGATGTACTTTTTCTTCATCCACACATACGCAAAACAATCCATTAACGGACCTAATAAACGATTCCATAAACCGTATTTGGCTTCTCCAGCAATTCGTGGAAAGTGTTGCACAGGAATTTGTTTAATTTTCCCTTCTTGTAGCAAAATCATGGCAGGTAAAAAACGATGCAAGCCTTTAAACATCGGAATGCGTTTGGCATAGTCAGTTTTGATGATTTTTAGCGGACAACCTGTATCGTCCATACCATCTTTGGTAAATGTTCTGCGAATGCCATTGGCAATTTTTGAAGACATATTTTTGACGAATGAATCTTTTCGGTTGGCACGAACGCCTGTCACCAATGCAAACTCGTCAATGTGTTCTAGGAGTAAATCAAAATCTGCTGGAGCTGTTTGCAAATCGGAATCAATATAACCAACTAAACTCGTTTCCGTATTGTCAAATCCTGCTTTAATAGCAGCACTCAATCCGCGATTTTCCGCAAAGCAGATAAAATTGAAAATGTCGCTATTTTGGCAAATCTTTTCAATCATTTCCTGACTTTTATCTTTAGAACCATCATTTACAAACAAAATTTTGACAGGAATTTTTGCAGAAGCGGCATACGCACCGAGTTCTTTTTCAACTCTTTCTAAATTATCTTCTTCATTATAAACAGGAACGACAATTGTAAGTTCTTTATCCATTACTATAACTTTGTTTGTGTAAATAGCTCAAAAAATTTGCGCCAAAGTTATAGTTTTTTTGCAATATGAACTGTAAGAATGTCATTTATTCCCAATTTCTTAGCAACAACCAGAATTCGGATCGCAGCCACTGCTTATTTGTGCTTGTAATTCTGACAATTTCATCTTTGGTTTTTGCGCTGGAATTCCGCAATTGTCTTTTGCCAAACAATCGGTTTGTTTCATAGTTAATACAAAGTGATTTTTGTTAAAATCCAATCCATATTTGCCAATAGTTTCTGCTTGATATTCTACCTCAACTTCCAAATCTTCAATGCCTAATACTTTTTCAGAAAGTTCAATGATGTTCATCAACTTTTTTGGTTCCAATCGGTGATCTACATCGTCAGCAGACCACAATTGAAAGTTGACTACTTTTTCATGACGCACTACGCCGCCGCAATCAATAAAATGTTTGTCGATCATGCCCACTTCGGTTACATGAAAATGACTTTCCACTTTTTGAGAGTTTGGTAAATAAAAATCGAGTTGTTCTAAAGACTGTAAATGTTTTTTTACTTGTGATAGTTTCATTGTTAGGTGTTTTAAATCGTTAGCATTTTTTGGTGTTGGATAGGGAAGCAGTAATCATATCTAAATACTGCAATACTTCTTGCCATTTCTGTAAATTGATACAATAGCAAATATTTTTACCTGAAATTTCCCCTTGAATCAATCCTACTTTTTTTAATTCTGATAAATGTCTGGAAATCGTGGGTTGTGCCAGCGGCAATTCCAATACAATATCATTACAGATGCACGATGGACTGTTGGCTAAATAGTGCATAATGGACAAACGCGCAGGATGTCCTAATGCTTTGAGTGTTTCTGCCATTGTGTTGACTTCTTCTGAAAATCCAGTTGTTTTAGTTATTCCCATATTGCAATATTAGAATATGTTTTTGGTTTTGGAAAATAATTTTTGTTAAATTTTATATCCGCTTTCCTGTTTGATACGCGGTAGTCTGTTTCTGTGAGAAGAAGATAGTTGGTTTAAAATAAATAGATTGCTAAGAGTTTCTCTGAATTTTTTGCAAATACGTTTCAAAAAAAATCAACAATCGTAAATCGTATGTATTAAAGAAGAGATCCGTTCTGCAACGGGATTAGTCCAACTATTATTTTTAAATGCGTCTTTCAGACTTTTTAAAAATAAGTTTCATTAAAAAAAGGGAGGCCCTACCATAAACCTCCCTTAGAAAAGTTGTATTTACATACAACCTAGTAAAAATTCGGTTACCGAATTTTTATTTGCTATTTTTTAGAAATCTTTGTGTGTTTTCGGCTTAGAAATTACATAAAGATTTCTAATTTGAATGTTAGACACTTAACTTTTAATAGATTGATTATCTAATTAGCAAGTAAAGCTATCGAATACAGAAGACAAAACGATATAATTTACTTTTCTTTCTACCAACTCCACATTTTTTCGACTAATGCTACTAATTGTAGGAAATATCTATAGTAAAAAAATCTTTTTTTGAAATGGATTTCATCAAAATTGGATTACAACACCAACCAAAAACAAAAAGACCGCATCTTTTTATAGATGCGGCTTTAAGTATCGTTATATACTAGTTACCTAAAAGTATGCTCAAATGTAGGTTTTTGATAAAAAATAAGAATTTCGCTATGCAAAAATAATGGTCAATTCGTTCAAAGGTAATTTTGTTCGGTGGAAAACTTAAAATGAAAGAAAATTTCACAATTGGTTTTACGTTCAATCCGTGAACCCTATAAAAGAAGTAAGGGGAACTTTTTTCAAAGTTCCCCAAAGTATAGTGGATTCCCCTAAATCCCTAAAACTGTATTGCATGATTCAAATGTAGGGAGAAGTCTCAAGTATAAGATAAGGTGTCATGTTATAAAAGCTACGGTAAAACCGTAAAAGCGATTTTTTTTGAGATTTTTGCTACACTTTTATACAATGTAGGATCACTTTGTTCTCTGAAAGTAAGGTAGTTGCAAACAAAAAGTCAGTACCACCGTCGGCAAGTGTTAATTTTTTACGAATGGCAGCTACCGAAACAGGAAAATTGCGTGTCGTAATATTTGCTTTGGATAAATGTAGCTCTTTTTTGAATACTTTTTTGTTGAAAGGCACTATTTTTTGAACTTCAAAACGCCTTCCTGGAAAGTCAATCAACTCATTTGCAGTGTACAAGTGCGAATGTGGATGTAATTTTTCAAGTTGAAACGAATTGGCAATGCTAGAAAATCCGCCAGCTTTCATAATTGCCGCATTGGGTTCGTACAAATATTTTTTAGGAAGTCCGAAGCAAACTTCAGTTTGCCTTTCTTCTGAAAGTTGAAAATTAAAAGACTCCGTTTCTTTAGTAGTTAGGTTCACCGTTTTGATAGCAATATCATCACCTTTGGAATTTTTATCAAGCAACCATACTAGTTCTTTGACTTCATTCTGAACAGCAACTACATGAATTTCTTTGACATGTTTTAATACGCGTACACCATTGGTAATATCTAATAAAGGAGATGTTTTGATCAAAACAGTATTTGCGTGCTTCAATAGGATTTCTTGATGCGAAACGACATCAGGCAAACAATCTTCTAACAAAAAAACTTTTCCTTTTACATCGTTTCTCCGAGATGGATCAACATAGATACAATCAAAAGTTTGCGAAGTTTGTTGTACATAGTCAATTCCGTTTTGTGCTATGGTTTCCACATTTTCTACCTTGAGAATTTTGTAATTATGCGCAACGATTTCCGAAAGTTGAGGTGAAATTTCACAGTGTGTCACCTTTCTAAATTTCTTCGCGAAAGCGTAACAATCCACACCAAATCCGCCCGTAAGATCAATTAACGAGTTTCCTTTTAGGATGTTAGCTTTGTAATTTGCCGTTTTTTCAGAGGAAGTTTGTTCAATGTTGAGTTTGTTGGGATAGTAAATATTTTTAGCAGAAAACCAAGTCGGCAATTTTTTTTCACATTTTGCTTTTGCTTGAATTTGCGCCATAATTTCGGCAAATGGAATGCCCGAAAGTTCTTTGTGTTTCAACAATAACTTTGTAGGATCAGTTTTTAAATGATCGTTGATAAATTGTTGAATTTCAGGTTGAAGTATGGCTAAATTCAAAAGTTACATATCTTTTGTAATGGATTGAACAATTTTATTATCTGACAAAAATTCTTTCAAAATCACCTTCAAAGCGGTGTATGATGGCACAGCAACTACCATTCCGATGATTCCAAATAAAATTCCCCAAATAACAATGACTAAGAAAATTTCTAGCGGATGCGATTTTACAGAATTAGAAAATATTAAAGGTTGACTTATAAAGTTGTCTAGTAATTGTCCGACAAGGAAAAAGATCATTACGCCAATAGTGTTTGGTAAAATAACCGTGCTAAAATTGTTAACAATATTTCCGTCAGGATCTGTTTCGATGCCGCTAATAAAACATAATAACATCATAATGATTCCGCCAAATAGTGGACCAACGTACGGAATTAAGTTAATTAACGCGCATAAAAATGCAATCACAATAGCATTGTCAATTCCGAAAATCAACAAGATAATTGTGTAAAAAATAAAGAGAATTAATATTTGAAACAACAATCCCACAAAATAGCGAGATAACAAATCTTTTATTTTTTCGAATGATTTTTCTAGGCGTTTTTCTTTATTATCTGGGAATAAAACCAAAACACTTTCTTGCAGTAATTGACTGTCTTTCAGTAAAAAGAAGGAGATGAAAAGTACCGAAAGCAATCCAATGCTAAATTCTCCCAATCCGCCAATGAGCGAGTTGAAAAAACTAGGAATGACCGAGTAGTCAATTTTTGAAAAGATTTTAGATTTATCCATGGATTTCTCCATTTTAAAGCCTTTTCCCGTAAAGTATTCCTGTATTTGCACATACATGCTTTCCATTTTTGCCTGCAATTCTCCAATATCAAACAATGATAATTTTGTTCCTTGGTCTTCAATGAGTGGGATAAACAAGGAAATCAATCCAAGAAATAAAGAAATCAGAAGAAACATCGTAAAAATGACGGCGACTGTATTGTTGAATTTTAAACGTCGTTTCAAAAACCGAACGGCTGGTCGTCCAATCAAGCTTAACACAGCTGCAACGGTAATATATACGATGACTATTTGAATTTTATACAGAAAATATAATAGCAAAAACACGCCTAAAATAATAGCAAGTGCTTTTAAAATTCCGTTGGCAATGGTGTTAGGAGTCATCTTCACAAGTTTGACATTAAAATTAATACAATATAATTAGTTTGCAAGGATTCGCTGTTTTGTGATTTCATACAACACAATATTGGTGGCTTGTACGACATTCATGCTACTATTTTGACCAAACATGTCAATATGTATCACTGTATCTGATTCGTAGATGGTTTCTGGATTCACACCAAAATTTTCATCACCAATGACCAATGCAATTTTTTCAAATTTTGAGAAATCAAGCGTTTGTACGGATTGACTGTTTTCTGTAATTTCTAAGGAAATGATCGTGTAATTTTCTTTTTGTAATTGTGTAATCACAGGATGAATATCTGTTGTAATTTCAAACGGCACGACTTTTTCTGTGGCGCGGGAAGTTTTCGTCATTTTTCTGCCAAACACAGGAATATTTTCCCCGCAAAACACTATTTTTTCCACACCAAAAGCATCGCAAATACGAAACAACGATCCAATATTGGGCGCATTCGATACTTGATCGGACACTAAAACGATAGGAAATGTTCGTTTTTTAAAATTGGTAGTATAATGTGTGAGTTGTGACATGTATTAGTTAATCATCAATTTATTAAAGTCACTTACTTTTTTTTTCTCAATTTGCCATGCAATGAAGGGAATTCCGAAGGTGACGGCTCCCCAAATGAACCCTAAATGCCAGAGAACTAGTGTGGCAGCGATGGAAATGAGGACAGCAATTACTAATATTATATTATTTACTTCTCCATGGAGTCGGTTGATGTGCTTTTTGGTATGTTTTCCGCAATGTTTGCAGCGTTCATTAAATTCTAAACCAATTTCATCTTTTAAATCATATCGGTTGTCAGCATCCACACGTATATAATTAATCTTACCACAGGAAAGAGAAGAACAATAATAACTAAGTTTCATGATTTTTTAATGTTTAAAAGCATAATTGACAATATTCGCGCCCATTTGCAAGGCTTTCAAGCGAACTTCATCAGCATCGTTGTGAATTTCCTTATTTTCCCAACCATCACCTAAATCGCTTTCAAAGGTAAACAATAAGACCAATCTATTTTCGTAGAACAATCCCAATGCTTGCGGACGCAATCCGTCGTGTTCATGAATTTTTGGCAATCCTTTCGGGAACGAATACGGCTGCTGAAAAATAGGATGTGTGGCAGGAATTTCACGCAATTCTTGATTCGGAAACACTTTTTTTAACTCTTTTCGTATGTATTTGTTCATGCCGTAATTATCATCAATATGCACAAATCCGCCAGAAGTTAAATACTTACGTAGATTTTCAGCATCATCTTCCGAAAAAAATACATTTCCATGTCCCGTCATGTGTACAAACGGAAACTGAAACAAATCGGTACTGCCAACTTCCACAGTTTGTGGCTTGGCTTTAATAGCTGTATTTATATTCTGATTGCAGAATTTGATCAAATTGGGTAATGCTGTCGGATTCGAATACCAATCGCCGCCACCGCCGTATTTTAAAATGGCAACTTCCTGCGCTTGCACGAACGAAAAACTCAATAAAAATAAAAGTACCGTAAGCTTCTTCATGTAAAATCGTCTTATATACTGCAAGGTAAACTTTCAAAACATGAAACGAAAATATTTAATAACACTTTCACTTTTTACACTCGTATTTTTAGTCTCTTTTACAAATATTACAGATGAAAAACACACATCTTCTGTCGTTTTAGAACTATTTACTTCTCAAGGTTGTTCTAGTTGTCCTAGTGCGGATGCATTGCTTGAAAAAGTAAGCAGAGAGTTTGTAAAAGACAACGTTTTTACACTATCATATCATGTAGATTACTGGAATTATATCGGTTGGACAGATCCGTTTAGCAACAAAGAATATACCGAAAAGCAGCGAGTGTATGCACAAAAATTTAGGGACAATCAAATTTATACGCCTGCGGTTGTAGTTAATGGAAAGGAGCATTTTGTCGGTTCCAATCGTGCAAAAATGTATGCGAAAATAAAAGAATACAAAAAGGAGATTTCTCAATATAGTATTTTGCTTGGCGCGAAAGAAAAAGCTGCAAACAAGATCACATTCAACTATTCGATCAACGGAAACGTTACCAACACCAATGCGCGCGTTGTGTTGGCAATCAAAGAACGTACAACCAACGTACAACGCGGAGAAAACGCCAGAAGAATCTTAAAAAACCACAATATAGTTGTTAATGAGAACTATCTAACGCAAGTTAACAAACACGGAAATTACAGCATTGACATTCCCAAAATCGTCATTGAAAATGATGAATTAAGCGTGTTTTTTATTTTAGAAAATGATGAGAAAGATATTCTGAGTGCGGCTAGATTGAATTATTAGTATTGCTTCGCTTTGCTGTTAGTAGGTGAGTAGGTGAGTAGGTGAGTTTTTTGGGATTTTCTTGAAACGTCTTTGCGAGAAGCTTGCGACGTGGCAATCTGTTTCTTGTTTAACATCCCTGTAATGTAATTTACAAACGTTTTTTCGATTCCTATTATTTTTTTGTCACGAATACACGAATCATCTTTTCTGTGTATGATTTATGTATATGTCCACAAATTACTTTGTGTTGAAACTTCAAACCGTCACTCCAATTTCTATGACAAAAGCAAGCGATTTTAATAAAATCTCTGAAACGTCATTACTAGCGAAGGCTTGGTAATCTCGCTATTGTATCTAATTTTCGTTATTTGAAGAACAGGATTGCCGCGAATTCACGAATGTCTCTTTTGTAGGTAATTGTTATTAGAAAGTAATTGACACATTGCTATATTTTCAAATTAATACATTAGATATGTGTCACTTCGGGTGAAATTTTGATAGAAATTTAGTATCGAGAAGCACTTAAAAAATATAGCTTCGAAGCAGTTCTCGATACAAATTTGTTACACAAATCCACTCGAACTGACGTTTTTAACTAGATATATTTACAACTACGACTGATTCAAAAACGCCACAGAATGACATGCGACAATAGCGGCAGTTTCCGTACGTAATCGCGTATCGCCTAACGTAACTGGAACGTAATTATGTTCAATTGCCAGCGCGATTTCTTTGGTAGAAAAGTCACCTTCTGGACCAATTAAAATAGTAACGTCTTTTTGAGTTTTTAAAATCTCTTTAAGCGATTTTTTATCATCTTCTTCGCAATGTGCAATAAACAATTGTTCATTTTGGTGCGTACTTATGAAGTTTGAAAAGGAAATGGCAGGGTTGAGCTTTGGAAAATAGGCACTCAACGATTGTTTGGTGGCAGATTGTATAATTTTTTCAAAACGTTCTGCTTTGATCACTTTTCGTTCCGAGCGATCGCAAATAATTGGCGTAATCGTATCAATTCCGATTTCGGTAGCTTTCTCCAAAAACCATTCATATCGATCGTTCATTTTTGTGGGCGCAACCGCCAAATGCAGTTTGTAATTTTTTGCCTTTTGAAACTCATACGAAATGATGGCAACCCTACAATTCTTCTGATCTGCCAGTGTAATTTTTGCCGAAAAAATAGTGCCTTTTCCATTGGTAATCTGCAATACATCATCTTCACGTTTGCGCAACACACGTACAATATGCTTGCTTTCTTCTTTGGAAAACGTATAGTGTTTTGTGTCTGGTGTTAACGCTGGTGTGTAAAACAGTTGCATGCTTTTAAATTATGAATGTTAAATGTTGAATGTTGAATTGTAAAATTGGAAATTATATTTTAATACCTAAAACCCAAGACCTAAAACTTAAACCTAGAATTCGCCGTCACAGCTTCATCAGTAAAATCTTCTTTCAAATATTTCAAATAGCCAACAATACCAATCATCGCAGCATTATCGGTTGTGTAGGCAAACTTTGGTATGTGTGCTGTCCAACCGTATTTTTGTTCGCCATCTTTCAACGCTTTTCGTATCGCAGAATTTGCGGAAACTCCACCACCAATGGCAATGGTTTTGATGCCAGTTTGTTTGGATGCTTTTTTCAGTTTATCGAGAATAATATTCACAATCGTATATTGAATAGATGCGCAAATATCTTTCAAATTCTCTTCCACAAAATTTGGATTCGCTTTGGTTTGCTTCTGCACAAAATACAAAATAGAAGTTTTCAATCCTGAAAAGCTAAAATTTAAGCCTTCAACTCTCGGTTTTGGAAATGGAAACGCTTTCGGATTTCCTTCATTCGCCAATGTATCAATAATCGGTCCCGCAGGATAGGTGAGTCCTAAAATTTTCCCGCTTTTATCATACGCTTCGCCCACAGCATCATCAATCGTTTCACCGATGACTTCCATCTCAAAATGATCTTTGACCACCACAATTTGCGTATGTCCACCCGAAATCGTCATTGCTAAAAAAGGAAACTTCGGAATTGTTTGCGCTTCATCTTCAATAAAATGTGCCAAAATGTGTGCTTGCATGTGATTTACTTCAATCAATGGAATATTCAAACCAAGCGATAAAGATTTTGCAAACGAAGTTCCTACCAGTAATGATCCCATCAATCCTGGGCCACGCGTAAAAGCTATGGCATTTAACTGTTTTTTGTCGATATTTGCAGTAGCCAATGCTTGATGTACAACAGGAACAATATTTTGCTGATGTGCTCTTGACGCTAATTCGGGAACAACGCCGCCATACGCTTCGTGTATTTTTTGATTGGCAATCACATTTGACAATACTTTTCCGTTTCGTAAAACAGCGGCAGAAGTATCATCACAAGACGATTCAATGGCTAAAATATAGATGTCTTTTGAACTCATACGTTAGAAAAGGCATAAAAATTGATATAAAGTCACAAAGATATGCTAAACATCGTGTTTTGTAATAATTTTTTTGTGAATTTGCAATGTTAAACAACCAACAATTTTAAATTAAAAAAATCATCAAAAGAGTCTGGAAAATAATCAAACGAATCCTAGCAGTTATCATATTGCTATTTTTGTTATTGGTGATTATTTTCTCGATCCCGGCAGTACAAACAGCTATTGGAAAAGAAGCGACTGATTGGCTGAATGAAAAGTACGATACAGATATTAACATTGATCGTATTGGTTTAAAGTGGAACGGCGACATTTCACTAAAAAACATTTACATAAAAGATTACCTAAAGGATACATTAATTCATATCAACGCCCTAGAAACTTCGGTATTGAGTTTTAACAATGCAATCAATAGTAAACTGGAATTTGGCACGGTTACAATAGATGGTTTGACACTAAATATAAACACAGAAAAAGATTCTACCGATACCACACTTGATGTTTTTATCGCAAAACTCGATTCGGAACCTTCCGATGGAACACCTTCTAATTTCCTTTTAACAAGTTCTAAAATAAAATTAAGAGATAGTAAATTCAGATACAAAGATCAAAACAATCAAACACCCAATATGCTCGATTTCGAAGAGCTTTCTGGAAATGTATATGATTTTGAAGTAAGAGGTCCCAATGTGTCGGGAGATGTAGATGGTTTAACGTTTTTGGATACGCACGGTTTGCGCGTGAATGAAATGAATACCATATTTCATTATTCGTTGACACAAATGCGCTTTGACGATTTGGAGATCAAAACAAAAAATTCGCATCTCAAAGGTGTTGTTGTGTTTGATTACGAACGAAAGGATTTTGCCCAATTTTTAGATAAAGTACAACTCACCGCAAGTTTTAAGGATTCTGAAATTGATTTTAGCGAACTCAATTATTTTTATGATGAATTTGGAAACAAAAAAGGAACATTCAGCACGGAAATGACGGGTGTTTTAAATGATTTTACTACCAAAAATTTTGACTTTAAATCTCCAGGAACGATCATCAAAGGAACGGTGCAGTATAAGAATCTTTTCAATTCGAGTCGCGAATTTTACATGAAAGGCGATTTCAGTCGTTTCTCTTCCAATCATTACCAAATGAGTACGTTGCTTCCAAAAATAATTGGGAAAAATGTACCTTCTTCCTTAAATCGTTTGGGGCAATTTAACTTAAACGGTTTGGTAGAAATCAAAGAAAATATCATTGATGCACAAGTCAATATTGCTACGGAAATTGGAGATACCGAGTTGGCGATCAATATGACAAATGTGGACAATAGTGAAAATGCGTTGTATGTTGGAGATATTAAGCTTGTAAATTTTGATATTGGTGTATATGTAGAAGATCCTTTATTAGGAATGGTTTCGGCTGATTTGTTTGTAGATGGAAAAGGATTTACTGAAGAAAGCCTAAACACTGAAGTTGTGGGAGTCGTGACGGCAATGAGTTACAATGACTATGTGTACAACAATTTGAATGTATCTGGAGTGTTAAAAGATCAACTATTTGATGGAAATTTAGTCTCCAAAGATCCCAATGCAAACTTCAACTTTCAAGGATTGGCAAACTTTGCGGGCGATGTAAATGAATTTCGATTCAACGCTTCTATCAATACCTTAGATTTAAATAGAATCAATTTTGTAAAACGTGACAAAATATCAGTCTTACAAGGCGATATGGTGTTGGATTTAGTAGGAAATACGATTGATGATATGGAAGGCGATATCTTCTTTAAGAAAATATCATACAGGAATCAAAATTCGACATACGCGTTTGAAAACTTTAGTATTCATTCTGAATTTAATCAAGACATTCGTACGCTCACAGTAGATTCGCCTGATATTATTGGAGGAACTGTCATAGGACGTTTTCACTTTAAGGAAGTGTTGGATCTTGTGCAAAATTCCGTAGGAAGCATTTACACCAATTACAGACCAATTGAAGTTCTTCCGAATCAATACTTAACATTCAACTTCCGAATTTACAATAAAATTGTAGACGTGTTTTTGCCAGAGGTAGAATTGTCAAAAAATACGTGGCTTCGCGGGAGTATTTATGGCGATCAGAATAAATTCAATCTGACCTTTAAAACGCCACAAATTATCGCGTATGAAAGTACGATTGACAATGTGGAAATTACAATTGACAATAAAAACCCAATTTTCAATACCTATATCGAAGTTGCCAATGTAACTACCGAATGGTATGATGCACAAGATTTCAGTTTGATTAATAAAACCTTGAATGACACACTCTTCTTTAGAACGGTATTTAAAGGAGGAAAAGGCTTTGAAGACAAGTACAACTTAAACTTTTACCACACAATTGATAGCTTGAATAAATCCGTTGTGGGACTCAAAAAATCAGATGTTTCTTTTCGTGGAAACAAATGGTTTGTCAATGCGAAAAACGATCGCAAAAACAGATTTATCTTCGACAAAAAATTCGATTCCATCTTCATTGAAAAAATTGTGATGAGTCACCAAAATGAAGAAATTGACCTAGAAGGCGAACTTTTAGGCGAAAATAATAAAAACATCAACCTACAGTTTATCAATGTTGGTTTAGAAAAAATAACACCTTCTATTGATAGTATTCGCTTGGGCGGAAAAGTCAATGGAAAATTGGATATCAAGCAAATCAATGGTGGATATGTGCCAAAATCAAATCTTGACATTGCCAGCTTGGAAGTCAACAATAAAATGTTGGGCGATTTAACCATTGATATTACGGGTGATGATCAACTAGAACAATTTGACGTGGATGCAAAATTAGTGAATGAATCGCTGAAATCTTTAACAGCAGTTGGTTCTATCAATGTTGCCAACAATAGCAACACAATTAACGTAGATGCAGTGATTGATAAGTTCGACATATCACCATTCAGTCCGCTTGGTGAAGATGTCATTACGGATATTCGCGGTTTCATTTCAGGAGAAGCCAAAGTTGTTGGAAACCTCAACAATCCTGCAATCAACGGACAATTAAGCATGCTCGCTGGCGGATTGTACATTCCGTATTTAAATGTCGATTTAGATTTGGCAAACAGTTCCATCATCAAACTATACGATCAAACATTTGAGTTTGACAATGTCACTATTTTAGACACGCAAGATTATACTAAAGGACTACTCAACGGCACCATACAACATACTTCTTTTGACGATTGGCAACTTGGATTAATTCTCAATACAGATCGTTTATTAGTACTCAATACGGAAGAAGACGAAGATGAAGAAACCTTGTATTACGGAACAGGTTATATTAGTGGAGAAGCATTTTTAACAGGGCCAACCGATCAATTAACCATCAGAGTCAACGGAAGAACCGAAAAAGGAACTTCCTTAAAAATCCCAATCAGTGATGTGGCTTCTGTGGGCGATGCGTCTTTTATAAAATTTGTGACGAAAGAAGAATTTTACGATCCCAAAACACAAGCTGCAAATGCGCTCGATGATATCAGTGGACTGGAATTGGCGTTTGAATTGGACGTAACTCCAGATGCAGAAGTAGAAATTGTGGTAGACAAAAAAGCGGGAAGTAGCATTAAAGGAAGCGGATTTGGAAGTTTACTATTAGAAATCAATACGACAGGAAAATTCAACATGTTTGGGGATTTCATTACAGATAAAGGGGAATACAACTTTAAATATGGAGGAATCATCAATAAAAAATTCACGTTAAAACCTGAAGGAACCATTACCTGGGAAGGCGATCCGTTTAAAGCGCAATTAAACGTGGAAGCAGTGTATAATTTACAAGCCAATCCAGATGTGTTGTTAGACACGCCAACCTACAACAAAAAAATTCCAGTAGAAGTAGGCATTCGGTTGACAGGCGAATTAATGAAGCCTGAACCGATATTCAACATATCATTCCCAACCACGCAAGGTGTGGCAGAATCAGAATTGACAGATTTTTTGCTCAACGATGACGATCGCCGTCGATTGCAAGCGTTATCATTACTATCACAAGGACGATTTGTAAATCAAGTAAACATCAATCAAAATGCGTTGACAGGAAACCTCATCGAAACCGCTACAGGTATTGTAAACGACGCATTTTCAGGTGATGGAAATGGTAAATTTGATGTGAATTTAAATTACAGTCAAGCCGATCGTTCATTAGACTTAGAAACTGCGGATCAATTAGGATTAACCGTTTCGAGTCAAATCAGTGATAAAATTACCTTCAACGGGCAAATTGGTGTTCCAGTTGGTGGCGTTACGCAAACCGCGATTGTTGGTGATGCGGAAATAGAAATTTCTCTAAATGAAGATCGTTCACTCACGGCAAAAATCTTTAACCGACAAAATCAAATACAATATGTAGGCGAAATCGAAGGTTTCACGCAAGGTGTCGGATTGTCGTACCAAGTAGATTTTGATACGCTCAAAGAATTGGTAGATAAAGTCTTCAAAGGGAAAAAGAAAATGGCGAAAGAGCAACAAAAAAAGCAACAACAAGAAGATGCAAAAGTCGGCGATGGCTTGGTAACGTTTTCTAGCAAAAAAGAGCTCAAAAAAGAAGCTAAAAAAGAAGAAAAAAATCAGCCTAAAAAAACAGATGAGAAGGAGAAAAAATCTGAAAAGGAAAAAGGCTATTAAATCTCATTTTACTCTTTAAGACTAAAAAAATGAACTTCCCAAAAAAGGCTTTCAAAAAAAATTAACTATTCCAAAATTCCCCGAATACTTTCATACAAAATCCTTTCATTTTCATAGGTTGAAAATTTGTGAATTCTAGAAAAAATGCGGTCTAAAACGTTAAAATTCTGAGAACTTATTAACGAAAACGTTTGAAATTTTAAAACAATGTAAAATTCGTGTAAAGCGTGCTAAAAAATCAAAATAAGTTTCCTAGCTTTACTATTCAAATAGAAAATTGCATGCAACATAACATCAAAAAAATAGGCGTAATGACCTCTGGAGGCGATGCTCCAGGAATGAATGCTGCGATTAGAGCTGTCGCAAGAGCTTGCTCATATTACAATGTAAAATGTGTAGGATATTATCGAGGATATCAAGGAATGATAGAAGCTGATAGTGTAGAATTGACCGCACGTAGTGTAAAGAATATTGTAAGCAAAGGTGGAACAATTTTAAAATCGGCACGTTCAGTAGATTTTAGAACCAAAGAAGGACGTAAAAAAGCTTATGACAACCTCGTTGAAGAAGGCGTAGAAGCGATGGTATTAATTGGTGGTGATGGAACGTTTACAGGCGGAATGATTTTTAGTAAAGAATACGACATTCCTGTTATTGGAGTCCCTGGAACGATTGATAATGACATTTACGGAACAAAATTTACCATCGGATATGATACCGCTTTAAACACTGTTGTAGAAGCGATTGATAAAATTCGTGATACTGCCAGCTCGCACAACCGATTGTTCTTTGTAGAAGTGATGGGACGCGATGCAGGTTTTATTGCATTGAATGCTGGAGTTGGCGCAGGAGCTGAAGAAATCTTAATTCCTGAAGAAGACTTAGGATTAGATCGTTTGTTAGAATCGTTGCAACGCAGTCGTCGCAGTGGAAAATCGTCCAGTATTGTGGTGGTTTCCGAAGGTGATAAAATAGGTAAAAATGTATTTGAATTGGCAGAATATGTTACTGAAAACTTACCAGACTATGAAGCGCGTGTATCCGTTTTAGGACACATGCAACGCGGTGGAAAACCAACCTGTTTTGATCGTGTATTGGCAAGTAGATTGGGCGTAAAAGCGGTTGAGTTGATCTTAGATGGACAATCGAATGTTATGGTTGGAATCTCAGACAATAAAGTATTAGTAACAAGCATTGAAAAAGCCGTAAAAGGAGAACACAACATAAATAAAGAATTATTAAGAATATCTGATATCTTATCAGTATAAATAACATAGTAAGTAAAAAGAAAAAAAATGACAAAATTAGGAATAAACGGATTTGGAAGAATTGGAAGAATTGTATTTAGAGCAACCTTAAAGCGTGATAATGTAGATGTAGTTGCCATCAATGACCTTTTAGATGTAAATCACTTAGCATATTTGTTAGAATACGATTCTGTTCACGGAAGATTTGACGGAACTATTGAAGTAAAAGATGGACATTTAGTAGTAGACGGAAAAACAATTCGTGTAACAGCGGAAAGAGATCCTAAAAATTTAAAATGGGATGAAGCTGGAGTAGATGTCGTTGCAGAATGTACAGGAATTTTTACTACGTTAGAAACGGCTGATTATCACATTCAAGCGGGCGCTAAAAAAGTAGTGATTTCTGCACCTTCTAAAGATGCACCAATGTTTGTAATGGGCGTAAACGATCACGAAGTAAAAGCAAGTGACAATATTGTATCAAATGCTTCTTGTACAACCAACTGTTTGGCACCTGTAGCAAAAGTATTAGACGATAACTTCGGAATTGATGAAGCGTTAATGACAACGATTCACGCAGCAACTTCTACACAATACACCGTTGATTCTCCATCAAAGAAAAACTACCGTTTAGGCCGTTCTGCAATGAACAATATCATTCCAACATCAACAGGAGCTGCAAAAGCTGTTGGAAAAGTAATTCCTAAACTCAACGGAAAACTAACAGGAATGGCATTCCGTGTACCAACGGTAGATGTATCTGTTGTAGATTTAACTGTAAGACTTCAAAAAGAAACGTCCTACGAAGAAATTAAAAAAGCATTCAAAGCAGCATCAGAAGGTGCTATGAACGGAGTGCTTGGATATACTGACGAAGCTGTAGTTTCACAAGATTTCGTAAGTGATGCGCGCACCAGTATCTTTGATGCAGAAGCAGGAATTGAGCTAAGTCCAAAATTCTACAAAATTATTTCTTGGTACGATAACGAATTTGGATATTCAAACAAATTAGTAGATTTAGCAGTACTCGTACACAACTTATAAAAAGTATAAAACAACATAAGCACAATTGATATTTTTGTCCTCAATTGTGCTTATTTTAGTTGTATACTTCCCGTAAAACATTCCTAAAAATTGGGAATTTATTTTATATTACACCATGATTTTATTAGTAGACAGTGGCTCCACAAAATGTGATTGGATTGCAGTGGACAAAGATGGAAATCAATTATTAGACAAGCTTCGTACTAAGGGACTTAATCCTGCGATTCTTTCTGAAAAGAAACTTAAAAAAACCATTAAAAAGAGCAAAGAACTGATGTCGCATCGCCATACAGTGACACATGTGTTTTTTTATGGTGCAGGTTGTGGAACGGAAAATCCACGTTTATTATTAAAAGGTGTGTTGGAACAAATTTTTTCAAATGCCCTTGTCGATGTCAATGAAGATACGCTTGCCGCTGTCTACGCGACGGTCAATCATAAGGCAGAAGCCGCGGTGGTTTGTATTCAAGGAACGGGTTCTAACTGTAGTTATTACGATGGTTCAACATTGCATCAGCGTGTCAACTCGTTAGGATATACATTGATGGATGATGCCAGTGGAAATTACTATGGAAAACAACTCATTCGTGATTATTACTTCAATAAAATGCCACATGTAATTCGTGTACCCTTTGAAGAAAGATTCAATCTTGACAGCGATTATATCAAATACAATTTATACAAGCAACCCAATCCGAACGCGTATTTAGCAAGTTTTGCAGAATTCATGTTTTTACACAAAGATTCTGAATATGTGGTAAATTTGATCAAAAGCGGATTTAGAGAATTTGCAAAAAATATGATCATGCAGTTTGAAGAAGAACTCAAAACAGTTCCTGTACATTTTGCAGGTTCTATTGCCTTTTTCTCGAAAGATGAAATTAAAGAAGTCGCTGAAGAATTCGGTTTCAAGGTTGGAAACTTTACCAGAAGACCTATTGAAGGTTTGGTAGCGTTTCACACCAATGAATTGAAAGAAAGCTAAAAATAGTATCACATACTAAAAAAATGTCTACACAGTTTTAGAAACTCTGTAGACATTTTTTGTATGTTAAATTATGGACATTGACTGTCGCAATATGTCAAGCAGTTGCTGTTTCTACAACTAAAAGATGCACACGGCGGATTGAATGATCTTCCTCCACCAACAATAGTTTGTTGCGCTAAAGAAGAAACAGATTCTTTTGTAAATTTCAAAGCGGTCAATTTTCTTTTTTTCATGATATAATATTTAGGATTTATAATTCTTTTAAATTATAAAAATGATCAGAAATCACACTACGGGATTGCCTTATTTAACGAATATTGAAGTTGAAAAGTTTATAAGTTTAGGAGTTTATGTTTTGAAAGAATATGTAGAAAAATAATTTCCTAATTCCTACGAAAACACTCTATTTTCCTGTTCCGAAACCTGAATAAAGGTAGTTCGTTTGGTCAATTCTTTTAAGCGAGAAGCACCAACATACGTACACGTACTGCGAATGCCGCCTAAAATATCGTGAACGGTCTCTGAAACGTGTCCCTTCAAGGGAATTTCCACGGTTTTTCCTTCGGAAGCTCTATAATTAGCTACGCCGCCCACATATTTTTCCATCGCGGTTGCAGAACTCATTCCATAAAACTGCTTGAATTTTTGTCCGTCGCGCTCAATCAATTCGCCACCGCTTTCATAATGTCCAGAAAGCATTCCGCCAAGCATGACAAAATCTGCACCAGCGCCAAACGCTTTCGAAATATCACCAGGAGTTTTACAACCGCCATCTGAAATAATATGTCCGCCCAACCCATGCGCTGCGTCAGCACATTCAATAATGGCAGAAAGTTGTGGATAGCCAACACCAGTTTTAACACGCGTGGTACACACCGAACCTGGACCAATACCTACTTTGACAATATCTGCACCTGATAAAATCAATTCTTCTACCATTTCGCCTGTAACAACGTTTCCAGCAATAATCACTTTATCAGGAAATTGTGATCGCGTTTGCTTTACAAAATCCACAAAATGCTGTGAATATCCATTGGCAACATCAATACAGATAAATTTCAGTTGTGGATGAATGGTGAAAATAGCGCGTAACTTTTCGTTATCTGTTTCGCTAATTCCAGTACTAACAGCAATTTTAGGAATCACTGTGTTCGGAACGGTATTGATAAATGCATTCCAATCTTGAATGGTATAATGTTTATGAACTGCGGTAAACAATTGTTTGGAAGCTAAGGCTTTTGCCATTTCAAAAGTTCCTACCGTATCCATATTGGCAGCCATAATGGGAATGCCTGTCCATTCGTACGAATTGTGTAAAAAGGTAAATGTCCGCTCCAACGATACTTGCGAACGACTTTTTAACGTAGAACGTTTTGGACGAATCATTACATCTTTAAAACCGAGTTTGAGACCACTTTCAATGCGCATAATAGTTGGTAATTGGTTGCAACTAAATGTAGAAATTTATCTTTACAAATAATAGTTTCTGCGCAATGATTTTTTAGAAAGTTTATGAACAAAGTGAGGTTGCTATTTATAAGCACGCATTCCAAACAGGATCGTTGGGTAAAGGAGCAATAATTTCTAAAAGTTCTTTTTTTACAGGATGTGTAAAAACGAGTTTTCTAGCATGTAAATGAATACTCGCATCTTTATTACTCCGATCAAAACCGTATTTTAAATCGCCTTTAATCTTGCAGCCAATTGCCGAAAGTTGCGCTCTTATTTGATGATGTCTCCCAGTGTGCAACGCAATTTCAAGCAATACATACCGATCTAATTTTTTCTTGACAGTATAGTCTAAAATTGCCTCTTTACTTCCTGCAACTTCTTTTGCGAATGCAGTCGATTTATTATTTTTCGGATTCTTACGAAGCCAATGTGTTAAGGTATCTTGAGATATTGGCGGCATTTTGTTGACGATTGCCCAATAGGTTTTCTTAGCTTTTTTTTCTGCAAACAATTTGTTGAGTCGCGGCAATGCTTTGGAAGTTCGCGCAAATACAATAATTCCTGTAGTTGGTCTGTCCAACCGATGTACCACACCTAAAAATACATTGCCAGTTTTGTTGTATTTATCTGCAATATATTCCTTAACAACCTCACTCAACGGTTTGTCACCTGTTTTATCACCTTGTACAATATCACCTGCACGCTTGTTGACAATAATGATATGATTGTCTTCGTAGAGTACTTGGAGATTTTTTTTTGTGGAGATAGTTTTCAAGGGAACTTAAATTTTATGAAATTGAAAGACTGGGAAAGTTATAGGTTTCATAGTACTTCTCGATACTAATTTGTTTCATTTCGATTACGCTCAATGTGACACAAATTCACTCGAAGTGACGTGAAGATTCATAACAAAAAATATATTTTAAATGTTGAATGCTAAATTTTAAATGAATTTTTTTTTCAAACAACAAACAACAAACAACAAACAACAAATCTAATATTGCTCTTTATCATTCGGAAAATCAACCGATTTTACATCCGCGGCATATTGCTCAAAGGCTTTGGTCATTTCTTCATACATATTCAAATAACGACGTAAAAATCGCGGATTGAACTCATGTGTCATTCCCAACATATCGTGTGTCACTAACACTTGTCCATCCACACCATTTCCAGCTCCAATTCCGATAACGGGAATTGAAATACTAGCAGCTACTTCTTTCGCCAATTTGGCAGGAACTTTTTCTAAAACAATAGCAAAACAACCTGTTTTTTCAAGCATTTTGGCATCTTCTTTTAATTGTTCTGCTTCTTCTTCTTCTTTGGCGCGAACAGTATATGTTCCAAATTTATAAATAGATTGTGGGGTCAATCCTAAATGTCCCATCACAGGAATTCCTGCATTTAAAATACGTTTGATAGATTCTTTAATTTCTTTTCCACCTTCAACCTTTACGGCATGTCCACCAGATTCTTTCATGATTCTGATAGCAGAACGCAATGCTTCTTTCGGATCTGATTGGTAACTTCCAAAAGGAATATCAACCACCACCAAGGCTCTTTTTACTGCTCTAATGACTGAAGAAGCATGGTAAATCATTTGATCGAGTGTTATTGGAAGCGTCGTTTCATGTCCAGCCATGACATTACTGGCAGAATCACCCACGAGAATCACATCTATTCCAGCACCATCTACAATTTTTGCCATGGTATAATCATAAGCGGTCAACATGGAAATTTTTTCTCCATTGCTTTTCATTTCCACTAGTGATTTTACGGTCACTCTTTTGTATTGTTTCTTTGCGATTGACATATAATTGGTTTTCTATGGTTGTAAAAATAAGAATAAAATATAGAAGTGATTTAAACTTTTTTCACTCTTTACGATTCTTTCAAAAATGACCATTCGTCACAGGTTTTGCTTGGAATAAATTCTGTGAGTTCATACGTTGCCAAGTCGTGAATTTTAAACGGATCTTTAGCTAATACTGCTTCTAATTGCTTTTTATCTTTAAGTGTTGATAAAATAATTCCGCCCGTTCTTGGCACTTTTCTACCAGAAGCCTGAAAATTACCCAATTCATATTGTAAATTCAAATATGCAATATGATCTTCTAAATGTACTTCTACAGTTGCTATCGGAACTTTATAGGTGAGTGATATAATGTACATGTTTTTGGATATTATTTTTTAATCGGAATCCAAACCGCTTCCTGCGAATCTTCACTATTTGGAATATAGTTGTCTCCTAATACTTCAAAATGTGGTCTGTTGTCTAGTTCATATCCCGAAGTGGGCAACCATGTATATAAAATGTATTGAAACGCTTTTCCGAAATTCTGTGGCAAACCTGTATAGATAAAAACGGCATACAAACCACTTTCTAGCGTAAAGCTTTCCATTCCATCAGGAATTGTTTCAAAATCAGTCACTTCGGTTAACGCATATTTTGTAAATGTTGTTTGCGGATTAAAATTTTCAAAATACAAATCGTCATACACTAGAAGTGAATATAAATTGGTTCCGACCGAATTTTCAATACTTTTTCGCTGTTGCATAAAGCTTTTCCAAAGTATCGGAGTTGTATTTTGAACTAAGGACATTCTCATAGATTTCCCCACGAGTTTTTTCTGCGGAAGCGTTTGTATAACAGGTTTTTCTATCATTTTTTTAAGATTGAATACACATTATTTATACTCTTCTGCCTTTATTTCAAGATCTAAAATAAGTTCTGCTTGCTCATTAAAATAATTGTAGCCCAAGGTGATATTATTTCGGCTAAAAGCATTCATGTCAGGATTGCTTTTTAGTTCTGTAATAATTGCACCTTTCATGGTTTTGCGCATCATCTCAGTATTGGATTTGGCAAAAGTTGTTGCACCTTTTATGGTATAGTAATATTCAAATTTCTTTTTTCCAGTCAAGGCTACACTGTCCAAACGTGTGTATTCATCGATCACAGTAGGAGTTTCAGCGTTCATTTCGTTGACTACTTTTTTCATTTCAGTTGTAACATCTCCGAAAAAGCAAGATTTTAAGCCAAAAGAAACCAATCCGAAGACGATTGCACCCACGATAAAACCAATAATTTTTCCTTGTTTGTTTTTTTCTTGTGAACTCATAAAGTATAGCTTTTAGTATTATGGCTAAAAGTAGGTAAATTGTAAGTTTTTTTAATGATTTCGTATTAAAATCTTAAAACTATGATAAATCTGTATCGTTTTTTATTTTTTTAAATTATTTTTCTGAAAAATTAACCCACGATGAAACCATATATATTCTTTCTAATTTTAATGGCCAGCTTTCACTTGAATGCCCAAACAGATGAGGAAACTGCCGCAAAACAAGCTGTCATCGATTTTTTTGAAGGCTTTCATCAAAAAGATTCGCTTCGTATGCAACAAGTTGTGCATAAAGATCTGGTGCTACAAACTACATTTACAAACAAAGATGGGAAAGCGCAATTGCGCACGCAAGATGCTTCAGGTTTTATAAAAGCGGTTGTCAGCAGAGCAGAAAGTCCAACGTGGACAGAAAAGATTCTTTCGTATAACGTTCAAGTTGATGGCACAATGGCAAATGTGTGGACTCCGTACGAATTTTGGCTCGATGGTAAATTTTTGCATTGTGGCGTCAATTCGTTTCAACTTTTCAAAGACGACGGACAGTGGAAAATTATCTATTTAATTGATACGCGACGTAAAAAAGGTTGTCAAGAATAGATTTTGGATCGGCTTCGCCTTTTAGAATCTTCGCTGCTAGAATCTAGATCGCTTTCACTTTCAGATGATTAGATTTTTTATCATGTTAGATTTTGAATGTTGAATTATTATTTACACTTATAAAAGAAATAGTTCTAATTGGACATAACTTACTCTTTGAAACTCTATACGTCACTTCGAGTGAAATTTTAGTATAAAATTTTGTATCAAGAAGTACTTCGATACGAAAAAAAAGAATTACTTATCGCTGTGAAAAATATGTCAATCAAGTTTTAAACAAAAACCCAAATAATATATGAAAAAATCTAAAAGTGCGAAAGCACGGTCTAACATCTAACAGCGTTAGCGGTCTAAAAGCGAAGCGCGTCTCTTTTTTTAGGTATTTGGTGTTGGGTATTGGTCAAGTTCTAAGAATCTGTGGAAATTCTAAGAGAAATGCTAAAAATGAAGCCACTCATGAGACTCCTTTCTTCGCGGGAACACTTCTAAAAGTGCGAAAGCACGGTCTAACATCTAACAGCGTTAGCGATCTAAACCCAAAGTTTCTAAAGTCGAACTTTTTGATAGAGAATTTAAAAACGATTAGCTTATTTTATGAAAAATCCAAATAACACATACAAATATGAAACAAACAGATTGCCACGAATTTTTCTGAAATTTTTGCACAGACGTATCGAACATGTCTAAAATCTAGTAGCAAAGCGATCTAATATCTAATAGCGATAGCGGTCTAAAAATCTAACAGCAAAGCGAGTCTAACTCAACAATCTGCCAAATTCACACCAACCGCCAATCCGCCTTCGGAAGTTTCTTTATATTTAGAATTCATATCTTTGGCAGTTTCCCACATGGTATGAATCACTTTATCAATAGGAACTTTGGTGTCTTTCGGGTCGGTTTCCATGGCTAGTTCTGCTGCATTAATCGCTTTTATCGCGCCCATGGAATTTCGTTCAATACATGGAACTTGTACCAAGCCACCAATAGGATCGCAGGTCATTCCCAAATGATGTTCCATGGCAATTTCAGCAGCAATCATTACTTGTTCTGGAGAACCGCCATACAATTCTGTCAATGCACCAGCCGCCATTGCCGAAGAAACTCCAATTTCTGCTTGACAACCGCCCATAGCCGCAGAAATGGTAGCTCCTTTTTTGAAAATACTGCCAATTTCACCTGCCACTAATAAAAAACGTTTGATATGACTAAAATCTGCTTCATGATTTTCAATCACCATATAATACATCAAAACCGCAGGAATGACGCCTGCACTTCCGTTAGTTGGTGCTGTGACGACGCGACCTAATGAAGCATTTACTTCATTTACAGCTAAGGCAAAGCAGCTTACCCATTTAAAAATTTGGCGAAACTTTACTTCGGTATTTCGAATCGTTTTCAACCAAGTTTCTGGAGAATCATACACTAAATCTCCTTTTAATTTTTGGTGAATATTATAAGCGCGTCGCTTTACATTCAATCCGCCAGGTAATATGCCATCGGTATGACAGCCAACATACATACATTCCAACATAGTTTTCCACACGCGTTTCAATTCGGCATCAATCTCTTCAGGGAAGCGAAGTAAGGTTTCATTTAATAAAACAATTTCGGAAATCTTTTTTTGTTCTGTCTCGCAGAAATCGAGCAAATCGGTTGCTTTATTAATTGGAAATGGAAAAATACGAATCGGATGATCCGTATCTGCATGCGTTTCGTGTTCTTTCACCACAAATCCGCCGCCAATAGAATAAAAAGTAGACGAATGTACTTTATGATCTACAATTGCATGAAAAGTGATGCCATTTGGATGAAACGGTAAAAATTCACTATTAAAAATGATGTCTTTACTTGGGGAAAAAGGAATTTCTTTCTCTTGATTAAAAGATAAAATGTGTTCTTTAGAAATAAGATCGACAATCGTTGGAATACGTTCCGTAGGAATTGTTTCAGGATCAGCGCCATACAATCCAAGTAAGACTGCCAAATCGGTAGCATGACCTTTCCCTGTTAAAGACAGCGAGCCAAATAAATCTACTTTGATAGAGGTAACTGCATTAAAAAGTTCAGCAGTTTTCAATTCTTTGATCCAACTTTCGGCAGCACGCCAAGGTCCTAATGTATGCGAACTCGATGGTCCCACACCGATTTTAAGCATATCAAAAACACTAATGTATTCCATAATTAAATCTAATTATACCAATTTGATTATAAAATGCGACTTTAGAGACGAAGTTGCTTTGGTATCATAGGACGCAGTGAATGCTTTACATAGCCGTAGCTACGGAACGTATTCGCAAGGAACTAGGATAGTAAATGAACGAGTTTATAGGTTGCATTTTATGGTTAAATTGGTATTACTTCTGTGCGGTAAATATACTTGTAAAGTTTGAAATTTTGTGAAGATTAACACTTTTTTCAAACGTTTTCGTAAAATAATATATAGTCTTGTAAGTTACTAGAGTTTTCTGTAGATAAACTACCAATTTGACAGCAATTCATTTTGGCAAAAAAAGAAAAATTTAAAAAGTGTTTTTGGCTTACTCTTTCATACGTTTCATAACCCACGTATGAGGTGCAGTCACCGCAAATAAAATTAAAAAGAGAACTGTTTTAAAAAGTTGTGAATCCAATGCATAATACGCAATCACCAACCCCGAAATGCTTAGTATCCAATAAAATAGGGCAGCTTTAAAATATTTGGTGACAGATCGCTTGTTTTGTGTGCCGAATAAAAAACGAATTTGATCCGCAATAGAAGGAATGCTGTGCCAAAACACAAAATATACTGCAAAGCCAAAAATTAGCGAACCTGTTTTAAAGACTAAGAACAATACAAACAAATACAATAGTTCTTTAAAATAATTGAACTTAATTGATACCTTTTTAAAATGTGCATATACAGGAAGCAACAACAACAATACAGATAAAGAAATAAGTATGTATTGAACCAATGGCAACGAAATTTCAGTGTCTGTCAAACCAGAAAAAATAATATTGACATCCGCGATGTTTTCATGAAACAATAATGAAAAAATAAACAAACCATATATAGTATACACTATCCCTTTCAATATGCCGAAATCTGCAATTTTTTTCTCCAAATGTTGCTCTCCAAAATGATAGGCACTTAAAATAATAAATGCGAGCATGGCAATAAATGGAAAAATCCAATACGTTAGCATGCAAAAAAGAATGATCATTAAGTAGATAAAAAGTGATTTCCCAAAATTATGCTTCTTAATTTTATTTTTTTGGAGAATATTCAAATCGTTGGCTCCATGAATAATTCCCAAGCTCAAAACAAAAATATACGCGATGGTATCTTCAATTACTTCTCCAAACTGAATACTAATCCAAAATAGGAAAAATGTAATAATGATCATAAAATCTTGATAATCTATCTTAAAAACCTGCTTCATATTGTCAAATTTACAATTTTTTTTAATTTGTTTACTTTTTTTTTGTAAAAGTTAAACAAAAATTTGTTATTTTTGTCAAGTGTTTGATACAAGTTATTAGACAAAAACCAAAAATCATTTATTAATTAATTAATCAATATAGTTATGAATTATTTATTAAACTTACCGTTTGTTGCTAAAATGGCACCGGACGACTATGTAGGATTTACATTTTTTGTAGGATGTATGGCTATGATGGCTGCATCTGCTTTCTTTTTCTTATCAATGAATAGTTTTGATAAGAAATGGCGTACTTCAATCCTAGTTTCAGGATTGATTACATTTATTGCAGCTGTACACTATTGGTACATGCGTGACTACTGGGCAGCAAACATGGAATCTCCAACGTTCTTCCGTTATGTTGACTGGGTATTAACCGTACCATTAATGTGTGTTGAATTCTACTTAATTTTAAAAGTAGCAGGCGCTAAGAAATCATTAATGTGGAAATTAATTTTCTTATCTGTAGTAATGTTAGTAACAGGATACTTAGGAGAAGCTGTATACAGAGATCAAGCACAAATTTGGGGTCTTATTTCAGGTATCGCATACTTTGTGATTGTATACGAAATTTGGCTTGGAAGTGCGAAGAAATTGGCAGTGGAAGCTGGTGGTTACATCTTAAAAGCACACAAAACCTTATGTTGGTTTGTATTAGTAGGTTGGGCAATTTACCCAATTGGATACATGGCAGGAACGCCAGGTTGGTACGATGGAATCTTCGGAGGATTTTCATTAGACGTAGTATACAACATTGGTGATGCTATCAACAAAATCGGTTTCGGTTTAGTAATTTATAGCTTAGCTGTAAGTATGTCAGCTAAGAAAGAAGCATAAACATTACTTGGAAATCATTAGTACATAAAAAAGTCTCGAATTTCGTTTTTGAAATTTGAGACTTTTTCTTTTTATCAAGAATGCATAGTATTTCATTTGGAATATTTTCTACAATTTATGACAACCTGTCATTTCTTTTTGCCATAATTCCGTATCAATCTGACAAAATATAGCTATTTGCCAGTTGGCACAGTCATTGACTTATTACAAACAAATTAGAAAAGCAAACAAGTAAAATTAAAGTATAACACAACACAATAGATAAAAGTTTAAAAAAAGTTATGAGTAAAATTATTGGAATCGATTTAGGAACTACCAACTCATGTGTTTCTGTAATGGAAGGAAACGAGCCAGTAGTAATTGCAAATGCTGAGGGAAGACGTACAACTCCTTCTGTGATTGCTTTTGTGGACGGTGGAGAAATTAAAGTTGGAGATCCTGCAAAAAGACAAGCAGTTACAAATCCTACAAAAACTGTGTATTCAATTAAACGTTTTATGGGGAATAAATTTTCAGAATCTTCAAGAGAAGCTGGACGTGTTCCTTATAAAGTAGTAAAAGGTGACAACGATACACCAAGAGTTGATATCGACGGTCGCTTATATACACCACAAGAATTATCAGCAATGATTCTTCAGAAAATGAAGAAAACTGCCGAAGAATTCTTAGGACAAGATGTAACGGAAGCCGTAGTGACCGTTCCTGCATACTTTAACGATGCACAACGTCAAGCAACAAAAGAAGCTGGTGAAATTGCAGGTTTAAAAGTAAGAAGAATTATCAATGAGCCAACGGCAGCTGCCTTAGCTTATGGATTAGATAAAAAAGGACAAGATCAAAAAATTGCTGTTTTTGACTTTGGAGGTGGAACACACGATGTTTCTATCTTAGAATTAGGAGACGGTGTTTTTGAAGTATTGGCTACAGATGGAGATACACACTTAGGTGGAGATGATGTAGATGAAAAAATCATCAATTGGTTGGCAGACGAGTTCAACAAAGATGAAGGAATGGATTTGCGCAAAGATGCCATGGCATTACAACGTTTAAAAGAAGCAGCTGAAAAAGCGAAGATTGAATTGTCTAGCTCAACAGCTACTGAAATCAACTTGCCATACATTACGGCTACTGCAAGTGGACCAAAACACTTGGTACGTTCATTATCAAGAGCAAAATTTGAACAATTAATTGACGATTTAGTTAAAAGAACCATCGAACCTTGCCAAACAGCACTTAAAAATGCAGGTTTATCTACAGGTGATATTGACGAAATTATTTTAGTTGGTGGATCAACACGTATTCCAGCAGTACAAGAAGCTGTGGAAAAATTCTTCGGTAAAAAACCAAGTAAAGGTGTAAATCCTGATGAGGTTGTTGCCGTAGGTGCAGCAATTCAAGGTGGAGTATTAACAGGAGATGTAAAAGACGTATTATTATTAGACGTTACACCACTTTCTTTAGGAATTGAAACCATGGGGAATGTGATGACAAAGTTGATTGACGCAAACACGACAATTCCAACGAAAAAATCGCAAGTATTCTCAACGGCAGCAGACAATCAGCCATCTGTGGAAATTCATGTATTACAAGGTGAGCGTCCAATGGCAGCAGATAACAAAACAATTGGTCGTTTTCACTTAGATGGAATTCCACCAGCACAAAGAGGTGTTCCTCAAATTGAAGTAACTTTCGATATTGATGCAAACGGAATTATCAATGTTTCTGCAAAAGACAAAGGAACAAACAAAGAACAAAACATTCGTATCGAAGCTTCTTCAGGATTGACAGAAGAAGAAATCGAGAAAATGAAACGTGAAGCGGAAGCAAATGCAGAAGCAGATCAAAAAGCAAAAGAAACGGCTGACAAATTGAACAGTGCTGATTCTATGATTTTCCAAACTGAAAAGCAATTAAGCGAATTTGGTGATAAATTATCTGATGATAAGAAAAAGCCAATCGAAGATGCTTTGGAAGAATTGAAGAAAGCGTATGAAACCAAAGACATCGCTGTAATTGATCCTGCTTTAGAGAAAATCAACGAAGCTTGGAAAGTAGCAAGCGAAGAAATGTACAAAGCGCAAGCAGAAGCACAACAAGGCGGAGCCGCCGGACCAGAAGCATCAGCACCAACTGGAGATGATGATAGTAAAGATGGAGAAGATGTGCAAGACGTAGACTTCGAAGAAGTCAAGTAGCCTGTCTTGAGCGGAGTCGAACAGATAGACTTCGAAGAAGTCAAGTAGCCTGTCTTGAGCGGAGTCTAAAAGATGGATTTTGAAGAAGTGAAATAATCACTTTTTATAACTATATTGATTAGAAAAGCAGTTTTTAGGAATTCCTAAAAACTGCTTTTTTTATGTCATATTTTAAATTTTCCTACTGTTTGATAATGCGTTTTACCGCGATATTATTCTCAATATCTTGCAATCGCACAAAATACATTCCTGCGGCAAAATTTGAAATATCAATCGTTTCTCCATCAGAAAGTTGCCCAATATTCATAACGGTTTGTAATATGCGACCGTTTAAGTCCATAATGACGATACTTTCTAAAGAAATATTTGCAGTATTACTGAACGAAATCAATCCTTTGGTTGGATTTGGTGTTAGTTTGATACGATTCGAAAACGAATTTTCAGCAACACTTAAATTGGCATCCACCGTGACATCAAAAGAACACATCACGGAGTTTCCTGCTAAATCTGTAATCGTAAAGGTATTTGTTGTAGTTCCAATTGGGAAGTCTGCACCACTTGGCAAACCTGCTGTTTGTGTAGGTGCATAATCCACTTCTAAAAGATATCTGTACGAACTTCCATTCGTAATATCATTCCAGCCACCACTAGATTGAATCACGGTATAATCTTCATTTCCAGCATTATTCGGTTCTCCAGGATTCCAATTATCAAAAGTTGAAGCATCGCCGCTTTGCCATACAAAAGTTCCTTCCACATCGGTATCACTAAAACCAATTAATACATCTGCTGCACCACCAGCAGTAGCAATTGCTTCAGTAATAGCAGTATTGTCAGATGCATTTCGAATCGTTCCCACAAAACCACCTTGAGAAATAGCATCTAAAAACGCATTGGCAGGTGTAAAAACATTGTTGGACAAATAATATGCTTTCCCGTTAATATTTGTCAAAGGTGTAAAATCTGTCAACGGATTGATCAATACACAATTGTCTGTTGGGGAAAGTGTATAATTAACAACCGCAGTGGTATCTCCAAAATTAGCAGCAGTTTGCATAATATTGGCAGGACAACCCGCAACAGGATCTTCATTATCAACCACAGTTACTGTAAAACTACAGCTAGAGGTATTATTATCAGTATCAGTTACATTCATAAACACTTCGGTAATTCCTACAGGAAACGAAGCTCCAGAAGGCAAACCAGAAGTTACATTTGGTGTCAACATGCCATCTTCGGTATCATTTGCAGTTACAGTATAATTTACGATAGCATCACACTGTCCTGTCGTATTATTTACCGTAATGTTTGATGGACAGGTAATTACGGGTGAATCTCCAATAGATTCAAACAATTGTACATCCGCAATTTGGTTAATGCTTGATGCGCCGCACGTACCTGTAAAATTGAGTCTGTATGAAGTATAAGAAGTTGTATTCGTAAACGAAAAAGTTCTTGAAAAAAAACGAGTAGACACACACGGAATTGTTCCTGTGGCAATACTGGTAAAATTTACACCATCGTTGGAACCTGAAATTTCATAATTCGTCGGATCGCGTTCAGGAGCATCGTTGGCAGTTACAAATTCCATCGCAACTGCAGTACTCGATACACCGAGTATATCAACTTCAAAACCGATGCCATCAAATGCATTAAAATCTAAAAATTTTGTATTTGAATTTTGATCAATTACATTTTGAACGGCTTCGCCACCAGGCGAATTTACACTTCCAAAAGTGGTAGCGGTATGTATGGAATCGTCAAAAATTCCTTGGGCAAAATTGGTCGTTACGCCCGTTAAAAAAAGCAATACGAAAAGTAATTTTTTATTCATAATGAGTTGGTTGAGGTTAGTTTTTATGAAAATTTGACAGGAAGTTAGATGAATTTCACTAGACTATCAAATTTTTCACTCATTAAGACAGAAAAATATAAAATCCTTAAAATCAATACGATCCCATGAATGGCTTCTACAGATTTGATAAAAAATCATAGACTATTTTGTCTATTGAATACTATAGTATATTCGCAAAAAAATAGAAACAAACAATTACTGTTCCGCAGCTTCTGCTTTCAAAATCGCCAAACCAATACGAATGGTATTGTATGAAATAGCTTCTTCAAAATGCTCAAAATACGGTTTTAATGCTTCCGTATTTTCCAAAGTTTCTTTTGCTTTCCGCATACTTTCCAAATCATGTTTGTCAATAAACTGCTGCAAATTGATATTTTTTCCAGCATTATACAATTTGAAAATGTGGGAATAAATAGTACTTTCTGCCAAACTTCGTTCCACAGAAATATCTTCAATAGACAAACCCCGTTGGAGTAATTCATAGGTTTTTTGAACCGTATCAACCTTGCGTTTCTTTTTCTTTTCGTTTGTAAAATTGATAATTTCTTTCATAAAAGTATGGCCGTAATTCATCATTTTGATACGACCAACGCCACTAATTCGGATAAATTCTTCGTCAGACATCGGACGTTCGGCTTCCATCTCACGCAAAGTGGCATCATTAAAAATTTGATACGCAGGCACTTCTTCTTCTCTCGCAATTTCCAAACGCAACGCTCGCAAACGCTCAAACAGAGAGTTTTTAGAAGCTTTTGTTGGTTTCTTTTTCTGTATTTCTGCTTCTTTTTCGGCTGCTACCAAATTCGCTAAGGCAACTTTTTTTTCACTAAATAATACCTCTTTCGCAAAATCGGTAAGTTTTATTTTATTATGTTCATGAAATGCAATCTCCAAATAGCCCAAGTTGATCAATTGCGTAATATACTGTTTCCAATCAAGCCACGCGATGTCTTTGGCAATTCCGTAGGTTTTTAAGTCTTGATAGCCTTTATCAAAAATCGTGTTATTTTGTGCACCACGCAAAATATCAATGATGATTCCAATTGGTTCTTGTCCGTTGACACGCGCTACGGCAGATAAAGCTTTTTGGGCAATTACAGTTCCGTCAAAAAACTGAGGCGGATTGGTACACACATCGCAATTCCCGCAATCTTCACTGATCAATTCACCAAAATAACTCAACAAAATTTTTCGGCGACAACTCAGCGCATCCGCATACTCTTTCATGCGATCAAGTTTGGCGAGTTGTACCTCTACATTTCCAGAACTTGCTGCAAACTTCTTTAACTGAATCACATCGCCATAACTGTGAAAAAGTAAGGTGTCTGAAGGCAATCCGTCACGACCTGCACGACCAATTTCTTGGTAATACCCTTCTATGTTTTTTGGTAAATTATAATGAATTACCCAACGCACATTCGACTTGTCAATGCCCATTCCAAAAGCAATTGTAGCACAAATTACTTGACATGAATCATTGATAAAATCTTCCTGAATTTTAGCACGTGACGCATGACCAATTCCAGCATGATAGGCGGCAGCATTCACATTGGCGTTTTGTAACTTTTCGGCAACATTTTCCGTGGCTTTCCGACTCAAACAGTAAATAATACCACTTTCATTTGGGCGTTTTTCTATAAAATTGATGATTTGCTTGATGCGATTATTCGCAGGACGCACTTCTAGTTTTAAATTCTTTCGATCAAAAGAAGCCACATGCTGCCTAGCGTGCGGAATATTTAACTGATTTGCAATATCTTCACGCGTAGCTTTATCGGCAGTGGCTGTCAAAGCAATAACAGGAACAGTTGGAAAACGCTTTTTCAAATAACCAAGATTGGTATACGCTGGACGAAAATCATGTCCCCAAGAAGAAATACAATGCGCTTCATCTATGGCAATGAGGCTAATGGTTTGACTGCTAAAAATATATTCTAAATATGATAAACTTTCTGGTGCCGTATATAACAATTTAATTTCTCCTTTTTCAATTTTAGAATAAATTGCTTGTTGCTGACTTTCATTTTGACTGCTGTTTATATATGCTGCGGAAATTCCGTTGGTGGTCAATCCGTCTACTTGATCTTTCATTAAAGCGATTAAAGGCGAAATTACAATTGTAATACCTTCTAGTAAAATTGCGGGCAATTGAAAACAAATGGATTTTCCGCCACCAGTAGGCATGATGACCAAATTGTCATTTCCTTTAAAGATAGAATTGATAATTTCTGCTTGAAGCGGTCTAAATGTGTCATAACCAAAATATTCCTTTAAAGTACTTGTAAGTAGGGCTGATGTAATCATAGCTTACAAAGAAAACTAAAAAAAATAAAAAATGCACGAAGATGAGAGAGTCGTGCATTTTTTTTTGGTTGGTTGATTGGTTATTATAGATATCTGAGTTACTTTAGGTTTTTTAGGAAAACGTATAAAGATCTGCTCAGTAATATTTTAATACTGTAAATGTATGTAGAAAAAAGAAAAGCTAACTACGTGATTGCCTTACTAAAAGTAGGCAAGTCCGTTACATTTTATAGTTTTTTTAACATTTCTAAAGCTGTTCTTGATACTTTATGTGTTCCTTGAAATGTTTTAAAAATATAATTATTCTCAAAAAGTAGTTGCATTTTTTCATGTTCTTGTTGCATGCGTGTTTCGGTGAAATATTCGTCTTGCAATCCCACGATGTTTATAATTTTTGTTGTTTCTGTATGAAGAAATTCAAAGTCTTTTTTAGTCAATTCTGTAGGAATACTTCCTGCATAGATCATCAATTTGTCACATGGAATTTTGTGCCGTGCTACCCAACGCATCGCCACCGAAACACCTTGCGAGAAGCCTAATACAAAGAAATTTAGACGATTAGGAATTTGCTCTGCGTGATAAATGGCGTTTAAGTTTGCCATCACGTTTTTGATTTCTGCTTGCGTATTTTCTTTGGTGAGCCAACTTGCGCCTACATGTTTATATTCGTTATTTAAATAATACTTGGAAGATGCTTGTGGGGCAATAATGTAATTTTCCTCTGCATTCAGCGTTTCAAAATATTTAATAAAATAACGACTCAAAAAACCAATTCCGTGACAAACAAACCATACATTTTTCGTTTGCTCCGTCAATTCGTTCATCGTGGAGTATGTGTTTGTAATTTGATACGCGATTTCTTTTTCTTTCATTCTTTAAAAGTATGCTAAGGGTTTCGTATTTTTGTAAAACTGTATTGCAGTCGATAATTTTCCATAAATATATCAAATGAATCCTAAAAAAGAAGCAATTTTAGCACAACTCAACGCAATTGTCCCAAATACCTTATTAGAAACTTTACAAATTACGTACACCGATGTTGGTGAAGATTTTTTAACCGCTAAGATGCCTGTAAACCCGCGTGTGCATCAACCGCAAGGATTATTGCATGGCGGTGCCACCGTGGCATTGGCAGAAACCGTAGGAAGCACGGCATCTCATTTGTTTATTGATGCTACAAAGTACAAAGTAAAAGGGCTGGAAATTTCTGCCAATCACCTAAAAAGTAAACGTGAAGGCGAAGTATTTGCTACCGCAAGATTCATTCATAAAGGTAGAACCACGCATCTTTGGGAAATTAGAGTGGTAGATGAAGAAGAAAATTTAATTTCACTGTGTAAATTGACGACGATTGTGTTGGCAAAATAATTCTAGAAAATGCTAGATAAACTCTCCGAACAACTCCAAAAACAATTCCCGTTTGTTGCGTATAGAAAGCCAAACGCAGCACAAGTGCAATTGGTTTTGCAAAAAGATGCTATGTTGCATACGGTTTCAGATTTTACAGAAAGTGGGTTTGTATTTGCACCGTTTGACGAGACAAAATCAACGATTCTGATTCCTTTTGATACAGTTTTGGTAGGCGAAATGGAACATGTTGCCGAACACGAAGCAGCAAACGCATCTATGAATCCTTCTGCGGAAGCGAAAAAAAAGCACATACAGTTAGTTCAAAAAGGTGTAGAAACCATTCAAAAGTCGGAGATACAAAAAATAGTGTTATCACGCCAAGAAGCAATTGAATCCTCAAAAAATCCATTTTTAATTTTTGAACGCTTGCGCGAGAACTATCCAACGGCGTTTGTGTATTTGTGGTATCACCCAAAAGTAGGCATGTGGGCAGGTGCAACGCCTGAAACTTTGGTAAGTTCTTATGGAAATTCTATCAAAACAATGTCCTTAGCGGGCACCCGAAAATTTCAAGAAAACGTTGCGGTCAACTGGAATCAGAAAGAAATTGAAGAACAGCAAATTGTAACCAATTTTATTGCGAATCAGCTCAAAAACATGACGACGAATCTTTCTGTGAGTAAAGCTACAACACATCAAGCGGGAAGTTTAGTGCATTTGTGTTCATTGATTTCTGGACGCATGACTTCCGACACAAATATTGGCGATATTGTAAAAACATTGCATCCAACACCTGCTATTTGCGGATTTCCCACAGAAGCAGCCAAAGCGTTTATTCTTCAAGAAGAAAACTACGATCGTACCTTTTATACAGGTTTTTTAGGTGAATTGAACGTAAAAGAAGAAACTTCACGCAATCGCAATCGTAAAAATCAAGAAAATAGTGCATACCGAACCGTTCGGAGTCGCTCAGAATTGTACGTAAATCTCCGTTGCATGCAGTTAACTGACACAAACAAAATTTTGTATGTTGGTGGTGGAATCACCAAAGATTCTGATCCGGAATCGGAATGGGAAGAAACCTTGGCGAAATCACAAATAATGAAACGAGTATTATAAACATCATTTTAAATGTAAATTGGTATAACGTATGGAAAGTCGTATTTTTGTATCTTAATGAAGTACTCTAAAATCCCACTCGCACAAACATTAGTTTCGCTTTGTATTGCCAAAGGAATTCATCATGTCGTTATTTCCCCAGGATCGCGGAATGCGCCGTTAACCTTGAGTTTTTCGCAGCATCCAAACATTCAAGCGTATAGTATTGTGGATGAACGTTGTGCCGCTTTTGTTGCTTTGGGAATGGCGCAACAACTGCATACACCTGTGGCAGTAATTTGTACTTCTGGTTCTGCCGTGTTGAATTATTATCCCGCTATTGCGGAAGCGTATTATAGCAACGTTCCTGTGGTGGTGATTTCGGCAGACAGGCCCGAATATTTGATTGATGTTGGCGACGGACAAACGATTCGCCAGAAACACGTTTTTAAAAGTCATATTAACTACGAGGCAAATCTGAAACAAGATATTACCCATAAATCGACCATTTTAGCAGAAACGCACCAATTATCCCTAGAAACCGAGCGTGAATTGCAAGAAAATATTCAAGCATATAACGAACAAGAAATCAATGCTGCGTTGAATGCTGCCGTAGAAAAAAATGGTCCAGTTCATATCAATGCGCCTTTCGATGAGCCTTTGTACACCATGGAAGATGTGCAAACGGTATTTCCAAAAGTGCAACCATTGGTATTGAATTCAGCTATTGAACACGATAAAATTGCAGAAGCCGCTTCTATATGGAGTCAATCCACTCGAAAAATGGTGTTGGTGGGAACATTGCCGCCGCATACGGTTTCTAAAAAATATTTAGAGCTTTTGGCAAATGATCCGTCAGTGATTGTCTTTACAGAAACGACGTCGAATTTGCGAGATGATGCATTCTTCAATAAGATTGATCAAATTATTTTACCGATAGAACAAAATGAAGCCATGTTGGAAGCATTTCAGCCAGAAATTTTGTTAACGCTTGGCGGCATGATTGTGTCTAAGAAAATAAAGGCAATTCTGCGAAAGCGTCCGCCAAAACATCATTGGCATGTGCATGAAAACCGTGTGTATGATACATTTTTTTGTTTGGAACATTTTTTTCAGATGCATCCGAATCATTTTTTTGAATTGTTTTTTGAGCAGACGACATCTATTGAAAGTTCATACAGACCTTTTTGGAATGCTGTCAAGAAAGATCGTGAAGTGAAACATGATATTTATCTGAATCAAATCAACTTTACAGATTTAAAAGCTTTTGAAGTGATTTTGGAAACTTTGCCTACGTCCATTATTTTACATTTAGGAAATAGTTCTACCGTTCGGTATGCACAATTGTTTGAAATTGATGCGAGTATAGAATTGTTTTGCAACCGAGGAACAAGTGGCATTGATGGCAGCACTTCCACCGCGATTGGTACTGCAATGGTTGCAGCAAAGCAAACACTTTTAATTACGGGCGATTTGAGTTTCTTTTACGATAGCAATGCGTTGTGGAACAATTACATTCCGAAAAATTTCCGCATAATTTTAGTCAATAATAGTGGCGGCGGTATTTTTAGAATTCTTCCTGGAAATAAGAATTCCGAAAACTTTGATACGTATTTTGAAACCATTCATCCGCATACGGCGAAGCAATTGGCTGAAATGTATCATTTAGAATACCAAACGGCTTCTGATGAAATAACGCTTCGAACGGCATTACAAACATTTTATGATGAAAGCAATCAACCGAAACTTTTAGAGGTTTTTACGCCAAGAATTGAAAATGATGGTACGTTAATCGAATATTTTAAGTTTTTCAACGAATAAAAATAACTAGCACTTACGAAAAAGTAGGAATAATAGACAAAAATTTACTTTTGTCATCAATATTATTAATCAAATTTTCACAATTAAAAATACACAATTATGAGTAAGAGAGATGAGCTAATTGCAAAATACGCTACTGACTTAAAAGACAAATGCGGAGTAACTCCAGATATGGATTTATTAACAAAAGTAACGATTGGTTGTGGTCCAGCGATTTATAACAAAGATGCGGCAACAGTTTCAGGTTCAGATGAAAAAGAATTGGCAACGGTAAAAAATAATTTTTTAATCAAGAAATTAGGTTTAGCGGACAGTGCAGATTTAGACAACGCTATTGATGCAGTTATCGAAAAATACGGTCGCTCAAACAGAACAAAATATAGAGCTGTAGTATATTATTTATTAACAGTTCATTTCGGAAAAGAAGCAGTCTATAACTAATCAGATTGTATTTTAATACTATTATTAAAATATCCCTTTTTTTTTAAACGCCATCTCTTATCTCAAGATGGCGTTTTTTTGTGGTAAAGATTAAGATAAAACGTACCTTTGACCGAAATTTTACACTATGATTCATTTAGGACAACTTAATACATTAGAGATTTTACGAGAAACGCCACCGGGACTTTTCTTGGGCGATGATGAAGGAAATGAAATTTTGTTGCCAAATAAATATGTACCAACATCTTTTGAAATAGGAGACAAGTTGACTGTTTTTGCTTATTTAGATAGTCATGAGCGACCTGTAACAACCACTTTAAAACCGTATATGAAAGTCAACGAATTTGGCTTACTTCGTGTAACAGCTTTGAGCGATTATGGTGCGTTTTTAGATTGGGGATTAGAGAAAGATTTGTTTGTTCCTTTTAAAGAGCAAGCACGTGACATGCAGGAAGGAAAATGGTATGTTGTGTATTGTTATTTGGATGAAGAAACCAATCGTTTGGTGGCTTCTAGCAAAACGAACAAGTTTATCAGCAATGAAGAATTGACTGTGGAACGTTTTGATGAGGTCGATTTGATGGTGTCGCGCTTTACCGATTTAGGTGTGGAAATGATTGTGAATCAACAGCACAAAGGATTGGTCTATGAAGATGAGATTTATAGAGAATTGAAACTTGGTGAAAAACTAAAAGGTGTTGTGAAGAAAATTCGGGAAGACAATAAAATTGATCTTTCGTTGCAACATATTGGTTATAAAAATATTGAACCTTCTGCACAAACCGTATTGGACGCTTTGGAACAAAACGGAGGAAGTTTACCCTTACACGACAAAAGTGATCCAGAAGAGATTAAAAAGCGCTTAAAAATGAGCAAAAAGAGCTTTAAGAAAGCTATTGGAAGTCTGTATAAGCAACAGCAAATCATCATTAAACCTGACGGAATTGAATTGAAGTAACCAACCGTATTCTTACGGAGAAGTCACATTATCTCAAAGAAAACTGACATTGCAATACCAGCATTCCTTTGTAATTTTTTTGTTGAATCGTTTCTGAATCGAAAATTGGACGATGTTGATATCCTACCGTGATTTTTGTACTGTGTTCGCCGTTCATTAAAAAGTTTACAGCAGCATCATACACAGTCATTCGACTATTCAAAGCATCCCAATTAGAAGTTTGAATGGAAATATTAGGTTGTATGACAATGTCATACTTGAATAATTTCCTTTTAGGAAATGCATACCCAAATTGCATATACCAAGTAGTTCCAGAGCCAATCATCGGAAAAGAAACGCCTGCTCCATTAAAGTCGGTTCCTCCACCTGTAGTTGGATTGTTCGCGCCTACATTTCTGATGTAATTTTCACCAAAATTATAATCGTAATATCCTATATAAGAAGTGATTGCGGCATCATTTTGTAAAGGTATATTTAAGAAAGAGTCGATTGCCCAATGTTTCATGTCGTAAAAAGTAGTAGTAACTTCTTTAGCATCTCCGTCGCTCATGGCATTATTTTGAAACTGATAACCAGCGCCAATATTAAACACTTTTTTAGTGTGCGCATAAGTTCCTATTTGGTATGCAGACTTGTTGGATTCATGCTCAAAAAACTGATATTTTACGTACGTAGAGATCTTAATTCTAGGTCTGTTGTTGGCAAAATTTACTTCCCCAGTTGGAACGTTCGTCACAAGTAAAGGTCTGTTGAATGACAATCGGTAATCGAATTTCCCTTTTTGCCCTTTAAGCCAAACTCCAAATAAGCGCCCTAAATCATCATTTTTTTCTACAGAATTTAAAGTAAATAAAGGAGAATCTAATCCCATCATGGTTTTGCTAGAGCGAATATTCCATCGGTTTAGACCTTGCCATCCAGATTTTCCAATGCCGATTTCCAGCGCTTTATCAAAAGAATATTCTACATATAAATCCAACACTTCCATAGTAAAAGCATTATTTTTGGCACTATAATTATTGCCTCCAAAAATAGCATACACAAATATTTTGGGCGTGATTTGAGAAGAAATAGGAATGCGCAAACGTCTCACAGAAACATCTATGTAGTCTTTGGTAAGTTCGTCATTGATCAAAGAACCTTCGTTCAAATCTGAATAGCGCAGCCAAATTTGCGATGTCACATTCCAGTTAATCGTTGGTTTGAACTCTTTTTTTTCTTGTCCATGAGTTATCATTGGTACAAACAAGAATACTAAAAACACTATTTTTAATCGTTTCACTTTAACTAAATTCTAAAAATACACGACAAAACTATGATGAACATTTTTGGAAAGAAGTGATATGCATCATATTTCAAGAATTTATTAAAAAAAATTAAGAGAAACTTACTTTACATACTAGCAGTTCCTACAGCGCGTACATAACAGTATTCAATATAAAAAGACTAAGGCGCGTTTTGAAGAACGCGCCTTTCTGTTTTTTAGCAATATTCTGAACACCAAGAAGAATATCCGCCGCCTTCAGATGGCTCACAAACATCGCTTTCACAATAACGATATGTTTTTGGTGGTTTTCCTCCGGAAATGTTCATTAAATTTCCAATTACGTTTTTACGTAAGTTCAACTTTTTGAATTCTCTTTGCTTTTTCATACTATAATTTTTTAAGATTTATAATGACACAAAAATAAGGTCGTAAATCATTGAAAAAAAGCAATATAACCTACGGTTTATGAATTGAAGGTTGTTGTTTGTTGTAAAAATTAGAAGGTATTATTGTTCATACAAATGAGAAACAAATTCAGTAGATTTTGCTTTGTTATAAATTCGGATATCGTCAATACTTCCTTTAAAAGGAAACTCGCCCGATCCGTCGTTCCCAATCAATAATGGCAAGGTAGATGAGGTAGAAATTTCTCCCTTAATGTATTTCATCAACGCAGGTTTTCCGTTAATGTACAGGTACATGGTATCATCTTTTAGTGTACAGGTAATCATATACCATCTGTCTTTTTCATAATTAAATTTGCGGAGTTCGTGCATAATTCCATACGGAGCAATGCTAAAAATAATATCTTTTGTTACTACTTCTTCATCTTCAAAAGGAACATATCCAATGGAAATTCCGTAAGCAGCCCTGTTTTTAGAAGTATCTGAAATGTTTTTATATAAAACTTGTTGCAAATTCGTCGTATCGGTTTTAAGCCATAAATTAATGGTAAACTCATTGGTAAAGCTCAAATGTTCACTAGCAGGAACACGGATATGATCGTTTACACCATCAAACTTATAGGCCAAATCAGCGTTTCCGTAACGGTCAAAGGTAGATCGAACGCCTTTGCGTTTTGCGGTTACTTTATATGGACTGAGATCGTCTGTATTTCCGTCGAGCGGATAATGTGCTACGAGACTTTCGGTAAGATCAAATTGCGGTTCATCTTCTTCAATACTACAACTACTAAAGGTAAAAATGATAGCAAAACAGCTGATTAGAAACTTGGTTTTCATGTGGAATCGGTTTTTTGTTGACGGATGTTTTTATTGTTCAACATGCCACAAAAATGATACCAAACCGAAAATTATTCTATCGGATGTACCAGTTCTGGAAATTTTTCCTGAATCTTGGCGTTCAATCTGTACATTGATGGTGGAAGAGGAGTTTCTATATTAAACATTGGATGATCGTATCTATTTAATTTTTGAAGATTCTTCACAAGAAAAATAGTTTCATAAAACATTTTACGATATTCATTTGAATCATAATTATAAAGCTGGTCTTCTAAAATACTCACTTTTTTTTGATATAATAAATTGTCATGGTTGTCAATAGGAATTTCCATCATAAGAATGCTTAACTTATAAAATTCCTCCAAAACAAGAATTAATTCTGTAGCCTGTGAGGACTGTGAATCTACTTTTCGCAATTGCTCGTATGCCTGAAATGGAAAAATGTATGCGTAAGAATCTCGCCAGCCTTTATAATATCCTTTAAAGTTATGGATTAGTATTTTCTCTAAAATAATTGTATCAAGTGATACTTTTTTATCGGTTGTAAAAGCTAATCTTACCTTTTCAAGTAGCTCAAATGACCTCTTTGAACGCAATTCTTTCAACGCACTCACAGTTTCTTCTGAAAATTGGAGGTTATACTTTTCTTTTGCTTTTTTCAATTCATGATCTAAATATTTCAATTCTTCAGCTTGCATGATTTTAAAAGCCTTCTCAGAAAATGTAGTTGGTTTGATATTTAGACTATTTAGAAAAAATATCGTAAGTAAACCAATTAAAAATGCACTTATAATCCACTTATTAGCAACAAAATAACGAGAGACTTCTGTCCAAGCAACAAAAAATAAATACAAAGGAATGATGAAAAGAAGGTTTGTGTAATCTACAGGCTGATACACTCCCGTAAAAGTTTTACCAAATACAAAAAAACGAATGTAAACTATAGCTACATACAATACTAAATAATAGATAAACAACGAATAATTTGATATTCGTAATGAGATTTTTTTGTGAGACCGTTGAAAACGAAATGTTGGTCGCATAAACCAATGACGAATCATCATGGTGATTCCCAAAGACAGTGAAGTTGCAGCTAAGAAAGAAGTTTCAAAAAATGATATGCTTTTTGTTTGAAGCGGTAAATCACCATCGATGGCAATCATAAATACCATCATGAAATCTATCAGATAAAAAACGAAAAGATAAAAAACAACAGCATTTAAAAGACCATAAAAAAGTCCCAACCAAAATTGAATTTTCCCAATTTTAGAAATCTGTAATCGTGGTTTTAGTTGGATTCTTTTTTCAATTTGCATATACTATCAGTATAAAACCAATAGCGAATGTTACAAACCTAATTTCGCACGCAATGCTTCTGGTAATGCATCTTTGTGAATCATTACTGAGATCGTTTTGAGTTTAAAAAATGCTTCACTCATGTGTACATGTCCGTCGTTAGGAACGCGAGAAGAGTTGCTTCCCCACGAATTTTTTACTCGAAAATATTCATTGCCATTTTGATCGGTAGCCAAACCTGTAATGTGCATTAAATGGTCGTCGGTAGTTGTGTAATTTTCAAATTCTTGCTGACGATACTTGGCCGTAATTGATTTTTCTTTGCGAATTTCTGCCGTAAAACTTTTTCGATCCTTCACAGCTTCCTCTGGAATAGTTGCTACAGCATATTTTGCCGAAAACGTAGCTTCAGAAACATCACAATCCAACTCAACAGTATAACCCGTTTTCAACGCATTTTTAGTCACATTGACCAATTCGTCCAACGTGACATTATAAAAACTTCCGTTCGAAAAATTATCGGGAATGTTCAAAATAAACGATTCATAATACGGTTGATGCGTAAATGAAGTCAACGTCACATAATCATCTGGATTGATCTTTGTCATCGCTAAAAAAGACGTTGGTGTATATTTTTTTCCATCATACAAAAATGATTCAGGACGTTTTCCTAAATATACATCTAACACATTTTCAATAGCAGGTTTCCAGTTTTTAGAAAGCTTTTTACCAGGATTTTTAATATATACCTTTAGCATTGCTTCTAAAACGCTGACCATTTCTGCGTGGTTGTGATTGCTTTGCAACGCTTGCAAACCAGAAAATGCACTATTTGGAACCAATCCGTGTGATTTCACGGCATTCATCACATCATGTGCCAATCCGCCTTCGCTAAATTGTGCTTTTCCTTGTCGCATCACATAATTCCAAGCTTTTTTAGGATAGGTATTTCGTACAGTAAACATTTCCGAAATATCAATCTGTTTTCCTGTCAAGCGTATAATTTCAGATTCTAAAAAAGAAGACGCCGAAAAACTCCAACAGGTTCCTGTTCGTCCTTGACTGATAACAGGAGTTGCTTCTAAATCTACCGTAGTTTTAAACTGATATTCTTGCGCAAATGTTGTAAGTGTGAAACAAACTAACAGTGCAGATAAAAGTATTTTTTTCATGAAATGTAATGTTGTTTAATTGCAAGAATTTGAACCGTGAAATCCTTGAAAACTGTGCAAAATGAATTATTTTTACGCAAAATACTAAAAATATGAGTAAACCAGACTGGAAAACGGTAAAAGAGTACGACGATATCACATATAAAAAAGCGGATGGCGTAGCGCGAATTGCATTTAACAGGCCAAATGTACGAAACGCTTTTAGACCACACACGACAAGCGAATTGTTAGATGCTTTTAAGGATGCGCATGAAGATGTCAATATTGGTGTAGTATTACTTTCTGCAGAAGGTCCATCAACGAAAGATGGCGTGTATTCTTTTTGCAGTGGCGGCGATCAAAAAGCGCGTGGACACCAAGGATATGTTGGACAAGATGGTTACCATAGATTGAATATTTTGGAAGTGCAACGTTTAATTCGTTTCATGCCAAAAGCCGTCATTTGTGTAGTGCCTGGTTGGGCAGTTGGTGGCGGACACAGTCTGCATGTAGTGTGCGATTTAACGTTGGCGAGTAAAGAACACGCTATTTTTAAGCAAACCGACGCAGATGTAACCAGTTTTGATGCAGGATACGGCTCTGCGTACTTGGCGAAAATGGTGGGACAGAAAAAAGCGCGTGAAATCTTTTTCTTGGGAAGAAACTACTCTGCACAAGAAGCGTATGAAATGGGAATGGTCAATGCTGTAATTCCGCATGACGAATTGGAAGATACTGCTTTTGAATGGGCGCAAGAAATCTTGGCAAAATCACCAATGTCTATCAAAATGTTGAAATTTGCGATGAATTTGACCGATGACGGATTGGTAGGACAGCAAGTATTTGCAGGAGAAGCAACGCGTTTGGCGTACATGACAGACGAAGCCAAAGAAGGACGTGATGCTTTCCTTGAAAAACGCAAGCCAAACTTTGACAAAAAGTGGATTCCGTGATAAATTGTATTTGGAATTGAGTATTGAGTATTGAGAATTGAGATGTCATTCTTGCCTTCGCAGGATTTTATATGTTATATGAATATGCTATAAATCTAAATATTCTCATTTACGTCTTGCTGAGCTTAATTTAGGATCTCATAAAGTTTAGAAAACTAAAAACTGCGACTCAAAACTGAAAACTGGAGACTTTCAAATAATTCTATAAGAATTCCGTTTGTAACCTATAAACCAATCACAAAAATGAAAAAACTTATCACGATTCTATTTTTACTATGTTTCTATGTGGGAATTGGACAAAATACAGATCGAAAATTTGAAATCGGATTGCATTATCCATTATCTACGGGAGACAACTTTATGGTGTTTGCCTATGACGGTTTGGTAGGATTGGATTTCAGATATCAATTTGCAGATACAGATTTGATTTCTCCGAAGTTGGCTTTTTCGGTAGATTATTTTAATTATAATTTTATTGATGATATTAATGGCGGTGCTTTTGTGTTGAAACCTGAAGTGATTGGGGAATTCAATTTAAATAGTCTGCCACAACTAAAACCGTATGTTTCCTTAGGGTATAGCATATTTACAACTTCTTTAAACGCAGGAAATACAGGTTTTGATTTTGGAAGTCCCGATCCTGTCATTCAACCGAACGGCGATCGTTTTACAGATACGCAAAGCGGCATCAGTTGGGGATTTGGCGCAGCATACGATCTTACCGATACATTTTTTGTAGAAGCTTCTGCCGATTTTATCAAGTTAGATTTGGATGGTGATACTTCTGGAAATCGTTACAACGAAAACATTCATACTGTGAGTATGGGCGTTGGGTTTCGATTTTGATAGAATAGTTTTGAGATTTTAGTATTGAGTATTGAGAAGTTTCAAAGTGAATTTTTATGAATTGTAAAAATAGCATTTCAAATTTTACGGGAGATTACAATCTTGCTAGAGTTATGCAGTAATTCTAACAGGCAAAGCTGAGTCTAAAAGCACTTGTGCTGAGCCTGTCGAAGCAAAGCGCGTTCTAATTCTCTTTCTTCTTCACCACAAACGTTTCCCAACCGTCGTAATTCCCATTAAATTCTTCAGCAAGTTTGATGAGTTCCGTAGTGAATTTCATGGTGTTTTCAAGGGTAACGGAATTGTCACGAGAAAACTTAATTTCATGCGAATACTTATCGTTTTTAACGGGTTTTTTATATGAGATTTTATAGGCTAGTTTTTTAATGGCTTCTTCAAACAGATTCATTTCATTTACAGACGTAAATCCTGCATAATGATCTATTTTTCGAACTGCCAACACATCGTCGCCTGCATTTTTGAGTTGAATCACTGTATCGCGATTTGACATGAAGTTTTTGATTTCATCATTCGGATACAAAAAGTTGAGGTACAAATCCCACGCAGGATCAGACTTTATAAACACTTCGTATTTTTCTCCACGAAATTTATTGCGAAAAAGCTTGTCAATATGGTTTTCAATATCAGCAGCATCTTTCACATAATAATACTCAAAACGACTGCCATCGTACATAAACGAACCAACATATTTACTATCATCTGCAACCGATTGCATTTTTGCATAAATTGCATCTTTAATGCGGTATAATTTCTTCAACTTGTTGCCAATAGGAAAGTCACTTTCTTCAGTGACTCTGTATTTAATTTTGATGTAAAAAAGAAAGTCAAATCCGTTGATGGGCGCACTATCTATCAAATCCATGCGTAAATTTGTAGAACTGACACCTTGTTCTTGTTTGGCCTGATACGTGTTCCAAACTTGTGTTTCTTGCGCATGCAAACATCCCACAGAAAAGAGAAATAAAAAAATGCGTAGTACTTGATTCATATTCAAACAATAAAACTTTTGCAATGTAAGTAAAACTCAGAATTGCGCATAAAAATTTAATACAATATTATGATTAAAACGGCAGTGTTGCTTTTTCAATGATCTTATAAAATTGTATCTTTACGGGATAATCGAGTTTTAAAAGCTTCAAGGCTTGTCTCGATACTGTAACAAACATTTTTTATGAATGCTTCTCGGATTTGCCAAGAAGTAGTTTAATTAAAATTAGATACATGATCAAACCTTGGCTTGCTGCTGCACGATTACGCACTTTACCCTTATCTATTTCTGGAATTATCGTGGGTTGTTCCTTAGCCAATTTTTCTACGGATTTTCTTAAAGATACTGCGCTTGTACAATTTCCTAAATTTGAAAAAAGCTATCTCATATTTATACTTTCCATTCTGACTACGGTTGGTTTTCAAGTCTTATCAAATTTTGCCAACGATTATGGCGATGGTATTCGCGGAACAGACGACGATAGAGAAGGCGAACAGCGAATGGTAGCTTCAGGAATCATTTCGCCGAAGCAAATGAAAAACGCCATGATTATCACGGCAATCATCACACTTTTATTGGCTTTATTGGTCATTTACGTGGCATTTGGAAGCGAAAATTTTAGGTATTCTGTATTATTTCTTTTTTTAGGAATTACGTCTATTATTGCTGCGGTAAAATACACTGTTGGAAAAAGTGCGTATGGATATTCAGGTTTGGGTGATGTATTTGTGTTTCTGTTTTTTGGCTGGTTGAGTGTCATAGGAAGTTACTTTTTGTATACCAAATCATTGAATTTTGACATTTTTTTACCAGCAACGGCAGTTGGGTTGCTCAGTACAGCAGTTTTAAACTTAAACAACATGCGCGATCGCATCAAAGACAAGTCGCATGGAAAAAACACGTTGGTTGTTAAAATTGGGAGTCAGACTGCAAAAATTTATCATTACATACTTATTATCGGAGCATTTGCAATGACACTTTGGTACACGTTAAGAAACTATCATTCGCCTACACAATTTATTGTATTCATTGCTTTTATTCCGTTGGTAATGAATATGATCGTAGTCGGAAAAAATATCATTCTCAAAGAACTTGATCCTGAATTGAAAAAAGTGGCATTGAGTACTTTTTTATATTCGATTTTGTTTGCAATATTTAACTAAAAAATAACCATATCATGAAAATAACATACTTAGGACATGCATCACTGCACATTGAATTTGATGAAATTAGCATCATCGTCGATCCTTTTATCTCTGGAAACCCATTAGCATCTATGATTGATGTAAACGATTTAGATGCAGATTACATATTTGTCACACATGCACATCAAGATCATATTTTAGATGTTGAAACCATTGCTAAAAATACAGGCGCAACCATTGTGTCAAACTACGAAATTGCCATGCATTACGGCGGAAAAGACTTTAACGTATTTGCGATGAATCACGGTGGAACCTATATTACACAAGCGTTTTCGGCAAAATACGTGAATGCAATTCATACATCATCATTCCCTGATGGTTCGTACGGTGGACAACCAGGCGGATTTGTATTAACAGTCAATGGGAAATCAATCTACATTGCGGGCGATACGGCATTGACGTATGATATGAAATTGATTCCACTACAAACTCAACTTGATTTGGCGATTCTTCCCATCGGAGATACCTTTACCATGGGCGTAGATGATGCCGTTATTGCGAGCGACTTTGTAGCGTGCAATAAAGTATTAGGCTATCACTACGATTCGTTTCCGCCGATAAAAATTGATCATGATGCAGCACAAAAAACGTTTGCGAATAATGATAAAGAATTGATTTTGTTGGGAATTGGAGAATCTATGGATATATAATGCACTTCGACTCCGCTCAGTGCGCGGACAACATAGAGATTGTACGCTGAGCAAAGTCGAAGTGTACCAAAATACCAAAATACAAGAATACCAAAATACCAATCTACTAGAAAATTGAAAGCAGCCTATCACAAACACATATTAGATTTTAAACGTCCTAGTGGAACATCGCGCGGAGTGTTGAAACAAAAGGAAACTTGGTTTATTCGGCTAAATGATGGAGAAAAACAGGGAATAGGTGAGTGCGGAATTTTACGAAGTCTCAGTATTGACGATGTACCCGAATATGAAGAAAAATTACGTTGGACTTGCCAAAATATTCACATAGGAGAAGAAGCATTGTTAAAAGAATTGATTGAATTTCCATCCATTCAATTTGGTGTGGAACAAGCGTTTCGATCACTGCATTCAATTTCACCCTATTTACTACATCCATCAACGTTTACAGAAGGAAAAGAAGCCATCAATATCAACGGTTTAATTTGGATGGGCGATGCGGATTTTATGAAATCGCAAATCAAAGACAAACTCGAAGCAGGTTTTTCATGTATTAAAATGAAGATTGGCGCGATTGACTTTGAAACCGAAATTGAACTCCTCAAAAGCATTCGCAACGAATATTCTGTAAACGATATCGAATTGCGCGTAGATGCAAATGGTGCGTTTTCACCCGAAAATGCATTGGAAAAACTAAAACGCTTATCAGCATTAGACTTGCATTCTATCGAACAACCGATCAAACAAGGACAATTCTCAGCAATGGCACAACTTTGTGAAGTCACGCCGTTACCAATTGCACTCGACGAAGAATTGATAGGAGTTTTTCATCACACTGAAAAGAAAAAAATACTAGAAACCATTCAGCCACAATTTATTATCTTGAAACCGAGTTTGGTAGGCGGTTATGCGGGAAGCAACGAATGGATTTCACTAGCCAACCAACAAAATATTGATTGGTGGATTACCAGTGCGTTGGAAAGTAATATTGGGCTGAACGCCATTGCACAATGGACGCATACGTTGCAAAGCAAACTTCCACAAGGATTGGGCACGGGAAGTTTGTACACCAATAACTTCGAGTCGCCACTCGTCATACAAAACGGCGCATTGCACTATAATTCGGAACTTCCATGGAACGTTCCATACCTAAAATAAAAAAGAAATTATATGTTTATACAACAAGCGTACAAAGGCGATAATACTTCTTGGAAAGTAGCCATTACAACTGTTTTGATGCTTTCAATATTTGTGGCAAATATCGTTGCTGTCTTATTTGGAGAGATAGATACACTGGCAGAAACTAATAAAATGTACGAGCAAATTGAAAGTAAAAACTTTTGGTTTGTCGCCAACTTGTCATTTTTTGTTTTTCTACTATTAATGTTGTTCGGATTGGTGTTTTACTTGCACCAACGCAGCATTATATCGCTCACAACAGCGCGAGAAAAGATAGATTTTAAGCGAATTGCCTTTTCGTTTGGATTGGTGTTTTTTATAGGAATAGCATCGTTTGCGGTTGAATATTACATGTATCCAGGAGTGGTTGTGTTGGATTTTCAACCGGTCAACTTTGTTATTTTAGTGTTCTTATGTTTGCTATTATTTCCTTTTCAGATTGGCTTTGAAGAATATCTTTTTAGAGGATATTTGATGCAGCAAATCGGAATTGTCGCCAGAAATAGGTGGTTTCCACTCATCATTACCTCAGTGATGTTTGGCTTATTGCACTTAGGAAATCCAGAAGTGGCAAAAATGGGCGGAATTACGATGATTTTCTACATAGGAACAGGTTTGTTTTTAGGAATCGTTACGCTCATGGATGAAGGTTTGGAATTGGCATTAGGATTTCACTTTGCAAATAATTTTTTGGCAGCAACTTTAGTTACGGCAGAATATTCTGCTTTGCGAACCGATTCTTTATTCAAATACGTTTCACAACAAAGTACGACTTCATTTTATCATATTCTCATTCCAATTTTGATTGCGTATCCCATCATTTTGATCATTTTGGCAAAAAAATACAAATGGAATAACTGGAAAGAAAAATTATTTGGGCGTGTACCAGATGCTTCTGAAAGTAATGTTGAGGTAAGTTTTCCGCATAAAATGTAACATTTTTTATACTTTAAGAGTCATATTGAAGCAAATCACTTTTTTTACTACTAAAATTAATTTCACTATGGATACTATGAATACTCAGTTTGATATGTTTTTTGTCATCATCATCATCACAGTAGTTGTGTTTATTGTGTATTCAATTTTTAATAAAGTCAATGAATCGGTGCTTACCAATCGTGCGCCGATATTGGAAATTCCTGTAAAAGTTGTTGAGAAACGCGCGCAAATTCACCAAAGAAATAAAAACCATGCTAGAAATGTTTTCAAAGCAACATTTGAAGATTTAGATACGACGGAGCGACATACATTTTCAATGTCTGAAGCTGAATTTGATCAAATTGTTGAAGAAGATATTGGCTACTTAAAATATCAGCGAAAGCGTTTCCATACTTTTCAACGTGATGCGCTTGCCGCAGAATTTGAAGAAGACACAGCTTCAAAAGAGCAATTTAAGATTGATGCGTAGTTTCAATTCACATCAAATTGAAAAGAAGTTCCGCCTAACAAGCCATTTCCATTGGTTCCTTCTATAGTTCCTAAAAATGTTGTTTGCATGTCAGAGGTAAAGAAGCTTACGGTGATAATTCCATTTTCGTCAGAAATCAAATTTGGCGCCCAAAATAAGGTTTTTCGGTTGTCAGGAAACAAAGCTTCATCAGGGTTTTTGTCGTATTGCGGACTGTAAAACTCTTTTTCAGGATAAAAACCTTTAATTTTTACAAAGAGTTTATCTTTTTCATCCTTTGGTTCCTCTTTCTTTCCAACATAAGTAACTATAGTTCCGTCGTTGTAACGATAGGTTTTACCATCAACAGGAGGCGTTCCGTTAGGATGATTTGTACAGTTTAAAATATTAAATCGACAAACATAATCTGGTATAATATCGTTATACATTACTACATTTCCTTCGTCTTTATTGCGATCTCTGAAAGAACCTAAATTTACTTCTTCCAAAAAGTTGGTCTCGGTAAAACTAAATTCGGGATTGTACGACGATTGTTTTTTAGTTTGCAAAGCCAAATCATATTTTGGAAATGCACACTCATAATTTCCCGTAATTTCTTCAATATTTTCAAAAGGATCAGTGAATCTAATTACGGCATTTTTATCTTCAAAAGGAATAAAAACTAAGTTAGAACCTTGTGCATTTTTATATGAAGAAATTGGCAGTGAAAATTCTGCTTGCATGTTGGTAGTAACATTTTCTGTATAGCTAGGATACGAAACATTTACAGTTGCTAATGGAATGTTTTGCAACGCGCCATTTTTAAGTTTTTTATATATTTTTCCCTTGATATTGGTCGTAAAATCCAAACTATTCTCTACATAATTTAATTGCTTACTATTCCACACGTAATTCCGCCAACCTTGCGTAAGCAGTAATACATCTAAATGCTCTTCACGATTGTTGTTTTTTGGATTAAAATAATACCCCGCATCGTACACATGACCTTTCAATTCTGAAAATAAATAATAATGAGGCAACATTGCGTAATCGTTGTTTTTATCGGCATACAAATGATCGTGTACGCTCAAGCTAAAATTAGCAATTGCAGGATTTTTATTTTGATCTTTTACTTCAAATTTCATGGTAACTTTATCTTTTTGTTGATAAAAGCTTTTAGAGATTTCTTTTAAAGTTACGTGTAATTTTTGATCCAAATTCGCATATACCAAACGCTCCGCAACAGGTTGAAACTGCTCGTTAAACAGTGTCACTTCAACAATACCTTGCGGAAATTTTTCCAACGGAAGTTTAAAGCGAACACGCTCTTTACTCAAAGAAGTTGTCGCCATCCAATATACCAATCCACGGTGTTGCGCTCGAATATATAACTGTTGATCAAGAATATTTTTTGTGCGAGTAATGCTAAAATGTACGTACTTTTTCGTGTGTCGATCTACTTGTAACTTGATTCCTTCAGGTAGTATTTTGGGCAATTCAAAAATACTGTCGAGTGTTGGTTGTGTAATTTTCACGGTGTAATTTTGATTATTTTTTGGAACAAAAGCAAACTTTCCCATTCCATTATGCGTTGCAGTAAATGGCTGTATTTTTTTCCCGTTTTCATACAAAATTCCCTTCACAGCTACAGGTCTTCCAGAAGGATCTAATGCTTTAAAAGCTACAGTATTTGGAAGATTCTCCACCAAACTTCCGCCTTCGGGATACAATCCAAACTGTAATTCGCTCATACTTGTAAACGGAATTTCAAACGTGTTAATGATGTCTTTTCTTTTGTCTTTTACAAGAAGTTTAATAGTTGTTGCTTTTTTACTTTTTTCAGCAGGAAGATTGACAATAACGACGCCTTCATCGTTCGTGCGCAGTCGATTGCGATAGATTCGTTTGGAGCCTGCAAACGCATACGCGATGACAACTGTATTTTTGTAAGGAACTCTACTTCTGGAAAAAACGGTTATTTCGGCAGAAATGGCTTCATTTCGGTTGTAATTTTTTTTGGAGAAGTCGACATCCATCAAAATGGTCGGAATCACGCTTTCTACCACTTTGAATTCTTTGACAGCAAGTAATTTTTCGGAAGTACTTTCCATTGTTTTTTTGGTGTGAATGCGTATTTGATACGCTCCAGTTTCAAAACCTCTTTCAAGAAATAAATGCCCGTTTGCAAAACCGTTGATCGCTTCGTATTTTTCAGTGGTAACGATGTTGGATCCATCTTCAGTAAGATGAATCAATTCAACAAAAATAAGCTGTGTTTCGGTCGATAACTTTAATGTATTTCCATTTAGTAAATAGGCTTTAAACCATAAATTTTCTCCAGGTTCATAAATATCTTTGTCAGTATGTATATAGATGTTTTCTTTGAGTTGTTGCGAAGCAAAATATTCGGGAATTTTTACGAGGGAATCGTTAGCAGCTTCACTTAATAATTGTGCATGGGAAAAAAAACAACTCCAGCTCAGCAAGAAGGTAAAAGCAATTTTTAAATTCATGTGTTTTGGTATTTAATCGGTCTCTGTAAAGATACGATTTTTTCAATTCCTGTTTTGTTAACAAAAATATAAGAGCACAAAAAAATCCGCCAATAGTGACGGATTTTTAACCTGTTTTTTACGATAGATTTTATCTACCACCACACCAATCTGCTTCTTGACTCAAACAGATAGAACCGTCATCGTGTCCAATTGTTGGTAGATCGCATCCTTCCCAGCGCGTACAAACTCTGAAAGATGCTGTGCAAATAATACCCAGTGTTGGAATACCTTTTCCATTGACATCTTTGGTAGCTAGGTTAGAAATTGATTTTTTGTTTAACTGTAAATTTTTAATCTGTCGTTTTTTCATGACTGTTAGATTTTAATTAATGAATGAAATAAAAGTACTACAGGAAAAAGTATTTTGAAAGAAAAGTCGTTTTCGATTTATAAAATACAACTACGTAATTTATAAAATAGAAAAATAAAAATTGACTTTATTTCCAGTCATGAATAAGCTTATTATTACGAAAAAGAGACTGCTTTTTTAGACAGTCTCTTTCTGTTTGTTTATATAATTGAATAACGAGGTAAGTGGTTGAAAAGTTACTCTTTCGGATTCATCAAAATCGCCGCTTTGTTAAAGTCAGAAGCTGCATTGATAACCTCGCGGAACCCTTCGTATTCAGCAATGTCATATTCATATTCTTTGTAGAATTCTTCAATTGTGATAATAATTTTGTTGCCTTTTAGTGTATAATTCGATTCAAATTTACACTTCTGACTGCCTTCTTCATCCAATAATTCTTTCATAATAATGAGCGATTCCAAACCTTCAACTTCATAATCAGTCGGAATGTTTACCACAATTTCATAATTGTAACGATTAGGATATTGCATCTGAATTGGATTCACACGCTCCGTTTCTTGATACAATTCGCTTTGCGTTCCAATCACTTTTCCCACTTGAAAAATATAACTATCGCCAGCTTCTTCCAAAATCGATTCCGAGGTAATCGTGCTATTCACCAAAAATGGTTTGTTGTATTCCAATTGTAGCATTTCCTTATCGGTGACTTCATATTTTTTCACCACTTTATCTTCAATTCCTGAACCTGTCAAATAATCTTCAAATTCTTTGATTGCTTGTTCAGGTGCCAAATTCAAATACGCGCGGTTGTTCATTGCCCAATGTCCGTAGTATTGTTGTTGTTGGTCAATTTTTACATATTCCAAATCCTCTTCAAAAGAAATATTTACATTGCGCACTACGCGACTGTAGTCTGGATCTTTCTGTTTAATTTTATAAAAACTAAATTGTTTTTTATCATTTACAAAGATGCCCGTATTTCCGAGAATATTTGGTGGAATTTCACTCAAGCGATAATCCACTCGATTTGGCGTAATGTAATTGTATGTTTTTGGAATGTAAATTAAAAATTCGCGCAAAGACGTCGGATTAAAAAATTCAGCATCAAACTTAAATTCATACACATCTGCTGTAATTACAGGCAAATACTCCACATTGGCAGCCTCCAATAAGTGCGAATACACTTTGATAATTCCCAAATCACTTGCCGATTTGTTTTTTACAATATAATCAATATCCGATAGTTGCGCGTTGTTGTTTTGCACAATTGTGTAATTCGTTTTTACATAATCGTCAATCAAAAATGCTTTCGTAAAATCGTCTGTTTTTTGGTCTTTTAAAATGGTTTTCGCAATTTTTGCTATTTCTGGATGTACTGTCGAAGGAAACATTCCTTCGGTAATATTTGTCACGACATTGCTCCACAACATATCATCCGTAACATTCGTACCAGGACCAAAACATTGATACGCGATGTAGGTTTTATTCGAATTTGGTGTGGCGTATTCTTCTTCGATCATCGGGACAATATTCTCCAATATCAATTCGCGGCCGATATTTCCTTGATAACTTTTTCGGGTAAAATCGCTTGAAGCATTATACGCTTTTACGCGTCCAGCCATTGTTCCGTAAATAAAATTATATTCCAAGCGTTTGATTGGATAGCTTTTTTGCAATGTTTCGCGCCCAAAGGCAGAATATTCTTTTTCGAGCGTATACAGTACTTCAATTTCCGAATCTTTTACCGCACCTTCAATGGCAAAAATCTTGAAATCGCCATATTCTTCTACATTTTTTACTTCTTTGATGTTGTCTTTATTCAACATCGTTACTTTTCCGTCAGGCGAAATTGTACGCGCTTTAATGTCTACAATATTCATAACATCGTACATAGAAATATACACGGTATTGTGCGTTTTCAACCCTTTTTCATCGTGTACACGCGCAATAGTATGTGTGGTTTCAAACTTTTTTATTTGGTCTCCAACCTTTGGAACGACAAATTCTACGACATATTTTTCTAAAATGGCAATCGAAGATTCGTTCGCTTCTTTTTCAGACAATTCGTGGAGTTTCGGTTTCTTTGCCCAATCGTATTTTTTATAATATTGAGAAAATGCTTGCGTAGTGCACAAACACAAAAGGATGACAATTACTGCTCTCATAGATGTTGATTTACTTTTCAATGATAATACTTTTTTTATAGGCTTTTATTAATTTCTTTACAAAACTATTCCACGCTTCAAAATCTTCTTTCTCCACGCGCAAGGTGTCAATATAGATTTTTTTATGTTGAATGATTTTGCCGTCTTTTTGTTCATAATGAATGTCAAAACCATACGCTTTTCCGTCATATTTGATCGGTTTTGGAACGGAAGTCACTTTATAACCTTCAGGAACCATAAACGTTGTGGTATATTCTTTTTGAAACTGATGATCGATCTTTTTTGCGTATTTACGTTGCTCAACATCAATTTTCTGCTTTGATAAAGCGCGGTCAATGTTGAGGTTGAGAATGCTCTTTGATCCAATGGTTTTGGCGTAACTTTCAATCTGTAAATCAAAAGCCAAGGTTAAGGTTTTATATTTTGATTCTAATGGCGAAACTTTAATATTTTGATACTTTGTTTTGTTATTTCCTAACGCCAACGTTGTATTTAAGAATTCTTCTTCGGTATTGTCTTTTTTCTTGTAGAGATAATCTGTGACGAAATCTACCTTTTCATAACCTGTCATCACGCGTTTTTCAGAAGCTTTGATGTTGCCATCTTCAAACGTAATTTGCGTATTGATGATCGTTTTACTTTTCTCAGAAGGTTGTACAGGTACTTTTTTCAGTACAAATTTTTCTGGAGAAATACCAATCAAGGCTTCTTTGGTTTGTGTAAAGGAACTCGGCATGCCAAAATTGACATAACTATCGGTTCCGTCGATAAAAATGGTATCGTTATCAATAATTGTTGCCGTAATCATGTGATTGTCTACCATGGGCGTTGGTACTTCGTCATACAAATACGGGCGATCGCGTGTACCAATCCACGTTCTGTACGACGGAATTCCCACGTGATTCAACATTACATACAGCAAATTTGCCATGTCTTTACAATCGCCATAACGGTTTTTACAAACGCTTGCTGCGCCTCGTGGAATAAATCCTCCCAAACCATCTTCAAAGGCAACATAGGTGATATTTTCTTGCACCCAATTGTAAATTGCTTCCGCTTTTTCACGGTCGGTTTTGTAGTTTTTGGCGATATCTTCTGCGATTTTATGCACCTTTTTCAAATCACTTTCATCCACTTGTTTTGCGAGTGAAGCGTACCAACTGTACAAATCGTCTACATTATTCAAAACAGGAATCGTTTTGTCGTTTTCGGTATAATTTTTTATGTGTAAAATAATATGTGGCAAGTGATACAAAGCGGCTTCTGCATCATCTTCGGAAGCAAACTTTGCTACGTTTTCTGTCGTCCACGTATACACATTATGATCTTTTGTTTCTTCTTTTTTGAAGTCAATTTGAATAGTTTCAGTGTGAAACTCTCTATAGCCAATTTCCACGTTCTTAGGAAATTCTATGCGTAACACGGCTTTTTGCGTTGGTGCGTAGGTTCCAAAACGGAACAAACCTAAAAAATGCGGTTCGGTAATAATTTCTTTATATTTTAAATCGGTAATCGCACCTTTGGTCACGCCAGGAAACGTAAAATTTTTCGTTTGTTGATCGCTGTAAAAAATACCATCATCAAATTCGTGTTTTGTTTCTATATAATCGACTTCTAATTTTTTTCCAGAATCGGGCAAATACGTTGTGGCTTCAATATCTTCAATTTGGGTAAAACTATCAAAGCGAAGCATTTCGTTGGCAAAATACAGTTTGTTAGCCGTTACATATTCTGCTTTTTCATGAACACTCTTTACAATTTTAAAATCGCCTTTATTGAGATTGATCTTAATATTTTCGGTGCGTTCTAGGAAACGGAAATCTTCAGAAGGATTTTTCTGCGCCAAGCAAAGATGCATTGCAAAAAAGAGCAGCAGTATAGGGAATTTCAAATAGGATGTTGTCATACATTACAATTTATAAATCGGTGTGGAAAACTTACTTTCTTAGGGACAAAAAATGTCTTAAAATAGTACCTGTAAGAAAAAAAAGCTTAAACCACTAAATTACTAAAAACTACGCAAGAAATTGTTGATTTCTCGCTGTGAATCTTTAATTTTATAGAACAATTAACAAAAATGATTCCAACCTTTAAAAATATTCATCTAAAGTTTGAATTAGATGGTCATTATTTCGATAGAGAAGCACTGAAAGAAGTCGCATACAGTTTTATAAAAGAAGGAGCATCCTATGAACAAATTATGGGTGATTTCCTAATGGATTGGCTTGATGATAAAACATACGTAGATGTTTTTACCTCAGGTTCTACAGGAACGCCTAAATCCATTCGTTTGGACAAGCAAGCCATGGTGCATTCGGCACTTGCCACTGGTGATTTTTTCGGAATAAAACCGGGCGATTCCGCATTGCAATGTTTGCCTTCAAACTTTATTGCTGGGAAAATGATGCTCGTTCGCGCCATGATTTTAGGATTGAAATTAGACTTGGTGGCGCCAACATCCAATCCTTTAGAGAAGCTTCAAAAAAACTACGATTTCTGTGCGATGGTACCATTACAAGTAGAACATTCATTAAAAGAATTACACAAAATAAAAACGTTGATTGTTGGTGGCGCACAAGCTTCTGCTGCTTTAATTGAGCGTTTGCAAAACGTTTCTACCAAGATATTTGCTACGTATGGAATGACGGAAACCATCACGCACATAGCGGTAAAACCGTTAAATCATCTTCCGAAAGGAAAAAGTGTATATTATCAAACCTTACCAAATATTCACATCAGCACAGACGACAGAAATTGTTTGATCATTGACGCGCCAAGAATTACACACAAAAAAATTGTTACCAATGATGTTGTAGACATCATTTCGGAAACAGAATTCAATTGGTTGGGCAGATTTGATACTATCATCAATAGCGGCGGAATTAAATTGCATCCCGAACAAATAGAGGAGAAGCTGAGTAACTTCATCAATACACGCTTTTTTGTCACTGCTGTAGAAGATACGCAGTTAGGTGAAAAACTCATTTTGATTATTGAAGATGAGTCGAAAAATATAAACATAGAAGCATTGCATAAAACGCTCAAAGACTCCAAAAAACTTTCCAAATTTGAAATTCCAAAGGAAATTCATACGCTAAAAAACTTTGTAGAAACGGATACGGGAAAAGTGCAGCGTGGGAAAACGGTGGCGTTGCTTGGTCTTTGATTTTGTTTTTTGTGGATTTGTTAATTCGTCTCTTCGTTTTATCCAAGTTCAAATCAAATACTAATCGTCAATTCGAGTGGTTTTTCGGAAAGAAATGGAGAAAAATTGTATCGAGAATAGCTTTGAAAATCTCAGCAGCTCTCGATACGAATTTGTTCCACAAATTCACTCGATCTGACGCTTGAAAATTAAACTTAATCAATTTAGAGTATTGAGAAGTTTTAAAACTAGTTACGAGTTAAGAGTGAAAAAATATTCGTGTATTCGTAACAAAATATAAAAAGTTGAAAAGTATATACTTGTAGAAGTTTGCACTTTAAAACACCAAACAACCTCAAATATATTGACAATCGTTTTTTTAAAAGGTTTTCGTTAAATAATTATTTTAAAATTTATCATTTTACATTTAAAATTTCTTTTCCCTCACCCAAAACACCACTTCCCTCAATGTTGGTTTTTTATCGTAGTAAGGATTCCTAGTTTCGTTAGGAACTTTAAAATCAATACGTGATGAAAAAACTCTTAACACTCTGCATATTCTTGATGATTAGTCAAGTTTGGGCACAAAAAATAGAAGTAGGCGGAAAAATTACGGACGAATCAGGACAACCATTACCAGGCGCATCTGTTCAACTAAAAAAGACCAAAAAAGGAGTTACTGCCGATTTTGATGGAAAGTACAAAATACAAACAGAAATCGGATCTATTTTGGTGTTTTCTTATGTAGGATTTACTCCGAAAGAAGTTGTAGTTACTCAAAAAGTACTGAATGTAAAATTAAAACAAGGTGAAAACTTAGAAGCTGTAACTATTGTAGCGTATGGAGGAAGAACCGATACAGCAAAAGTAGCTTCTGCTATAGCAACGGTTTCGAGCCAAGATGTAAAAAGAGTACTACAAGGACAGGCAACAGGAATTCAAGTAGAAGGTTATGCATACGGACAACGGGGAAACGTATCTTATCACAGTCCACAACATCAAACTTCCAACGAATCATACAAAGAAATCAATGAAAACACCTTTAAACGTGCAACATTAACACCGTTGTCTACGTTTTCTATTGATGTAGATCGCGCAGCATATAGCAATGTGCGACGCATGATTAATAACGGAATGGCAATTCCAGCGGATGCGGTAAAAATTGAGGAAATGATCAATTACTTTGAATACAAGTACGATCAACCAAAAGACAGACATCCATTGGCAATTCACACGGAAGTGGGCGTTACACCTTGGAACAAAGACACAAAACTGCTAAAAATTGCTTTAAAAGGAAAAGAAATTCCATTAGAAAAAATTCCGCCATCCAACTTTACTTTTTTAATTGATGTTTCGGGTTCGATGTCATCACGCAATAAATTACCCTTACTAAAATCAGCGTTTAAATTAATGGTCGATAAGATGCGCGAGGAAGATAAAGTTGCGATTGTTGTATATGCGGGCGCGGCAGGAATGGTCTTAGAGCCAACTTCGGGCGCAAATAAAGAAAAAATACTCAATGCGTTGAACAAATTGCAATCTGGAGGCTCAACTGCTGGTGGCGCAGGCATCGAATTGGCGTATAAAACGGCGACTGAAAACTTTATCAAAGACGGAAACAATCGTGTGATTTTAGCAACCGATGGCGATTTTAACGTTGGGCGAACAAGTAATGGCGACATGGAAACTTTGATTGAAGCAAAACGTGAATCAGGCGTGTATTTATCCGTATTAGGATTTGGAATGGGGAATTACAAACACGACCGTTTGGAGTTGTTGGCAGACAAAGGAAACGGAAATCACGCGTATATAGATACGATGCAAGAAGCGTATAAAATCTTCGGGAAAGAATTTGGCGGAACTTTATATACGATCGCAAAAGATGTAAAATTACAATTAGAATTCAACCCAAATACAGTGCAAGCATATCGCTTAATTGGCTATGAAAACCGCTTATTGAATGATGAAGATTTTAAAGATGACAAAAAAGATGCTGGCGAATTAGGCGCAGGACATACGGTAACAGCTTTATACGAAATCATTCCCGTAGGTGTAAAAACCGATTATTTAAAAGATGTAGATGATTTAAAATATACAGACAAAAATAAAACTGTAAAATCATATTCAGACGAATTGTTGACAGTGAAAATTCGCTACAAAAAACCAAACAAAAAGAGAAGCATTCAACTCAAAGCTGTGGTTGAAAATGAAGTTGCAAAAAATACGTCAGATGATTTCAACTTTACAGCAGCAGTTGCCTTGTTTGGAATGCAATTGCGAAACTCAGAATATCACAACAATTCAAAGTTGGAAGATGTGGTAACGTTGGCGGAATCAGGTAGAGGAGACGACAAAAACGGGTACAGAGCAGAATTTATCCGTTTGGTAAAATCGAACGCTACTAAGACTAAGTAGTTGTATGATTTTACTCATCAAAACGCTACGTTGACTCAATAGAGGTTTCAAAACCGACAGTAACGACGTACATTTAAAATAGAATTAACAAAGGTTGGTTGTTTAGTTGTTTTAGAAAAGCCTAGTAAAATTCTTATTTATTAGGTTTTTCTTTTTTTGTTAATAAAATCATAAAAATTATAAAGAATGGCATAGAATTTGTGACTTTTCCGGAAGCGAATCTTTGCTTTCTATACGAAATAAAGATTAGGTTATTTTAGGTTTTTTAGGGGGAAAAGGTCTGGTAAGTAAGTTACTAGGCCTTTTCTTATTTTTTGATAGTTATGAGATGTTTCAAAGGAAATACTGATGATACGAACTCTGTTTTTGATTCAAAAAACGTCTGAAGTAGTTTTTTAAATGTTGAATGTTAAATTTTGAATGTTAAATTGGGAGGTTTCAAAGGAAACACTGATGACACGAACTCTGTTTTTGATTCAAAAAACGGTTGAAGTAATTTTTTTAAATGTTGAATGCTAAATTTTGAATGTTAAATTGGGAAGTTTAAAGACAATTTTGAAGTTTTTTTAAAAATATATGAATATCAACGCATTAAAATGTTCAGTATAAAATCACAATAATCACAATAATCACAATAATCACAATAATCACAATAATCACAATTTTTTGGGCGTATCCTCCGATAGCTCTCCGGTCGCGCTTTCGAGCGTCGCTCTCTTCGAGGAGCTCCAACAAAGCTCTCAATCGCTTACGCGAAATCAAACACTATTTTTCGGTATCAAGAAACTTTTCGAAACAAATAAGCGAATCGACGAATCGACGAAAAACGAATTCACAAAAAGAAGTTTAAAAGTTGAAGAGTTTAGCCTATGAAATTCTATGAGTATTCAGATGTTAGTATTGAGAATTGAGAAGTTCCCAATGTAAATTTTGAATATAAAAAGTATTTTTCTTCACCAAAAACAAATAGACGAATTCACGAAAAACGAATTCACAAAAAGAAGTTTAAAAGTTTATAAGTTTATAAGTTTAGCCTATGAAATTCTATGAGTATTCAGATGTTAGTATTGAGTATTGAGAAGTTTCCAATGTAAATTTTGAATATAAAAAGTATTTTTCTTCACCAAAAACAAATAGACGAATCGACGAAAAACGAATTCACAAAAAAGAAGTTTATAAGTTGAAGAGTTTAGCTTATGAAATTCTATCAGTATTCAGATGTTAGTATTGAGTATTGAGAAGTTTCCAATGTAAATTTTGAATTTAAAAAGTATTTTTCTTCACCAAAAACAAATAGGCGAATTGACAAAACCCAATACCAAAAAAACAAAAACCCAATCTAACAGCAAAGCACTACTAAAATACGAAGAGCGGTAGCGATCTAAAGGCAAAGCCGTTTCTAACTACACCTGAATCACGCCCAAATTAAAAGCTTTCTCAATCGGCGCCTGATTTGCTGCTTCAATTCCCATAGAAATCCAAGTTCTAGTATCTAGTGGATTGATAATTGCATCGGTCCACAAACGCGCTGCGGCATAATACGGAGAAATTTGTCGATCGTAACGTGATTTTATTTTATTGAATAATTCCTCTTCTTTCTCTTTGGTGATTTCTTCGCCTTTTTTCTTCAACGAAGCGGTTTCAATTTGCAACAATACTTTTGCAGCAGAATTTCCACTCATTACGGCGAGTTCTGCACTTGGCCAAGCAGCGATCAATCGTGGATCATACGCTTTTCCACACATGGCATAATTTCCAGCGCCATAGGAATTTCCAATCACAATGGTAAACTTAGGAACAACGCTATTACTAACGGCATTTACCATTTTAGCACCATCTTTAATAATGCCGCCGTGTTCGGATTTGCTTCCGACCATAAATCCTGTGACATCTTGTAAAAATACCAGCGGAATCTTCTTTTGGTTACAATTGGCAATAAATCGTGTGGCTTTATCCGCAGAATCTGAATAAATAACACCGCCAAACTGCATTTCACCTTTCTTAGTTTTCACCAACTTCCGTTGATTTGCGACAATTCCAACTGCCCAACCATCAATTCTGGCGTATGCGGTAATAATACTTTGTCCGTACTTTTCTTTGTATTCATCAAACTCTGAATTATCTACAATTCGTTTGATGATTTCTTTCATATCATACTGCTCATGACGCGCTTTCGGAAGAATTCCAAATATATCTTCTGGATTTTCTTTCGGTTTTGCCGCTTTCACACGATTGTAACCTGTTGGCGTATAATCACCAATCTTACTCACAATATTCTGAATCGTCGTCAACGCGTCTTTATCATCTTTCGATTTATAATCGGTCACACCCGATATTTCACAATGTGTAGTAGCGCCACCTAAAGTTTCATTATCAATACTTTCACCAATGGCAGCTTTTACTAAATAACTTCCCGCCAGGAAAATACTTCCTGTTTTATCAACAATCAGCGCTTCATCACTCATAATTGGTAAATACGCGCCACCTGCCACACAACTTCCCATTACGGCAGCAATTTGGGTAATTCCCATACTGCTCATTACAGCGTTATTTCTAAAAATTCGCCCAAAATGTTCTTTATCTGGGAAAATTTCATCCTGCATTGGCAAATACACACCAGCGCTGTCTACCAAATAAATAATGGGCAATCTATTTTCGATAGAAATTTCTTGCGCGCGTAAATTTTTCTTTGCCGTAATCGGAAACCAAGCGCCTGCTTTTACAGTTGCGTCATTAGCAACTACAATACATTGCTTTCCTTTCACATATCCAATCTTCACAACGACACCACCAGAAGGACAGCCACCGTGTTCTTGATACATTTCGTCTCCTACAAAAGCTCCAATTTCAATCGAAGGTTTCTTAGCATCTAGCAAAAAATCAATACGCTCGCGCGCTGTCATTTTTCCTTTACTGTGATGTTTATCAATACGTTTCTGTCCGCCACCTAAGGCTACTTTGGCTAAGCGTTGACGTAATTCTGATGCTAAAAGTTTGTTGTGATCTTCGTTCTTATTGAAGTTAATGTCCATGGTTATTTTATTTTCAATTGCTAAAATACAAAACTAATATCGCTATTGAAAGGCGCAAAGTTTGAAAGTTTTCTTAAAATACAGTTAAATGAATTACATGGGAATAGTTTCCTTGGAAAATAAAAATATTTTACTTACATTTGTAAGGTAATTAAAAATAACCAACATGAAAACTCAAAAAATAATTTATTACATACTAACAGGTTTATTCACAGCTTTAATGTTATTTTCAGCAAGTATGTACTTTTTTAAATATCCTGATATGGTAGCAGGATTTAAAACATTTGGATATCCAAGTTATATCATTTATCCGCTAGGGGTTGCAAAAATTTTAGGATTAGTAACCATTTGGCAAACGAAATACAAAACGATCAAAGAATGGGCGTATGCAGGATTCTTTTTTAATGCAGTACTCGCTTTTTTTGCACATTATATGATAGGTGATGGAGAACAAATGGGAGCAATTATTGCAGTTGTATTAATACTAAGTTCTTATTACTTCGGAAAGAAAACAGAAAGTATTTAACACATACAAATACACAAATACACAAATACACAAATCAACAAATACACAAAAAATAACTATGAAAACAATTGTAGCCTTTGCAGGAAGCAACAGCAAAACATCGATCAACAAACAATTAGCAACTTATGCAGCAAATTTAGTAGATGGTGCAGAAGTCAAAGTATTAGACTTAAATGACTATGAATTACCGATGTACGGAATTGACAAAGAGCAGGAAATCGGAATTCCAGAAAATGCACGTACATTTTTAAAGACTATTCAAGCAGCAGACGGAATGGTACTATCCTTAGCAGAACACAATGGCGTATATGCAGCTGTATTTAAAAATATATTTGATTGGATGTCTCGAATCGATGGAAAATTGTGGGGAAATGTTCCTATGCTTTTAATGGCAACTTCGCCAGGTGGTCGTGGTGGACAAACAGTTTTAAACATTGCGAAAGGAAGTTTCCCATACATGGGAGGAAATATTGTCGCAAATTTTTCATTGCCAAACTTCAATAATAATTTTAAAAATGGTGCAGTAACCGATGAAGCTTCCCTAAAAGGATTAAAAGCGGCAGTTGCCAAACTTCAAGAAGCAATTTAAAAAGACAGATTTGTTTTTGTAATTTTAAGCATATAAAAACGTATAAACCACTGTAAACTAATGAATCATGGAAGAAAAAGAAATTATCAAAGAATATAGCAATGAAGACATTACAGTGGTTTGGAAACCCAAAACTTGCACACATTCCAAAAACTGTTGGAAAGGATTGCTACAAGTATTCAATCCACAAAACAGACTTTGGATTAATATGGATGGTGCTTCTACAGAACGTATCAAAAAACAAATTGCAGCATGTCCTTCGGGCGCTTTATCATACAAAAGTAACAAAGAAGGCGACCAAGAAGCGTTGCAATTAGAAACCAAAGTGGAAGCCTTAGAAAATGGACCATTACTAGTGTACGGTACATTAAACATCACAAATTCCGACGGAACCAAAGAAAAGCGAAACAAAACCACCGCTTTTTGCAGATGCGGAGCTTCACAAAACAAGCCATTTTGTGATGGAGCGCATACAGATGCAGGTTTTGAGGGATAGCGGTACTAATTTATGAGTTAAAAGTTAAGAGTTAACAAAAAGAAATATATATTTTAAGAGGCAAGAGGCAAGAGGCAAGAGGCAAGAGGCAAGAGGCAAGAGGCAAATTCACAAACTACCAAATTCACAAACTACCAAATTCACAAAAAACAAATCATGGGCGATATTTCGGAAGACATACAATCAACATTTCCATCTGAAAAAGTAAAAGCCTTGATCAATATAAAATACACGGCAAATTGGATCAGTAGCAAAGAGAACGAATTTTTCAAACCTTTCGGAATCTCTCCGCAGCAATTCAACATTCTCCGTATCCTAAAAGGAGCAGGAGAAGCGATCAAAGTACAACAAATCAAAGATCGCATGATTGAAAGAGCGCCAAATGCCACAAGATTGATGGACAAGCTATGCGCAAAAGACTTAATAGAACGCATTCCTTGTCCAACAGATCGAAGAGTTGTACACATTGCCATCAAAGACAATGGAATTCAACTCCTAGAAACCATTGCGGAACACATGCCAAAAATTGATTGGTTAGGAAAGCTTACACAAGAAGAAGCTTCGCAACTAAGCGACTTATTGGATAAAATTCGCTAAAAAAAAATTTAATTAAATATTTTCCATGGAAAATAAATTAAAAGAAAGTAACTATCATGAAAACACTCAGAAGCATAGCCTACAAAGGTAAAAGTGACTATGTAAATATGGGCGGAAACTTAATTCGCCAACCCTTACCAACACAAGAAATCGATCAAGTAGATCCGTTCTTACTATTGCATCATTACAAATACGATGTAGGACCGTACAGTCCAGGATTGTCCTTATCGCCACATCCACATCGCGGATTTGAACCAGTAACGTTCCTTTTTCAAGGAGAACAACTGCACAGAGATTCACTCGGAAACGAAGGAAATTTGCAAGCGGGCGACGTACAATGGATGACAGCTGGAAGCGGAATCATTCACGATGAAGGTCCCACAAAAGACTTTGTTGGAACGATGGAAGGTATCCAATTGTGGGTAAATCTTCCAAAAGAGTTCAAAATGACCACGCCGAAATATCAAGACGTCAAAGCGGACAACATGCCAATTATTCCTGTAGAAAACGGAAAAGGAAGCATCAAAGTTGTAGCGGGAATACTCAATGGACAAAAAGGTCCGACGAGCACATTTACAGAAATCAATGCGTTCCTTGTAAATTTAGAAAGTGATGGAAAAACAACACTTCCAATTCCTACACATCATGAAGTATTGGTATATCTCTTAGATGGTGAAACACGCGTCAACGATGCACAAACCTTGAAGTCGGACAAAATACAATTTGTCACATTTCACAAAGATGGAGAAGCGATTGCATTGGAAGCCAATCAAAACAGCAGATTGTTAATTCTTTCTGGTGAACCGATCGAGGAAGAAGTAAGCTCGTGGGGACCGTACGTAATGAACACGCAAACAGAAATCATGGAAGCCTTACGCGATTACCAACAAGGAAAAATGGGACATCTATATTAACGGTTTTTCATTCCTGAGAAGGCTGGAATCTATTAGAATTGAGCTTTTAGAATTGAGTATTGAGAAGTCTCAAACAGCGTATGAGGCACTTGAAGATCGAAAATCATTTGGGCGTAACCTTCGAAAAAAAATCGAAGGTCGCGCTTTCGAGAGTCGCTCTCTCCGAGGAGCTCCAACAAATCTCTCAATCGCTTACGTGTCATATCGAGCGCAGTCGAGATGCAAAGAATATAAGATGTTCTAAACGACAAACGAACACATGAAAAAATATAAGTGTTAGCATTAAAACTATCTAAAAATAAACAACTTAACACATAATACGCAAAAACATGCAAACAATATATCACAAAGCAAACACAAGAGGAAAAGCAGATCACGGATGGTTAAAAAGCCACCACAGTTTCAGTTTTGCAAGTTTCCAAGATCCACAAAAAATGGGCTTCGGACAATTGCGCGTACTAAACGATGATATTGTAAAACCAAAAATGGGCTTCGGAACACATCCGCATCGAAACATGGAAATCATTTCCATTCCGCTAAGTGGCGCATTATCGCACAAAGATAGTATGGACAACAAACGCGCCATCACGGTTGGAGAAGTGCAAGTCATGTCCGCAGGAACAGGTTTACAACATTCCGAATTCAATGATAGTAAAACCGATGAGGTCAACTTCTTGCAATTGTGGATTCAACCACAAGAATTGGAAGTAACACCGCGTTACGAGCAAAAACAATTTGACGAGAGCAAACGTGAAAATCAATTTCAAACGGTGGTGGCGTCAAAAGACAATGTGATCGACGATGCACTTTGGATTCACCAAGATGCGTACATTTCCTTAGGAAACTTTGACGCTTCACAAACGGTTAATTTCAAACTCAACGATGCTTCACACGGAATCTACGTATTTTTACTAGAAGGAGAAATTACCATTGGTAACGAAACACTTTCTCAAAAAGATGCAGTTGGTATTTGGGAAACGGAAAATGTAGACATCAGCATCAAAGAAGACTCCAAAATTCTTGTTGTGGAAGTTCCGCTGAATTAAATAAGTTACTGTAAAACACACTTCAAAGAGGTTGTTTGAAAGCCTTTGAGACGTCATTTTGAACTTGATTCAAAATCTCCTCAAATCTTTTCAAACAACCTTTTTTACTTTTACAATCAATTCCATTAACAGTTCATTCCAAAAAAATCTAAAGTACTTCTCAAAAAATAACTATCTTGCATACTATTATGCGCGCATAGTAAAATAAGTGATTCTTTTTAGCAGAATTATAGTATCTTTAAAACAACCACAAAAATTATCAATTTCCATGAAATACAAGCATATTTTTGAACCGTTAGATTTGGGATTTACAACCATCAAAAATCGGGTGTTAATGGGCTCCATGCACACAGGTTTGGAAGAAGAAAAAAGCGGATTTGAACGCATGGCAGCTTTCTATGCCGAACGTGCCAAAGGTGGTGTCGGATTGATTGTTACTGGAGGAATGGCACCAAGTGTGCGTGGTTGGCTTGCGCCTTTTGGAGCTCGTATGAGTACAAAAAAACATGCAAAAAAACATCAAGTAATTACGGAAGCAGTACATAAAAATGGTGGAAAAATATGTATGCAAATTTTACATGCAGGTCGTTACGGATATCATCCGTTGAATGTAGCGCCATCCGCAATAAAATCACCAATTACACCTTTCAAGCCAAAAAAACTAAGTGGAAATGGTGTAAAGCGAACGATTAAAAACTTCGCGAAATCAGCTTCGTTGGCAAAAGTAGCAGGATATGACGGCGTAGAAATCATGGGTTCGGAAGGATATCTGATCAATCAGTTTATTGTGGAACGTACCAACAAACGCTCGGATGAATGGGGAGGAAATTATGCCAATCGTATGAAATTTGCTGTTGAAATCATCAAAGCTGTTCGAGAAGCAGTTGGAGAAGAATTCATCATTATCTATCGTTTGTCCATGCTCGATTTGGTAGAAAAGGGAAGCAGTTGGGAAGAAGTGGTACAACTTGGAAAAGCGATTGAAAAAGCTGGTGCAAACATCATCAATACAGGAATTGGTTGGCATGAAGCTCGAATTCCAACCATAGCAACGTCTGTACCAAGAGCTGCGTTCACATGGATTACAGAACGTATGAAGCAAGAAGTTTCCATTCCATTAATTACTTCCAACAGAATCAATATGCCAAATGTTGCTGAAAAAATATTGGCAGACGGACATGCAGACATGATTTCCATGGCGCGCCCATTTTTAGCAGATGCCGAATGGGTAAACAAAGCGGCAGAAGAAAAAGCAGATGAGATTAATACCTGTATCGCTTGTAATCAGGCGTGTTTAGATCATATATTTAATAAAAAAGTGGCGAGTTGTTTGGTAAATCCGAGAGCCTGTCACGAAACCGAATTCGATTATCAACCTGCAAAAATTAAAAAGAAAGTAGCAGTTATTGGTGCAGGACCTGCAGGTATGGCAGCCGCAACCATTGCTGCACAACGTGGACATGAAGTAACACTATTTGACGATCATGCAGAAGTTGGTGGACAGTTTAATATTGCGAAACAAATTCCAGGAAAAGAAGAATTCTACGAAACCATTCGCTATTTCAACAGGCAAATCGAATTGCACAATGTAGAGTTGCAACTCAACAAACGTGTCACTGCTGACGAACTTTCACAAGGAAATTTTGAAGAAATCATTTTGGCAACAGGAATCAAGCCGAGAACACCAAAAATTGAAGGCATAGCACACGAAAAAGTGCTCAGCTATTTAGATGTTTTAAAACATAAAAAACCTGTCGGAAAACGTGTGGCAGTTATTGGTGCTGGCGGAATTGGTTTTGATGTTTCTGAATATTTATCGCATGAAGGCGAATCGACTTCCCAAAATATTGATGCGTGGTTGACAGAATGGGGAATTGACAAAAGTTTGGAAGCGCGAGGCGGCATTGAAAACATGAAACCTGAATTTCACGGTTCGCCACGAGAGATTTTTATGTTTAAGCGAAGCAAAGGGAAATTTGGCGGAAACTTAGGAAAAACCACCGGTTGGATTCACCGAACGAACTTAAAAAAGAAAAAAGTAAACTTCATCGGAGAAGTGCAATATACCAAAATTGACGATCAAGGATTGCATTACACTAAAAATGACGAAGCCAATATATTGGAGGTGGACAACATTGTCATTTGTGCAGGACAAACACCGCTCAAAGAATTATTAGATCCGCTACAAGCAAAAGGAATGACTGTTCACGTTATTGGTGGCGCAGACATTGCCGCAGAATTAGATGCAAAACGCGCCATAGATCAAGGAAGTCGTTTGGCTGCGAAGTTGTAAAAGCCGAAAAATAGAACTAAAAATCCGCAATGTTTCAATCATTGCGGATTTTTTAGTTTTTGAGTCTTTGAGTCTTTGAGTTTTTGAGTCTTTGAGTCTTTGAGTCTTTGAGTCTTTGAGTTTTTGAGTCTTTGAATCAAGAATTAATAGATTTCCGCCTACGCGGGAACAGGTCTAAAAGCGTTCACACTGAGCTTGCCGAAGTGAAGCGATCTAATATCTAGTTGCGTAAGCAACTTAATAGACAGGCTCCACCGTATATCCTTGTTTTCTCAATAAATTAATCACACCTTGTTCGCCTGGTAAATGCAAGGCACCAACACCAATAAAAGCAGGTGCTTCGGTTGCGATTTTTTCAATTAACGGAATCCAATTGCGGTTGCGTTGATCTACGAGACTTTCTTGAAAATCTGCTTCCATTCCTTGCTCGGTCATGACAGATACTAGGCCTTCTAAATCTTCAGCATTGTAATATTTGGTCATTTTGTCAAAGCTTTTTTTGCTTTCTTCCATGCCGCTTGTCGCCATTTCCACTAAGGATTTCAGTTGTTCTTCATAGGGAATATTATCAAAAACTTTCATTTGATCTTCAATAGTTTCCAATCCAATCACCTCTTCTTTTTGTTCTTTGGCAACTTTCATAAATTCTGTTTCATAAGCTGTTCCGTTATCGCACACTGCCATTTTCTGTGTCAACGTTGCGGTAATGGCAAACGGTTTCATGGTGTTGAACATTGTTAAATCGACACCAACCTGTTTCTTAAAAAAGTCAGACAATGTTTTGTAATCTTCATCACTCATCATGCCTTTAATGGTTTTTCCGTCTTTCATAAAAAGAAGCTTCATCATATTGGCTTGTAATTTCGGATCGGTCATGTCAATTTCCAATACCAAACGCTCGGTTTCGTCAAACGCTTTTCTGAGCTTGTCCGTGTATGTATAATCACATGTCAAGTGAATAGTTCCATATAAATACGATGGTTTTGTGATGTCTTTTCCAGAAATTTTCCAAAGTAGCGAATTGGCTAATTTAGGAGCTTCATCACTGTTTGAAGCAGATTTATAAGAATTACAGCTGATAAAAAAGGAAACAACTAAAAGTATAATTAGGGAAAGTTTTTTCTTCATAAATGGGAATTTAATTTTTAAGCTAATTTTTGATAAATATACTAAAATATGTGTGTACTTTTTTGAAACTTTTTAAGAAGTCAATCCGTGTGATAAAATTATTTTTTTTAATTTTTAGATTAAATATTCGATATTTGCAATTCATGAAAGCGCAAAGGATTGAGGTATTGTTGAAGCTCCTCGAAGAGAGCGACTACCGAAAGCCTGACTTTTATGTAAGCCGAGGAACTCGAAGTTTACATAAAAGATGCGCCAAAACAATACACTATGGGAATGAATAAAAATACAGTATTAGCTTGGGCTACATGGATTATGATTATCGTTGGCATTGGGCTAATAGTTTTAGGAGTTATTAAATATGAAGAAGTTGCTGCTATCGGTTTTTCAGCAGTAGGAATTGGATTTTTTGCCATTGCGTGGGTTTTTAATGCGCTGAAAGGTAGAGTGTAACACCAATCATCAATACAATACACATAAGGCTTCCAGTTTTGGAAGCTTTTTTTGTAGTAAAAAGTTGAAGTTTGACTGAAATATTGTAGTTTTACTTTGTATGTGTGAAAGCATATTTTATACGAAAAGCAATTTCATTACATGGAGTTAGAACAACTCATAGAACAATTTAAAAATAAAGATGCCAAAGCGTTTGAATCGTTGTACGATATGTATAACGATAGCATTTTTGGTGTCGTTAATACGATTGTGAAGAATGATACTATTGCCACAGAAGTAATGCAAGATGTGTTTATAAAAGCTTGGAATAAATCAGATACGTACACCGCCAAAAAAGGGCGTTTTTTTACGTGGTTGCTCAATATTGCTCGGAATGCGGCGATTGACAAAGTACGTTCCAAGTCCTACAAAAACACCCAACAAAACCAAGACATTGATTATTACGTACATAGTATTGAAAGCAATGATAATTTAGATCGGCAAGTAAATGCCATTGGCATTAAAAAGTATGTTGGAAAACTGGCAGAAAAGTGCAAACAAATCATAGATTATATTTATTTTAAAGGATACACACAAAAAGAAACGGCGGAAACACTAGATATTCCCTTAGGAACTGTAAAAACTCGAAATAGAAACTGTATTAGCGAACTTAGAAAAGTACTCAACGTATAAATGGATAGCAAAGAATACATAGCATCTGGAATTTTAGAACTGTATGTAGCAGGCGCGCTTTCTGAACAAGAAAACGAGCAAGTGTATGCCATGATGCAACAATATCCAGAAGTGATGCAAGAAGTACTTTCTATTGAAGCTGCTGTGCTAAGTTTGACCGCAGCTACGGCGCAAAAAGATACAACTGCTGTTTTTGATTCGATTAAAGAAAAATTACAACTTTCGGATGCTAAGGAAGCTGAAATTCCTGTCATTCCATTGAAAAAAGAGCGTTCTATATTTCGTTATGCAGGTTGGGCAGCCGCGGTTGTACTTGCCACAGGATTACTATTTACGATGGTATTGAATAACGATTTGGAATCTGAAATCGAGATGGTACGTGCAGAGCGAGAAGCGTTGAAAAAACAAATATATGAAGCCAATAGCGATTTAACTGCCGCCAACGATTTGTTAAACGTGTTGCGAACCAAAGATATCATTTCAGTACCATTGGGCGGACAAGCTGTTTCACCAGAATCCTACGCAAAAGTATATTGGGATAAAAAATCGAACAATGTCTACTTAGATTTACAAGGCTTGCCAGATCCGCCAGCAGGAAAAGTATATCAGGTTTGGTCTTTAAAACTCAATCCGTTAACGCCAACGAGTTTGGGCGTGATAGACAATTTCACAACAGATACCGACAAAGTGTTCGATTTAGAAAACGCCAACGAATCCGAAGCCTTCGGAATTACCTTAGAACCCGCAGGTGGAAGCGAATCGCCAACGTTGGAGCAATTGTATACACTTGGTGTGGTAGCTTCGAATCCTTAATGAAAAAATACTTTTAAGATATAAAAAAGCGAACTTTTTACAGTCTGCTATTTTTGTAAATTCTCTTAACAAACTGCGGGATAGCTATTAAAAAATGATACACAACAGTCGTTTCTGCATTGTGTTAATACCGCACTTATTCCACCGCTTCTAATTTTGGAATCTGTAACTTTTACATGTGAAATTGATTTTTTGTTTACTATCAACGATTTAAAATTTCTTTTTTTGTGGTATAATTTTTGGTTAAAAAATACTAATTAAGTTACTATAAAGCACGTTGACATCGTTGCGTATTAATTGTAAAATTAAGTTTGAATACTCTTTTTAACGTTTATCTATAATGATCTAACCAAAAACGACCAATCTTCATTTGATGAAAAAGATAAAATTTTTATACCTGTTGTTGTTGATCATGTTGTTTTTTGCGGCGTGTGATCGATTGAAAGTTGAAGATGCATTTTGTGCCAATGAAAAAAGAGTATTTTCTCTTCCAGATTCACTCCAAAAAATTACTTTAGACTATCAGCTTGAAGCGAAGCCGTTGATGAGTTACATTGAAAAACAACTCGGAATAGATTTATGTCAAAAACCTGCAAATTTCGGAGTAATCTTAGCGAATAATAATGCGGTAACTGTGCAATTACATAAAATCTTCTGTGTTGATGGAATTATTAGTTGTTTTATAAGACGAGACGAAGCACAGATTTCGTTAAATAAAGAAGGTGTATTGCTTGTAGAACAAGAACTTGTCGCGATTGATTCCATAACGTATTGGTTAGAAGCAAATTTACTGAATCGCAAGAAAATAAATTACAAAAAAACGTCTCTAAGTTGGGAAACAGATACACCAAAAGACAGTATTGAAAAAACGTTTGTAAATATTAAAAAAGGGTATGTGTTAAGTTATCGCAAACGCACAACAGAATTTTTCAAGAAAACTATCTGCGATGTTTCAAGCCATCAATTAGACAGTTTACAGAAACTACTTCCTCTCACAATACGATTGGAATTGAATAAATTTCCAATTCCACCGCCACCGCCGATTCCAGAAAAAACTACTAATTCACCTTAAAAAAAGACACTTCCTCACAAAGTGCCTTTTTCAATAAAAACCAATCGCCTAACAAAAAGTTAGTTTTTTACGAATTGTATACTTATAATCGTTGTATTTTTTGCGTCATGACAGGACCAAGTTCAAAACTGCTGTCCAATAATTCCGCTTTTATAGTTGCTATGTTGTTTGTGTTTCCGTTTGCTTTTAAAATCTCAGCTACATGATACATCGCTACAGGTTCAAACGTTTTGTCAATCACGTGTTGTTCTATAATTTCTAGTGCTTTTTCCGAGTTTCCTTGCAAATGATACGTCCAAGCCAACAAATCGTATGCTTGCGCTGTGGGACGTAGTTTGACTTCTTCTTCAGCTAATTCTAACGCTTTTTCAGTATTATTTAACTCTTCCGAGAGCATCGAAATTGCATACGAATTGTACATCACACCATACTTTTCATCCTTAATAGCATTCATAAATGCGTGAAGGTTTTGTTCTTTTTCAGCACTTTCTTCCATAAATTCAGCAATTTCTGCTTTTAATAAGTAATAATCAGGTGATGCGTGTTGTGTCATGATCGTATTCAAAATTCGCAAGGCTTCTGTTGGATTCTGCTCGTACGAAAACACAATCCACGCAATTCCTTTTTTCGCATACGCATCGTTTGCATCTAGTTTCAAAGCTTTCAAATAGTGATCGTAGGCATCTTTAATTCTTCCGGCGTGACCGTAAAAGTCTGCCAAATTCGTGTACGCCCATTGCTTTAAATACTTGTTATTTGCATCTTCTACTTTCCATTTGGCTTTTTCCATCATCTTAATGGCTGCCAATAATTTTCCTTTATGATCGTACCATTTTGACAAACGAATCATAGCATCAAAACTATGTTCATTTTTAAAAATGTTGAGGTAGGTCGACGCTTCTTCCGTGCTTCCAAGTTCTAAATGTACATCAAACAACATCTTTTGTGTCGCTTGCAAATTTTCACCCAAAACTTCTGCTTTTTGTAATAATGCCAATGCTTCTTGAAAACGGTGTTGTGAAATGTAATTGCGAGCCAAACTACGAAGGTGACTTGCCTGTTGATATTGTGTCCGTTCATTCAAAAGCTCCAAATGCGAAGCCGCTTCCAATAAATGAGAAATTTCGCCAGTTGCCTTAAACAGCTGAGAATGTGCACTTGCAACTTTTGCATGATACGGATATTGATTTGGGGATTTTTCAAGTTTTTTTGACCAAAATGTATAAATTTCGTTTGCTGTTTGCTCATTTGTATTTTCAGCAACTGCTATATACGAATTATACGATGTAGCATTGGTGATTTTTTGTGATGGAGCAGACGTACAACTTAGTAACAGTAAGCTTACTCCAAGTAGTTGAAAGGCGATAGTATTTTTCATTGGATTGTTTTTTATAATGGTGACTACATTTGAAAAGTTAAAAAGAGAGCATCTAGCTTGATCGTAGAATTAATTAAAAACAAAAAACTAGTGTGCCAAATGCTCTCTCAGCAAATCAGATAATTAACTTACCACGGTGAGGCTAAGTATGGAAAGGAGGACAAAAAAGGCTTGTCGTTCGCATCAACATTGTCATCAGAAAGAGTTGGGTTTTCTGTGAAGTCTTCGCCTCCAAAAATTAGTAATAATTCTACGGTAATAACGTCGTCCGCTAATGCGCGACCAGTTAAAACATTGGTTCCGTCAAAAAATGTGGTGGTTCCATCTAAAGAAACATTTAAAACGTCGGTTGCTAACAAACCTGTAAAGGCTGCGGCATCTTGTCCCAATGCATTTTGATCGCCAGGATTGGCAAAAGCTGGACTCAACGCAGTTAAATTTGTTTGAAAAATGCCTTGAAAAGCAGCATTTTGTTGCGATGGAATCGTAGTGTTAAACATATCTTTACTTGCCGATCCTACAAAAACAGTATTGATTGCAGGTCTTCCCATTTGGTCTTCCTGTGCATAAGTTCCTGAGAAATCGGGTGTGCTGTCAATTACGATAGTATTGTCGTCAGAAGAACAACTTGTCAGCATCACGGCGCTTAAAAGTGCTATTCCGAAAATAGATTGTATAGTTTTCATGATAATATTTTTTATGTGTGAATGATTGTTTACTTATTGTTTTCCTTTGGCTTCCGCCCAAACATTGATAGTTCCTGTACCGCCAATTTGTGATTTTGGTACTTCAACTACGATTGATAGTACATTGCTTCCTGCAAACGTGTCTGTCCCAGGATCGTTAAAACTTGTAGCATTTCCTGCGATGATTTCGCCGTACTGCGCAAAATCCATAAAAAACGGATCATCTCTTGGACCTGCAAAAAATTGCATTCCGTTGTTCGTTGCAGTAATGGCGTTAGCTCCGTAATTAGTGATTTCTACAAAAGATTCCGTTCCCGAAGTTTCGATAACGCTGTTCAATCCTGTTGCACTAGGTGCTACGGGACCAAAAAAGTACATACGATCTCCACGTGGAATTGCTTGAATCACTAAATCTTCCACATTGTCTCCCGACGTATCAATATTAATTTCAATCAATGTGTTTTCGTCAAAAGCAGCATTTCCTGTTGCTGCCGGACTCAACAATCCTTGTGTGTTTACCACAAATGCTATAGAATTGTTGTCTGCTCCCTGAAAGGCGTAGAAATCGGTAATGTCTGCGGATGTTCCTTGTACGGCAGGCGCTTCAATATGATCGGCTGCAATCAAAAAGAAACTTCCCACCAACACAATACTAATTCCTAAAATGGTTGTTACTCGTTTCATAATTTTAAAAGTTTAATTAGATTTTTATTGTATTACGGTTTTATATACGAGAACCATTAGCGGACGGTTTTTAAAAAGTGTAATTTTTTTTAAAAAAGTTTAAAGGTTTATATGTTTAGTGTTTTAAAGTTCTGGAAATCAGAATTTTGATTCGGTTTAAAAAGTTTGCTTTTTAAAAGTATTTTTTTGCTTTCGCGAATTGTTATTGAGTGAAAATTTAATTTTTACATCATTCAATCTTTTCATCTTTCAATCTCAAAATATACGTGCGAATGCTACGACATTTATGTATATTTGTCTTCTAGCAAATAACCAACACATTATTATTATGTCAGACGATAAGAAAGTTATCTTTTCCATGAATAGGGTTTCTAAAACCTATCAAAGTACCAACAAACAAGTTTTAAAAGATATATACCTCAGTTTTTTCTACGGAGCTAAAATCGGGATTCTCGGTCTCAACGGTTCTGGTAAGTCTACCTTACTAAAAATCATTGCTGGCGTAGAGAAAAACTATCAAGGTGATGTTACGTTTTCGCCAGGATACAAGGTTGGCTATTTAGAACAAGAACCACAATTAGACGAAACTAAAACGGTGATGGAAGTTGTTAAAGAAGGAGTTGCCGAAACGGTAGCCATTCTTGATGAATACAACAAAATCAACGACATGTTTGGATTGGAAGAAGTATATTCTGATGCAGACAAAATGGACAAGTTGATGGCACAACAAGCAGATTTACAAGACAAAATTGACGCTTCTAATGCTTGGGAACTAGATACCAAGTTAGAAATTGCCATGGACGCATTGCGTACGCCTGAGCCAGACAAACTGATTGGCGTACTTTCTGGTGGAGAACGTCGTAGAGTTGCTTTGTGTCGTTTGTTATTACAAGAACCAGAAATTTTATTACTTGATGAGCCTACCAACCACTTGGATGCAGAATCTGTACATTGGTTAGAGCATCATTTGGCACAATACAAAGGAACTGTGATTGCGGTAACGCACGATAGGTATTTCTTAGATAATGTTGCTGGTTGGATTTTAGAATTGGATCGAGGAGAAGGCATTCCGTGGAAAGGAAACTATTCTTCTTGGTTAGATCAAAAATCGAAACGTATGGCGCAGGAAAGCAAAACGGCTTCCAAACGTCAAAAAACATTAGAACGCGAATTAGAATGGGTTCGTCAAGGAGCCAAAGGTCGTCAAACAAAGCAAAAAGCACGTTTGAAGAACTATGACAAATTGATGAGTCAAGATCAAAAACAAATGGACGCAAAGTTGGAAATTTACATTCCAAACGGTCCACGTTTAGGAACCAATGTGATTGAAGCTACAGGTGTTTCAAAAGCATTTGGTGACAAACTATTATATGAAGATTTAAACTTCAACTTACCACAAGCAGGAATTGTGGGCGTTATTGGTCCAAACGGAGCTGGTAAAACGACCATTTTCAAAATGATTATGGGCGAAGAAACACCGGATAAAGGAACATTTACGGTAGGAGAAACGGCAAAAATCGCGTATGTAGATCAGTCGCACTCTAACATTGATCCGAATAAATCCATTTGGGCAAACTTCTCTGACGAGCAGGAATTGGTGATGATGGGCGGAAAACAAGTAAATTCGAGAGCCTATTTAAGTCGATTCAACTTTGCAGGAAGCGAGCAAAACAAAAAAGTAGATACACTTTCTGGTGGAGAACGAAATCGTCTGCATTTAGCCATGACACTCAAAGAAGAAGGAAACGTATTGTTACTAGATGAGCCAACAAACGACTTGGATGTAAACACGTTGCGAGCGTTGGAAGAAGGTTTGGAAAACTTTGCAGGTTGTGCGGTAGTCATTTCGCATGATAGATGGTTTTTAGATCGTATCTGTACACATATCTTAGCTTTTGAAGGCGATTCGCAAGTATATTTCTTTGAAGGAAGTTTCTCCGATTATGAAGAAAATAAAAAGAAACGTTTGGGTGGCGACTTGATGCCGAAACGTATTAAATATAAGAAGTTGATTCGTTAAACTTCGATAAACTCAGTCTACGAATTGCACGAGCAGCTTTGCTGCAAAAAAAAACTATAGTTGGAGCGAGTTTATAAACTTGTTCCAACAATGATAATGAAACTCGCGATTACTAATAGAAGTCTAAGAATTTTCAGCCAGTTTAAACACATGCGTCAGCCAATCATTGACAATGCAGTCTAAAATTAGATGCACGCGTGGTTGATCGCTGTTGTTTCTGACTTCATGTTCAATGTTGAAGTTGCAATACCAACATTCGCCAGCTTTCATCGGAATAGGCTTGTCTTCTACTAAAATTTCGACCTTATCATTCGTTTGCACAGGAATATGAAGACGGACTTGTCCAAGTTCAAAACTATAGCCTGTATCGCGATGTTTTTGAATGCTGGCACCAGGATCTAAGGTATGTACACGAAAGGTTTCTACATTGCATTGAAACATCTCAAAAATAGAAAGTAAGTACGGACATTTTTTTAGAGCATCATTCGGTTGAAAAACGGGCAAACCATCTGGACCGTTTTTGGGTTCAATGAAGTGCTTTAACCACAAGGTTTCCAATTCCACAGACGGATTGTAGATGTCTTGATAGTCTTTATCTGAAAATTGAGCCAATTCTTTTTTCATGATATCGGGCTCAAATTCGAAAGGGAGTTTTATAGCATTCATGTCTCTAATGTATACATTATTTGGTAAATACTTCCTTTTCATCAGAAAAAGCCTTGAATTCTAACGGATTTCCGCTAAAATCAAACACAAACATCGTGCGTTGTTCTCCAGTTTGTCCAGCATAGCGTGTTTGCGGTTTCACGACAAATTCAATAGCATTTGCTTCAAAGGTTTGCTGTAAGTTTTCAAATTGAGGAATCGTCAACAAGCAGCCAAAATGTGGAATTGGCACGTTAATTCCGTCCACTTTTCCACAATAATCAAGTGTTGGAATGTTATCACTCACATGCCCTGTTAATTGATGTCCAAAAAAATTAAAATCAATCCAGTTTTCTGTTGAACGGCCTTCAGGGCAACCTAACATTTCCACATAAAATTTTCGAGTTAATTCAATATCTTTTACTTTAAAAGCGAGATGAAAAGCATTCATTTTCGAGAGGTTTTATATAATGAGCACAACGCTCAATTGTAATTTGCTACAAGATATCATTGTTTTTATTTTTACCAAAATGGTATTGCTAAAGATGCTGTACGCTATTTCTCTCTAAAGATTTTTTTTGAAAGTATTTTACTATGGTATTTTTTCGTATTTTAGGATGTTTTTAAAACTCAAATCTTTGAAAAACGTACTACGAACTACCACCATTTTATACCTACTGATGATTTTTCCTGCACGGAGTCAAGACCTGCAAGAAGAACAAATTCGCGATAGTATTTCCAAATATATCAATATTGCGTCTGAAACCTATTACAAGTATCAGTACAGAGAAGCTATTGAAGCAGCAAATACTGGAATTAAGTTTGCAAACCAAATTAACGATTATTATTTCTTAACCTTATTTTACAATGAATTAGGATTGTCGTATGATGGAGTGTCAGAATTTTCTAAAGCCAAAAAAAATTACTTAGAATCTTTACGGTTTTCTCAAAAAGTAGATAATGATACCATTAAAGGTTGGGTGTACAATAATCTTGCGAATTTATATTCGGAAGGTTTCAAAAAAACCGATTCTGCCCTTATTTATTATAAAGAATCGTTGCGCTTAGCTGAAAAAATAAAAGATACTTCTGAAATATTGACACCAATCATCAATATTGGCTGGACGTACGCAGATAAAAATGAGTATGATACGGCATTTCCCTATTTGGAAAAATCGGAACAGCTAATTTTTACCAAACATGGAGACAATTCTGCAAAAGGACAAATCTGCTATTTATTAGGTCGTTATCATTTGCATAAAAACAATTTAGAGGTATCTGATACGTATTTTCAGGATGCGATTGCCTATTCAGAAAAAGCAGAAAAACTGGAAGAGTTGACTGAAATTTATGATTACTATTCTCGGTTAGCAGATAGACAAGGAAAACATAAACTTGCTTTTAACCGATTGCAAACACATTTAAAATATAGAGATTCAGTATTCAATAGAACAAAAATAGAAGAGAATCAGAAAGCCTTGGCAAAGTTTGAGGTTGAAGATTATAAAAATGACTTAGAGCGTGTAAAAAAAGAGCAAAAGTCGCAGGAAACCATTATGAAAAAGTCACAACAAATCTCGTATGTGTTGATGATTGCGGGTTTTATCTTGATTTTACTGTTGATCAATATGTTTAAAAACTACAAATTTAGGAACAAAGCATTGAACAAACTTCGCTCTAAAAATGCACAATTGAGAGAAGCGAAAGAAGAAGCCGAATCACAGGCAAATTTAAAAGCCCAATTTTTCTCTACGGTAAGTCACGAATTACGAACACCTATGTATGGCGTTGTTGGTTTAACTTCGTTATTATCAGAAGATTTTCCAAGCTTAAAAAATAATGAGAACTTTAAATCACTCAAATTTTCAAGTACATATTTACTCTCGTTAATAAACAATGTATTGCAGATCAATAAGATAGAATCGCAAGGTGTAAAGCTAGAAAGCATTCCGTTTAATGTGAAGAATTTGATGAATGAAGTCGTGAACTCGTTCAGTTTCGCGGCAAGTCAAAATAAAAATAAAGTCCATCAAGAAATTGATCCAAACATTCCAGAAATTCTATTGGGCGATTCGGTACGCTTATCTCAAATTTTGATGAATTTGATTGGAAATGCAATCAAGTTTACTGAAAATGGAAACATTTGGATTCGTCTAGAATCTGAAGGAAGTGAAGGCAAAACACATTCGATTAAATTTGTCATTCAAGATGATGGAATTGGAATTCCAGAAGAAAAGCAAGTTTCTGTCTTTGATAAGTTTGTGCAATTGCGTCCTATTGAAAAAAACTATCAAGGAACGGGCTTAGGGTTGTCGATTGTAAAACGATTGTTATTGCTTTTTGATAGTGATATTTTACTAAAAAGTGAAGAAGGTAATGGGACAGAGTTTTCATTTTCCATTGCTTTTGAAGAAAGTACAGAGCTTTCCACGAAAAATGTTTCGATGCCAATTCAGACGATAAATACAATTGAAAAAACTATTTTGATTGTAGATGATAATAAAATAAATCGTGTGGTAACTAAGCGAATTCTTCAAAATAAAGGCTTTCAATGCGATGTTGCTGAAGATGGTTTGGATGCGATTGATGTGCTGAAAGAAAGTACATTCGATTTAATTTTGATGGACATTAATATGCCACGAATTGACGGAATAGAAACCACGAAACGCATTCGTGAAACAGATCAAAAAACGCCAATTATAGCGTTAACTGCCGTAGAAGAAGATCAAATACGCGATCGAATTTACGAAGCGGGAATGAACGATTTTATCATCAAACCGTACGATTTGGCAGAATTTCATCAAATTATTCTCAAAAATCTATACATTAATATTATATAAAATAGGCACTTCCGTAGATGTAGACAGCACACAAAATCAATTCTCCAATAAAAAGACTTACTCCAAAAACGACAGGATTAATCTTCATCGCGCCAGCGGTATAACAAATCAAATCGGTAGGGACAAACGGAAAAAACGCCCAAAATATGATAAATAAAGGACCATACTTTCCTGAGAGTTTCTCTTTTATTAGTCTGGAAGCTTTGGTATGTTTCTCAAAAAGCCTCACAAAACCGAGTTTATCGGAGAAATAATAGACAATCATTGAGGAAATTACAATTCCTACCACAGAAATCAGCAATACCAAAAATAAATTATGAGGAAACAAAAACACGCCAGCAAAAATGAGTGCAGTACTTGGTAGCATGACAAAGCCTCGAACTAGATGAAAAAGAAAGAAAATTGCCCAACTGTAATTTCCATACGATTGAATCCAGGTGACAATACTTTCTCTTGAAAATGTATCGGGAGCTATGATATTGTATACAATAAAGCCAAGGATGAGCACAATCCAAAAACGTCTAAAAAACGTGATATAACTTTCTTTCATGGAAAACTTCTTCAGTTCGTATACAAGACGCCAAAGCTACACATTTGTTACGAGGAAGTACGATGATTGAAAGATTAAATGATTGGAAAGCTACATTCTTTAAAGAGTCTATTATTTAGGTATTTGGTTTTAGGCATTTGGTATTAGTGGCGTTTCAAAGAAAACCTCTTTTATGATAAAAGCAGATTGCCACGTCGCAAACTCCTCGCAAAGACTATCAAAAAAGCTAACAATTCTAAGCAAGTCTAAAAGCGTAAGCGATCTAAAAGCAACACGTATCTAACAATCCAACAGCAATTCCATCTTAATATCTCCACGATCATACGGATTATTTTCTTCGATAGGAATTTCTACAAAACCGTATTTTTCGTAAATATAAAGTGCGTTTTTAAGTTTTCGGTTGGAGTAGAGGATGAGTTTTTCGAATTTATTTTCTTTAGAAAAATCTAAGCAGTATTGTAATAAGTGCTGCCCAATTTTTTGTCCTCTTAATTTTGGTAAAACCGCCATTTTACTGAGTTCAAAAATATTTTCTTTCATTTTGATCAGTGCGACAGTTGCTACAATTTCATCGTGTATTTTTACGAAAAAAATATAACCACCAGGATCCATAATGTATTTTTTGGGCTGGCTCAACACTTCTTCATCGTGTGGTTCCACATAGAAAAAAGCTTTCAACCATTCAACATTCAATTCGTAAAAATCTTGGGTATATTGTTCTTCAAAAGGAATAATTGTCATTGCATTCATAATTATTTTCGCATAAAATCGGTAATCAAATAGCTCAATAATTTCCCTACTACATACATTTCTTGCACATTGTCAGGATTAGGTGCAGCTTCACACAAATGTAAATAAGCAGCATTTTTTTGTGTTCCAAAAAAGGACGCAAACATACGTGCTTCATTTGCGGTAAAACCACTTGGCGTCATAGCGCTACTCGGAATATTTTCAATCACGTCACAATCAATTTCGACACCAAAAGGACGATTGTTGATAAATTTCAACGCTGTATTCAACTGAAAGGTAAATCCTTGTTCGTGGCGAATTTTAATACCTTCAAACGTATTGTATCGAATGCGTTCGGGATAATTATCAATTGTTTTAAAAATTTTTTTCGACGTGTAATTTTTATGCAATCCGAAGATAAAATATTTGTCCAAAAAGCTTCTTTTAAACGCATAACTAAAGCCGTTTCCGCTATGTCTTCCTTCCAGATTTCGAAAATCGGAATGTGCATCCAAATTCACCACATTGATCGCTTTACTTTTGCCTAACGAAGTTCCTTTAATGTTTCCGTACGCATTGTTATGTCCGCCACCAATAATAATAGGAATTTTTCCAGCACTGACGATTTGATAGATTAAAAACGTAACTTCTTCATCAATTGTGTGCACCAATTTGCTTAATTTTTGATAATAATACGGAGAAGAAGTACTAAATGTTTCTGCGGTTGCTAACAATTCAGAAAAATCTAAATGTCCTAAAATCAGCAAGCGTCTTCCTTTATTAAACGCGTTGTCTTGTGTATTTACAAGCGATTTTAAAGCGGCATTCCAAGCGGTTGTAGCACCAGCTTTTCCGTGATTGGCACGAATTCCGATGTCTTCAGGAATTCCCAATAACACATATTTAGCGTCAGATTGTTGTAATTGTGCGACTAAATTTTCGGATGATGGAAGTGTTTCTACCTTTTCACCAAACTTAGTTTCGCCATCGCGTTTGGAAATCAGCGTGTTGAGGTCAGCACGTGTGGACAGTTGTAGCATGGTTTTTTAATAAATTGCGTAATGCTAATGTACGTTTTTAATTCATTTGATGAAATAGTCTGGTTGGAAAAGATAATTTTTTACTTTGATACATTCAATGTGGCAACGATGCTGAAAGTGCCGCAATACATTCCTCACGAATTTTCCAAATTTCTTCAAATGAATAGGAGATTTGTTTTTCTGAAATCCATTGTTTGAGAAAATTTTGGTGAACGTCTACTTTGTGCGTTGCAATTTGATGCGGTAGAATTTCTTCTTCAGCGAGAATGCAATTTTGAAAAGAAGTAGTGTTGGTGCTTGCGCGCGTAACATCTAGTACCTTTCCGTTGATTTTTAAATACGTGTGCGCTTCTGGAATATATTCGAGTTGATGCTGTTTCAAAATAGTGCCAACGCCTTTGGTATTGCTTTCGTTCATTTGGTAAATGCCAATGAATAATTGCACGGTTTCTTGCTGACTTTCCACAGCAAGTTGTTTTAAAAACGCGTGTTTTGTGGAACAGGTTCCTTTTTGTTCAGGAATGATCAAACGATACGCACTACGATCTGACGTTCTTCCGTAAGGTAATTGATGCACGTACGCAATCGCGCTTTTGAAATCATACACGCCGTTTTCAATCATCAACTTGGACAATGAACCATTCTGCGGAAGCAGGAAATTTAGCATAATGATTGGTTTTTATAAAGTTGAACGTTTTTTCGAATTATTCTCGATACAATTTTCTTCATTTTATTGCGAAAACCACTCGAATTGGCGTTTGGTACGTTTCAACATAAAGTTAGTAATTCTATAAGCGCAGCACGTCTAAATGACCTTTCCATTAATCAATACCTGTTCAATATGGTTGTCGCCAAACGCGTATGGTAATACATGAAACGACTCAATTTTTTTGGTAACAATCAAATTCGCAGCTTTTCCTTGAGTGATGCTTCCGTGCGTTTCTGAAAGTCCCATCGCGTACGCGCCGTTAATCGTTGCTGCATTGATCGCTTCTTCGGGCATCATTTTCATTTTGATACAGGCTGTGCTCACTACAAAATTCATGTTTCCAGAAGGTGTCGATCCAGGATTGTAATCAGTAGCCAATGCTACGGGCAAACCTGTGTCCATGAGTTTGCGAGCTGGTGTGTACGGAATGCTCAAAAAGTACGAACACGAAGGCAAAGCAACAGGCATGGTATTGCTTCCTTGCAGCGCTTTGATGTCGTCGTCGTTGAGTTCTTCCAAATGATCTACAGAAAGTGCGCTGTATGCTACGCCCAAAGCTACGCCACCAAACGCATTGAATTGATTAACGTGAATTTTTGGCGTTAGGTTGTAGTGTTGCGCCGCTTTCAATAAGCGTTCCGTATCTTCTAAGGTGAAATATCCTTTTTCACAGAAAATATCTACGTATTCTGCTAAGTTTTGTTCAGCGACTTTGGGCAACATTTCATTGATGACCAAATCCATATAACCATCTTGATTTCCTTTGAAATTTGCAGGAACTGCGTGAGCGCCTAAAAAGGTGGTTTTTATGGGGAAATTGTATGCTTCTTTGAGTCGTTTTGCCACGCGCAACATCTTGAGTTCGGCTGCTGTGGTGAGTCCGTAACCCGATTTGATTTCTATGGCGCCAGTTCCCAATTGCATGACTTCTTCCAAGCGTTTGGCAGATTGCGCAAAGAGTTCGTCTTCGGAGGTTTCTTGTAATTTTTTGGCTGAATTTAAAATACCGCCACCACGATTGGCAATCTCTTCATAGCTTAATCCGTTGATTCTGTCTACAAATTCTTGTGCTCGATTGCCTGCGTAGACTAAATGCGTGTGACTATCGCACCAAGTTGGTAATACGATTTTATCAGTACAATCTATGATGGTATCTGCGGAAGCGATTTCAATAGTTGCCATCAATCCAAAATCACTTATCACATCATCCACAATGTAGAGATACGCGTTTTCAAGCATTGGAAGCGTTTTCATGTCGGCTCCAGAAACTTTAGAAATGTTGGTTTCGCGTACTTGTAGTAATTGTTTGATGTTGATGAGTAAGGTTGTCATAAGTTGTAATTATTGTATTGCAAAAGTAGAAGCAAAGCGAATAAATCCCTAATTTTAGACTCATAAATTCAGAATCATGCAAACTATTGGACTTATCGGTGGCATTACGCCGCAATCGACGATTTTGTATTATCAAATTTTAAATGATTTGGCAGAAAAGCATTTAGGAACTTCGCATACAGCGAAATGTATTATCAATTCGGTTGATTTTGGAACGATTCACAAGTTGCAACATGACGGACGTTGGGATTTGTTGAATGAATTGATGGCTGAAGCTGGAAAAAACTTGGAAAATGCAGGTGCAAAGATGCTTTTAATTTGCGCAAATACCATGCATTTAACCATTGAAGCGGTACGAAAAAATGTGTCAATTCCTGTGCTTCATATTGCAGAAGCGACCGCAGAGAAGATTCAAGAAAAAAAGATAAAAACGGTTGCTTTGCTCGGTACGAAATATACGATGGAACTGGATTTTTATAAAGATGTGTTGATTTCATTTGGCATACAAACCTTGATTCCAAATGCGGAAGAACGAGAAGAAGTTCATCGTGTGATTTATGAAGAATTGTCCAAAGGAATACTGAAAGATTCTTCGCGAGAAGCGTATAAAAATTGTATTGAACGCTTGCAAAAAGAAGGTGCTCAAGGTGTTATTTTAGGTTGTACTGAAATTCCGCTACTAATCAAGCAAGAAGATAGTGCAATTCCTGTATTTGACACCACAACGATTCACGCTACAAAAGCAATTGAATTAGCTTTCAGTTAGTTGCTGTTTTGATTTTTAAAAGTAGAAAATAGTTGTTATTTTTATAGAAAATTACATGATAACTGGCATAATTATGTAATATATAAAAGCTCCAAATGATATGTTTGGAGCTTTTTCGTTGTGTGTTTATACATTATTTTACTGTCGAATCAACTTTTTGGTAACTGTTTGATTTCCAATTTGTAGTTGCAAGAAATATACACCTTGCTCTAATTGTTGAATATTAATTTCGTTTGACGGATTTACTTGTTGCAGTACTAATTTTCCTGAAACATCATGAATAGTCATAGTGGAAATTTCTGCATTATTTTTTGTGTTGATGTATACAACATCGCCGTTTGTAGGGTTTGGATAAATTTGAAAAGTAGCTGTAGTTTCATCTTCAACATCTAATAGAACTAAGAATGAAAATCCTAACATATTAGGACAACTTCCAGTATTAGGATATACATTCCAATCATTTATATTAAAAGTTGTAATAGGATGTATAGCAGTTAAGATTTCTTTTTTTAAGAATATATCAGTATTAACAGCTGTTGTACTACTTCCTAAATTTCCGCCAACCACATCGTACAGCGTATCATATTTAAACAGTCCAATAACATCATTTCCGTCAAAATTGGTAATTGTACTATCATAATCGTTGACAAATGTAGAACATATTGAAATATTTGGGTGCGCAATCACAAACGTTTCATTAGGACTTATACTCGCACTAGAAGGAAATGTGTATACAGTATCCCAAGTTCCGCTGCCATTATGGCTTATTTTTAGAGAATAGTTCGATAAATCAGAAGAACTTCCAAAGTTCTCATAGGCAATTTCAATGGCTTTATTATCGCCAGCATAATTCAAAAAACCAGAAAAATAGGGTTTTCTTGGAGGATTTTGGTAAATAACGTTGACATTTCCACAGTCTTGAGGAGATAACGCAGAAGCATTCCCTGCGGCGTCTTTGGCAAGTATTGTAAAACAATACGTTCCATTGTTAAAACGACCAAAAGATGCATATTGAACTGTATTTGAATTATCAAATGGTATAATCTCGTCTAGAGCACCATTTATATAAATTTCGTACGTAGTTACGCCGACATTATCTGTAGCATGATCCCACTGAAGTGCAAAAGAATCTTCCGGACTTGCTATGTTATATACGATTTGAAAATTCGCTGGTGTAGTTGGTGCTTCTGTATCTTGCGCTAATGTGATAGAACTGATGAATAGTGTAATAACAAATAGTAGCTTTCTTTTCATAATTAGTTTAGTTTAAACCAAAGCTATAAAAAAAAGCGATGCTATTTCGTAAAATAACATCGCTTTTTATAAATTACGATTACTATTACTGCTTCATGAGTTTTTTAGTAATGATTTGATTGTCAATTTGTACTTGTAAAATATACAAACCTTTTTGCAACCTTTGAACGTTAATTTGATTAGAAGCATTGTTTTGCGTCAATACTTGCTTTCCTGTAATATCATACACCTGAACTGCAGTTACTTCTACATTATTTTTTGTGTTGATGTATACAATATCACCATTTGTTGGGTTAGGATATATGGAAAACGCATCAGCTTCAAACGTAGCAATACTCAAGGTTTGCGTGTGCGCACCTAAATTGTCACACGTATTTGATGCAAATGTATTCCATTCTGTTTCTGTGTATGTTGTGTTTGGTGCGTTAACACTTGGTTTTCTAACCAATGTTGTGTTTTGAGCGTACGTACCTCCATCGCCCAAAGTTCCAAGAATATCAATCAAAACATCGTTTTTAAACAATCCGATGGCATCATTTCCGTTGAATCCTGTGATTGCATCATTTGAATCATCAACCGCGCCAGTACAAACAGCCAACCCCGTATTTGCTATTACATATACATCTCCATCCGTAATCATAGCGCCCATAGGAAAACTATACGTTGAGTTCCACATAGCATTTCCATTCGTAGATATTTTTAATGTATATACATTTCCTACTTCATTCAAATCAACCGTACTTCCTGTAAAATTCGCAATTTCCAATGCTTTATTAAAAGAACTTCCTTCTATATATTCAGAAAAAAACAAACTAGCACCTGTTCCACCTCCACCACCAGCTAAGGTAGTTCCGTCAACTCCAACAGATTGTGCAGACGTATTTCCTTGTGCATCTTTTGCTAAAACTGTAAACGTGTATGTTGTAGCAGCAGACAAACCACTTACGGTTGCTGTTGTTCCAGCTACCGTTTGTTCAAACATTCCGTCTACAAAAACATCGTATCCAGTTACACCAATATTGTCTGTAGAAGCAGTCCAAGAAACATCAATAGTATTAGAAGTTTCGTTGCTTACCATTACATTCATGGGTACAGTTGGATCTTCTGTGTCAGTTCCAAAAATTCCCCAACGATCTTCCGCAGGAGTTCCACCCCAAATTTGTGTTGCCAAACGTGGATTGTCAATAAATGGATTGCGATTTCCTTGTGCCGTGGCATTAAAAATATCTTCATGATACGTGTTACGCGCATCTTCCAAAGGCGAAACAGGATCGGCAGCATTCCATTCCAACAACAAATCAATCATATTGGCATCAACGCTATTTTGAGTTCCGTTTGCTACTAAATTTGGCGCACATTGATTTCCATAACGAAGGTACATATACATTACAATTCGCGCTACATCACCACGCCAATCGGTTCCGCCAGCAGTTGCATCACCAGGATACCAAAATGCTCCAACGGTTCCTGAATTTCCAGAACCAGCAGCAAATAATCTGTTACCGCGTTGTCCATTGCGTTGAACATCCGAAGGACGTAAATTGTGTGCATCACTGTACGGAGGACCATTCGTAGTATTTGCATCCAAGTCTGGACTTGCTAATGAATTCGCAAACGTATGCTCTCGGTTCCAGTCACCTACGTTTCCACCATTTTGCATTTTACCTCTCGATAAATCGTTGGTCACATCGCCGTCACTTCCGTTTTCCCATCCGTAAATTAATAATACATTGTTTGCATTATTTGGATCTTCATCTGTAATCATGCTTGCTGTCCAAATCTCAGAGTAGGATAAAGAATTGGAGTGTGTATTGATCACTTTTGTCGCCAAAGCATCACGCAATTGTGTTCCAGTCAAGGTTAAGTTTACATCATTATAATACGCTTGTTGTGCAGTAACTGTAAACGATGCAAGTACAGTTAAAAAAAGTAAAATTCTTTTCATTGTAATAATATATTGAAATAATTTAGGGTTTTATTTTCGTTCTAGCAACGCCATGTAAAATCCGTCAAATCCAGATTCATGCGCCAATAGTTTTTTATCTTCTACCAATGTAAAATCTTTGTTAGAAGCTAAAAATTTCGCTACTTGTTCTTGATTTTCAGATGGTAAGATAGAACAGGTTGCATAGACTAGTTTTCCGCCAGACTTTACCATGCGTGAATAGCGTTGTAAAATATCTTGCTGCGTATCTTTAATTTTTTCTAAAAATTCAGGTTGAATTTTCCACTTCGCATCCGGATTTCTACGTAAAACGCCCAATCCAGAACAAGGTGCGTCAATCAGTACGCGGTCAGCTTTGTCGTATAACTTTTTAATCACTTTCGTGGAAGTAATCACACGAGTTTCAATATTATGTGCACCATTTCGGCGTGCTCTACGCTTCAGTTCGCGCAGTTTTCCTTCGTAAATATCTAAAGAAATTAAGTTTCCTTTATTTTCCATCAAAGCGGCTAAATGCAACGATTTTCCGCCAGCACCAGCACAGGTATCCACAACTTTCATTCCTGGTTTTACATCTAAAAACTCAGAAACCAATTGCGAATTGGCATCTTGTACTTCAAAGAAACCGTTTTTAAACGCTTCATTTTTAAAAATATTGGCACGTTCTTTCAAGCGTAATGCCACAGGATGTCCTTTAATATCTTCTGTTTCATGATCAAAAGAAGCTAATAATGCTTTAAGTTTTTCTTTTGTAGTACGTAAAGTATTTACACGAAGAATAACATCTGCTTGTTTGTTAAGCGCGTTAATTTCTTTCGTCCAAACTTCTTCACCGAGTTCAGCAACACCTAATTCATCCAACCAATCAGGAATAGATTCTTTAATTTTTCGAATTTTAGAAAGTTCATCAAAACGTCCTTTAATTCTTCGTGTTGGCGTTCCCGCAAGCTGATTCCAATCGGGCAATTCAATACCGCGCAAGGTTGCCCAAACGGCAAAAATGCGCCATAAATTTTCACGAGAATAATTTTCTTTACTATCCGCTATCTCCGCATACAAGCGTTTCCAGCGTACAATTTCATAGGTAGTTTCCGCGACAAATTTACGATCGCGACTTCCCCAACGGGCGTCTCTTTTTAGTAACTTTTCAACTACTTTATCGGCATAAGCTCCTTCATTAAATATTAGGTTTAAACCATCAATAACGGAAAAAACCAAATTTCTGTGTAATCGCATGTAATTCAAATTAAAGCGCAAAGGTATTGTTTTATGTTTATATTTTTTAGTTAATTTAAACAATCAAATAAATTCTTTGGACGAAACTACATTTATTAACGATTTACGGGAAGAAAAACAGGCTGCTTACAGTCGCCTCATCACTGAATATGAGCAGCGTGTATTTCATACCTGTTTGTCGTTTGTGCCCAATAAAGAAGATGCAGAAGACATAGCGCAAGAAGTATTTGTAGAAGTATTCCGATCGATTCATACGTTTAAAGGAAATTCTAAATTATCCACGTGGATCTATCGAATTTCAACCAATAAATCGTTGGAATTTATCCGAAAAAAGAACACCAAAAAACGGTTTGCCTTTATGCAATCTATTTTTGGAAATGAAATTCCGCTTGATAAAACCTCGTATTTTACAGAAATGAATCATCCAGGAATTTTATTAGAAAATAAAGAAAAAAGCGAAACCATATTCAAAGCCATTCATCAATTGCCCGAAGCGCAACGTATTGTATTTACCTTGCATAAAATTGATGGTTTACCCTATAAGGAAGTTGCCGAAATTACAGAGAAAAGCGTTTCATCTGTGGAATCCTTGATGTTTCGCGCCAAGAAAAATTTACAAAAAATATTAGCAAATTTTTATAAAAATGAAATCTAACGCAAGTTTTGTATAAAATTCGCATCTAATATAAAGTTATGAACAAACCAAAAGATATTAATCAGAAAATTGACGCTACTTTCGACGTTTTAAATACGATCGATGCGGTGAACGTTTCTCCTTTTTTCAAAGATAAAACCATGCAGCGTTTATTCTCAGAAAAAGAAGAAACTGTGGCAACAGGTTTTAGTTGGTTTACGCCACAATTACAATTGGCAACCTTAGTGTGTGTATTGTTGATCAATGTGTTTGGAATCTATCAAATGACAAAAACGGAATACAATGAAAACATTTCAGAATTCGCAACGATGTACGAATTAAACGAAGGAGAAAATCAATCATTATTCAATTAAACCCACAGAAACTGATGAAAAAAAATACCTTTTTATATATTTTATTGATATTTCTCGTTGTGATGAATGGTTTCTTTATGTTCAAAATTTTCGGAGATAAACCACCAAGAGGCGCAAATCCAGGAAAATTTATTGCAAAAGAATTACAATTTGATGAAGCACAAATGCAGCAGTTTTCAACCATAAACGATGTACATCATGAAGCGATGATGACTATTTCACGAGATATCAAAAAACTGAAAGATGCCCTATTTGCAGAAATTTCTGAAACAACGGTTGACAAAGCGAAAATAGACGACATCACAAATCAAATTGGTGAAAAAGAACGGCAAAAAGATCTGAAAACATTCTATCATTTCAAAGAAGTTCAAAAAATTTGTACTGACGAACAACGTGAACGTTTTAATACATTAATTCAACACGCTTTGAAGCGACACGGAAGAAAAAAAACAAAAAAATAAAATTTTCGCACAAGTTTTTCGAAAAGATCACATCTAACTACAAAATAACAAGATGAAACTCTTTTCGTATGCACTATAAAATCACACCTATTTTTCTCTTGATGGCGTTTGCAACATTCGCTCAAGAAACCACCACAAACACCTTTTCGGTAACCGATGGTTACGAATGTACCGAAATGGTAAAGTACAAAAGTGAAGTCTCTATCACGAAACAAGGAAAATACCGCGTTATCAAATCGAACGCCATTCCAAAACACGCTACAGGAAGTTTCCCAAATGCAGGAAATCCAAACAAAATTGCTCCTCAAAACAAAACTTACAAAGTCGCACTCAGACCAAAAAAGAACAAAAAACTAACATCTGTCTACAGTGAAGGAATGTTAGGGCAAGGAAGACCTGAGTACGTTTTTGGTGTCGCGATGAATGGTGTAAAAATGGAACCGACGGCAATGGAATTTTTCATAAACCCAAACACGCGCCAACTGAACATGGCTTGGGCTAAAGAAGCCTTGAGTACCAATGTTGATTTGGGAGACGATTGCAACAATGCACATGTACAACCCACAGGCGAATATCACTATCATGGAACACCGTGGGGATTGCTGCAACAAGCGAAAGAAAATAGTATGTTTTTAATCGGTTGGGCAGCAGATGGTTTTCCTATGTATTATAAATATGGGTACGCTTCCGCAGAAAGCACTCAGATAATCGAATTGACATCTAGTTACAAATTAAGAGAAGGAAATCGTCCGGGCGATGGAATTTCTGCACCAAACGGTGCGTATGACGGAACTTATGTACGTGATTTTGAATATATAGAAGGACACGGCGATTTGGATGAAGCCAACGGACGTTTTGGAAAAACACCCGAATTCCCAGATGGAACCTATTATTATGTCATAACAGACAGTTTTCCATCCTTACCACGATTTTTCTTCGGAACACCAAATAAAACCTTTAAAGTAGGTGGCGGAATGCGCGGCGGATCTAATGGTTTTCCAAACAGAGAACGCGGAAGAAACAACGGAGAACGTCCAAGTGTTGCACAAATTATGGAACAAATGGACGCAAATGGTGATGGGAAATTAAGCAAAAAAGAAGTCAAAGGACCATTGCAACGCGATTTTACAAAAGTAGATGCTAACGAAGATGGTTTTATCACACAGGAAGAATTAGAAAATGCTCCAAAACCACAAGGAAGACAACGAGGACAACGCGGCGGAAGACATTAGGTTTGCTAGTTGCTAGTTGCTAGTTGCTAGTTCCACAAATTGACAAAAAAACAAATTAACAAATTAACAAATAACACATGAATAGAAAATCTTTAATAGTCGTACTCTTAGCGCTAATTTCCGTAGTTTTTATAGTTGCTTGCGGAAGTGACGACGACGCTACAACGACAACGACAACACCAACTGATGGAGGCGGAGACACAGCAACGTTGCACGCCGCTTTTAGCGAATTTGACACTACTAATGTTACTATTATGCTTAACGGTTCCAATGTGGAAATAGAAAGCAATGGAAGACCTAATCATACGTCTCCCTATTGGTCAAACACAACCGCAAGAATGGGAACTCCAGCAGCAGCCGAAGATCATCCATTATTTGTAGCGCCGACAGTTACTTCGTTTGAAGATATGGCTCCAGGAAATATTGATGATTTCAATGGTTCGTATTCGTTGACGGTTTCTGCAAATCCTACGTTGGCTTCCAATTCAAGTGCTACAGGTTTAGGCGCAATTGGAATTGCAGTTTCGGGCGGAATGATTTACAATGATGAAGAAGGTCCAAATGTGCCTTTAGACAATGCTGTAGGTTCTTTAGATTATACCGCAGCGCATACCGGACCGCAAAGTTACCATTATCATTTAGAGCCAAAAGCATGGTCGGATGACGATGAAAAATTGATAGGAATTATAGCAGACGGTTTTTTCTTGTATGGTAGAAAATGTAATTCTACAGGAACCTACCCAACGGATTTGGATGCTTCTGGAGGACATGCAAGCACAACACAACATACAGACGAAACTGAATATCATTATCACATACAAAACGAACTTTATTTGAATGCGTATTATATATTATTTCCAGGCAATTATCAAGGGACAGCAAGTAGCGTTCAATAGTTTTTTAAGACTTCTTGGGTTAGTGGTACTTTTGTTGACTTCGTGTGGACAAAATTCCCAAGAAAAAGAAATGATTGCCGAAGCTGTTTCCTCGAACACTTCGGTAGTCGTTTCTAAAGAAAAACTAACGCTTAATGCTACTTTGGGATTGTATTATTATCAAAACAAGCCTTTTACGGGCGTTTTAGAAGCAACCTATGAAAACGGTGTGGTTTCTGAACGTACTATATATGTGGCAGGAAAACGGAACGGCGTACGCAAAAAGTGGTTTTTGGATGGTTTGCTAAGTTTTGAAGCAACTTATGTAGCTGGAAAACAACACGGAATTTCCAAAACATGGTGGCGAAATGGAAACTTGCGATCAATCTCCAATCATAGCGATGGAGTTGTACATGGCGTGCAGGAACAATGGTATATAACAGGCGAAAAATTCAAACGTCTGACTATCGTTAACGGAAAAGCAGCAGGTTTGCAGCAAGCATGGCGAAAGAATGGAAAATTATTTAACAATTATGAAGCTAAAAATGGACGAATTTTTGGCTTAAAACGATCAGGATTGTGTTATGAATTACAAAAAGAAATTGTTCAAACAAAAGAATTATAGTGTAGTATTATTGGCTTTTTTCACTTTGATTAGTTGTAAAAATGAAAAAAAACAACTTGGCAGTCGTGTCGCGAGTTTGCCGTATTATCAAGAAGCATCTTTTACGCCGTATTGGTTTGAAAAAGGAAGTGCTGCACAAGAAGCATTTCATCAAATTCCAGCGTTTAATCTTACGAATCAAGATGGAGAAACTATTACGGAAGCTACGTTCAATGATAAAATTTACATTACGGATTTTTTCTTTACCACTTGTCCTGGAATTTGCCCAAAAATGACGGCGAATATGGACATTTTGCAACAAGAATTTAAAGAAGACAGCGAAATTTTATTATTGTCGCATTCCGTCACACCGAAAATAGATTCTGTTCCAGTGTTGAAACGATATGCGGAAACGAAAGGAATTGACAGTAAAAAGTGGCATTTAGTCACAGGCGATCGTTCTCAGATATACGACTTAGGTCGAAACTATTATTTTGTGGAAGAAGATTTAGGCGAGACCAAAACCGATGACGATTTTTTACACACTGAAAATTTTGTATTGATTGATAAAAACAGGCAAATAAGAGGTATTTACAACGGATTGAACAAAACGTCAGTACAACAGCTAATTGCTGATATAAAAACATTGAAAAAGGAATGAAGTTTGGTTTTCATCAGTTCCTTAAAAGCTTCACAGTTTATTTTGTGGAGCTTTTTTTGTTGAAAGTATCAAATGTCAATTCGAGCGCAGTTGAGAATATTTTGAATGCGAAAGTAATTTTAAGTTTTAATGTTGAATTTTAAATTTTTCCAACATCCAACACCTCTAAAAACAAAGTGCGTCTAAGCGATCTAAAATCTAGCAGCGCAGCGGTCTAAAATCTATTTCAAAAGCGTACAAAAGAAATCTAGCGTAGCTTCAGAATGTTTGTCTAATGAATAATCTTCCAACGTAATACTATTGACCAAATCAGGATTTTTGTTGAGCAATTTTTTTCGATTCATCCGATTGGCAATTTCATACGGAATTTGCAATAACCATGCAGGAATTTTATGTTCTAAGTTGAAAATATCATAGCGTAAAAAACGTGCGACCGATTTTTGATTTTTTTCATAATACGCATCTGTTTTTTCATTGCCACAAATGGCTTCTATACGATACTTTGCAAAGGTTTTTTCAATGATAGTAGACAGACTTTCAAAAGTATATTCTTTATAATGCCACGGATTTCGCGCAATGGTTTTTAGTGCGTTTGGTGTAGAAATATAGGCTTTTCCATTCGGTTTCAATACACGATGAATTTCTTCCAAATACAACCCAGCTTCTTTAATATGTTCAATTACTTGAAAAGAAACCACCACATCAAAACTATTTGATTTTAATTGCGTTAATGGCGGAATTTTCTCTTGAATAATTGTTGTGTTTGGATATTTATCATTAATCAGTTCTGCTGTGTAGGGCGATTTGTCAATCAAGGTCAATTGATCCGCATTTTTATACAATAATTCCACACCATACCCTTCACCACAACCAATTTCTAGTACGTTTCCATGAATGTGTGGTGCTACCAAATGGTACGCTTTTAACGTACGTTGAAATAGCGGATTGTCGGAAATAATTTTTGAAGAAGTAACTTCGGTTGAAAATAACATAGTTAGGGGAATTAGTATGGCCAGTTTCGTTGTTGCCATGTTTGAAACGATGCGTCAAATCCACGAAAAGTTTCCTCACTTACAGGCGCGTTTTTGATGCCGCTTGGAAACTGCTGCATCATTTGAAAATAGATTTCTTTCAATCGGTAGGCGTGACGTAAATTAATGATCGGATTTGGCGGATCAAAAGATATCATCCATTGCAATTCGTCCCAAATATTCTGCATGGCAGTTTTACAAATTTCAGTGCCTTTTTTTCCTTTTCCTGCACGAACATACAACTTTCCAATGGCATACGCGAATTGTTTGAATGGTACCGTTTTGTTGGGGAAAAGCATATTGCATTTATCCAAAACTTCGATGGCTTTTTGCGTGTTTCCTTCTTCCAACAATGCTTGCGCTAGAAAGTAATAATGTTGACGTAAAATTTCTCGCGAATAGGTAACATTCTCATTGCGAATAAATTTTGAATCTTCTTGCAAACCTTCAAATCGCACTTGATTCATGATATACGGATACATCATTTCGGTATCTACGATTTTTGGATTTAGTTTTGAATCTGTTCGTTGTATCGGTGCCAAAATGTTTACCATTACGTGCTGAATTAAATACGGTTCTAAGCCAATTTGATGGCGTTTTTTTCCGTTGCTTGCAAAGCAAATCGGACGATCGTTGATATTATTTTGTAACAAATTCATCAACACAATTTCGTTTAAACCATAAAATTTCTTTGCATGTTGCCATGTAATTGCGGTTGTATAAGAAGCATTTAATTGCTTAGGATTGAATTGCTTTTTGATTTTCAACGTATCAATCGGAATTGAAAATGTTGTGGACGGAATATACGGTCGCATGCGTCCATTCCAGTTAATTTTAGTATTTTCTTTCTTAAAAAAATTAAACAAAATTGGCAACACCGCAGGATCTTTCGTTTCTTCCTGTAAAGGAATTAATTTTTCAATACCACTCACATAAAAATCGCGGTTGAGGTCAATGGTAATTGGTTTGGAATCGTACGAAGTTTTCTTTAAATTATCAATATGCGTATCAATATTTAATTGGTCAAAATTGATGACACGAACATCGGTACGATAGCCTTCCACCTGTTGCAAATACCACAACGGAAAGGTCATATTATCGCCATCGGTAATTAAAATAGCTTGTTCGGGACAGGCATCTAAGTACGCTTTTCCAAAGTGATACGCAAACTCATCATGTCCGCGCTGGTGATTGTCCCAACCTTTTGCGAGTAATTGTAATGGAGCAGCTAATAATACGAATCCGGCAACAATTCCTAAGCGGATTTTTGGTTTTTTGATGGCTGTTAGCACTTTCGTGAGAAATACTACCGAGAGACCAATCCACAATGCAAAAATTACAAATGAACCTATAAAAATATAATCACGCTCGCGGATCAAAATACTTGATGGAACTGGATTGACATAAATGGTAATTCCAATTCCGAAAGTGAGGAACAGGAGCAAGGTCATCCAAAAATAGTGTTTGTGTTTCCAAAGTGCCAAAAAGCCTAAAATTCCCAAGATGAATGGTAAAAAATAATACGCATCATTTCCTTTATGATTCTTGTAAAACTCAGGAATAAAGGCTTGTTCTCCGATACGACTTCCGTCGAAAACACCAATACCACTGATCCAATTGCCATCTTTAATATAGCCTAAACCGTGATGATCGTTTTGTCTTCCGATAAAATTCCAAAATAAATACCGCGCATTCAACCAAATCACTTGATAGTTGATAAAGAAACTCAAGTTTTCGGTAAACGTAGGTTTGTTAATCGTAACGAGTTCGCCGCGCACAGGATAGTTGATGGGTTCTCCAAAAATGGGCGTCCAAGCTTTGTATTTTTCTGCATCACCTTTGTCGAACATTCGCGGAAAAAACATGGTAAATTCATCCGAATACTTTACTTCTTTAAATTTTCCATCATGTACCATTTCGTATTTCTCTACACTCTCATTGTAACTGTAGGCAGGTTTTCCATCGACAAAAGCGATGTCTTTATCTAAAGGCGCGTTGAACACAGGTCCTTTTAGTAACGGAATGGCACCTACACCAAATTGCTCAGCACGTACGTATTGCAGCATTTTATTACTATTTTTTATACTATCTGCAATCAGTAAATTTACATCAGATCGTTGTAATGGCATCAAAAAGGAACTCATCCCAATCAAGAAAAATATCAATCCTAAAACGGCATGGTGCCATTGAGTTTTGCGTCTTTTTTTAGTGAGAAATAACACACTGCTGACACTTAGTGCTATCATAAGAAAAATAGCAATAATGCCAGAATTTAAAGGTATTTCAAACGAATTGATAAGCCAGATATCCAATGAATTCGTTAGTTTGATCAATCCTTGAACAATAAAACTATAGATAACGACAAAAGCTGCGCAACCAAAGAAGATGGCAATGCAAAATGTCTTGAATGTAAGTCCAAATTTTTTATGTGCGATGAGTATAGAAAATGGAATTACAATTGCAATCGTGATCAAGTGAACGCCTGTGGCAATTCCCAACAAGAAAGCTACAAACAGCGCATATTTTATTTCTTTTGTGCGATCGGTTGTTTGTTCCCACAATAACATTAAAAAGATCATTCCAGCCATTAACGCAAATGATAATGTGTATACTTCGGCTTCGGTAGCTGCCGTCCAAAAACTATCAGAAAAGGCAAGTGTTAGCGCCGCCACAATTCCTGAAAGTAGTGGAATTGTAGTCATAGTTTTACGTTCAGTAACAGAAAGTATCCTTCTCGCTATATTTAAAGTGATTCTAAATAAGAGTGTACATGTCAAGGCTCCAAAAAAGGAAGAAATCAAGTTGGTGACCAAAGCTGCTTTGCCAGCAGGAAAAAATGACAATACAACTTTGCATAGAATAGTGTAAAAAGGAGCACCCGCAGGATGTGATGCTTGTAGTGTATAATTGCTGGCTATAAATTCGGGACTATCCCAGAAAGCAATGGTGTTTGGGGCAGAAATAGTGTATGCTAAAAATAGGCAAATAAATAGTATCCAACTACTAAATTTTTCAGCTTTTGGCATAAATGGTATGGTTAATTTTTCCTTGCAATATAACAGAATTATTACATCTAAAAACTACCGTTTATAAATAAAAGTTTACGAATTGTACATTTTTTTTGAAAACAGGTATATTCTCGGGTATTTCTTAAAGGATAGTTAATTATATTTGAATGGTTTGTTAAAATATTATTTTCTATATTTGGAATAACCATAATAAAATTAAACTAACAACAAATTAATATGAGAAAACAATTACCCCTCGTAGTTGTGTTTATTCTGTGTGTATTAGGAATTACAGGATTACAAGCACAAACACTCAATGAGACTATGGGTACTGGTTCCGGAGTAAGTATCACTACTGGAGACTTCAACACATTTTACGGAGATAGTACAGGTAGTTTTATCACTTCCGGATCAAGAGTTACCCTTTTTGGATACAGCGCAGGACGAAGCGTTACTACAAGTGAGCTTGTGGCTATTGGGTATCTAGCAGGATATTCAAATACCACAGGTTTTGATAATACCTTTATGGGATACGAAGCAGGTCGTTTGACCACTACTGGTGGAGATAACACATTTATCGGAGCGGAATCTGGAGAAAACAATACGACTGGTTACGATAACACGTTCGTCGGTGAAGAATCTGGAGCAAATAACACTACTGGTTACGAAAACACATTCATCGGAGAAGATGCAGGTTTTAGTAACACTACTGGTTACAAACAAACATTTGTTGGTAACGAAGTAGGTATTTCTTCTGATGTAGGATACCGAAATACAGGTATTGGTAGTGAATCTATGAGTGACGTTGATGACGGTCACCACAACACAGGAGTTGGAGATTCTGCTGCAATTGATATTGGTGACGGTATTTACAACACCATGGTTGGTGCCGCTGCGGGTGTTGCTACAGAATGGGCAGATTATAACACATTCATTGGAGCACAAGCTGGTTGGGATAACAACCGTACAAATAATACATCAAACGCAAACCACAACACGTATGTAGGTTTCTCTACTGGTTTTACAAACCGTGAAGGACAATATAACGTTGGTATGGGATCGTTAGCAGATTTTGACAATACAAACCGTTCAAATACAATGTTCTTTGGGTACGACATTACTGCAAGTAACAACAACGTCATGGGATTTGGTAACTACTCTTTCATAGATGGACAGTACTCAATTTCTTTAGGTATTGATCATGACATTCGTGGAGATTACTCTATTATGATGGGATATTTAGGAAATATGGGAACCTTAGCCGATTACTCAGTTGGTATTGGTGATCGTGTGAATGTTGCAGAAAATGATGCCGTTGGTATTGGTCGTTCAGTTGATATTGACAATCAATTTGCCATTGCCATTGGTTCTACTACAATTGCACAAAATGATGGAGCTATTGTTATGGGATATCAAGCTTCTTCTACGGATCCAAGTGCTTTAAATCCTACAAATAACATTGCTATTGGTAATGCAGCAAACGTACAAGGAACAAATTCAGTTGCTATTGGTAATGCGGCAACTGCCGTAAATGATAATACCATGGTTCTTGGTGGAGTTACAAACCCATTAAGTGTCGGTATTGGTACAGATACACCAAACGCAAATGCTTCTTTAGATTTAACAGGCGCAACTAAAGGTTTACAATTAAACCGTATGACAACCGCAGAACGTACTGCTTTTGGAAGCTCATTAGGAGCAACCGACGAAGGTATGGTTGTATACGATTCCGAAACTGACAATTCATTCTATTGGGATGGAACGCAGTGGAAAGGAATGATGGACACTGATACCGATACACAAGATCTATCATTGGTTACAAATACATTAAGCTTAACAGATGGAGGCTCAGTAGATCTTTCTCCATATTTAGACAATACAGATGCACAAGCAATTTCTGTTGCTGCTGATGTATTAAGCATTACAGGAGATGCAGGAACTGTAGATTTATCTCCATATTTAGATAATACTGATAGTCAAGCAATTTCTGTTTCAAGTGATATATTAAGTATTACAGGAGATGCTGGAACCGTAGATTTATCAGGATATTTAGACAATACAGACAATCAAGATTTAGCAATTTCGGCAAACGTATTAAGTATTTCTGGAGGAATGACAACGATTGATTTATCAGGGTATTTAGACAATACAGATGAGCAAGATTTATCATTATCTGGCACAACGTTAAATATTTCTGGTGGAACTGGTGTTGATTTAGCTCCATTACAAGACGGAACAGGTACAGATGCACAGGCAATTTCTGTTGCTTCAGATATATTGAGCATTACAGGAAACGCTTCTACAGTAGATTTATCAGGATATTTAGACAACACGGATAGTCAAAACTTATCATTATCTGGGACAACTTTAAATATTACAGGAGGAACCGGTGTTGATTTAGCTTCGCTTGCAGACGGAACAGGAACAGATGATCAAAACTTAACATCTGCAACGTTGTCTGGAAATACATTAACGGTTGCGATTGAAGGAGGAACTTCAGTAAACGTTGATTTATCTCCAATCTTATCAGCTTTAGAAGCAGAAAATATTGCACAACAAGCACAAATTGATGACTTAATCACAAGAGTAGATGCTATTGAAGTATGTGCATGTGATGGAACACTTTCAGTAGTTCCTGCAAACAATGCTAATAGAAGTGGTGCCATTTTATATCAAAACATTCCAAATCCATTTAACAATACATCTTCTATCCGTTACTTCATTCCTCAAGAATTAACAGGTGATGCTGCTATTGTATTTGTGAATACAGCAGGACAAGTAATTTCTAATGTTGAATTAACACAAAAAGGAGATCAGGAATTAAACATTAACACAAACTCATTATCTTCTGGTATGTACTACTACACATTATATGTAGGTGGTAAAAAAGTAGCTACGAAGAAAATGATTATAGAATAATATAGTATCTAAGAATCAATTCTTAAAATACAAGGAAAAAGCTTCGTAATCTACGAAGCTTTTTCTATTTTTAGTCCGTATGTAAATGTGCTATGAACGTACAAAACATCATTCGCCAAATATCAAATAGATGAAAACAGGAAACATAGATCTTCTCAATACAGGATTGATAATCATATCCTTTCTGTTTGCTTATTATTTGCCTTTTGAATTGTTTCTCTTTGCGTATGCGGTTTTGGGACCGTTACATTACTTAACAGAAATCAATTGGATTCGTGATAAAAACTATTTTATTGCCAGCAAACTTTGGATTTATCTCATCGTCATTGCAGCTTTTCTAGTGTCACTTCCGCCATTTATACGTGTTTTTGTGCCTGAAAGTTATGCAACTTCTGAAATCGTGTTGCTATTTACCAACACACTTCCTGCATACTTTAACAGTTGCTTATTTCTAGCAATCTTGGCAGCGGTTGCATTTACCGTTTTTAAAACTAAAAAACAACAATATATTGCACTGACTGTCGGCTGCATCTTGGCAGCATTATTTCACTTTGTACCTTTATATCATTTGTTAGTAGGTGTTTTTCTTCCAACGGTTATTCATGTCTATATATTCACGATTATGTTTATGTGGTATGGAAATTTAAAATCGAAGAGCAGAATAGGGTATTTCAATATTATTTTGATGTTTTTCATTCCGTTTTTGATCATTTTTCTCACGGTGAATCCTTTTGATTATATCTTAGGAACAGACACAAAAATGATTTATGAAGACAATAGTTTGTACATTTTAAATGCTAAAATTTCGCAAGCAATTGGCATGACCGATGGAAATGTATTTGCGTTTGAAGGGAAACTGTTCATAAAAATTCAAATCTTTATTGCATTTGCCTACACGTATCATTACCTAAATTGGTTCTCTAAAACTTCCGTGATTGGTTGGCACAAAAAGCTCACACAAAAACGTTCCTTAACCATATTCATAATGTGGATTGGTTCTGTGGCGTTGTATATGTACAACTATAAAATTGGATTTACCTTGCTTTTATTCCTCAGTTTTGTGCATGTATTTATGGAATTTCCACTCAATGTCATTTCTATTCGTGCGGTGGGTAAATCGTTCATTTCTTCTAAAAAAGCCTAACTATGCGTTCTATGTTATCGATATGTATACTATTTTTATTTTTTTCTTGTGAAGAAACGCAAAAAGAGAAAAAGTCACCTCAAAAAACATTTTCCACAGTAGAAATTACGCCAATATTCAACGATTCTGTGAGCATTCGCGCCATAGCGATTACACCTGAAAATAATTTGGTATACGGCGGAAACAACACAACTATTGGACACTATAATGCAAAAACCAATCAGCATACAAACCTGCTCAAAGGAAAAGTTCCAGATTCACTGAACGTGAGTTTTCGTGCCGTAGCGCATGTCAATAATACTACGTTTGGAATCAGTATTGTGAATCCGGCATTGTTATATAAAATTTCGAAAGACGGAAAAGTGGAGTTGGTCTACAAAGAAACACACGATAAAGTATTTTATGATGCCATTGCTTTTTGGAATGCAAAAGAAGGAATTGCGATGGGCGATCCCACAGACGATTGTATCAGCATCATCATTACACGCGATGGTGGAAATACATGGCGGAAAGTTTCCTGCGAGGAATTGCCCAAAGCAAAAGAAGGAGAAGCTGCTTTTGCAGCAAGCAATACCAACATTGCCATTGTTGGTGACGAAACTTGGATTGCCACAGGCGGAAAAGCGAGCAGAATTTTATATTCGGCAGATAAAGGCAACACGTGGACAGTATTTGAAACGCCTATTGTACAAGGAATAGAAACGACAGGAATGTATTCTATCGACTTTTACGATGCCAACAACGGATTTGCCATTGGTGGCGATTACAGCAAAGCAGACATCAAGGAAGCCAACAAAATCCGAACGTCTGACGGCGGCAAAACATGGCAATTGGTTGCCGAAAACCAACATCCAGGGTATCGAAGCTGTGTGCAATACGTTCCAAACAGCGATGCAAAAGCATTGGTTGCGGTTGGTTTCAAAGGAATCGACTATTCCAACGACGCAGGAAACACTTGGAAACATCTTTCTGACGAAGGTTTTTACACTCTCAAATTCATCAACGATTCTACAGCGTATGCGGCTGGGAAAAATAGGATTGCGAAGTTGTTGTTTCAATAAAATGTTAGTGTAACATGTTTAACACTTTTTCCACACGTTCATGTTTCAACATATACTGCATAAAATTAAACGCTGGAATCGCCATCACGCGACTCATTTCTGGTTCAATAATCGTAAATGTTTCTTTAGAACCACCTTTCATTAAGTCCCAAATATCATCATTATTTTCTTGAATAATCTTGGCAATTTCCACGACACATGCAGTATCTTTTATCTTTTGTCCGTAAATGGCGCGTACATCATCCAAATCGAATTTATGTGGTAAATAGATATTTTCAAAGGTAAAATTATCATGTTTCGCTGCAAGGAAATTCAATTTATCTTTAATGTAGCCTGGAAACATTTCGGTAGCTGCGACTGAATTTAAAATTGCAGAAAATTCATTGGATTTGTTGATAACGCCGCCATTGCAATCTTCCATAACAGCATCCATAACTGATTTTACATAGGCTGATTTATCATTGATAATATTGATAAAAACAGTCTCTTTATTTTTAGCATTCGCATCTAATTCGTTGATCGCTTCATACAATTTGTACGCAGACAATAATCCTGAATTTTCATAAATTCCACCATCATTATATTGTCCTTCACCTTCAATTGTTGCGGCTGGACTGATCAACGGAAAACGGTTTGTGGTAGAAGCGGCATTGTAAAAACTCAAGGTTTGATTGTTGCCCAATTCCAAAATATCGTTGGCGCCTAAATACAAGGCTGCTTTCGCGTGATTATTTTTCACAGGAATCGAAACTGCCATTCCTTGTCGTCCTTTAATATTTGTGGTGTTACTTATCAAAATCGGGAAACGTTCCTTTCTTTTGTACATATTGTACCAAAACTGTCGGTACGAAGTAGAGTCAAACTCCTTTTGGGTAAGCTCATGATTTACATACTTAGCATACGTATACATGGCGGCTGTAGAACGGTCTTTTCCAATCAAATTTATCGGTAAAAACATGTGTGTAAACCAATCGCGACCGAGCAAATGCGCTAAATCCATCGACAGTATATTTTCCGTGCCAATTTTCCGAATAATAGAATCGCGAAATTGGGCATCATCATTTTGATGTTTGATTGCTGAATAATTTATCAAACCGATGGTTCCACCTGATGCGCCTGATAAACACACTGTTTTATCATACAATGTTCCGTCTTTGTCTAATGCGTTCAATACCGTCATTGTCCACGCATTTGCTTTCATTCCGCCACCATAACAACCAATATAATACCGTTTGTTGGGCAGGTTTTGAATGTATTTTTCCAGATTGATGGTTTCTGGGGTAATCGTTTCTTCAATCTTTGCCAACTCAAACAAGTTATTGGCGGTACTTTCATTATGACGTGATAAATAGTTCAATAATATCATGGCTAACAACACGCCGTACACCGTAAATCGGAAATTGGATTTTTGGGTTTTAGCAAAATCATCTTCTGATAAATTATAATACATAAAATGCTTCAAAATGATCACAATGATTCCGTATAACAAGAAAAAAGCAGACACAATAATGATAATTCCATTGATGTGTAAGGCAACTTGTGGGACAAAATTAATCGCCAAGAAAAACAACAAATTTGCAGCACCAAAATAGGAAATTACTTTGAGGAAGATAATACTATTGCTCACGGCGCCTAAACTGAAATTCTTGATTCTGAGTGTTGCCAGTTTTTTGAAAAAAGGCGTTTGTCCGAAATAGTTATTCCCTTCAAACATACTAATGATCGCTTGCTTTTTTTCTGCTCGTGTGCGTGGATCATTTTCATCATTCATCAACGGAAAACTGTTAATTACAGCTTCATTGTCTGCATCAAAAAAGGCGTATTTAAACAAGGTTCGGAACGTTCGGTAATACGTATAAGTAATCGCTTGAAGCGAAATACATAATAAACTCAAAATTACCGTTGTATAATTAAAAGGATATGTAAACCAAAACAATAAAATGAACAATGCAAAATGCGCTAATATTGTGACGATGACAAAAATTACATACGTTCGTATCGGATTGTTGAGTTTTTTTCCTTCTTCACCTGCAAAATACAAATCACGCGCCGATTCGTTCGCTTCCCGCAAACCATTGGCATAATACAAACGCCATTTGTCTTTTTGTTTTTTCAACACATACAACCAAACAATCAAACTGACTAACAATAAAGGCACAAATCCGCTGAGTTCTACTCCAAAACCAAAGTTGGTATCTGCAGTATAAGCAATCATATAAAAGATGGCTGCATAAAAAAATACGCCAATAACACGACGTAAAAAACTCAATTCACTTTCATACGCAACACTTTCGGGTGTACTGTTTCCAGCTTTATTTTTATACCAAACAATGCCAAAAATGCTAAAGATGCGATACATTTTCCAATCTTTATCTTGAAACTTTCGATTCGATTTAGAGAGTAAAAAATAATTTGGATAATGTGACAATACAATGCAATAAATAGGTGCAAATCCTAAAAGTAGTACAAAAACAAACCAAAAAGGATGGTAATACAAATCCACAATGATGGAGTTGAGTTGTGGCGCTTTGGGCAAGGTAAGTCCTATGATGAATAAGAATAATAAGCTGATCCATGAAGAATACATAAATTCTTTTAAAAGCACCAAACGATCGCGTAACGAAAAACGAATCCAAGTCAACAACACTAGCAGAAACGTAACGGAATAAAACCCAATTTTAATACTGACAATGGTTTTTGGGTATTCTTTATTCCACAAATAGTAAAAGTTTTCGGTACAATCAAACGTGTATGCTAGACTTGCTAATACGAGAAATATTTTGAAAATAATTTTGACATTATGTTCCGTAGCTTTTTTGTGAATATACTTGCCAGTAATATAAAAAAGGAGGAAAGCCCACACAAAATCAAAAATGAAGAATGCAATGAAAATAATTTCTTGATACAAGCTCGTATGCTTAAAAAACCAAGAACTTTTGACGCCTTCTTCGGTAAACTGCGGATGTGCTATCCAATCGTAAATATGAAACATTTTTCCGCAAACAATCATCAATAGTGTCAATATGATGAATAGAATGACGTGAAATTTTGGCGTGTTTTTTTGTTCAGATTGTTCAACTGAACCCAATTGATCTGCTTTTGTAGTGCTCATGGTGTAATTTTTAAGACAATTATGTGACTATTTTCAATCACTTAATTACAGCTAAAGCTACAAATCATATTTTAAAATAAAAATACTTATTGGTGAGTATTTTTTTAAAGTTGCTCTAAAAAATAAAAAAAGGAGCGTTTTTCAACACTCCTTTCAACCAATCACCAAAAATTATAAACAGTGATATTTCATCACTTATGACTGCTATTTATACCAATTTACTAGTAAATTGGTAGTAGTAGTTAGACTCTATTTTGTAAAAAAGGTTTAAAAACAAAAAGAGCAGTTCTTTTTGAGGGAATTGCTCTTTTCTTAATCAATGCTTGGGTTTTGAATATTACTATTCTAGGTTTTTTAGGACATTGATCAATTTTTTCTGCGTCTATTACGAAACTGTTTCATTAAATTTTTATTAAAGTCACGCTCCGCTTTTTTCAATTTAATAATTTTGATCGCAGGTAGAAATTCACGTAGCTTTTTAATTAAATTCACGCCGTTTTCATACACTTGACTTTCAATAGTTTGTATTCGATCTAAAATCGTAGTAGCTTCAGTTTCTGACATGTTTTCATTAGACTTGATATTTCTTTTAATTCGATTCAATTCTTGTATGCGTAGTTTGTGATTAATATCGTCATAAGCATTGTACACAGGCCAAAACTGTTGCGCTTCTTCTTCAGTTAAATCCAGATTTTCTGTAAAAAACGCAATTCTTAATTTCTTTATTTTTTCTCGTATTTTACCATCTTGAGCCATTCCCAAAGAAAGCCCAAAACATACAAGTAGTATGGTTATGTAGTATTTCATCATATTATTGTTCAATTAGCAATTCGTAAGGATCGCCAGAGTTTTCTAAATAATCTATCGTTTCTGTATCACTTAAATTTACGTCAAAAATAGTATTGAGATCTATATTTTCCTCCTCATACACATTGATTAATTCAAAATCGTTCAACGCAATTAAATCATTTTCGATAAAGGTATTAATGTCACTACTTGCCACATCCGTAATCGTAAGCGGATGCTCAGGTGTATTTATAAAATTCAAGGCAATAAAAAACACAATACACGCTGCGGCAGCATAACTAATATACTGTATATAGTTTCTTTTTCGCTGTAGCGGAATGACCTTAGTTTCTTGATTTGCCGTAAATAATTCACTTGAAAGTTTGTCTTCCAAGCTATCAAAATACGCGTCAGGTGTTGTAAAACCTGTTTCTTTCGGAATCACAGCTTCGGTTTTGATACGATCAAAAAGACGATCTTCAAACGTGTCGAAATACGCTTTCGGCGTTTGAAATCCTGTTTTCTTATTATGTAATTCGTTATTTTTCACACTAATTTGACTCTAAAATACGTAAAAGGTTTAATTGATTAAAAAACTTTCTATCTTTTTGACGGCATGATGGTACGAAGCTTTCAACGCACCGACCGAAGTATCTAAAACTTCGCTCATTTCAGCATATTTCAAATCGTCAAAATACTTCATATTAAATACAATTTGCTGCTTTTGTGGCAAGGTAGCAATTGCTTTTTGTAATTTCAGTTGAATTTCCTCGCCTTCAAAATACACATCTGCTTTTAAATTATTGACCAATTGGTCTTGCAATTCTTCCGAAGAAATTCCAGCTTTTTTCGACCGTTGATTGATAAACGTAATGGATTCGTTCGTCGCAATGCGATACATCCAAGAATATAATTTGCTGTCGCCTTTAAAATTGTGAATACTTCGAAATACTTTAATAAAGGTATTTTGAAGCACATCATCTGCATCATCGTGACTTGTCACCATACGCCGAATGTGCCAATACAAACGCTCTTTGTACGTAGATACAAGCTGTCGAAACGCCTTTTCTTGCGTTTTTGGGTTTTTTAAATCCTCAATGAGATTGGTTTCTACGACGTTCAAATTGTTATTACTTTTTTCTTTAGACACACTGACATCCAAAAGGTTTAATCTAAAGATAGAAAAAATTAGATTTTCATTGTAATCATTTGATTTTTAATTTGTTTGTTCAAATTCATATACCCAATCAAGCTGCATGTCAAACCACCAAATTTTATCTAAATTAGTGCAATTTTGATCTCCGAATTTCAAATTTAGTATTTGAATTTCATTATCTTTCAATAAAAATTCTCCGTAAAAAGGATCAAGCGATGGTTTGTACGATTTGTGAGTAGATGGCGTAAGCAGCCAGAAAATTTTCCCCCAATATTTGAGGATTCTATTTTCCTCCACAATTACTTGTTGTGCCAAAATACTATCTGCTCCAAACAGAGCAGCTTTTTCGTTTACTAGCTTACATACGGCATTTAAAATTCTAGCAAGAGTATCTGCAATTTCGCCAGAAGGGTCATTCACTGATAAGTCAAGCTTCCCAGAAAATGCAAAATATGGAGTTAAGGATTCAAAAAGAGAATCTTTGAGCAATGCAAAATCTTTTTCTGCTTTTTGCTTGTTGTGCCATTCTTTTTGTATTCCCAATATGCTAAACTTAAAATGTATAAAACACTAAAGTAAAAGAAATCTAATTTTAATCCAATTTAAAGTTCAACTTCAACCTAAATCGACTGCATCTGTACCAACTTCGTGTACACTTTGTTATTGCGAATCAATTCCTCGTGGGTTCCTTGTTCAATAATTTCTCCTTTTTGCATCACTACAATTACGTCTGCATTTTGAATGGTAGACAAACGGTGTGCAATCACAATAGACGTTCTATTCTTCATCATATTCTCCAACGCTACTTGTACCAAACGTTCGCTTTCGGTGTCTAGGGCAGAAGTGGCTTCATCTAAAATCATGATTGGTGGATTCTTTAACACAGCTCTGGCAATGCTCAAACGTTGTTTTTGTCCGCCCGAAAGTTTTCCGCCAGAATCTCCTACGTTATGATCGAGCAATTCGGGTAAATCTTTCACAAATTCCCACGCATTGGCAATTTTCAACGCTTCAATCACTTCGTCGTCAGTCGCATCTTGTTTTCCTAGTTTTACGTTGTTTTTGATGGTATCATTAAACAAAATAGAATCTTGTGTTACCAAGCCCATTAAGCCACGTAAAGATGCTTTTGTGAGCGATTTGATGTTTTCGCCATCTACTTCAATACTTCCTTCATTTACATCGTAAAAACGCGTAACTAAGTTCGCAATGGTACTTTTTCCACTTCCTGATTGTCCTACTAATGCCACAGTTTTTCCTTTTGGAACTTTTAGTGAGAAGTTTTTCAGCACCAATTCCTCTTCATACTTAAATGAAATATCTTTCAAATCAATTCCTGAAGCAAACGTGTCTTTCACTTTGGCATCTTTTGCATCTGTAATTGGCGATTCGGTGTTGAGTATTTCCAAAACACGATCTGCGGAAGCGTTTCCAGCTTTTACTTTATAACTCGCTTTGCTAATCGCTTTCGCGGGAGTTAAAATGTTGTACGCCAACGCCATGTACGTAATAAATTCGTCTGGTGTCATGATTTTGTCAATCAACACTAATTTTCCACCGTACAACAGAATTACTGCAATGACCACAATTCCCAAAAACTCACTTGTAGGAGACGCTAAGTTTTGTCTGTGCGCTAAATTATTGGAGTATTTATATAATTTGGAAGTAGAATTTCCAAAAGAAGTGTTGAAATGTTTTTCGGCATTAAATCCTTTAATCACTTTTAAACCGTTCAATGTTTCGTCTAAAATAGAAAGAAAGACACCATTTTCTTTTTGAACTCTGTCCGAATGTTTTTTCAAACTTTTTCCAACTTTTGAAATGATAAATCCTGAAATCGGAATAAAAATAAACACAAACAACGTCAGTTTGGCACTGATAGAAAACATGACGATGATTGTAAATATGATGGTTAAAGGTTCTCTCACTAACAATTCTAAAATTGCTAAGAGTGAATTCTGAATTTCGTTTACATCACCAGAAATTCGAGCAATAATATCACCTTTTCTTTTTTCAGAAAAATAGGAGATAGGCAAAGTCGTTACTTTTTGATACAATCTGTTGCGAATGTCTTTTAATATTCCATTTCTGAGATATGCCAAGAAGAAATTTGAAAAATAACCTGCTAAATTTTTAAGCAAAAAGGTAGAAATGACAATACATATCATTAAGATTAGCACAGAATATTGTCCGTCTTCCTCTATTTTTTGTGTGATGAAAAAGTTTAAATAATCATTCAAATAATCTCCATAACCTCCAATTCCTTCATAGTTTTCTCTGATCGGCTCTACCATAATTCGTTCCGCAGTTTTCAATAAAACTTTCAGCATTGGCATCAACGATACAAAAGAAAGAGTTCCAAAAAGTGCATACAAAATGTTAAAGAAAATATTTAAATATGCATACTTTTTATAGGGAATTATATAATGAGATAGTTTTTTTATGTAATCCATTTAGTCTAATTTCATTTCTTGAACGATGCGTGCAATTTTTGCATCGAGTTGCTCTTCTACCGAAGCAAAATCTTCTTTAGTAGCTAAAGGCAGATTGACGCTAAAGTAGAATTTAATTTTGGGTTCTGTTCCACTTGGACGTGCTGCAATTTTAGTGCCATCAGCAGTGTAGTAAATCAAAACATTTGACTTTGGAATGGAAATTTTACGCGTTGAACCATCTTCCATATTGGTCGTAATAGACGTTTGATAATCTTCAATTTTAACCACTTTTGAACCGTCAAGTGTGGTTAGTGGATTTTCGCGTAAATCGACCATGGTTTGCTTGATTTCAGCGGCGCCATCAATTCCTTTCTTAACGAGCGAAATCAACTTTTCCTTATAAAAACCATGTGCTACATACAAATCAATTAGGGAAGCATATAAAGAACTTCCATCGGCTTTTGCTTGTGTGATAATTTCGCATGCCAACAAGGAAGCTGTCACTGCATCTTTGTCACGTACAAAGTCACCTGTCATGAATCCGAAGCTTTCTTCGCCACCGCCAATAAATTCCAATTCAGGAAAATCTTTGATCATTTTGGCAATCCATTTAAAACCTGTCAAACCAATTTTGCATTCTACGTTGTACGCGTTTCCAAGTTCCGTCATCATTGGCGTAGAAACAATGGTAGAACCAATGAATTGTTTTCCGTTGATGCGATCGCTGTTTTTCCACTGTTGTAATAAGAAATCTGTCATGACCACCATGGTTTGGTTTCCGTTGAGTAAGATCATGTTGCCTTCCAAATCGCGCACTGCAATTCCTAAACGATCACTGTCTGGATCGGTTCCAATCACGATATCTGCGTGTACTTTTTCTGCCAATGCCAACGCCATTTCTAGCGCTTCTGGTTCTTCCGGATTTGGTGATTGTACCGTTGGAAAATCTCCATCAGGTTTGGCTTGTTCTTCAACAATGTGTACATTTTTATACCCTGCACGTTTCAATACTTCTGGAATCATGGTGATAGAAGTTCCGTGAAGTGATGTAAAAACGATCGTGACATCATCTTTGTTTTCCGCTTTAAAATCGGCATTCGCCACACTTGCGTTGATAAATGCTTCATCTACGTCTGTATCGACCAAATGGATCAAATCATCATTCGCATCAAACTGAATTTGCGAAAAATCTAAACTATTAATTTCATTGATAATTTCATGGTCTTGCGGAGGAACAATTTGTCCGCCATCAGCCCAATATACTTTGTAACCGTTGTATTCTGGTGGATTGTGGGAAGCTGTTAAGACAATTCCGCATTGACAATCCAAATATTTTACTGCAAATGATAATTCTGGTGTTGGTCGTAAGTCTGAAAATAAATAGACTTGAATTCCGTTCGCCGAAAATACATTGGCAACCACTTGCGCTAAAGATTTGCTGTTGTGTCTACAATCATACGCAATGGCAACTTTCAATGGCTGATTTGGATATGTTTCTTTAAGGTAATTACTCAATCCTTGCGTATTTTTCCCTAAAGTATATTTGTTAATTCTATTGGTTCCAGGTCCCATAACACCGCGCATTCCGCCTGTTCCAAAAGCCAAACTGGTGTAAAAACTTTCGGTGAGTTCTTTGGGATTGGTATCTATAAGTTGTTGAACTTTTGCTTGTGTTTCAGCATCGAAGACTGGAGTAAGCCAAGCCGTAGCTTTTTCCATGATTTTAGCGTCGATCTTTGTCATTTACAGGTGTTTTAAGCCACAAAAATAACAAATTCATTCGGGTTTCTTTTTGCGTGTCGCGATATTTTACAGAAGTTTACACGAAGAGCACTTACAAATTCTCCGTTTCGCTGATTTTATACCGTTTTTTATCACGTTTGCTTCATTAAGTCGCATCTTATAGTAAAATTGGTATTATGCCTAGATTCAATAAAGGAAATATACCAAAATAACGGACTCAATCTAAGTTTTAGTGATGACTAGCGGCTGTCTTATATAGTTGGTTATAGAAAGTTTTTTTAGTTTTTTTCGTATAACATAATTGCTGAAATTTCACTTATTAAAATTCGAGTTGTAAATTTTATAAGATATTCACCTCTATCTGGACATGTTATTTCAATATAGTTTTTGCTGACTTTTGAAACATAATCTACTCTTTTACGTCCATCACTACAAGAGGTATCTAGAAACTTTTCGTTATTTTTAAGTTTAATGTTTACTTGTTTATTCAAGTATTGCTTCAAATCTTGTGCAGAAAAACTGCTCGATGCTTGACTAAATGCAAAATTACTCATGCAAAATATAGCAATTAGTACTATTATTTTTTTCATAATCAATTTATTTACTAGTATATTTTGGATTCCTTTTGAATAACTATAGTATGTTTCACAGGAATTTAAAAGCTTAGAGCGTTGTTCTCTAAATATTCTCTGTCTCGCTAATTTTATACCGTTCTTTATCGCGTTTGCTTCGCAAGACAATTTCGCCTAAAAAACCAGCTAGGAAGAATTGGGTTCCAATTATCATGGTAGCTAACGAAATGTAAAACCAGGGATTGTCGGTAACTAAAATTGCTTTTAAACCGTAGGCAAGTTTGTACAATTTCATAATTCCGATGTAACCAGCCGAGGCAAATCCTATAAAAAACATCAACACGCCTAACGCGCCAAATAAGTGCATGGGACGTTTTCCAAATTTAGACAAAAACCAAATCGTGATTAAATCTAAAAAGCCATTGATAAAGCGATCGTAGCCAAATTTTGTTTTTCCGTATTTACGCGCTTGGTGTTGTACCACTTTTTCGCCAATGTGTTGAAAACCGGCATTTTTAGCCAATACGGGAATGTATCTGTGCATTTCCCCGTAGACATCTACATTCTTTACGACTAAATTTTTATAGGCTTTTAAACCACAGTTAAAATCATGCAGTTTCAATCCAGATGTGCGTCTTGCTGCCCAATTGAATAGTTTGGAGGGAATATTTTTTGCGATGACGGAATCGTAGCGTTTCTTTTTCCAGCCAGAAACCAAATCGAATTTTTTCTCCGTAATTAACGTGTATAATTCAGGAATTTCATCGGGACTGTCTTGTAAATCCGCATCCATTGTAATGACAACTTCACCCGCAGCTTCCTTAAAACCTGCGTGCAACGCTTGTGATTTTCCATAATTTTGTAAAAAACGGATGCCTTTTGCTTCGGTATGTTTTTGTGATAATTCTTGAATAATCTTCCAAGATTCATCTGTACTTCCATCATCAATAAAAAGAACCTCATACGTAAACTTGTGTGCTTCCATCACGCGGGAAATCCAAGCGTGCAGTTCTCGCAATGATTCTTCTTCGTTAAGCAGTGGTATGACTACAGATATATTCATGCAGCGTTTTTAGAGGTTTTTAAAATTCCTGATTTTATCACCAAGGAAGCAATCAAAGAAACGAAAAATCCTGTAAATAGACTTTTTACCACAGCACTTGCAAACAAATTGAAATTGAATCTCGATTTATATTCTGCTATTTTTGTGGTTACCTCTTCTGGAGAAAATTGTTCTGAAAGTTTTAAATCTTCAACCATGGCATCGGCTAACTTGTCAATTAAGTCTGTTTCTATGTAGTGTGCATGAATCATTTGATATACCCAAAACATGATGCCTCCAAGCAAAATGACACCAATACCTGTTTTTAATCCTGTACGAATGCTAAATACTTCTGTTTTTTTACTTTCATTTACAATGGCAAGGATCATTAACACTAAGGTCACAAAAAACATGACAAGTACATAAATATTATTTGCTTCTACATGAATATTTTGTCGATATTGCAGCAAAAAGAATAAAATATTTAACAATCCAGCGGTAATTCCGAAATGAACAGTTTTTGAAAACATGAAAGTACATTTAATGTAGGACACAAATATAGAAATTCAAGCGTACAAATTATCAAAAATATTTTTATTTTAATGTTGCACATTCAGAAATAATAATTAAATTTGCACCTCGAAAATTGAGAAAGTTATAAAAGAATACAAAGATGAAACAAGGTATACATCCAGAAAATTATAGAGTAGTAGCTTTTAAAGATATGTCTAACAATGATGTATTTCTTACCAAGTCTACAGTAGATACAAAAGAGACTATCGAAGTTGATGGTGCTGAGTATCCATTATACAAATTAGAAATTTCAAGAACGTCACATCCATACTACACTGGTAAGTCTAAGTTAGTAGATACAGCAGGTCGTATTGACAAGTTCAAAAACAAATACGCAAAATTCAAGAAATAAGAATTTTGACCTTACAGAGTATAATGTCTTTCAGGAAACTGGAAGGCATTTTTTTTTGAAAAATACTCACAATCGCATTTACAAACGCAACACTTTTTTTACATTTACAAAAATTCAAGACTCATGAACTACATTCTTTTTGATGGAACCGTACGCAACGCCTTGTTACCTTTTACGTATACACGACCGGTTGCCGATATTCGCGTAGGAATTTTAACGATTCGTGAAAAGTGGGAAGCACATTTGGGCGGAACTACGACAACAATCACAGAAGAGTATTTGTCTGAGAAATACCCAATGGTAGAGTTGGAGGAAAATGTAATGATCAATGCTTCTTTTTTACCGAATGCGGAATTAGTCGCGATGATTCAAGATTTAACGGAAAAGCAAGCTATTTTTTCGGGTGATGAAATCATAGCGTTTCATACGACAGATCAGCAAGATGAGGTTGATTTCGATACCTACGACGTGATTTCGTATGAAGAAGATTGTTTACGCATAGAACATACGTGGGATATTTTCTCGAAGAATGCAGAAGCCATTCAAGCTGATTTTGAGTTGATTACGAAAGACAGAACGTCTCAGCCAATTCCGGCTACCGTGAATGTCATTGCGCCAGAAAATATATTTATTGAAGAAGGCGCAACACTAAATTTTTGCACGTTAAATGCAAGCTCAGGACCAATTTACGTTGGAAAAAATGCAGAAATCATGGAAGGTTGCGTGGTGCGTGGTGCATTAGCGATGTGTGAAAACTCTGTGCTAAAACTATCCGCTAAAATTTATGGAGCAACGACACTAGGACCATTTTGTAAAGTTGGGGGCGAAGTCAACAATTCTGTATTAATGGGCTATTCCAACAAAGGACATGACGGATTCTTAGGAAACTCAGTCTTAGGCGAATGGTGCAATATTGGTGCGGATAGTAACAATTCCAACCTAAAAAATAATTATGCACCTGTGCGTTTGTGGAGTTATGAAACCGAAAACTTTGCTAAAACAGGCTTGCAATTTTGCGGACTCATGATGGGCGATCACAGCAAATGTGGCATCAATACGATGTTTAATACAGGAACGGTTGTGGGCGTAAACGCAAATATTTTTGGTTCAGGATTTCCAAGAAACTTTGTGCCAAGTTACAGTTGGGGCGGCGCAAGCGGATTTACAACCTATCTTACCAAAAAAGCGTTTGAAGTGGCAAAAGTAGTGATGTCAAGAAGAAATATAGAATTTACAGCGCAAGATGAGGCGATTCTAACGCAAGTATTTGAAGATTCTAAAAAGTGGCGTAAAGATTAAAAAAGATTCAGATGTTAGAAATTGTAATCATCATTATTATCGGTAGGCAATTTTATGAATTGGCTAAAAAGTACAAACAAAAACTCCCTTGGGTGTATTTTATTGTGGGAATTGTATCGTATTACGGAGGTGCATTTTTGGGTGGAATATTTTTAGGAATTTTTGATATCATCAGTGGTGCTAACATATTGGAAACCATGAATGATTTTCTATTGATGTTGATTTTTTTACCAATAGCAGTGCTTAGTTGTTGGGGAACCTATCAATTACTCAAAAAGAAATGGCATAAAGAGTATCTTCAAGAAGAACAAAACAAGCCTAAAATTGACGATATTGGCAAATCGGAAGATGAAATTGCTTCAAACCAAGATTTTTTTTAAATGTTGCGCACAAAAAAACCGTTACCAAAAAATAACGGTTTGTATATTTATTTTAGAAATTAATCAAAGGTGAAAATTCCAGTACTTTCCACAGGGATTTTATATAGAAACAAAAAGTAATACAACAAAGCGAGAAGAATCACGCCAGAAACCACAAAAATTAAAATGGTATTGCGACGTGACTTTTGTTGTTGTTCCTGTACTTCTTTTTTAATTTTATGCAGCATATAATCAGATGCTTCCTTATATTCGGCTGATGATGATTTCGTGCCAATATACCGTTCTACACGTTCCATTTTATTGATGCGTTTGCGTTTGTTGTTGCGCATGATGCTATTTGCGAGTGCTAAAAATCCTGACATAATTGTTTAAATTAAATATGTGAAACCAATAACTAATCCTGAAACACTTACAATTGCTAATACAAAAGCTAGTATTAACGTATCGCGATCTTTGCGCTGTTGCTTTTTCATTTTCTCACGAATTGCTAACAATTGTAGTTTAGTAGCTTTTGGAAAAACGTTTTTAATTTTTTTTCCGCTGCGCATCAGTAAACTATTGCTAAAAGGCGTGTGTTGCTTTCTTCTTTTCCTATCTCTTTTGAATGCTTCTACAGCATATAACCCAAATCCTGATCCTAACATAATCTCTTTCTTTTAAGTGAAACATATGCTTTATTTGTACTTTAAAGAAGAAAAATGTTACAAAAAGTAAATTTGTATGATAGTTTTGATTAGTATAAAAGGCTCTTGTTTTTTGATTATTCAGAAAGTAAAGTTATAATGAAATCATTGATTTCAGCATCTTTTGGACTTGGCGCATTTTGTGAAACCATATTGCCTTTTTTATCATACACAATATACCTTGGAATTGACTTAAGTTCTAACTCTCTATAAAATGTTGCCGATGGATAATTGACTGCTAAAAAATTATTTTTCAGATATTTGAGATTTTCTTCTTTAGAAGCTTTCTGCCATTTTTTGAAATCTTTATCAATGGAAATAAAAATATACACAAAATCTTTATCTGCATACATTTTACGCAACTTTTTGGCAGGTTTCATTGCAACGCGACATGGAGCGCACCAACTTGCCCAAAAGTCAACATACACAACTTTTCCTTTGTATTGCTTAATGATCTCCGTAAGTGTGGTTCGTTCTTTAGCTGCATTGGTTAAATAGACGTCATCTGTTTTACCTTTTAATGATATAAAATCGGTTACATAGGTATCATTTATCAAAGCTAAAAGTGTGGTATCTTTCACTGTTTGTGTAAACTTTTTATGATATGTTTTAAAATCATTCAACGGATAATAGTTTGCAATATCTTTCAGTGTGGAAAACAATAAATAATGCTGTATTTTCTTTGAAAATAAGTTGCTTTTTTGGATAGAATCGAAGAGAATCAATTTATCAGCCATTGGAATATTTCTTCTTTTAACAATAGGAATGTTCAGTGTTTCCGTTGTATAATAAGATAAAAAACGTTTGTAGAGTGGAAGAATCAACAAGGAATCGTTTTGCAATTCAATTTTATCTTTATTAATATCTGAAAAATCAGACATCAGGTTGATTCTGTATTTGAGTTTGTTTTTTTGTAAATTATAATATGTTTTCTGGAAATTTCCACTTGCATGTAAGGAATCTAAAACTGCTAATTGTTTATTTCGATTTCTTATCAAGCTTTCTAAATATATATTATATTCTGAGTCTGTTCTATACCTACCGTGCTTCTCTCTGAACTCAATGTCATCTACATAAATATCGTTAGATAAATTATAATTGACCTCAAAATTTAATTCTGTATCTAATTTTCTATTATTCAAAAGACGTGCGTAGGGAGCATCATTTTTATAATCAAACTGAATGGTATCACCTGCTTTTAATAAATAATTAGAAGCATAAAAATAATGATAGCGATGTTCTAGTAAAATAGAAGCATCAGTGCTAATAACGATGGTGTCATTAGTGTTTAAATTATTGCTTTTAATTTCTTTTCGTTCATAAGGATACCTATCAAAATAGGAGAGAATTGGATTAATTTTCAGGGTATATGATTGTTCATTGTTGAAATATAGCGTATCCTTTTTAAAAGAACGTTTGCCAAAAATAAGAACAACATTCTTTTTTTTAGATTCTATTTTAGTAATTTTTTTAGTTGGATTTTCTGAACAATTGATAAAAAGAAAAAATATAACTAGAAAAGAAATGTATTTCATAAAAGTAAAAATAAGGAAATATACTTTCTTAGTATTTCCTTTTTAAATTAATAATTAAACTTTAATATTATTAATGGTACCATGAAGCAGCGCTACAGCCTTCACAACACCAATGACCTCCATTTACTACATGTGCTTCTGCTTCTGCACGACTCACATCTTTAATCAGTTTCCCACCTTGACACGTAGAATCGTGTTTCCCAGGTATTCTACAAGGGGCAAAAGCTGCACATGTGCCAGTTCCTTCGTTTAATTCGTCCGTAGTACCACCTAAAATAGTGCGTTGTTCAGTTTTACTAAGTGTTTTTCCTAGTTTTAAAATTTTTTCTAGCTGCATAATTAACTATTTTAAAGAATAATTCTTACAAATATAATTAAAATTAAAGTTAAATACTACAAATAAATTAAGTTAAAATTTCTTCATATAGATTTTATTCTATAAAACATAGAAAATTATACATTATATTTGTGATAGATACGAGTGAAATTAGGAGTTTTATTTCATCTTCCGAACGCGTTTCAACTCCAACAAATTCAAAGCATTAATTCCCAAACCTTGTACATTTTTTCGCGTAAATCGTACTACTTGATCGTAATACAAAGGAATTATTGGCGCTTCGGAAACTAAGAGCGAATCCATTTTTGTGTAGATGTTAGCACGTTTGGTAGCATCCGTTTCACGTAATGCCGTTTCGTACCATTCGTCGAATTGTGCATTTTTAAAACGTGTGTAGTTTGGGCCGTTTGGCGTGAAATTTTTGCTGTAAAACAATGATAAATAATTTTCAGCGTCAGGATAATCGGCAATCCAACTGGCTCTAAAAATGGGCAATTCACCTTTGGAACGCAATTCGCGTAGGGTAGAAGCTGGAATTACGTTTACGCTGGCTTTGATACCAATTTTTTCAAGCGCTCGCTGAATGTACTCGCAGAAATTCAAATACTGTCCGTTGGTGGTGATAGAAACTTCAGGTGCTGCATTTCCTGTTTCTTTACTGTATTGTTTGACTAACTTTTTTGCCAATTCAGGTTGGTAGTCAAATCCTTTAATGTTGTCAAAACCAGGCAATCCTTTCGGGATAAAACCATGATTGGCGGGCGAACCAATACCACTTCGCAAATATGTGATCATTTTCTCGCGATCAAAGCTATAATTCATCGCTTTTCGCAACAAATGATGACTGGACACATTGGTACTATCGCCAATATAAATTCCTAAATATTCGGTGTTTAAATATGGTCCCGAAATCATGCGTACTTTTTCAGCATAGGTTTCTCGTAACTTTCCTGCGGCATTCAAAATTTCATCTTGATACGATGGATCAAGGGAGTTTAAAAAGTCAATATTTCCTTGTGCAAATTGTAAAAACTCACTCTGTTTATCAGGCAAAAAAGTAATGGCAATCGCTTCTAAATATGGTAAATTTTTTCCTTGTGCATCTTTTTCAAAATAAGTTGGATTTCGTCGCAAGACAAGCTTTGTGTTTTCTTCCCAAATTTTAAACTGAAAAGGTCCAGTTCCAATTGGATTGGATCTAAAATTATTGCCATAATGCTCCACAATTTCTTTGGGAACTACCGAACAATATTTCATCGTCAATAAGCTTAAAAACGCAGGAAAAGGCTGTTTTAGTTGAATTTTAAACGTTGTCGCATCAAGTGCTTTAAAGCTTTCAACACTCTTGAAAATCCAACGTCCGCTCGACGCTAATTTATCATCTAAAATTCGTCCAAAACTATATTCAAAATCAAACGCAGTTACAGTACGTGTACTATCTTTCCCAAACAAATGATGCTTGTGAAACTGTACATCTTCACGCAAAGTGAACACATACGTTAACGCATCTTCTGAAATTTTCCAAGAGCTGGCAATGGCAGGAATCACGTTCAAATCAGTGTCCATTTCCACCAAACCATTAAACAGTTGATGTACTGCCCAAATATTGCGCTGATCTTTGGCAAAAGCAGGATCTAAAGACGTAATATTAGCATGCTCATTATAGCGGAAAACTAAATGATCTCTGTCTTGTGAATTTTGTTGTTGACACGAAACCACAATCAACAATAAACAAAGAATTGATAGCTGCTTGAGTATCAACTGAAAATGTTGCATCGTTAATTTTATCATATTCTGAATTAATTGTAAATTTGCGGGCTTTTGCGAATCTTTTTAAGGCTTAAAAGTACATAATAAAAAATAGAAATAGCTACCGTTTTGGTAGAAAAGTATAGGAATGAACGATAGAAAAAAAGTTGCTTTTTACACGCTAGGTTGCAAACTGAATTTTTCAGAAACTTCTACGATTGCACGAAACTTTCAAGAAGAAGGTTATGACAAGGTAGATTTTTCCGAACACGCAGATATGTATGTGATTAATACGTGTAGCGTGACGGAAAATGCGGATAAACGCTTTAAAACCATCGTAAAACAGGCACAAAAGGTAAATCCGGATGCGTTTGTGGCAGCAGTTGGATGTTATGCGCAATTGAAACCTGAAGAATTGGCAGCAGTTGATGGTGTGGATTTGGTATTGGGCGCGACGGAAAAGTTCAAGCTCACTGATTATATTAATGATTTGTTGAGTCGTCCCGAGCGGAGTCGAGGGATTGGAGAAGTACATTCCTGCGAAATTGAAGAAGCTGATTTTTATGTAGGAAGTTATTCCATTGGCGATCGTACACGTGCTTTTTTGAAAGTGCAAGATGGTTGTGATTATAAATGTACTTATTGTACCATTCCGCTTGCCAGAGGAATTTCTCGAAGTGACACCTTGGAAAATGTATTGAAAAATGCCAAAGAGATTTCGGAACAAGATATTAAAGAAATCGTGCTAACAGGCGTGAATATTGGCGATTATGGAAAAGGTGAATTTGGCAATAAAAAACACGAACATACTTTTTTAGAACTCGTACAAGAATTAGATAAAGTGGAAGGCATTGAGCGTTTGCGAATTTCCTCAATTGAACCGAATTTGTTGAAGAACGAAACGATTGATTTCGTGTCAAAAAGCAATACTTTTGTACCACATTTTCACATTCCCTTACAGAGTGGAAGCAATACGTTGTTACGTTTGATGCGTCGCAGATACATGCGTGAATTGTATGTAGATCGCGTGACGCAAATAAAAGAAACCATGCCAGATGCCTGTATTGGCGTGGATGTTATTGTGGGATTTCCAGGCGAAACCGACGAAATTTTCTTAGAAACCTACAACTTTTTAACTGAATTGAATATTTCGTATTTACATGTGTTTACCTATTCCGAACGCGAAAATACAGTCGCTGCCGAAATGGACAATGTGGTGCCGCAAAATGTGCGTAAAAAACGCAGTAAAATGTTGCGCGGTTTGTCTGTAAAAAAGCGTAGAGCGTTTTATGAAAGTCAAATTGGGAATACAAAAACTGTTTTATTTGAAGGTGAAAATAAAGAAGGATACATTCACGGGTTTACCGAAAACTACGTAAAAGTAAAAGCACCGTGGAATCCGGAATTGGTCAATACACTTCACGAAATTACGCTAACTAAAATTGACGATGACGGCATGGTACGTTTCGACTTTGTAGACGAAACGGTGGCGTTTAGTTAACTAAATTCTCATTCTTTTTATCGAAATATCCCGAATTTTATCGGAAGATTGGTATGATTCATGCAATTATGACTGTGTAAACGGAGTTATGCTTATATTTAACTCGTAAAATGAAACAGATGAAAACAACACTACTCTCTATAATAGTCCTTGCTTTAATTAGCTGCGACGCTTCTACCAAAGAATTTGTGGGAAGCTCCTGGAAAGTCGTTGAATTGAAAAATAGCGGAACTACTGTAAAAGTTACGGATGCCATTATTTTAAAGGTAAATAGCGATACTGAATTTTCATTAAAGTTAGATGTAAATAATTGTTTCGGTACCTACAGCATCACAGGGAAAAGTAACATTAAACTTCAAGGATTGGCTTGTACTGAAATGTGTTGCGATTCAGAATTTTCAAAAGCAGTGGTAGCAGCGTTGTATAAAGTTTCTACCATTAAGTTAACGAAAGATGAAGCAATCCTTTCTTCTGATGATGTCAAAATTACATTCAAGCGCCAGAAAGTATTATCACCAAAGGAAATGAAGGCAACGAATACTAGCGAAAAATTTATGGGAAAAGAAAAAATACCTACGGAAGAAACGACCAATGTTGGCATGTTTGAAAATCCAAATAAAGTAGAAGAAACTCCGGAAATGGTAGTTCCAAAAGGAGATTTTATCGAATTGTATAAATCGCCCTGCAAAGGAACTTGTGAAGAGTTTACTATGCAATTTTATGAAGACGGAACGGTTGTGTACACAGGAAAATTCAATGCACAAGTACAGGGAAAACATGCTGTAAAACTAGCGCCAAGTAAAGTGAAGTCACTTTTCAATGATTTTGAGCAATCGAACTTTATGAGTTTTCAAGACAAATATGACGATCCAAAAATTATGGACATTCAAAATACGTATTTGACGTATAAAGGAAAAAAGATTCACATTCGTTACAAATACAACGCGCCAAAAGAATTACAAACGCTGTTGGAAAAAGTAGAAACACAAGCGAAATCAGCGTTGGAGCAATTGAAAAAAAAATAGTAAAATAACATAATACTATAAAAAAAAGGGAACCGAAAAGTTCCCTTTAATTTTTTTAGATGCGAACGCCAACTGGCAGTAAATCTTTATACTCTTTGTGTTTTCGTAAAAAACTAGCGATTCTTGGACTAGTTGGTACAACTCTCAAGTTTCGTTCTTGAATACTGTCGAGAACTGTTTTAATAAATGTATTTTTAAAATCTACATCATCCAGCTCTTCGGGAACGATTAATTTTGTTAAAAATATTTTACGCTCTTGTAATGAATACTCGATCTTTGCCATTCCGTGATCTGTCTTGTGTTCAAATTGACGTAAAAATTCGTTATCATTGATAACTAATGCATTATCCATAGCAGTTTAATTTTAAATTAATCCTTAAAAAAGTGGTATATTTAGAAGAAATGTTGTTTTAACGTTGCAAAGATAAGAAATTTAGAGTAGATTTCCGAGTTTTTAACGTCACTATCTGTATGAAAGTAAGTAAAATACACGTTTATTTTATGCCAGGGATGGCTGCTAACCCTACAATTTTCAAGTATATTAAACTTCCAGAAGACCAGTTTGACGTTCATTATTTAGCTTGGTTTTTACCTGAAAAAGACGAGACGTTGTCACAGTATGCATCGCGAATGGCAGCAAATGTGAAGCATGATAATATTGTTTTAGTCGGTGTTTCCTTTGGCGGAATTTTGGTGCAAGAAATGGCACAGTATCTCAATGTCAAAAAAATTTTTGTGATTTCAAGTGTAAAAAGCAAGCACGAATTACCGCGCAGAATGAAATTTGCACGTGCCACAAAAGCCTATAAACTCTTGCCTACGAGCTTGGTAAACAATATGGAGGTCTTACGAAAATTTGCTTTTGGCGATTTGGCAACCAAGCGATTGGATTTATATGAAGAATACTTATCGGTTCGTGATAAGGATTATTTAGATTGGTCTATTGCCCAAATTGTCAATTGGAATCAAGAAGAACCGTTGCCCAATACCATTCACATTCACGGCGATAAAGATTTGGTCTTTCCTATACAGCATATTTCAGATTGTATTCCTATCAAAGGAGGCACACATATTATGATTCTAAATAAATTCAAATGGTTCAATGAAAATTTACCAAAATTGATCACAGAATAGCAAAACTTTTTTTATTTTAACAATTAATTACACAGATACAAGCACGATTCCCAATCAGTTTGTTATTTTTGTAATCCCTATCCGACCATTTTACAATCCAGCAATAGCTATTAAAATCGATTAGAAATACTAAAAACATATTTACTATGCGTACACTCAAAAACGGATTTGCCTTTTTAGGATTAATTTTTCTTGGAGTTTTACTGATGAATGCTGTTGCACAAGATGCAGCTTTTACCACAGAAAACGAGTCAAAAATAACGAAACCTTCTGCGAAATCAGTTGTGAATGATGTCAACGATTACAATATATATGCGTTGGAAGTTCCAGAAACCTTAGAATTTGCAGGCGAAAAAGTGCCGTTGCAATTGCCAGACATTAAAGAACGTATGGACAGAGAATTGTTGGTTAATACCTATTGGCAATCTAATGGTTTGCTATTATTCAAGCGTGCCAACAAATACTTTCCGATTATTGAACCGATTTTAAAAGAATATGGCGTTCCAGACGATTTTAAATACTTAGCTGTCATTGAAAGTGGATTGCAAAATGTCACCTCTCCAGCAGGCGCAAGAGGTTTTTGGCAAATTATGAAAACCACAGGACGCGAAAACGGGTTAGAAATTAATAAAAACGTAGACGAACGTTATCATTTGGAAAAAGCAACACGTGTGGCGTGTAAATATTTGCTAGATGCTAAACAACGTTTTGGCAATTGGACTTCTGCCGCAGCAGCATACAATGCAGGAAATGCCGGAGTTGCGCGTCGTATGGAAGACCAACAAGTGGATTCGTATTACGATTTATTACTAGGGCAAGAAACAGGACGTTACTTATTTAGAGTCATTGCGATCAAAGAAATCTTTACCAATGCTAAAAAATACGGTTTCAACTTTGATGAAAAGCATTTATACACCTACATTCCAACCTACAAAGTGGAAGTAGATAGTGTGGTAACAAATTTTGCAAGTTTTGCGAAGAAATTCGGTATCAACTATAAAATCTTAAAAATTCACAATCCGTGGTTGCGCGAAAACAAGTTGAATAACAAATCAAAAAAGTTATATAAAATTGCGATTCCTGAAAAAGGATATTATCCGACGAAATAAATGATCGTCATTCTGAACTTTTACGTTGAGTGTATCGAAGTGTGATTCAGAATCTATAATCTCATAAAAAATAAAATCTCCCAAAGAATGTGTTGAGTTCTTTGGGAGATTTTTTTTGAAAAAACTTAAAAACGTAACTAAGGTAATTTTACTTAATTTAAGAATTTATAAATTCTTTTATTTAGTTAGCAATTAAGCTAAAAGATATGTTGTACCACAGGCAAAAATTTCTCCGACTAATGTAACAATCACACAAGTAGCTAAAGTTTGTGCTGCCTGTCTATCTAGGCGTAATGCAAAACGTAAACATACGGTATTTACACCCGAAATTTCTTCAGGGATTAAACCTGTTGCACTACCACCAGAAAGGATTTCCTCCGCAATGATAAAAGATCCTCCTGCTACCATACAAGCACCGTACTTTTTAAGAGCCCAAAGACCCAACGCAGTTCCACAAGCACCTGCTATTCCAGCAGTAGCAATAATAATACATTTCATTGTATCCTGAAGCTTTTTAGTTCTAGTAGTAGATTTTCCTGATTTTTCTAGTACATCTTTTTTATCTTCTTCACTTAAATTGTAAAATTCAGGATATTTAGATTCGATGATTTTTAAATCAGTTTTTAATCCTTTATTAAATTTTTCATAATCAATCTCATATTCCTTACCGGTAAGGTTGTATTCTTTTTTTAAAGATTCAATCATTGTTAGAGAGGCTATATTTGTATAAACCGATGCAATAATTTCATCTTCTCCCATTTTTGCAATTAACTCCTCTTTGATCTTTTCTGTATCTTCAATACAAGCTGTTGTTGCATAAGTGTTGAATGATACCAATAGCACCAATGCTAATGTTATTTGTTTTAATATTTTCATTTTTCTAAATTTTAAAAGTTATTAATTAGTTATATAGAGAAATTGTGTTGTAAACACGGTTAGGAATATCAACATAGTCATATTTAGCAATAGAGAAAAAATATTGTGTTCCAGTTCTATTAGTTCCAGTATATAAGAAAACGTATGACGTATTAGGATTAGGATTTTGTATGATTGAATGATCTGCATATTGTAAGCAATACTTTAAACGTCCATTGTAAGAAGCAATACCTACAAATTCAAGATCGTCATAATGATAGTGATATGAACCATTATATAAATTCAAATCCGTTACTAATTCAATAGAATAATGAGTATCATAACTAGAGCCATCAATTTCAAAATGTCCTACTAAATCAACATGATCTGGCCAAGGGTGTTCAGCAACGTGATCGAAGTTTGTATCTGGATGAACAGCTTTGCCATTGACAGCAGGAACTTTACCTTTACTTCTTTCAACTCTTTCTTCAGCTAAAATCTCATTCATATTAAAGTCTGGTAGTATTGTAGCCTTTTTTGTCATTTTTGAAGTAAGTTCATTGTATTGAGCATCCCTTTTAAAATGTTCTTCAGTAGTATATGCTCTAATAGTGTTTGCAGTTTTACTATTTACTATGACATAAGCATAAGCTCCGTCTTCAACATCATTCATGCTTTTTAGGTTTTTTTCAAATTGTCCATCGACCATTAGTTTCATGGAGTTTTCATTACCTACTTCAATACTTTCGGTAGCATCGGTGTTTGGATTTTCAATGTTATCGTCGCTACATGCATGCAATAGGAAAGTTACTCCTAGTAGCACTGTAACGGAAGCCATAACTCTTAATTTAAACACTTGTTTAAAAAATGGTTGTTTCATAATTAAAATTTTTTATTGGTTAATAATTATTGATTGTAAAATATATAGGTAGTATTTTACTTTTTGTTGAATTTTAAAATATTAATGATTAGATAATATTTTTTGCGCGCATCTAATCGTAACTATTAAAATCAACACTACAAATGTTGCTATAATTTGTTTGTATGATTGTCTCATTTCTGACAATTATTGATTTTTTTATTGTAAGAGTTGCTCATTTTTTAACCTTCATAATCTTTTTTAAAACCTTACCTTATTTGAAGGAAAAACCATAATTAATATTTCTTAAAAATTTGTTAATTGTTTGCATGAAAAAAACCTACCTACTTATTTGTCTTTTGGCAATCAGCTTTTTATACCCAAATACGAAGCCTAAGCCTACCCCGGAATGTTTACAATACTTCGAAGAAAATTATGTGAAAATTTCAGAGGATATATCTGAAAAAGCTTTTGAAAGTGCTTTTACAAAAGCTCAAAGTATATTGAGTTCCTTTGAAAATAAAAAAGAAAATACTCAAAACAGTTGTACGCCATCTTTAGAGTTGTACACAAAAACAGTATTACTTTTGATAGACGTCTACAATGAGCAAAAGCAATATGACTCAGTTGCTGTTTATTGTGCTAAAATTAAAAATAGAACTACTGATATTGAGATGTTGGGCGATGCAGAGTTGTATATTGCCGATAAAAAAATATTTGAAAAAAAGTATTTTGAATCTATTCGTTTGTTACATACTGCGTTGGCATATTTTGAAGAAGCAAATGCGGTGGACAAGAAAGTAGATACCTATTTAAAACTCGCTGAACAATATAAAAAAATTAGAAATTTCGAATTGTCAAAAGAAGTTGATTCTATACTGATGAATCACTATGTGCATCAACAAATACCTAAGACTTTACAAGCTCAAATTTACATCAATAACGCACAATATAAAGCTTTTACAGGTAATAATGCGGAAGCTATCAGGTTGCTAAAATCTTTAGATATTCAAAACTTTATACAGGATAAAAAGGTATTGCAAACGTATTATCGAGTGTTGAAAAGACGCTATATTAAAGCAGATAATATCGATTCCGCTCGTGTTTACATGGAAAAAGTGTACAGCATCAAAAATGAAGAACAGCCCGAAGATACAGCTATCAAATACATCTATTTGGCAATGATGGAATTAAAATTGAAACAATATCAAAAGGCATTAATGTATGTTAACAAGGCAAAAACAAGCAATGCTTTGCAATACGTAGAGCAGTTTGATATGATAAAACTTTACAAAGTAGAATACTTAGCCAATGAGGTACTTGGAAATTTTAACAAAGCGTTTCAGTCTTTAGCCAACTATCACGAAGTACGGAATTCAGTAAAAAATTTCAACCTAAATCTCAATGCTTCTATTTTAAACTTTAAACTACATCACGACAAAAAAATAAGAGAATTAAAAGCCAAAACCGAGATGAGTGCTTTGGTAATGAAACAAAAAAAGCAATTCTACATTTTTTCCACCTTTTTTGTTTCTGCGACAATATTTATCCTCATCTTCTTTTTTATTCTTCAAAACCGTAAAAAGAAACGATTAAAATTGCAATATGAAAACGAGAAAATGAAGGAAGTTGCCGAAATCAAAACTGACTTTATTGAAAATTTATCACACGAAATCCGAACGCCTATTACCATTATAACGGGCTACTTGCGTATGATATCTAACAATACAATGGATTATTCAAAAATTGTAAAATATTCAGATTTGACCATTCGAAATAATGAACAAATTATAGAGATGCTGAATAATTCATTAACACTTTTAAAATTAGATAGAAGTCCGTTAGTGCATAAGTGTACTACTGAAAAAATGGAAGGTTTTTTAAGAGAAAGTATCTATGCGTTTCAAGGAGTTTCTGAAATTAAAAATGTGGCTATTTATTACAAATCCAACATCAAACTAGACCAAGTACTAGATTTTTATTACGAAGATTTGAAAAAAATACTAAACAACATTTTGTCAAATGCTTTAAAGTTTACCAATCCAGGAAAGGGAATTTACGTGCATACTTTTATCAATAAAAAAGGTTTAACTGTGTTCGTTAAAGATGAAGGTATCGGAATTGATAAAGAAGAACAAAAACTCATCTTTGATCGTTTTTATCAAACCAAAAATAATCTTTCCAACGGCGGATTTGGAATTGGTTTATCCTTAGTGTATGAATTGGTCAAAAAACTAAACGGAACAATCACATTGGATAGTGAAAAAAATGTCGGAAGTATTTTTACCATACAACTGCCTTTAGCCATTCAAAATCATGCACTATACACTGAAGAAAAAAGTACGGATTATGTCAATATTTGTAATGAAACTGTAGTGGAATCGTCCGCCATTACAAATCTCCCCAAAATATTAATAGTTGATGATAATATTGAAATGATTGGTTATTTGAAAGAATTATTGTCTCCAACTCTCAACTGTACCTTTGCTTTTGATGGAAAACAAGCGGTATCATTTGCACTAAAAACAAAGTATGATATTGTTTTGACCGACTTAGGAATGCCAGTTTTGGACGGATGTGAATTAAAATCAGCGTTAGATAAAGTAGATGGCTATGAAACGGTTCCGTTTTTGGTAATGACCGCTTCCGCAGAAGAATATTTAGAAAATAATAAAGCAGCACTTGGTATTAATGATTATCTCACAAAGCCATTTAAAGCCATTGAACTCATCACAAGAATAAATTATCATTTAGATACAAACATTTACAGACAACAATTGCAAAGTACAGATGATGAAAAGATTGAATACAATGGTGCGTATGCCGACTTTATGGAAAAAATAAATACAGTCATCCAAAAAAATATGAGTAACAGTGACTTTACCATTCAAGATTTAGCGGCTTCTTGTGGCTATTCATATAAACAGTTTCGACAAATTGTTCAAGAAAAAACAGGAATGAAATCTGTACAAATCATTTTAGAAGTTCGTTTGCGAAAAGCCTATGACTTGATTGTTAATAATAATTACGAAAATATTAGTGAAATTTTATATGCTGTCGGATTAAACAGTAGATCATACTTCAACAAAGTCTTTGTAAAGCGTTTTGGACTCAAACCTAGCGAATTGATTAAAAAGTGTAAAATTCAAAAGAGAGCTTCTTAACTTTTTTTAGTTTAAGGCAAAAAAACAAATCTCCCAACGAGTTGTGTTAAGGCTCTTTGGGAGATTTTTTGAAAAAACTTATAAAATGTAACTAAGGCATATATAATGTGTTCCTTAATTATGGTTTTGTAGTAACCAAATATGATTCGTGATACTATTAGTCATTTACTCCATCCTCATCAGCATCCTTGTCAAAATCATAGGCTGTATCATTGCTACAAGCAAATAGTATTCTTCGTACGCCTTCTTCAATAATTAACAGTTGACCAACTTGTAAAGCAGTACTTATAGCTATACAAAATTTAGTTTCAGCTGCAACTTGAGCTGGCATTGTTCCGGTCACTAAACCTGCACTTTCTACTTCCTCAGCAGCATCAACCGCAACAGCGGCAGCAGCACAAAGACCTAATTTTGTAAGTTTCCATTTAACCGCAAATCCAGTTCCTACAAATATCTCAGCGGCGGCTAATCGTAGAATGTTCATTCCTAAACATTTAAGTTGGTTTTTATAATTGGTACTTTTACTTAAAACTTCATTAAATACTTCGCGTCTTTCATTTAATTCAAGTTTTAATAACTCAGGGTATTTATTTCGCACAATTTTTGCATTTTCTGCTTTAATGACACTCAAATCCTTTAATAATTCAGAGTTTTTAATTAATTCAGCATTTCCATATACATTCATTGTCATTTTTTCCTTTAACAAGGTGATGCAAAAATCAGCTACTTCTGTATCATTTGACATCTTATGAATCAATTCATTTTTGTTAATTTCACTTCCATGTACATTTGTAATAGCTAGCGCTAGGAAAGCAAAAACTAAAGATATTTTTTTTAATTTTTTCATTTTTTAAGTTTTAGTAGTTAAAATATATAGATTGATTTAAAATTCATTTTAGGTATGTTAACATCAGAGTCTTTTTCTATTATGTAAAGAAATAATGTTCCATTGTAATTTGAATCTGTATATAAGTATAAATACTTTCTATAATTGTAAGTGTTTTGTATGGTGGTTTCATTTGCATTTAAGAAAAAAGAACTTAAATTGTAATTAGGCAGATTGTATATTGAATTAGTTGTTTCTAAATGTAAATGTCCTACTTCACTATCAGCGATAGTACTTATTTTTAATTTAGCAACTAAATGGTAATCAATACTAGTGAAAGCACTATTACCTTCAAAATGCGCTAATAATGAATTGGTGTGGTTAGGCCAGTCGTGGTCAAAAATGAACGATAAACTATTTGCTTCACTTTTACTATAATCGGTATCTAGCGGATTTTGGATTTTATCACCAAAAAGATTAGTCATATCCTGAATAATAGCTTGCTCAGCTTCTTCTGCTGAATTGAATGGAAACACGGTATTGCTAGTTTCTGCCTTTATACTATTTATTTGTTCTTTAATGTTTGCATGACCATTGTGCTTCTGAAAAGCATCTGTATCAGTAAATGCATCTATAATATTATTTTCAGGATCAACAAGTATGTATTTAAATTCTTTGTGATCAATTACATCTACACTTGTAATGTATTCCTTAAATTGACCATTGACATTTAATTTCAATGCTTTTTGATCTCCAAGGCTAGCATTTTCAGTAGCATCGTTTGCTGTATCTGTCTCTAAGTTATCTTCACTACAAGAATGTAGTACTAAAGTTGCTGAAACTAATATTATGAAGGAAGCCATAACTTTCAGTTTAAACACATGTTTAAAAAATGTTTTTTTCATAGTTAAAATTTTAAAGGTTAATAATTTGGATTGTTAATTTGCAAAACTTTTTTGCATTTTATTATTTTGTTTCGTGATTACAAATAGTATTTAAACAATATTAAAGCGCGCATTCAAAACTATCTATCATTTCAACAGGACAAAGATTCATAAAAAAATCAGTTTCTATTTTCTCTTTTTTTACGATGATTGTTTGTATTATTTTTAAGAGTTGCTCATTTTTTACATTGGTTGTCTTTTTTTTAACCGTACTAGTTTTGAAGGAAAAACCGTAATGAATATTTCTAGATATTTCGTTAATTTATCTATGAAAAAGAAAGTAGCTTTACTATTTAGTTTATTGTTTTATAGCTTTTTATGTTTAAATAACTTATTTGCTACTATCAACGAGAGGTCATTATATGAACTTCACGAAAAAGCATTGCATGACGTTTCTGGAATACCAAATGACTCTTTATCTCAAAGAGAAAATATGATTTCAGACTTCTTGAAAAGGGAACATCTAAACTCAGAAAATGATTCTACAGGAATCAATTTCAAAGAGCTGGAAATCTTGTTCTTAATGCATCAGTATGATGAAAAGAAGCAATATGATTCTGTTTATTATTTTTACAACAAAATAAAACAAGAGTCTGGAAATATGAAGATTCTTGGTGAAGCAGAATTGTATTTGTTTGAAAAAATGATGTTTGAAAAAAAGTATCTTGAATCAATTCGTTGTTTGTACAATGCATTGGACTATTTCAAAAAAAACAGTATCGTAGATAAAGAAATTAAAGTCTACTTAAAATTAGCAGCACTCTACAAAAAAATAAAAAGCAAAGACTTGTCTAAAGAAATGGATTCTATTTTGATGAATCATTACTTACATAAACCGATTTCAATACTTCATAAAAATCAAATACATATAAATCATGCATCTTACATTGCTTCTTTAGGTAAAAATAGAGAAGCTATCCGTTTATTAAAAAGTTTGAATGTAAATGATTTTTCAGACCAACCTTATGTTTTGAAATATTACTATGACGAATTGAATAAACGATATACAAAATTAAAATTACTTGATTCTGCAAAAGTATATCTTGACAAAATGTATGCGATACCTAATCTTTTCTCTCCAGCGGATGAAGTCATGAAAAATATTTATTATGCAGGACAATTCAGTATTGAAGGAAATCCTATTATAGCTTTAAAATATATTGATAGTGCTAAAAGGAGCACAGCTTTTAAGTATGTAGAACAATTTGATTTAATAAAATTTTATAAAGTTGAATATAAGGCAAATGAAGCGCTTGGGAATTATCGAAAAGCATTCCAATCGTTAAATAATTATCATTCAGTTAGAAATGATCTCAAAAACTTTAGCCTAAATCTAAACGCTTCCATTTTAAACTTTAAGTTAAATCACGATAAAAAAATTAAAGATTTAGAAGCAAAAAGTGAAATAAATGCTTTGATTATGGACGAAAAAAAGAAATTCTATATTTTTTCAACCTTTTTAGTTTCTGCATCGGTACTGATTCTAATTTTCTTAATCATATTGCATACGCGTAAAAAGAAACGGCTCAAATTGCAATATGAAAATGATAAAATGAAGGAAATTGCAGAAATCAAAAACAATTTTATTGAAAATTTATCGCACGAAATCCGAACACCAATTACTATTACGACGGGCTATTTACAAATGATTACCAACAATGCAATGGATTATTCAAGAATTGTAAAATATGCAGACTTAACAGTACGTAACAACAAGCAGATTATAGAAATGTTAAATAATTTTTTAACACTTTTAAAACTAGATAAAAATCCATCGGAAAGTAAAAAAACAGTTGTTGAAATGGGTAGCTTTCTGAAGGAAAGTGTCGAAGCATTTCAAGGAGTAGCTGAAATTAAAGGTGTCTATGTCTATTATAAATCGAATATAAAAACAAATCAAAAAATTGAGTTTCAATACGAAGACTTGCGAAAAATCATTAACAATATTGTGTCTAACGCCGTAAAATACACAAGTCCTAAATATGGAATTTATGTCCATACATATATAGATACAAATGGTTTAAATATTATCATTAAAGATGAAGGCATCGGAATTGATAAAAAAGAACAAAAGCTGATTTTCGATCGTTTTTACCAAACCAAAAACAATCTTACGAATGGAGGTTTTGGAATTGGTTTATCGCTAGTACATGAATTAATAACGAAACTTAATGGAACTATTCAACTAGACAGTAAAAAAAATGTAGGAAGTGTGTTCACGATTCAATTACCGCTAACCATCGAAAATCCGCTTTTATATATTGATGAAAATGTAGAAGTATTCCAAAGTATATCCAAGCCTGAACTTCCAACGATTGACACCTCAAATAGCTTACCTAAAATCTTAATTGTAGATGATAATATTGAAATGATTGGCTATCTAAAAGACCTATTAGAACCATCATTAGAATGTACATTTGCGTTTGATGGCGCACAAGCATTAGTATTTGCTAAAAAGAAACAATACGATATTATACTATCAGACTTACGCATGCCCTTGATGGATGGATCTGAGCTAAAAACTTCATTAAATAAAATCAAAGGTTACGAAACCACACCATTTATCATCATAACAGCTTCCGCAGAAGATTATCTTGCACATCATAAGGAAGAATATGGTATTCATGATTACCTCATAAAACCTTTTGAAGGAACGGAATTATTGACACGAATACACTATCATCTTGAACAAAATATATACAAAGAACAGTTGCAAAATGCAGAAGTAGAAAAAATTGAATACAAAGGTGCGTACGCCGAATTCATGAATAAAATAAATAATATCATACAAGAAAACCTTAACAACAATAATTTCAGTATTAGTGATTTGGCAGAACAATGCGGATATTCACACAAACAGTTTACACAAATTGTTCAAGAAAAAACGGGTTTAACACCTGTAAAAATGATCTTAGAAATTCGTCTTCGAAAGGCGTATGATTTAATAGTGAAAGATAATTATGACAACATTAGCGAAGTATTATACGCTGTCGGATTAAACAGTCGTTCATACTTCAATAAAGTATTTGTCAAGCGCTTTGGACTCAAACCAGGAGATTTAATTAAAAAGCGAAAAATTCAAAAAAAAGCCTCTTAAAATGCAGTCTTAATCGTTTTTGAAACGCGAATTTCTTGTCACACTAAAAATTGTTCATTTTATGCTTTTTAGCATCTTATAAAACCTTACTTATTTTGTGGAAAACCCATAAACTATTTTAATAGATTTTAATTTACTTTAGAGGTTATGAAAAAAAGCCTTTTATTCTTGTGCCTTCTGGTTGTAAATTTCTTGTACACAAAAAATAAATTTACACCTAACTCCGAATTTGCAAACGATGTTACTACGAAAACGGATTCTTTAGATTATTACTACTTAAAAGTCAAAGAACTATCTACAAAAACTGTAATTCCACTAGATGCAAGGTATCATCTTAGGAATGAAAAAACATTTGAAAAAGAGTACTTTGAATCTATTCGATTATTATATGATGCGTTGGCATATTTTGAAAAAGTAAATGCCACTGATCAAAAAGTGGTTACCTATTTAAAACTTGCAGAAATCTATAAGAAAATCAGAAATTTTAATTTGTCAAAGGAAACCGATGCCATACTGATGAACCAGTATTTAGAGCAACCGATCTCCAAATCCTTAAAAGCACAAATCCTTATTAATAACGCACAATACAATGGATTTACAGGAAAGACTAAAGAAGCAATTCAACGTTTAGGATCATTAAACATACAGGACTTTGCAGCAGATAAAATGGTATTGAGAAAGTACTACAAAGTACTCATGAGACGCTACTTAAATATGAACAACTATGATGCTGTGCGTACTTCTCTGGAAAAGCTACACAATATTAAAGCTGCTGCACAACCAGAAGATGAAGCCATCAAATATCTTTATTTAGCGATGATAGCTTGTCAGGAGGATGACTATAAAGAGGCATTGAAATTAATAAATAAGGCAAAAGCAAGCACAGCTTTACAGTATGTTGAACAATTTGAGATGATAAAGTTTCACAAAATGGAGCATTTAGTCAATGAAGCTTTAGGAAATTACAAAGAAGCTTTGAGTGGCTTTAAAAAATATAATGATGTTAGAAATTCCGTAAAAAGCTTTAATCTCAATGTAAGTGCTACGATTCTTAATTTTAAATTGAAGCGTGACAAAAAAATCAAAGCATTAGAGGAAGAAAGCAGAATGAATGCACTAATGGCAGACCAAAAAAAGAAATTTTATATCCTCTCAACACTTTTCGTCTCTGTAGCGGTATCGCTTCTTATTTTTCTTATCATCCTCTACAAGCGTAAAAAGAATCGATTGAAGCTGCAATATGAAAACGAAAAAATGAAAGAGATTGCAGCAATTAAAAATAATTTTATAGAGAATCTATCACACGAAATCCGAACGCCCATCACGATCACTACAGGATATTTAAGCATGATTACCAATACCATGGATTATGGGAAAATAAAAAAATATGCCGATTTAACAATCCGAAATAATGGACAAGTCATTCAAATGCTTAATAACTTTTTAACGCTTCTAAAACTGGATAAAAAACCAACGGAAAGCAAACAAACGGTTGAAAAAATGGAAGCTTTTCTTCGTGAACAGGTACATGCGTTTCAAGGAGTCGCGGAGATCAAAGGCGTACATATCTATTACAAATCGAATATAAAATCCAATCAGAATATTACATTTCCGTATGATGATTTGCGCAAAATCATCAATAACATCATGTCCAATGCGCTCAAATATACAAGTCCAACGTATGGAATTTATGTGCATACATTTATTGATAAAAGCGGCTTGAATATTATTATTAAAGATGAAGGCATCGGAATTGACAAAGAGGAGCAACAACTGATATTCGATCGTTTTTATCAAACAAAAAACAATCTTACCAATGGAGGTTTTGGCATCGGTTTGTCACTCGTGTATGAACTCATAAAGAAATTAAAAGGAACCATTACGCTGGATAGTGAAAAGAATGTCGGAAGTGTATTTACCATTCAATTGCCATTGGCAATGGAAAATCCACTTTTATATATTGATGAAAAAACACAGGATTTTCAAAATATATCTCAATTAGAAATAGTTACGACTGATAACGAAACCAACTTGCCTGAAATCTTGATTGTAGATGACAATATTGAAATGATTGGCTACTTAAAAGACTTATTAGAACCATTTTTATCATGTACAGTAGCTTTTGATGGCGCACAAGCACTTGCCTTTGCCAAAAAGAAACAATACGACTTAATTCTATCAGACTTGCGAATGCCGTTAATGGACGGACACAAACTGAAATTGGAATTAGACAAACTTGGAAATTATGAAGCTACGCCATTCATTATCATCACTGCTTCTCCAGAAGACTATTTGGAGCATCAAAAAGAAAAATACGGCGTGTACGACTATCTCATCAAACCTTTTGATAGTGCGGAACTGATCACGCGAATCAATTTTCATTTAGAAAAAGATATCTACAAAAGACAATTACAAAGCATAGAAAATGAGTCCATTACGTTCAATGGTGCGTATGCGGAGTTTATGGAAAAAATTAATACAATTATCTTAGAGAATCTCACAAATAAAGAATTTACCATTCATCAACTTGCCCAAGAATGTGGTTACAGTCACAAACAGTTTGCACAAATAGTACAGCAAAAATCAGGCATGACACCTGTCAAAGTAATTTTGGAAATTCGATTGCAAAAGGCGTATGAGTTGATTGTTAAAAATAACTACAACAGCATCAATGAAATTTTATATGCAGTAGGATTAAATAGTCGTTCGTACTTCAATAAAGTATTTGTAAAACGCTTTGGACTCAATCCAGGGGAACTCATTAGAAAGTATCAGGCTCAGGATAAGTTTTCGTAAACTTTTATGCCTAAATAGGTATACGTTAACTTATTATAAAATAAGAACTCCCAAAGAATGTATATAAACTTCTTTGGGAGTTTTTTTATTTGAAACAAATTAATAACGTAATTAATATAGACTGTTTTACTTAATTGAATTTTAATAAATTAAATGAAGTATTTTATATAATAATTGTCTAAAAATTAAAAACTATTTTGATTTGTGATGTAATTTTTGAACATAGTAGTTATTAGGAAAGGAAATAGATTGTCCCACAGGCTGAAATTTCTGCTAATAATCCAATAACTATACAACTGCCTATTGTTTCTGCTGTTACTCTATCTAGGCGCAAAGCGAATCTCAAACACATTGTATTTATGCCAGACATTTGTTCTGGTATCAAACCAGAAGCACTTCCTTCCGATAATATTACTTCAGCTATTTCAAATAATCCACCTGCAAGCATACATGCCCCATATTTTTTTAAAGCACGTTGTGCAAATGTTAAACCACAGGCAGTTCCAATTCCGACTGTGCCAGCTATTACACAATTTACTGTATCCTTGATTTTTTTTGATCTACTTCTGAGTCCTTTTGTAACGTCTTTTTTATCTTCTTCGCTTAAGTCATAAAATTCAGGATATTTATTTCTAATGATTTCTAAGTCTGTATTTAATCCTGTTTGAAGCTTTTCGTAATTAATTTCAAATTCTTCTCCACTTATATCAAATTCTTTTTTAGCGGATTCGATAAATGAGACAAATGCTAAGTTTACGTATAGCGATGCCACAGCGTCATCTTCAGCCATTTCAGTAATTAACCTATTTTTAATGTCTTCGGTATCTTCAATACACGCAGTAGTTGCGTGGGTGTTAAATGATACTAATAATACTAATGCGACTGTTATTTGTTTTACTATTTTCATGTTTTCAAAATTTTATTGATAATTAAAAAAGATAAATTGATCCGTAATTATTATTTGGAACTTCAATACCTGAGTATGGTTGAATTGTGTACCAGTAATATGTTCCTGTGTAGTCGTTACCTGAGAATAAGAGAAGGTTAAAAACGGTATTACGAGTACTTTTTACTATGGTATGATCTGCATTTGCAAATCCATATCTTATATATCCGTTCCAAGTACTATTAAAAACATTATCCATATCAGTATAATGATAATGTGTAAGAGTACTGTTTGCCTGAGGTAAATTTTGACTTAATTCAACCACATAATGGGTGTCATACCAAGAATTGGTAAAATCAAAATGAGCTACTAAAGTATTTTCATGTAATGGCCAATCATAATTCGCAATATGAGCAATATCATTTGAGGTACTAGCTTTTGTTGGCGTATTACTTATGGCATTACGTCTGTTACTTTCAATATTGACTAAAATTTCACTTTCATCATAGTTTGGTAAACTTTTAAAAGAAGTTCTATTTAATTCTGGCATTTTTGATTTAAATACATCATAATTATCAAATTGTTTAAAAGCATTATCGTCAGTGTACGCGTAAACAACATCTTCTTCACTGTCTTTAATGACATACTTATATACTCCATTTTCAATTTCATTCATGTCAGCAATATTCTTATCAAATTGCCCGTCGACCATTAATTTTAATGATCCTTCAGTTTCGATTTCAATGCTTTCGCTAGCATCGTTATCTCGGTTTTCCAAGTTATCATCGCTACATGCATACAATAGGAATGTAACTCCGAGTAGCATAGAAGCACAGACGATAACTCTTACTTGAAACACTTGTCTTAAAAATGTTAATTTCATACAAAAAATTTTAAAGGTTAATAATTTTGGTTATAAATTTTGCAAAGTATCTTTGCCTATTACTTTATTGAATGATTACATATAGTATTTGAATAATTATTAAAGCGCGCATTCAAAAACCATCTCTCATTGCAACAAGGCAAATATTTATAAAAAGGCTACCTTCTGCTCTCTCTTTTTGTACGATATCATTTTCTTTTTTTTTACAGAGTGCTCATTTTTAACCTATACGTTCTTTTTTTCTCTTTGCTCGTTTTTTTAGACAAAAAACAGAATATTTTGCTTGTTTTAAAGACCAAAAACAAGCAAAAAAATTGAGATGAGAATGCGAGAAGATATTGTGTTTTTTGAAACTATGTTCAAGATTAGAAAACACATAAAAATGACTGTATAAAAAAAAGCCGTTTCAATTATTTTGAAACGGCTTTTACATACATTATAAATAAGTTTTTTATGAATAAACAATTCTACTTATAACGAATACAGCAATAATAAGTACCTGCATACGCCCATCTTGTGTCATCTCCACCTGTGATGGTTTTTACTTCAAACTTTGAAATCGCTTTTTTGTTGAGTTGTAACGATGTGATTTTTTGTTTTTTCATGATTCTTAAAATTGTGGTTAATAAAATTCAAATTATTAAAACCAAACTAGAGTTCAGTACGGTATTCCCGTAAATTCAACTAATTGCAGTACGTTTATGGTTTAAAATGTCAAAATTGACGCCTAAAATTGTCAATTACACAAAAAATTCGTTCTTTTGAGTGTTACCAACGGATTCAAACACGAATCATCACGATATTACGCTCTTGAGCATACAAAACAACATACTACAAACCATTCACCACTTACGCACTTCAGGGCAATTTGTCTTATACACAAGCGAACCAAAAGTCACGACAAGTGAACTGAATGATGTAACCGATTTTTTAGCGCAAGAGTATGAAAATGAATCGTTGAACTATCCGTTTGATGCGCCGCTTTTTGACAAAGAAACCGCCACTTGGGCAGCAAAAACCATCTATTACGCAGCACAATTCTTAGCACATCGCTTAGAAGAACCGAAAAATCTCAACAAGTTTTTTGAAGATTTCAAAGGAGAACTTACGCCAAGTGTATGCCTTTCGGCAGATATATCACTCAGATTCTTGCCGTTCATCATCAAAGAATTAGAACATATTGATTTTGATGATTGGTTGGTGAAACTCCTCAAAACACAACTAGAAAAATTTCCATATACAACGATCGGACATGATCTAGACCTAGAAATCAAAGAAGAAAAACTCGCGTCACTCTTTCAAAATAACTGTTTCCGAACGCTCTTCATTGACAGAGTCATCGCACAAAAAGACATCAGCCTTACGGCACATAAAATCATTCAAGAAAACGTTGCTATCCATCTAGGAGAGCATGCACAACAATTTTGGAGCGCGTTTTCAGTGGAAGTATAAATACTATGAACGAAACAAAAAAAATACGAACCATTCTCGATGAAATCAAAAATGTCTTTGTTGGCAAAGATGAGGTCATTGATTTGCTAGGAATTGGCTTACTAGCCAGAGAAAATGTATTCCTATTAGGACCTCCAGGAACGGCAAAAAGTGCCATCGTGAAGCAATTATCAAGTCATGTCATTGGAGGTGTTAACTTTGATTATCTACTAACGCGATTCACAGAACCCAACGAAATCTTTGGTCCGCTAGACATTCGGTTGTTGAAAGAAGGAGAATTGGTTACGAATACAGACGGAATGCTTCCGGAAGCTTCGTTGGTGTTTTTAGATGAAATATTCAATGCGAATTCAGCGATTTTGAACAGTTTACTCATGGCGTTGAACGAAAAAATATTCCGTCGCGGAAAAGAAACAAAAGCATTGCCAGCATTAATGTTTATCAGTGCAAGCAATCAATTGCCAGAAGACGAAGCACTGGCAGCCTTGTTAGATCGTTTCCTAATCCGATTAAAAGTAGACAACGTAAAACCCGATCGTTTGGAAGAAGTATTGCAAGCAGGTTGGAAGCTAGAACGCAAAGAAAAATGGGCGCAAACTCAAATTTCTCCCGAAGAAATCAAAGACCTACAACAAAAAGTAAAAAATGTAAATCTAGCGTCCATTCGAAGTGCATACATTGAATTAATTCATAGTTTGCGAAGTACAGGCATTGAAGTCTCGGACCGACGTGCAGTAAAAATGCAAAACCTAGTAGCGGCAAGCGCCATGTTGTGCGATAGAGAAGAAGCCATACTTTCCGATTTGTGGGTGTTAAAATATATATGGAGCACAGAAGAACAAATAGAAACGCTGCAAGCTACCGTAAATGCACTGATAGAAAAGGAGAAAGCTGAAGAAAGTGTGCATCCGCAAGCATTCTTCAACAAAGCACCGAATCCGGAAGAATTGATGAATGAAGTTTCCAACCTAAAAGAAAAATTTTCCAATCAAGAAATTTCATTGCAAGAATTAAATGTGATCAAAGACAAATTGCGCTACTTGCAAAATCGTACGGATTGGGTAAAAGATCAACAGAAAAAACAATACATAAACGCCGAAATTGACCAATTGTGGAAAGAAATATTGCACAAAGTATAACCGAATATTGGTTGCGATTGCCATCAAAATACAAAGAAAAATTAGCGCAAATTCGTGTGTGGAAATCCTTGCGAATGGCGACTGATGGTGATGATATTTGGGTACGCGGAATCGCGCCAAGTCAATTAAACAGTCCAGAAATACGAAGCATTCCTTTCAAAAAAATATACTTTCAGCATAAAAACGCGTTATTTCTTTTAGGTGGAAATCTGCCCGAAGAACGCTTAAAAACATCGTTGCTTTGGTCACCAATTCACAGCGCATTGCCTGTAGAAACGCCAGATTATAATTTTAACTATTTCGGAATTGATGCAAAAATAGACCTAAATATCATTCCTTCGAGTGTAGAACGTACGGCAACGGCACAACTCATTTCGTTGGAAGTGTTGGACAAAATCATTCCCAAAATGCCTGCCATACGCTTGCAACCTATACAATGGGCAATTATTGAAAATCATGCACTCTTACTCGGTTCAACATTACTTTCCATGCCTGGAAAAATCTATTGGCAAACTCAAAATTTTCTAATACCCGCAGGATACAATTTTGAATATCCAGAACTAAGTACTTATTTCAACAAGAATATCAATCCAAAAAATGAAGATTTGATTGTCTTGCAAACCGATCAAAGCTATTTTAAAATTCCAAAAGAAAACTTACAAAAACTCACAATCAGCGGATACCGATTGTCACGATAAACCATGAGCGAAACGCATACAAAAGCTAGTTATTACTTTCAATCCTACCAAGACTATTTTTGGGAATGGGAAATTGATCACATGTTTCACGGAAATGTGATTCGAGATGCGCAAGAGTATCACGGTGGTTTCAATTGTATCAGCATTCCCGACGGCATGACGATTGTCTATAAAGAGCAAGTCACGGAAATATTACAGCTACTTTCCGATACTGGACTTCCTCCTTTTGGCGCAATAATCTTAACGTTTTTGGCAACAAACTCAGGCGAAGTTGCCGTAGCTGTTAAGGAAATCTTCAATGAAATTTTAGAACAACACAAAAACTTCCCAACGGTTGATCATATTGATTTCGCTGCTGCAGAAGCGTTTCTAAGTACCTTAATCGGATTGCCAGCAACCTATAAAAAAGGTAAAAACCGACTTGATTTGTTTGTGTTTCTGTTTGAAACAGCAAATCACAGTCTATCACCGAAGTTTTCAGAAAAAATCATTGCGTTCATTCAGCATCCTTTTAAGCTTAATGAATGTAGCGAAAAGGAAGCTATTGCAGTTGCAGCATTAAGCAAAGACATCAATGCGTTGGCGTTGTTGCATCATCGCTATCCAACCGTTGATACGTTGTTGACGGCTTGGTTCAAAATGACAGAAATTCCTGTTGAACCCGAAGATGCAGAAGTAGAACATTACAGTGAACATCCTGATTTTATTCAAGAATTAATAGAAGATCCCAAAAGCTTCTTTATGGGAAGTCTCATCAAGCGATTGTGGTCAGGAATTCAATTACCAATGCATTATGTACATCCTGGTGAAATGCCGTTGGGCGGAATATCTGATGTGACAAACAAAGGAAAATTTGATAACATTCTCATTTCAGAATTTGCCAATGACGATTTGATATTTCTACATAGAATCGCTAACAAAGAAGCTTTATTCATTCGCCGAGAAACTACGCCAGAAGAAGACTTACGCACACGTATCTTTTTAATAGACACGACCATAAAAAACTGGGGAACACCCAAAATACTTTCGTTTGCAACCGCATTTTCGTTCATTCATCATCCTAAAAATGAAATGAACTTTCAACCCTATGCGTTGGGCGAAACCTGTACACCATTGCACTTTGATACGAAAGAAAAAATCATCAATGGACTGCAACGCACGTCACCTTTACTGGATGCTTCTCAAGCCATTGAAAACTTTATTTTAGAATGTGAAGAAGAAAATATTGAAATCACGCTATTCACCACTGCGAAAACTTTAGAGCATCAACATATTCGACGATTGTTCAACCTATATCACACAAAATTTGGAGGCGTCATTACTTCGGACAGTCAAGGAAACATTGACGTATACAAAATGAAAAACGGTGCCAAACGTTTGCTCAAACACATTCAATTACCATTACAAGAACTTTGGGCACATCCGCCACGTAAGAAACGAGCAACGCAGAAAAAATCACCGAAAGAAGATCCTTATATCGTGAATTATCCGTTGTTATACGGTTTTCCAACACGTGTAGCCATCAATTTTACGGATGAAAATCATGCGTATATTTTACAGAAAAATGGCGATTTGTTCTGTACGGATGACCGCAAAAAAGGATTTACAATGATCCAAAGAGACATTCGATTCATCACCGGCATTAAGCAAGAAAAAATGGCAGTAATGTATCAAGATGAACTTCTAGTATTGTTTTGGACAGTAAATAATCACATGGTTTTTAAATCAAAACATAGGACGTACAGTTACAAATTTGATATGTCTAAATATAAAAAAGCGTATTTAAAACACCTTATCGTTCATAAAGAAGATTTGTATTTAGTGACAAAAAATTATTACAGTGATCCGCCTGTATTTACCTATTTTGAGATGCAGGACAGAGGATACATGCCTGTTGAAAACCCTAGTGAAGCATTGCAAAACACCTACAAAGCTTATTTGACCAATAAAATTAGCTATTTTGACGGTTCTGTATTTACAAAAATTAATGCCATTACACTGACGTTGGATTTAGAATTGGTTTTCAATTTCAAGCACCGTTTGGATTTGATCACTTCTGTAGGATATTTTGAACTGATAGATAAAGAAGCAGCAGGATTAGACGAAGAATTCACGATACATCTTCACAATCGAAATCAAAAAGCAGTATTTGAAGATGGAAGCGTGATTGAGATTGATAAAAACGGAATCATCAGTTTTAAAAGTTCCAATCCAGTGATTCCAACGTTTTATTTAGCTTCCTACATTGGTATTGGCGTGGCTTTGTCAACAGGAGAAGAATTTGCGGGTAATGACTATTTTTTACCGAAAGATGCTGTTGTCAATAAAATTCAAATACACGAGTTTGATATCAAATATATAGAACCTTTTATACAACAGATACTTTACGGTGAATGAAGTTAGCATTGCAACATACCGATACCAATAAATATCCGCGTTGTGGTATTTTTATCCAGCATGCTTCTCCCGAAGTATGGTTGCAGGAAATCACGCGAATGCAACTGAAACTTTCAGAGTGTACCATATATCCGTGTCCTGATTTGGAAGTGAACAGTATTTCGGGCGTATTGATCATCTTTAAAACAGCGCAACAAAAGGTAGATATTCTGAATCATCCATGCGTTCTAAAAGTGCAGACAGGGTTTTACATTCCTGAAAACACACAGTTGAATATGTCGCTTACACAGGAAGAATATGCAAAACTATTGCAAGGGAAACCGCATTTTTTTCATCATGAATATGGCTTGATCGAACTCAAAGAAGAAGTACAATGGGACACGCTTTTACAATTGCCCAAAGAATATTTTCCAAACATAGAAACTCCTGCAAAAGGCATTCACATTCCCACGAAAGTGACCGCGTTTAGCGTGGAAATTGAGGAAAAAGAAACTGAAAAACTACTCAGCAATCCGTTAGGGGATGAAAAAGTAGACACGAACGAGTTGCCGTTTGAAATGAAGAAAGTATTAGAAGGCAACAACAAAGAAATAGAGAAGTACCTAAAATACTTAGAAAAAAATCCAGAAGCAGCGTTAAAAATGGCAGTTCCCCTAGATATGTTGGGAACTTCGCGAGGAAAAGCCTTTGCACAATATAAATTTAAAAGTAGTTTTTTTGATACCATTCGCTTGGGAAATGCTTCAGAAAGTACCAAAACAACCATTAAAACAATTGTGGGTATTTTGGCAATTATTGCCATCTTTTGGATAGGTTCTTTCGTGGTGGATACCTACAAAAAAAATCAAATTGAAGTGGTTTCTGGTAAACTTACAGTCAGTCCAAATTCAACAGAAGAAGAAGCGCCAACAGATGAAGCTTTGGTGCTAGAAACAAACGATAAAGACGAAGCGGCAGCGCGTAGAAAGCGGGAATTAGAAAATTATCCCAACTCAGATAATAAATATGTAGCCGCAGAAGAAGCGGTTACCGATTTTACGTTAAAAGGATTTTTGCTTTTTTTAATCTTTTTTGTTGGGTTTATTTTTGTGGGATATTTGATAGTTACAAGAAACAAGAAGCGTCCAAAAGCAAGTGCCAATAAGAATACATCGTCTTCTTGGATGAATTTGCCCGAAGAAAGTGAATTGTTTTCTTTTGAGGATGATACGCTCAAAAAGAAAAAAGGCTATGATTTCTATTTTGGTGGCAACGAACTGTCTGTATACGGGAAAATAATGCTCATCTTTCTTTTGATAGCTGCAATGGCGTATTTGCTGTATCCTATGTTTACAGATACTGAAGTAAAAACCATATTCATCATCATTACGATAGGAATCTTGATTCGATTGCTCATTTTTTTACTAAACAAAAACAAATCACTCAGAGATGACAAGTAGTAGAGACAAAGAATTTCATTCAAAATTGATCCTCTTCATCGTTGTGGTGATGTTGTTGAAATTTGTATATCTTGTGGTGACTTCGATTATCGCGAATGATTTTCCCAGCTTTTTGGTTGGCTTCATCATTTTGGCACTCGTTTTATTTGGATTCATCCTTTTGTTAAACTTTCTCTTTGAAGATAACAATACTTCAAGAGGCAGCGGCGCAGGCGGAACTTCTACCATTGGCGATCGTCAATTTGATACCTTGGCGCAGTATTATGAAAAAATAACAAATGATTTCATCGAAAAAAAACAATTCAAAAAAGCAGCGTATGTGCAATTGCGATTGTTGCAAAATCCATACAGAGCAGCTTCCATTTTAAAAGATGGACATTTGTATAACGAAGCTGCGTATGTGTATTTAAAAAAGTGTCATTACAAAGAAGATGCTGCAGAATGTTATGAATTGGCGCGCTCCTATACAAAATCTATCAAACTGTATAAAGAGTTGAATATGAACGAAAAAGTAGGCGATTTATACCAAAAAATGGACGATACAAAGAAAGCGAATCACCATTATCAAATTGTTGTAGACGACTATTCAAAAAACTATCAGTATGTAAAAGCATCGTTGTTATATCGCAAAAAAATGGACAATGTAATAGCGGCAAACGAATTGCTTCTCAAAGGTTGGAACGAAAACAAAGATGCGGTTAATTGTGCAAATAACTATTTTGCCAACTTCAAAAACAAAGCGGCACTTGAAAAAGAATTGCACGATTTCAAAGCCAAACGAACAAACACAGCAAACGAATGCAATTTCCTAAAAGCACTGACGCACGAATACAATAAAGACATTGCGCCCAAAGAAGACATTCAATTCATGGCGTACGAGTTGATTTCGAAACATCATAAAAATGAAGAAATACTGTCTTTGCTGAAACATTTTGTTACTGATGACACACAACTGACCAAAGATATTTTGCGTTATCGAATGAAAAAGGAGTAGTTGTTTGCGATTTCTGCAAAATCTTTTTCACCAGTTTCTATGATACCAATTTACATTTAAAATGATGGATTGATTACTGTTCGTTTTTTGATGATATAGAAATTCTGGTGAAAAAAAAGTGCATTTTACTAGTGGTGTAAATTGGTATAAGAATGATGAAACTCTTTATTCCTCTAGAGTTTGTAGTGTATTCGGCTTCTTCTTATGAAATATGGTAAAACTCCATTTCAATCCAAATAACGGTCGTAACACAGGAATTCGCTTGATAATCAGTTCATAAATGATAAAACATCCCGCAAAGGTAATCACTGTAATGATGATGAATGACACGTACGCTGGCAATTGATACGGCAATATAAACATGGCTGCCAAATACAACACTAGCATATGAATAATATACACTGGATACGCCGCTTTGCTCAAATAAGACAGTGTTTTACTAGGTTTGTTTAAGTATTTGTGACAAAATCCGAATACGGCAAAAATCCAGCAATTTGATTCTATAACGGTCAAATAGCCAGGTGCTTCGGTAGCATACACTACAAATCGAATGGTGAATAGTACGGCGGCAATCCCAACATACAACCATCGCCATTTGGTGACATTCTGCCAGAAGGTTTTACCAGCATGCATAAACAGAAATCCGAAAAAGAATGCCAACAAGCCTAAAAAGAATCCGTGCCAGTTCTCTGCATACATGGCAAACGGTTTGGGTTGTAAAATCATGACTTCAATCACAAATAAAATATTTACCAATAACAAGCCAAAAGGATTGTTGAATACCTTTGTAAGCCACTTTTTAAAAGAACCATTTTCAGATTTCTTCAAACATAAAAATACAGGCAACAGAAGTAGCACATAGCAGAAAATATTCCCCAAGAACCATAAATGTCCAAAGTGCGGATAATAATCCAAGGCTAATTTGTAATATTTCTGAAACACAAACATGTGCAAAGGCGTGATGGCTACGATTCCAAACAGAAACGGAACTAAAATACGTTTGCTGCGTTCTGCAATCAATTGCAACCAATTTCGCTTGCGCATTGCAAAGTACAATCCCATGCCCGATACATAAAATAGAATCGGAATGCGCCAAATGTTAAGCATGGTCATCGGTTTCCACAAACCATCCCAAAGTTCTTCACTTCTAATGAAAGCGATAAACATGGCCCAAGGTTGAAAAATGATGGCAATATGATAAATAAGCAATAAACCAATCGCAATAACGCGGAGCCAATCAATATCGTGTCTTCTAGTGGTAGATTCCATAAGGAGTTGTTTTTTAAGGTGAATTTTTCTTTGAATGCGTCTTCTAAATACGAGATGTTATTGTAACATCATCGCAATGACAGGATGCGCTTTTTTAACAGTTGCAATATCCAATGTAAAACCCATTGGTTTTAATTGTAAGATGAGCATTTCGTAAATAGGTTTTAACTGCGCAAAATCACTTAGTACAATTTCTCTAGCCGTTGCACCAAAATTATTTTTGATGGTTTTGTCAGCATTAGCATCTATTAAAAGTTGTACCATTTCCACACGTCCAAAAAACGCTGCGGTATGCAAAGCTGTGGAACCGTCGTTATTTTTGATAGACAGATCTGCTTTGGCGTCAATTAATGCTTTTGCAATGTCTAGTTTATTAAAAGTGATTGCGGTAACTAATGGCGTAGAGCCGCTCATAGCTTCTTTTGTATTAAGATCGCTTCCCGCTTTAATATGCTGTCGTACGATGTCTAAATTTCCAGCGATAATTGCCGATTGAATGTCCATTTTTGGAGCTTCAACCGTTGCCGTTTGATCGTTTTTTGCAGTTGTTTTTGAATTGTTTTCTTGTGCGCAAGAAGTTAAAGAAACAACAATTGCAACAATGCACATAAAGATGATTTTTGTAAAGAATACTTGTGGTGTTTTCATAATAAGTTATTTAAAAGTGAATAGTATTATTTTGTTGATACAAAGATGCGAGAAGTCGTGACGCATCAATAAACACGGATGATTCAAGAAATATAAAGTTTGGGGAACGCGTGAAAATTATGGCGCAACAATATAAATTATGACGCAAAACGAGGTTTCATCACACAAAATCAATCACAAAACTGAGAAGTTTCAAGAAATTGTATATATTCGTTTGGAAGCTATAAAAACATGTCAAAAACTTCATTTACGGGCGACTTTTTAGCGAAAGCAGAAGCGATTGTGTTGGAAAACATTTCCAATGAGCAATTTGGTGTTTCAGAATTGGCAGCAGCAACCAACATGAGCCGATCGAATTTGCTGCGAAAAATAAAAAAGCAAACGGAACTTTCTGCTAGTCAATTCATCCGAAACATCCGTTTGAGCAAAGGCAAGGAATTATTAGTCGAAACCGAATTGACCGTTTCTGAAATTTCCTATGAAGTCGGATTTGGCAATACTTCGTATTTCATCAAATGTTTTAGAGAATTGTATGGTGTGCCGCCTGGTGAAATTCGCAAAAAACCGTTGGCATCTGTGGAAGAAATTACGGAAGAAACGATAATGACAACATCAAAAAGTGTTGAGAATTATTCTTCGCAAAAAAGTTTTTTCAATGCACACTTTAACAAAATTATTGTAGTCGCTACTGCGATCACTATTGTGTTGATTAGTTTTTTATGGAAGGAACAATCAAACGACGATTTGCCAACAAAAAATCGTGCAAAATCCATCGCGGTATTGCCATTTAAAAATATGAGCAGCGACTCCACAAATTATTATTTTGTCAATGGTTTGATGGAATCTTCCTTAAACAACCTGCAAAAAATAGAAGACTTACGCGTGATCAGTCGCACTTCCGTTGAAAAATACAGAAATACGACCAAAACCATTGCAGAAATTGCCAACGAATTGAATGTCAATTATATTGTAGAAGGCAGCGGACAAAAAATTGACGATGAGGTTTTATTACACATTCAACTCATTGATGCAACCAATGATACGCCCATTTGGACAGAACAATACAAACATCAATTGGTTGATATATTTTCATTGCAAAATACCGTTGCCAAAAAAATTGCAATGTCTATACAAGCTACGGTTACGCCTGCGGAATTGGCACAAATTGATAAAAAACCTACTGAAAACCTAGAAGCGTATGATGTATTCCTAAGAGGTTTAGAGCCTTTACAAAAACAAACCCAAGAAAGTTTGTTTGAAGCCATAGAATTGTTCAAAAAAGCCACGGAACTTGATCCGAAATTTTCGTTGGCATACGCTAAAGCAGCGATGGCGTACTTTTATTTGGACGTTTATCAACGCGAAAAAAAATATACTAACGAGCTCAATGAAAACGCAGACAAAGCACTATTGTACGATTCCAAATCAGATCAAAGTCTCATCGCGAAAGCTTTATATTATGTCAACAATAGAGAGATCAATTTGGCGGTTCCACATTTGGAAAAAGCGTTGGAATACAACCCAAATGCTGCTGCAGTCGTTTTAATCTTGTCAGATTTGTATGCGAGAGCCATTCCGAATACGGAAAAATATTTAAAATATGCGCTCAAAGGCATTCAACTCAACATTCAAGCGAATGATTCTGTTGGTAAAAGTTTTATCTATTTGCACTTAGGAAATGCGTTGATTCAAAGTGGATTTGTGAACGAAGCAGACACGTATATGAAGCTAGCACATTCGTACAATCCGCAAAATCAATTTACGAAGTATATTCAAGCATATATCAATTATGCAAAACATAGAGACATCAAAAAGTGTACAAATCAGTTAGTCACAGAATGGAAAAAAGATACGTTGCGAATTGACCTTTTACAGGAAATAGGAAAGGTACACTACTATGAAGAAGACTATGAAACGGCGTACCACTATTACAAAAAATACAATGCGCTTCAAAGCGATCAAAAAATAGACATCTTTCCGCAAGAAAACTTGAAAATCGCGATTGTCTACGAAAAAATGGGCGATTCTATCACAGCCAAAAAGCATTACGATAAATATATAACTTATTGTGAAAATGATACGTCAATGTACCAATCGGCAAGTGTGGCAATGCGTTATTTATACGAAGGCGACAAAGATGCAGCGATTGCACAGTTAAAATTGTTTGCAACTAAAAACAACTTTCAATATTGGTTGATTCTATTTTGGGAAGCAGATCCGTTAATGCGCGGACTTAAAACACATCCCGAATACAATGCCACATTCCAAAAAATAAAAGATCGATTTTGGGAAAACCATGCAGAAACCAAAAAGACCTTGGAAGAAAATGGATTGTTGTGATTTTTGATTGAATGTTTTTAAATGCTAAATTTTACATATTGAATTGCTTTTACAAGTCTTTTACTTCGAATAACAAACCGTCACTTCGAGTGAATTTGTGCAACAAATTTGTATCGAGAAGTACTTTGAAATTCTATGTGCTAAATGTTGAATTGCTTCGTTTCATACTACAAACATCCAATCTTAGAAACGTCATTACGCGGAAGTATGACAAAGTAATCTGTTTCAATAAAAACAAAATTGTGCTTTGAAAGTAACAGATTGCCACGAATTTCACATTTCGACTCCGCTCAATGTGAAAAATTCTCGCAAGGACGAATCATAAGCAATGTTGGATTTTAAATGTTAAATTTTACATGTTGAATTGCTTCGTTCTTAGAAAATTTCACAATTCATAGTTGTTCTCGACAGCGCTATTCAGCTTGTCGAAATACAGATTTGGCAGTCGACTGACGTTTAGTTTTCACCACCAAAAAACGCTTCCTACAACATGTAAAAAGCGTTTAAAAATTTTATCATAAGACTTTCAAATTATAACATTCAAAAATCGTACATCGTACATCAAAATATTATCTTCTTCGCATCTGACGATTGCCATAATGCTGTTTTGGAGCACTTGCAGCGCGTTTCATTTGCTGTTCCATCATTTTAATCTGTTCGGTCAGCATTCCGCGTTTATCGAGCGTTTTCGCTTCTTTCATTAAAATCTTCGCTTCGTTCTTACGATTCTTCTGTGCCGCAATTCCCGCTAAGGTCATTTTTACCATTGCCATATCGTGCGACATGCTTAAACCGAGTTTTTCCGCTTTTCGCAGATTTTTCTCAGCCTCGGTTAAATTGCTTTGCGAAGCCATAATTCCATGTAAATAATAATAATAGCCTTGTTGCTTGCGTGTCAGTGCGGTTTGCGGATTCTTAATACGCGCCAACAAACGTTTTGCACCATCAAAATCTTGCTTACGAAGTTTTAAAAATGACAATAAAATAAATTCATTCTTAAAGTACAATAAAACAAAAATGGCTGCTAGTAAAATTAAAAAGATTCCATTACCAATATATCCTTCATAAAATTGGTAAATTGCGAAGGCAAAAATTCCTCCAGCTATGATAAGTTTGATATTTTTGTTGAACATAAATCAGTATATAGTTATCGAGGTTGCAAATGTATAAAAAACAATCGGAAATATTTTTTAAATTCTGTTTGTTAAAGTAAAAACTCTTTGTATATTTGCGCCGCACTTTTGGAAAGGAATCTCGCGTGCGATCATAATTAAATTCAAGAGAAATTAAAGATATTTTAAGTAATGAAAAGAACATTTCAACCATCAAAAAGGAAAAGAAGAAACAAGCACGGTTTCAGAGAAAGAATGGCGTCTGTTAACGGAAGAAAAGTGCTATCCCGCAGAAGAGCTAAAGGAAGAAAGAAAATTTCTGTGTCATCTGAATTGAGACACAAGAAATAATGATATACTAGTTATACAAATAAGGTGTTGTTTTTTTATAAGCGACACCTTTTTTTGTACCCAATGTTTTTTTATTTTTACGCAACACAACACAAACCAACATAATGCCAAAAAGAGAAGACTTAAATTCAATTTTAATTATTGGATCAGGACCAATCGTCATTGGTCAAGCTTGTGAATTTGATTATTCAGGATCACAAGCATTACGCTCACTAAGAGAAGACGGAATTGAAACCATCTTAATCAATTCAAATCCTGCAACCATCATGACCGATCCTTCTATGGCGGATCATGTATATTTAAAACCTTTAAACACACGTTCCATTATTGAAGTGCTGAAAAAGCATCCAAATATTGATGCCGTTTTACCAACAATGGGTGGACAAACTGCTTTGAACTTGTGTATTGAAGCCGATGAAAAAGGAATTTGGGAAGATTTTGGAATCAAACTCATTGGAGTTGATATTGAAGCGATTAACATTACAGAAGATCGTGAAAAATTTAGAGAACTCATGGGGAAAATTGGTGTCGGAATGGCACCACAAGCCACAGCAACATCGTTCTTAAAAGGAAAAGAAATTGCCCAAGATTTTGGTTTTCCATTAGTAATTAGAGCTTCGTATACCTTAGGTGGAGCAGGAGCTTCTATAGTATACGACCCGAAAGATTTTGACGAATTGTTACGTCGCGGGTTGGAAGCATCTCCCATTCACGAAGTCATGATTGACAAAGCAATGATGGGTTGGAAAGAATACGAATTGGAGTTGTTGCGCGATAAAAATGATAACGTTGTTATTATCTGTTCTATTGAAAATATGGATCCGATGGGAATTCATACAGGAGATTCAATTACTGTTGCGCCGGCTATGACCTTATCTGATCGTACGTATCAAAAAATGCGTGACATGGCGATTTTGATGATGCGTAGCATTGGGGATTTTGAAGGAGGATGTAATGTGCAGTTTGCCGTAAGTCCAGACGATCAAGAAGATATTATTGCCATAGAAATCAATCCGCGTGTATCGCGTTCTTCTGCTTTGGCGAGTAAAGCGACTGGATATCCGATTGCAAAAATTGCTGCAAAATTGGCAATTGGGTATTCCTTAGACGAATTAGACAATCAAATTACAAAATCGACATCAGCTTTATTTGAGCCAACGTTGGATTATGTAATTGTAAAAATACCACGATGGAACTTTGACAAGTTTGAAGGTTCCGATCGTACGTTAGGCTTGCAAATGAAAGCCGTTGGTGAAGTGATGGGAATTGGACGTTCGTTTCAAGAAGCACTTCACAAAGCCACACAATCACTTGAAATTAAACGTAATGGCTTAGGAGCCGATGGAAAAGGATATAAAGAATATGACAAAATCATCAGCAAGTTGACCAACGCTTCTTGGGATCGTGTTTTTGTCATTTATGATGCCATTCAGATGGGAATTCCTTTGAGCAGAATCTTCGAAATTACAAAAATCGACATGTGGTTCTTAAAGCAGTATGAGGAATTATACAATCTTGAAAAAGAAATTTCATCTCACAATACCATTGATACCATCACGAGAGATTTACTGTTAGAAGCCAAACAGAAAGGATTTGCCGATAGACAAATTGCACACATGTTGGGTTGTTGGGAAAGTCAAGTGTACAAAAAGCGTGAAGAATTAGGTATTAAACGCGTGTACAAATTGGTAGATACCTGTGCGGCAGAATTTACGGCAAAAACGCCTTATTACTATTCTACATTCGAAGCAGAGATTGAAACTGCTGATGGTGAGCGTTACGTTCACAACGAAAGTATTGTCTCTGACAAAAAGAAAATTGTTGTGTTGGGTTCAGGTCCAAACCGAATTGGACAAGGAATTGAGTTCGATTATTGTTGTGTGCATGGCGTGTTAGCTGCGGCTGAATGTGGGTATGAAACCATTATGATCAACTGTAATCCTGAAACGGTTTCGACCGATTTTGATACAGCAGATAAATTATATTTTGAACCTGTTTATTGGGAACATATTTACGATATCATTCAACATGAAAAGCCTGAAGGTGTCATCGTGCAACTTGGTGGGCAAACGGCGTTGAAACTAGCGGAAAAGCTAGACAGACACGGCGTTAAAATCATAGGAACCACCTTCCAATCGTTAGATTTAGCGGAAGATCGAGGAAGTTTTTCAACCTTATTAAAAGAAAACAACATTCCATATCCAGAATTTGGAGTAGCTGAAAACGCAGATGAAGCGTTGGCATTGGCAGACGAATTAGATTTCCCAATCTTGGTGCGACCTTCGTATGTGTTGGGTGGACAAGGAATGAAAATTGTGATCAACAAGCAAGAATTGGAAGAAACTGTGGTCGATTTGTTACGTAAAATTCCAAACAATAAGCTTCTACTAGATCATTACTTAGATGGTGCGATAGAAGCGGAAGCTGATGCGATTTGCGATGGGGAAAACGTGTACATTATTGGAATCATGGAGCATATTGAGCCGTGTGGAATTCACTCAGGAGATTCTAACGCTACTTTGCCGCCGTTTAACTTAGGCGAGTTTGTCATGCAGCAAATCAAAGATCACACAAAAAAGATCGCCTTAGCATTAAATACTGTCGGATTGATCAACATTCAGTTTGCCATCAAAGACGATATGGTGTATATCATTGAAGCCAATCCAAGAGCATCACGTACCGTTCCTTTTATCGCGAAAGCGTACAAAGAGCCGTATGTAAACTATGCCACCAAAGTAATGCTAGGAGAGAAGAAAGTGACGGATTTTGATTTCAATCCGCAATTAGAAGGATATGCTATTAAGCAACCGGTATTCTCTTTCAACAAATTCCCGAACGTAAACAAGCGTTTAGGACCAGAAATGAAAAGTACAGGAGAAAGCATCTTATTCATTGACAGCTTAAAAGACGATGATTTCTATAACTTATATTCACGTAGAAAAATGTATTTGAGTAAGTAGCACTTCGACAGGCTCAGTGCAGCGCGTTCGACAGGCTCAGTGCCAATGTGTTCGACAGGCTCAGTGCTGTGTGTTTAACTTCGCTCAGTATTCTTTATTGTATGTACTTTGGAACGTTTCAACGTATAACTAAAATAAAACGCTCTCAGAAACCAAATGGCTTTCTGAGAGCGTTTTATTTTGTCTTGAAAGTTGCATTCTTGTGGAAAACCGTAAGGAAAGTGAAAAATAGTTTCTTAAATTTGTAAGAAATAACTGTTTTTTAAGCTTAAAATTCTTATATTTATGATACTTGAAAGATTGCAAGATGTTATTAAATCAGGTTTTGTAAAGGTAAATAATTTTAATTCGTACACACGAAAAAACATTTATTTAAGAAACATTACACACATTAAAAAACTAACCAATCATGAAATTCCAAAGAAAACACCATCTGTTAATTAAGAGTTTTGCACTTATCATTTTAATGGTAAGCATATATGCTTGTTCTGAAGAATCTACCAATACTCAAGATCAAACTGACATAGATTTTAGCAATATTGAAATTGATTTGAGCAAATCATCCTTTGGCAAAGCAATCAACGTATTTAAGTATACTGACAAAGAAGAATTATTAGGTAAAATTGACGCAGCAATGCATCATATCATTACCGATTCTAACGATTTGATTAAAAATTCTGAAACTACAGATTTACTACTGGATATCAACTTTTCAGACGGAAAAGCAGTGATTTTAGGTATAATTGAATTTAATTCAGACACTAAGAAGATACTAAGCGCGCACTATTTTGATCAAAAAACAAATACGTATGCAAAAAGCGTACCTGGCGATTTAGAAAATATTGATCTTGCTAGATGTCTGCAGGGATATACACAACTAGCTTCCTGTGGAAACTTGAGCAATCCGCAACAATGTGTCTCAAACGCAGTCGCTAGTTATCTTAGTGCTGAAATTAGTAATATTGGCGATTGTGCCAATGTTCAAGTGCAAGTTGGTACATTTACAACAAAGGTTTGCGGGAAAAACTGTTAATAAACTCTTTAAAAATATTAGTTAAGTACCCTAATTAGGAAACTAATTCTAATGGTTACAAAGAGTTTTCATCATAACTAATACCAATTCTACTATAAGATGTAACAAATAAGCTCGTTCATTCAGCATTCTATTTTTTCGCGACTATTTTCCGTAACTAAGGCTATGCAAAACATTCGCAGCGTTCTATAATGTCAAAGAAACTTCGCATCTTAAAGTAAAATTGGTATAATATAAAAAATGCTCCCAGAACCTAACTCGGTTTTTGGGAGCGTTTTTTTATGAAATGCCATTAAGAAAAATGATAGTGCTGAAGCAATTTGTTTGTGGAACTAACGAGAGGCAAATTTTTTCACGATCGCTTTTATACTGAGCTTTCTCGAAGTATGTAAAGACATTTCTCTTCTACTTTTACAATAAACTTTTCTCAGTTTATTTAATATCCAATCATCTAATTGTCTAAACAAATTTTGGCACAGGCTATTTAATTCGCTATTTTTATAGGATATGAATATAAAAATAACTGTCTTACTTATTGCCGTTTTCATACTGCTCTCAAGCTGTTCTGATGGAAACAAAAATCTTAATGAAGGTAATGAAACCGCTTTGCCTTATAAAGTGACTAAAGACTTAAAAGCTATCAAAGAAGATGGTGTTTTGCATGCCATCGCTATTTACAATTCTACAAGTTATTTTTTATACAAAGGAATGCCAATGGGTTTTGAGTATGAGCTGTTATCTCGCTTGGCAAAAGACTTAGACTTAGAACTGAAAATAACAATTGCCAAAGATATTGATGATTTATTTGACATGTTGAACAATGGTGATGGCGATTTAATAGCCTATGGTTTAACGATCACTGAGCCTAGAAAAAAGTTGGTAAGTTTTACGGAAAACCATTATGTTACGCACCAAGCTTTAGTACAACGAATGCCCAAAAATTGGCGCTCACTGCCAGGTTATAAAATTGATAAGCATGTAATTTCAAATACATTGGAACTCATTGGCGATACCGTATGGGTTAGAGAAAACTCATCGTATGCTGAAAGACTTAAAAACTTACAGGGCGAAATTGGTTCAGAAATTCCAATAAAATATATCAAAGGAGATAAAACTACGGACGAAATAATTAAAATGGTTGTCAATGGCGAAATTGAGAGAACAGTGGCTGATTATAACATTGCAGCTGTCAATAAAACCTATTATCCAATACTTCATATTGATACCAGAATTTCGTTTTCGCAACGCATTGCATGGGCGGTACGACAGAATTCTCCTGAATTACTAAAAGCCATAAACAATTGGATTATTAAAGAGAAAGAATCAAACGATTACTATGCTATTTACAATAAATATTTTAAAAGTAGGAAATCATACAGAGGAAGAATTAAAAGCGATTTTTACAGCAAAAACAGTAATAAAATTAGTAAATACGATGCTATCATAAAAGAAAATGCTGCTATAATAGGATGGGATTGGCGTTTTCTATGTTCTCAAATATATCAGGAATCACGGTTTAATCCGAAAGCAAAGTCGTGGGCAGGCGCAAGCGGTTTAATACAATTGATGCCAGCTACGGCAAAAGAAGTTGGTGTAAGCAACAGTTTAAACCCAATAGAAAATATACGTGGTGGCGTAAAATATTTGGATAGTATGCGCGAGAAGTTTGAAACTGTTGAAGATTCCATCCAAAAAATAAAATTCACTCTAGCGGCGTTTAACTGTGGTGCAGGTCACGTTTTTGATGCCATGCGCTTGGCAGAAAAAAATGGAGATGATCCGAATCGGTGGGACGAAAATGTGGAAAAGTACATACTAAAATTATCAGAAAAGAAATACTACTCAGATGAAGTCGTGAAACATGGCTTTGTCAGAGGAACAGAACCCTACAAATATGTGAAAAATATATTTTTACGCTACGAACATTACAAACAATTTATTCCGCAATAAAAAACAAGCAACTTCTTAAAAACAAGTATAGGTAAGAGTCTATTTTTATCATAAATTCATGAATCATTTTTTCTTTACGGAAAACCTCATTGTGTATATGTGGGTTTTGTTTTACATTTATGGAAAATAACAGGAAGTTGTTGTGAAATTTGTACCTGTTATTTACTAAATTCAGTATGATAACAGTAATTCTTGTTATACATACGTTACAAGCAAGCTAAAAAAAACAACTCTATGATTTTAGATTTTAAGGAAATACCAAAAGCAAATACTGGGAATGGCGACCAAGATACGTTTGAATTATTCAGTAGAGATTTTCTTGAAATATTGGGATACGAAATCATTCAACAACCTGACAGAGGAGCTGATGGAAAAAAAGATTTAATTGTTCAAGAATCGAGACACGGAATTTCAGGAGTGACTAACATCAAATGGTTAGTTAGTTGTAAACATTATGCACATAGCGGAAAATCTATTAATGACTCAGATGAACCAAATATTTTGGATAGAATTAGTGTTCACGAATGTGACGGATTTTTAGGGTTTTATTCAACATTGCCAGCAACATCTTTAGGCAAAAACTTTGAGGGACTTAAAAAGAAAACTCAAATTGACTCATTTGATAAAGAAAGAATTGAAAAAATAATGCTGGAATCACCAGAGGGAATTAGATTAGCAAGTAGATATTTTCCTATTAGTTTTGAGAAATACAAAGTAGAAAATCCAAAACCAGCCAAAATTTTTGCAGACAAAACAAGCATTCATTGTGAGTATTGTAATGAAGATTTGTTAAAGACTAAAATGGGAATATTTGTAACTATGAGAAGATTTTCAGATTTTGATGTTGAACCACCAGTTCATTATCCATATGAGAAGGCTTATTATAGTTGTAAAGGTAAATGCGATGCTATTTTGAAAAGTAAATATATGCAGGATGAAATGATGATGGACGAATGGGTTGACATTACTGACTTTATATCACCAATTACCTACATTAAAAAACTTATGGCTTGGATGAATTCTTTTCAAAAAGGTGGCGAAAAAGCAAATGACGAAGTCTTTGATAAACTAAAAAGACTTTTTTTAAATGCTTATCCTCATATATCAAGAGAACAAACGACCGAAGAAAAAGAAAAAGTAAAATTCTATCTTCAAAATGGACTAATGGATTGGCTTTAAACATCGGAAAAGCCAGCTTGTATAACATTGTATATAAAAAATAGCGCAAGTCATTGCTAATACGAAGGCTTGGGCGTTTTTGGAAAGTCGCCAAATTTTTAAATTTGACGGTTTCCAATAAAAATATTAATAGTAAAATTTAAAAATTCTGCTTGTGTTTCATCCGAAAAATAATTGCTAATTTGTACGCAACGAGCCATACACAAAACCGTCAGACTGTCTCAAAACCCACACATAATTTTCTATTTATCTTAAATATTCCGATATTTAAGTATGGAATATTTAAAAGGAGATTCTAGGACACAACTTACATTATATACTACTTGTCTTGACGATATGATACCTCAAGATAATTCAGTACGATTTATAGACGAATTTGTCAACACACTTAATTTGCAAGAATTAGGTTTTGATGCCATAGCTTCTCAAGGAAGACCACCTTACAACCCTGCTGATTTACTAAAGTTATATATCTATGGGTATATGAATCGCACTCGATCCTCCAGAGTTTTGGAAAAAGAATGCTCCCGAAATATTGAAGTGATGTGGCTTTTGAAAAATCTTAAACCAGATCATAATACGATAGCGCGTTTTAGAAAAGAAAATCCAAAAGCTATCAAACGAGTTTTCAGGCAAAGTGTAACCATTGCAAAGAACTTTAACTTGATTGGTGGAGTTCTTATCGCGGGTGATTCTACCAAATTAAGAGCGCAGAATAGCAAGAAGAATAATTACAATAAGAAAAAGATTGAACGGCATTTAGCATATATTGATAAAAAACTATCACAATACAATGCAGAATTGGCTACTGCTGATAATGATAGTAAAGCTCAAATTCAGAAAAATATTGAAAATCATAAACGACATCAAGTTAAGTATACGCAGATAAAGCAAGAATTAGAAGCTGATACAACTACTGAAAATCCTCAGTTATCTACGAGTGATCCAGACAGCAGACATCAAATAGTAAGAGGAATGATAACAGAAGTTTGCTATACTGCACAAACTACTGTTGACGAAAAACATAACATACTTATTGATTATAAAGTGACCAATCAAAACGATAAAAAAGCAATGGGAATGATGCTCAGAAGAGCTAAATCTATTTTAAGGCATCATCAGTTTACAGCTCTTTACGATAAAGGATATCATACAGGAAGTGAATTTGATACTGCACATACATTAGGAATAAAAACTTTAGTAGCTATACCAAATATAGGAAGAGCCAGTCAAGCTCCTGATCCTAAATATAATGTAGAATATTTTAAATATGATAAGCACAAAGATTGTTATATATGCCCAAAAGAACAAGAACTAACAAGTAACCAAAATTGGTATAAGACACGTAACTATAAGTTCAAACAATATAAAACCAAGGCATGTAAAACTTGCCCTGTTAGGAACTTATGTACAACAGCTAAAGTCAATGGAAAGATCGTACAGCGAAGTCAGTATGCCTATGCAATTGAAGCCAATGCAAAACGAGTAAAAACCAATGAAACAACATACAAAAAGCGACAAGCTATCGTAGAACATCCCTTTGGAACCATTAAAAGACAATGGGGTTTTGATTATATTATTACGAAACGAACAATTGAATCGGCATCTGCTGATTTTGGATTGATTGCTTTAGCCTATAATCTGAAAAGAATTATCAATATCCGTAAAGCTTCAAGGAGTAGCAAAAAACACTGTTTGTGCCATTTTAGAAGGCTCAACCGCTTACATGAGCCCAAAAAGAGCAATATTGGCGTGTTAAAATCATTATTCTATAAAAGACAAGAAGTATTTAAAATAGCTGCGTAATTTTAAAATTTAGTGTAAATTAGAATCTTAATAGGTAGTTTTGAGACAGACTGCCGTTTTGCGTAATTTGGGAAAATCTTGAAAAGAATAATTTACATACTGATTTTTGGAATTCTATTTGGTTGTTCTGACAAACCGAAAAAATTGAATATTGACCAAATGAAAATGGAAATAGAAATGTATCTGGAATTTGAACCTGGCGGATATTTTATTTCTTGGAACGACACATCGTGCTCTGAATTTAAATCTAGTTGGAATTATTTACAGAAAAGGCCTTACGAACTTTACTGTCATATTTTTAATAAAGAAAGAAATACACTCGGATATTATAGAGGATTAAGCAGTCTGAGACAATTTGCTTATTTTCAAACTAAACCGAATACAGACTCAATCATTGACTTGGAATTTTCAATTGGAATTAATCACTTTTCGGAATTTCTCGCTGAACAGTCAGATGATTATATAAACAATTTTAATGAAAAGTTTGAGGAAAAAATCGAATTTAAGCCTGTAAGAGTGGACTTAAAAACTGACTTGAAAAAGAAAATTGAAATCGAATTAATAAATAGAAAAAACTAAGCACAACAATGGTAACCATTCCACAAACCAATAATTCCAAAAACAAGCCATTCTCAACACTTTTGAGCATTTTCTTGGCTCTTGTTATGAAATTCTAACCTAAGTATTTCATCACGCCAAGATAACTAAAAAGCAAAGAAGATATCTTTACTAATAACGTTGCAAGCAATTAAAAAAATATAAGTATTCTCCCTAAAAAACACAACCCTACATAAAAGAATATAGTACAAACAACAAGTCTCCAATCTTTTCCGTATTTTTACAATAAAAAGAAAAACTAGTGAAGACTTCTTAATTTACTAGGTTAGAAAGAGAAAGGAATACCGAATGAATACTATGAATTTTAATTACGGAAAAGGCTTCACATTCAGTAAGCACATTCCAGAAGAAGTATCGCATTTTGAACGTGTGTTTGATATTTTTAAAGATATTCTTACGCATACTTCAGGCGATATTGAAGAAGCGTTTGATTGGTTGGAAACGCTCGATAAAGAATATCAAATTTTTTCAGATGAATATACGTTGCAAGATTTTGAAAACGATCTGAAGAAACGTGGATATATCAAAGAAGAAATCGATCCCGAGAAGGGAAACACTGGCAACGGACCCGGAACAGGAAAAAAACTGCTGACGGCAAAATTGGAAGCTGCACTGCGTTCATACGCTTTAGAACAAATTTTCGGAAAGCTAAAGAAAAGCGGTTTGGGAAACCACCGAACAGCAAAACAAGGTGTTGGCGATGAAAAAGTAGGCGATCATCGCGCGTTTCAGTTTGGAGACGATTTGGCAATGATCAACATGACGGAAAGCATCAAAAATGCACAAGTGAACAATGGAATTGGCGATTTACGCATCACAGAAAATGATTTGATCGTTGAAGAAACCAAACACAAAGCGCAAATGAGCACGGTTTTGATGATTGATATCAGTCACTCCATGATTCTGTATGGAGAAGATCGCATCACACCTGCAAAAAAAGTCGCGATGGCGTTGGTAGAATTGATTCATCGCAAGTATCCGAAAGACTCCATTGATGTAATCGTTTTTGGAAACGAAGCATGGCCAATCAAAATTAAAGATTTGCCGTATTTAAAAGTGGGTCCGTATCACACCAATACAGTGGCAGGATTGGAATTGGCAATGGATATTCTCCGCCGAAAGCGAAATACCAACAAGCAAATTTTTATGATTACAGACGGAAAACCAAGCTGTCTGACCTTACCCAATGGCGAATTTTACAAAAATAGTTTCGGATTGGACGAACGCATCGTTTCGCAATGTCTCAACAAAGCAGCACAAGCACGAAAACTCAAAATTCCCATCACCACGTTTATGATTGCCCAAGATCCGCACCTACGAAGGTTTGTGGAAATATTTACCGAACAAAACAGAGGAAAAGCATTCCTAACTGGGTTGTCTGGCTTGGGACAAATGATTTTTGAAGATTACGAAAAAAACAGAAAAAGAAGAATACGATAAAAACAGTTATATGAAAATATGACGTTTCAAACTCATACAAAAAACATGCAAAAAGAAATCACGCTCAAAGAATTAAAAGATTCTGAATACGCACACAAAACAATTAACGAAGAAATTCAAGCGAATTTAATTGCGCGCATCAAAGGAAATGAACCTGTTTTTGAAGGTTTATTGGGATATGAAGACACGGTAATTCCACAGTTGAAAAAAGCACTGTTAGCTGGTCATCACATTAATTTGCTAGGATTGCGTGGACAAGCCAAAACGCGAATTGCACGTAGTATGGTGGATTTGTTAGACGAATACATGCCGATTGTAAAAGGTTCAGAAATCAACGACAGTCCGTTTCAGCCGATTTCTAAATATGCAAAAGATTTACTAGCCGAACACGGTGACGAAACGCCCATTTCTTGGGTACACAGATCGGAACGTTTCTTTGAAAAACTGGCAACGCCCGATGTAAATGTGTCTGATTTAATTGGTGATATTGATCCGATCAAAGCAGCAACCTTGAAATTGCCATATTCGGATGAACGCGTGTTGCATTACGGAATGATTCCGCGTGCAAACCGCTCGATATTTGTCATCAACGAATTGCCTGATTTGCAAGCGCGCATTCAAGTGTCATTGTTCAATATTTTGCAAGAAGGCGATGTGCAAATTCGTGGTTTTCAGTTGCGAATGCCGTTGGATATTCAATTTGTATTTACGGCAAATCCAGAAGATTATACAAACCGAGGAAGCATTGTAACGCCGTTGAAAGATAGAATTGGTTCACAGATTTTTACACATTATCCGAAGTCGATTGCCTTGGCACGAAAAATTACAGAACAAGAAGCAAACGTTTCTACGGAAGACAAATTGGCTATCAAGATTCCAAACATGGCAAAGGATTTATTAGAAGAAGTGGCTTTTGCAGCACGAAATAGTGAATATGTAGATGAAAAAAGTGGTGTCAGTGCGCGTTTAACGATTAGTGCGATGGAAAACTTAATGGCTGCTGCCAAATTGCGTTTGATTGAAACAGGAGCGGAGCAAACCACGATTCGCTTGGTCGATTTTATGTCGATCGTTCCATCCATCACGGGAAAAATTGAATTGGTGTACGAAGGCGAACAAGAAGGTGCCGATGAAGTTGCAAAAATATTGATTGACAACGCCGTGATGACACAATTTGAAGATATCTTTCCACGCGTACCAAAATTGGAAAAAGAAGGCGTAAAAACGACCTATACAGACGTAGTCGCATGGTTTAATGATAACTTTATCGAATTGAACTACACAGATTCTGATGAAGAATTCTACGCAAGTATCAACAGTGTAAAGCCTTTGGACGAAATCATTAAAGAATACGCGGCTGATTATAGCAAGGAAGATCAGGCATTTTGTAAAGAATTAATTTTGTGGGCATTGACGATTAATAACAAGTTAGATCGTTCTGAAAATAGTGCTGCATTTACGATTGATTCTGCGGGTTACGGAAAGCACTTCTTTAGCTAAAAATTGTATCAAAAAAAGTATTTCAAATAAAAATGTTTCCGCGAAATCAACTGATTTTTTGGAAACATTTTTTGAACAATAAATAAATGGTTGGTTAGCCACTATCCTAAAAAGTCTAGTGATGATCTTCCGCCAATTTCATGGCTGCTTCGTCAATTTTTCGCAAATCAATCTTGGCAATCGATTGTACGGCTTGTTCATAAGGTTCATGAATAACCAAACCACTTGGTTTGTTAGCGGCTAAAATTTCTTTATAAGCATTCATAAACGTTTCAATATCTAATAATGTGTAATACGCTGGTACGTGTTGTGCTCCTGCTTGCGCTGCAAAACGCACTAAATTTCGTAAATACACAGCATATTTTCCCAATGTATTTGGCAACACCAATTTGATGAGTGCCAATTTTTTTAGAATGAGATCATCAATGGCTGAGTTGAATGTTCCTTGCAACGTAGTAGATGGTGAAATCTGCTTGTAACGATTTACAGGAATGCCCGCAATGTTTTTAGATGACAATGCATTCAAGGCTGCAACCGTTGCCAAAGTTCCTGTTAATGTTTCTGCAGGATTCGCATCTGTTGGTTGTTTTATGTATTCGTCATAAATGGTAGGAATCTTTGCCAAATCGTCCTTTTCCCATGCATGTGGCACTACATCTAACGCATTGTGTTGACTTAAATAGTATATTTTTTTTGCATTAATTTGTTTTTCATAATACGAAGCAAATCCTTCATCACCAGGTGTGGGTCCAGCCGTTGGAAATGCGCCAACCGATGTTTTATTTGTCGGATCCCATTCACTTTTTGTATCTACTAAATACAAGGCTAGTGTAGGAGAGAGCGCTCCGCCTAAACTGTGCCCCGCTACGGCAACTTGCACATTTTGCAAATCGGAATTATCTGCTAAAAAATTGGTCAATGCTGTAATGAGTGAAACTTTTTTGTTGTTGGTCATGTCTAATAAAATATTCAGACCAATATGTGTTCCTGTAGAGATATTTCCTGAGCTTGGCACGCCTGTCACCAATTCCCAAGAAACAGTTTTGTGAACTGAGAAATCTTCTACCAACCAACCGTATGGTGAATTTACGTTTGTTCCAGCAATGGCAATGACAATCGTATTTTCACTCTCGTTATAATACATTCCCATCGTATTATCAGCATGAATTGAAGTCGCTGTAGCATCGTTTGCATAGACGATCGGTCCCCAAATAGGTGTCCAATTGCCAATAATGTTTTTTGTTTTAGCAAGCACATCGTGTGCTACTTTGGTTACATACGCTTGCATTTCAATCATACCGCTCTTACAATCGTTTTGTGACCAAGATAGACCAGAAGCCGAATTTGCAGAAAATGATAAGCTATATATTTGTTTAAGTAGTTGAGTAGTAGGATTCATTGCTTTTTTTCATTGTGAGTGTTAATACTAATACTTACAAATAAACAGCTAAAAAAATAGGAGTAACAGAAGATTTTCACGCGAATATAGAACCACGTAGTTTTACTGATATAAATTAAAAAATTGTATATTCAATGTTAAAAAAAAGAACATTTCTCTAAATAATTATTACATTTGTGTAAATACACCAAATCTATTACGAGTGAAGCAACGATTACTTTTATTTATTTTACTACTTTCTTTCAGCACAGTGACTTTAGCACAAAGTTCTACTGGCAATCAATTTGCTTCAAATACAGAAACCGTTTTTACTATTTCTCCAAATCCTGGCGTGAATGAATTGAACATTCGTTTGTCCCAAAAAACAAATGCTTCCGTTGAAGTATATAATTTGTTGGGAAGAAAAATTTACACAGGGAAATTAACCACAATGCACAATGCTGTTGATATTTCCTCTTGGAAGTCTGGAATCTACCTTGTAAAAGTTATTACTGACAAAAAATCTATTACCAAGCGCTTCGTGAAGAAGTAATTCTTTTTTTAGTTTATGAGTTTATGAGTTTATGAGTTGAGAAGTTTATTTTGAATGAACTTCTAAGTGTTGGATGCTGAGTTTTTGATGTTGAATTTTAAGTGTTGAATTATACCAATTTACACATAAAATGATGTTTATAAACTCGTTCATTTGGCAGTTTAGTTCTTTGCGAATGCTTTCCGTAGCTAAGCTATGCAAACCATTCACAGCATCCTATACAGCCAAAGCAACTTCGTATCCAAAACACCATTTTAAATGTAACTGGTATTATTTTGAAGAACGCTTTTTATTGTTTGAGTTTGTAAAGAAAAACTATAGGAATTCGTATTGAAATTCTAAACCCAAAACCCATCTAAGCGTCAAAGCTTTCGAAACATAATTTTTTCTTGTGTAAATTGATACGCTTCGTCCAAAAATGCACGTAATTTATTCCAATTGCTATTTGGCTCGTCGTAATTGCTATAGTATTTTAAGGTTTTAATTTTTAAAATGTTTCCTTCAACCGTAGCCGAGCTTTCAAAACCTCCAGTTTCATTGGCAACGTTTTTATTTAATTTGTCCAAACCAGCTACTTTATAGCCTTCAGGAATGGTAATACTGATGTTATTTTCATACGATTTTGGAAACGGACGGTGAATGTTTTGTTCCCGATCTACTTCATCTTGCGTCACAGAAACTTGTCCGCCAATTAATCGCCCAACTTCAAATAGATAGTTTTTTCCTGCTTTTTTTACCAGTTGGTTTTTCATTACAAAATCTTGCTCATACGTAAAAGGTGTTTCCGCACTGTAACGACCTGTATTGATGATGTTGAGTGTGTGATCTTCTTCAATTTCTAACGCATCAAATTCACTAGAAAGCTTGCTATGCATTAGTTTTAGTTGGCGTTCCTTTAGTTTATCAATCAATGCGTTGTATTCTTTGCGATATCTAGCTTTGTTCTTTTTTTTGCGCACTTTATTGATGTAGCCTTCAGTTCCGTATTTTTGGTAATCTTCATCCAAATAATCAAAAAAGAATAAGACTTCATCCTGTAAAGGATTTTTTAAATGCCCGTAAGATTCACTTTTTTTAGAGAAATTTATCTGATCAAAAGTGTCACTAAAGGTAACGTTCATCGTTTCTACTTGTTTGTTATCACTGGCTTTTGAGCCTGGAATTGTAATTGTACTTACACTTGACAATTCTTTATCATCATACGAATATGTTAGCGCATACGCTTCGGTATTTTCAATCATCGGATTGATGGTTTCTAAGTTGCTATACGGATCATATACAGAAACATACAAGGGTTTTTGTAAGTTGACACGAACAACCGTTTCTGCTTCGCTAGTAAATAATAAGTCTTTGATGTTTCCTTCGCTTCGGTCTTTGGCAACGATGATATCAAAAGGAATGAAATTCTTTTTTAGCATACCACAATACACAGCTATAAAACGATTGGGATTGCTTAAAAAGAAATAATCAGGATTGGATTCATCTCCAAAATATCCTATAATTTTGGCTTCACTCAATACAGAACCTTCAAAATAGTTGGTAAAGTAAAAATGTCTTAAATAATAATAGGCTTCACGCGCCAATTCGTCTTCCGTTAGACTTTTCTTTTTAAAGTATTTATGAAATTTTGTAGGTTTGGAATTAAAATTTTCAAAAGCATTTTCGTAAACAGAAAGAACTTCATCTGCCGTTACTTCCGTTTTGATTTCTTTTTCAGATTTAGAAATAAAATTAAATACATTTTTTTCAAAACTTCCCGATCTTGAAAATGTAACTTGAAATTTAAAAAACGGCAATTCGCGAAGTGGAGCATACCAATATGGAAATTTTGTTTTTTCAATGTTTTCTGCTTCTAAAACATACCTGCGATCGTTTCGCTTTTTCGTATCAATTTCTTGCAATTTTGGTGCGCCGTTATAGCTGTTAAAGTTGATGAAAAAATCATTTTCCGTGTTAAATTTTAAAACGAATTTTTTGGTAGGATATTCATTCGCCAAAAAGTTGGTAATCGGTTCAAAAGCGTATCCATTTTTTTCGATGAATGGTTCAATTGTATACACATAATAGTCTAAAACATCCCCAACTTCCAAGCCAGAAATGGCCAGTTTATATTCGTCGTCTGTTTTTACCGCTTCTTTATCGACTTTAATCACACGTTCTTCACCATTGGGTTTCACGATTTTTACTCCGATGAACTTTTTTTCTTCTTTCCCCCAAAAACCTCTTCGTACTCGTAGGTTTTTTTGGAATGAGAATTCTGAAAAATCTTCAATTGCCGCTTTGTCCAACATTTTTACACGCATTCGTACAGAACTTGTGTAACGCACTCTTTTGGCATATTTGTGATAGTCATGAAAGTATTCTTGGTATAAAATAACCGCAGATTCATTTTGCCATTTCTCAGGAATGTCAACAATTCCTTTTTGAGCGTCATTTTCTCCCCAAAAAATGTTTTTAATTTTAATTTGTTGACGGTTCTGAGCTGAGATTGATACTGTAAAAAGTACCAATGCGCAAGCAACTATTTTTTGTAGCATAGTATTGATTTATGATTTTACCAAGATTAACTGCTCTTGATAGCTATTTTGAATTTTTTTTAACGTTTCATTCCATTGTGTAAAGTATTTTTTGGAAATGACGGCATTTTTGAATTCGAAGTTTTTATGATACATGATTTTAGTTCCTTTAACAGAAAAATCAATAGAAACTTCAAAATCGTCCGTGGAAGCTTTGAATCCTTTCGGAAGTTCTTTTACTTTATATCCAGCCGGAATGTCCAATTCTACAATGGTTTCTATATTTTTCTTATACGAGAAAGAATAATCATTTTTACGCTCTGTTAAATCTAACTGTTTCAAATCTTGATTGTGATCAATGTCGATGTAAATTTCATTGTCAAACGAAGTCACTTTGTTTTTCAATACCAAATCATACGAAAGTTCCACATCTTTTTCACGATTGCTCAAATCTGAGTTTTGAATATTTTCAATGATGTAATTTTTATCGCCTTTGGTTAAAAAACTAAGCAATACATCTTCTTTTTTATCATTTCCGATCGAATAATATCCATATAAGAAGGTAGCTCTGCTTTCGCCTGTAAATTTTTTAGTAACGGTACCTTTTAGCGCTTCATTGTCAATTTTTAATTTGGAATGATACATTTCCTTATTGTCCGTAACGGTTGCAGTAGGAACTTTATCCAAGATAAAAGCGTCATTATCTTCAATCAACACAGGTCTTCCTTGAATGCGATCGGCATATTCACCAAACGGATTGTATTTTTCGGTTCCGTCTAAAAAGTAGCGTTTTCCGTCTATCATCAACGTGCAAATCATGTGATTGTCCACTGACAAATTTGGCATCGAATAATCATACGCAATACGTTTCGTGCCAATCCAGGTTAAACGTGCGTCAAAACCAGCAAGAACTAGCATTTGTTTGATGAGATTTGCCATGCCTTTACAATCGCCATATTTCTTTTTATATACATTTTGAGATTCGTCTGGTTTAAAACCTGCAATTCCATCTTCAAAAGCGATGTAACGAATGTTGTCTTGTACCCAATAGTAAATATTTTTAATCTTTTCTTCGTCGGTCGCAGCATTTTCTGTCAACTCTTTCACCTTCGCTTGTAAACTTTCAGGCTTTTCATTCATGCTGTCTACCAGAGATTTATACCATTTGTACAAATCTTTGGTTTCGTTAAAAAGTGCGAGTGTTTTCTTGCGAAATTCAAAGGACTTTGGCAGAATTAGGATATGTGGTTTGGAGTGAGAAGGTCCTAAAATATTAAGTTCTTTAGGATCGGAAGGCATATTTTTGATCGTGAAAATATATTCTGTTGCTTTTAATTTTTCATTACGATTGGTCTCTTTGATAATATCGTAGCCTTCAAAATTGAATTCTTTGATTTCAAGTGTTAACCAATCAGGAACAATCAATTTTACTTTCTTTTCCACAATAGGATGTTGCCCACTAAAGTAGATGGACGTAAAGTATTTAATGTCTTTATAATTTTTGATTAAATTGTAATAATAACGATAGCCTTGCGTTGGAAAATCAACATTTACATACTTTACGCGTGCATCGTGATAAAACATTTCATCACTTTGATAAAAATCATCTTGCACCAAGAAATTGGCTTTCTTTTTATTGCGAAATGATAATTGAAATTTCTCTATACTAGAAAAGCTATCATAAAAAATATACTTCTGAATATCTGAACGCGAACTAATGTTTATTAAATGTTCCGAGAGATTTTGCTTCACGGTCACATTTTGAGTTCTTCGGTCAATACCAAATTGGATTTCTTCGGTAGCATCTAGCAACACCACATCATCATCTTCATACGTTTCTTTGAGTGTTTTTGCTTTTTGGATGTCTTCTGGAGTGGAATCAATTCTTTTTTGAGAATAGACTTGAGCGCTTACAAGCAATACGAGGAGTAAGCAGCAATATGAATTCAGCTTCATGTAGGAGTAATCGGTTTTAATTATGCGATAAAAATAGGTTTTTTTTTCAAAATGTTAAAAAATACGGGAATAATAGTTGGAAAGCTTTGTTTTTAGGCTTTTAGCTTCTGGTACGTTTTGTAAAATGTATTTAAGAACGCATAAATAAATAAATAAATAAATAACAAAGTTAAAATGCTAAATTTAAATAACAGCCAACAGCTAAGAACAATGCGCAAAGCAACCTAACACACAATTCCACTACAATTGATCCGTGCAAGTAATTTTCACTTTATACGTTTTTAAATCTGCTAAGTACTCTTCTGGAACAAAATCTGCACGATCAAATTCTTCTTTGCGATGGCGTTTCATTTCGATACGTTTTACGGCTTTTAAAAAGCGTTTGATCTCTGTTGTATTTTCCAAAATTAAACCGTCAACTTCTACGCTCTTTCCATCATCATCACGGGCAACCATGGTAAAATAGGATGAATTACAATGTTTTACTACGCCAGTTTGAATATTTTCCGCTTCCACGCGAATGCCAACTACCATCGAAGTTCGGCCCACATAATTGATAGAAGCGCGCATCGTGACCAATTCGCCCACTTCAATCGGATTTAGAAAATCAACCGTATCTACAGAAGCTGTTACACAATACGCTCTTGAATGTTTGGAAGCACAGGCAAATGCAATTTGATCTAATAATGAAAGAATATAACCACCATGAATTTTTCCATTAAAATTTGAGTAGGAGGGCAACATCAATTCAGAAATGGAAACTCTTGATGCTGAAGCAGATTTATAATGTATGGACATAGTTTTTTTTAGGTTTACACCGTAAAAATAAGGCTTCTTTCACTAAAAAATAAAACTCTTTTAAATTTAATGATCAACTTTTGTGACAAAAATGTCAAATCGAGCGCAGTCGAGATTCAATTAAAGTCTTAGTTTCCTTTAGCTTCTCTATTGCACTCGATGTGATGTAAGATTTACATACATACTTTATGATCACTGTACTTTCAAATTCGGCACAACTCCATCCATAAATTGCAATCGCTCTTTTATTTTAGTACGAACGTCTTCTGGAGAAAATCGCGCTCTATTGCTAAAATCAGGATCAACAGACCAGCGGATACTATCTTTTTTATAAATTTCACCAGAACGTAAAATCGCAATCAATTTATCCGTTCTTCCTAAAATATTAGCATCAGATAGTACGGGCTTTTTTCCATTTGTACCATTTCGCCAATCGGAATACCGATCTTTAAACATGTTCACATTTTGTGCTGTTTTCATATAATATTTCATCAATTGAAAACGATTAAAGCCTACAGAATAGCCGTAATTTGGATTGCCATACATTAACTCACTTTGAGGTTTTAAATTTGCTGTTCCCCAAGTGCAATTTGGAGTAGGACAATATGCAGCACCAATTGGCGAATAAATATAACACCAAGGGTTATTGTTATTACAGGTATAATACGGTGTTCCAAATGCCCAAATAAAGTCCCAAATTACAGGTTCTAACTTGTTATCAAGATTCAAAAAATAGAATACATTTTTACCATTATAATAACTATCTGGATTCGCAAAAACATCAGTCATGATAAAATAATCAATCTCAGCTTCCTCAGCGACACTTTCTTCCCAATCTTGTCCAGTCTTTACCTTTACTTCGTATGAATTTATAGTTTCTTGAATATGTGCTTTTTGCTCGTCTGTTGCTTCTTCATTATCAGGATATTCATACTGAAATGTTCTTCCTGTAATTGTTGTAAAATCAGGCGCATTATCTACTTCTTTCACAATAAATCCACCATCACTTTTCTTCGCGGTATTCACATGATTTTTTCCACGTTGTATCTTTTCTCCATACGTATACAATCCCCAATATTCGCCATTCAAAAACACTTGTACATGTCTGCTTTGCGGACCGTAATGTCCCATTTCAGCATACGAATCATACGAAACTTTATTACACAATTGAGAGGTATCTACCCAATTGGCAATCATCACCCATTTATGACTATCGGGCATGCCCATAATAGACAACGGATTGTCTTTTCCGAAATTTAATGAGAAACTTTTTTTCGGGAATCCCAAACTTCCTTGTCCTCTTGCATGAATGGTTCCTGATGCCGATTGATGATCACCAGTCATACTATACCAACCATCTTTCATCGGAATATCATAAAATTCAAAGTCCGCATCTAAACGTGTTCTATCAACAGGAAACTCACCAGTTTTGGTTTGTATCACTACATACGGAATTGGCGAAGTGGCGTCAAATAGATAATCAATATCACGTGTAATCGTTTTGCTAACTCCATCACCAATGAGCGTCACGTTGAGGTCTACATCTTGATTGGAATATTTCTTAAATTTGGCTGTTTTCTTTACATCCACAGAAAACTCTTTGGAAAGTGGAAGCGTGTCATTTGTATGCACAGTTCCGTTTTCATCACTCAAGGTATAAGTATATTTCGAATACGAATCGGTATCGTTCAAAGAAATCGTGACTAAGGCATTCTCTTCATCAATAATAGTCAGCGAGTCTTTTGCGCTACTATACGTAGTTTGAAATAATACTTTGGGTTCTACATTCGTTTTACATGATATATTCAAACTTAAACTGGCTATAAAAAGGTATAGAAAGGAACGTTTCATAAGATGGATATTAAAGGTTAGTGGTTGTTTTCTTTGAATTAAATATAGGAGAAAAAATAGTTGATTAATAAAAAAAGCTTACAAAGTATTGTAAATCAGGTAAAAACACGTGTATAAGTAAAGGTGTTAGCGTGGTATTTTTTAAAAAAAGTATGCGCTTTTAGCTGTTTATTTTTTTCACTTCCGTGAGATAGGACACGTTTCAAAACGAATTCTAGATCATCCACAACGAATACTAAAACACACCAAATTTTATGCGGTTTTGATATGATATTTGAATCATCAAACAAATAAAAACTATCAAAATCTCAATCCTATGAAACATATTTGTCTCTTTTTTATCGCGCTCATTTCCAGTATCGGATTTGCGCAAAATACCGAAAGTCCATACCTAGAAGTATTGACACCAAATGCAGTGATTCCTTTAAAATCAACGAATGTTGAGGTAAAAATTTCAGGAAACATTGCGCATGTACACATTGCGCAAACGTATCAAAATACAGGCAACATTCCCATTGAAGCGAAATATGTATTTCCATTGTCAACCCAAGCTGCGGTGCACAAAATGCAAATGACGATTGGCGATCGTACGATCAACGCAAAAATCTACGAAAAACAAGAAGCACAACGTGTGTATGACAAAGCGCTCAAAGAAGGAAAACGAGCTGCTAAACTCGATCAACATCGTCCGAATGTGTTTCAAATGAACGTTGGAAACATCATCCAAAACGACATAGTTACGATTGACCTATATTATACAGAAATGCTGGTGCCTTTGGCGGGAAGTTACGAATTTGTCTTTCCCAATGTAGTGGGACCGCGATTTACAGGTGAAAATACATCTGGCGAAAAAGTGTTCAATCAACCATACACGAAAAAAGGTGTGGCAGATACGTTTGCGTATGACTTAAACGTCCAAATCAATTCAGGAATTCCGATTGCCGATGTTTCTTCCCAAACACACAACATCAAAGTTCAGTATCCAAATACTAAAATTGCCGAAGTTTCGTTAACTGCTGAAAATAAAAATGCATCCAATCGCGATTTTATCTTAAAATACGGAATGCGCGGCAAAGAAATTCAATCGGGATTATTACTCTATGAAGAAGACGGAGAAAAATTCTTCGCTTACATGATGGAACCGCCAAAAGCATCGGTACAACTCAAACCTACGGCAAAAGAATATTTGTTTGTAGTGGATGTTTCGGGTTCTATGAACGGTTATCCGATGGAAGTTTCTAAAAAATTATTGCGTAATTTATTGGTCAATCTACCAGAAACCGACCGATACAACATTTTACTTTTTGCAGGCGGATCGCGCGTATTGGCTACCGAGCCTTTGACGTGTACAGAAGAAAACATTCAAAAAGGCATCAACTTTTTAACCAATGTGCGTGGTGGTGGTGGCACCAATTTGCTCAACGCACTGAAAACGGCGTATGCGTTGCCACGAATGGACAAAACTAGCGCACGATCTATGGTAGTGATTACGGACGGTTATGTAAGTGTGGAACGACAAGCTTTTGAAATGATTGAAAAAAACTTGGGACAAGCCAATGTGTTTACGTTCGGAATTGGTTCAAGTGTCAACAGATATTTGTTGGAAGGCATGGCAAAAGTTAGCAGTAGCGAATCGTTTATTGCGACACAGATGAATGAAGCGAACACAGTAGCAGAAAAGTTTAGAAATTATATCAAATCACCTTTACTGACGCAAATTCGAATCAAAGCAGAAGGTTTTGATGCGTATGATGTCACGCCAAGCAGCATTCCCGATGTATTTGCCTCACGTCCGATTTTGGTTTTCGGAAAATACAGAGGCGATGCTACAGGCACGTTGACAGTTACCGGACAGACAGGAAACGGCATTTTTCATAAGGAATTTCGGGTATCGGATGGTATGTTGAGTACCGATAACGAAGCACTTCGCTACTTATGGGCACGTAAAAAAATAGAACGTTTAGACGACTATAAAAGACGCTTTGGCGACAATACAAAACAAGAAGTCATCAAGCTTGGTTTGCAATACAATTTGGTAACGCAATACACTTCTTTTGTAGCAGTTGACAACGAAGTAGTAAATAAAAAGGGCAAGCGTAAAGTTGTAAAACAACCGTTGCCATTGCCGAAAAATGTCAACAATAGTGCGGTTGGCGCGGAAGCTTCTGTTAAAGGGAAAACGTTTATCAAACGAAAAAAACGTACAAAAATGGCTAAAAATGATCACAAAAACTTGCATGAAAAAGCAACGACTTGGTTCCGTGAAAACTATGCAAAAATCGTAGCAAAGTACTTGAAAAAATATGATGGAATTCGTGTGCAAGTTGCCAAAAACGGCACGATATTAAAAGTAGAAATTCTCGTGAATGGCAGTTGGATTTTGAATGAAGTTTTGTTGGAGCGAATCAACTTATTGGAAGTGAATGAAGTGTTTAGTCTTGGACAAAAAGTAACCATTACCATAAAGAATAACTAAGATGAAGAAGATCTGTTTTATAGTGTTTTGGTGTTGTTCGGTTTCCGCTTTCGCGGGAACTGAAACAGCACTACAAACATACAAGCAACCGAAACCATTAGTGTTTATTGCAGGTTTTGATGAAGGTGACAATACGTATTATACGAACGCTAAAAACTATTTTGTCAATCAATACTGTCAAGTAGTGGAAGAAGCACAGAGTTTGGTAGATATTTTAGCGTGGTTGCGTTTGCATTATGATGCGAATGTGTATGGAGACATTCACATTGTAAGTCACAGCAATCCATGGCGCGGTTTGTCCATGAAAACGACAAGTGATGGTGAACGAATTACAATGGAAACTCTACAAGTAGCGATTAAAAACAGTGAAATTGTTCCGTTAGCTGAAAATTTCTTGCGAAACGACACTAAAATCATTTTTCATTCCTGCGGTTTAGGAACTAATACAGCATTATTGGAAAGTTTAAAAAATGCTTTTACAACAGGTAAAAACATTCCGTTATACGCTTCTGAATATTTCAATGTGTTTGGTGGAAAGTATGTGGGACATTATTTGGCAAAAACCTATTATGGATATTATCCAACGGCACATTCGCCAGGACCGAGAGCGTTGGCGATGGAATTTCAACAGAAATATCGAAATGTAAAAGTTGATTGGGAAACTATTTTAAAAACGCGTGCAGAACAATTGCCTGGTGAATTGTATACCTATCGTTTCAACATTCCTGTAGAGTGGGAATTTGAGTTTGAAGCCAAAGAAGATATTCCAAACTTCAACAACACACAAGAAATCATTGATTGGATTTCCGAAGATGAACAGTTACTAAGCACAATCAAAGCATTTAATATTCCAATTAAAAAATTTAGATGGTTGGCAAAAGTGCGAGGCAATACGTTACGCATCAAAGGGAAAACAACGGTTTTATGTGTCATGCAACCGATTATGAAGCAAAATGCCCAACACGAATACTTGCCTGTGGTTGTTAACGGAAACAATTACACGAAAGTGTGAAAAAAAATATTAGAGACAACAAAAAAACCTTGAAAGCATTTGTTTTTCAAGGTTTTTACAGTTTAAATGTTCCGTGCGTTTTAGGTTAAAAACGATATAAATTTCTTCCATCGGCAACGAATTCTAGATACTTCCTAACGAATACTAAAGCTACCCAAATTGTTCGTCGATTTCGTCTGATATTTGAACTATAAATCAAGTATAACAATTAAAACAAGTAATTATGAAACGTACAACATTCACAGCATTAGGTCTAGCAGCATTAACCGTAATTGCATGCAACACAGCCACAAAAGAGAACAAAGTAGAAGCCGTAAAAACGCTTCAGCCAATTGAAAATATAGTAGAGGAAACTACTACTCAATTTGAAGAAAAAGCAATGGAAGATTGTATTGCGTATGCCAAAATGCAAGATGAAATCAAATTAATGGAAGCAGCAGCAGCGCAACGTGAAGCGGACAGCATCGCAACAGTAGAATTGGAATTAAAAAAAGCATTGGAAAAAGCAGTGGCAGCGAAAAAGAAAAGAGAATCTTCACCAGCATATTTAGCCCAAAAAGCTGCAGAAGCAGAAGCATGGTTCAAGGCAAATTATGAAGGTGTTGTGAAAGCATACGATTCCAACTACGAAGGATTGCGTGTAAAATTGAACACAGAAGGAAACATCTACGAAGTTGCTTTATTTGTAAATGGCGAATGGATCAAAGATCAAAACTTAATGAAGCAATTGGAAAAAGTAGAGGTAACCCATGAATTTGAGCCAGGAAAAGCCGTAGCAATTACCGTAAAAAACGCATAACATGAATCGGAAATTCCACAAACGCGATCGTGACAAAAGCACCTTATCTATACAAAGATGAGGTGTTTTTTTTTGAGTTGACTTATTGGAAATTTGGATACGCTTTGCTTCGACAGGTTCAGCACAAGCGATTTAGATCGTTTCACTTAGACATGTTTAGTATAAAGACTCTTGGTATTTTGGTACGTTAATTTTGTATGAAAATTCATTTTCAAATTGATTGAGAATTATTGAAATGTAGGTATGAATTTCATATACAGATCAACCAAAATTCTTGTAAAATATAACTTCACTGCAACTACAGAATCATCACGTCAATATTGGAAGATTTTGTGACTTTATTTTAGATTTTTGCACATAAGAGATGTAAGTCTTAAAAATTTTGTTAACATTTTATTTGTAAGAAAAAAATAGTGTTTCTTACAAAAAATCAACGCTTATTTTTGAAAATCAACGCTTACAAAATAATATTGGATGTAATTGGAATAATACCTTCCTTTAGTACTCAAAGATAAAATTCTACCGCCATTTTCCCCATTTTTTTTTAATAGAAATAGTAACTAAAAACGCATTGCATGATTGTAGAAAAAAGAAAAAAACAAAAGCCTCTTATTGAAGATAAGCATAGCTATCTCCGTATTGGAAGTAAACATAAGGGCGCGTACATTAAAAAGTCACAGATTATTTATGTAAAAGCTTGTGAGAGTTACGCATGGATATATTTAAAAGATGGTTCAAAAGTACTCAGTTGCAAAGCCATAGGTTTTTATGAAGAACTATTTTCTGATGACAACTTCTCACGTATCCATCGTTCGTACTTGATCAATCTTTCACATTTAAAACAGTATGAACCGCGCTACAGGTTGGTGCATTTAAATGGAGCACATGTACTTCCTGTGAGTCATCGAAAGAATCGAATGATTTCCAAGATGATACACAACCAAGAATTTAACACGCCATTTCGAGTGGCGGTATAAATACATCCTTACTTAAATAAAAAACTAATACGTAAACAAAAATTAAAAATTTATGAAAAAATGTATTGCATGTTTGTGTTTGTTTCTAAGCATTGGCTTTATGTATGCACAAATAAGTGTTCCAAATAGTGGCGGACAAAGTTCCCCTAATGGACAAGACGATATTGCACTGCCAACTATCGTTCCACCTTCGCCTACAGTAGCAAGTTTGATGCGATTTGAAGAAGTTCCAGTAGATTTATATTCTGGACAAGCAACTATTGGTATTCCTTTAGGTCAAGTCGCTATTTCTGATATGCTAAATTATTCTATTGGCATACAATACAACACACAAGGTGTTCGTATTGATGAGCGTTCGGGCTGGCTCGGAACAGGATTTTCCATGGCAACAGGAGGCGTAATTTCTAGAACCGTTCGTGGTATTCCAGATGAAAATAACTCTCAAGCACTAGGGTTTGGAGTCTTACACAATGGTTATAAAAATTTCGCCAGTCTGTCACTGACAGATAAAGAAGAGTTTTTATGGAAAACAGCCAATGGGATTGAAAAATATGATTCCCAATATGACTTGTATCAGTATAATTTTTTTGGTAGAAGCGGTCGTTTCATCATCAAAAATGTTTTAGGACAACTAACGCCTGTAATTATTGGTAGTGATACGAATGATAAGATTACTATTTACCACAATTCAAGTTTTGAAATTACAAAATTTGAAGTAACAGACACTAACGGATATGTGTATGTTTTTGAAGAAAAAAGCTTTAGTGCTATTTATAATGAAACTATAACAACAAGTCAGTTTGGGAGTAGTTCAACAGGTTCTACAACAATGGGGAATGGTACCACAAATGCGTGGCACTTAAAAGAAGTACTTTTACCAAATAATACAGTTCTTTGTAGTTTTACGTATCAACAAGTAGAAGAAAATTATAGTACGCCAACTTCAACGACAAAAAACTTATTTTTAGGAAGTCCTGCCTTTGGAGCGAGTGAAGTATCAGATCTTAACAAAGGAATGTTACTCCCTAAATATATTAATTCATCACAACGAATTCAAGGAAATCAGAAATACGTAGACGAAGTCACAATGCGCGATGGTTCTAAGATTAAGTATCATTTGACTTTAGGGCATCCTGAGTTTGGAGCACATAGAATTTACACTAATAATAATTCAGGTACAAAACTAAACCATATTGAAATTTTTGACACTAATGGAGACTTGCATAAGCGTATCAACTTTAGTTTTACAACTTCTGTCAATAACCGTTTGTTTTTAACGGGCGTTACCGAAGTTTTTGGCACAAAAACCTTACAATATGATCTTGACTATGAAAATATGGAGGAACTTCCTGGTTTTGGTAGTGATTTGAAAGATGTTTGGGGATATTACAATGGAAATAACAACGATCCTGTTAATAACAATAGCTTGATTATTAGTTCACGTGCTGTAAACCCTTTGAAGATTACAACGGGAACACTAGCGTCCATTACCTATCCGCTTGGCGGAAAAAAAGAATTTACTTTTGAAAGTAATGATTTTAGTTATCAAGGAGCTGCGAATTATGATTACACGAAAATTTCTGATAATCGACAGATATACAACCGTTACGGAACTTTAGATATTGAACTTGATGAAGATGACTCTGCGAATAAATTGCTGTTGTATATTGATAGAGCTCAAAAAGTGCAAATTTTTAAAAGTGGTTTAGCAGTAGATATTTGTGGAAATACGAGTAAGCATCGACTTTCACTATCACGAGCGGTTCCAAGAGCTGGAGTTACTGTAACACCACCAACAAATGGAAATTATACAGGACTTAATGTGTCTGATTTTGAACATGCCGCAAGTAATTTTGCCTTTACGTTTGATGTAGAAAACGGAGATGATTATCCAGTAATATCTTCAGGTTGGTATTTTATAGAGCTAACAACTCCGCGAGTAGAGTTATCCGATTGTGATTTTTCTCAAACCGGTGTGTCACTTACTGTTGATTTAAAATTCACCGAATTCAATCTTGTTACTAAAATAATGAAAGGTGGCGGACTTCGTATTCAAGAAGTAGCCTTTACGGATAACGGTGATGAAAAGCAAAAAACAACCTACAATTACGAAGATATTGAAGAAGAATTTGAAGGCGATATCGAACCCATACGTTCTTCAGATTTAGCGAAATCTAGTGGTTCGTATGAAGCCAATCTAAACAGTAGAACTTATACCAAGGGAAAAATGCATCCGTTTATATATCATTATATTTGTGGTGAGTATGATAATACTTTTATTCGGACTCCTGAACTGGTAGAATATCAAGTGATTAGGGATATAAATGAAGTATTAACTCCGACAACCAAAGGAAATTATGTAGGCTATAAAAAGGTGTCCGTTATCAAAGAAAATTCGGGCAATGAGCTATATACCTTTATATCACCTAGAGATGTACAGATATTAACGCTGAGTAATACAAACTATCCGTTTTCTCCTGTAGAAAATAAGGATTACAAACGTGGCGTTGTTGAGAAAAAAGAAGTTTTTGATGAATCTGGAAAAAAACTTATAGAAGAAGTATATCAATACACAGATGTATCTAGTATTGCAGAAACTTCACATACCATGTTTGAACTTCAAAATGTAGATTGCCCATGGGATCAGTTTTACAATTCTTTTAGCACGTATGCATCAGGAACTGTTGATAATCCATCTGCTATCTGTGATGTAAATTTATCTCAAGAGCCAAGTGTAGGAACCTGTCACTCTTCCAATCCTGATCCAATTGCAGGAACAGGAACAGATGTAAGCTATACCACTTTTGATTATATAAAAGGAACTCTTTTGCCAAGTGAAACTACTCGAAAAGAATTTTTCTATGATGAAAATGATGTGGCTTCGGAAACAGTTACTACCACAAAATCTATCTACAATTATAAAAATAGAATTAGAGAAAAGACGTCGGAGTTTGCTGAAGGTGGAAATACAACGATCTATAAAGAGGAAATTCGTTATCCATACGATTATTGGACTTATGAATATTCAACAACTGAGCAAACATATTTGAATAAGATGGTCTCACTCAATCAAATTGAATCGCCTGTTCAAACCAAGCAATATAAAAACGGAACGCTGATCTATGATACACAACGCTTTTTTAAAGAATTTCATCCAAATGTAATCAAAGTGTCAGAAATTAAAAGTGCCAAAGCGGATACACAAAAACAATCAAGAGTACAATTTCATGACTATACTATTTATGGGCAACCTATTGAAGTATCACAAACAGATGGAACACATATTAGCTATGTTTGGGGCTATAATAGCATGTATCCAATTGCAAAACTTGAAAATGCTTCCTATGCTAACTTGACTAGTGAACAAACCACAGCACTTGCAAATGTATATTTGGCTTCTAATGCAGATACAGATATTCCTTCTGAAGAAGCGTTGGAAACCACTTTAGAAGCATTGAGAAGTGCGTTTCCAGATGCTATGGTAACAACATTAACGTACAATCCAATGGTTGGCGTAACTAGAACTACAGATCCAAGAGGATACACAAGTTATTTTGAATATGATGACGTTCACAGACTTGAAAAAGTAAAAGATGCAGCAAATAATATTTTAAGTGCTAACGAATACTTTTATACCAATGGCGATAATTCTTTACGCAATTACGTAAAATCAACACTATATCAAAAAGCAACCTTAAATGGTCTAAACCTTGGAAATTGGGATAAGATTGAAACTATCAATTATGCAGATGGTTTGGGAAGAGCAGAACAAGCTATTGGCATTCGACAAGGAGGAAACGGAGAAGATATTGTCACACCTTTTGATTATGATGATTTGGGCAGACAAGTGAAAGAGTTTTTACCGTATGCAGCTACTTCTCTAAACGGAAGCTATCATGCAAATATGTTTAGCGATCAAGCAGCGTTTTACAATACTACCAAATATGAAAATACGACCAATCCATACAGTGAAAAGTCATTTGAAAAATCACCACTTTCAAGAGTATTAGAGCAAGGTGCTCCATGACTTGCTTGGCAATTAGATGCCGCTGTAGATACCGATCATACCATCAAAATGGACTATCAAACCAATAGCCACAACGGTGTGTTTACGGACATGGCTTTTGACAATGTAAAACGTTTTAGTGTCACGTATACAAGTACAGGATTTACGAATGTTACCTTAAACGAAGATGGATATTACCTTGAAGGTGAGTTGTACAAATCTATTGTAAAAGATGAAAATTGGCAACCAGCAACTAGTGGTGCTAATCCTAAAGACCATACCATAGAAGAGTTTAAGGATAAGTTAGGGCGTGTTGTTTTAAAGAGAGCGTATAATGAAGAGGAACGTCATGACACTTATTATATTTATGATGATTATGGAAATTTAGCCTATGTATTGCCACCATTAGTCGATTTATCAGATGGTGTATCAGCTGATGAACTGACAAAGCTTTGTTATCAATACAAATACGACCATAGAAACAGACTGATTGAAAAGGAAATACCGGCAAAAGAAAAAGAATACATTGTGTATGACAAGCTAGATCGTCCAGTACTCACACAAGATGCAAACTTACGTGCAGAAGACAAATGGTTATTTACCAAATATGATATTCTTGGGAGAGCAATTTACACAGGACTCGTTATCAATACAGGAGATCGTGCAGCGCTTCAATCACAAATGGATGCTACTGGTACCTATGAGACTAGAACAAATAGTATAAGTGCTATTGGAGGTACATCTACATTTTATACCAATTTCAATTATCCAAATGATAATTCAGTTATTGTATTAACGGTGAACTATTATGATGATTATTTGTGGGAAACTCAAAATTCATTGGAAGCAAACTATGAAATTAGTCAAACTGGATTGGAACTAAATACAGAAGAAACAGCTTATGAAAAACAACTTTCTGATTCATGGACCAATGCAGGATTCATCACCAATGGTACTATTGAAGGTGACGGCTACATTGAATATACGTTAGGAGTTTCAGACAAACGTATGATGGTAGGACTTTCGCATCAAGCGATGGCTTCACAAACGAGTCATACTTCTATTAATTATAGAATATCAACGGGAGCTAATGGAAATCGTATATATGTATACAATGGTTCAAATCTTGAATCAATTCCTGTAATGTACGCTTTAGAAAGAGATACCATGCGAGTAGAGCGTTACGGTAATCAAATTCTATTCAAGAAAAACGGAGTTACTTTCCATGTAATTACATCAGATTATACAGGAACACTTGTAGGGAGTGGTTGTATCATTGATCAAAATGCAATCATTGAAAACATTCATATTGGATATGCCGTATACGGACAAGCGTTTACACAGAATGTAAAAGGACTTCCAACAGGAGGAAAAGTGCGTACGATTGGTACTAACGATTGGACAATCAGTGAATCGTATTACGATGAAAAGGCACAAGCGGTTCATATTACATCAAAAAATGAATATTTAGATACGCAAGATGCAGTAAGTATGCATTTAGACTTTACAGGAAAAGTATTAGAAAGTAGAACCACGCATGTCAAAGCGAATAACAGTCCCATCGTAACCGTTGACGAGTATGTATATGATGAAAATTCTCGTTTGCTGTATCAAACTAAGCAAATCAATGGTGGAAGTAAGGAATTGATGGCAAGACACCAGTATGATGCACTTGGACAACTAGAAAAGAAGCAAGTTGGCGGAACATTGCCAAGTATCAGTACATATACAAACTTGGTAAATATTTCTGCTAACGGAAATACCATTACCAAAACAGGAACTACCAATGCTTGGGATGCCGCACTTACAACAACTTCAACAATTACAAGAGACGGATACCTAAGCTATCAAATACCACAAGACAACGCTGCGGTAATCATTGGACTTGCAGAAACGGCAGGAGACAATAGTTACAGTAGTATGGATTATGCAATGTATATGACGTCTTGGGGAGATGTTCAAATATATGAAAGTGGCACAAACTTAGGCGATAAAACCACCTATTTCACAGGAGATATCTTTAAGATTGAGCGCAGAGGAACAAAAATCTATTACCTGAAAAATGGAGTAATTTTTTATGTGTCTAACGGATCAAGTACGATCAATCCGCTGATGGGAGATATTTCTATTTACAGTCCTAATGCTAAAATTGGAGATGTAGTCCTTGTCGATTTAGAAAAAGAATTGCAAGAAGTTGATTTTACCTATAACGTACGCGGATGGTTAAAAGGAATCAATAATGTAAATGATCAAAACAATGATTTATTCAGTTTTGCCATCAAATACAATGACATTGCTGATCCAACAAAGCAATTATTCAATGGAAACATAAGTAGTACACTTTGGAAAACCAAAGGACAAGACAGTTCACTAAAAAACTATGTATATGAGTATGATGCCCTTAATAGAATAAAAGGAGCCGTTGATAATACCAATACATACAATTTGAGTAATATAAATTACGACCGTAATGGAAACATACTCAGTTTAATGAGAGATGGACACAAAAATGCAGCGGCTACCGATTTTGGTATCATGGACAACTTGTCGTATCAATACAATGGAAATCAACTGCTCAATGTAACCGATGCAAGTAGTGTCAGTTTTGGATTTAACGATGGAAACGTAGCATCAAGTACCGATCCAACCAATGCGAACAATGATTACAGCTATGATGACAATGGAAACATGGTCAAGGATAAAAATAAAGGAATTAGTAGCATCAGTTACAATTACTTAAACATACCAACGCAAATAACATTTGACAATGGCAGTACTATTTCTTACATTTACGATGCAACTGGAGTAAAACTTGAAAAAAGTGTATATACGAATACTGTGGTTCCTGAAGCTGGTTTTGATAACACGAAGTATACGTACTATTCAGGAAACTACATATATACTAAAAATGCAGGAGTCAATACACCAGTAAAGCTTACGTTCTTTAACAGTGAGGAAGGTTATATAGAACCGCAATTTGATCCTGCTAAACCACTAAAAATCATTGGATTTAGTTATACCTATCAATACAAAGATCATCTTGGAAACATTCGTCTTTCCTATGAAGATTTAGACGGAAACGGAATCATTGATCCTGTTACAGAAATCAAAGAAGAAAATCATTATTATCCTTTTGGATTGAAGATGAAAGGATTCAATAATGGAATTATTGGACGTGACCATCAGTATGGGTATAATGGGAAGGAAGAACAGAATGAGTTGTTCTTGAATTGGAGTGATTATGGTGCTAGGAATTATGATGCTTCTCTCGGACGCTGGATGAATATTGATCCGCTTGCTGAAAAATACTATGATAAATCAGCTTACAATTATACATTAAATAATCCAGTATTTTTTATTGATCCAAATGGCGAAACAGTTGATGTGAGTGATTTAATGAATGGTGGAACTGATGAAGATAAATGGCTGCTAATCCAGTTGATGATGAACTTATCTGAAATCTCAGGAGAGAAAATAACAACAAGAAAAGATGAAAATGGTAATACAGTTTTAACAACAGATGGTTGTAGTGATAATTCTAAGGATTGTTCGGCAGCTAATGGGTATATTAATAATTTACTTGGTGATGATAGTGGTGTAATAAAAGTTAAGAATAATAGTAGAAATAAAATAAAATACAAAGATAAAAATGGCAAAATAAAAAATGCTAAAGATTCAGGTTCACAAGCCTATCCTAATGGAGATATTTATTTAGATGCTAACCAAATATATAGTTTCCAAGAGTCTCTAAAATCAGCTGGGATTGATGACAGATCTATGAATACAGGGTTTATTTTTCTTCATGAGACACTCCATACTAGATTTGGAGCATCTTTTTATAATAGTAACGAAGACAAAATTGATAAAGATAATTATGGTCGCTTTCCTGATATCCAAGGAGCTTTTATTGATAATGGAGGCCCTACAGTAAAAAGAGTTAATTCGTTCAGAAGTGAAAAAAAGGGATTGTCTAGTCGTTTATCTTATTCATCTTGGGATCCTAAAAATCCAGGAAGTATAACTTTTGAAAAAAATGGAAACCAAATTAATGTTCCTATTGTAAATCACATTAAATTTTTAAATTCAAAAAAATTATTTTAATGAAAAAACTATTCATAATTTTTAGCTTTTTATTTGTAATAATAGGCTGCAACGATTCTGGAGAAATATCATCAGAAAAAGAATTTTTAATCATAAATAACTGTTTAAATTATATAAAAGAAAAAAGTAAAAGAGATTGTTATTTAATTAACCCAAAATTTTACTCTTTCGATATTTCTGAATATTCTAATTCGGAGGATAAATACCTTAAAGAGTATTTTAAATCAAAAAGTAAAAAACAGATTCAAAAAATTGAAAGTGACATAGACAAAAAATATTTATCCAAGTATAGCCAAGAATTGGATGATTTATCATCATGTGAAGAGTCTAATAATATCATTGGGTTTTCTGGAATAAGTGATGAAATTGTTATTGTTTATCAATCATATTACCACAATAAAATAACTAAAAAACAATTACAAAAGGGTGATGATAAGCAACGACCAATGGAATATCAATATTTTATATTCTTCATTGACAAAATGGGTGATATTAAATATGTCATTGACGAAGGTTCTGTCATTTTTGGCTGACCTTAATAATGATATAAATTAGAATATAATTCTAATCTAAACCATAATCGGTAATGGTGTAAATTAGGGCATAGCTTTAATCTGAAATATAAATAACTGAAAGACAGTGATTAACTTAAATGGGTAATGGTATAGAATAGTTGATGAACTAATTTTGAATCATAAATATTTGTAAAACAATAAATTAAAAATAGATTTATATTGTAAAAGGATGAACATAATGTTCATCCTTTTCTTTTTTAAGGCATTTAAAGGCTTTAAAATATGTTTTTTTGATCTTAGTGGTTCAAATTAGTTGATAGAAAAATATGAAATGTAAGAATTGTAAAGGTCTAGCAGTTAAAAATGGCAAACAATCAAGCGGCAGGCAACGTTATTATTGTAAGGCTTGTAAACACAGTTTTCAAAGAAGCTATAATTATAATGCTTACAAAATTGATACCCCTGCTCCCGCTAGCTTATAGCTAGTGGCGGGTACGAGTGAGCAATAAGAATTAAAAGCTGTGCTAATTTTTTAGTATAGCTTTTTGTATTTTGGGATATGAGTAGGAATTATAAGTTTTATAACAAGAATGGTTTATATTTTGTAAGTTTTGCAACAGTGAATTGGATAGACGTATTTACACGGCAAATGTATTTTGATGTGTTAGCAGCTAGTGTAAATTATTGCAGAGCAGAAAAAGGCATGGAGTTATATTGTTATTGTTTTATGCCAAGTCATGTACATTTTATCTTTCGTTCAAGTACAGGTCAACCATCAGAATTACTAAGAGATTTTAAGCGACATACATCAAAAAATGTGATAGAAGCCATTCAAAATAACCCGCAAGAAAGCAGAAAAGAATGGCTATTATGGATGTTTGAACGAGCAGGTAAAAAGAATGCAACGACAAGTAAACATCAGTTTTGGCAGCATCATAACCAACCAATAGAGTTATGGAGTGAAAAAGTAATCAAACAAAAAATACAGTATATCCATAACAATCCTGTAGAAAGTGGTTTTGTTACAAATCCAATTGATTGGAAATATTCAAGTGCTAAAAATTACCAAGAAGATCATACTATTTTAGAAACAGACGATATAGGATTCTTTTTTTAATAAATTAGAAAGTGACGTTCTCATTTCCTACATTTACTATGTAAGCGGAGTCAAACTTGAAAAAATAGTGAGTGATATTCAGTTTACAGGGACAACACATACCTATTCCGCTGGGAATTATATTTATAAAAGAGGAAATTCTCAGGGACAGCAAAATGTTGTACTTACGTTCTTTAACACCGAAGGAGGCTATGTAGAACCACAATTTGTAGTTGGGAAACCAGGAAAAATCATTGGATTTAGTTATACCTATCAATACAAAGATCATCTTGGAAACATTCGTCTTTCCTATGAAGATTTAGACGGAAACGGAATCATTGATCCTGTTACAGAAATCAAAGAAGAAAATCATTATTATCCTTTTGGATTGAAGATGAAAGGATTCAATAATGGAATTATTGGACGTGACCATCAGTATGGGTATAATGGGAAGGAAGAACAGAATGAGTTGTTCTTGAATTGGAGTGATTATGGTGCTAGGAATTATGATGCTTCTCTCGGACGCTGGATGAATATTGATCCGCTTGCTGAAAAATACTATGATAAATCAGCTTACAATTATACATTAAATAATCCAGTATTTTTTATTGATCCAAATGGCGAAACAGTTGATGTGAGTGATTTAATGAATGGTGGAACTGATGAAGATAAATGGCTGCTAATCCAGTTGATGATGAACTTATCTGAAATCTCAGGAAAGAAAATAACAACAAGAAAAGATGAAAATGGTAATACAGTTTTAACAACTGGAGATTGTATAGAAGATTGTAATAGTAGTACTGCAGCCAGTAGTTATATCTCTAATTTGATTAATGATGATAGTAGTACGATAAGAGTAAAGAATAATAGTAGAGATGAGACAGTAGATAAAAGATCAGGAAGAAAAAATAGAGACAAGGGATCTCGGGCTAATGCAAATGGAGATATTTACTTGGATGCTAATCAAATTAATAGTTTTCAAGAGTCTCTAAACGCAGTAGGAATCGATGGAGATACTATGAATACAGGATTTGTTTTTCTTCACGAGACACTACACACAAAATTTGGCGCCTCTTTTTACAAAAACAAAAAAGATAAAAGAGATAAGGATAGGTATGGTCGTTTTATAGATACACAAGGTGCCTTTCTAGATAATGGAGGTCCAACAGTAGAAAGAGTTAATGTATTTAGAAGTCAAAAGTCAATGTCTCGTCGTTTATCATATTCTTCTTGGGATAAAAAAAAACCTAGGAAGTATAGTTTTTGAAAAAAATGGTAATCCTGTTACTGTAATTATTGTTTACAAAAACAAATTTACTAAGTTAAAATAATCAATAATATGAAAAATATATTTATAATGTTTAGTATTTTAATATTGACATTCAGTTGTACAGATTTTCATGAAAAATTAACAAAAAAAGAATCTAATATAATTAATACATGTATTAATTATATTGAGAAGTTTATTAAAGAAGATTGTTATATAATTGATCCATATTTTAATTATTTTTCACTTTCAAATTACTCAAATGAAATAAATGAAATTTTATTAGAAAAATTGAGTATACCAGAAGCTGATCTAAAAGAAATAGAGAGTAGTATCAATAAAGATTTTTTTCAAAAGTATAATAGGGACTTGAAAAATTTATCTACTTGTAACGAAAGTTCATATATTATGGGTTTTTCAGGGATTGGCAATGATATGATTATTGGATATTTCTCTAGAAATATTGGAAAAGTAAAGAATACAATGCTAACTAGAGATTATGAATTAAATGAAAGTGAAATAAATTATTTCATATTTTTACTAGATAAAGGAGGGAATATAAAAGAAGTAATAAAAGATGGTGTTATTTTTAATTAATAGAGGATAATGATAGTATGACATACCCCGAAGCTGGTTTTGATAACACGAAGTATACCTACTATTCAGGAAATTACATATATACTAAAAATGCAGGAGTCAATACACCAGTAAAGCTTACGTTCTTTAACACTGAAGAAGGCTATATAGAGCCACAATTTGTGGTTGGAAAACCAGGAAAAATAAGTGAATTTAGTTACACCTATCAATACAAAGATCACTTAGGAAACATAAGATTAACTTACGAAGATTTAGACGGAAACGGAACTATTGATCCATTAACAGAAATCAAAGAAGAGAATCATTAGTATCCTTTTGGGCTTAAAATGAAAGGGTTTAATTCTCAGATCATCGGACGCGATCATAACTACGGTTATAATGGTATTGAGGAAAGTAATGAATTAGGTAACAACATGCTGGAAATGGACTTACGTCAATACGATCCTGCCATTGCACGTTGGGTAGTGATTGATCCTGTAACATTTTGACTATTCTCCGTATCAGGCATTTGATAATAATCCTGTTTTTTGGGCAGATCCTAGTGGAGCAGACTCACAAACAGATCTCTGGTAAACCTATTTAAGAAACAGAAAAAATAATGGAAAGAGCATATAATAATCGCATTGATATGATAAACAAGTTTTATAGACGAGTTGTACCTAATAAGGTATTTACTGCTGCAGAGATAGATAAATTAAGACAAAAAGTTTATCCAAAAACAAATTAAATATTAGAATTATGAAAAAAATTGTGTTTTTTATATTACTAACTTCATTGTTTTGTTGCACTAATGAGTCAAAAAATACTCCTTATGAATTAATTAATTTGGGCGACCATAAAACGCAGAACAAGAAAATAATTTTAGTTAATCCTTCACAAACTAAAGATTGCGATGAAATAATTTACAAGGGTATTGAGTTTTTGATCTGTTATAATGAAAGGCAAGATTCAATAATTGATTATATATTTGTGAATGATAAGAATTACGTTACATCTGATAACATAAAAATTGGTTCAACTTATGAAGATGTGAAGAAAGTAAGTTCAAATGCTGAAATCATTGATATAGAAGGTTGGGCAAAAGTGGCTTATTTACCAAGTAAATGGATTGCTTGTTTTAATTTTAATGAAGTTATTAATGATTCTTCAAAAGTAAGTTTTTTATACTATTTCCGTGAAGATATGTATACAGATCGTACTACAGCTTACTAGTATCTACTAGTAGCAAACCCTAGTAAGCAATAAAAATCTAAAATTATAAAAGCTATTCCGAACTATTTTTGGAATAGCTTTTTATATTTTAAAAAGTGACGTTCTCATTTCCTACATTTACTATGTAAGCGGAGTCTAACTTGAAAAAATAGTGAATGATATTCAGTTTACAGGGACAACACATACCTATTCCGCTGGGAATTATATTTATAAAAGAGGAAATTCTCAAGGGCAATCAGATGTTGTGCTTACGTTCTTTAACACTGAAGAAGGCTATATAGAGCCACAATTTGTAGTTGGTAAACCAGGGAAAATCAGCGGATTTAGTTACACCTATCAATACAAAAATCACTTAGGATACATAAGATTAGCTTACGAAGATTTAGACGGAAACGGAAAAATGCTAACTTTTAAATAAAAAAGGTATTCTAAACAGCAAAAAGCGCTAAATCTACATCACAAACACCAAAGGATTCGGACGTTTATATGTGTAATGAAGTAACATTTTACTCTTGATATTCGATACTTTTTTAAACGAAACTGAATCTTCTTTCTTAAATTCTGGAGGTGTAAGTCCGAGTTTCTTAGCTGCCAATACATAAAAACGCTTTCGGAGTGGATGCACATCAGAACAACCATTAATGATTTCGCCCCATGCTTTTCTTTTAATGACAGTCATAATCAACCCGATACAATCATCTTGGTGAATCATATTCACAGGAGCATTTCCATTGGAAAGCTCTTTTTTATTCGCCAAAAAACGTCCAGGAACGCGATCATATCCAAAAAGTCCCGCAAAACGCAGAATCGTCAAACGGTTTTGCAATGTTGATCTCAGTAGATTTTCTGCCGCAAACACCGCTTTTCCCGATTCCTTTTCAGGATGATTCTCCAATTCTTCCGAAACCCAATCGTTGGTATTTTGATACACCGAAGTAGAACTTACAAAAACCACTTTTTGTTCCGCCTTAATAAAAGGTAAAATCGCACGGATTTGTTCTTGATACATATTTACAATATCAGCAACTCTTTTTGGAGGAAAATTAATCACCACTACATCACTATTAGCTAAAAAATCAGCAAACAAAGTAGCATCATTCGTAGTTCCCAAAGTAAATACGTATGGTTGAATACCAGCTTCCTGCAAAGTTGCTACTTTGTCCTGCGAAGTCGTAGAACCTTTTACCTTGTAGTGTTGCGCAATGAAATTTTTGGCAAGTGCCAAGCCTAACCATCCACAACCTAAGATGCTAATTTGTGTTTTTTTCAACCGTTTAGTTTTAATAAAATGCTAGCTTCTAGTTTTCCCTCAATAATCGAGATGTAAATGCTTCGAGGCTTGTTTTGATATTATACGTGAATTCTTTACAATATTACCCAAAGTGGTTTACTATATGATAAACTTTGGTAAATTCAGTATCTGCAAATTAACAAATCCTTAAAAAACAAGCAAGTTTAAATTGATTAATGAAGTTTAAAAGTTTATAATTATGAAAAGAAAAAAAAGTAAATAACTTAACTGACAACAGGAGCAAAGCGACAAAAAGTAGTTTATAAGTTTAGCAATTTATACTTTGTAAGAATATAATATAAATAAAATTTGCTAAAAGCTAAAAGCTAAAAGCTAAAAGCTAAAAGCTAAAATCACAACAACTGTCGCGGTTCTTCATTGTCTGCAACAGCATCGTTTTCTGGTTCGTTTTCAGCACGCTTTAAAATAGATTCTGGAAGTGACTTTTTAGCTTTTGCGCCCATTTTCTTAATCTTTTCTATGCTTCGAATGATATTTCCACGTCCTTCAAACAATTTGTTCATCGCTGCAGAATAGTCCGATTTTGTTGCATCAATCTTTTTTCCAATTCCGATGAGGTCACTCATAAAACCTTCAAATTTGTCGTACAATGCACCAGCTTGACGGGCAATTTCAATAGCATTTTGCTGCTGTTTTTCGTTGTTCCACATCGTATCAATGGTACGTAACGTAGCAAGTAAAGTAGTTGGCGTAACGATGACAATATTTTTTTCAAAAGCTTTGCTATACAAAGTAGAATCTTCGTTTATGGCAATGGCAAATGCAGGTTCTATCGGAATAAACATTAATACAAAATCGGGACTTTCAATTTCGTATAAATCTTCGTATTTCTTATCAGATAACTGTTCAATATGTCGTTTGATAGACGTTAAATGTTCTTTCAAACTCAAATCTCTTTCTTCGTACTCAGTATTTACATAGCGTTCGTAGGCTGTCAACGAAACTTTGGAATCAATCACCATTTTTTTGTTGTTTGGCAGATTGATAATTACATCGGGCAACACGCGTGAACCATCGTCACGAGTGAAGTTTTGTTGTACTACATATTCGCGATCTTTCTCCAATCCACTTTTTTCCAATACGCGCTCCAACACCAATTCGCCCCAATTTCCTTGCATTTTACTATCACCTTTCAAGGCTTTTGTCAAATTCACAGCTTCTTGACTGATTTGCAAATTGGCTTTGCTCAGCTCTGATAGTTTTTCGCGTAAAGCGGAATGAATGCTAATATTTTCCTTTTGACTGTCTTCCACTTTCTTTTCAAAAAGTTGAATCTTTTCTTGAAGTGGTGTCAAAATATTTTTGATATTTTCCTTATTCTGTTGGGTAAATTTGGTTGATTTTTCGTCGAGAATCTTATTGGCGAGCAATTCAAAATCTTTGCGTAGTTGTTCTTGCTGTTTTTTCAGCGCTTCGTCACTTTCCACAGATTGCTTCTGTAAATTTTCAAATTCAGAATTTCTTCGTGCCAATTCAATATTTAAAAAATCTTTTTCACGTCTAATTTCTTCGCGTTCCTGTTCCGTTTTGGTTAAATTTCCTTTGATTGCATTCAATTGCTCTTGAAACGTCTCGTCTTGTTTCGCATTTTCGGCATGCATTTGCGTTTTCAAATCATCAAACTGTGCTTGTAACTGGCGATTGCGCTCGCGGATACCTTCTTGTTTTGCTTCAATTTTTAGGTTTCCAATGTACATTCCCAAGAAAATACCAACAGCTAAAAATACGACTATAAGCACAATATAAATGACGATGTCTGACATGAATTGAATTTTGCGTAAAGATACTATTTTGTATGAATTTTAAACGTAAAATATAGCCTGAGAAGGAGAAAGTTTTCACGCCTTTTTCAACACTATTTTTGTTGCTGCATTTTAAACAACACATAGATTTCAAAAATAATGGTAAATACAAAAAATGCGGTCGCAATGTAAAAAAAGTTGTAAAAAGCTTGATCAATAGCAACAGCTCGTTCTTTAAAATCGCGCAATATTGTATTGAAAAAACGAATGACGTATACTAATGAAACAATAAATAGTGCATTTACAATCAAAAATATATAATTCGCAATGCGATTTCGAAATTTTGTGACCAAGATTCTCACCAAATAACTCATGGAAAACGCAAATAATAAGGTGAGTATCCAATAATATTTACTAGAAATTACATAATACGTATCGTACACGTTGATATCAATGGTGGAAACGCCTTCAAGTCTTTCCATGCTAGTAGGAAAGCCATGAATTCCGTAGAATACTAACAGAATGAAGAAAATAAAAATAAGTTCTTTTTTCATATAAGAAAATTATTACGAAAATAAAAGTACAGCATCATTTTCGGTGAGTTCTAATTTTTTTTCAAAATGCAACCCTATTTTGTTCAGCAATCCGATAGAAGCTACATTTTTTTGATCCGTTATAGCAACTATTTTGTCTAACTTTAGTTGCTCCTTCGCATACTTTAGTGTCGCTTTTGCAGCTTCATAGGTATATCCATTGCGAGCATATTCTGGTAAGAGCGCAAAACCAATATCAACATTCTCTAATGTTTTCCGCTTCACCAAACCGCACATACCAATCGGTTCTTTCGTTGCTTTCAATTCAATCAACCACAATCCAAAACCGTTGTTAGCGTAGCCTGTTTGCAAGTTATCTTGAATGTATTCTTCGGCAACTCCAGGCGTTTTAATGTTGCGATCACCAATAAATTCAATCCATCCAGGTGTATTCACTAATTTCAAAATGAACTCACGATCATCTAATAAAAACTCGCGCAAACGCAAGCGTTCAGTTTCTAGTATTGTTTTCAAAACACAACTATTAAAAAAGTAAATTTCCTTAAAAAAAGTCTAAAGACATTTACAAAGAAATCATGTAACTATAAAGCAGCAAGCCTTTGTACACAAAATCTCGATTATTAAGTAAAGCTATCGAATTAAAACACAAATAAAAAACAACATTCCAATCGTTTTGGCACGGTACTTGTTTTACAATAAGCGTAACACGATGTAGACATTATACAGAGCTGGTTACTCGAAATAAAAGAGTCGTGATTACATTTTTGGTTGGTTAGTTAGTTTTAAAGAAACACTTCACGTTTGTGAGGTGTTTCTTGTTTTTAAAGAAAACAGAATTTGCAACTTTACAGAAGCTCCTTTTTAGTATTTTGCTCTTACACCATTTTAAATGTAAATTGGTATTATGTATCATTTTTAGAGAAATACAATATATCATTCCGATCGAAAATTCTTTCTATTAAATAGGAGATTCACTTCTTTTTAGTAAATTGTCTTACGATTTGTAAAATAATAACCAAAATACAAACACTGTCAATTCCCCAATGTCAACCCTAGACAGATAGTTTGCCACACAAAATGTTGAAAGTTTTGTGCCGAATATACTATATGAATACGAAACTACTGTACATAGATATTGAAACTACACAACAAGGCAAAATCAAAGATGTTGGTGCGTTGTTAGGCGATCGAAAATTACATACCAAAGCAGTAGAAGCATTGAAACCTTGGATAATAGAAGCCGAGTATATTTGCGGACATAATATCATAGCGCACGACATTCCGTTGTTGAAAAAAGTGCTTGGGGATGAAATATTTAAACATAAAAAATTAGTAGATACCTTACTTTGGTCGCCAATTTTGTTTAATGAAAACCCATACCATAAATTAGTAAAAGGGTATAAAATTCTCAATGAAAATGATTATAATAATCCACTTTCTGATTGTATCCTTACGAAAGAACTATTAAGCGATGAACAAAATGCCTTCAAATTACTTTCTGAAGAAAAAAAGCAACTATTTGCAAGCTTACTTTACACATCTGAAGATTACAATGGGTTTTTACAGGTAGTTGACTTTCAACCAACAACAGTTTCAAACAATTCGCTATCTCACTTTTTAAAAAATACGATATGCGACCTGTCTGATATTGAAACCATTATTGAAGAAAGTCCAATTGAATTCGCATACGTAATCGCATTAATTACGGCGAATGAAAATTCTATCTTACCCAATTGGGTTCGTAAAACATATCCGAAAACACAGCAAATTTTAGATAAAATACGTTTTCAATATTGCGGAAATGAGAGTTGTCAGTATTGCAATTCAAAGTTACATCCGCGGAAAGCGTTACTAACCTATTTCGGCTATGATAATTTTAGAAGTTTTGATGCTGATGCGATAGTCAGTCTGCAAGAACAAACCGTACAAGCTGGATTAACTTCAGATTCTCTCGTAGCAGTGTTTCCCACTGGTGGCGGAAAATCACTCACATTTCAATTGCCAGCTTTGATGAAAGGTGCGTTGGCGCGACAATTAACGGTAGTAATTTCTCCATTGGTTTCTTTAATGAAAGATCAGGTAGATAATTTGGAAAAAAAGTTCGGAATTACAAAAGCAGTCGCCATCAACGGATTATTATCGCCTTTGGAACGGCAAGACGCCATTGAACGTGTAGAAAATGGCGATGCAAAATTGCTCTACATTTCACCTGAATCCTTGCGTTCACCTACCATTTTGAGAATTTTACAACAACGATCCATTGCACGTTTTGTCATTGATGAAGCACATTGTTTTTCTTCGTGGGGACAAGATTTTAGAGTCGATTATCTATATATCGGGGAGTTTATAAAAGAACTACAGTCCAAAGAAGTTTCAGGCAACATTCCTGTTTCTTGCTTTACGGCAACGGCAAAACCACAAGTAATAAAAGACATCAAAGCGTATTTTCAATCAAAATTAAACATTCGACTCAAAGAATTTGTGACCAGAGCAAGTCGTGTAAATCTAAAATATGAAGTGATTGACATTAAAGATTCTGGCAAAAAAATGGGCAAATTATTGTTGTTGTTGGAAGACTGTGAAAAACCAGCCATTATCTATGCTTCGCGCACCAAAAAAGTAGAGGAAATTTATGAAACGGTAAAAGAAAAAGGATTCGAAGTCACTTTTTTTCATGGAAAACTCAACAAAGATGTAAAAAAACAACAGATGGATGCTTTTATGAATGATGAAAAAGAAATCATTGTAGCAACTTCTGCTTTTGGAATGGGTGTTGACAAAGACGATGTAAAATCGGTGATTCATTACAATATTTCAGATTCTTTGGAAAACTATGTACAAGAAGCTGGTCGTGCTGGAAGAGACGAAAAAATTGAAGCAAAATGTTATGTATTATTTAATGAAGATGACTTAAACAAGCATTTTAGTTTATTGCAACAAACAAAAATCAATCAAAAAGAAATTCAGCAAGTCTGGCAAGCATTAAAGTTTCTATCAAAATATAGAACAAATAAAAACATTAGCAAGTCTGCATTAGAAATTGCACAAAAAGCAGGTTGGGATACCGAAATTAAAGACTTGGAAACGAAAGTAAAAACGTCGATTGCTGCATTGGAAGATCAAGGGTTTTTGAAGCGGAAACAGAATTCTCCTCGTGTGTATGCAAATAGTTTGTTGTATCCAAAATTAGACAAAGCCAGAGAAGTCATCAATGACAGTATTATTTTAGACCATGAAAAAGAAAAATGTGCTAGAGTGTTGCAATATGTGTACAAGCACGACGAGTGTAGAGTGGATTATTTGGCTGATTTAACAGGGTTGCCTATTAGAGAAGTTTCTAATGTTATCAACACCCTAAGAGAACTGAAAATTTTAGGTGATGCTAAAGATTTGACAGCATTTATCAGTTTAGTACAATCTAAATATGGTTCAAAGAATATCTTAAAACGCTATTTAATTCTTGAAAAAACATTACTTCAATTCCTTCAAAAAGATATTAAAATTTCCTTGCGAGAACTGAATCAGAAAATGATTGATGCGAATGTGGAAAAAACATCCGTAAGTGACATTAAAAATATTCTCAATTATTGGGAAATTCGAAACTTCATCAAAAAAAATCGTATTCACCGAGAAACAGAAACGTACAACATCACCATAAAAGAATATGAAACTCTTGTAAAAGATATGGAATGGCGACACCAATTGGCAGTTGATACGCTAGAAATTTTGGTGCAACTTTATCAAGAACAAAAGGAACAGCAAACCGATGATGAAAAACGAGATTTGCCAGTTGGTTTTTCGATGTTGGAGCTGAAAGCAAAAAATGAAGGTGCTGGACTTTTTAGCACAAATAAAAATTATAAAATACAGCAATATGAGCGTACGTTGTTGTTCCTCAATCAAATAAAATCCATTCAACTAGAAGGTGGTTTTATGGTGTTTTACAATCGATTGAATGTAGAAAATATTGATGATTCTATTCCAAGATATACAAAAGAGAATTATGAAAAAATGGAAACGCATTACCTGCATAAAACGCAACAAATTCATATTGTAGGCGAATATGCAAAATCTAGACTTCAAAACTACAAAGACGCCTTATCGTTTGTTGATCGGTATTTTAAATTGCCCTATGAACAATTTTTGGCGAAATATTTTCCGAGAAGGAAAAATGAAATCAGTAGGTGTTTGAGTCCAAAACGCTTCAAACAAATTTTAAAAGAATTAGACACAGATCAAGCTGCAATTGTCAACGATGGGAAATCAAAAAATATTCTCGTATTGGCAGGTCCAGGAAGTGGAAAAACCAGAGTGTTGGTGCACAAAATTGCGAGTTTATTATTATTAGAAGACATTAAACCTGAACAATTTTTAATGTTGACATTTTCCAAAGCAGCTTCATTAGAATTTAAAGACAGAGCCACAAAATTGGTACCTGAATATGCACGATTTATCAAAATAACAACATTTCACGGGTTCTGTTTTCAGTTATTGGGACAATTGGGAGATTTAGAAAAATCGCAAAACATCATCAAAGATTGTGTAGAAGCCATTAAAAATGATGAAATAGACATTGCTGCCATAGAAAACAAAAGTGTGTTGTTGTTGGACGAGTTTCAAGATGTGAATGCAGATGAATGGGAATTGATACAAATAATTATCAAAAAGGCAGAGAATATTAGAGTGATTGCAGTTGGAGATGACGACCAGAATATCTATGAATTTCGAGGTTCGTCAAACAAACACATGCGCGATTTTCATAAAAATTACAATGCCAAACCTTATACTTTAATTAAAAATTATAGAAGTGGCTCAGAAATAGTAACTTTTAACAATGAACTTTTAACAACGATTCCAAATCGAATCAAAACAAAAACTTTGATTGCGCATAAGGAAGCACTGAATGCTTCGATTCAATTGATCCGCTACACCTCAAATTATTTAGAACAATCATTGGTGAACAGGCTGATTTCCGATGATTATACAGGAACCAGAGCAGTATTGGTAAGAACCAACAAGCAAGCGTTAATGGTACAAACGTTCTTAAAAAGCGCAGGACAAAAAACAAAACTCATCACAGGACTGGAAGGCTTCCGACTTTCCGATTTATATGAAATACGAACGTTTACAAACGATGTAAAAAGTAAAAAAAATGAAGCCGGATTCATTCTGGATGTTGTTTGGCAAGAAGCGAAAAAAGCTTTTGCAAACACACACCAACATAGCATTCATTTAGAAACTTGTTTAGCTGTCATTTCCAGATTTGAAAAAAGTTATCCCAATCACAAATTACTTGTCGATTGGTATGATTACATTCATGAAATTAACATGCAAGATGCAGTCAATGCGGACAGCAATGTGATAGTAATTGCTACCATCCACAAAACCAAAGGAAAAGAATTTGATCACGTATATGTATTGTTGGAAGATTATAAATTCAATACAGCAGAAGCAAAGCGCGTATTATATGTAGCTTGTTCGCGAGCAAAACTCAGTTTACAATTGCACTGCAACAGCAATTTCTTTGATGAATTTGAAAGTAATGCATTGGAAACCATTCATTTTAAAGGAACTACACAGCAACCTTCATCTTTTGAAGTTGTTTTGAATCATGAAGAAATTAATTTAAATTCCATAAAGTTTAGAAATATTCCGCACCTAATTTCAAAATTAATTTCAGGAGAAAAGTTACAAAAAGACATTGTGCAATTTAAGACAAATGAAGCTTTAGGCTTAGCGAACTTGAATACAGCTAATATCTTACTATTTTCCGAAAAATTTCTAACAGAAAAGCATGTCGTTTTTGAAAAAGATACATACCAATTGATTGCAGGTTCTGTTGAATATTTAGTGTTTTGGTATGATAAGAACGAAGAAAAAGAATATAAAATAGTACTACCAAGATTGCAATACGAAAAAGTAAAAACCAACTTATAGTAAAGAACCCAATAAATGCTAAAATTATGTTAGAATTTCACCTGTAATACAATATTTGGCACAGAAGTTGGTTTGTAATATATGTACTTTGATGATGACGGTACAAAGAGCTGGTTACTTGCGTACAGCGAGTCAAGTACATTTTGGTTGGTTAGTTTAGTTAAAAGAACACTTCACATTTGTGAGGTGTTTTTTTTATGAACACAATTTTCTAAAATCTTTAACAAAAAACGAATTCTTTTAAGGGTTTCTGTAACGTTTTGGCACAGATATTGTCTTATATAATGTGTATTACGATGATGACAGTACAAAGAGCTGGTTACTTGCGTAAAAGAGTCGTATTACATTTTGGTTGGTTAGTTTTTATGGAAACGTCTTATCTTCGGATAAGGCGTTTTTTTGGTTGTAGTAGATTTAATTTTTCACTTTGAAACTTCCTGAACTCGCATCAAAAGCAATTAAATCGTTTGGAAATAATTGTTCAAAAATCCCTTGTGCAATCAATTCACATGGCGTTCCTGAAAATACATTACCAGCATTCATCACAATCATTTCATCACACAACTGAATCGCCAAATCAATTTCATGAGTAGAAAACAACATGGTTTTTTGGGTGTCGTGTGCTAATTTTTTCAACAAATTCAACACATAAGCTTTATGATACATGTCTAAATGTGTCGTAGGTTCGTCCAAAATAATCATAGAAGTATCTTGCGCCAATGCGCGTGCAATCATTACTTTTTGAAGTTGTCCGTCGCTCAATGTATAGCATTTGCGATGTTTCAATTCGTGTAAATTGGTTTTTTCTAAAGCATTTTCCACTATTGTGTGATCATTCTTAGACAAATTCCCAATCCAATTGGTATATGGTTGACGACCGAGTGCAATCAATTCTACAACAGTTAAATTCTTAGAAGGAATTTGTTCAGTCAACACCAAACTGATTTCTTTAGCCAATTCCGCATTCGAATAGGAGTGAAGCGACTTATTTTGCAGCATAATTTCTCCCGAAAGCGGTTCTTGAATCTTTGCCAGCGTTCGCAACAATGTAGATTTTCCAATTCCATTAGCACCAACTAAAGCGACTAATTTCCCTTTCGAAATCTTAAAATCAATCGCTTCGGCAATCACTTTCGTATTCGCTTTCTCTTGATAGCCAATACTTAGCGACAATGCTTGTAAAACTGGATATGTGTTTGTTGTTGAAATATGTTTTATTTTGGAATGCTAAAAGTACGATTTTTTTAGTTTATGAGTTTATGAGTTTATGAGTTTATGAGTTGATGAGTTGATGAGTTGATGAGTTTGTGAGTTTGTGAGTTTCTGCGTTCGTAGGAACAAGTCTAAGAGCGAAACCGAGTCTAAAGTGAAACGATCTAACAGCGATAGCGTTCTAAAAAATCATCTTCCGTTTACGCACCAACAACCAAATCACCACAGGCGCACCAATCATAGACGTAATCGCGTTGATAGGCAAGGTAATATCATAAAACGGGACTTGCGCAATACTATCGCACACCAACATTAAAATTCCACCAATTAAACAGACACTTGGCACTAAAATTTTATGATTGGTTGTGTTAAAAAATAAACGTGTAATATGTGGAATTGCCAAACCAATAAAAGCTATTGGTCCTACAAACGCCGTGCAACTTCCTGCCATCACACTTGTTGCAATAATTACGGTGTAACGTGCTTTTTTGATATCAATTCCGAGACTTCGGGCATAATTTTCACCCAACAGAAACGCATTCAAAGATTTTATGGAAACAATGCTTAATAAGATTCCTGCAACAATCAAACTCGCTAAAATTCCAAGTTCCTGCCAACTTAAATTCCCTAAAGAACCTAAGGTCCACATCATAAACTGTTTCAATTCTTCTGCATCGCTAAAATAGGTCAGTACGCTTACAATCGCTGCGGTGATACTTCCAAACATCAATCCGATGATCAAAATAGACATCGTATCTTTTACACGCGTAGAAACTACCATCACAGTCAACAATACCAAAAAACTTCCCAAACTTGCTGCAATCACCAAACTATAACTAGATAGTAGTAAAGTTCCAAAAAAGCCACCAAATGCTGAAGCGCCCATAATTAATAAAGCGACGCCCAAACTGGCACCAGAACTTAATCCCAAGACAAAAGGTCCTGAAAGTGGATTTCGAAAAAGTGTTTGCATCAACAAACCGCTGAGCGACAAGCCAAAACCAACTAAAATAGAGGCAATGGCTTTTGGCAAACGAATGTCTAAAATGGTGATTCGCCAGGTTTTTTTCTCAATATCGCCACCAGTAAACGCATCAAAAATACCTTCTAATGGAATCGTAACCGAACCCAAACTAATATTCATCAAAAAACATCCAATCAAGACTAAAATCAAGATGATAAACGTAACACGATATGTTTTTTGATCCGCCAATTAGTGCAAAGGTTTAAAAAAGAAAGGTTGATAATTTGGCAAAATTTCTGGATGAATGGCTTTAATAATGTCTTTCAACACAATATCTGGTCGTGTTGCTGCCAATTCATAATAAATAGTGCCGCCAGTTTTTCCAACAGTATTGGCAGTGCTGAATATTTTTTTGTTTTGGAACGCTTCAAATTCAGCATACAATCGACTCGCTTCTTTCAAGTTTTCATAACTTTTATAGCGTCCTGGACCAATCCATACGTCGGCATCAACAGCTTTGTCTAACACACTTTCAATACTGAGTGACAAACTTCCAGTTCCTTCCGTTTCAGACCATATATAATCAGCGTTTGCATCTTTCAAGTATGTCGCTTGAAAACTTTCGCCCGCAGGCAAATACCAAATATCTTTATACATAATACCTGCTAAAATGGTTGGCTTGGTAGTTGCTTTTTGTGCTAAGACTTTGGCTTCCAAATATTCTTTTTCTATTTCAGTAAAAATTTTTGTTGCTTTGGCTTCTTTTTGAAAAAATGGTGCAAAAAAGTGAATCCATTCTGCTCTTCCTAACGGCGTTTTTTCTGTCCAATCACCATTATACACCACAGGAATATTCGCTTTTTGAATGGTTTTATAGGTTGGATTGGAATTGTTGATGGAAAAACCAATGACGAGTTCGGGCTGTAAATCAATTAGCAATTCGATGTTAATTTGCTCATTTTGACCAATATCTTTCACCTTTCCGGCATCAATTAAGGAACGTGTTTTTTCAGAAGAAATATAATTCGTTTGTGGAAAACCAACCAAGGTATTTTCAACACCTAACATTTCTAAGGTTGGAATGTGCGTGGTGGAAGTCACGACGATTCGTTCTATAGGCGTCAACACAATTGCGTCATATTCGTCACGATTTAACGTAATTGCAGCGGCTTTCTCTCTCGGAATCAACGCGTATTTAAAATCTTTTTTAGCATTTGGCCAAGGCGAAAATACCGTAATCAATGTAATATCACCTGTTTTTTCAATAGCAAACTTTTGAGCATGCCGTAAATTTTCAGTGGTAGTTGAAGATTTTTCTATAGATGGAAGTGTCTCTTTTTGAGGTGCTTTCTTTTCCGTTTTGCACGAGAAACTAAGGATGGATATTACGAATAAAAGGCAAAAAAATGATTTGATTGATCGCATGGATATGATTCCTAATTTTTTCAAAAGTACTATTATTTCCACTTTTATGTAGATTGATATGAAAGAATGTTTATTTTTGTAGCGAATTTTGGTTTCGAGCATGCGTTAGTATTCTCGGATTAAAAGGGAATCAAGTGAAGAGGCAACACGCCTTCAGTCTTGAACTGTTCCCGCAACTGTAAGCATGTGCTGCGTATGCAGTACTTCATTTCAAAAATGAATTGCTATAACTACATGACCACTGAATTTTCGGGAAGGTATATAGCAAATTGCAAGTCAGGAGACCTGCCACTTTTCGTAATTAATGTCAAACTTTCGGGATAAAAGTTTGCGTATGGAAAACCCATGCTTTATTCCCATAAAACGAAAATTAAATGAAAAAAACAGTACTATCTGTTAGTGCTTTGTTTTTGGCATGTACTGCCGTATTTGCACAAGAACAAGAAGACACTGAAAAATTAGATGAGGTTGTAATCTCAGATTCACGTCACGCATTGAAACGTGAAAATTCAGGAAAAACGGTCATTAGCATTTCTAGCGAAGAAATTAAAAGAAATCAAGGAAGAACTGTTGCCGAAGTTATCAATACCAAAAGTGGAATTGAAATTTTGGGAAGCAGAAGCAATGCAGGACAAAACCTCAGTTATTTTGTTCGCGGTGGAAACAACCGTCAAGTATTGATCATGGTTGATGGAATTCAAGTAAATGATCCTTCTTCGATTGCCAATGATTTTGATTTGCGTTTGATTGCTTTAGATCAAATTGAATCGATTGAAATTATAAAAGGCGCTTCAAGTACGCTTTATGGAAGTGGCGCGGCAACCGCTGTGATTAATATTACCACTAAAAAAGCTTCAAAAGACACGATTGCTTTGCGTGTAAATAGTTCTTTTGGAACCAATCAATCACAAGACGATCAAGAGTATAATGTAAACGATTTCTCAAACAGTGCTCGTATTGATGGAACTGTAGACGATGTAACGTATGCCGTTAGTTTTGGTCACCAAAGTACCGATGGTTTATCTGCTGTGATTGGAGAAGAAAGCGATCGTTTTTCTCGTGTCAATACCAATGTACGTGTGGGTTATAAATTCTCTGACGCATTCAATGTGAGTGTTTTTGGTTCGCAAGATAAATTTAGAAATGGCTTTGATAGTTCTTCGCCAAGAATAGATGCAGAATATGAAAGTGTATCTGACCAATACCGTTTTGGAATTGCTCCAAAGTACACCTACAAAAACGGAAGTGTTACCATGAATGCTGCGTATACGACTATTGATCGTGAGTTTTTCTCAAACTTTCCTTCTGCTTTTGAAGGAGAAACAATTGCAGTAGATATTTTTAATAAATACAATTTTAGCAATAAATTCTACACGGTTGTAGGACTTAATTATATTGACAACCAAACGACTTTTACAGGGAATGAATCGTCTTCTATTGTAGATCCGTATGTAAATGTTGTGTATGTGTCTGATTTTGGATTGAACGTAAATGCTGGAGTTCGTGTCAACAACCACAGTGAATACGGAACACATTTTACATACAATTTGAATCCTTCATACCGAATGAAATTAGGAGAAGGTTATGCCAAAGTATTTGGTTCGTATAGTACGTCTTTTATTGCGCCATCATTATCGCAATTATTCGGAAATTTTGGACCAAATCCAAATTTAGAACCTGAAGAAAACACTACGTTAGAAGGTGGAGTAGAAGTAAAGTTGTCTGAAAAGTTACGCGTAAGCACGGTATATTTTAACAGAGAAGAGGAAAATTTTATTGATTACGTAGTGACTGATTTTTATACGTTTGCAGGCGAATATCAAAACGTACAAACAGATTTTACAGTACAAGGTGTAGAAGTAGAAGTTTTTGCGACACCAATTGAAAATTTAACGGTAAATGCCAATTATACATTTACGGAGAAGAAAGATGTGGATGTATTGCGTATTCCAAAACACAAAGCAAACGTAAACGTTGGTTATGTATTTTCTGATAAAACCAATGCAGGAGTAACGTATCAGTACACTTCGGATCGTTTGGATACTGACTTCTCAACATTCCAAAATGTAACCTTGGATGCCTTCAATTTAGTTGGTGCAAACTTGAATCATCAGTTTAACAAACGCTGGAGCGGATTTGTTACGATAGACAATATTTTTAACGAAGATTACACAGAAATTACAGGATTTACAACAAGAGGAACCAATGTTCGCATTGGCTTTTCTTTAAACCTATAAACGTTTATATAATACCTATTATAACATGAATTCGACGTAGGAATGATTAATATTGAACATAAAGCATTAAATATTAATTATTTGTCAGTTCGAGCGCAGTCGAGAACATAAGAATTACATGAATTTCAATTGAATCTCGACTGCGCTCGATTTGACATTTTTAGCAAAGTATTAAAAATCAGTTACATGTAAATAAAGTTATATCAAACTGACGTTATTATAAGTTGAAAGCCATTGGGAAACCAATGGCTTTTTTTGATATTGTTGAAAATTAGGTGTTTATACGTTTATAAGTTTCTAGGACTTGCATTATCTTGTAAAGAAAATTAAACAGACCACCATGTTACAACCATTTCAACGAAGTAAAGCTAGGACTTTCACTTCTCCTGTTCCGTTTCCAGTTACTATTGTAAACAATTCAGCTTCCTTAAAAGATGTTTTTATCATCATTAAAGGAATTGACGCTTCTATTCCAAATAATAAAAAGCAACAGTTTTATGACCTTGCCAATAAGAAGTGGGGAAACTCTGCGGTAGCTGTAAAGCTTTCTAGTTTGCCTTCAAGCACAAGCCCAAAAGGAAACATTATAAACATGCCACATATTAATTCGGGTATTGTATATCTTTCTTTTGGAAAAGCGATTACGTTTAGTGGACTTGTTCCGCCAGATTTTGCCAATCCTTCCAATCCGAATTTTAATATTACGTATGACAAATTCGAAATTTCTTTTTTGCCAACTGATGGATTCCCGTATATAGATATCACAAATGTTGATTTTTTCTGTGTTCCTTTACAATTAGAGGAAACGTTATCAAATGGTACTAAAAATGGACCTAAAGGTTTTTCTGTAGATCAAGCAACGGTGTTTACTAGTTTTAGTTCTAATTTGAAAGCCAACAATTGGAGCGCCATTATTCAAGAAATTAAGAATACCACCACGCAAAAATTTGAAGTATTACGGGTCATTGCACCCAACAAAGCTTTGGTGGAACAACCGCCAGTGAGTCATAAATTTGATGCTTCGTTGTTTCAACATTATGTAGATCATGTTTGGGATTATTATAAAAGTGGAAGCGGAAAATCAATTAAAGTAGATATGTCTGAAATCTCAAAAGCAAACCCTAAATATAAAAATGTTGTTTTTGAAGGTGTTGTAAGCAATGGAAAATTTGTGTTTTCTGGAAAAGACGCACAAGGAAATCCACTTCCAGCTATTTCTTTTGTTAAACCCGTAGGAAGCGATCTAATAAAGGATAGTATTTTTGGATGTGCCAATCTATTTGCTGCACCCAATAATACGCCTACGTCGGTTCCTGCAAAAAATTTAGGAGCTGCTTTTAATGTTGGAATTTTAGCACATAAGAGCATTCCTGACGCAGTTTTGTCTTTAATGCCACCAACGTCAACACTGTCTCCAAACGGTAAAAATTGGACTTCGTACAAATCAAATTTTTATAACAATACAATTCAGATTCCTGATCCAGCTAATCCAGCTAAAAAAATTGATATTGAATGTTATAATGTCTACGCAGGTGTTATTCATGCAAATGCTATTCATAGAGATGATTATGCGTTTGCATTTGACGATGTCACGCAAAGTGATTCTACACTAGCTAACAAAAATGCAACTGGTGCTATTGTCACTATTCAAAAATTAGCATAAAAAAAAGAAGCTGTTTCATTATCTACAATGAAACAGCTTTTACACTAGTTTTACGAGTGAGTGTTGTTTCTCAAGTAGTGAGAAACGACACTTTTTTTTATTCGTTTATAATCACTTTATGATTTTGCAATGCATCATCACTATCGCCCACTTTTAAGTCAATATACATACGATCTGCAGTGATTCTGCGTAATTTTGTATCCGTAATTAAATCAATAGGAATATTTTTATTGCTATTAAAGTTGAGTGATCTTCCAGCCGCTGCAATATTTGCCAAAGCCGCAGCCAATAAAGGTTCTGTTTCATCACCTAACACACCAAGATTTGTTAAATCTTCCGAAAGTTCAACTTCAGGATTCAATCCGTCTGTATAATTAGAGAAGCCAGCACTATTTTCTAGGCGAGAAATGAGTGGTTGCATCGCCCATTTGTGATTTGGGTTTAACTGATCGTCCGTAAACGTCCACGATGGTGAATCGTATAAAGATACCGAAGCCTCATTTTTTCCTCTAGTGGTCGCACCAACTTGTACAACATCAATATAAGGATCTAATGAGTTGATGACCAATTCACTGGCAGAAGCAGAACTTCCTGTAGTAATAACATATACTTTGGTTAAGCCTAAACTATTAATTGCTGCACCTGTACTCAATGTATTTCTAAAATAACGATTTTCTTGTTCGTCCGTTAGCTGTGGCTGAATTTTATCGTTGTAACGGAATTTGGTAAATAATTGTCCGTCAAACTGTCCTGTAACCATACTACCAAGATTGATGGCACTGCTTACAAATCCACCTGGATTGTAACGCAAGTCTAAAATGAGTTCTGTAACTCCTTGTCCTTCAAAATCTGCAAAAACTCCATTCAACTGTGTATCAAAATTAGACACAAATTGATTGTACATGATATACCCTACTTTTTTAGCGCCCACATCAAATGTAGTATTTATTAAAATTGGGTTTTCTGTAATGTTTGATTTTGTCAGATCAATATTTCTACCATTTGGTGTAATAGATCGTACGCCGCTATTGATCGTTAAATCTGCCAAATTGAATGTGTACGAATTCGCATCAAGCAAATCTAAATTATTATCGGTTTCTGAATTAAAAAATAAGCTTTGTCCGTTAACAGCATATACAATATCTCCACGACGAATATCTTTTGAAGCTGCATCAGATCCTGGAATGATATAACGCACATAACCTACCACTTCATTGCTTCCGCTATTGAGGAAAATATAGCTAATGTCTGCACCATCTGTATCTGAGGTTCCTTGTTGTGAATCTTGTAATGCATCATAATCGCTTACAATAACACTGAAACGATCGTCAGGATGGTTCAAATGCTCAAATAAGTCTGCTGGATTCGGGAAACTTTGTAAAAAAGCAATATATCCTTCTGCATCATCTAGCTTGCTATCTGCCAAATCTGTGACTTCTCCTTGCCAGAAATACCACAGATTTAATCCTTTCCATACAAAATCTTGAACTTCAATATTTGCGGGGACACTAAACAAATTGTCATCTTGATCCGTACAACTTGTCAGCATTGTAGAAACCGCCACAAATAGGAATAGCCATTTTTTTACATTCATAATTTTCTTTATCATAGTTTGTGTTTACTTTTATAAACACTAAAAATAGCGACATTATTGTAAAATAAAAATTATTTGTAACAAATTCGTAACTCGTTCGTCTTCCTTATAACTAACCGAAATTAATAGATCATACTAATGAAACAGGCAGAATTTTTACATACTGTATTGCCTTTTAAAGACAAATTGTACCGATTGGCAAAGCGTTTGCTAGTTTCAAACGAAGAAGCAGAAGATGCTACACAGGAAGTATTGTTAAAGTTATGGTCTAAAAAATCGAAGATAGAAGCGTATAATAATGTGGAAGCTTTTGCCATGACGATGACGAAAAATTATTGTTTAGACAAATTAAAATCAAAACAAGCAAGTAATTTAAAATTAGTTCATAGCAATTATAAAGACGAAAACACATCATTACAGAAAGAAGTAGAATTAAAAGATAGTGTCAGTATTGTACATCAGATTATGGAACAACTGCCAGAGCAACAAAAAATTATCATACAATTGAGAGATGTAGAACAGTATGATTTTGAGGAAATTGCCAAAGTAGTCAACATGAATCCAACCGCAATTAGAGTAGCACTATCAAGAGCAAGAAAATATATAAGACAAGAACTTATTAAAAAACACAACTATGGAGTTAGCTAACATAGAAAAACTAATAGAGAAGTATTTTGAAGCAACGGCAACCGTTCAAGAGGAACAAGAGTTGCAAGTGTATTTTTCACAAAAAAATGTGGCGCCGCATTTAGAACAATACCAACCGATGTTTCAATATTTTACCGATCTAAAAGCCGAGAAGTCTACTCGCAACGTTCCATTAAAACCTAGAAAAAACTATTTAAAATGGATTTCTGTTGCTGCCGTATTTGTTCTCACAACAAGTCTATTCGTAAATGAATGGGAAAAACAACGACTAGCTGAAGAAGCTTTTCAAGATTTTAGAATGACCATGTCACTCGTGTCTGAAAGTTTCAATACAGGAGCGAGTCATATCAACTATTTAACACAATTAGAAGAAACAACGAACAAAATTTTTAGAACAGAAAACAATTAAGAAATGAAGAAGTTTATAGTATTAGTAATGTTATTGGCACTGCCAGTACTTACATTTGGACAAAATATTTTTGAGAAATATGCAGATAATGACAACGTAACGTACGTATCTATTAAACCTAGAATGTTTAAAATGCTTGCAGATATGGGCATAGACGCTGACGATCCTGAAGCCAAAGAATTTTTGGCAATGGTAAATAGCATGAAAAGCTTGCAAGTGTTAGCTACGGAAGATAAAGGAATTTCAGCCGAATTGAAAACTTGGGTTGGAAAACGTTCTTCAAAGTTAGAAGAGTTAATGCAAGTAAGAGACGGTGATACACGTGTAAAATTTTATGTGAAAGAAGGCAAAAGCCCAACGCATGTTAAAGAACTTTTAATGTACATTACCGGATTAGAAGATAAAATACAAATGAAAGATCGTAAAATCAATACGGTGGTGGTTTCATTGCTTGGAGATATTGATTTGACGCAAGTATCCAAGTTGACCAGCCAAATGAACATTCCTGGTGGCGAACACTTAAAGAACGTTAAGAAAAACTAATATACATACACTGTTTACAAAATGCGTCAATGAACAATAGTTGTTCGTTGACGCATTTATACATATATTCATCACATCAAAAAACAATCAATCATTATGAAAACATTTTCATCATTTTTACTGCTGTTATGTATTGGCGTCGCAATCACAAGTTGTTCCGATAAAAACAGTTTGCAAAATTACTTTATCGATCACGCAGAACAATCAGGGTTTTCATCCAGTACCATTCCCATAAGTCTGTTACGACAAGACGGCATTCAATTATCAGAAAAGCAAGAAGAAGCCTTAGATGCCATAGATCGCATCAACTTATTATTTTACAGAACAACTCCTGAAAAACAAACGGAATTTACCTCAGAAAGAAAAAACATTAAAACGATCCTTAAAAACAAGAAGTATGAGGAATTAATGAACTTGGGCAATAAAGGTGTTGTAAAGTATATTGGCACTGATACTGCCATGGACGAAATTGTAATTTTCTTATCCAATCAAGAAATGGGTTTTGCCGTGACTCGTATTATTGGTGACAATATGACGATTGAAAAATTTATGGAATTGTACAAATTAACGCAACAAAGAAATACGCCACTAAATTTTGATTTAACTAGTATTACAAAGTTAATGGGCACCAATTAAAAAAATATGGATACATGTTGTATATTACGTGTATCCATATATCTTAATATCTTACCAATAAAAGTTACCTATTTATAAAGAAGTAAATTAGTATCAATGCAATAACTGCAAGAACTGTAAAGAATACGATTTCTTGAATCTCTCTTTTCTTAATTTGTAAACGATTTTCATAATCACGCTCCATCACTTCTTCGTGTGCTTTTTGATTATAAAGTTCCAAAAAGTTTGTATGGAATTTTTCAATTCCTTCCTTGAAATCTTTAGAACTCACATTGTCTTTTGCTAAAAGCGTACACTCAAAGCTCTCAAACAAATCAAAATCAGAAAACTCATTGTATTTTTCATTGATCACAGATAAAGTGCTTGCATCAAGTCTTGGAAGTTTGACAACGCCTACCATGAGGTGATCTAACGACAAATTTTTCAAGATTTCTTCCAGATTACTGCTCATGTTTCCGAAATGAATTCCTTCAGCGTATTTATCGTTAATAAAGTTTTTAAAAGCTGCGTTGTAGACTCTTTTTTTAACTTGGAGTCTTCCTTTTTGTAGCGCATCATCAAAACTATTATCGTCTTGCGATTGTGTGAGTTTGATCGTCACTGTGTTTATTTTGTTAGTTCTTGGCGTTGCAAAATTAAGAAAAAAACAATGTGAAGAGCTATTATTTGCTAAATTCCTGTGTAATTACTTGGATTTATTTGTTTTAATTCCAGTTTGACAGCGTCAGAAACTGCTAAAGTGTCAATGAAATCGGCAATTGAAGCTTGTGTGATCTTTTCATTGGTTCTTGTTAAACCTTTTAAAGCTTCATAGGGATTTGGATAATTTTCTCGCCTCAAAATGGTTTGAATGGCTTCTGCAACGACTGCCCAGTTATTTTCTAGGTCTTCTTCAAACTTCGCTTTGTTCAATAAAAGCTTGTGCAAACCTTTTAAAGTTGACTGAAAACCAATCAACGTATGTCCAAAAGGAACACCTACATTTCTCAATACGGTAGAATCGGTTAAATCGCGTTGCAATCTTGAAATTGGGAGTTTTGCAGATAAGTGTGTAAAAATAGCATTGGCAATGCCTAAGTTCCCTTCACTATTTTCAAAATCAATCGGATTCACTTTATGTGGCATCGCAGACGAACCAACTTCTCCTTTTTTAATTTTTTGTTTAAAATAATCCATGGAAATGTACGTCCAAAAATCACGATCCAAGTCAATAACAATCGTATTGATACGTTTCATGCCGTCAAAAATGGCGGCTACATGATCGTAATGTTCTATCTGCGTCGTTGGAAACGAGTGGTGTAAGCCCAAAATACGTTCTACAAAATCATTTCCAAATGCTTTCCAGTCAATCGTTGGATACGCCACTTTGTGCGCATTAAAATTTCCGGTAGCGCCACCAAACTTTGCTGCATGCGGAATCACCGCCATCATTTCTACTTGTGCTTCAATACGTGTAATGAACACTTCAATCTCTTTTCCCAAGCGCGTTGGCGAAGCAGGTTGTCCGTGCGTGCGTGCCAACATGGAAACTTCTGCCCATTCGTTTGCCAATGCTTTCAATTTCTCTAAAACTGTAATCAATTCTGGAAGATATACGTGCTGAATGGCTTCTTTAATAGAGAGCGGAATTGCGGTATTATTAATATCTTGAGAGGTAAGTCCGAAGTGAATAAATTCTTTGTACAATGAAATATTTAGTCGGTCAAATTTCTCTTTAATAAAATACTCAACAGCTTTTACATCGTGATTGGTTACTTTTTCAATGTCTTTGATGGCTTGTGCATCTTCTGCTGAAAAATTCTCGTAAATCGCACGTAAATCATCATACAAAGAAGCATCAAAATCTTCCAACTGTGGCAATGGAAGATTGCACAAAGCAATAAAATATTCAATTTCGACTAAAACGCGGTATTTAATCAGTGATTCTTCACTAAAATAAGTAGCTAAAGCGATGGTTTTACTGCGATATCTTCCATCAATTGGAGAAATTGCGTTAAGCGGAGTAAGCTTCATTGTATGTGTGTTGTTGTTTTAAGCACACAAATATACTTGTTACGATGGATGTAGTAAAATTTTACGACTTCAAATTCGTCCTTTTTTCAAACGTTTCATCAACTCTCTTGCTCTGGCTTTAAATGCGGCACTTTGCGAAGCGTAATCGCGTTCTAAAATCAGGTACAATTCATCGTGAATCCAATCGAATTCACTTCCCAATAAAAATAAAGAACGCATCGAATATGCTTTTACCGCTACTTTTTGATCGCTAATCATCCAATCAAAACACGTTTCAGTAATTTTTTCACGGTGTTTTTTGGTTAATTTTTTTTGTGTGCAATTTTCTTTCTTGTGATAAAACGCTTCTATCAAATACTCCGCAACTTTTGCTACAGGACGTACGGCAGAATCTATATGTACAGTGTGCATTTTTTCTGTGTAATTATCTAAATAAGGGAGAATTGCATCCAAACGTTCTCTCGCTACAAACTCAAATAACCAAGCGGCTCTTGCCGAAATTTTATCATCAACTGTAAATACAACGTCGAGTAATGTAGGTAACAATTTTAAATTCCCCAAAACAATGTTGGCATAGTAATTTCGTTTCTCGCGTGAATGATTTACATAATTTAGCTCACTGTAGAGTTGTTCAAATGTCATACTTTTTATACTTTTAAGCCAAATAAAAATAACGTCATGAAGATACTTAAAAAGTTTGCAGTTTTAGCATTAATTGTATTGATAATTTTACAGTTTTTTGGACCTGAAAAAAATGTAGGTGATGTAGCAGATTTAAAACCGTTTTTAACAGAAACCAATCCACCTGCTTCTGTACAAGCATCTTTAAAAGTAGCGTGTTACGATTGTCACTCTAGCAATACGCGTTATCCTTGGTACAGCAATATAGAACCAATTTCGTACTGGATGGCAGAACATGTAGAACATGGAAAAGAAGAGCTAAACTTCTCTGAATGGAGTTCATATTCTGCAAAACGAAAAGATCATAAATTAGAGGAAGTCATCGAAGAAATTGAAAAAGGACACATGCCAATTCCTTCGTATTTATGGACACATGACGATGCCAAACTGTCGGAGGCACAAATCAAAGAAATTGATGCTTGGGTAAAAGAAGCCAGAACCTTTTTAGCAATAGAAATTGAACAGGCGAAGTAGTTTTTTGGTTGTTAGTTTTATTTTTTTGCTAAAGGCTAAATAAGATAACTGATATCAGACACCCCAAAAGGAAAACGATCTAGAAGCCAAGACCAAATAGTCTAAAAACCGACCAATTCCTCAATCACTTTCGCTACTCCCGTAGAAGCTTTTTCGGCAATAACCGTTAAATTTTGATATGCACTTTCGTTTACGGAAGGTTTTGGATCAATGAAGTAAATTGGTGTGCTTTGTGGTACAAAATTAATCAAACTTGCGGCTGGATATACTTGCATAGACGTTCCAATAATCATCAAAATAGCTGCTTGAGTACATTCTGCTATAGCGGTTTCAATCATAGGAACATCTTCGCCAAACCAAACAATATGTGGGCGCAATTGCGAACCGCGTTTGCATACATCGCCTACATAAATATCACCTGAACAATCATATATTTTATAAGGATACTGAACGCCGCGCATTTTAGACAATTCGCCATGCAAATGAATAATTTTTGAACTTCCTGCACGTTCATGCAAGTTGTCCACATTTTGGGTAACAATCGTAACGTCGTATTGTTCTTCCAGTAAAACTAAGGCTTTGTGTCCTTCATTTGGCACAACTTCTTTCAATTGGCGTCTGCGTTGATTGTAAAAATCCAACACCAACGCAGGATTTTTTTCAAAACCTGTTGGCGAAGCTACTTCCATAATGTCATGTCCTTCCCACAATCCGTCGGCATCACGAAACGTTTTAATGCCACTTTCGGCACTAATGCCAGCACCAGTTAATACAACTACTTTTTCTTTTTCCATCTATTATAAATACGTGCGTTTGGTAAATGTATAAATTCGTTTGAAGTGTCATCTATAAAGTCGATGAGGTCTTTTTTATTGTATTCATCATTCTCAATCATATTGTTTAAGAGTACAATATTATCTTCGTGTTTTTCTAAAAAATCATACAAATACATCAAATTAAGTTTGGCTTTTTCAAAATCTGGATATTCGCGAATTGTATACGCATATGCTTTTTCAGCCGACTCAAAATCTTCAAATTGCCATGCAGCATTGCCACGAATATATTCTATAAAAACATCTTCTGTAATTGCTTGAATTTCATCTAAAAGTTGCATGGTAGTATTGTAATCTTTCAGCATAAGATGATAATTAATTGCCATGAGTTTGGTAGTAGGATCATTGGGAAAATTTCGTAACAATTCATCAATCGCTTCTAGGTGAAATACTTGATTCATTTTAGCAGCAATTTTAATCTTTGTGAGGAAATATATTTTTTTCGTTGTGAATTCTCCCGTAAGGTTTCGCATCAAGTCAAAAATTTGTTTGTATTTTTTTTGCCGTGCTAATGTCTTGTATTGTCCAAAGAAAATCATACTTTTCAAACGTTCTCTATTAACTTCTATATTTTCTCCTGGAATACTCAACTGATATAAATCTTGATAGGTTTCGCTTAAATATTGTCCTGTGGAATATATAAAAATATCTTGTAGCTGAAATGTACCATCTTCAAAACTCAATTGATAGTCATGATAGTTTAATCCGATATTTTCAGCATACATTCGAAATAATAAATGATACTTTCGTTCGTCTAAATGATAATAATAATTCACAATACTGTACGAAGCTCCATCTTCAATCATGGCACGAATTCTATCTGGAAACTTATGAAATTTATCAAAAAAAATACCATCTCTAAATGTGCGGTTAAATTCACGCATCACTGCATTTTCAGAAATATCTTTGTTTACGGAGATAACTTTTTTAGCAAAACTTTCTACATTAAAATTATCCATAAAAAAAGAGGAATCTTCTTCATAAAAAGAATCTGTCAAATTTTGCCCAAGTTCAATTACTTTTTCATCATTAGCATCCACATTTTTAGCATATACTTCGTCAGTTTCCTGTGAAAAAACCGATGAGAAATACAAAAAGAGGAGACAAAAGAAATTAAACTTCATGTAAAAAACTTTAAGAACTACTAAAATAATCAATTTATCCCTCTTTTTACAATGCATTTGTAAATCATCATACTATTTTGTCTGCTTGTGTTTTTATGATAGTTTTGTAAGATGATTGATATAGATGTAGTAAGCCATTTAGAAAGCTATCTAACAGAACGAAGAAAAGAGTTGTTTGCTAAGGTTTTAGCCCAACGAACACGGCATTTTACAGTCGCTGTAGAAGATGTGTATCAACTGCACAATACAAGTGCTGTGTTGCGAAGTTGTGATGTTTTTGGCGTGCAAGATGTACATGTAATAGAAGAACGTTTAGGAAAAAAGATGGACAGGGAAATTGCGATGGGCGCACAAAAATGGGTAGATATTCACAGATATAATGATACTAAAAGCTGCATTGCACATTTAAAAGATCAAGGATATCGAATTATTGCGACGACTCCGCATGAAGATTCTCAATATTTACAAGAGTTTGATATTACGCAAAAAGCAGCTTTCTTTTTTGGAAAAGAACGCGAAGGTTTGAGCGAAGAAGTATTATCGGAAGCAGATGAATTTTTAAAAATTCCCATGGTAGGTTTTACGGAGAGTTTGAATATTTCGGTATCGGCAGCAATCACCATTCAACATGTAACAAACAAATTAAGAAACTCTGATATAGCTTGGCAATTGACAGCAGAAGAAACGCTAGAAAAACGTTTTGATTGGTGCAAAAAAACAATTCGTAGTATTGACGATATCTTGAAACGCTATTACGCGTTACATCCCAAATAAACGAGTTTATAAACATCACTTTATGTGTAAATTGGTATAATTACAAATTCACCAATAAATAAATAGTATACACCAAACATACTACAGAGGTGATGATGGAAGGAATTAAAATACAAAAAGTAATAATACGATCCTTTGTGCTTAAATGTCCCATAATTGAAATTTTTTAAGAATTCTTTTTCAAGGAATAAAAAAAATAAGCAATCAAAGAATGAGAAAATCAAAGAATTATAAGTTCAGTTATGAAGCACTTAATATCTGATAAACTGCACTTTTTGTAAGAAAAGTATTTGTTTCTATTTTTTCATAACATTGGTTTCGTACAAATCAATCCAGTTGCTTGGCGACATTTTTTGCGCTAGTTCAGCAATCAACTCATACGGAATATCGTTCATTTTTTTGAAACGAATACAGCTTTTCCCCATATCCAATTTGTATTTGCAATGTTTTGGATATTCTGCCACAAACCAGTCCATCAATTCTTTATTAGCATAAATTCCCATGTGGTATAAGGCTACAAAATTTTTCTGTGAAGCATAACTGATAAAAGGCAATGGCAATTTTGGATCGCAGTGATAACCGCCAGGATACACAGCATGTGAAACTACAAAAGATGGCATGTTGTAATTTACCTGTTCAGAAAATCCTTCGGGCAAATTTTCCTGTAGAATCGTTCTTAACTTTGCAATCACTTCTTTGCGTTCTTCCGGAAGTTGATCAATATAAGCTTCTACAGAATTTGCTACGTATTTCATCTTTTTTTGTTTTTTAGGTGTTTAAATGTACTATTTTTTGAAAATAATTTAAAATATTTCAAAACCAGATTTCGTCCTAACATTGGAATTAACTTATAAAATTGTGCTTAAAGTACAATCATATCATATAAATTCTTAACTTTTTACTTCAAAATCAATCTAAAACATCTAAAAGCACATTTAGAAAAAATAAAATAGAACATTATGGTAAACTGGTTTGAAATTCCGGTAACGAATATGGAGCGCGCTCAAAAATTTTATGAAACTGTGTTCAAAGTATCTATCAAAGTTCAAAACCTTGGTGGCTTGTTGTATGGTTGGTTTCCACCAAAACCTGCTGCGGAAAATAGTACAGGCGCGTTGATACAATATGAATCGTACATTCCAAGTACAACTGACGGAGTTTTGGTATATTTTTCTTCCGAAGATGTGGATGAAGAATTAGCAATCATTCCAAAAGCTGGAGGAACAGTTGTGCAAGGGAAAACACAGATTTCACCTGATACTGGCTATATGGCAGTTTTTATAGATTCGGAAGGCAACAGAATTGCGTTGTTTTCGAAAAATTAGATCATTTATAAAAGTGAGAATGTCAAATCGAGCATTATTGAAATCTAAATATATTTTGATTGAAAATACCTAGCGAAGCTATCGAGATTTATTGGAAATTCTACATTCCATACGTGTTCTCAACTGCACTTGAACTGGCATTACTATTTGTGATACCAATTTTATTGATGCAATAACACAATCGAAAACTCTGAATCAATCGTTACTTTTCCGTTGGAAACAGTCGCCGTTTTTCCAGAATAATGATCGGTAACTGTTTCGCCATCTACAAATTGTTTGTCTACAGAAATTTCTTTTTTTCCTTTTGGGAGATCCAATCCTACGACAACTTTATCGCTATTGTACGTTCTAGAAAATATATATGGACTTTCTGAAATCATTTTGTGTGTTCCTGCACCAATCGCTGGATGTACTTTTCTAAACTGACCTAGTTTTTGCCAATGTGTGAGCAGTTTTTTGGTATCTGCATCGTTCATCATGTCCCAATTCATAAACGAACGTAAAGTTGCATCGCCAGTTGTTCCTTCAATGATTAGCGGACGTTTCGTTTCGTCTCCGTAATAAATTTGTGAAATTCCTGGCGTCAGCAATAACTTGGTTGCAGACTCATACGGTTTGGTACGTGCTTTATCAAATGGATCGCCATCATCGTGCGAACTGATATAATTCATCACACTTTTTCCTTTTAGATCAGTATGAAGAATGCGATCGTACTTTGAAAAGATACTTTCATAATCTCCGCGCGCATCATACTTAAATTGAAAATTGATCAAATTATCAAACCCATTGGCATAATAATCTACTTTTGTATCGCCAAAATCATAAAAACGTTTGTTATCAATTCCGTAGCCATACAATTCACCCAACATAAAAAAGGCAGTATCATCCAATACAGCATCAGGATTTGCCGTTTTCCAATCTGTAAACGCTATCTGTGCTTGCGCATTCAAAGAATTCCATGCTTCTTCTTCTACATGTTTTACGGTATCAACTCTGTAACCATCCACACCATATTCGCGTACATAATCTGTCAACCATTTAATGATATAGTTTTTTGGAGTTTTTTCTAAGCCAGTTTTCTTGAAAAAATCTTCTAATTCTTTCATCTCCGCTTCATAACGACCTTCTGCTTTCCACTTTTCTACTAATGGCGTAGGTAAAGAAACCACTTCGTTACTATTTGTTAATATATCTGGAAGATTTTCTACGAGTGTACAACTCACGGCAGAATCTTGATCTTTATAGGTACATCCAGGACCTGTACGCACCCAATTATTATCCCAAACAGGATCTTTTTCCGTTACGGGACCTGTATGATTCATTACGACATCCATTAAAATACGGATTCCGTGTTCATGTGCAGTTTCCATCAATGCTGCAAAATCAGCTGCGGTTCCAAAATTAGCATCAAACTGTGTCCAATCTTTTGTCCAATACCCGTGAAACGCATACGTATTTCCTGTGCCTTCATCTGTACTATCGTGAATTTGCTCTAATACAGGTGAAAACCATATTGCATTTACGCCTAAATTGTCAAAATATCCTTCTTTTATTTTTTGTGTAATTCCTGCCATATCGCCACCCATAAAACCGCGCAGTGTTGCTGGTTCTTTGGTACGATCATAATTAAGATTGTTTGCTTCATTTCCATCATTAAAACGGTCTGTCAACATAAAATACACATTGGCAGCTTCCCATACAAAAGGGTGTGCTTCGGTAGTGGTTTTTTTAGCAGTTTCAGATGGTTTTGTTTTACATCCAAAAAGGAAAGAGAAAATACATAATAAGACGAATAATTGCTTCATATTGCGGCTAAATTTTTGGTTAATCTATTGCAATATAAAGGTTACGTTGCTTTTTTCATATTGAAAAATTCGGATCGAATCAAAAAAGAGATACTACAACGATTGAGTTGTTAATTTTCTTAATAACTTATTTTCTTTTCTTGAGAAAAAATCAAAAAAGAGCGTAGATTTTTATGTTTTTGTGAACCGGAAAAAGCTTTTTATATCGTTTTTTGAAGAATGCTTACTTTTTCTTTTGTCTACTCAACACTTTATATTCTTCATAGCAATCATTAATTGCATCCAATACTTGAAGATCGTTAGCGTTGGTGATAAATGTTTTGGAATAATTACAGAGCGATAAAATTTCGTCAATATCCACACGTTCAACTTGCAGTAATTCGCGCAGCATTTGTCGGTCAAATTTAGAAGCTAATAAGTCTCTAATTTTATCATCTTCTTTCATTTGGCGCAATTTGCGCATTTGTCGCGGTTTTTTCCCGAAAAGATTCTGTAAGAAATCAGCAGGATTAAAGATTGCTCCTAGTACAGAAGAAATGGCGCCAGGTGCTTTTTCTCCAGCTTCATACCCTGTAGAGAGTCCTGCAATACGATAGCGATAATTAGGACGAAGCGGCACATTTTTAGCATCAATATCTAAATATCCTGTAAGTTGATAAGGCGTTAACACGACTTTTTCAAGCGCAAACGCCAATTCGGTCATTCTAATGGTAGAAGAACCTTTGTATTTTAACATGTCATTGGTAACACGAACTTTGATCGATTTAAACCCTAAAAAAGAAAAGAATAGCATGTCATCTGCCTTCGCTGTAATTTCAAATTCTCCCTTTTCATTGGTAATTACACCTTTAATTGTTGTCAAATTCACGACATGCACCGTTTTCATCGGTTTATCGTCGGCATCGTTGACAACTTTAGCATACAACTTTTTCGTTTCTTGAGCGGAAAGTGAGGTAATAGCTAAAAATAAAAGTAGAAAAGTAAATACTTTTTTCATGTATGCAATTTTTGTAAAATTAGTCGTATTGACTAATTGTAGCATAAAAATACTAAACAAAACGATAAAAAGTGCGCCGAAGCACACTTTTTACTTAATATTAACAATAATGTTGTTATTTTCTTCTTGATCTTCCACGGAATCGTTCGTTTCCGCCTCCGCCATCACTTCTGCGACGTCTTCCACTGTTAGAAGCTCCATCGTTATCACTTCTACGTCTTCTTCTACGATCGCCACCGCCGTCGCGTCTTCCACCGCCGCCATCTCTACGACGACCGCCACCGCCACCGCCACCAGTATTGGTTGATTCTTCTACATTGACAAAACGTCCGTCTACTTTAAAATCAGTAAAGTGTGCGAGTACTTTTTCTCTTTGTTCTTTGTCTGTGTTAAAGAATGAAAAACTTTCTTTGACATCCACTTTGTAGACATCGTCACGTCCTAAACTCAGGGTTTCTTTTAAGAAATCCTTTAAACGCATCCAATCATATCCATCTTTTTCTCCAACATTGATAAAGTAACGTGTACTGTGTTCATTGCTTGATCCACGAGAAGAACGTTCTTCACTATTGCCTTTTGGCTGATTGAGATCACGCTTATTTTTATAGTAATTGTAGAAGCGATTAAATTCTACTGAAACCATGCGTTTGATCAATTCTTCTTTCGAAGTATCTTCGAAGATTTCCATGATTTTTGGCAAGTATTCTTCCACTTGCTCGTTAGATTCCGTATTGTGAATTTTATTGGCTAAGTGAAATAATTGCACTTGGCAGATTTCCATTCCTGTTGGAATAGGTTTTTGTTCAAATTTCTTCTGAATTTTACGCTCTATCGTTTTGATTTTGCGCATTTCACTTTTGGTCACAATGACCATAGAAACTCCTGTTTTTCCAGCTCTACCAGTACGACCACTTCGGTGTGTGTAGGTTTCTATTTCATCAGGTAATTGGTAATTGATGACGTGTGTAATATCGTCAACATCAATTCCACGCGCCGCCACATCAGTAGCCACTAACATTTGAATTTGACGTGTTCGGAAGGACTTCATCACTAAATCACGTTGATTTTGACTTAAATCGCCATGCAATGCGCCAGCGCTGTATCCGTCTTCAATGAGTTTCTCAGCTACACTTTGGGTATCGCGTTTCGTTCTACAAAATACTACTGAAAAGATATCTGGATTTGCATCTGCTAAACGCTTTAATCCTAAATAGCGATCACGTCCGCTAACTGCATAGAATTCGTGACTTACCGTATCAGTTCCAGAGTTACGCGAACCTACTGTGATTTCTTGTGGACTGTGCATGAATTTCTTCGCGATGACCGATACTTCTTTTGGCATCGTAGCCGAGAATAACCATGTGTTTTTATCGTCTGGCGTGTGCGATAGGATGGACGTAATGTCTTCATAGAATCCCATGTTCAACATTTCATCAGCTTCATCGAGCACACAATATTCTATTTTGGTAATATCCACCATACGACGGTTGATCATATCTTGCATACGGCCAGGTGTAGCAACCACAATTTGTGCGCCTTTTTTCACCTGTTTTGCTTGATCAGTAATGCTGGCACCACCATAAATGGCAACTACATTAATGTTTTCGTATTTGGAGTAATTTTTTAATTCGTTGGTAATTTGCAAACACAATTCTCGCGTAGGCGATAAAATCAGTCCTTGCGTGGTGCGACTGTCTGCATTTATTTTTTGAATCAGAGGAAAACCAAAAGCGGCTGTTTTACCTGTCCCAGTTTGGGCAAGTGCCACGATATCAGTTTCTTCGTTAAGTAATAATGGAATTGCTTTCTCTTGAACTTCACTTGGCGTTTCAAAGCCCATGTCTTGAATTGCGCGCAATAGCGAATCTTGAAGACCTAATTCTTCAAATTTTGTCATATTGTAATTTTAAAAGGTTCGTACAGCTTTATATTTCTGCTGTATTGAGAAGTTACATGGAGCGTTACGACCTAATAAAATTAAAATACCCTGACGCTGCATAACTTCATCCCGCTCTGGGATTTCAAGCCGCAAAGGTAGTGTTTTATTTTGAATAATCTAGTATTGTGGTAATTTGTTGATTTTAAGTGGTTTTGTTTAAAAATGCAATCAATTGCTTCACCGCTTTTCCACGATGTCCGACGCGATTTTTTTCTTCGAGTGAGATTTGTGCGAAAGTTTCTGTAAATCCGTCTGCCATAAAGATAGGATCGTAGCCAAAACCTTTGTCGCCTCGTTTATCATTGATAATCGTTCCTTTACAAATTCCCGTGAAGGTAAATTGTTCACCATTGAGAATCAACGCAACAACCGTTTTAAACTGTGCAGAACGATCTTCTTTGTCTTCCAAATTTTGTAGTAATTTGTTCATATTATCATCTGCATTTCGTTGCGGACCTGCATAACGTGCGGAAAAAACGCCAGGTTCTCCATTTAAAGCAGTTACTTCCAAACCTGTATCATCGGCAAAGCAATCATACCCGTAATGTTCTTTTACATAGTGTGCTTTTTGAATGGCATTTCCTTCAATCGTGGGTTGCGTTTCGGGAATGTCTTCTTCGCAACCAATATCTTTCAAACTTAAAACGGAAATTATTTCAGGCAATAACGATTGTACTTCTTTGACTTTATTTTGATTGTTGGTGGCAAATACGAGTTTCATGTGTTTTGTTTTTTATCGATGATGATACGGTTCATTTCGCAAAATTGTAAACGCTCTGTACAATTGCTCTACGACAAATAAACGCACCATTTGGTGTGAAAAGGTCATTTTGGACAAAGATATTTTTCCCTGCGCTTTCGCGTAAATGTTCTCAGAGAAACCATACGGTCCGCCAATAACAAATACCAAGGTTTTTATACCCGAATTCATCCGCTTTTGCAAATAGTTTGAAAATTCTACAGAAGAAAACTGCTTTCCGTTCTCATCTAACAATACCAAAACATCTGTTGGAGCGAGTTTTTTTAAGATCAATTCGCCTTCTTTTTCTTTTTGCTGCGCTTCGCTTAAATTCTTCGTGTTTTTTAGATCGGGAATAATTTCCAAGTCAAATTTGATGTAGTGCGACAAACGTTTCACATATTGATCAATCAATTGTTGCAATTGTTTATCATCCGTTCGTCCAATAGCGAGCAATTTTATATTCATATCGCAAAAATAAAGGAATTTTTGAGAATGAATTTAGTGGTTAAACGGCTGATTTTAAGAATTTACAACAACCTTCATAAGAAAAAGAAATGATTTATATAATAATTACTAATCTTTAAAATTCTGTTTTTGAGCTAATTAGGTTGTAAGTTTGAAATGAAAAAAAATATTAAAATCATGAAAAAGAAAAGTTTAAAAAAATTAAGTATTGGAAAAAGTATTGTTTCTGAATTTAGAAATGACAATGTAAAAGGTGGAATAAGTGGTACAGCGTGTCAACCGTCAACAGAATGTCCGGTGCCATCACTTGGATGTGAACCTTTCTCAATAATCAGAGCAAACTGTCAACTGACATTCAACTTATCGTGTACTTGTGGATAATTTGTAAAATGAATTGATTATTTTAAAAAAAGGTGTAATACATCTTCCAAAAAAATATAATCACAACAAACAATAAGAGCATCATTTTTCGAAGTGATGTTTTTTTAGTTCCACTTTTTTCCAATAAAAAAGATTGATAAATGTGATATTACACTTCAATCATAAAAAAATATAATTGATTTCATAATTTTTATTAATATGTAAAATTCTGTTTTTTAGGGAATTAGATTGTAAATTTAACTTGAAAATTAATCACAAAAATTAAATCATGAAAAAAAGAAAAGAATTAGGAAAACTTAGTCTATCTAAAAAAACAATTGGAAACTTAACTTCGTTTACAGGTGGAAGACCGCCAACAAGTTTCGATTGTGTGCCAGACAGACCTGCAGAACCATTTACTATTGAAACTATTTGTTGGACAGAGTCAAGAGACATCGCTTCCGAATGCTGGTGTTCATCTGGCGATAGTTTTGATTGTCCTTTTTAATACAGGTTTACTGCATTATAACATACAAAAGCATCATCTTTTTTAGGTGATGCTTTTTTATTTTCTAATAATTATTCCTCACATTTTGGATATACAATATAAACTTCGCAATTTTGAAACAAATACGATAGACACAAAATGATTTCAGAAGCGCAATTTCAAAAAGAATTAGAATTAATTATCTCCAATGCTATTCGTGAAGATGTCGGTACAGGCGATCACAGTTCATTAGCATGCATTCCAGCTACAGCAGAAGGAAAAGCGAAACTATTAGTAAAAGATGAAGGAATTATTGCAGGAATTGAATTCGCCAAAATGGTGTTCAATTACGTGGATGCAGACATGAACGTAGAAACCTTGATTGAAGATGGAAGTTCGGTAAAATATGGTGATATTGCGTTTTATGTTACAGGAAAATCACAATCCATTCTTAAAGCAGAACGTTTGGTGTTGAATGCTATGCAACGCATGAGCGCCATTGCGACAAAAACGAATATGTTTGTGAAATTGCTAGAAGGAACAGGCACCAAAATTCTCGATACCCGAAAAACTACGCCAGGCATTAGAGCATTGGAAAAATGGGCTGTAAAAATTGGCGGCGGCGTCAATCACCGTTTTGCATTGTATGATATGATCATGCTAAAAGACAATCATATTGATTTTTGTGGCGGAATTACGCAAGCAATTACCAAAACGAAGAATTACTTACAAGAAAACGAGCTGGATTTAAAAATCATTGTGGAAGCGCGTAACTTGGAAGAAATTGCTGAAATATTACAAACAGAAGGTGTGTACAGAATTTTGATTGATAACTTTAATTATGAAGATACACGAAAAGCCGTGAAAATGATTGGCGAGCAATGTTTGACGGAATCTTCAGGTGGCATCAACGAAAAAACCATTCGCGAATACGCACTTTGTGGTGTCAATTATATCTCATCTGGCGCATTGACACATTCTGTATACAATTTAGATTTAAGTCTAAAAGCCGTAGAATAATGTCCAAAGACATCGAAGACAAACTTGACAAAATTCCCATCATCAACATCTTGGTGATGTTGCTCAAAAAGGTAAAACTTCCGGGACTCGAAGGTTTGTCGCTCTATGATTTGTTAGAAATGTACATTGTAGGAATCATCAATGGAACACTTACAGCGCGTGCTGGCGCTATTGCTTTTAGTTTTTTTATGGCAATATTTCCATCGTTACTATTCTTTCTAAACTTACTTCCGTTTGTTCCTATCGAAAACTTTCAAGCAGATTTTATCAACACGATTACTTCCTTTTTACCAGAAGAATCAGGAGTTTTTTTAAATGAAATCATTGTAGACATTGTAAAAAATAAACGTGGCGGATTGCTTTCTTCCACATTTTTTCTCTCTATATTCTTAATGGCGAATGGTGTAGGCGCTATTTTTGCAGGGTTTGAAAACTCGTATTACATTCAAAAAAAGCGAAACTTTTTCAGGCAATATCTCATCGCATTAGGCATCGGAATCATGTTGGCACTATTATTGATTTTTACCATTGCTGTATTAGGATACGTAGAAATATACATACCATACTTAACAGGACAAGGAGGAAACTCAAGTACAGAACTCGGCATTAGCATTGCACAATTCTTCTTCTTAATTTCGATGGTATACATAGGAACAGCGATCTTGTATTATTTTGGAACACATCAAGGAAGAAGAGCAACATTCTTTTCTCCAGGCGCGTTACTGACTACGATACTAATTGTAGTTACTTCGTACCTTTTCGGAATATACATTGCCAATTTTTCCCAGTACAATGAACTATATGGTTCTATAGGAGCTTTGCTTATACTCATGTTATATATTTGGCTGAACGCGAATATATTACTCTTAGGATTTGAATTAAATGCTGCTATAGACATGTTAAAAATGAAAAATGACACTACCTAATTTATTATGTTTGCATAATAAAAAGTAGTATATTACGAACGAAAATTATAAATAAACCCAATAGAAAATGAAAAAGACAATTTATGCGTTCATCGCTTTTTTAATCGTAGGAATCAGTGCGGTAAGTGCACAACATGAAGTCGGAGCAGCAACCTTGCCAAACACGGTTACGTTTGAAGGTCAAGAATTGATATACAACGGCGCTGGTATACGTAAAAAAGCATGGTTTAAGCTGTATTCTGGCGGATTGTACCTGAAACAAAAATCAGGGAATGCGTATGACATCAGAACAGCTGATGAGTCAATGGCGATTAAATTACACATCACTTCCGGTATGATTTCTAGTAAGAAAATGATCAATGCCGTAGATGAAGGTTTTGAAAAATCTACAAAAGGAAAAACAGCGCCTATCGCAACTAAAATTGAAACGTTCAAGAACTTTTTTAGTGATGAAATTAACGACGGCGATATTTTTGACATTGCATACATCAAAGATAAAGGTGTAATTGTGTATAAAAATGGTACTGAAAAAGGCGTAATTCCTGGATTCGAATTCAAAAAAGCATTGTTCGGAATTTGGTTAGGAACAAAACCAGCCGACAAACGCTTGAAAAGCGGAATGTTAGGAAACGAATAAAAGTCACTTCACATGAAATCAACAGCAATTTGGATTATTGGAGTACTTTTTTCGATGCAATTGTGTGTAGCGCAAAGCGTTGTTGGAAAATGGAAAACCATTGACGATGAAACGGGCGAAGCCAAATCAATTGTAGAAATTTACCAGCAAAACGGTAAAATATACGGAAAAGTTGTAGATATTATAGATGCTTCAAAACGTGATGGATTGTGCGAAAAATGTAAAGATAGTCGTAAAAACAAGCCTGTTTTAGGAATGGAAATCATTGACGGACTCACAAAAGACGATGATGAATATTCGGATGGAAAAATTCTTGATCCTGAAAAAGGAAAAGAATACAAATGTAAAATCTGGCTCGATGAAGACAATGAAGACAAACTCTATGTGCGTGGATATGTTGCGTTTTTTTACCGAACTCAACATTGGTATCGCGTAGAATAATTAAAAAAACAAACTTAAAAAACCACTGCTGAAAAGGAGTGGTTTTTTTATGCAAAGTATGTACCTTTGAATAATGGCTTATTTCATTGATGTCATATTACCCATTCCGCTACAGCGACTGTTTACGTATAGCATTACAGAAGCCGAAGCACAATTTCTGCAACAAGGAATGCGCGTGGCCGTTCCGTTTGGAAAAAGTAAGGTATATACGGCGTTGGTCTACAAAATTCATCAAACGCCTCCAGAAGTCTACGAAGCTAAGGACATTCAGCAAATTCTGGACGAGCAACCTATAATTACTTCACAACAATTAAAACATTGGGAATGGATTGCCAGTTATTACATGGCGAGTTTGGGTGAAGTATTCCGATCGGCAGTTCCGAGCGCGTTTTTACTAGAAAGTGAAACCATTATTTCTAAATATGAAGGTGGAAATGTGGACGAAAGCCGGTTAAAAGACGATGAATTCTTAATTTTTGAAGCCTTACAGCATCAATCGTTATTGAAAATTCAAGAAATCAGCAGCATTCTTGGGAAAAAAAATGTAGTGTCCGTTTTAAAACGATTGATCGACAAAGAAGTCATTCAAGTATACGAAGAAATCTACGAGCAGTACAAACCGAAATTGGTTCGCTACGTCAAGCTTCACACGGATTACACGCGCGAAGAAAATCTTCAAGCATTACTAGATTCACTTAACAGAGCCAAAAAACAACGGGAAGTCATTCTTACGTTATTCTCAATCGCGGCAAGCACAAAACGTCCAATTTCTGTCAAAGAACTCACCAAACAAAGCAATACAAGTTCAGCAGTTATCAAAGCACTGATCGACAAGAATATTCTGGAAGAATACTACATTCAAAAAGATCGAATAGAATATAACGGTGACGAAACGGAAGCTTCAAAACAATTAAATCCATACCAAGAAGAAGCGTATAAAACCATTGAAAACGCTTTTAAAACGCAAGATGTTTGCTTGTTATATGGCGTTACATCTTCTGGAAAAACGGAAGTGTATGTGAAGCTCATTGAAAAAATAATCAATACAGGAAAACAAGTATTATATCTGTTGCCAGAAATTGCCTTAACCACACAACTCATTACACGATTGCAACAATACTTTGGGGAAAAAGTGGCGATTTATCATTCCAAATATTCTGTTCACGAACGCGTAGAAGTGTGGAATAATGTGTTGTACAACAAACCAAAAGCACAAATTGTCATTGGCGCGCGTTCTTCGTTACTATTGCCATTTTCAAATTTAGGATTGATCATTGTGGATGAAGAACACGAAACGTCCTTCAAGCAATTTGATCCTGCACCGCGATATCACGCTCGTGATGCTGCAATTGTATTGGCAAAAATTCACAGTGGAAAAATCGTGTTAGGTTCGGCAACACCAAGTGTGGAAAGTTATTATAACACACAAGTTAAAAAGTACGCCTTAGCAACGATTGCAAGACGTTACGGTGATGTTCTCATGCCAGATATGGAATTAGTCGATATCAAAGAAAAGCATCGTAAAAAGCGCATGAAAGGTCATTTTTCCGATCGTTTGTTAGAAGAAATTTCAGCAACGTTGGAAAATGGAGAACAAGTCATTTTATTTCAGAACCGTCGTGGATATGCGCCCATTATTGAGTGCAATACGTGCGGACATTCGCCACAATGTCCCAACTGTGATGTGAGTTTAACGTATCATCACTACAAAAACCAAATGCGTTGTCACTATTGCAGTCACCACATTGCCATGCAGCAACAATGTTTGGCGTGTGGAAGTCACGAATTGGATACCAAAGGTTTTGGAACGCAGCAAATAGAGCAGGAGCTACACGAACTATTGCCTGATGTAAAAGTAGGGCGAATGGATTTAGATACGACACGTGGAAAATACGGGTATCAAAAAATTATTTCGTCGTTTGAACAGCAAGAAATTCAAATCTTAGTGGGAACGCAAATGTTGACAAAAGGGTTGGATTTTAGAAACGTGAATTTGGTTGGAATCATGAATGCAGACAGTATGTTGAATTTTCCCGATTTCAGAGCGCATGAACGTAGTTTTCAGCTCATTCAACAAGTTGCCGGTCGCGCCGGAAGAACCAAAAAGCGAGGAAAAGTCATTGTGCAAACCTACAATCCGTATCATCAAATACTACAACAGGTTTCTGTAGGAAATTATCAAGGAATGTTTACAGACCAATTGAACGATCGACGACAATTTCACTATCCACCTTTTTACCGATTGATCAAAATTACGCTGAAACACAAGGAATATAACCGTGTGAACGATAGTGCGGCGTGGTTTGCAAAATCCTTGAAAAACAGCTTTGGTGACAACGTGTTAGGTCCAGAATTTCCACCAATCGCACGCATTCGGAACTTATATCTAAAACATATTTTGCTAAAAATTCCCAAGCAACAATCACTCGGAAAAACCAAAGAAGTCATTTCACGCATCAAAATCAGTTTCTTGTCTATTTCTGAATACAGAAGCGTTCGTGTGATTATTGATGTGGATACGGTTTGATATAGTATTGAGAATTGAGCTATTAGTATTGAGATTTTTTCAAAGTCAATTTGGAAATATTTTAGAAACAGATTACTTCGTTATGCTTCCTCGTAATGACATTTCAAAATTCAACTTCACAACACATCACTTCGATTTCTATGACAAAGGCAAGTGATTTTGATAAAATCTCTGAAACGTCATTACGAGCGAAAGCGTGGTAATCTCACTATCACCTATAATTTTCGTTATTTGAAGAGCGGGATTGCTACTCTCCAATCAAGTTGAAGATCGCAAAGACGTTTCTTTTTTTACCACGAATTCACAATATCTATTTTGTCTGTAATTGGTATTAGAAAGTAATTGACACATTGCCATATTTTCAAATTACTACATTAGACATGCGTCGCTTCGAGTAATTTTCAAAGAAAATTGTATTGATATGGACTTGTAAATCTGTTTTTTTATATTTTAGGAAATGAATAGTAGTCTAATCAAAGAGTAATAATATAAGTAAAATAGTTGTAGTTGTAGTCTGAGCAAAGTCGAAAACTAAATATTAGAAAGTGCTTCAGATAATTCTACTTTCTTGTTTCTACTCAGCGGAATCAATTGACCGTCAATTTCAACATTTTTACTGTTAAAACGATCTACTTTGTCCAAATTCACGATGTAAGACTTGTGAATACGCAGAAATTTATTCTCAGGAAGTTGCTTTTCAAAAGCTTTCATGGTAGAAAGTACAACAATATTACTTTCGTCCGTCACTAACTTGACATAATCACCCAAAGCTTCAATCCATTTGATACTATTTAAAATAACTTTGCGTTTTTTCAAATTACTTTTTACAAAAATATGATCGTCGTCTTCGTTGCTTTTTGCACCGTAATTAGATTTATCTAACGCACGCGCAATTGCTTTGTCAAAGCGTTCTTTCGTTAAAGGTTTGTGTAGAAAGTCGGTAACATCGTAGTTAAAAGCTTTAAAAGCATATTCAGTTTTACCAGTAACCATGATTACTTGTGGCGGATTTTTTAAAGACTCTAACAAGTCAAATCCATTCAAAACAGGCATTTCAATGTCGAGAAAGATCAAATCGACATTGTTAGTTTTTAAACCATTTTTCGCTTCAATGGCGTTACTATATTCGGCAATTAAATTTAAAGAAGGATGATTCAATATCAACTTGGCAACAGCCATGCGTTGAATAGAAGAATCATCTACGATAATACAGTTAAGCTTCATAAGCGTGCTAGCGATTTTTTGTAATTTGGGTACATGCAATGTTATAAAAAATAAATCAAAACCACAACAAATTAGCGGATTTATTAATCATTTTATCGAAAAAAAAGGGGAAGTATAGTTTGTATTAAAATAAATAAACAGTACATTTGCGCCCAATTTCAATTAAAAATAGTATTTATGAATCATTATGAAACTGTTTTCATTTTAAATCCCGTTTTATCTGAAACTCAGATAAAGGAAACAGTAGCGAAATTTGAGGATTTCATCGTTTCTAGAGGTGGCAAAATGATTTCAAAAGAAGATTGGGGACTAAAAAAGTTAGCATACCCAATTCAGCACAAAAAAAGTGGTTTTTATCACTTATTCGAATTCCAAGCTCCAGGAGAAGTAATTACTCCGTATGAGTTAGAGTTTAGACGTGACGAGCGTATTATGCGTTATTTAACGGTACGTTTAGACAAGCATGCAATCGCTTGGGCAGAAAAAAGAAGAAATAGAAAAACCGCTAAATCTTAAGAAATTATGTCTTCAATTGAACAACAAGCAAAAGGAAAGAAAGAAGGAGAAATCAGGTATTTAACTCCTTTGAACATTGAAACTACAAAAGCTAAAAAGTATTGTCGTTTCAAGAAGTCAGGTATCAAATATGTTGACTATAAAGATCCAGATTTTTTATTCAAATTTGTAAACGAGCAAGGAAAATTATTACCACGTCGTTTAACAGGAACTTCATTAAAGTATCAACGAAAAGTGTCTGTAGCTGTGAAAAGAGCGCGTCACTTAGCATTAATGCCATACGTTGGCGATATGTTAAAATAAAATAGAGACAGATTATGGAACTTATTTTAAGACAAGACGTTGAAAACTTAGGATTTAAAGATGACGTTGTAACTGTGAAAAACGGATACGGAAGAAATTATTTAATTCCTCAAGGATTTGCAACATTAGCAACAAGTTCAGCTAAAAAAGTTTTAGCAGAAAACTTGAAACAAAAAGCATATAAAGAACAGAAATTAGTAGATGAGGCTAACGCAACTGGAAAAGCATTGTTAGGCTTAGAAATTAAAATTACTGCAAAAACAGGAGCTGGAACAAAATTATTTGGATCAGTAAATAACATCGACTTAGCAGAAGCTTTAAGCAAAGAAGGTCACACAATTGAGAAGAAATTCATCAAAGTGATCGGTGGAAGCGTAAAAAGAACTGGTAAATACGAAGCAAAAGTAAGATTACACAGAAGTGTTGTAGTAGACTTACCTTTTGAAGTAATTGCAGAAGCAAAATAATAACGAATTTCGTTATGTCATGAGCCACTCAAATTTGAGTGGCTTTTTTTATGGAAACAGGTTCATTAATTGTAAATTTGCACACTTTTTTACGCAAGAACATGAAATATTCAAGACTCACCAAAGAACAATTAGAAGAATTACACCAAGAATTCATCAACTTTTTGGCGACACAATCCATCACAGCAGAAGAATGGGCAACTTTAAAAATAGAAAAACCTGAAGTAGCCGAACAAGAAATAGATGTATTTAGCGATTTAGTGTGGGAAGGTGTGCTAACACAAGCAAAATTCCTTGAAAATATTTCGTCGCAGCATCTTTATTTATTTCACTTGCGTGAAGATGAAATGAAATTAATTGCTGTTAAAATCTTAAATGAAGCCGTCGACATTACAACGAAAGAAGGTTTTCAATGGTTGCGAGACAATTACACTTCCGAAGAAGTTGAAATCTTAACCGCAAACAAAGGCTATTCGGAAGACAGAAACGCGGATAAATTCGCACTGATACAACAAGGTTCAAACATTACCAAAGGACAACTTTTCCAGTGGTTTGAAGCGATGCTGGCGTAAATGACTATTTGCTAAAATAACAAAGGCATCACGAAAATTTTCACAATGCCTTTTCTAATTAAAATATATTGAATGTTATTTTATTGAAAATAATGATTTAATAAATGCAATCATTTTTTCAATAAAAGAGAGGTTTTCGCCTTCTTTTTCAGAGGTGCTTTCCAAAGCTACTTCTTCATCAGAATGAGACTGTTGGATTTGAATAAACCAATTTGAATTCATCGTATCGCTTACCGTCAAATATGTATAGGTCGATATTTTTTCATTTATAATAGATAAATATGGACACAGGTATTTGCCAGAAAACTTTTCACTGAATATATATACCGCTTCATTTTCATGAATCGTAGGATCGTTTGGTGTTGGAATTACTTTTTTAATCTTCCAGCGCATATTTTTATCATCTGCTTGCGAATACTTGTAATAATAGATTTCATAGGTTGTAATTCCATCCCAAGCACCCAAATGACTGTATTTGCCAACTTTGGGTTCTTGTGTTGTTAGATAAATAGTATCGCCATCCTGTACGACATTTGAACTATTGGAAGCATCTGAAATTTTTAACACAACTGGATTTGTACGAACTGTGGGAAGGTATTCTTCTCTGGAGATTTCAAAATGTTCTACTTCTGGACCTACAAAGGCATTTCCTAACTCTAAATTTAGATGAATGTATTGCCCAAACTGAACTTCTTTGCCTTTTGTTTGTGGTTGTAAAGCAAACGGTTCTGACCACATAAAACATGTTTTTTGTGGAATAGGATTTGGAGCTGTTTTTCCCCAAGAAGGATATTGAAAATATTGCGTAGTTACTGCGTCTGTAGGATGTGATCGTTGTGAAAAATCAATAATGGCAAAACCGTGGTTAAAAAACTCATTTTCAACGTCTAACGTTGCGTTTGAATCAGTGGAAAAAGGAACTTCAGGAAATGTTTGTTTATAAGGTGTTTCACTTTCTGGTTCTTCGTAGGCACTGGCACCAACCAAACGTCCAATTGGTAATCCAAACAAATTATTTTGATATTTTACTTGATTGTGTTCGTGTCCCCAAAACCAGCCTGCTACTTTATTGCCAAAATACGGACGAAAAAAATCAACTAAGTTTTTATTCAGGTACGGAATTGAACCATAAGTTCCAGTAAGGCCGTTGATTTCAGCATTTCCAGAAAATACTTGGTGATGTGATAATAAAATAGAAGCACCACTAAAATTATCAAGTTTATCTTGATGCCATTCAGGTTCGTTTGGATGCAAAAAAGGACCATCTTTAGGGAAGCGGGCACTTAAAGGACCGCCGTCACAATATCCAGTATCCATTCCTAAAAATTGCCAACCATTATCTTCGGTACGCAGACAAAAGTAACTGGCTTCTTGTGTAGCGTTGATTCCTTTACTTTTCAATCCAGTGTTTAACTTGGCTACCATTTGGTAATATCCATACGCAAAACTGTAATAATCATGGTTTCCAGGAATGGTAAACACAGGAATTTGTTTATATTTCGCAAACAATCTTTGGAAAATATCATAAAAATTAGCGTCGCATTCGTCAGGTGTTCCTGCATAATAAATATCTCCAAGATGAATAATTACATCTGGCTGATGATTTTTCAAAATCATTTCCAATAAATATTCGCCATCTTGCATGCCTGTTCCCCAATCGCCAATAATTGCGACTTTAGCATCATTTGGAATTTTATAATCGATGACTCCAAAATTGAGTCCTCCATTTTTCGTCCAATCGTTATACTTTTTTACACTCTTATATTGTTTTTTAAATTTTAGATACTCTTCCAAACAATATGCCCAGCCACAATCATCAGCATCGCTGTATCGTCTAAATTTCTTGCCCCAACGTGCTGCCAGTTCCTCACAAAGTTTATAAGCATCTTTTGAAGCGCTATCAGCATCCGTCGCAGTCATAGCTTTTTGAAAAAATAAAGAAGAAAAATAAGCGCCAAATTCATCGTCCGTGGAATTTTCTGTGGGTTCTGGTATAAATGTGTGGGTTTCTATGGAATTATTAGCTTCACATTGAGCGGCTAAATGACTGGTTCCTGAAACCATGAAATGCTCTTGTACATGCGTTAAATTCACAGGAGTTTGAGCTTTTTGTAATTTTTTAGCGTGTTGCACTGCGTATGCAGCAACTACAGATTGCCACAGAGATACTTGTTGAATTCTGACGCGTAATGGCGGAATAGATATTTGATTCATAAGAAAATAATATAGTTGGTTGGTTTAATTATTCAATCAAAGTACGCTTTTTGCCTACAAACACAAAATTCAATCGCCAATACTAATAATCTATCGACATGAGACTATTTTAAATTTTAATCACAAAAAAATAGACTTATATTTGCGGCACAATTCACAATCATGGCACAAAAACCAAGCATACCAAAGGGAACACGCGATTTTTCTCCGATAGAAGTTGCAAAACGTAACTACATTTTTAACATCATACAATCAGCTTTTCAAAGCTTTGGATTTCAACCGATTGAAACACCATCGTTTGAAAAGTCAAGTACGTTGTTAGGAAAATATGGGGAAGAAGGTGATCGCTTGATTTTTAAAATCTTGAACTCTGGAGAAAAGGTGCGAAAAGCAGACTTAAAAGCTTTGGAAGAAGGGAATTTAGCGCGTTTTTCAAATTCATTAGCCGAAAAAGCCTTGCGGTATGATTTAACGGTTCCTTTTGCGCGCTATGTGGTACAACACCAAAATGATATAACGTTTCCTTTTAAACGCTATCAAATTCAGCCAGTTTGGCGTGCTGATAGACCGCAACATGGAAGATTTCAAGAATTTTTTCAATGTGATGCGGATGTCGTAGGTTCTACCTCACTTTGGCAAGAAGTGGAATTTGTGCAATTGTATGATAAAGTTTTTTCAGAGTTAGGTTTGAATGGCGTCACGATCAAAATTAACAATCGTAAAATACTATCAGGTTTGGCGGAAGTCATTGGTGCTAAAGATAAACTGATTGATTTCACAGTCGCCTTAGACAAACTTGATAAGATTGGCGAAGATGGAGTGAAAAATGAAATGATGCAAAAAGGCATTTCTGCGGAAGCGATCGAAAAAGTACAGCCATTATTCAGTTTTTCTGGAAATCTGGATGAAAAACTAGACTTGCTAAAAGCGCTTTTAGCTACTTCGGAAGAAGGCATGACGGGAATTTCAGAACTCGAATTTGTCTTTGAAGCCATTGAAGTCTTAGGTTTAGAAACAGCCACGTTGGACTTAGATGTTACACTTGCTAGAGGATTGAATTATTACACAGGAGCCATTTATGAAGTAGCGGCGCCAGAAGGTGTAAAAATGGGTTCTATTGGCGGCGGCGGACGTTATGATGACTTAACAGGCATTTTTGGTTTAAAAGATGTGAGCGGTGTGGGAATTTCGTTTGGTTTGGATAGAATCTACTTGGTTTTGGAAGAATTGGACTTATTTCCAGAAACGGTTTCCGATAAAGTAGAGGTGTTGTGTGTAAATTTTGGCGAAAAAGAAGCCTTAGCGTCTTTAAAACTCATCAAAGTATTGCGAGAAGCTGGAAAAAGTGCAGAGTTATTTCCAGACAATAAAAACATTAACAAGCAGATGAATTATGCCAATAAACGCGATATTCCGTATGTAATCATCATAGGAGGAAATGAACTCGCAAACAACACGTGCATTGTCAAAAACATGAAAAACGGTACACAATTGGAAGTTCCATTTGATGAAGTGTTGACGGCATTTTGAAATTATAAATGTTAAATGCTGAATTTTAAATGTAAAAGTGTTTTGAAGCACTAAAAGTTCAGTTTCAAAGTACTTCTCGATACAAATTTGTTGCACAAATTCACTCGAAGTGACGATTTGAAAATCGAAGTACAGGAGTTTGTTAGAACGGAGTCATTCAACATTTAAAATCTAACAGCGCAAAGCACGATCTAACATCTAAGAACCTATAACAGTCTGTGATTTTTGAAGATTATATTCTGAATATGAAAGTATTTTGTGCTAACAAGTAATTTAGTTTTAGAGTACTTTTCGATACAAATTTGTTGCACAAATTCACTCGAAGTGACGATTTGAAAATCGAAGTACAGGAGTTTGTTAGAACGGAGTCATTCAACATTTAAAATCTAACAGCGCAAAGCGCGATCTAACATCTAATAGCGGTCTAACATCTAAGAACCTATAACAGTCTGTGATTTTTGAATATCATATTCTGAATATGAAAGTATTTTGAGCTAACAAGTAATTTAGTTTTAGAGTACTTTTCGATACAAATTTATTGCACAAATTCACTCGAAGTGACGATTTGAGAATCGAAGTACAGAAGTTTGTTAGAACGGAGTCATTCAACATTTAAAATCTAACATTTAACATTAAAAACATTCTTTTTAAGAGCCAAGAGCCAAGAGCCAAGAGCCAAGAGCCAAGAGCCAAGAGCCAAAAAGCGTTTACACTGAGCGAAGCCGAAGTGAAGCGGTCTAACATCTAAAAAAATCTAAAGATTTTTTTTATACGTCTTACGTCGTTTATGCGTTACAGGATCAAAGTGTTTCCAAAGTTGATGAATTGCAGTGTTTTCAATCAATTCGGGTGTTCTAATGCATTCCTGTATGTTCTTTTCGGTAAAAGTAAGGTAGTATTCCATGAAGATAATCGCGGTCAATCCTTTGTTTTGATATTCCGGATGCACGCCAATTAGGTAAAACGTGATGTTTTCTGGCTTTTTTCGAGCTTTCAACATGTGAAAAATCCCGAAAGGGAATAACTTGCCTTTTGTTTTTTGTAATGCTCTAGCGAAAGAGGGCATCACAATCGCAAACGCGACTAATTTGTCATCTTTATCAACCACAAACTTTATAAATTCAGGATTGATAAATCCGATATATCTATTTCTAAAATATTCCTTTTGAATGTCATTGATAGGCACAAAAGATGCCAAAGACGCATACGAAGCGTTGAATAAATCAAACATTTCATCCACATACGGCATAATGTCTTTCGTCTTTGTAAAGTTGAGCGGACGCAGTTGATAGCGCTTTTTGATCAAATTTTGAACACGCTCAAAATACTTAGGTTTTACATTTTCAAAAGGAAACTTATTTTCTAAATATTCTTTTTCTTTTACCAATCCGTGATGAATCAAGTGTTTTTCATAATACGGATGATTGTACCAAGTAATCATGGTGCCAATATGATCAAAACCTTCCGTTAAGACACCTACTTTATCTAAATTTGAAAATCCTACCGGACCTTCCATATATTCTAACTTGTGTGAACGACCAATTTCAGCTACTTTCTCCAACAATGCTTTTGAAACTTCCAAATCGTCAATCATATCAAACCAGCCAAAACGCATTTTGGACAATTTTTGTTCTTTCACTTCAATCCAATTGACAATAGCTGCTACACGACCAACAATTTTCCCATCTTTATACGCTAAGAAAAACTGTGCATCTGCATCTAAAAAAGCGGGATTTTTATCTTTATTGAACGTTTCTAATTCGTCTTTGATAATTGGTGGAACCCAATATGGAGAATCTTTGTAAATGCTGAACGGAAATTTTACAAAGGCTTTTAATTCTTTTTTATTGGTTACTTCTCGAACGTCAATCATTAACTAGGAAATTTGGTTGGTAAAAAGATTAGTTTTCGTTACCGTCGTCGTCGTTATCGTCGTCGTCATTTTCTTCTTTATCTTTTTTCTTCTTATTTTTTAGTTCTTCCTCTTTTGGATCTTGTTCATCAATCGGAATCAGCTCATCTTCATGCCACATGTCAATTCGGTACGAAAGTCCCAAACCTGCAAAAATTCGTGTCGGCGTATTTTTCACACCAGCACCAATGTAGGCGTCTAACTGAAAATCATCTCCTAATAAATATGCGCCACCAGCTCTAAAAAGGGCATCTGCATATTGATCGCTGTCAATTCCTTGATGCTCTACAAACGCAGACCATTTTGGATTGTCAAATGCATGTGTCAAGGTCAAAATATAGCTCAATTCTTTAGAATCGGAAGTAATACGATCGTACGTAATATTAGATACAAATACCCAGCGACCTGCAAAGTGACTTTGTGTAGCGATGGTTACTTTTGGACTTATAGAAGGTTCCGTCACTGGAAAATAAGGATTGTCTGAAAATACAAAATTTGCACCTGCATATATCCCAATAGCAGGAATTAAATCTTTCCATCGGAAGGAATTGTTGGCTTTCCAACTGTATAAATTTGGTTCTTCCAATTCGGACTTTAAATACGGATCATAAAGCATATAATGCGCACCAATGGTATGTGTTAAAAAACCATTTCTATTAAATTCAAAAGCGGGACTTGTGGTATTGCTCGTAAAGGTATCAAACTGATAGGCACCTTCCCAGCGTAATTCCAATTGTTCTTTAAACAAACCGTAACGAAGCGCAAAATCAAGTCCAAACGCATCTACTTGAGTATTGAGTTTTTTATGTTCTTGAAAATCTACAAACATACCAGTTTCAAACTGTAATACATTTTTACCAACAGCATAAGCACCAACAGAAGCGCCAGGTCGATTGGAATTGATCACATCTGTATATTGTGCAAATACAGCAGTTGAGAAAAATAAAAAACCAAAAATTGCTAAGAAAGATGTTCGTTTCATATATCAGTAATAAGTTGTTTAAAAATGTTTAAGAAAATAGTTGTCAAAATTAGGCACTCGCTAAATAGAAACGGAGCGACGCGTATTTTTCTTAAAATTTTAACAGGTTAAGCCAAAACTACATAAAATTATAGTTTTTTATCTAGTAAAAACGATAATAAATCTGCATAAATTGTATTTTTGAAAAAATATAGGTTTATAGAAATATGTTGATAAATTTATTACGAACAGTAGCAATCATAATTTTAGTCATGTATGCACTCCGCATATTGGGAAGATTATTTGCGCCTTATATGGTTCGCTATGTTGCCAAGAAAGCGGAAAAGCGTTTTTCAGAACAATACAAACAACAAGCTAGAAATCAACAACAGCAACGCACCAAAGAAGGAGAAACTACTATTGATAAAATGCCGAATAGAAAGCCATCAAAAGACGTCGGAGAATATATAGATTTTGAAGAAGTAGATTAATTAATTTACGAATTACACCTTAAAAAAATCGTTCCCAAAAGGTTTTAGTATATTGCTTTCCATCTGTACACGCTTAAAAATTACACCAAGTGAATTTAGATATCAAAAAATTTATCCCACATGTCATAGCAATACTGCTATTCATAGGAATGTCATTAGCCTATTTTTATCCTGTAGTTCAAGGAAAAAAAATGCAACAACAGGATATCATTCAGTATGCTGGCATGGCAAAAAAACAGAATGATTACCGCGAAAAAACAGGCGAAGAATTGTATTGGACAGACAATGCATATGGCGGAATGCCAACCTATTTGTTAGGAGCGCGCTATCCACATTCATACATAAAAACATTGGATAGAACCATCCGATTTTTACCGCGTCCAGCAGATTATTTATTTCTATATTTCTTTAGTATTTATATACTGTTACTCATCATGAAAGTTGATTGGCGATTGTCTATTTTGGGCGCCATTGCTTTCGGTTTTTCCACGTATTTTATCATTATTCTCGGCGTTGGTCACAACGCCAAAGCACACGCCATTGCCTATTTTCCATTAGTACTTTCTGGAATTTTACTCGCTTTTCAGCGGAAATATATTTGGGGATTTTTACTGACGGCGGTCGCCATGTCCTTAGAAATCATGACGGCGCATCCACAGATGACGTACTATTTAATGCTGTTGGTAGCTGTTTTAGGAATTGTATACTGTATAGATTTCTACAAAAAGAAAGAATTACCACACTTTTTTAAAGCTGTTGGATTGCTAATCGTTGCTGTATTGTTAAGTATTGGTGTCAATAGTACAAATTTGCTAACTACCAAAGAATATGCAGATTGGAGTATTCGTGGCGAAAGTGAATTGACGATTAAACCTGACGGAACTAAAAAAGAACGCAAAGGACTTTCCAAAGAATATATTACCGAATATAGTTACGGGAAAATGGAAACCTTCAACCTGTTGATGCCGCGCTTTATGGGTGGTGGAAATACGGAAGATTTTGGAACAGACTCCAAAGCATATACATACGCACTTCAGAAAGGCATACCTCCTGGACAGGCGCGAGAATTTGTAAGGTATCTTCCAGGATATTGGGGCGACCAGCCTATTATTGCTGCGCCAGCCTACGTAGGAGCTGTAATTTTTTTCTTGGCATTTTTAGGATTATTTTTAGTCAAAAGAAAAGCAAAATGGTGGCTTGTAGGCGGAATTTTACTGTCTTTATTGTTGTCTTGGGGTAAAAATCTCAGTTTCCTTACGGACTTCATGATTGATTATTTTCCGTTGTACAGTAAGTTTAGAGCAGTTTCATCCATGCAAGTTATTTTGGAGTTGTGTATTCCTATTTTGGGAATTTTAACTTTAGCCTATTTATTCAGAAAGGAAACACTGGAGAACGAGCAAAAACCAACCGAAAAGCTTATTTATTATTGTACCGCAGGTTTTGTGGTTGTAGTATTAAGTTTGATTGCTTTTAAATCCTCTTTATTTGAATTTAATAGTGTTAATGATGACTATTACAGATATCAATATTCTCAAACAATTTTAGGAGCTGAGTTTTTGGATATTATCAAAGAAGACAGAGCCGCAATGTTAGCTAAAGATGGGTATCGTGCTATTATTTTAATTGTATTAACTGCGGGTGTTTTAATTGCATTTTTGAAAAGAAAATTCAAAGAAAATATCGTTATTCTAATTATTGCGGGATTACTGTTATTTGATTTGATTTCTGTTGCTAGAAGATATGTTAATACAGAAGAGTTTGTAAGCAAAGCACAGTTTGAATATCCATATAAAACGCTTGAAGTTGACAAGCAAATTTTGCAAGATAAAGGGCATTACCGTGTTTTTGAGCCTAGATTGCGACTAGCAAATGGACGTACAGCATTCTTTCACAATACACTTGGCGGATATCATGCAGCAAAGCCAAGACAATTTCAAGAGTTATATGATTTTTACTTAGATTACGAACGAAAATTTGAAGTCAACGAGCGAAACATCAACATTATCAATATGTTGAATGTAAAGTATATCATCAAAGATTTGGAAGGTGAACAAGATCAGGCTGGCGCAGGAGCCATAGCGCTTCGAAATCCATATCCAAACGGAAATGCATGGTTTATTAACAAAGTGAATTTTGTAGAAACTGCTGACGACGAAATGTTGTCATTGTACGGACTGGATACTAGAAGTGAAGTTGTTTTCCGTAAGGAACAAGAAATAGAAGGAAAAATTAGCGACACGTATGGAAAAGATTCTTTAGCCAATATCGAATTGGTAAATTACAAACCAGACAATTTAAAATATGTTTCCGAAAATTCAGAAAACGGATTTGCCGTATTTTCAGAAATTCATTATCCGTATGGCTGGAATGCTTACATTGACGGCGAATTAGTGCCACATTATCGTGTAAATTACGTGTTGCGCGGTTTGGAAGTTCCCGCTGGGAAACATACCGTCGAATTTAAGTTTGAACCTACAATCGTAGAGAAAGGAATCACAGTTTCGCTAACAAGTAGCATCTTACTATTTTTATTAATCCTGGGCGGAATCTATTATGAGTTCGTGTATAAGAAGAAAGTAGCAAAAGCATAACTCTCATAATTCCCCTGAAATTATGGCAAAAAAAGTTCTTATTGTTACCTATTACTGGCCACCAGCAGGTGGACCAGGCGTGCAGCGCTGGTTGAAATTTGTAAAGTATTTGCGTGATTTTGATATAGAACCTGTTGTTTTTATCCCGAAAAATCCTAGCTATCCTATGATTGATGAAACTTTTTCTGAGGATATTCCAAAGGATATTACGATTATAAAACAACCTATTTTTGAACCGTACGAGTTTGCGCAATTGTTCTCAAAAAAGAAAACAAAAAAGATCAGTAAAGGAATCATTGCCAAAGAAAAACAATCGTTTGTAGAAAAGGTATTGCTCTACATTCGCGGAAACTTTTTTATTCCAGATGCACGAAAATTTTGGGTGAAACCTTCGGTAAAGTTTTTGAAAACCTATTTGAAAGAACACAACATCGAAACACTGATTACCACAGGACCGCCACATAGTTTGCATTTGATTGGACTTCGCCTGAGAAAACAATTGAACATTAAATGGTTGGCAGATTTCCGCGATCCTTGGACACGTATTGGCTATCATGAAAAGTTACGGTTGACGAAGAAATCGCAGCAAAAACATTTGGCGCTAGAATCGGAAGTGTTGCAAACTGCCGATCAAGTCGTAACGACAAGTTTTACTACGAAAGAAGAATTTTCAAAACTTACACAACAACCCATTGAAGTCATTACCAACGGTTATGATGTAGAAAAATATTCGCCAACTCCGATGGATGAAAAGTTTACCTTATCGCACATTGGATCTTTACTTTCAGAGCGAAATCCTGTAGTTTTATGGGAAGTGTTATCAGAATTGATACAATTGCGAGAAGATTTTGCCAACGATTTTCAATTGCAGTTTGCAGGTGTGATTAGTGAGCGTATTCAACGTGCCATTCGCGACGTTGGTTTGGATGTATATACAACGTATTTTGGCTACGTTTCGCATCAAAGAGCCTTGCAATTACAACGTGCTTCACAACTTTTATTAGTCATTGAAATTGATTCCGAAAAAACCAAAGGAATTATTGCTGGAAAATTATTTGAATATATGGCAGCGGAGCGACCGATTATCGGTATTGGTCCTAAAGATGCAGATATCGCTAAGATCATTCAAGAGACCAATACAGGAACGTATTTTTTATATACTGATAAAGCGAAACTCAAAACACAAATCCTAGCGTATTATGAAGCATTTCAGCAACAAAAATTGCACACTTCACCGATTGGATTACAGCAATATTCGCGCAAAGCGTTAACAAAGAAATTAGCGGAAGTTTTGTACAGTTTGTAAACAAGTTTAAAAGAAAAAACCTCACTTAATTTTTACATCAAGTAAGGTTTTGGAATCGTTGCGAAACGCTGTCTTAGTTTCTTTTTCGTGAACTTCTTTGTCTACTGTTCGTTGTTTTCTTTTGTGAACGACTAGAACGTTGTGACGCTGAATTGCGGTTTGAAGAACGACTGTTTGATCTTGTAGCTCTGGAAGAATTGCTTCGCTGTGGCTTTGTCATCGTTCTTTTGTTAGAACTTCTATTGTTTCGTACCGAATTGTTGTTTCGCGTACTTCGCGTGCTTCTTACTTCTCGCGTGGAGCGTGTATTACCGCGTGTAGCTCTCGTATTATTTCTCGTTGAACTGGAACGAACACTATTGTTTCGGGTGTTTCTAGTGTTTCCACGATCAATTCGTGTATTGTTGTTATTATTTGCACGAACGCCACCTAACTGCAAATTATCACGCGTATTTCTGGTGTTGCTTCTTACATTGTTACGTGTGTTGGCACGTGTATTTCCGTTTCTTGTTGTGGAACGCGTGTTTCCGTTTCTAGTCGTAGCACGTGTATTTCCGTTTCTTGTTGTGGAACGTGTATTTCCGTTTCTTGTGGTTGCACGTGTGTTTCCATTTCTCGTCGTGGTACGTGTATTTCTTGTGGTACGTGTTACCGTTCTTCGTGTATTGTATACGGCTGCATCATTTCTACGTGCAACTCTTCGGTCATTTCTATAAATGCCTCTTCGATTCGTATTGATTCTAGCTGCACTGTGGTAAATATGTCCAAATCGAGCTCTTGCATATCTAAATCTGAAATTATTTCTATATGGACTACAGAAAGTATACCGAATTGGTGTGTAGAATCTTCTATATGGATTTACGCTCACCAGGCAGAAATTAATTCCTGGACGAAAGAAAAGATCATTATAGAATACTGGATATCTGAAGCCTTGGTTGAAAGGATTTATAAAACCTCTCGTGTGTGAAAAGCGATCAAAGGAATCGTAATATAAAAACAATCCGCCAACTTGTACTAAGTTTCCAAAATTGTCATAGTTTAAATTGATGTTTCCAATTCTAAACACTCTTCCGTAATAATCGTAAAAGATGGGTGTATTTTCTACTTGAATAATGGCACCATAATCATCATACTGAACAAAAGGATTGTAGTTGAATCCTGAGTTGAACGTAATTTGCAATCCTGCAACATTTACATTCGCGTTGATGTTTGGGTGTATACGATTGATGAAAAAATCGAACTCTCCATCATTGTACACTGAAAACGTAATTCCATTTTCAACAAAGGTAACTGTGTTGTTTATATATAAAGAATTGGTTGCGGTAGTCTCCATCCGTTTTGCTTCGACAGTTTGAGCTGTCAAGAAAAACAATCCGATAAGTGTGATGAGTATTTTTTTCATAACGTGCGATTTTAGTATTCATATAAGTATAACCAAACAGCGTGCCAAAAACTGGAAATTAACATATTGGAGTTACAAACGAGTTTATTAACGCAAGTAAAGTATGGTTTTGCCATACTTAGAAGTGATGGCAAATACCTAATTTTAGCATCGTTATAGTAGCGCTATGATCGTAAAAAAAATTGCATGAAGAATTTAGTTATAATCGTTTGATATTATAAATTTTGTAGTTTAGTTGGCTCTTTATGTTTTAAAAGATATGAGCATAGCAAAGAAATAATTGGAGCGTTTTCTTTATACTATACAAAATAACCTCGTGAACTGTGTTAAGTTCACGAGGTTTTATTTTTTTAAATGATACAGAGTGTTTTCTAAGCTTGATATAATTTCAAAAAAGCGTAAAAACAACAAATCCCGCGTAAAGCGGGATTTGTATATAGATATATTAACTTCCTTTCTTAATTTTAGTTTGCTTTCCTTTATTATTTCTGTAATAATATAAATCTTCATCATCTGCTGGAAAATCATGTCCATTTTGGAAATCGTCATCTATAGGAGCATTTCCATGTCCATGTCCTTGTCCTTGTCCATTTCCATAGCCTACGATTGGGGTTACCGTTCCAAACTGTCTGATCAATCTTCCTCTACGGTTGTACTTTAATCGTAAACCACCAATTTGTCTCAGTTTTCCATGTCTATTATGGTAACGCATGTAAATAGAACCAATTCTTTTTACTCTCCCAAAACGGTCATAATTGATGAATAAGTTTCCAATTCTTCGAACTCTTCCGTTGAAATCATGTTCAACTCTAACACCAATGTTTCTAGTGTTAAAATGGTTTCCACGTGTTCGTACTCTTGGTGCGCCATGAGTAGCGTTGATTCCACTTCTTCTGCCTCTTCTGTAGTTGACAGGATGTGTATTAAAATCGAATTCTCCATTTAGGAAAACAAAAAATTCAACACCTCGCGCTACAAACTGAATTGGTTGTGCATAACGATAGCGATTGGTTAACCCGTTTTCGCTTCCGTGTGTTTGGTCGCTCATAACATTTGCTTGTGTAGTTGTTACACTTAGTAACAATCCTACGAATAAAAGATAAAAGTTTTTCATATTGTGTACTTTTAGGGTTATGCCTACTCTTTAGCTTTTCGGCGTGCGCTATTTGACTTTAGTAAAACCAATTTCGTGCCAAAAATGTAATAAATTAACAGTCAGTTGTTTATGTGTGTTTTGAAGTTGCTTTTTTTTGAGTAAATTCACAAAGAGAAAAAAAGTATAACAGTTTTTTGACCGATGCGTATGTTTGTTGTAAGAGTTTTTATGTAATGAAAAGAAGCAATCAATACATCACATCAACTTAGCGAGAAGCATTTTGCAAAACCTATTTTACACATTCAAAAAAACTACAAAATACTTTAGGAACGATTAGAGAATATTATTGTTGAAACAAAAGCTTTTGCTAGATTATTATGAATCTATAGATGCCATTTTAGAGAATTGTAAATAGATTTTAGCATATTTGTAACACCGAATATAGTCAACCAATATATGTCAACCGAAAAGAAACAGTGTTCAAATTGTGGATATCAACTCACACAATATCATAACTATTGTCCAAATTGTGGTCAAAAAGTGGATGATAAACTTAGTATGCGTGTGTTGTTTCACAATACGGTGATGAATTATTTTTCGGTGGACGCGCGTTTTTTTAAAAGTTTTATTCCATTACTATCGCGACCAGGGTATTTGGCAAAAAAGTTTGTATCAGGCAAGCGTTTAATGTATTTGCATCCAGCACAATTTTATTTATTTACTTCGATTGTGTTTTTCTTTATTTTTTCTATTTCTACGCGTGATGCGCAGCAAGCGATTGAAAAAAACATTCGTAATACCTTAAATAAAGAGGAAGAAATTATAAAAGAGGTCGTAAAATTTTCAGATTCTGTAAAAGATTTAGTGGAAGTAACTGATAAAGATTCCGTAGTAATCGACAAAATGAAGAAGATGCTACAAGCAGAAACCCAGTCTGAAACAGATTCTACAACTACAGATTCTAGCTCACAAAAAAAGAAAGTATCCAAAAAGAAAAAAAGTGATGGAATTCAAGGTAGTTTTTTTGGTTTTAATTTTGATACGTCAAAACTTGACTCGCTCTACAAAGTGGGAGCACCGATGAGTGAAAAATTAAAAGCTGTAGGTTATGATAAGGATACACATGGTTGGTTTTCAAAATTCATGGCGAGACAAATTATTAGATTTAAAGAAAAAAGAGGTGATGGGATTGTCAAAGCGTTTATGGATACGATTCCGATTTCTATGTTTTTCTTGATTCCAATTTTTGCTTTATTATTGAAACTATTCTACCGAAAACGAGGACGTTTTGCGCATCACATGGTGTTTAGTTTTTACTATTTTGCCTTTATCTTTTTGGCGTCAAGTATTATCATATTATCAAATTATATTGTAGATATTCCCGATTGGATTGATGTGACTTTAATTCTTTCCATGTTAATTTACTTGATGCTCAGTTTGAAACATTTTTACGAACAAGGATATATAAAAACATTTTTCAAAACGGTTTTTTTATCGCTTATCTATTTAATTTTTATTGTGCCGTTTACCTTTGTGCTGTTGTGGGTTGTGTCGTTTTTCTTGTATTGAGTTGATCAAAAAACTAAATTCAGTCAAACAGCACTTGATTCAATTTGATTTAAAAATTTATTTATAAACATTACAATTTCTCCTTCAAATACTTGCCTGTAAACGATTTTTTGTTCTGCGCGATTTCTTCTGGAGTTCCCGAAGCAACAAGCGTTCCACCATTTTTTCCGCCTTCCGGTCCTAAATCAATGATATAATCTGCACATTTGATCAATTCAATATTATGTTCCACCACAATGATGGAATGTCCTTTTTCAATCAACGCATCAAAGGAAGCAAGTAATTTTTTAATATCGTGAAAATGCAGTCCAGTTGTAGGTTCATCAAAAATAAACAAGGCTTTTTCTTTCGTATTTCCTTTTACCAAGAAAGACGCTAACTTAATTCGCTGTGCTTCACCACCAGAAAGGGTAGAAGAGCTTTGTCCAAGTGTGACATACCCTAAACCAACATCTTGCAAGGGTTTCAATTTACGGTAAATTTTTGTTTGCTCATGTTTCGTGAAGAATTCCATCGCGTCGTCAATGGTCATGGTTAAAATATCGTCGATATTCTTACCTTCATACGCAACTTCTAACACTTCTTTCTTAAAACGTTTTCCGCCACAAGTTTCGCATTCCAAATGCACATCTGCCATAAATTGCATTTCAATCGTTACTTGTCCTTCGCCTTTACAGGTTTCGCAACGTCCACCATCTACATTAAAGGAAAAATGCTTGGTTTTGTAGTTTCTAATTTTAGATAATTTCTGACTTGCATACAAGGCTCTGATGTCGTCATACGCTTTGATATACGTCACAGGATTCGATCGCGAAGAACGTCCAATCGGATTCTGATCTACAAATTCAATATGTTTAACGTTGCTATATTTTCCCTCTAATTTGGTAAATTGACCAGGTTTTTCACCATATCCGCCAGTTTCTTTTAACATGGAAGGATAGACAATCTTTTTTACCAACGAACTTTTTCCACTTCCAGAAACACCTGTGACTACGGTGAGCATATTGAGCGGAAACGTAACGTCGATATTTTTGAGATTGTTCTCGCGGGCACCTATTATTTTTATAAATTGATTGGAAGTTCTACGTTGTTGAGGAACTTCAATTTCCATAGATTTGTTGAGGTATTTTGCCGTCAATGAATCTGCTTTCAAAATGGTTTTGTAATCGCCAAAAGCAACGACATGTCCACCATGTGTTCCCGCTTCAGGACCAATATCAATGATTTCGTCGGCTGCATGCATAATGTCTTCGTCATGTTCTACGACAATGACCGTATTTCCTAAATCACGTAAGGACAACAATACTTGAATCAAGCGTTCGCTGTCTTTTGGATGCAGTCCAATACTCGGTTCATCTAAAATGTACATAGAACCGACCAAACTACTTCCTAACGAGGTTGCCAAGTTGATGCGTTGCGATTCGCCACCTGAAAGTGAATTCGACTTCCGATTCAAGGTCAAATAATCCAACCCGACATTCGTTAAAAACTGTAGCCGATTTTTGATTTCTTTTAATAAACGTTTGGCAATTTGCAGATCGTGCTCGTTGAGTTGTAATTCGTCAAAAAATAACGCCAATTCCTTTAATGGTAATACGACTAAATCGGTGACTGTTTTTCCACCAATCTTTACATAATTCGCTTCTTTTCGCAAACGTTTCCCTTCACATACGGAACATTTGGTTTTTCCGCGATAGCGAGAAAGCATCACACGATTTTGAATTTTATAACTTTTTTCTTCTAAAAAGGTGAAAAACTGATGTAATCCTTCAAAATATTCATTTCCATCCCAAACGAGTTTTTTCTGTGCTTGTGTCAACTCAAACCAAGGTTTGTGAATTGGAAAATCGAATTTATAGGCGTTATTTACCAGTTCATTTCTGTAGTAACTCATGCTTTCGCCACGCCATGGGAAAATAGCATTTTCATAGACAGAAAGTCCTGTATTTGGTACGACTAAATCCTGGTCAATTCCGATAACATCGCCATAGCCTTCACATTTTGGACACGCGCCATATGGATTGTTAAAGCTGAACAAATGTACGTTTGGTTCGAGGAATTTCATCCCGTCCATTTCAAACTTATTGCTAAAGTGAACGGCTTTTTTATCGCTAACTGTTTCAATATAACATTCGCCTTTTCCTTCAAAAAAAGCTGTTTGTACAGCGTCTGCTAAACGATTGTAGAAATCTTCATCATGAGCAACCACAATACGATCAATCACTAATGAGAAATCTTCTGTAAAGTCTTCATGAATCTCATCAATACGAAAAATTTCATTATTCTTCTTGATTCTTGCATAACCTTGTTGCGCTAATACTTTTATGGTATGAAACGCACTGCGCTCTTCTGGAACCGTTACAGGCGCTAACAACAATAATTTGCTGCGTTCTTCAAAAGTTTTCACATAATTGATGACATCTGTAACTGTATGTTTTTTGACTTCTTTCCCCGAAATAGGCGAGTAGGTCACACCAATACGAGCATACAACAACTTTAAATAGTCATAAATCTCGGTCGTTGTTCCCACAGAAGAACGCGGATTGGTAGAATTTACTTTTTGTTCAATGGCAATCGCAGGCGCAATTCCTTTAATATAATCTACTTTTGGTTTGTGCAAACGTCCCAAAAACTGTCGCGCATACGAAGACAAACTTTCTACATAACGTCGTTGTCCTTCTGCATACAAAGTATCAAAAGCCAAACTTGATTTTCCGGAACCTGAAAGTCCAGTAATTACAACCAATTTATTGCGCGGAATGACCACATCAATATTTTTTAGGTTGTGCAGTTTAGCACCTTTAATGATGATATTTTCTTTTGGATTTACAGTAGCGAGATCTTGTGTCATTGGGAAAAAATAATTGCAAAGATACTGCTTTTAAAGGTTGAAATAAAATCATTTTCAATGAATGATTATTTTAGAATTGTTTGTTTTTATTATAAATAGTGACTTTGAAATGACCACTTTAGCGTAGTAAATTCATAGAAAATGTTAAAATATTGGATTTTATTTGCATTTTTTTAACGAATGTTGTTATATTTGAGGATCATTAATCAAATTACTACAAACAAATCTGCGTATAGCATAAAAATACTTTTTTAAAAACTCGGACAAATTATCAGCCTCGATAATTATAATGTAAAAAAGTAATGCTATGGAACAGATCCTGCAAGATTCAGTATTGGTATCTAATTACATCAATGGCGATGAGTGCGCTTTAGGCGTGTTGATTGAGCGTCACAAACAACGTATATATAGTTTTATATATTCGAAAGTGTTGGATAGAGATATTACGGAAGATGTTTTCCAAGATACCTTTATCAAAGTGATTAAAACATTGAAAAAAGGAAACTACAATGAAGAGGGAAAATTTTTGCCTTGGGTAATGCGTATTGCACACAATTTAGTGATTGATCATTTTAGAAAGAATAATAGAATGCCTAAGTATGATAACAAAGGCGATTTTAATATTTTTTCCGTGTTGAGCGATACCAACTTAAATGCAGAAAACAGAATTATTAAAACTCAGGTAGAAAATGATGTACGCCGCTTGGTAGATGAATTGCCAGCAGACCAAAAAGAAGTATTGTTGATGCGTATGTATCAAGATCTCAGTTTTAAAGAAATTTCAGAAAAAACAGGTGTAAGTATTAATACGGCGTTAGGAAGAATGCGCTACGCATTGATCAATCTGAGAAAAGTTATTGATAAACATAACATAGTTTTAACAAACTAGCACAATAAAATTAAAAATCATACGTTGTTGTCTTAAATATAACCCACATCGTATGGCAAAAAATTACACTACCAGTTCACCAGAAATGAAAAAAATGCTTCCAAAGAAGGAAACGATTAGCTTTTTGTTGAACTATTCGAAAGCTTTAAGTGTTATTAATTACAAAAGGATGAAGTTTGAAACGCTTCTCAACTAAACTTTGGAAAAAAGACTCGTTAGCTGCGAGTCTTTTTTGTTTTTAGCTTTATATATTCGTTAATAACAGATTTTCTACCAATCGTTTTGGTAATAATATCTTTGTCCAAATCCCAACCGCGCGCTGGCGAATATTCCCTTCCGTACCATATAATTTGTAAATGCAAATCGTTCCACTTTTCTCTTGGAAACAAACGTTTGGCATCTCTTTCTGTTTGAACCACATTTTTTCCATTGGTCAAATTCCAACGATACATGAGTCTGTGAATGTGTGTATCTACCGGAAATGCTGGAATACCAAAAGCTTGACTGATGACAACACTTGCCGTTTTATGTCCAACCGCAGGCAATTCTTCCAGTTCTTCCAATGTTTTAGGAACGTTTCCATCGTGTTTATCAATCAAAATATGTGACAAACCGTAAATTCCTTTTGCTTTCATAGGAGATAAGCCTACTGGTTTGATAATTTCTCGAATTTCGTCTACTGAAAGTTTGATCATATCATACGGATTGTCAGCGCGCTCAAACAATAATGGCGTAATTTGATTCACGCGAACATCGGTACTTTGTGCAGACATCAACACGGCAATCAATAAAGTATACGGATCTGTGTGATCGAGTGGCACAGGAATTTCTGGATAATATGCTTCTAAAGTATCAATTACAAACTGAACCTTTTCTTGTTTAGTCATTTTTCAGTATTTTTGAACAAAAATAAAACAATATTAAAAGATACGCTATGAATACATTAAAAAGTGGAGACAAAGTACCTAATTTTACCGTAAACGATCAAGATGGAAATGCTGTTTCCTTGACCGATTATGCAGGAAAAAAATTAGTAGTTTTCTTTTATCCAAAAGCAAGCACGCCAGGTTGTACGGCAGAAGCGTGTAATTTAAGAGATAATTATGCCGAATTGCAAAGCAAAGGTTTTGAATTGTTAGGCGTAAGTGCCGATTCTGAGAAAAGACAAACCAATTTTAAGAATAAATACGAATTTCCATTTCCGCTATTAGCCGACGAAAACAAAGAAGTCATTGAAGCGTTTGGTGTTTGGGGCGAAAAGAAATTCATGGGAAAAATCTATGACGGAATTCACCGTAAAACATTCTTAGTCAATGAAGAAGGTGTCGTGGATCATGTGATTGATAAAGTGAAAACGAAAGATCATGCTGCGCAGATATTGGATCTTGTGAGTTAATTTGAAGATTTGAAAATGTGTTGATTTGATAATTTTTTTCAAACCACATTCTTAATATATAACAGACTTTACAATTTTGTGGAGTCTGTTTTTATTTGATACGTCTTTGCGAACGCAGTGAAGCAATCTGTTTTCTAAGTACTTCTCGATACAATTTTCTTTATTTCATTCTGAGAAACTACTCGAAGCGACGTCTTATATAATTTGAAGATTTGAAAATGTGTTGATTTGATGATTTAAAAATATATTTGTCTGATCGAGCGCAGTCGAGATCACTTTGAAATACCAATCGTCTGTTCGAGTGGCGAATCTGTGATTCGTTGTATCGAGAACTGCTTTGAAGCAATCTGTTTTCGAAGTACTTCTCGATACAATTTTCTTTATTTCGACAAGCTCAATGACAGAAAATCACTCGAAGTGACGTCTTATATAATTTGAAGATTTGAAAATGTGTTGATTTGATAATTTTTTTCAAACCGCATTCTTAACATATAACAGACTTTACAATTTCTTTGTGGAGTCTGTTTTTTATTTCAACGCAATAGTTTCCAACTCCAAATGAAAACTTTCTTCCTTTTTATTTCCAATCAAAAAACCAAGTTCTTCTAGTTGATTGGCAGAGAAGTTACCGATGTCTAGCTTACGACCGCGGAAGCTTGGATATAAGCTATTTAAGGGAATTTCAATCGTTTCCCATTCACCAGAAGTTTTAAATTCTGCAATATATGAATGCCGATCGTTGCGATTTTCTTTAAGGCGAAATTGATACGTTTTCCCATCACCTTTCAAGTGAATGACAACGGTAGTTTTTCCGGTAATACCTGTTTTTTCCATTCCATAACGAACTGAACAGAAACCGCCGTTATTTTCAAGCGAAATTCTTCCTGTAAATTCACCGTTTCCAGCTTCATTCAACAAAAAAGTACTTTGAGACAATCCGCCCATAACGCCATCATTGACAACATACCAATTGGAAAGATCGCTTTTTGTAGAAAATTTAAAGAGTATCATCATTTGGGAAGTAATAAGTAGTGTTAGTAGTACTAAAAATTGGTTCATTCTTTCATATTTCACATAAAAAAAGCTCCCAAAAAAGGAGCTTTTCTTGTATTACTTATTTCCGATCAATTCGTTTTCACTTTCTAGTAAATAGCCGAATAAGTTTTTTTCTTTAATGATTTCGGCAACACCATCGGGTAGCATTTCTTCCCAACCATCTTCATTGTCAGCAATCATTTTTAATACTTTTCGAGAGAAAATATCTAGAATGTTATTGTCGAAGTCAAAAATATCCACCACTTTTCCGTTGTATTTAAAGAATTTGTACAATTCTTTCATACGTGGATGTACTTTTAAGTTGTTGCTGTTTACCAATTCGCCCGTTTCCTTGCGTTTCATTGGATACAAGTACACTTTTAAGTCTCTATAGAATAATTTTCCAAACGCTTCTAAAATTCCACCGCTGACATGGCGATAGTATTTCTCATCAAAAATATCCACCAAGTTGTTAACGCCCATAGTCAACGCCATACGTTCTTTGGTATAGTTAGAGAAGTATTCTACCAAACGATAGTATTCTTTAAAGTTAGAAATCATCACCGTTTGTCCAAGCGAACCGAGTAATTGCGCTCTGTCCATAAAATCTTGTTCGTCAATTTCACCTTCGGCACGTAAATTAGAAAGCGTAATTTCGAACAATACCACTGTTTTTTCTACTTCTACTTTATTTTCACGAATAAAAATATCATACGATTTTTGAAACATGTCCATATTCACCTTTGTTACAGGTCTAAAACTTCCGCGAAGTGCCAAAATGTTCTTTTTGTACAACAAACGTGCAGGCAAAATATTATTTCCGTCAGGGCCAAAAATTACGGCTTCTGTCATGCCATTTTTGAGCAGTTGTAAACTCATCAATCGGTTGTCTACTTCGTCAAACTGTGGTCCTGAAAAGTTAATGGTATCAATTTCAATTTTGTCTTTATCAATATGATCGTATAAACTCTTTAATAATTGCTTAGGTTTGTCATGCATGTAAAAAGCACCGTGAATCAAATTAACGCCCATGGTACCAAGTGTTTCCTGTTGCAACTTGGCATCATTTTCTTGAAAGCGAACATGCAAAACTATTTCATTATAGTCTTGCGATGGATCAATTTGATATTTAATTCCAACCCAACCGTGGCCTTTATATTTTTTAGCAAAATCAATCGTAGCTACCGTATTTGCAAAGCTAAAGTACATTTTGTCAGGATGTTTTTCACGCGTAATACGTGCTTCTATCAACGACATTTCGTGCGATAACATCTTCTTTAACCGGGCTTCTGTTACATAACGACGATCGTTTTCAACACCATAAATTGCATCACTAAAATCCTTATCGTACGCACTCATGGCTTTTGCAATTGTCCCTGAAGCTCCACCAGATCGAAAGAAATGGCGCACCGTTTCTTGTCCGGCACCAATTTCTGCGAATGTTCCGTAAATTTGACTGTTTAAGTTAATTCGTAATGCTTTCGCTTTGATAGAAGGTACATTTTCCATTACCTTATCTCCTTTGTAGACAATAGCCATGTGAGAATAAAATTTGTTTCACACAAAAATAAACATTCATTATTTTTTTTGAACCATATATTTGAGGTTTTTTGTTAAATAATCAGTTAAATTTGAAGAATTATCGTTTAAACACACTGATATAGATGTTAAACAGTCTAATTCTTAACAATTTATCATCATAACTATGCATGTAACTTTTTTAGGTACAGGAACTTCACTAGGGATTCCAATTATAGGAAGTACACATCCTGTATGTTTGAGTGATGATCCGCGTGATAAACGTTTGCGGGTTTCTATTTTGATTTCTTGGGAAAATGCCACGTATGTCATTGATTGTGGTCCCGATTTCCGCCAGCAAATGTTGCGTGCCAAATGTACTCAAATTGACGGAATTTTATTTACACATGAACATGCCGATCATACCGCAGGATTAGATGATATTAGACCGTTTTATTTCCGCCAAGGCGATGTGCATACCTACGCCCACAAACGTGTTTATGGCGAACTTGAACGTCGTTTTGATTATATTTTTGCCACTGAAAATAGATATCCTGGTGCGCCAGTCGTTATTCAAAATGAAGTAAAAAACAATCATTCGTTTCAATTGGAAGGTGTAACCGTAACTCCAATTGATGTACTACATCATAAAGTTCAAGTATTTGGGTATCGTTTTAATAATTTTGCGTATTTGACCGACGTTAAAACCATTGAACAAGCAGAAAAAGAAAAACTAAAAGGGTTAAAAGTGCTGGTTGTCAATGCGTTGCGAATTCAGGAACATATTTCACATTTTTCATTGGAAGAAGCGTTGGCGTTTATTGCAGAAATTCAGCCAGAACGTGCCTATTTAACACACATTAGTCATTTGTTAGGTTTTCATGCAGAAGTTTCCAAAGAATTGCCAGAAAACGTATTTTTGGCGTATGATACCCTAACGATTACTATTTAAAAAATTAGCATTGCAATGAAAAAGAGAATCTTATTATATACCATCATTTTTTTAGTCTTATTAGTCATGTATTTGTATGTGAGTTCTAACAAACAATACGAATTGCAAACGACTAAAATTGAAGATTTGCGTGGAAAAATTGAAACTTTAAAGAAAGAAGTAACGGCGTATAAAGATTCAGCAGATGTACTATTTAATGAAAATTCAGATTTGCGCTACTTTTCACTCGAAAGTAATGGTGAAGCCTTGGAATATTTTGAAGGAACAGCTATTGATACAGAAAATCTTTCTCAAATTATTACGGATGCGATTTACGATCAAAATTCAGCTTCAGCAAACAATCCTTTAGTTCCGTTTGATGGTACAGGCGGAAAATTCATGTCTGTAGACAAAGTAAAAGTCATCAATCACAAATGGGTAATTTGCAGTTTTACCGATGGCGATTTTTGGGGCGAAATGATTTTACGTTACGAAGTCAATGGAAAAACCAAAGAACTCACGTTTGAGTTGGTGACGGAGGTTTTGTACCCGAAATACAAAGGGTGATTGTTTGATGCAACAATTTCTTTAATGTAATAATGTATCAATTTTATATTTTAAAATGTAGCAATAGATATGTCATTACGAGGAGTCTACGACGTGGTAATCTGTTTCTAATGAAATGCATTATTTTCTTTGAAGCAAATTGCTTCACTTTGTTCGCAATGAAGCGTTGAAGTTTTTTAATCTTTAATCTTTCAATCAAATAAAAAAAAACGCTCCTCACAAAAGTAAAAAGCGTTCCTATGGTATATAAATTTACGTACACTGGGCGAAGTCGAAGTGTAAATACTATCGTAATTCCGCACCCAATTGTTTCTCAAAACTTTGCTGCAATTTATTCATGATTTTATCAATCTGCTTGTCTGTCAAGGTTTTATGTTCGTCTTGCAGTGTAAAACTTACCGCATAACTTTTCTTTCCTTCTGGAAGATTCTTTCCTTCGTATACATCAAACAAATTCACTTCTTTCAACAAGTTGCGTTCGCTTTGTTTGGCAATCGTATGAATTTCTGCAAAGGTAGTTTTCTCATCAATCAACAATGCAAAATCTCTTCGAACTTTCGGGAATTTTGGAATGTCTTTAAACTTGATTTTTCTATTTTTCACGACTTGAATCACGTTCTCCCAGTTGAAATCCGCAAAAATTACTTGTTGTTTAATGTCGAAAGACTTCACAACTTTTCGTTTCACAATTCCAAATTCAACCAACTTAATTTTTCCCAAACTCAATACAATTCCTTCAGAAAATAAATCGTTTTTAATTGGCGAAACTTTCAACGAATTGATTCCCAAACGAGATAAAATTGCCATTACAACTCCTTTCGCATAGAAAAATTCGGTTGCAACAGGTTTGCTTTGCGTCCAAGTTTCCGTTGTAGCGTTTCCAGTAATGAATACTGATAAATGCTTGTGTTCTTCACGATTTTCTTCGCTGTAAGCGTGATAGGTTTTTCCGAATTCGAATAACTTTAAGTCACTATTTTTTCGGTTGATGTTGTGTGAAATCGCTTCCAATCCAGAAAACAATAACGATTGGCGCATCACAGACAAATCGCCACTCAAAGGATTTAACATCGTAATATTATGCTCCGTTTTTAACTGCTCCGAAAGTTCAATGTATGAAGTATTGGTCAAGGAATTTGACATAATTTCATAGAAACCTTGCGACACCAATTGCGTTGCGATTATATTTTGCAATTTGTAATCTTCAAATCGTGATGTATTGGAAATGGACGTATGCCATTTTTCATCAAACTTGATATTATTATAACCGTAAACACGTAAAATTTCTTCAATGACATCTGCTTCACGTTGCACATCTACTCTAAAAGCAGGAATGGTCAAGCCTAAACCGCCATCAGTCACCGAATTGATTTTAATCTCTAAAGAGGATAAAATATTTTTGATCGTTTCACGCGGTAATTCTTCTCCGATTAACTTCGTAATATTATCGAAAGACACACGCACTTGAAAGTCTTCAATTTTTGTTGGATAACTGTCGGAAACATCACTGGTAATTTCACCGCCAGCCAATTCTTGAATTAACAAAGCAGCACGTTTCAGTGCATATTCCGTAATATTTGGATCAATTCCGCGTTCAAAACGGAACGATGCATCGGTATTCAATCCGTGACGTTTTGCTGTTTTACGCACAGAAACTGGGCTAAAATAAGCACTTTCTAAGAAAATATTGGTCGTATTTTCGGTCACGCCAGATTTTAATCCGCCAAAAACACCTGCAATACACAATGGTTTTTCTGCATCACAAATCATTAAATCATCTTCATGCAATTCACGCTCAACTTCATCTAACGTGACAAATTTAGTGCCTGTTTCCAACGTTTTTACAATGATTTTATTGCCCGAAATATAATTCGCGTCAAACGCGTGTAATGGTTGCCCTAGCTCGTGCAACACATAATTCGTTACATCTACAATATTATTTTTTGGTGTTAAACCAATGGCTTTCAAACGATGTTGCAACCATTCTGGCGACGGTTTTACCTGCACTCCAGAAATCGTAACCCCACAATACCGCGGTGCTAAAGATTTATCTATCACATCAACATCTACTTTTAACGTTCTGTTATCCACGCGAAAACTACTGGTAGAAGGTGTAATGAGTTCTAATTTGATATCTTTTTGAAGCAATCCAGCTTTTAAATCTCTTGCCACTCCGTGATGACTCATTGCATCGGCTCTGTTTGGTGTTAATCCAATTTCAAAAACCGCATCATTTTCAATATCAAACACTTCGTTTGCTGGTGTTCCAGGCGTTAATTCTTCATCCAACACCATAATTCCGTCGTGACTTTCACCCAAACCGAGTTCATCTTCAGCGCAAATCATTCCGTTAGAAACTTCGCCACGAATTTTTCCCTTTTTGATTTTAAATCCTTTGCCTTCAGCATCATATAAAGTCGTACCAACTGTTGCTACAGGCACTTTTTGTCCAACTGCTACATTAGGCGCTCCACAGACAATTTGTACAGCTTCGCCGTCGCCCAAATCAACTGTAGTAACTTTCAAGCGATCTGCATTTGGATGTTGTACGCAGGTCAAAACATGACCAATTACGATGCCTTCCAATCCACCTGGTACAGATTCATATTTTTCGATGCCTTCCACCTCTAAACCTAAGTCGGTCAAGAGTTCCCCTGTTTTATCAGCATCCCAATCAAGTTGAATAAATTGCTTTACCCAATTGTAAGATATTTTCATTAGTTCTAGTATTGAATAGTCCGCAAAGATAAGATAATGCTTAGAGTTGGCAAATAATGTTGGATGAGTTTTTAGACCGCTGACGCTGTTAGAATCTAGATCGCTCTTTGCTACTAGATTTTAGACTTGCTTCGCTTTTGAGTTTGCTTTGCTTTTAGATTTTTAGAATGAATAATCTTTTTAACCATAAAAACTAAATAACAAAAGCAGAATGACTTAAAAAACTCTGAAAGTGTTGATTTTTATCCTGTAGAATAGAATCGGATTTACAACCTAAAAGGTAAAATTTCTAAAATCAAACTTTTCAATTACAGACAGAACAGTAATTATTAAGTTTAAAAAGTGATACTTTTCTTAATAAATAACATCTTAAATAGAGAATAATTTTAAGTAAATTATTGTAGTTTTGATTTTATATCCGTAGAACTTTATTAAAATTTATTATGAAAAAACCTTTGTTCATATTGTTTAGTTTTATTTTACTAACATCATTTCAAAAAAAACAGAAAAATGATGAGTTACTTATCAATAATATCCTACTGGAAGTAGTTTCAGGTGACAATTCAATACTAGACAAAAAATTAAAATTAGTTAACGGATTCAACTCTGCTTTACAGATACCAGCAAAGTTTTATTTTAATGATGAAAATTTCGAGCCACTAGCTCCATATTTTAAAAAAGAAGATATAGATTACTATAAAGACCAAATAAAAAGAAATGCTAAGATTAAACTTTTAAAAAAGGGAATTTTCAAGGAATTTAAATTTATAAAACGTAAAAAAATAGTTAATTTCATAGCAAAAATTGAAAGTGATTTCATCAAAGAAAAAGAATTTGATTACGATAAATTATACAATAAAAAGATTGGTGGAATACAAGAATTTGGGCTTCCGCTACTATCTAAAAATGGAAAATTTTTAATGATCAGATTTTTTTCAATGCCTACGTCGAAAAAGAATAAAGGATTTGTAAGGGTATATGAAAATATTAATGATAATTGGGTTCTCAAAAAAACAATTAGAGAATGGGAAAATAACTAAATAATGAAGCTTATATCTTTTTTTAAGACTAATTGATATTTTACAACAATTTATAAAAACATAAAATTTGTCTACAAAATAAGCTCCTTAATCTTATTGGCATAACTACGACTTACTTTTAGTTTTTCGTTGTTTTTGAGAATTAAAATATAGCTTTTTCCGTATTTAGACACTTCTTTTATCGCCGTTAAACTCACAATAATACTGCGGTGAATGCGCATAAATTGTTTGGGATTGAGCTTTTCTTCCAATTGTGAAATCCCGCGATTGCTGAGATAACCTGCATCCGAATCAAAGATTTTAGAATAACTGCCATACGCTTCAATGTACATAATGTCTTCGGTAGCAAGCGTTACGTATTTTGTACCTTTTTCTACAATAATCCGATCGGGAAAGTTGGGTTTGGATAAAATATGTTCGTTTGCCAAAGGCGCAATCTGACTTGGAGAATTGTCTTTGAGTTTGCTCACAGCTTTGTCAAAACGTTCTTTGGTGTACGGTTTTAACAAATAGTCGACCGCGTGTACTTCAAAGGCTTTTAGTGCATATTTATCATACGCAGTACTAAAAATAATGGTTGGCAATTCATGTAAATGCTCCAACACATCAAAACCAGTCAAACCTGGCATTTGAATGTCCATAAACACCAAATCGGGTTGAAATTTATTGATGATTTTAATCGCATCGACACCATTATTGGCTTCACCGACCAAAATCAATTCTTTATGATGCTCCAAATACTCTTTGATGAGCGTTCTTCCAGATTTCTCATCATCCACAATGATTACCTTTTTCATGTAATTTTATTATAGTTCAAAATACACTTTTAATCCAGATGGCAGATTATCAGAGAATTGCAAGGTAGAATTGTACATTTTTTGCAAACGTTTTTGTGTGTTGCTGATTCCGACACCTATATCAAAAATACGCTCTTTATCTTTTACACCAACGCCAGTATCGTTGATTTCAAAAATCAATTTATTACCTTGTTCTTTAATGGCAATGGTAACTTCTCCACCTTGTACCAACGGTGAAATTCCGTGCTTTACCGAGTTTTCTACCAACGGTTGTAGTAACATCGGCGGAATTTTTCGCGAAAGCAACGTATTAGGAACATTGATATTAATTTCAAGTCGATCTTCAAAACGTCGCTGTTCTAGTTTTAGGTATTTTTTTACAAAATCAAGTTCTTCTTCGAGTGTTACCAAATCTTCACGACTCGCTTTGAGTTGATAGCGAAACAAATCAGACAATTCGGCAATCATTTCGCGTGTATCTTCCATTTCTTTGGGAACACTGGCGTTGATAGTATTGAAAACATTGTATAAAAAATGCGGATTCAATTGTGCTTTTATCGCGCTCAATTCACTTTTTAATGCGGTATTTTTCAATTCTACTTGATAGCGCATCTTTTGTTGATTCTTTATATAATATTCATACGCGTGCATTATGGAAAATTGAATCAAATAAATGAGTAATGGAATGTAAATATCCCAAACCTGTCCAGTGCCACCCATGTGCCAATATCCATAAGTTTCACAAATGAAATAGAACACTTTCCACGAACAGAAGAGAAAAAAAGGAATTCCAAGGATGTGCAATAACAAACGCTGCCATAATTTCCAATGTCCGAAAAGTTTAAAGATAAAAAACCACACAATACACGTAGCTACAAACATAACGGTGTAATGCAAGCCTTCATTATCAAACCAACTATTCAATCCAAACAAATCAGCCCAATCTCTATTTTTAGGAAGTCTGTTAAACCAGAGTGTTACATGATATATGATGGAAAGCGTTAAATACAAGCCTAGTAGCGCAAGTATGTCGAAAACTTTAATACCAAAAATACGTTTATTCATCTTATTTATCTTTATCAAAAACCCACCAAACCTTTTTCGTTTTTGGGTTGTAGCTAATTTTTAACGTTCCTTGTTCGGTTTTTACCAAATATTTATTTTCAATAACGAGTTCTTCCCCATATTGCCAAGCGTTTACAAAGCCGTTTTTATAGGTAAAAACCACATCATTAGAAAACTCTAAACTTACATCATAACCGTTTTTTGCATCATAATCATAAAAGCGTTTTCCCACCAAATACACGCCATTACTCGTCATACGTTTGGAAGCTTTTTGTTGCTCAGAACCATCTGTCGGGCGACTAAAATGATCATTAGAAGGCGAATGTTTTTGCTTTTTAGCAACTTTTGTATAATCGCGATCCGTCTTTTTCATGTACAAGGTACCACTTTTCAAAGTATACACATCAGGTTCATCTCTCCAAGAAGGAAACACATATAACGTAATTGGTTTTTCTATGGCATACACTTTCAATTTCTCTAAAGTACTAGGGTTCAGGATGACTTTTCCGTCTACATCTTTTGCTAAAAAGTCAGTTTTTGGCGGATAACTAATGTATTCTTGTTCGTTCAATTCAATTTTAAGATACGATCTATTATCGAGTTCCGAAGCTTGCATTCCCAACGTACATACAGCTAGCATAAAAGTAATAAGTATTTTTTTCATAATGTATATTTTTTTAATTTGCATCAAAACTACATGCATTGTCATACATACAAAAGAAACATTCCACGAGTCGCCTTATAGATTCACGAACTGCCCTTGGGCAACTCATACACCATTTGGGGCCACTCGTAACTTTTGCATTGTGTCGCGCTAACGATCGCTGCATATTTGTTGAAAATTAAATAATTATGTACGCTAAAACTACTTTTTATACACTACTCACTTTATTGTTTTTCTCTTTAAGGATGAACAGTCAAACGCAAGAAACAACGCTTGTTACGGGAAAAATTGTATCTGAAACCAATGAAATTTTACCTTTTGTAAATGTCCTTGTCAATACGCTTGATGGTGCATTGGTAAAAGCAACCATTTCCAATGAAAACGGACTATTTACACTAAAAGACATTGCACCGAAAACTTACATGTTAAAAATTTCTTTTGTCGGATATACTACGCTTTCGCGAGAAATTACACTTGGTACGAAAAAAAATGATTTGGGAACAATCATCATGAGTGTTTCTGCTGAATCTTTGGAAGCCGTGACAGTTGTGGCTGAAAAACCAATCATTCAAGTTGAGCCTGATAAAACCGTATTCAACGTAGCAAGTATGGTGGGAAGTGCAGGAAACAACGGATTGGAAATTCTGCGAAAAGCGCCTGGCGTACGTTTAGACAATGACAACAATATTGTAGTAGAAGGAAAAGCAGGTGTACTAATCTACATTGACGATCGTCAAAGTTTCTTGGCAGGCGATGATTTAACAGCATTTTTACAATCATTACAGGCAGATACCATTGAAAGTATAGAAATCATTACACAACCATCCTCTAAATATGATGCGGCTGGAAATGCAGGAATCATCAATATCAAACTCAAAAGAGAAAAAGGGTTGGGAACGCGCGGAAGTGTGTCAAGCACAGTTACAGTGGGAGATTATGCGCGAACCAACAATTCGGTTTCCATCAACAGTCGTTTTAAAAAATGGACGTTTTTTGGAAGTTATTCTAACTTTTTTGGGCGTTCCACAGGATTCATTAATTTATTTAGAACGCAAGGCGATAAAATTTTTGATGCACAAACCGATTCTGAAAACGATGCTTTTTCTAATAATTTCCGAACAGGAGCCGATTATTATCTTTCCAAAGAAAGCGTCATCGGAACTGTAGTTAGCGTAAATCTTCGTGATGCAGCATCAACTTCCAACAGTGTTACACCAATTATTGACCGAAATACGCGCGTTACGGATAGCATTTTGCGCGCGCCAAACAGTTCGGAAAATAACAGTTTCAATCTAAATGCCAATGTGAATTATCGCTACAAAGATACATTAGGAACCAGTTTTAGTGTCGATTTAGATTACGGACGTTACACGCGGGAACGTTTTAACAATCAACCCAACTTTTACACCACACCAACGGGCGAAATTTTAAATGCAAATATTACCTATCAAGAAACACCAATTGACATCAATATTTACGCCGCCAAAGTAGATTATGGACAAAAATTGGGAAAAGGATCGTTTGAAGCAGGCGCAAAGGTTTCCAAAGTGATTACAGACAATACGTTTAACTTTTTTGATGTCATCAATGGTGTGAACAATCTCAATATGAACCGAAGCAATGAATTTGAATATGATGAGAAAATTTACGCACTCTACGCCAAATATAACTTTGCGCTCGACAAATGGAAATTTCAAGCAGGTTTGCGTATGGAACGTACGGATTCACAAGGCGAATTGACGGCAGAAAATACCGATCAAAACCAAGTTGTTTCACGCCAATATACAGACTTTTTCCCATCGGCAGGAATTTCCTATCAAGCCAATGCTACCAACTCATTAGCGTTAAGTTACAGTCGTAGAATTCAACGTCCAAACTATCAAATCTTAAATCCGTTTGAGTTTCAGTTGGATGAATTGAGTTTTAGTCGTGGTAATCCATTCTTACAACCACAATACACGGACAATTTTAAAATATCACACACGTATAAATATACCTTAACGACAAGTTTCAGTTATTCGTACATTTCCGATTTCTTTGCGCAAGTTACGGAAGCTGAAGGTGAAAACAGAAACTTTTTAAATACTCGAAACGTAGCGGATCAGGAAGTGTATAATTTGAGTATTTCCTATCCGTTCAAAGTTAACAATTGGTGGCGCGCGTATGCCAATGTGTATGGTTTATATACCAAATTCACAGCAACAAATCCTGCGTTTATTACCATTGACCAAAATACTTTCGGATTTTATGCGCAAACGACGTTTTCATTGCCAAAAGAAATCAAACTTGAAGTCAGTGGTTGGTACAGCAGTCCATCCATTTGGGGCGGAACGTATGAAACGCAAAGTTTAGGTTCGCTAAATATTGCTGTACAAAAATCATGGGGAAACTGGACAGGGAAAATCACGATGAACGATGTTTTATACACCATTCCTTGGCAAGGAGTTACACAATTTGGCGATTTACGTATTGACGGTCGCGGCGGAAGTGACAGCCGAAATATCAACTTTTATGTTCGCTATTCATTTGGAAACAGCGATGTGAAAAATGCCAAAAAACGTGATGGAAGTTTGGAAGATGAAAAGGGGAGAATTGGTGGTTAGACTCGCTTTGCTTTTAGAAGTCAGACCGTGCTGACGCACTTTTAGATTGCAGATTGTTAGATACGTCTTTGCGAGAAGCATAGCGACATGGTAGTCTTATTCTAAGAAAATTCAGTTGACCGTTTGAAAAAGATTGGCACTAATTTTAATAAAATTCCCAAAAGACGTTTCTAACAGCTAAAAAAAAATTAATTTCTGCTATCTAAATTAATTTCAAGAAACACAATCCAAAAAAAACCATTCGTGAATTCGTGACAAAAAATATAGAATTTGCAGTATTCAATCCTAAAACAAAACTTCTCCAAGATTAATTGTAATTTACTACGGCTATTTCGAACCAATTATTTAACAATTACAATTTCAACATGAAACATCTAGATAAACTTCATATTCTACTCTTCACCATTTTTTGCATTTCCTGTGGACAGAAAGAAACGAAATCTAAAAATTACAGTTTAAAAGAAGGTTCTTGGCATGTATCATTGACGGTTCAAGATGCCAAAGAATTACCGTTTATTTTCACGACGACAGCAAAAGGAATTGAAATTCACAATGCAGATGAACGCATTCCGATTACGGATATTACGATCAAAGAAGATTCGATCACGATAAAAATGGACGTATATGAAGGTGTGTTGAAAGGAAAATTTACAGATAAAAATACAATCACAGGCGAATTTGCAAAAGTTTCCTTAGATAGATTTGTTCCGTTTACGGCAACTTTTGGAGAAACAAAACGTTTTCCAACCGCAAAAGGTAATGCAGAAGCTAATATTTCTGGAAATTGGGAAACCGTGTTTAGTCCCAATATAGAAGCGGATCGCTACATTGCAAAAGGTATTTTTCAACAGAACGGAAACACTGTTACAGGAACATTTAGAACCACTACAGGCGATTATCGCTATTTGGAAGGAACACTGAATGGCAATCAACTACAACTGTCTACGTTTGATGGTGCGCATGCGTTTCTATTCACGGCAACGGTGACGGATAGTACGATGATTGGCGAGTTTCAATCTGGAAATCACTGGAAAGAACCGTTTACAGCAAAACGAAATGAAAACTATGAATTGCCTGATGCGAAAAGTCTAACGTACATTAAAGAAGGCTATGACGAATTCAACTTTTCTTTTCCAGATGTTGATGGCAACATGATTTCTTTAACCGATGAAAATTTAAAAGATAAAGTCCGCATTGTACAAATTATGGGAACATGGTGTCCAAATTGCTTGGATGAATCAACCTACTATTCCAACTATGCAAAAAACAATCCTAAAGTAAAATTTATTGCGGTAGCTTTTGAATATGCAAAAACGAAAGAAAAAGCATTCAACAACATTAAAAAATTACAAAAACGACTCAATATTCCATATCCGATCGTTTTGGCACAATTTGGCACTTCCGACAAGCAAAAAGCACAAGAAAAATTACCAATGTTGAATCATGTATTATCCTATCCAACAACCATTTTTATAGACAAAAAAGGAAACGTCCGACGCATTCATACAGGTTTTAATGGACCAGCTACGGGCAACAAATACACTGAATTTGTAAAAGACTTTGAAAGTTTTGTTTCAGCATTAGAAAGCGAATAATTATATAAAAAATAAAGCAAAAAAAAGGCTGTCTTACTTACTAAGAAAGCCTTTTTAATTTTTATACTATAGCTTATGATTCTCTATCACAAGGTTCCCATAATTGGTTTGTATCAGCATCCCATCCTGCTGGTTGGTAACCACGACTTATGGTAGCTCCCATGTGCGCTGATGCTCCACACCAAGCAGAACCTCCACCTTTAATTTCTTCAATAGAATTTAATTTAGATAACGTAACTTTTTTAAGATCAAGTGTTAATTCATTTTTTTTCATAATAAATAATTTAATGGTTTAAATTTCAATAAATTTACTTCTTTACTAATGATAAAGTCTTATTTTTAACATAACATTAAAGTGTTTTTAATTTATGACATCTACCGAAAATACGTCACCATCCATACCACCATTCGATGAAAATAATTTGCTACCTCCATATCGTACTGATAGGTATGATGTTATGGATAATTTTCATGATGAATACCTATCACCATTTAAATGTACCCTATTAGAATTGTGCGAACGATTTGCCACTTCAAAAGAACGTGTTGAGATATTGAAAGGACTTTATTTTTTCCGAAAAGCAATGTTTAACCACAACATTCTGCTCGGATATCAGTGGTTATATGGAAGTTTTACAGAAAATATTGAAGCTATCGAAAATAGAAGTCCGAACGATATGGATGTCGCTACATTTTACGAAGGTCCGCCAGATACAAATGAAGCACACTGGAAAAAAGTATTTCCTGAATTTGTGTCGAATACATTATCCAAAGAAAAATACAAAATCGATCAAACTTCGTATCCTATTCTTGTAGCGCCGCCAAGTCATATAATTCATGTAGATATTGTGAGTGATTTAATTCAGCTTTTTACACATACCAGAAAAGGAGTTTGGAAAGGGATTCTTCGGTTAGAATTGAATACGCCAGAAGAAGATGAAAAAGCAATCAATTATTTAAACAGTCTACAATTATGAATACACATCACTATTGCTTTTATGGATAATGTCAATAATATGGTCAAAGAACAATTAGAAGAAACTTTACAAGAAATTGACCGTATCATAGCTATCGAAATTTCTAAACAAGACAATATTGGAGTACTTGCTGGACTTTCGGGCATTTCACTATTTCACTTTTACTATTCAAGATACCTAAACAATTCAGAGCAAGTAGAAAAAGGTTCAGAAGTTTTGATGACTTGTGTCGAAAAACTCAATAACGGATTCAGTCAATTGGCGTATTGTAATGGAATCTCAGGTTTTGGTTGGGTTTTAGATCATTTAAAGCAACATGATTTTATAGGAATTGATGCAGATGGTTTGCTAACTCAATTTGACGCGAATTTAGAAATTTTCATGATGAAAAGTACTGAAAATGAAAACTATGAGTTTCTGTACGGAGCTTTAGGAACTGCCTATTATTTTTTGAATCGTTATGAAAATACTGAAACCGCAGCTGCTAAAGAACAGTATAAAATAATACTGCTCAAATTTCTTTCTCTGTTATCAAAAACAGCCATACAAATTGATGATGATAAAATTGTTTGGAATTCAATACTGAATCCAAACACAAATGCTAACGGATACAATTTAGGTGTTGCGCACGGAATTTCTGGGATTATTGGAATACTCTCCAAAATGCATCAACATAACGATTTTAGGACAAAAACACAACCTTTGCTAAAACAAACGGTCAATTACATTCTTTCCTGTAAAAATGAAGAAGAAGTTGTCTTTTCATACTTTCCAAATTCAATCAAACAAGAAGAAAAAGGAACTGGTAAAAGTCGATTGGCTTGGTGTTATGGTGATTTAGGTATTGGAACGTTACTTTTAAAAGCTTCAGAAGCATTACAAGATGCGACTTTAAAAAATGAAGTACTTGATATACTAAGACATGCGGCGAAAAGAAAAACAGAAGCGGAAACTTGGGTAAATGATGCTGCCTGCTGTCACGGAGCCTTTGGAAATGCTTTACTTTTTAAAAGAATATACCAACATACGGAAGAAACTATCTTTAAAGAAACGGCCGATTTTTGGTTTGAAACTGGTTTCAATATGATTCATTACGGAAAAGACGATGCGCGTGTTCGCGAATGGAAAATGAACGCTGACCACTGGAAATCTACTAGTTCACTCATAGAAGGAGCTGCCGGAATTGGACTTGTTATTATTGATTTCTTAGCAGAAGATGATCTTCACTGGGATGCATGTTTACTGACACATTAACGAAATATGAACACAATACAAACAGATACAATACTACACAACATTGCTCTTGAGTTGGATCGTACTATAAAAGATACTTCTGCAATTGGACTCAACGGAAAAGCCGCAATTGTGTTGTACTTTTTTTATTACTATAAATTTTTTCAAGAAGAAGCCTATGCGGACAAAGCAATTCATCTCTTACAAGAAACTATTGAAGGAATAGATGCAACTTCGAGTGTAAACTTACGCGAAGGCATTTCAGGAATCGGTTGGACACTTGAGCATCTCAATGAAAATAATTTTATTGCCATAGATATTGACGCAGCATTTGCCCATACTTTTGACGACTATATTTATGAGAGCATGCACGCGTTTGCTATTGCAGGGAACTTTGACTATCATTCGGGTGTATTAGGTTTTTGTTTATATTTTGTAAAACGATTTCAACATACCCAATCGGCTGCGCTAAAAGCAACCTATGAAGATTATATTACGCAGGTTATTTTCTTTATGGAAAATCAACGAATCCGTAAAACGCTTGAATCAGAACAATTTGCTAAACACACACACAATAAAACGGAGGTTTTAACCAATACTGTAAACTTTCTGCTGCTGCTATTATCTCTAAAAACATTTGATCCGCTAGTTCGCCCATTAATAGCATATTACAGTGCGTTGCTACTGAAAGAAGTTTCTCAAAACACGCAACAAAACGCTGCAACTGCATTGTGTTTATGGAAAGTAGGCACTGAAATGTCGATAGCTTCCATGAAAGAAAAAGCTGCACAACTATTTGATGAAAACCAGTTTGCTGAAAGTTCAGCTTCAATATCTAATTATTATGTATGTTATCAATCGTATGCATACGTATTTCAAAAAACGCAACAACAACACTACCAAAAATTGCGAGATGCTTACCAAGATCAATTCAAAAAAGCACTCAATTCATACCAAATTGAAGGCACAGCTGTAGGTATTTGGAACCATTTAACACATGTGGGATTAAGTATTATACAAATGGAAAATAAATTTTCGACAAATTGGGACGAGTGTCTATTACTAACAACCACAGCATGAAAGAAGCATTACAAACATTCATCAACATTTGGAAAGAAAAAGAAGAAGTAAACGGAATTCTTTTATGTGGAAGCTACGCTGTCGGATTGGGTAAAAAACATTCGGATGTTGACATTCGCCTGTTGTTAAATGACGATCAAGAACTTCAATTTAAAGGACTTCAAGAAATTAATGGCACTTCCTTTTCGTACTTAGGAAGAACAAAAGAAAAAATCATTAAAAAATTTAATACAGACTATTTCAACAATTCAAAAATAGAAGCTCGAAACTTTCATAAAGGACAAATTCTATACGATCAAAATGACACTATCAAAAAAATAAAAGCAATTGCAGCACATTATTTTAAAACTCCTTTTCTCAAATCAGAAACCTCTCTAGAAGCGCGAAAAGACATGATCCATTCATTATTTAGTCGATATGAATATCTAAAAGAAGCAGATGAAAACGCTCCTTTTTTTCATTACAATCTTATGTTGTTTATGAATCTTGCCATCATGTATTATTCAAAAATATTGAAAATTGAATTGGATTTTGACACAAAACTCGATCGAATGCTAAATGATAAAGCGTACATTGAAAATTACGAATTTGAAGAATTTCCAGACAAAGCATTCATCAATCTTTGGCAAAAAACAATCGAAACTAGAAGAAAATCTGATTTAGAAACTATTTTTCAATACCTAAAAAAAGTACTGTACGACATAGATCAGAAAAACTTTATAATGTATTGGAGATAATATCAATACAATATTCAGAAAAGTAGTTTAAGGTTCGTAAAGCAGTCTTAAAATAAAGGCAAAAAAACAAAAAAATTACGGTTTAAATGCTTGATTGGTAAGGTATAAACGTAAAATTGCTATTTAAGTATAAAGCCAACAATTTGTTAACATAAAAATAGAGAAATAGTTCCAAAAACAATAGTATTTTTAGGAAGTAGAAAATTTAACCACCCAAAAAATACTCTAGATGAAAAAACGATTACTCTGGCTATTCTTAGCCGTAAGCATTACTGCGTATGCGCAAGTTCCATCGTATTATAACGATGTGAATTTATCGCAATCGGGTACAAATTTAAAAGACGAACTCGCTACTAAGATCATTTCAACACACACGACTTTTTTATCGTATACGCCAGGTGTTTGGAATGCACTGCAACAATCGGATGTAGATTTAAGTAACAATTCCAATGTATTATTAATTTACGGGCATAATGATACCGATGGAAGCGTTGTCAATGATAGAACGCGAGACAAATTTCAAAACGGTGGAAACGTTGGTGATTGGAATAGAGAGCATGTTTTTGCAAAATCACTAGCCAATCCCAATTTGGGAACTTCAGGTCCTGGAGCCGATGCCCATAACTTGCGTGCTTGTGATTTTCAACAAAATTCAACACGCAACAATCGTAAATTCGGAACTGGAACAGGCGCTGCGGGTTATATAAATCCTATTGGTAATTGGTATCCTGGAGATGAATGGAGAGGAGATGTAGCGCGAATTGTGATGTTTATGTATCTGCGTTACGGAAACCAATGTTTACCTGTAAATGTAGGATCAGGGGCCACTTTAACTGTTGATGCGAATATGATTGATTTATTCTTGCAATGGAATGTAGACGATCCAGTTTCTGCGTATGAAGAAAATCGTAACAATGTATTAGCGGGAATTCAAGGAAATCGTAATCCATTTATTGACAATCCGGCGTTTGCTACACAAATTTGGGGTGGACCACAAGCGGAAGACAAATTTAATTTAGGAAATGATACGGAAGCACCGACAGTTCCTCAAAACTTGCTAGCAAGCAATACAACAACAACGGCAACTACACTAGGCTGGACAGCATCTACGGATAATGTTTCGGTAGCATCGTATGATGTATTCAGAAATAGTGTATTTATTGGAAGTACCCCAAACACAGCCTATAATGTATCCGGATTGTCTGCGGGTACATCGTATACATTTACAGTTCGTGCTAGAGATGCAGCTGGAAATACATCAAACACAAGTGTTGGTGTAAATGTTACCACTAATATGGCTGGCGCGACCACTGAATTATTATTTTCAGAATATGTAGAAGGATCTTCATACAACAAAGCTTTGGAAGTTGCTAACTTTACAGGAAGTACTGTAAACTTAACAGAGTATACCATCAAAAAGCAAACCAATGGAGCTGGAAGTTGGTCTTCAGGATATCCATTAAGTGGAACCTTAGCTAACGGAGATGTATTTGTGTTAGCGCATAGTTCAGCAACTACTGGAGTCACTTCTCAAGCCGATGCAACAACTACAAATTCAGCCATCACTTTTAATGGAAATGATGCTGTAGGATTGTTTAAAAATGATGTATTAGTTGATATTATTGGTGTGTTTGGATCTAGTGCTACGTTCGGACAAGATAAGACATTGCGAAGAAAAGCAGCTATTACCAATCCGAATACTACCTATACCACCTCCGAATGGGATACGTTTGCGAGTAATACTTTTTCTGATCTAGGAACGCATACAATTGATGGTGGAACAACTCCTGACACAGAAGCGCCAACAATTCCGACAAATATCATAGCATCAAGCATTGGTCAAAACAATGTCACGTTAAACTGGACCGCTTCTAGCGATAATGTAGGTGTAACTGCTTACGAGGTGTATAGAGATGGAACACTTGTTGGAAGCACGGCACTAACAAACTACAATGTTTCTGGACTTACCGTTGTAAGCACATATACATTTACCGTAAGAGCAAAAGATGCAGCAGGAAACACATCTGCGGCTAGTGCTGGAACAAACGTAACTACGGTTGATACAACAGCACCAACAGTTCCAACGAATATAGTAGCTTCAAACATTACGCAAACTACCGTTGACTTGAATTGGGCAGCTTCTGCAGATAATGTAGGTGTGAGTGTTTACGAAATATACAATTCAGGAGCCTTGGTAACTTCTACGACTTCAACTTCAATCCAAGTTACAGGATTGACTCCAAACACAGCATATTCATTTGCCATAAGCGCCACAGATGCTGCTGGAAATACGTCTGCAAATAGTAGTAGTGTAAATGTGAGTACATTAGCGGATCCTGTATTTGGTGAAGACGATTTGTTCTTCTCAGAATACATAGAAGGCTCTTCCAATAACAAAGCGTTGGAGATTTCAAACTTTACAGGAAATAGTGTAGATTTATCTATTTACACCATTAAAAAACAAACTAATGGTGCAGGCGATTGGTCTTCTCCATACAGTTTATCAGGAGTATTGACGGATGGTGACGTATTTGTCGTTGCAAACAGTTCAGCGAGTGCTACTGTACAAAGTAAAGCTGATATTACGACTGGAAGCGCTATTATCACTTTCAACGGAAACGATCCTGTTGGATTATTTAAAAACGATGTGTTGATTGATATCATTGGTACTTTTAATGGTGGAAGTGCAAACTTTGCGCAAGATGTCACTTTACAAAGAAAAGTAAGCATCACAGGACCAAATACGAGCTATACAGAAGCAGAGTGGGATGTGTATGCTACGGATACATTTACCAACTTAGGATTGCCTACTATTGATGGAAACGGAACTCCTGGAGGAACGACCGTATTGCATGAAGGATTTTTTGAATCTGGTTTAGATGGCTGGGTTGATGGTGGCGGCGATTGTGCGCGTTATTCGGGAGCTCGTTCGTATGAAGGAAGTTTTTCTATTCGTTTACGTGACAACTCCGGTACCGCTTCTTCCATGACATTGAATAATGTGGATGTAAGTCCGTACGATACGGTAGAAGTGGAGTTCTTTTTCTACTCCTACAGTATGGAAACCAACGAAGATTTCTGGTTACGTTACAATGATGGTTCTGGATGGCAAACGGTAAAAGCGTATGCTAGCGGAACAGATTTTGAAAATAACAACTTCTATACTTCTAAAGTAACCTTAGACAGTGCTTCCTACAATTTTGTAAACAACGCAAGCTTTAGATTCCAATGTGATGCTTCAGCGAATGCTGATCAAATTTATATAGATCAAGTAAGTATCAAAGGAATTACAAGTGGAGCAGCAGCAAGACAAGCTATCGTTTCTTCTAGAGATAAAGATACCGCAGAAACTAAGTTTTTATATAGCTTGAATGAAGAAGAAGTTTCTCATGAAGACTTTACCGTATATCCAAATCCAACAGTTAATGAATTGGAAGTACGAATTTTTGTAGAAGAAAATGCTTCCTATCAAATTCACTCTATGATTGGACAAGTTGTAAAAACAGGCGACTTATCAAACAAAACGATTGATGTGCGTAACTTAAAAGCAGGAATGTACATATTACAAATCAACGATGGTGATGAAATCTTGACCAAGAAATTCATAAAAAAATAATTCATAAAAAAATAAAATATAAAGAAGGCCTTTCCATCGTGAAAGGCTTTTTTGATTTTGAAATGTTCAGACTACTGTTAGTGTAAATTTTTTATTCAATCTGTATTCTTTACATTTAGCTTCTTAATCAGCGCAACTAATCATTTCAAAATGAACAAATCACCACTATTATTTTTTCTTTTATGTATCCTATTCACGGCGTGTACCACGAATTCAAACGCTAAAATAGAAGTTACGGCACTCACTAAAACAACCAAAAGTTGGAATGATACACCATTGCCAACATATCCAGACGGAACTCCCGAAGTCACAATTTTGAAAATTGTGATTCCACCCAAAACCAAATTGAATTGGCACAAGCATCCAGTAATTAATGCAGGTGTTTTACTAAAAGGAGCATTAACTGTGATTAGTAAAGCCAATGATACTTTGCATTTAAAAGCTGGCGAGCCTATTGTAGAAATTGTAAACGCATGGCATTATGGAGAGAATAAAGGTACTGAACCTGCAGAAATCATTGTTTTTTATGCGGGCGTTGAGAAAAAACCTATTACAATACTTGAAACCACACATTAACAATAATCGTTGTCATCAATCTTGTCAACGAAATTTGAAAAACAATAAATAGGTCAGTTTTTAGTTCATATTTATATAACTTTCAATAGCAATCAAAAAAAAATTATGCGATTATTTTCTAAAACTCTCTTCGTCTGTCTATTGATTTCTTTTGTTGGATATTCACAAACAACAGCGAACAATCTCAAATATCTGAAACAAAAAACACCATCGTCAACTCCAGAAATATTTGCACCCGATTTAATTTCTAAAAAATCAGAATACGAATTTGGTTCCGTGTTTAACAAAGCTGGAACTGAGTTTTACTATGGCGTTGACACTGGCAATACGTCTGAAATACGTTTTACAAAACTTGTAGGCAAAACGTGGAGCAAACCTAAAACGATTCTATCAGACACCCGATTTGGCTATAACGATCCGTTTTTATCACCAGATGAAAAGCGTTTGTATTTTATATCGCAACGATCGCTTGATGGGAAAGGTTCAAAGAACGATCATGACATTTGGTACGTAGAGAAACAAGGAAATTCATGGTCAGCACCGATCAACGCTGGATCGAATATTAATACAAAAAATGATGAATATTACATTTCCTTCACGGAAAGTGGAACGATGTATTTTTCATCTAACAAAAAAAATGCAGCAAAAAAACAGCAAAGTTTTGATATATATTATTCAGAATTTAAAGATGGAAAGTTTCAAGAAGCAGTCGTTTTGAGTGAAGCAATCAATACAAAATATTACGAAGCAGATGTTTTTATTGATCCAAAAGAAACATATATCATTTTTTGTGCAAATCGCCCAGAAGGATTGGGGCGAGGCGATTTATATATCAGTTTTAAAAATACGGATGGCACCTGGACGAAATCGATCAACATGGGCAACACGATCAATACCAAAGGTCATGAACTGTGTCCTTATGTGTCTAGCGATGGCAAGTATTTCTTTTACACCAGCAATCAAGATATATATTGGGTAAGTACAAAATTTTTTGATACATTGAGAAAATGATGAAAACAAAAAAATGGACGTTTCAAACGGTACTGATTCTTTTCAGTTTTATATGCTGTAAAGATGCAGTTGCGCAAGATTTAAAGAATCATCGATGGGAAAATAGAGTCCTGATCATAAAAACGTTTGATGGCACTGATGCACAATTCTTGGCACAATTAGCCGAAATAAAAGGTGAAAACAAGGAAATGATGGAGCGAAAGTTTACAGTCTACACAATTCTAGGAAACGTATTTACACGAATAGATTATAAAAAATCAAAAAATGTATTCTCAACAGATAAAGTCTCAGGACAACTCGCAAGGATTTTGGACAAAGATGAACTATTTGAGGTCATTCTTATTGGTTTAGATGGCGGAATCAAGCTGCAACAAACCAAGGTGTTGACTAAAAAAGAACTCTTCGAAAAAGTAGATTCCATGCCCATGCGAAGAAGTGAACTAAAGAAAAATTAGTTATCAATTGGCAGTTTTTACAAACAACAAACAACAAACAACAAACAACAAAAATCAATAACTCTTCAGCGTAATTCCAAAAGTCAAAAACTGATCTTCCTGTTGTTGATTGGTAACTACGACACTTTCAAACGTACGTAAATAGTTGATTTTAAAGTTTAAAAATTTCCAAATTGGGAATTCTACACCCAAATCTGCTTGCCAGCGGAAATTATTTCCATACCGAATTGAAGGTTGAAAATAACTTTCATGACTCAAAATGACTTTATCTTTAAACAAATGATATTTTCCATTAATCCAAACCGTTCCGCGCAAGGTGTTAATTGTACTACTGCCATCAAAATCATCAAAATTAAAATCGGTCGTGGAAAAATACGTACGTTCATATTCGCTTGTAAGTGATACTTTGAGCCAGCGTTTTTTATGCGTTAATACTTGATACGTAACGCCGCCACCTACAAGATAACGATACTCGATTTCTCTACGGAAATTTGTGCTTACAAAGGCAAGCGCCAACGGATAGAATCGTTTTTTAGGATTTAGGTATAAAAAATTTAAACTTAAAATATCAGCGTCTGCTTTTTCCTTGCCAAACTCTTGATATACATACGAATTTTTCGTTTTAAAAACCCACTTTCGAAATGGCACAAACGCCACTTCCGACTTTGCTCTAAAAATAAACGTATCTACATTTCCACCTTGCCAAAAACCTGTGATGGATAAGTCAGCTTTCAGCTTTAATGAATCACTTACGTTGATTTGTGCTGATAGGAATACAGGGAAAAATAATAAACAATACCATAACTTTTTCATACCAAAAACGTATTTCAAAAACGCCCGAAATATACTAAACATTTTAGTACGAACGCAACTTTCTTACAAATGTTAATTAACATTCCTAACGGGAAGATTAACAAAGCTATAACAAGCGATCTTCATTGGAAATTTTACCTTGCTACTATACCTAATTAACACACCTGAATTATGAAATTTACAACCACACCTATTGTAAGCATTTCTATTTTTATATGCTTACTCTTCACTACAACTGCATTTTCACAAATTACAACGCCTCGTGGAAGTCAAAAAGCAACCGTTTCTCAAACCGTTGGAACCTCCGAAATTACGATCGAATATTCCAGACCGAAAGTTAGAGAACGTGAAATTTGGGGAAAATTAGTTCCGTATGGAATGAACAATCTCGGATTTGGAACGGCAACAGCATCGCCTTGGCGTGCTGGTGCGAATGAAAATACGGTTATTACGCTTTCGCATGATGCAACTATCGGCGGAAAACCAATAAAAGCAGGAACGTACGGATTGCACATGATTGTGAACGAAAATAACAAAGCAACTGTTATTTTATCGAGTAATAGTACTTCTTGGGGAAGCTACTTTTACAAACCTGAAGAAGACGTATTACGCGTTGATGTGACTTCTACGGAAATTCCACACGAGGAATTGCTAACGTTCGATTTTATTCAAGTAACAGCAGATTCGGCTACATTAGCGCTTCAATGGGGAAAGAAAGAAATTCCGTTTACGATTAGTTTTGATGTAACCAATATTGTCTTAACAGATATTCGCAACAAAATGCGAGATCAACCTGGATTCAATCGTCAAACCTGGGAACAAGCCGCTTCGTTTGCGTTGAGCAATGGTGGCGATTTGGAGGAAGCTTTGACTTGGATCAACAATGCCATTGCAGGGCAATTTTACAGTAAACAGACATTTAACAACACACAAATCAAAGCAGCCATTTTGATGAAGCAGAACAAAAAAGCGGAAGCGTTGGCTGCGATGGACGAAGTAATGCCAGTTGCTACTGTATTGGAAATTCACCGTTATGGTCGTCAACTTATTGGACAAGGAATGACTGACAAAGCGTTGGAAATTTTTGAATACAATGCTAAAAAACATAAAGGAACTTGGCCAGTACATTACGGATTGGGAAGAGGTTATGCTGCCAAAGGTGATTTTAAAAAGGCAATAAAACACTTAGAAAAAGCGTTGCAAAATGCACCAAATCCTCAAAGTAAGGCAAATGTTCAGGCGAATATTGACAAACTAAAAAAAGGAGAAGATATCAATTAATAAAAATTGAAAATTGCGATATGAATGAGAACCAATCACCGTCATTCATCACCTATAAAAAGCATCTATTTGTAAAGTAGATGCTTTTTTTGTTCACACTGATCGAAGTCGTAGTGTTTGTCGATTTGTGAATTTGTTTGTGCAAATACTATGAATCGTCATTATGAACGATAGTGAAGTAATCTGTTTCAAACTATATTTGGTATTAGAAACAGATTGCCACATCATGTTTCCTCGAAACAACGTTTCATATTTAATAATAAGTTGGTCTTCGAGTGCCTCAGACCGCTATTTGAGAGTTAGAACCCTGCACTATTAGACATGCTGATCAATCAAAATGACATTCCCATCTGGATCGGTAATCACTAAACTTGTGGGACCTTCTGTAGATTCATCTGCTTCACGCGAGAATTCGAAGTTTTTACCTTTCAATTCTTTTTGAATGTCTCTAATATCCGTAAACGATTCCAAAGGTTGTGCGTCTTGATTCCAACCAGGATTAAACGTTAATAAATTCCCTTCAAACATTCCTTGAAACATGCCAATGACAGTTTGATCATTTTTCATAATCAACCAATTCTGATTGATATCTCCGTGAAAAACGGTAAAACCTAAATTTTCATAAAAAGCTTTGGAAAGGTGAATGTCTTTTACGGAAAGACTCACCGAAAATGCACCTAATTTCATAATGTATAGTGTTAGTTATTTTTAAGACTGTTTTAAATGTACGATTTTTTTGTTTGTTTTTTTTGGATTTGTTAATACTAAGAAACAGATTTCCACTCTCCACGCAAAGAGGAATCATACATTATTTTCAAGAATAACATTTCAGAAACGTTACTGAGGCATTTACGAAGCGGCAGTCCGTGTATTGTATAACGTGATTGTTCTTTGAAGTCACAGATTGCCACACATTGTACATTTCGGGAAGCTCAATGTACAACGCTCGCAAAGACGTTTAAAATTTAGATTCTAATAGGAGCGATCTAGATTCTAGCAGCAAAGCGGTCTAAGAGATTCCCGCCTACGCGGGAACGAGTCTACGATATATAATTCCAAATATTCTTATGTTTCACTAATTGCGCATAAGTATAGCGAACGGCTTTGTGTTCTGGTAAGGCTAAATTCGGATCCGCTTTTAAGACTTGCAACGCAAAATAACGTGCCGTTTTTAAAATATCATTGTCTTTTACAATATCCGCAATTTTCAGATTTAAAACGCCGCTTTGTTGCGTTCCCATGATGTTTCCTGGACCGCGTAATTTGAGATCGACTTCTGCAATTTCGAATCCGTCACTGGTACGAACCATCGTTTCCAAACGTGTTTTTCCATCGGCACTTAATTTGTGACTCGTCATGAGAATACAAAAGCTTTGTTCCGCGCCACGACCAACGCGACCGCGCAACTGATGCAATTGTGACAAGCCAAAACGTTCGGCACTTTCAATAATCATCACAGAAGCATTCGGAACGTTTACGCCAACTTCAATCACCGTCGTTGCCACCATAATTTGTGTTTCTCCTTTGATAAAACGATTCATTTCAAAATCTTTATCCGCAGGTTTCATCTTTCCGTGTACAATGGAAATTTGGTAATTAGGCATCGGAAATTCGCGCGCTATGCTTTCGTAACCGTCCATTAAGTCTTTATAATCAAGCTGTTCTGATTCTTGAATCAGCGGATATACAATATAAATTTGTCGTCCTTTGGCAATTTCATCACGAATGAATTTAAAGACTTTCAAACGGTTGCTATCGTACCTATGAACGGTTTTAATGGTTTTTCTGCCAGGAGGCAATTCATCAATAACAGATACATCCAAATCGCCATACAAACTCATAGCTAACGTTCGCGGAATTGGCGTTGCAGTCATCACCAAAATATGCGGCGGAAAGGTGTTTTTATGCCATAATTTAGCACGTTGCGCCACTCCAAAGCGATGTTGCTCGTCAATAATTGCCAAACCGAGATTTTGAAACTGAACTTTATCTTCCAAAATGGCGTGTGTCCCAATCAAAATATGTAGTGAACCATCTTCCAACATTTCATGAATTACGCGTCTGTCTTTCGTTTTTACGGAACCTGTCAGCAGTTTTACGTTCAATCCTAGCGGTTTTACCAATTCCATGATTCCGTTGTAATGCTGAATGGCTAAAATCTCCGTCGGCGCCATAATACAGGCTTGAAAATCGTTGTCAATCGCCAATAACATAGACATCAGTGCGACAATTGTTTTTCCGGAACCAACATCACCTTGTAAGAGTCGATTCATTTGTGCATTGCTGCCTAAATCGTTTCGAATTTCCTTCATCACACGTTTTTGTGCGTTGGTCAATTCGAACGGTAAATGATTGGCATAAAATTCATTAAACTTTTCTCCAACTTGATCAAATGGAAAGCCTTTTATTTTACTTTTATGGATGAGGTTTTTGGTAATGAGTTGAATCTGAATGTAAAAAAGCTCTTCAAACTTCAGTCGATATTGTGCTTTTGCCAGCAATTCTTGATTTTTCGGAAAGTGAATATTAAACAATGCTTCACTTTTGGAAATCAATTTGAGTTCCTCCAAAATCGTAGGAGGCAAGGTTTCATAAAATTGCGTACGCGATTCTATAAATAATTGTTGCATCAACTTATTGATAACTCTGTTGGTAATGCCTTTGTTGTTTAATTTTTCTGTAGAAGGATACACAGGCTGCATGGCGGTTCGCAGACTTTGCTCGTGTTCTTTTAGCAATTCCATTTCAGGATGTGGCATGGAAAACATTCCGTTGAACCAATTCGTTTTGCCGAAAATTACATACGGCGTATTCAGTTTGATGCTGTCTTTAATCCATTTGTGACCGCGAAACCAAACGAGTTCCATTTCGCCAGTTCCGTCGGTAAACGTAGCCACCAAGCGTTTTCCGCGTTTTTGCTGTACCATTTTAAGATGCACAATCTTTCCAACGACTTGCACTTCCGAAGAATTCCGTTGCAACTCATTGATCTTAAAATAGCGTGTTTTGTCAATATACCGATTCGGAAAAAGGTTGATGAAGTCTTGATACGTATGAATTCCCAACTCCTTCCGCAACAGATCGGCACGGTTGGGACCGACACCTTTTAGGTAATCAATAGGAGTTTGTAATACGTTTGAATTCATTCAATCAAAAGTAAGGGATTGACTAAAGTTTCACAAATAATAAAAATGTTCTTTCAGTCATGATGATCAGTTTAATGAAGTATTTTTAGTTTCTTACATTTTAAAAGAAAAAATTTGATATTGATTTCCATCATCAATTGTATAGACTCTAGCTTCATAAAGCTCATTTTTATAAGTAAAAAAAATAGTTCCGTCTAAACATTTCATCCCAAAAGATATATTCTTTACATAGTGAAATTCTTCAAATTTAATATGTTTCCAAATAATCTGGAATTCTTCAGTTCTATCTAAGAAATTTTCATAGTCTTTTTGTCTATAAAATTTCCATTCTTCGTTTGTTAAAGGTAGTATTTCGTCTTTATACTTTTGAGCAATATTACTTTTGACAGCCAATGCTTTGTAGTTTTCCAAAGAAAAACATGAATTTAAGAAATCATCAAATTGCAAGCTGTCCAAACTTTTCAAAAGATTAAATGATCTTTTTTGAATCTCTAACTCTTTATTCGTGCAGGAAGTTACTAACAATAGAAAGAGTATTACTGTAGTATATTTCATGTCATATTTTAGTCTTAATCAGTTCATCAAAAGTAAATCAAATAGGATTCTTAATCAAACAGTATTCATTGTTCCTGCATATTTAGGATTTTTTTGATTAAAAAAGCCCAATTCTGATATCTAAATACTGAAGTCTTTTTCTAGCTGAAAACTACTTAGTTTTACATATAGGTATTAATCCGCGTATTATATACAATTTTAACGTTTTTACATAAGCAAGTAATTTCTACCTTAAAAAAAAATGTATTTCGTGAGACATTTGTAATGTAATCAAAAACAAAGAATTCAAATTGAGTGACTACCATTTTTTGATTGCAAAGGCGTCATCCGAAAAGCCGTTTTTAAATAGAGTAGGAGTTTTAAATAAAATCATCATGTCAACATTAATTATTAGAGGTACTATGGGAAGTACTGTAAACTTAAATTCCCCAATTGTAAATTTTAATTTAACTGCTGATCCAGAAACGCATAAAGTTCATGGAAGTGTGGAAATTACTTTAGGAAATCCAGGCGATAAGCCATACAAAGGAAACGTTACAGGAACATTATATGCTACTGGTTTTAAGCAGTTTGTTAAAGTAATTTCTTTAAACGGATATATTCCATCAAACAATCCAATTACACCTATTGAGTTTGGTTTTAATGCAAATATGGGCTTAGAAGCAGACGGTGAAGGAGTTGCAGGTTTTAACTTTAAAGGACAACATTTTGAAGAACTTCCTGTTACATACAAAATTATGGAGTTATAAAATATAGCTATAAATCTTTGTAATCAAAAAACCAATATCACAACGCAAAGTGAAGCTGTGCTATTGGTTTTTGTATTTTATTTTTTGAATAAACCTGCTACAAATAATACGACAGACGCACCAACCGCGCCTTTTAAAATATCTGCAAGAATGCTGTGCATGCCAGAAAACCAATTGATATTAAATTCTTTAAACAGCCATCCGGCTACAATTCCGCCGATAAGACCTAACACGATATTAAGCACGATTCCATATCCGCCGCCTTTCATCAAATTTCCAGCAAGCCAACCTGCAACGCCGCCAACTAGTAAAGAATATAATAAGCTCATAGTTTTTAAGTTTTGTTTTTTAAAGGTATGTAAATCTTTGAAATTGTGAATTATGTTGAAGCTGTTTTTTTATATTCATAAAACGAAGGAAAATAACCTAAAAGTAAATGGTGTCTAAGTAAATTGGTATAATTCCAGCCTTCGCAGGAACAAGTATAACAGCAAAGCACGTCTAATTAAACCATACCGCATATCGTTTTCTTCGTAATTCCATGGCAAGCCATTTTTCCGCCTGTAAAGCTTGGTGTCGTGTTGGCAACGGATCTATATGATTGTATAAACTTGGACGTAAATACAAACCGTATTTTTCAACAATATTAGAAGACAATTTGTGTCCTTTTTTGTTGCGAAAACCGGTTTTGTGTTGCAAGAAGCGTTCTTTGGGTGTTTTACTCGTCATGCCTACATACAAACATTCCAATACACCATTAAACTGCGGATTCGCCAAGCGAAACTTTGTATTTTCGGTAAATACTTTTTTGGAAAGTTCAACGACGTAAATGCGGTATTCTATTTTGGGCATTTTTTGTTGGGTTTTTGGGTGTCTGGTTTTAGGTTTGAAACTACGAAAAACAAACAACAAATAACAAACAACTAAAAAATTACAATTTCATCGTCAAAATTGCCAAACACATTTTAATTCCTTGTGTAATATTGCCAATGCGAATATTTTCGTTCGGATTGTGCTGGTTGTTGTCCATATTTACCATCGGAACAATAATCGCAGGAATGTCTAACACTTGTATGGCAGGTGTAATCGGAACGGTGCCGCCCATGGTACGAATCATGATTGGAGGAGCGCCAAATTCGTTTGCAATGGTTTCACGCAACTTCGTACCAATGAACGAATTGATATCGGTTCTGAAAGCGTTGACACCAGGATTTGTTTTTATAGATGCGATTTTAGGATGTTTCAAACGTTCAGCAGCTGTCGGTTCACGAAATAATACTAAATAGCCTTGTTTTTCAATGTGTTTTTTAATTTTTTCTAGTTGTACTATTCCGTCGGTTTCTTTTACCAAACGCACATCTAAATACGCCGTAATGATCTCAGGAATGATTGTTTTCAAGCCTGGACCTTTCCAAGAAGTTTCAATATGACGTACATTCAACGACGGATATTGCAAGGCTTCTTGATAGGTTTTCCCAACATTATCTGCTTTTGCAATGCCTAAATTTTCCTGAATTTCTGCATTGTCATCAGGAACTTGTGCTAACAATTGCTGTGTTTCCGCATTCAAGTCAATTCCGTCATAAAAACCTTCAATACTAACTTTTCCAGAAGCATCTTTCATACTTGCCAATAAGTGCGACATTGAAAACACAGGATTGGGCGCGTAATTTCCATAATGTCCGCTGTGTTGCGGCAATTTTGCGCCGTAAATGCTAATGTTCATAGTAGCTATTCCGCGACAGCCAAAAGTCAACGTTGGTTTGTTGGTTGGATGCGCTGGTCCGTCCATAATAATTAAATAATCGGCGGCGTAGGTTTCTTTGTATTTTTTTAGTGTACTTAAAAATCCTTTGGAACGTGTTTCTTCTTGCAAATCGAGCACAATTTTTATATTGTATTGTAGGTTTTGTTGCTGCTTTCGCAAGAAGTCTAACGCAGTCAACATCATGATAATCGGTGCTTTATCATCTGCGGCAGCGCGACCAAATACTCGCCAATTAGGATCAATATTGCCTTCAATGTTTGACCAATCAATAGTTTCCCAATCGCCGTTTTCAGTGTGTTTTTTTAATACAGGTTGAAACGGATCGTTTTGATTCCACTTTTGTGGATTGACCGCTTGGCCATCCAAATGCAAATAGAATAAAATCGTTTTTGCCGTTGGATTTACCTGTTTTTCCGCGAAAAATACAGGCAATGTGGACGTTTTTAAGATAGAAACCGTAAAGTCCAACTTTTCAAAAGCGTCGGTTACCCAAGCAACATTTTTCATCATATTGGGTTCGTCAGAAGCGACATTAGGAATACTCACCAATTCGCGATGTTTCTTGAGAATTGCAGGTAATTCTTGTTGAATTTTTTCATCCCATTGTATTTGCGCAAGCAGCGTGTTTGCACAGAAACAGAGTAGGAGACAGTGTAAAATTTGGTATTGTTTCTTCATTTGATAACGCTTTTTTAGTGCGCATATAGGTGTTTATAAATATCTGTATTTGGCAATTTCCCATTCGTGCATAACTCCAAACTCCCCAAGTGACTTTGGTTTTTTATCAAATTTTATCACCGTAGTTTTCTCTTTTTTGCCTTCTTCTTCATTTTCATACGCTTCTTCTTCATTCGAAATATTTCCTTCGGTAATGATAATTTCACTTTTTGTAAAATCGAACACACAATGTTCAGTGTCTCCCGAAGCAGCGTGGACACTGTTACTTTCTGCTATAAGAATCATAAATTGATTTTCTTGCAATTCAAAGCGATACGAAACATTAGAACGTGTATATTGTTGTGATACCTTCAATTGATTGGCTTCAATAGTGAGTTCGGGTTCAATCATGGACGACATGCCACCTTCATCTGATCGTGGAATAAATACATTGTTTTGTGTATGTACTTTGAATGTGTCATTTTCACAAAATAAAACCAATAGAATACGTGCTTTGCTCAGTGAAGTTGGACAATCTTTGCATCGAATTTCGATAAAATCTTCTTTGGATTCTATCACAATGGCAACATCATCTTTGGCATCATTATTCAAATCGCCAGTAGCTTTCTCTAGAATATGCCATTTTTCATTTTTTTCAATTGCAGCAAGTTCTTGTCCCATAAAATCAGGATATTCCGTAGGCTTTTCTTGTGCAAAGAGAACAATCGCATTAAAATATACGGCGAATAAAAAGAGATATTTCTTCATAATACATATAGTAGTTTTAGGTTTTTCACCTTTTTGATTAAGATAGTAAATCTAATGCGTTTATGAAGTTTATAGGTTTATGAGTTTATGAGTTTAGTAGTTTACGTTTTGATTTAACCCGCAACAAATAAAGAAGTTATAATGTTGAATTGTGAATATTAAATTTTAAATTGAAAAACAACTCATAACAGAAGCTAAGCGACCAACTCACAACAATCAAAAAAAAGAAATGTAAAATGTAAAACTCAAAATATAAAATACAAAACGCTAAATGTAAAAAGAAAAAGTATTTTAGCTAACAGCTAACAGCTAACAGCTAACAAACATACTCCTCAAAAATAGCATCCAATTCCTGCTGTGGATTATCCGTTAAACCTGCATGTGTTGGCGAACAAAGAATCATTGTACTTTTGGAAGCGGCCAACCAACGGAAACGGTCAGAGCGTTCAAAAGTTCCCATTTTTCCACCATGCGGCGCACCTTTGCAGATGGCTTCCCAAGCTTTTAGATATTGTGTGAGTTCTTCCAAAGTAATTTCGCATGAAAATGCAGCCAATTTTTTTACGTCTACATGATATTTGAGCGCGAGAAATTTTTTCCGTTTCGAAAATACAATTACCCCAATATTAAAGAATTCTTCACGCTCTACTTTGGGCATGAATCGTATAATGGCATATTCGAAAGTCACTTTATTTTGCATGTTCTGCTTCTTTTATGAGTGAATCTATCATGGACAATTTGGCTTTGAGATACGTTTTATACGCTGTTCGCATGTCGTTGGGCGAAAAGTCGTCAGCTTCATGAAGCAGCCAATCTTCTGGAATGGTATTGATGATTTCTGTCAATTTTTCATCCGTCAAAATAGTTTTAAAATTTGCCGCAATTTCGTTCAATTTTGTAGCTTGAGACAATAATACGTGATCTTTAATCAACGGAAATGTGCGTGTTAAGTGGTTTTCCCAAGTTGCCCAATTGTGATGAAAATAAAAGCTTGCGCCGTTATCAATGACCCACAATTCCTTGTTCCAATGGAGCAAATTTGTGTTTTTCACCGTTCTGTCAATATTACTAATAATGCTGTCTAGCAACACCACTTTGGAAGCTGTGATTGCATCTACCGTAGTGACCAAAGGATCAAACGTAATGGCACTTGATAAGAAATGGAGTCCTAAATTCAGTCCGACACTAAATTTTAGTAAATCTTGAATTTCTTCGTCAGGTTCTGTTTTACTGAACGAATCGTCTAACTGCATAAAGACCAATTCGGGAATTTTTAAACCGACAGCACGCGCCAATTCGCCACCGATCAATTCGGCAATCAACGCTTTCGTTCCTTGTCCCGCGCCTCTAAATTTGAGCACATACAAAAAATCGTCGTCAGCTTTGACAATGGCAGGAAGTGATCCGCCTTCGCGCAAAGGTTTTATGTATTGAACTACGTTTACCGTTCTAATATCGAGTGTATTCATTGTAGCGAAGATATAGAAAGTTCATGATTATTGAAGCATTCCTAATTTTTACACAAAATAAAAGTTTTTAATTAGTACTATTGAAAAAGTATTTTTTATCAATATCAATAAATAATCTGTCTTCATTTTTTTGAGAATCGTATCCATTCACAAATGATATATTAAAAGAGTGTTTATTCCCTTGATGATCTGCATAACTACATTTACTTATTTTATCTTCAACGGTACACTTTATGGAAGAAGCCATTTTTTGAAGTTTTTCTTTGGCATCTTTATCTCCTAGTCTTAGTATAGGTTCATAGATTAATTTCAAGTATTTTCTAGTATTTTTTGAACTAATTTTTTTTAATTCTTTAATATTTGTATTTTTTGTGTACTGAAGAAATTTTTCTATCATTTTCTCCTCTTCACTTTTACAGTTTATAAATAATATAGATAAAAGCGCGAATGTAATGATTGTTTTTAGTTTCATGATATTATATATTTTTGAATGATTTTTTTTATTTCTATGCTTATGATATTTGATTTTTTGATTGTTTCTTGAGCGTATTTAATTGATGTAGATGGTTTTAGTTTGTCTAGAATAATGAGCTCTCTTAAATAATGTTCTGCATTCAGTTTATGATCTACCAAATCATTAAATATTTTAGATAAATTTCCTTCATTATACCCCGTAATTCCTGACTTATGTTGGACATATATGGTTAGTAAAGAGGGAACTAATGTAATAATACCTAAAAGAAACTTACTAATTTGATTTATTTCTTCAAGTGGATATATAAGAATTAATGTGCTACTGATTGCTAAGGTAATTTGACTAATAAACTGAATCCTACTATGAATTTTTAATTTTGATTTGATTTTAGGTAAAACACTATCTGCTTTTTGAATCATGATATTTATACCTACTTTACTTATGTGAGTTCTTACTTTTAATTCTTCTATTTCATCATCTATATCTTTATCTCCCATTAGAATTCCTGGTTTAAGAATATCTTCATAGTTAGGATATTGTGATCTAATCTTCTGAATTTCTTTTTTTCCAAATATTTCTAAAAAACCTACAATTTCATTAATAGGAGCGTTTTTATTATTGGTTAGTCCCATAGTATATTATTTTTCATCATCATCATCATCATCATCATCACTCTCTACTAAGGTTTTATATATAATAAGACCAAGAGTTCCACCGCTTAATAAGCCTGAAGTTCCGACTAGTTTTATTTCTTTACATATTTGTGCTTTTAGATATCCTTTGTTTTCAAAAGGAATATCATCAATTACAATTCTAAGGTCATCACCCGAAAGATCTCTTAACAAGCCTTTGATGGTTTTGTTATTTTCAAAAGCTGGTTTTAACCTATGTAATGCATCAATAGAGTTAAATGTATTTCCTAAACCTGTACCAGAGGAACCAGAATTGCATCCTAAAGGAAAAATATTGACATCCAATTCTTTTGCTAGCATTCGTAGATCATCTAAGGGAATTTTAAAATCATCTAGTGACTGATTTTTTACTACAAAAGCGTCGTGTTCAATATGGCCCATAACAAAAATTGATTTCTTTTTACTAGCTTTTAATTTCTTTCGAAACTTTTGCATCGAAGTTATGCTAAAATCAAGATGGTTATTTGGAAAAAGCTCTTTCAAAGCATCTCTTGTAGTACCATCATAGGCAAACGAAATGACTTCTATTTCTTCCTTTAGGTATTTTCTGTTAGAAAGTATTTTATCAAGATTATCTATGTGAGTTTTATTAGAAAATTTTACATATATATTATCTTCTAGTACAAAAACACGTTCTGTTTTATTTGATATTTTTAATTTTTTAGTAGTGTAAACTTTTCCTTTTTTACTGATAAAAATCCCTTTATTAAGATCTCTTTTCATCCTTACTTCCAAAGAGTTAGAAAAATTACCAGTCATTTTCTCCCCTTTAAATTTTTGATAGGATTTAACGAGTTCGTCAAAATTTCCATCAAGCCCTATTTCTTTCAAAGAAGATTCAATATATTTTTGTCGTTGATTTATCCATTTTTCTAAATTATTATCAAATACATCTTTAGAATTTGTATCGGAAGGGATTCCATACTTGTTTTTTATTATTGAATATATTTTTTTAGTATCTATGGTTAGTCCATCATTATTAAAATTAACATTAGTAGTACCATCATATACTCCTACCTTTTTTAGCTTCAATAAGTTATTCCGCTCATTCGAAGCCCACACTCTTCCCTGATCTTCAATTTGCTTTTTGGGATTTGAGCTGATGTTGATATCCTTAATGCCTTTTATTGCTGTTTCATTTTTATGAGAAGATAGTTGTATGTTATCCCTTAGTTTTATTCGTACTTCATCATCTATTTTGTTTACAAACTTTAAGCTAGAACTGCTTCCTGCATCTGAATACCCTGACATGATTGCTAAATTTCTTTCTACCTGGTTTTTTTCAAAAATTGTCATGAAATCCCACATGTTTAAAGTAAATTCATATTCTTTAACATCGTAACCTTGACGTTTTCCATGACTTACGATTTCTGTTAGTGCTTCTTTACCACGACCATCAAAATAGTTCATGCCTTTAATCTCAATAATATCTTTTTTAATTGCCTCATATAAAGGCATTCTAGTAATGTTATTGGATGAAGAAACAACTTCAACTATAGCTTCTGTTCCACCACTTAATATATTTCCATAATCCATTCCTCGTGTTGGAGCTTTTCGAGAAAAATCTAAGCAGTATGAAGTTACTTTACTGCTTGCTCTAGGCGCTAATTTGTAAACACCTTTAGCTATAGCCATTCTTTGAAAAGATTGACTATATACATAATGAAAACTGATCATTAAGATCAGTAAAAGTATTTTTTTTTTCATAATTTCTAGATTTATAATTTTTTTGTGTTAAAACAATTTCACAACTATAGTCTTGATATAGTTATTGTTAATTTTATGATTATTAGTTGTTTACAATTTCAAAGCTAGTTTTAAATATATAGTAGCGAAACATCAATATTAATGACTTAAAACTTCATTAGATTTGAGGATTAATACGTTTTTATATTTACAAAGGATACTTCTGTTTAAACTATAAAAATGCATTTGACTCCAAATAATTAGCTATATTTGATTGTATGAAGAAAGGGTTAGGTTTTATTTTGTTAAGCATTGGTGGGTTTATCGCTATTACATTGTTTACGCAAATACCATCTACTATAGAAAAACTTAAAGACACTTCTAAAATTGAAGCAGAAGAGCCTCAAAGCTTTATTATTGGTGTTGTAATTGCAGGTATATTGCTCTTAATCATAGCAATGACTTCTTTATATTTTGGATTTCAAATGCTTAAAAGAGCCAGTGCAGATTCAAAAGTTAGAAAAAAAGAAGAAACTTCTCAAAAATAAATTACTTTTCTAGGAAGAGTTATTGTATGAATTTCTCCATAAAATTAGTCATCACCTTTTAAATAGCTCAATGTATCCTTAAAATAGTGTTTCAAGCTATCAAAAGCTTCTTCTCCTGGAATCCATGAAGCAAATTTCCAATAACGCCAATTTTTACATTCTTCACTCGGTGGAATTAATAAATACAGTTGCTCGTCATTCATACCAGCTACAACAATTGATTGCGCTAAAACATCAGCAATTTCTTCATTTCCTGTTTCTCTCCATATTTTAATAAATTCACGATCAATAGTTCGTAAATAGTCAATAGTTTCTACAGGATGAAAAGTTGGTTCTACATCACTAAACGCGTGAAAACCATTTGTAATAGATAAAAATTCCTTGTAGTCTTCTGGTAAAGAAACTTTTAATTTTTCCTCCACTTTTTGAATTGTTTCATTCGTCGCAGGTTCATTTCCAAACCATTTAGCTTGTAATTGTGCTTCTGAATAATCAAATTCTGCCAATCTGATCATTTCTAGAGAAATCGTTTCTAGAATCGGTTTCATATAGTATTTTAATATGTGTAGAAGGTTCAATATACTAAAATTTAAAGAAAACGCTAATACTCTAGCACTCCAACAATCTACGTAAGTCTCACATTTCACCCAATAAATGTTAACTTTTGGAAAAGCTTCCACAAAAGACAAATAATCTGTTTATTTTTACGTGCTAAAACCAAACTCGTGCCCATAAAATCTTTTCCAACGCTTTCTTTCCTTTTTTTATTTTTTTGTGTGAATTTTGCCGTACATGCGCAATATTTGGTAGAAGGAACTGTGATTGATCAAGCTACGAATATTCCTCTAGCGAATGCAAGCGTAGAAGATTTTGACTCGAAAGTGACTGTAAAGACAGATGCTAAAGGAAAGTTTTCTATCACCGTAAACTCAATAAATGCCCGATTAAGGATTTCTTTAGAAGGATATTATACACAACTCATTTTTAAAGTTAATAGTGAAAATACCATCGTTGCTTTACAGCCAAAAACCAATGCTTTGGATGAAGTAGTCATCAATGGAATCACGATTGATCAAAAATTAACGCAAGCTACCGAAGCTGTGAGTATTGTGCCAAAAGGTGAGATTTACAGCGAAAATACGGTACAATTAGCGCCTATTTTAAACCGAGTGCCAGGCGTTTTCATGCAAAGCGGTTCGCTGAATACCAATAGAATTACCATTAGAGGAATTGGCGCGCGAAGTCCATTTTCTACGGCAAACATTCGGGCATATTATGCAGATATTCCATTAACGGATGGAAACGGCGAATCTGCCATTGAAGATTTAGAACTAGCGGCGATTTCACGCATGGAAATCCATAAAGGACCTTCGTCTAGTAGTTATGGTGTTGGGTTGGGCGGAACGATTTTATTATATCCAGAATTTGGAGAATTCAACGAAACGAATGCCAATTTGTTTACCACAGTGGGAAGTTTTGGATTGTTCAGAACGGTTGCAAAAGTATCGCACGGCGGCAAAAAAGCCAATGTAAACATTATTTATAGCAATACACATTCCGACGGATATCGCGATAACAATTCCTTAGACAAAGCTACGGCAACGATTACGTCCAATTGGTTTGTAAATGATAAAAACGAGCTGACATTCATCGGAAACTACACAACCTTAAAAGCTTTTATTCCAAGTTCGTTAAACAGAGAAGATTTTGAAAATTCGCCACAAAATGCCGCCACAATTTGGCAGAATGCTCGCGGATTTGAAGATTTCAAAAAAACACTTTTGGGCGTAAACTGGAGTCATCATTTTAATGAAACGTACACGCAAAAAACGAGCGTATTTACAAGTTTTAACAACAATTACGAACCGCGACCTTTTAATATTTTGGAAGAACAAGCAACTACCTTCGGCATCCGAACACGTTTGTTAGCTACGAAAGACTTTGAAAATAGTTCGTTAAAATGGTCTTTTGGTGGCGAATTGTTCTTTGACAATTACAACGCAAAACAATTTGACAATCTGTATCAAGATTTTCCTGTTGGAACTGGAAGTGTCGCTGGCGAAATTTTATCAAATATTGACGAAAACCGAAACTATTTCAATCTCTTTGCTGAAGCTATTTACGAATGGAAAAAGCTCACCGTAAGTGTTGGTTTGCATCTCAATAAAACAACATATACGGTTGAAGATCAGTTGAGTGCTTCTGTAGAAGAGGATTTTACCTTTGATGCGATTGTATCTCCCAAATTTGGACTGAACTATGCGGTTTCAAACAATTTCAATCTTTTTGGAAGTGTTGCGCATGGTTTTTCAACTCCGACAACGGCAGAAACTTTATTTCCCAATGGTGCGTTCAATCCAAATATAAAAGCAGAACGCGGTTGGAATGTTGAAATCGGTTCACGATTCCACACAACCAACAGAAAACTATCAGGTTCGGTTTCGATCTACAGTATGAAAGTCAGCGATTTATTGGTCAACAGAAGAACAGAAACGGATCAAAACATCACGCTCAATGCAGGAAAAACGTCGCATAACGGAATTGAAGCTGCACTTCGATATGAAATAGTGAATACTGAAAGTTTTACATTGAATTCTTATGTAAATGCAAGCATTAACGATTTCACATTTGATGAATTTACGGAAACCAATGCAAATTTTTCTGGGAATGACCTAACGGGAGTTCCAAAATCTGTTGTAAATTTAGGAATTGAAATCACGAGCCAAAAAGGGTTCTATGGACGATTGGATTTTCAAGCCGTTGGCGAAATGCCCGCAAATGATGAAAACACGTTCTACAGCGACGCTTTTGAATTGTTGAATGGTAAAATTGGGTATCAAAACACGTTGGGAAGTCAATTTAGTTATGACATTTCCATCGGTGCCAATAATATTTTTGATACCGCGTATGCATCACAATTACAAGTCAATGCTTTTGGAAATGATACCTCAGCGCGTTATTTTTATCCTGGATTACCGTTCAATATGTACGGCGGCGTTCAACTAAATTATCAATTATAAACTAAAAATAATACCCATCATATTATGAAACAATCCATTAGTTTTCTCTTTTTAGTCAGCTTACTTTTTATTTCTTGTGGAGAAAAACAAAAAGAAGTTGCTAAAGTTACGCCAGCACCATTCAATCAGTTGAAAGCTGTGAAAACCACGAAAGAAATCACAAAAGATCAAGAAAACTACAAAGCCGAATTGGTCGTTGGTGGAATTGATATTCCATGGGGAATGACGTGGTTGCCAGATGGAAGCATGTTGGTTACAGAACGATTAGGAGTTTTATATCATGTAAAAGATGGTAAAAAAACAATTATATTAAATGTGCCAGAAGTTTTTGCTAGAAATCAAGGTGGATTGTTAGACATCGCAGCACATCCAAATTATAAAGAAAATGGCTGGATTTACATTACCTATTCTCTAGTAAAGAAAAATGAAAAAGGAAGTCACACCGCATTAATCCGAGCGAAACTAGAAGGGAATGAATTGACCTCAATTGAAAAACTATACGAAGGAAGTCCAAATGTAAAAACGGCGCATCATTTTGGTTCGCGCATTGTGTTTGATGATGGATACGTATATTTTACCATTGGCGATCGTGGAAAACGTGATGAAAATCCGCAAGACATCACCAAAGATGGTGGAAAAGTATATCGTTTGCATGAAGATGGACGCATTCCAGACGACAATCCGTTTGTCGGTCAAAAAGATGCCAAAGAAGCTATTTTCTCGTTCGGACATCGAAATCCGCAAGGAATGGCAATGAATCCGCGTACGCAACAAATTTGGGTGCATGAGCACGGTCCACGCGGTGGCGATGAAATCAATCCAATTACGAAAGCAGTAAATTACGGTTGGCCAGTAATAACGTACGGAATCAATTACAGTGGAACAACCATCACAGACGAAACGGCTCGTGAAGGCATGCAACAACCGTTGTACTATTGGGTGCCGTCGATTGCGCCAAGCGGAATGGCATTTGTTACAAGTGATGTCTATCCTGATTTAAAAGGAAATCTCGTTGTAGGTTCTTTAAAATTTCAATATTTAGAATTATTAACGCTTACGCCAGATGAAAAAGTTGCCAAGCGTGAAAAATTATTGGACGGAATTGGTCGTGTACGCTCGGTTCGCCAAGGTCCAGACGGTTATATTTATGTGGGAATTGATGGTGAAGGCGTTTTCAGAATGGTTTCGAAAGTATCTCAGAAAAAATCTCAAGAAAAACCAAAAAATACAGCTGATACTGATAGCAATATGAGTGAAGCTACCGCAATTACTTTTATGAAACGTTCAGAAGCATCTGCAAAAGAAAAAGAAGAAAGTTTTAAAAGAGGTGAAGCGGTGTATAATAATGTGTGTGTACAATGTCATTTAGCCAAAGGAGAAGGTGTAGCCAAAGTATATCCACCATTAGCAGGTTCTGATTGGTTAACGGATAAAGTTGTAGAAAGCATCCATTCTGTCAAATACGGACTAAAAGGTGAAATTTTGGTCAACGGTGTAAAATACAGAGGAATTATGTCGCCACTTGGACTTAGCGACAAACAAGTTGCCGACGTGATGAATTATACTTCTACTTCATGGGGCAATGAAACTGAGAATTTTTACACGGAAGAAGCCGTAAGCAAAGTACAAAAAGAGAAGAAATAACGTTTGTAAACACATTTAGATTTTAAAAACCTCAAAACAACACATTTGAGGTTTTTTGTTGGTCGAAAGTTTCAGCTTTTTATAAAATTCCCAAATCACGATAAAATCGAAAATCTGTTTCCCATTCCAATACGGCAATCATGATTTCTTTGTTGAGTTTTACCATTTCAGTATCTTCATCCAAGCGTTGGCGTCCTTTTTCGGTCACAATTTCTAAAATAAGATTGATTCTTCTTGGTCTGTAATTGAGTAAAAATGCAATCGCTTTTTTGGTCGCGGTAGATTCTGGAGCGTTTACATACGCGAGCGTTCGCAAGATTCTGGATACAAACAGAAAGTCAAATTCCTTAATCGCTTCAAGTAAATATTTTTCTAGTAATTTGATACATTTTTCATCAAGTTTTGTCGTCGTTCGCAGTCCAAAGTTAGTTTGAAAAAATATCAAATCCATACTAGCTTCAATCGCTTCTCTTGGCTGCTCTGTAAACAATTCGGGCACAAACGACACAATAGATTTCGCTTTAATAATTGCATCTCTTTTCTGTAATAAAGACACTATGGAAATGAGCGAAAAGGTGGCTAATGTTGGATTTCCCTTATACATATCTCTCAAAACAACTTGATACTTTTCTACCAAATCGGCATGTGCTTCTGCATACAACTCTGGTTGGTATTTTCGTTCCAAACAGAGATATTCAAAAAATAAATTCGATGCTGTTTCCAACAAATTTTCTACGTCTAACAACTGGAAATGCAGCGGTTTGTCAAACTCCAAAAACACATAACACAATTCGCCCAAAATAGACGTATTTACAATCAACGCAACATCTTCGTCGTTGATGGCATTCGATTGAATTTTTTGATTCCATCGTGCCCGACTTTTTAAGAATTTTTGAATTGATTTTTTTAGTGGTTTCATGTAAATGTACCTGAAAATATATTTTTCTGATTGTAAAAGTACAATAATAAAAACGGTCTGTTGTAGTCTGTACGTGTCGAAAATGAACGCAAATTGAACTATTTTTGATGCATATCACTCAAAATTATTCAAAAAAGAATTTTTTATGTTTCCAATAAATAATACCTTGAAACCGTTGTAATGATCTAAACCCTTTTCATGAATTCTCGCTTTTTAGTATTCCTTTTTTTATGTGCAAATTGTCTGCTTTTTGCGCAACAAACCAACGCTGTCGATTTTACAAAGGCAACGGTTGATGTTGTAATAAATCCTGCTACGGAACAAGTTGGCATTGATGTGCAGTATGAATTTGAAGTGCTGCAAGATGTGGACAGTATTTATTTTGACATGCGAACAGTGGATACGTATAAAGTATATCAACAAACGTTTCAAGCGGAAACTTCGTATCGTGATCAAAAGATTATTCTGAAATATAAGTTTAAAAAAGGAGAGAAACATGTCGTTGGATTGGCAACATTTACACATCCTAAAAAAGCGATGTATTTTATTGATTGGCACGAAAGCAAAGGCAGAAAGCAAATTTGGACACAAGGTCAAGGAAAATATACGAGCAGTTGGTTGCCAAGTTTTGACGATGTGAATGAAAAGGTGGAATTTGACTTTAGCATCACATTTGACAAGCGTTACGAAGTAATTGCCAATGGAAAATTACTCAAAAAAGAATCGCCTAATGATTCGCTGACGAAATGGTATTACGACATGAAACAGCCAATGAGTAGTTATTTAGCGGCGATTGCCATCGGAAAGTACAAAAAGAAAGTTATTGCTTCTAAAAGTGGCATTCCAATTGAATTGTATTATTATCCTGAAGATGAAGCCAAGTTTGAACCGACATACCGACATACGAAACGTATTTTTGACTTTTTAGAAGAAGAAATTGGCGTAGCATATCCGTGGCAAAATTACAAGCAAGTTCCTGTAAAAGACTTTTTGTATGCAGGCATGGAAAATACGGGAACCACTATTTTTTCAGATGCTTTTGTGGTAGATAGTACGAGTTTTGTTGATAAAAACTACGTAAACGTCAACGCGCACGAATTGGCACATCAATGGTTTGGCGATTTGGTGACGGCAAAAAGTGGCACACATCATTGGTTGCAAGAAGGTTTTGCTACCTATTATGCCTTGTTGGCGGAAAAGGAAATTTTTGGCGACAATTATTTTTATTGGAAGTTATATACTTCTGCGATGCAATTACAAAAGCTCAACGATGGAAAAGGCGAATCGTTGTTAAATCCGAAAGCAAGTAGCTTAACGTTTTATCAAAAAGGTGCTTGGGTTTTGCATGTGTTGCGAACAAAAGTAGGAGAGAAGCCGTTTAAAAATGCGGTAAAGCGTTATTTAAATACTTATAAATTCAAGAGTGCTGAAACAGAAGATTTTATTCAAATAGTAGCAGAAGAAAGCGGACAAAATTTAGATGCTTTTGTGCAGACTTGGTTGGTAAATCCGCAATTACCTGATGATTTTTACGATTTTGATAAATTACTGACACAAAACTCTGGTATTAGTGAAAATATGTATTCACTTTTGGGTGGAATTAGTGGCGCGCCTGGACAAGTAGCTTCGTTCAGAACATTTCAAACGTCTAAAGAAAGTGCTACTACTTGTTTGAATATCTCCAAAGTTTTTGAGTTGTCACAAAATGAAGTCGTGCAGAAAGAAGGTCCTATTTCAGAAGAATTGTTAGTCAATTTGATAAAAAATATTCCAAACGATAATCCAATAGTTAGCAATGACGTTTACAAAGTCGCTTTCGCCACAAAAAATCTGAAAGTGCGTCAAACCATTGCACAAACACTCACTAAAATTCCTAAAGAATTAAAAACTGAATATGAAAGTTTGCTCAATGATGCTTCTTACATGACCAAAGAAGCGGCTTTGTATAATTTATGGGGAAATTTTGCAACAGATCAAAAAAAGTATTTAGATCAAACCAAAGATGTTGTAGGGTTTAACGATAAAAGTTTCCGAACGCTTTGGCTCACCTTGGCAATTGTAACCAAAGATTACAGCGGACGCAATACACCAAAATACTATCAAGAATTGACCAATTACACACAAACTCACAATCATTTTGAAGTACGCCAAAATGCGTTTATTTTCCTCAATGAATTGCGTGCGTTTACCGATCAAAACTTAGCAGATTTGGTCAACGGAGCGATGCATCACAACTGGCGATTTGCGAGTTTTTGCAGAGATTTGTTAGATAGTTTCATTAAAAACTCTTCCTATCAAGAAAATATACAGCGTACTAAAAAGTTGCTTTCAGAAGCCGAAAAAGTATTTTTAGAAAAGCGAATTAAAAATTAAGGATTCAACAAATCCCCGACTTCTTTTTTGATAAATGATAATGCAGTATTGCTTGGCGATTCTTGTTCCATCATTTCTGTGAGAACGACTTCACGCAATTTATCGGCAGAGGTTACTTTTTCAGACAATCCTGCTTTGCGAATGAGTTGTATCGTGGTATTTTTTGCGGCAATGATGATATTCCAACATTGATCGCTCATGTAAATTTGTTGTGATAAATTATGATCGAACTCTTGTTCAATGCTCATAATCAACAAGCGTTCGTAATCTTCTTTATTGGAAGAATTGGGCGTCACGCGAATCAATAATTTGGAAGGTGTAATGCGTTCTAAAAATAAAGAAAGTCGCTCGTACGCTTGCAAACGTATTGGCAACGCTTCTTTTTGGGAATCTTTGTGCAATAAATAACGTCTTCTCTTATCTTCATTTTGCATGTGATCTCTAAAGAAAAAATACGCAAGTCCGCCCGTAATAATAGCTGGTACCGAATACATTAACAAATCAAAAATTCTGTCTTCCATAAAATAGCATTTTTAGCAAACATAATACGTTTTAACTAACTAGACAAATAAAGATTTATTGTTTAAATTACACCGAAATTCATTTACAAACATGAAAGTTGTTACGGTTACCATACTCAAAAAAGAATTACAAGAACATTCCCATCAAGATTTGATGGAGATTTGCTTGAAATTAGCGAAGTTTAAGAAAGAGAATAAAGAGTTGTTGACGTATGTATTGTTCGATTCTCATGATGAGGATGCATACATAGATTCGGTAAACGAAGAAGTAGACCTAGCATTTTCAAAACTGAATCACGATAGTTTGTATTATGTAAAAAAAAGTACGCGTAAAATTCTACGATTGCTCAAAAAATACATTCGCTATTCCAAAAAGAAAGAAACGGAAGCTGCCATTTTACTCCATTTCTGTGGAAAGTTGAAAGAATTAAAACCTTCGCATCAAAGAAGCGTACAAATGAACAACATTTACGAACGTCAATTAGGAATGGCAAAAAAAGCCATCAGTACTTTGCATGAAGATTTACAATATGATTTTCAGTTAATGATAGAAGAATTATAAAAAATTAAAACAATTGTTTTCACCAATTTGATATCTTTAAGATTATAAATCAAAATTTTTAATCATGAAAACAAAAAGTATTAAAACCTTAACGCTTAACAAAAAAGCAATTGCGAACGTTTCTTCAAATGAAGTAAAAGGAGGAATTTGGACAACAACGACAATAACTACAATCGGTGACTTAACGAAATCCTGTCCGCATGTTTGTGGTTCTCAGAAATAAAAAATAAACTACATTGAGGCTGTCTTAAAAGTTCTAAAACGCGTCATTCTGGACTTGATCCAGAATCTCATAAAGCTGATTTTTAACTGTTATGAGAAACCGAATCATACTGAATCAAGTTCAGCACAAGAGTTCGGTTTGACGAAATTGCAACTTCCAAGATAACCTCTTTTGCTTTTACTTTTGTTACGACTATTTTTAATTGTTTTCTGGTAATTGTTCTGTGATTTGATACGTACTAAAGTTTAAGAAGTTTCCAGGATGTGCCAATACATTTTGCAAGATCAATGGTGTATCTGGGTTTGTCCCTGAGTATTGTGTGCTTCCATTCATATTTACATCATTGGCATTATATCCGCTTACGACATACGTTGGGAAGTTTAGAAAGTTTCCGGGATCGTTTAGTATTTCTGATAAAATAGCTGGCGTATCAGGTGTGATGCCTGAATATTGTATTACCGTATCATTATTGGCGTTTCCAGACCACATGACTGTAATTCCATTAGGCATTCCTGATGTTGTTTGTGCATTGTTTCCAAAAGTAATTTGATTGCTTGCATTGGTAAAGTCAGCAGAAGTGGTATCTATCAAAATCGCTGTTGAGGTCATGATTCCTAAGTGATTTCGGTGTTTTATCGCTATAAAATAGTTGTCTACAGCCGCATTGAAAGACAGTACAGAAACTCCATCAGTAGCAACAATATCTCCATCACGTTGTAATAGGGCAGAAGTACTATATAAAATACTCGTATTATCAGTTGCAGCTCTTAATTCTATCCAAACCCAATCCACAATAGCATTTGCGCCAGTCGTATTGAAAACGCTTGCATCACAGGTTAATCCGTCTGTATATGGTGAAGTTGTTGGTACTAAACTTGCCACACGTAAATCATCTCTCATGAGGTTTTCTTCTCCTGTATTTGGACTCAAAGCTGCTCCTTGTAAATATATTTTTGGATTGATGAAAATTTCTAATTTTATCGTTTCTTGATGAAATCCTTGCGAAAATGTCACTATCCCATTGGAAATTGTAGCAGTAGCTGTTTCACCAACGGTAAATTCAGCTGTAATATTGGCATTCGAAAACGTAGTTCCTGCGGCTCCTATCACTTGACGTTCTATGGTTTGTGCATTTACATAGAAAGTAGTAAAAAAGAAAATACTTATAATTGTTATTGATTGTTTCATCTTTCTGTTACTTAATTACTCCAAAATAGTACGTTGCACCATTGCTTTCATCTGGATCTTTACTTCCTCCATCAGTGTTTCTAAATTTAACGCTCACCGTATTATTTGCACTTACCCAACATTGCGAGATTACTATTTGCCCACTTAAATTTTCACTAGGTGAAACAAACACCACATCGCCTGGACTTACACCATTTATTGTAAATGTTTCAATTCGGCTACTATTTCCACTCACACTCCCAACATTTTTAAATATAGAAGCTTTGTAAATCCCACTTAAAGTTGAGCTAGAACCAATTTTTAGAGTTCCTCCTACTGTGGTATTGGAAGTTGTTTCTAAAGTTCCATTCACTTTGAGCGTATTTGCGTAAAAATCTCCAAAAATAAGCGGAGCAGATGTATTTGAATTGTCAATATATAATTTATTAGATCCTGATTCATTAGATCCTGTATTTGGTCCGATAAATACATTATTAGTTCCTAACGCATTATTTTGACCTGCTCTATAGCCAATAAAAGTATTGTCGCTTCCTGTATTATTTTGACCCGCTAAATATCCCATGAAGGTGTTTCTATTTCCTGTGTTGCTTTCTCCTGCACCATTCCCAACCATGGTATTATCTATATTGCTTGTTAAATCTCTACCAGCTCTAGGACCTATCAGTACATTTCCAGAATCACTGACGTTAGTACCTGCATTATTTCCTACGAATAAATTTCCTGTGTTAGATGTAATAGGAATGCTTTGCCATGAAACCGCTCCTGATCCGTTGGTACTCAATACTTGTCCATTAGTTCCATCGGTTGTAGGGAAACTGAAATTATCGTTGATAGAAAGTTCTCCATTGATGTTTAATGTATTGGCTAGAAAGTCTCCATCAATCAGTGGATCTGTAGTGTTGCTATTATCAATAACAAGTCTGTTAGAAATATTTCCAGAAATAGTTGCTTCAGATCCTATAAAAACATTTTTTTCGCCCGTATTGTTGAGTCCTGAATTGAATCCTATTCCTACATTACCGTTAGAATCAATAATATTTCCCAAGCTTCCAACACCAATACTTACATTTTCATCTCCAGAAACATTATTTTGCATGGCTCCTGTTCCAATAGCTGTGTTGCTAAATCCTGTTTCAGATTTACCAAGTGAAAACGCTCCAATACTTGTATTAGCTCCTGCGGTAACGTTTAGTTCCAACGCTTTGTATCCGATTCCGACGTTTTCATTATCACTGAAATCATCATTTAAACCAGCATTTTCTCCAATATAAACGCTAAAACCGTTATTTAAGGTGGCGATTTTACCAGCATTCATTCTAAAATATTCAGTTCCTTCCAAATCAAAACGAATAACATCTTCATCAGTTGTTTCTTCTACTTGAATTTTAGTATCATTATCTGAATCTGCTACTGAAGTACTAGTGGTACTTGTGACGGCGTGTAATGCATACGGCACACTCACCAATTGTTGCGTTCCTAAATCACTATAGTTTGTTCCATTATTCAAATCGACAGCAACATTTAAAAAATACGTATTGCTTCCCCAAGAAATTGCAGAAAAATTATCGGTAGTTGTCCCATCTCCAATTTGTAAAGCAATCAAACCATCATCAGAAGTAGTTACTGCATGGGTTTCACTATACACGGTAGTTCCATTTGCTGTAGTTTGATTGATATTGATTTGAATCGCAATATTCTGATTACTGACTAAATTACCATTAGAATCTTTAATGATTGCTTGGTAGTTAATTTTTTCAGGCGATTGTGAATGTAAAGTTTGTACAGCAACTAAGTAGAGTAGTAGTAAGGCAATTTTTCTCATAATAAAATAAATTAATCAATTGCCCAAAAGTATTGTAAATGCTATATAAGCAGATAAAATTACTGGTAGCAAAAGGTAGCAAAGTCTAAATAATTCTTTTTTTTCGCCATATTGCAGTAAATTAGTCACATTGAAAAAACACCTACTTTTTTTCCTTTTTTTTTGTGTTTCGTTCGCTTATGGACAAACAAAACAACAACAAATAGATTCAATTTCTGTTCTGCTGAAAACTGAAACTTCGGATTCTTTGCGTGTAAAATATGCTATTAATTTGGGTATTTTAACAGACACTTCAAATCCATTATACGCAGAACAACAGTTAAAAAATGCATTGTCAATTTTAGATGATTCATATACACACAGTGATCAGTCAAAACAAAAAGCGTTAGCATACGATTGTTTGGGAATTATTGAACGCAGACGTAATAATTACGATAAAGCATTACACTATTACTTAACGGCTCTTGAAATTAAAGAAAAAGCTAAAGATTCGTCAAAAATTGGCCGCTCGTATCATAATATTGCCATGTTGTTTCGTTCGCAAGGAAAATATGACAAAGCTATTTCCTATATGAAGAAAGCTTTAGTAATGCGCCGTAATGATAGTTTAGATTATGGAGTATCGCTAAGTAATTATGGACATTTTTTATACTTGAAGAAAGCCCATGATAGCGCACTTATTGTTTTAGATAGTGCCAAAAATTATTTTACGGCACCTCTTTATCTATCAGATGTAAATAGATATAAAGCGAAAATATACAGAGATAAAAAAATGTATAAAAAAGCTTTAGAGCTTCACAAAAAAAATCTTGTCATTTATAAAAAAGAAGAAAAAATAGAGCGGTTGGCTTCTACGATGAAAGATTTAGCGTATAGTGCTCGAAAAATGAATCAATTTGATAAAGCATCAAGATATCTCGATAGTAGTGAAGTATTGGCTGCTCAATATGGAAATAAATCATTGTTGGGACACTTGTATTTAGAACGCTACAAGATTCAACGCGATCAAAAGAATTACAAAAAAGCATTGTTCTATTATAGAACGTACAAAAAGTATAGAGATTCTTCTAAAACCCTAGAACAGTCAGCACGTTTTGAAAAACTGGTTTTAGAATTTAGGTTTAAGCAAGAATCGTATCGTGACAGTTTGCAAGCTTCCACAGAAAAAATAGAATTACAACGAGTTGCCAAAACACAACGTTCGCAAAAACGTTTGTTCGCTATTTTATTTTTTCTTGCAGTCATTGCGTTGGTCAGCTTATTTTTTCTGTATCGCTACAAACGAAAAATTGCTCTTAGAAATCATCAAAAACAAGAGTTAGAGACTGAATTATTGAATGAAAAAGTGAATTTTCTTCGTTTTAAAACAGAACGTTTATTGATGGATAATAAGATGCGTATTGATTTTAAAAAAGAACTGCTAGATACTATCAAAGACCTCCAAACAAAAGACAGTAGTTCGGGTGTAATAGAACGTTATCAAACAATTTTAGTGCAACTTAAAAACCAAATTACTACTGAAAAACGATTAGATAGTGTATCAGAAGTAAACAATATGTCGGAAGCTAATTTTGAAATAGAATTAGCCGAACGCTTTCCTACCTTGACAAAATCAGAACGTGAAATTTGCCATTTAATGTATCTCAATTTAAGTCTGAAAGAAATTATGAATGTGCGCAATGCAACGTTATCTTCTATCAAATCTGCGCGCTATCGTATTCGTAAAAAGTTAGACGTTCCAAAAGGAGAGGAGCTTGAGTTGTTTATTAGAAAGTTACTTTAGTTTATGAGTTTTGAAGAGATTCAATGAAACAGCAAATTCACAAAAACAAATCAACAAAGAGACAAATCAACAGATCAACAAAAAACATCACTTTCCACCCAAATACTCACACTCTTGAAGCGATTTCATTCCGTCAAACGGCACAGGCGTTTTTTGATAATCATACGCAATGTCTAAGTTTTTTGACAAATGATGGTCGTCCACATTCATCACCACATCTTTCATATTAAATTGACACGGATGCTCATAACCAGCAGCATGTGTGATCTCAATAAATTCTTTACGGAAGGTTTTAAAATATTGTGCCAATCGCACCGACTTCAACGTTGGATCAATTCCGTTTTGCAACCATTTACTTTGTGTCGCTACGCCCGCTGGACAACGATTGGTATGACAAACCTGCGCTTGAATACAACCAATGCTCATCATGGCTTCACGCGCTACATTGATACAATCAACGCCCATCGCAAAAGCCATCGCAGCTTTGGCAGGAAATCCTAACTTTCCACTACCAACAAACACAATGCGTTCGCTGAGTCCTTTATCTTGAAACAATTTATACAAATCGGCAAAACCATAAACCCAAGGTAACGAAACGTGATCTGCAAAACTTGGAGGCGCAGCACCAGTTCCGCCTTCGCCACCATCAACTGTAATAAAATCAGGTCCTTTTCCGGTAGTTTTCATAATATCTGCCAATTCTTCCCATTGACCAAGTTTCCCAATAGCAGCTTTAATTCCCACAGGCAATCCAGTAGCTTCTGCAATGGCTTCTACAAAATCTACGAGTTCAGGAACATTAGAAAATGCTTTATGATTTGGAGGCGATAATACATCTTTTCCAACTTCTACACCTCTAATTTTAGCAATTTCAGGTGTAATTTTTTTTCCAGGCAACACACCACCTTTTCCTGGTTTGGCACCTTGCGATAGTTTTACTTCAATCGCTCTGATGAATGGATTTTCGTTTACCAATTTGACCATTTTTTCCATGGAAAACCCGCCATCTTCCGCACGAACACCAAAATATCCTGTTCCAAAATGAAAAACGACATCGCCGCCGTGACTGTGATGTGGAGACAAACCGCCTTCTCCTGTATTGTGATATGCATGCGCTAATTTCACGCCTTTATTCATCGATTCTACCGCTTTGGCGGAAAGCGATCCAAAACTCATCGCAGATACGTTAATAATAGAAGCAGGACGATACGGACGTTTTCTTTTGTTGAATTCGCCCATGACTTTTGCACACGGTAAAAACGACTTATCCTCAGCATTCGGATGGTTTTCCGCTACTTTATACGGCATCATGGCATTGTTGATAAACATGTGATGATGTTTGTAAATATCTCTATCGGTTCCGAAACCTTCGTAATTGTTTTGTTTTTTGGCAGAGGCATAAATCCAACCGCGTTCTATACGATTGAAAGGTAATTCTTCTCGATTGTTCGCTACAAAATACTGGCGAATTTCTGGTCCGATACTTTCAAACATATACCGAATGTGTCCCACAATAGGAAAATTATGACTGATGGTATGTTTCCGTTGAAAAACATCTCTAATAGCAATTAAAAGTAACACAATCAAAATCCACATCCACCATGAAATATTGCCTAAAAAGTTTAAAACTGCGTCCATATCTTGTTAGTTGTTGAGGTAATCTAAAGTAAGTTGAACAAATGTTTTTACACCGAGTTTCATACCACTTTCATCAATATAAAAATCGGGCGTATGATGTGAAGTTGCTTCTTGTTCTAAAGGTTTTCCTCCTAAGAAAAAATACAATCCTGGCACTTCTTTTTGGAAGAAAGAAAAGTCTTCCGCACCTGTAATTGCTTTAATTTCTATGACATTTTCTGTTCCTGCCGCTTTTTGTAGTGACGGCAACATTTGTGCAGTTAATTGCGGATCGTTGTACGTAATTGGATAGCCTTTGGCAATCTCAATCGTAGCTTCTGCTCTGTATGCTTTAGCGATTGCGGGAACCATTTCTTTCATGCGTTGATTGATGAATGCTTGCATGTCATAATCTAACGTACGAATGGTTCCGATGAGTTGTGCTTTTTCAGGAATAATATTACTTCGTACGCCGCTTGTAATTTTTCCCACAGTAATAACAGCGCCTTCTTTTGTCAATTCAGATTCTCTACTGATGATGGTTTGCAAACCGTCAATGATTTTGGCACTTGTTACAATCGGATCCACACTTGTCCAAGGTCTTGAACCGTGACTTTGCTTTCCTTTGATGTTGATTTCAAAGCTTTGTGAAGCTGCCATAATTCCTCCAGATTTGTAACTGATGGTTCCTACATCATATCCTGCACTGATATGCAATCCGAAAATGGCATCAACATCCGGATTTTTTAACACACCTTCTTTTACCATGAGTTCTGCGCCGCCTTCTTCACCTTTGGGCGCACCTTCTTCCGCAGGTTGAAAAATGAACTTTATCGTTCCTCTTATTTTGTCTTTATGTTTGGAAAAGATTTCAGCAACTCCCATGAGAATCGCAGTGTGCGTATCGTGTCCACAGGCATGCATTACGCCCGTTTCTACGCCGTTAAACGTTGTTCTTACGGTAGATTTAAAAGAAACATCTGTGCGTTCTGTTACGGGAAGCGCGTCAATATCGGCGCGTAATGCAATGACTTTCCCTGGCAAATCACCTTTTAAAACGCCAACTACGCCTGTATGTGCCACGCCTTTTTGTACTTCAATACCAAGCGATTTTAAATGTTTTGCTATTTTTTCAGCCGTTTTAAATTCTCTATTTGATAATTCTGGATTTTCGTGAAAATCGCGTCGCCATTCAATGACTTTCGATTCAATAGCGTCAATATCTTTTTCAAGTCCGTGTTGCGCATTTACAAAGGAGAAAGCCAGTAAAAAGTAGGCAAGAAGTGTTTTTTTCATAATTGGTATCATTGTATTCTCAAATATATTCAAATTTTTGGTTTGTTTCCCTAGAATTCAAATTATCACATGAAGTTCATAAAAAAAGCTTCCAGTTCACTGAAAGCTTTTGTTGTATTTCTAAATAGCTGTTATTTTTGTCCTGCACACATTGGACAAACAGTATTGAAATCTGATTCACCACCTCCCACAATCTTTTTCATAGTAAGTTGAGAAACAGGAATTTTTTTAATTTTTGTTTTTTCATGATTTAATAATTTTAAGTTATTCCCTAAAATTATATAAGTTTCCTCGTTTTGAATTACGGGAATGCCATAGATTTCTATTTTAATTTAACGTAAGTTCGACGTAAGAAATCGTCATATTATTCATAATTTACTAAAGAATAGGTCTTTGTCCGTTCGATCGCAGTCGAGAACACTAGAAAACTGTGCGTTTCAATCGAATCTTGACTGCACTCGATTTGATACTTGTTATAAGTACTTAAAAATCAGTTAAATGTGGTGTTAGTTGTATCGAACTCACATTAAATTATGATAGTTTACGAATTGGTTCTGGAAATAGTGCCGCATACGTACTCAAGACTTCGTAGGCATTTTCACAAATTCCCTGTGTAGGGTGATTGTTCACGGAATGATTCCAGCGCAAAGCGATCATATTTTTATAGACATCTACAAACGGAACATCCGTTTGCACATAATATTTGTAATACAAGTATAATGCGGCAACCGTTACAGCACGACTTCCGCCATCGTCACAATGAATCACTAAGTTTCCTTGTGCATAGAAATCAGTCTTTCCGTCAGCCTTTTGTTGTGTTGGCGATGGAAAATTGAGTAATTGTTCCGCTTCCAATACCGCAGCAACTAACGTATTGATTTCATTTTCGTTGTTGTTTGCCAAACCGACTTTACGCAGTTGATTGAGGTAATAATTTTCATTAGCAGCTTTGTCAAAAGGTAACGCAGCTCTATTATCTATTCGTGGATCAGAGAACGGAATTTCTAAATCTTTTGCATCATTTGCTTCAACGGCAACATTCAATATTGCTGCAATTTGATTGTTGATAATGACTTTTTCTGAAAGTAAAAAACCTGCGCCTACAAATATATATTGTTCCGTTACTCCTTTAGGAACATTGGCATTTGGAACTTGAAAGACACATGTCATGGTAATGTTTGGGAAGTTTCCTGCGGGAACAGGTATTTGCGAGCCAAATAAATCACGTGGATCCATAGTTTGCAATTCTTGACAGAATGTTTTTTCTACAGGATCTACAATCGTTTGGTCCGTATCGCCATACATTAATAATTGCGGAATTTGTGTCAGCGAATATGTTTTATCGCCATTATATGTAAGTTTCCAAACCAAATCAAAACAGGCTTCTGCCCATGGAGTAATAGGAACATCTTTAGTGCCAAAAGCAGTTGCAATTGCTTCAATATCGGTATGTTGCCATGCAATTACGATGTTGGAATCGGTATACGTATGATCATCAAAAATATGTGTCACCATTTCTGGATATTGATACTTTAAAAATCCGTCATGAATTTTTTTATGAAAACGAGTAGCCAAAGGAGTTACGGTTTCTACAGGACGTTTGCTTGGACTTTTCAATCCGACACCAGCCGCAAAAACATGGTCAATTGTACCAAAAGTAGCTGGGAGATAGTAGGCGAGTGCGGCGGCGCGTTCGTACCCTTTGGTGGATAAGTTTTCATTTGTTGCTTCAGCAGGTTTTTCTGCATGTCGTATGATCAAGATTTCTTTTGGATATCCCATGGAAATAATTTTTTCTAAAAGTAGCAAAATATCTGAAAGTGTTGGCAACGTAGTTTCACGTAATTTTTACAAATTCATAAAAGGAATTCATCAAGTCAAAGTAACAATTCATAGATTGAACTTTGGCAAGAAACCAACTTTTTTCCTACATTTAAAAAAGTTAACGAATACACGCACTCATGAAAAAAGTACTTACTCTCACATGCCTTTTGTTATTTCAAGTAAGTTTTGCACAAACTTCTGATACAGATGAAGTTTCTAAGGAAACTAAAAACGGTTCCAATGCATTTAACGATTTTTATCCGATTGCTGTAAAACCAGCACTTGGGTATTTGTCAAACATGAATTCGCAAGAAGATATCATTTTTGATGCAAAACCTGTAGTGTATTACAGTATTATCAATGATATTATTGAAAGGATGCAAAGTGACGACAATAAAGCTGGAAACGCTTTTTATCTTTCATTTCAACCGCATATTCGCATGTATGCAGAAAACTCGAAGCCTGTAAAAACGCCTTCGTATCGCATCTTATTTGGCTGGCAACACATGATTAAAACCAAGAGCAATAACTTTTTTACTTGGGCAATTGAAAGCGGACATTATTCCAACGGCCAATCGGGTTGCGCTTTTTTATCGGGAGAAGAAGACGAATCCATGCCGTGTACAGATTTTCATGCTACGATTACTGATGAAAGTAATCTTTCGGAATTACTTAACAGAACCAATGGAAACTTTTCTACAAATACCACAAAACTATCGTTGAATTTTCGATTCAATGAATTAAATGGCGATGATCAACCATTTAAAATCCATTCGTTTACAGCTTCTTGGGAGCTGTATCATAATCGCTTTTTCGGATTGTTTGATTTTGGTGGTTACTCAGACTTTGACATCCGTATTTATGGCAGACATCGTTTCGGATTGGGCTATGAATATATCTATCAAGTAAAACCGAAATTGCGCTATGCTATCGAACAAAAATTTGAAATCATCCAAGGCGCACATCCTTTTGTAGAACCAGTACGCAGCGAAACCACTTTTACGGTATATCCGTTTAATCGTGATATTGGATTTTTTGCAACCTACGTTTATGGACATGACAATTATAATTATCGCTTTGTAGATTCTGGAAATCAACTCGGTTTTGGTGTCAGTTGGGATTTATTTCAGCCTTTTCAAATTAGTCGTGCCAAGATGAAAGCGTTGTAATTTTAGTTTTATAATCAAATAGACATTCGTATTGAAAAAACTTCAAAAAATAGACAAATTCGCAAAAAACAAATCCACAAACAATAAAAAAATCCTATCATTGTACTGTCTTTAGTAAAAACCTATGTTCGATCAACTATTTTACAAAACGGTACTGAGCTACAAAGCACAATCTAAAAAACCGAAACACAAAAAACTCATGTCGCAGGCAACTACGTACATTACAGTGTTGCACCTCAGTATTTTATGTGTATTGTGTATCGTATTAATCAAAGCGACCAATAGTAGTTTCTTATTGTTCACTTCCATATATCTGCAAATTTTTTATGTTGCCTTGGCGGGAATTGTCTTGTATCTGTTTAATGCACTGTATTATAACGGAAAACGCATGTTACAAATCAAAAACAAAGCAATCAAAGAAAATACAAAACCAACAGAAGTTTGGAAACTATGGAGCATTCCAATCGTCATATTTGCATTAAGTTTTATTTTGCTAAAAGCAGCTTAGGAACTTTAAAACTTTAAAACTTAAATTTTAAATGTTAAATGCTAAATGCTAAATGTTGAATTTTAAATGGCTTCAAAGAACATATTGACAAATTGACGAATCGACAACTAACAATCAACAACAAACACTCTTGCAAAGAAAACGCTATTACTATCTCATTACGCTTCAATACTTAGGATTTCGCTATCATGGTTGGCAAAAACAGCCTGATGTAAATACCGTACAGCGCATGACAGAACGTACATTAGCGTATGTTTTCGGGCACAAAAACTTCAAACTCTTAGCTTCAGGTCGTACAGATGCCAAAGTTTCTGCAAATGAAATTGCGATTGAATTGTTTTTAGACAATGAAACACTTGACATTCCAGAGTTTCTGCCATTGTTCAACAAAAACTTACCACAAGATATTCGTGCATTGGCAATTACGGAAACCAATGAGAAATTCAACATCATTCAACATCCGAAAGTAAAAGAATACATCTATTTATTTGCATTTGGAGAAAAATATCATCCGTTTGCGGCACCGTATATGACCAATGTTTTAGGCGATTTAGACGTGGAATTGATGAAAAAAGGAGCAAAGCTGTTTGAAGGCAAACACTATCTAAAAACCTACTGTTACAAACCCACCGAACATACGGTTTTAGAAGGCGAAATTGAATTGTGTGAAATTATTGAAAACAAACTTTTTACCGCAAGTTTCTTCCCCGAAAATAGTTATCTATTGCGCGTACAAGGCGCGGGATTCAAACGGCATCAAATCCGCATGATGATGGGAACATTAATTCTACTAGGAAAACACGAACTTGATCTTGATTTCATCAAACGTTCGTTATTGCCAGGTTCAACATTAGAAGTCAACTACATTGCACCAGCTTCAGGATTGATGCTTAACAAAATGACTTTTAAGGACTTATAGCGTATTTGACTCTTGTTTCAACTCTAGATTTCGCCTAAGTTAATCACTTCAAAAGACAACCTTTAATTCATAAACCAACGGTATCATTACTTGTTTGCGCATATTTTCCATGCTACTTTCATGCTATTATTAATTCAAAAATATAAAAGCATGTTAGAAAAATTCAAAACAAGAAGCATTCAAAATCCACAAAACATTCAAGGTGGCGCCACAGCGGAAGATATTATCATTACGGATGATCTTGGATGATCAACGGAAGCTATAAATCAATACTAACTTAAAACGTATTCATATGTTAGAAAAATTAAAAACGCAAATTATTGAAAATCCACAGAACATTCAAGGTGGTGCAGCAGACGCAGATGATTTTATTATTGATGATGCAATTGATGGAGTATAAATGATTAAAATTCTAAAACTAAATTAGAAAAAATCAAAACGCAAATTATTGAAAATCCACAGAAAATTCAAGGTGATGCAGCAGACTCAGACGACTTTGTAATTACTGATGATTTAGATGGATTATAGAAATAAAGAACAATAGAAAGAGGTTTAAAAAGCCTCTTTTTTTGATTTAAAACTACAAAATAGTTGTATTTTCAATCAAACAAATCTAAGTAAGTCTAGAAAGTCTAAACCTAATCACGTCGTCTATTTCTTGAACGAGAATTTCGCTTCTTATTTCTTGAGTTTGAACTCGAACCTGAATTTGAAGAATTACCAGTGCTATTTTTTTGACTTCCACCAGAATTACGACTCGATGATAGTTTCGATTTCTGTCGCGATCGCTGTGGACGTTCTTGTTTTGGTGGTGGTGTAAAATTTGGATCTGCTTCAAAACCTTCAATCTCTTCTGCAACTAACTTTTCGCCTAACAACTTTTCAATTCCGCGAACATACTCATATTCTTCCGCAGAAACTAAAGAAATTGCATCGCCACTTGCACCAGCGCGACCTGTACGTCCAATTCTGTGTACATAATCTTCAGGAACATTGGGCAATTCATAATTAATCACATACGGCAACAACGGAATGTCCAAACCACGCGCCGCAATATCTGTTGCCACTAAAATCCGAATATCTCCTTTCTTAAAACCACCAAGTGCTTTGGTACGTGCATTTTGTGTTTTATTTCCATGAATGGCAGCTGCACTAATATTCTTAGCAATCAACTTCTTTGTCAAACGATTGGCGCCGTGTTTCGTGCGTGTAAACACCAAAACCTGACTCCAATTACCATCAGAAATCAACTTGATCAACAAAGCCGTTTTCTCAGGTTTATTTACCTTATATACGATCTGATTTACCTTCTCAGCAGTCGTATTCTCAGGAGTTGCTTCTACCGAAACAGGATGATGTAAAATGCTATTCGCTAACTTCTTAATATCTTTTGAAAACGTTGCCGAAAACAACAAATTCTGTCTTCGTTTGGGCATCAAATCAATCACACGTTTAATATCGCGCAAAAATCCCATATCCAACATTCTATCGGCTTCATCCAACACTAACATTTCAACTTTTGCCAATGATAACGCTTTCTGACTGTGTAAATCGAGTAATCTTCCAGGTGTTGCCACCAAAATATCGATGCCGTTTCGTAAGGTTCTAATTTGTGGTTTCGCGTTCACGCCACCAAAAATTACGGTAGATCGAATGTCTAAAAAAGTGCTATACTCCTGTACATTGGCATACACTTGTGCCGCCAATTCTCGCGTAGGCGTTAAAATCAACGCTCTAATTGGTCGTCTGCGTAATGGTGGTTCTTGCGATAACAATTGCAACATAGGCAAGGTAAAACCTGCTGTTTTTCCAGTTCCTGTTTGGGCAGATGCTAAAACATCTTTGCGCTCTAAAACTAACGGAATTGCTTTTGCTTGAATGGGAGAAGGCGTTGTGTAGCCTTTTTTGCTGATGGCGCGTAATAAGGCATCAGATAATCCTAATGATTTGAATGACATAAAAATTGTTTGTGAAATGACAATCTTTATGATAAAACCTCATTCCTGTGTGAAAGTCCAAAAGTACAACCATTTTTTGGATACGTCCTTACATTATCAATATAATAATCACGTACAATTACGCATTGACAATCTTACAAATTCCAATTAAATTCGATACTTTTAGAATTCAAACCCTAACCAATATAAAACCATGAACACAAACGACATTAAAAGCGTGGCAATTTATCCTCCAATCGGAATTGCACGCATTGGAAACTCCCAAGAATACTTTTTTGCACCAGACATTCCAGGTGTAGAAATTACGCCAGAAGGCGGCTATAAAGACGGTGACGGACGCGTAAAGAAACAAGTTGCCCGTTTCCGAATCTATGCTTTGGGCGAAAATGATACTGTTTTAGGTGAAATCACTGAAACTGAAAGTCAAAACATTCATTGGCGCATTCAAGTAGCTAATGTAAAAGCGGCTTGGTATATGTTCAACAATGCCTTAGATGTACCCGGCGCAGGAATTCCTTCTGCATACAGAAATGCAGATATTACAGATGATGACAGAGCACAATTAGCAATAACACCAACACCTGTGAGTATTTCAGGCAGAAGCGAAAAAGGAAAGGAATACAATTTTGATGATGGCGAATTTTTTGGAAAAAAAGTAAAACTCGGTCATGTAGAAACAGATGAAGAAGGCAGATTGCTCTTTTTTGGTGGCGATGGCGATTCGGCATCAAAAAAGAACAAACCCGCCATTACCTTTGCAAACAATGAAGGTTGGCATGATGATACCTGTGACGGAGTTGTACGTGCAACCGTAATTATTGGCGGAAAAGAATTTGAAGCAGAACCTGCAAATGTAGCGGTAACACCACCAAACTTCGGTCCAGGATTGTACGGAGTTGTTACGATGAATGATGTTGTACAAGATTTATTCATTCGTGAAATGAACTATCCAGATCCTGCGGCAGATGGTGTTGTCTTTTACGAACATATTTACCCAATGTTGGAACGTATGACGGATACGCAATGGGTAAACCAAGGTTTCTTTATGTTATTTGGAAAAAATTCTCCATCTGACTTTACAGATCCTGTACTCAAAGAAAAATTAGAAAGTCCTTCGGAAGATCACAAAGCCTTGCGTGAACGTATTTTTGAATGGTTCCGAGATCCAGAATCAAAAGATTATACACCTGCAAAAGTGCCACCTTTTTACGGTGATGGTTTTGGTGAATATGAGAAAATTGCCATTGTCGATTTACCAATTACACAAATACAATACGCACGTTTAAAAAAATGGGCAAACGGAGATTTTACTACAGGACATCCTAAAGAATACATTCCATTTGGAAAATTATCGCCTGCAGCGCAAGTAAACGCACTCAACCAAGCACCGATGGAAGAATGTTTGGGTGGTCCTTTTCATCCAGGAATTGAATTGACATGGCCCATGCGCGTGAAGCAAATGTGGAAAAAACCATACAGACTCAACGTAGTGGCAGAAGGAGAAGCAACCGATTTAGATTTTGGGCCGTTATTATCACCTTCAATTGTTTTAGGAGAAGTTTCTTTAGGAAAAGATGGTCCTTTGGCAAAAAGTGGTCCTGGCGCGTTGACACGTTGGTTGGGCGTTCCGTGGCAAACAGATGAAGCAAGTTGTTTATCGGGTTACGATCTTACATTATACTTACCATTGCCATCATTTTGGGCGGCGCGTGTACCCAATCAAGTGTTGAGTGAAGATAGTTACAAGCGAAGTATAGAAGCTGAAAACTTAAATATTGCGCAGCGTTTAAAGCATTTTGACTATCGTCAAGATTGGTTGCGCGATTTAGGTTCTGTCTATCAAACAAAAATCAATCACATGATTTCGGAGTGGCATGAATTGGGAATCATTGCCAAAACGGAAAGTGAAGTCGCAAACGCAGATGGTTTCTTGCCAAATGTGGTTTGGAAAGAAACGGAACGTAAATTCGGGGAACATGACCCAACATTTGATCAAGTCGTTACGGCAGAAACCATTACAGAAGAAAAAGATACGGTATTATTGAAAGTAGCTACGATAGAAGGCGAAAAAGAAGTCAAAGCAAAAGCGGCTTCACATTCTGAAACAAGCACTCGTAAAAGAAGAAGAGTTTCTCGTGGCGAACGATAAACATACATATCAAGTAATTATAGTCGGTGGCGGTCCTGCGGGAATCGCCACCGCTTTAACCTTGCATGCGAGAGGAATTCACTGTTGTGTGGTGGAAGCGTACGAAACACCTGTTCGGAAAGCTGGAGAAGCCATTCCGCCAAATGCAAAACCGTTGTTAAAGCAATTGGGAATTTTGTCGTTGGTTGAAAATGAAAAACATACTGTGTATTACGGAAATAAAAGTTGCTGGGGAAGTGATTCGTTGCAACAAAAAGAATTTATTTCGGATCGCATGGGACATGGTTTTTTGTTAGATCGATTGCACTTTGAAACACAATTACAAGAAACGTATCAAAAAACCGATCAAGGGTTTTACAAAGGCTTCAAGCTGAAAAAAGTAGTTTCAGACGGAACGAATGTAAAAGCGATCATTGAAAATTCAAACAAAAATAGCACACTTACAAGCGATTTTATTATTGATGCTACAGGACGAAAAGCTTCGGTATGTAGACATTTTAACGTGCAGAAAGAAAATTTGGATTCACAATTCGCGTTGACGTTTAATGTGAAACTTCCCAAAAAAATACCACATGAAATTATGGTAGAAGCTACTGAAAATGGTTGGTGGTATGTAGCGCCGTACTCGGAAAGAGAAGTCACTATGATGTTTTTTACGCTGCAAGAATTACTTCCCAAAAAAGAAAATGCCAATACTTTTCTTCAAGATGAATTAAACAAAACCATTCATCTTTCAAAAGTCATTCAACATATAGAGATAGACACCGTAAAAATGATGCCTGCGGGTACAAGTTGTTTGTCAATTCCGTTTGGAAAAAACTGGTTGGCTGTTGGCGATGCTGCGTATTCGTACGATCCTATTTCTTCGTATGGAATTACTTCTGCGTTGGCTTCTGGATTTTACGCAGGTCACGCAGTGGCAGATTATTTGGCAGGAAAACAAGAAGCGTTTTTAGGATATCGTTATGTGGTTGAAAATGCGTTTAGTGCGTATATGCAAAAATTAATCATCCATTATTCCCGCGAAAAACGTTGGTCAGATAGCTTTTATTGGAAAAATAGAATTGCACATATATTTGACGAACAAAAAATTGTGAAAAAAATGTAATTCCTGTATTTTGCGGCATGTTACTAGTTAATTTTGCGTATGCCATTGTTGGATATTTGTACTTATGGATTCGTTATATGGACAACGATAAAGTACAAGAAGTAAAAGAAGAATACTATGAAAATAGCTATGTGACGGCTGGAGCCACTGTATTACTTTCAGTCGTTGGAACGATTTTCTTTATTGTACTTTTGATAATTTTGATTGGAACGTTTTATATTGTTTTTACACGTCCGCCATCGCCTTATTAATAGAATTTTCTACACCATCTTTATTTCGTATTTTAGTAAAAAATAATCAACGATGAACGAAACGATCCCAAGAGAAGCTTTTGCTTTTTTGAAACGACTACAAAAGAATAACAACCGTGAATGGTTTACTGAACATAAGAATGAATTCAAGGAAATTGAAAGAGAGGTAAAGCAGTTTGTGAATCAATTGGGGGAACATTTGAATAAACACGATCAAATTGATAAAGTAAAGGTATTTCGTGTGTATAGAGATGTTCGTTTTTCAAAAGATAAAACGCCGTATAAAACACATTTTGCAGGTAGTTTTCACAGAGTAAAACCAAGATTGCGCGGCGGTTATTATATTCAGATTAAACCGAACAACGAATCGTTTATTGCGACGGGTTTTTGGGATCCGAAAAAGGAGGATTTGCTTCGAATTCGTAAAGAAATTGAAATGGATGATCAAGAAATTCGCGGAATCATCAACGAGGACGGTTTCAAAAATGTTTGGGGCGAATTGGAAGGAGAGGAAGTGAAAACCGCACCAAAAGGATTTAGCAAAGAACATGCGGCAATTGATTTAATCAAAAAGAAACAATTTATTTTTACTAAAAAATATACCGATAAAGAAGTGATTGCTGCTAGTTTTATGGAACAAGTGAATGGCGATTTTAAAGCAATTCGCCCATTTTTTAATTTTATGAGCGAAGTGCTAACGACCGATTTAAACGGTGTTTCTTTGATAGAAGATTAAAAATCGTTGCATTTGTCATCACAAACAGATAAACAACTGTCATTAATTGTTGCTATATCGCAATGTTTTCCATCATAATCTTTTGAAGTATGCGTAATGTCCTCGCACTGTAAATACGAATAAATAGTAGCACAGATGATACCAAAAGTAGGTAATACACCTCCTTGAACTCTACTGTCTAGGTTGGAAACGGTTTGCTTCTTTAATTTTAAATTTGATAAGGATCTTTTTTTCATGATTTAAAAATTTTAAGTTTTTAGATCATAAAAAGTAACACATGTAAAGATAAACAGCTAAAAAAGTAGTTAAAAGGTTGTTAAAAAAAGTTAAAGTGCAAAAAACAATAAGACTAAAGGTGTTGATTACTAGTTTTTTAGCTGATAATCTGCTAAGTTTTTGTCGTAATTAGACTTTCCAGTTTCGTATTTCTGAGCTGCTTCAGGATTTGCTAAAATAAAATTACTATTTGTAGCATTTCCGAAAATTTTTGAAGTTTCATAGACTATTTTTTCAGCTTTAAAATAATCTACAAAAGAGTGTAATGCTTCAATAGGCTGTAGTTGACCGTTGGTGTTTTTATATACTTTTGTATTCAAATAAGAATCTTCTAAATAAAATATTTGTACACCAGAAATATTTTGTGGTTTTAGCACGACATCCTGCGCATTAAAGGTTGTATCGGTATAAAACGTGATAACTTGCACAGTTTCTAAATCGTACTCATCATTAAATAAATCTGTTACGACACGTTTAAAATTTGATAAAGAATCACCTTTAATATACAAATGGTAGGAATCTTTATCATCTATATCTTTGTGAGAGCCCAACCAATATTGCATCGCAAATGTATTATTTTTAAGAGTTATGTTGCGAAAACCATCCGCAGGAAGTTTCTCTCTAATAAAATTACAGGAAATTAAAATTGTACTAACAATGACAACAAATGCAATAGGAAACCGCTTCATAACTTATTTTCTAAAAATAGGTCACAAAGATATTGAAAATGTACTACAAATGTAAACTTGTGGTTGTTTTAGATAACTGCTGTAAACGATACGTCTTTTTCAAAAAGTAACACATTGTCTTTCAGTCGTTCTACCACAATATTCATCATGCGTTTATTTAACGGAGACGAATTTTGAATATACTCTTGGTATTCTTTCAGCGTAAACTGTCCGATAATCATTCCTTTTAAAGAATTGCGAAACTTCATATCTTTTTGAATGGCATTTTCGATATACTGCAAACGTTTTTCTAGCGATAAATCGTAAAAAACATTCTTTCGTTTGATGATGTAATTTCGAAAAGCTGCAATCAGTAAGGAACTTTGAAGTTTGATAACTGGACGAAGTGTGGAATTTTGAAAACGCTCGTCATTAGACATATTTTCAGAAATGGATTTCGGAGAAATTTGTGGACGCGCTTTCACTAAATCATTTTCTCGATCGTTCATAACACTAAAGTTTTATTAAATTTAGAGATAATAGATGTTCATTTTCAACAGGTTATAAACAACTTGTTAACTATTTTATCAACAATACGAAAACAAAGAACAAATTTATATTTCCTGTCAGAATTCCGTATTTTTACACTTCCTAAAATGCTCAAAAATGAAATTTGGAAAAGTCACCAATCCTGAACAGATTGATTTTACAATCCCAAAAGATCATCCTGAAACGGAAGTTGTGTTGCAACCCTACAAAAATAACGAAAAACCGTCTGTTTATGTTGGTTGTGCCAAGTGGAATCGGCAAGATTTGAAAGGTTTTTATCCGCGTGGAACCAAAGATGAATTGCAATACTATTCGTCACAGTTCAATTCGATAGAACTCAATGCAACGTTTTACCGACTGTTTCCTGTTGAACAGTTTGAAAAATGGCGTGATAAAACACCCGAAGGTTTTAAGTTTTTCCCAAAAATCAATCAGGAAATCAGTCATTGGAAGCGTTTGAAAGCTACTGAAGCGCTTGTAGATCAGTACATTTTCCATGTTTCACACTTGCGTGAAAAACTCGGAACGATCTTTTTACAAATGCACACGAACTTTTCTCCAAAAGATTTTGACAGCGTTGTTCAATTTGTAGAATTTTGGCCAAAAGATGTCGCTTTAACGATGGAATTCCGCCATACAGATTGGTTCAATGATGAAAAAGTAGCGAACGAATTGTACCATCTTTTACAAGAAAATAATATTTCGAATACGTTGGTAGATACGGCGGGAAGGCGTGATATTATGCACATGCGCTTAACGAATAATGAAGCATTTATCAGATACGTTGGCGCCAACCATGAAAGCGATTATGCGCGTTTGGACGATTGGGTAGATCGTTTGGAACACTGGATTGAAACTGGATTGCAAAACATTCACTTTTTTGTGCATCAAAATCTGGAAGTTGAATCACCATTGCTATCAGCATATTTCATCAAAAAACTCAATGAGCGTTTACAAATAAATTTAACAGTACCAAGAACCAATTCAGAACCCCCAAAACCACAGACGTTATTTTAATGAAAATAAAATGTTGAATGCTAAATGTTGAAATTTAAATAAAAAGACTTTTTGAGATTCATGCTTCAAACAAGAGAAGCGTTGAGAAGAAGCAACTATTAAAAGTTACAATAAAAAACTCAAAATTTTAAATGAAAACTAAGCCAACCGATAACAGCTAACGGAGCGGAGTAACCAACTGACAAATAGGAAGTTGAAAAATTTATAAGTTTAAGAGTTTATGTGTTGAAACGAAGTGCAGAAATAACAACTGTGCTAACAACTAACAACTAACAACTATAATAGAACCCAAGACCTAAAACAATGAGATTCCATACACGAAAATGGGTAAAACCCGAAGATTTAAATCCTAATGGCACTTTATTCGGTGGCCGATTACTAGAATGGATTGATGAAGAAGCAGCTTTATACGCCATCATACAGCTTGAAAACGCAAAAGTTGTGACCAAATATATTTCCGAAATTGACTTTAAAAGTTCAGCCAAAAAAGGAGATATCGTAGAAATTGGTATTGAAGTCATTAAATTTGGAAAATCCTCCATTGTTCTCAAGTGCGAAGTGCGTAACAAAATGACGCAAGAAACTATAATTACAGTAGATAATATTGTGATGGTGAATTTAGATGCGAACGGAAAAGCACTGCCACATGGAAAAACAAAAGTAGAATTTGTAAGTGATCGCTTGAATTCAAATACTGATTAAATCGCATACTTTTATAGTATAAAAAGGAGAAACACATTGGTTTCTCCTTTTTTTGTTTGCTTTTTTCTGAAAACCACTAGAGAAAAGATTGTGTTTTTTGAACTAAAAGCGTTAAAAAATTAAGAAAAGTATATTTATTTAAAATATAATTTCCTACAAAAAAATAAAAGTGTTAGGTTTGTAATTCAGCAATACTATCAAAAAACTTTAACAAAAGTTTTTATGAGCTCAATTTTAATTGGGCTCTTTTTTTTGTAACTTTATAAAGGAAGATATTAACATAATTTGCTGTTTAGTTACTATTTTCACATACTGATTGATTCGGCTTAATATATCAATCAGATACGTATAACGTCCTAAATTATATAATTAAGGACGTTTTTCTTTTTGCAGAATAAAATACACGTAAATCGTTATTGCTGTTGACTTTATTTCCATTCACAAAAAATCTAAAAAGAAGTTAACAAATTCATTGTTGAAAAAAATAATTTTCAGTCTACAAAAGAATACTTAAATATGCACTGCAAAAGCATTCCCCGATATGAAAATTGTGCAAACAATTCCTGTATATAACAGAAAAAGTAAACGTGTAACCAGCTTGAAACTGGATGATTTTAATCGAATTGCGAATGAAAATGAAGAATTTTTTGACGTGCAAAGTGATTTTGTCATCATTAAAGATCGTTTTTTCAGAGCACCACATTTGGTAAAACCTTGGACATTTTGGATTGAAAACGGCAAACCGCAAGTTGAACCTTCGGAAAATAGAACCTACACCAAAATACTTTTTACCGTAGAAGCACCAGATAAGAATGAATTTGACTATAAAAATGATTTTAGAGCCATGAACCCACTTGCAGGATATTTTCAAAGCTTTAAAGCAGGTTTTTTGGAATTAATGCCGCAAATTTCAACAGTAGAAAGTGATCATTTTGAAATTACGTTTTATACTTTAGTTCCGTATCAAACCTCATTGCATTACTTATTAGGAAAAACAGGAAGCAACCAAACGCGGTTAAATTTTTGGTTTTACGGTTGGATCAATCTAAAGTACCGAAACGACTTTATGAATTACCTCAAACAGCACAAATTTGACTATTATATCAACGGAAGTACACGTGCTTTTAAAGGAATCATTTCACAGGAACTGTCGCGTGTCATTGATGTTGAATATCAAGTGCATCACCCAAATAGTGGTTTTTGGAAGCGAAAAAATATCAATTTGGGAATCAAAAAAATTGTACATTTAGAATTAACCGAAATTGAATGGACGTAATGAACTCGTTTGAACTTTTAAAGTTGGAATAATAATTGTATGTTAAGATTTAAATATCTAACTAAAAAAATGTGTAATATTGTAGTATACATAAACGTTAGCCTAAGAAATCAGGAATGTTGTTCACAAATCGTGTAAAATTGAAATTTCGTGTTGCCTTTGTTTGTATCTTTCTCGGGATGCTGACAATGCATGCGCAAAAAGATTCTACAAAAGTAAAGACAAACGACACTGATATCTCCAAAGGTCGTATCAAGCTTTCATTTCCGAAACCAAAAGAACCGCTAAAACCACAAGAAAAAGCGTCACAATTCATGGAATTTAAAACGCCAAGTTTATTTAAAAATAAGCGTTCTAGCTTTATTCCATTACCAAAATCCAAGCGTGCTTCTCTCAAAGAAGAAAAAGAAATTAGTTTTACAGGAGCGGAACAATATGTAACGCGCAACAAAGAATTTGAGCGGAAACTCAATAATAAAGATAAACAAATTCGCCCTGAATACAAAGTAGAGCAGTACTTGGGTGATTTTAAAAGCAATGGAAAATTTGTCGAAATTGTATGTCGAGATCATGAATTTGTAGACGGTGATCGCGTGCGTGTATATGTAAATGATGTGGTGGTGATAGAAAATATTCTGTTAGGTGCCGCCTACAAAAAAATAGACGTTACACTACAAAAAGGGTTCAATAAAATAGACTTTCAAGCCTTAAACCAAGGTTCTTCTGGACCAAATACTGCCGAATTCCGTGTGTATGATGACAAAGGTGAACTCATTTCTGCCAACGAATGGAATTTAACCACAGGTATCAAAGCGACGATGATTATTGTAAAAGAGGAGTAGTTTTTTGTTCTTCACATAGAGCGGAGTCGAAATATTATGAAATGAATTAAACTTTTCTTTGCTGCATTTTCCTGTCAGATTCAAAATTTTTATTGCTCATTATTTAGATTCATTCCAATTAATAACTTCTGTACAATTTCTTAACTAGATTTTTTTTGACTTTTTTGTATCTTTTGAAAGGATAAGAAAAATTTGTGACATGATAATTTCAAAACGATTCGAAGACGCCATTAGAAAACTGTATGAAGCATTTCATAACAACACCATCAATCCGGAATGTTGCAAACAGTGTGCGGTTGGAAACATCCTAGACAATACCGATAGTTGGAAGCATCTTTCAGACGATCACGGTTCACTAGAGTTGAACTATGTTGGAAAGGTGAATCAAGGTTTTGGACGTAAATTTGGCGGCTACACACCTGTAGAATTGTTAAAAATCGAAGCTGTTTTCTTAGATGCTTGCGGATATGAACTTCCATTTCATCACAAAAATAAAAAACCTGACAATCCCAGAGACAAAGAAATCCTTTTCAACGGACTTTCCGCAGTGATTGCGTATCTCTGTCAATTGGAAGGCATCTCCAACATTATGGATTACTCCAAACTATTCGATTACGAGAATGATCAACCAACACATGAGTTGGTTTTTTAGGTTTTTGGTGTTAGTATTGAGTATTGAGAAACTTTTCAAACACAATCCAGCTACTTCTCAAAAACGTTTTAAAAGAAAGTTAGCTTGAATTTATACTTGTGCTAACAAACAAGCTAAAACTACGATTCGTTGCGAGCGAATCATGGCAATCTGTTGCTTTCATGATCATATTTAAGTTGTTTCTATAATTTTATTCTGCATAATTCTTCATTGACTTCTAATTTTTCTTCACTCACGAAAAAAATCATTTTCATAACAATATCGTAAATACATTTACACTGTAAAAGCAACAAAAAGACGTCTTAAAAGCTTTCTACGAGCGACATCCGAAAAGCTTAAATAGAGTAGGAAAAACCAATTAAAATTTTAAATCATGTCAAAAGACAGATTATTATCTGGAGAAGTATTAAATAGAGGAAGCGAGATTTTCTCTGAGAATAAAAATTATAAGTTACGATTTTCCACTAAAGGAAATCTCTTTTTATACAATGCAATCAATGATGAGGTAATTTGGCGAACTCATGTCAAAGAAGATGATCGTAATAAGTGTATTATGAAAAATAGTGGTAGACTTGTCATACAAAGAGGAAGCGGAAAAATCTTATGGAAATCAAGTAATAGAAAGTATGCAGGTGGGTTTGCTAAAGTTCAAAATGATGGAAATTTTGTCATTTATTCTCCCACGTGGAAAACTAATACAGTAGGTAGATAATAAGCACCGTAATTTTTTTTATTGAAAACTAGTCTATTTTCACATTTTGAAAATAGGCTAATTTTTCTAAGCTAAATCCGTTTCTCCAACCAAGTTCTAAACGAATAAAAGTTTTGCGGAGTAACACCATGTCCCACAGGATATTCTTCGTACACGTAATTGAGCTTGTGTTCTTTCATAAACGGTTCAATCTGGCGTGCGGCTGCTACAGGAATGACTTGATCTACACTTCCATGAGAACAGTAAAAGTTTAAATGATGATAGTTTTTATCAGTATCAAAATCAAAGATATTGTGATTCAAATAACCGCTCAACGCAACTACATTTTTTACTTTTTTAGGATAGGTAAACGCTACAGAATAACTCAAAATTGTTCCTTGACTGAATCCTAGCAACGTTACATTTTTTGCATCCACAGGATAATTCGCAATAACTTCATCAATAAACTGTGCTACCAAATCTCTCGATTCAATCGCGTGTTCGTCATTGCTTATTTTTTCCGTCGCCGTGTAGTGAATGTCATACCAAGAATATCCGTATGGTTGCAAATCTCTAGGTGCGCGAACCGAAATCACAAATAGATTCTCAGGCAATTCTTTGGCAAACGAAAACAAATCTTCTTCATTACTTCCATAGCCGTGCAACAAAATAATCGCAGGTGCGTTTTCTGTTTCCACTTTTGGCATTCTGATGATATGATGGAGTGATAGTTTTTTTGGTTGCATGTTGATGTGTGTTAAAAATTTTTAAACCATTCCTGGAAATAATCGCCGACGAGTGGAATTGGTAGGTGTTCGCGTTGTATGGCATTGACGAATCCAAAGGTCCATAATACGACGAAAAACACGTAAAACGGTCCAGAAACCATCCAACTATTAAAATAGCCAACAAAAATGGCAATGGAATAAAACATAATATTCAATCCTAAGGACTGACGAATGTGCATGGCAGCATATTTGTTTTTGACTTCCATGTTCATCGAATAGGCAATTACGAGTCCAATAAGTGTCAAGTACGAAATCATCGCGGCTTGTCTACCTTCTTCTATGGTTTTTGCATCCATTACGAAACTACTTTTTGTTGATTATGAATGATTCCGTACACAGTTCCTTTTAATTGTTTGCCTAAAAAAGCACTGTTTTGTGAGCTACTGTGAATGTGTTTTTTGGTAAATGTGTAATTTCCTTCTGGATTGAAAAGCGTGAAATTCGCTTTTTGTCCTACTGAAATTGACGAAGTTTCCACACCAAATCGTTCTTTTCCAGAACTCAGTAATTTTACTGTCGTTTCTGTATCAAATATCGTTTGCAAGGCACCAAAAGCAGTTTCCAAACCAATCGTTCCATACATGGCATTGTCAAATTCTACTTTTTTATGTTCTACGTCAATCGGATTGTGATCGGAAGTCACCATGTCAATGGTTCCGTCTTGCAAACCTTCTATCAACGCAATTCGGTCGTTTTCTGTGCGCAATGGAGGCAATACTTTGTAATTGGTGTCAAATTCTTCCAATTCTGCATCCGTCATGATGAGATTATGAATCGCAACCGAGCAACTTATATTCAAACCTTTTGCTTTCGCTTCCCGAATTAACTGAACCGATTTTGCTGTAGAAATCGTCGGAATGTGTAATTTCCCTTTGGTATATTCCAACAAAAACAAATCGCGCGCCACGTGCAATTCTTCCGCCAAGGACGGAATGCCTTTTAAGCCTAATCGCGTACTGTTGTGTCCTTCGTTGACAATTCCTTTTCCTGCAATTTTACGTTCTTGTGGAAAGGACAATACCAAACCGTCAAAATTAGCTGCATATAACAACGAAATCTTCAGCAAGTTCGGATTTTCAATGGCTTTTTGATAATCGCCAAACGCAATCGCGCCCGCGTTTTTCATATCAAATAGTTCCGCCAAATCCACACTTTCACTTGCATTCGTCAACGCGCCAATAGGGTAGAGGTTCACGGCATTTTCAAAGGCTTGTGCTTTTAAAAAGGCAATATCTGCTTTCGTATCGGCAATTGGATGTGCGTTCGGATTTACTGCAATTCCTGTAAAACCACTTTTTGCAGCCGTTTTCAATCCATTTTCAATCGTTTCGCGTTCTTCAAATCCAGGTTCACCCAAACTCACGCTGCTATCAAACCAACCTTGCGAAATATGGAGGTTTTCAAGTGAAATAACGTCGTAATTGTTTGGATTTTCTATGGAAGTGGCAATCTGTGTGATGATTCCGTTTTCTATCAAAATATCGTTTGTAGCGTGATGATGTTCACTCGCTGCATCAATGATAGTGGCGGATTTTATGATGAGGTTCATTTAACGAATTTTAAAATCAACATTTCAATACCTAGAAATACTAGCGCAAAAATAACAAACCATTTCCAAAGCGAAGCTACGGACTGTTCATTTTTTAAATCTTCAAAAAATTGCGCCACGGTTGTATGCGTATTTTCAGGATACAGATTTTTGATAGTATGGTATTGTAATGCACTTTCGTTTCGATCAAAATTATAGCTAATTTGTTGTAATTCAGCAGCTTGATTTTTGATGCTATAAATACCTGCTTTTGCTGGAAATTCCTCTGTAGTCAATCGAACTTTGGTATTGGTGGTTTGTTGTAGCGGAATAAATTCTTCATCAGCTTTTGCAATCGTTAAGACGGCATCTTGTCCGAGAGATGTTTGTACATCAAAGGTATTTTCGCGCCCTAGCGTGTAATATAAATTGGTTAAACGCAAGCTATTTTTTCCAATATTATAGAGAATTGGAACGATTAAGGGCGAATTTTTAAAGTTGGAATTTTCAGTATTAATCGGTGCCGTAAATATGTATGTTTCGTTATTTTCGATCAAAAATGGCAGATTATTTTCAAACCGTAAAATTGCGGCAGTCGTCACCAAACCGTAATACTGATTTACTTTCGGATATTGAAAATTTGTCACTTCTTTCTCAAACACATTGGTAAACAACGGATGCGAAAAGTTAATCTTGGTAATTTTCTTTTCGTTGGTGTCTTTCACTTCTTGTAAAAAGCTAAACCCATTTGTTTTTAAAAGTTCGTTATAGCTTGCTAGATTGCTTTCCTTGGCGGGAATGATCACGAGTGAACCACCGTTTTGTTTGAAACTACGCAGTGCTGTCAACAACGGATTCGGAATGGTTTTTAATTCATTCAAAATGACCAATTGTTGTGTAGAAATGTCGTTATAATTCAATTGTGTGAGTGGTGAAGAAATCAGGTTGAATTCGTCGTCCGTGTATAGTTTTTTCAGAAATTCATCATCTGCTTCGTTGATGGCGAGCACATTAATTTTTTCGGGTTTGTTAATGTTGAAGAACAGATTGTTGTCAAATTGCAAACTTGTATCATCAATGCGCACATTTCCTTGAATTACTTTGTTGGAAGGAATGGAAAAGCGCACTTCCGAGCTTTTTTCCGCCTCCAAACTCACAGACGATTTTGCAATCAGACTTTCGCCATCATACAATGAAACGGGCACATCTTGCACCGGAACACCTGAATTTTTCACTACAACGGCAATTTTTACCGAATTTGCGTCTTGTTCGGCAATGTACAGACTATCGAGCGCAATATTGTTGCCATTGGAAGGTTTCAGTTGAATATAATTTGTTGTGAATGTACTGTCTGTCTGAACTGACAATTGTTCATTCTGCTGAAAATCAGAGATCAGAATTAGGTTTTTGACAGAATTTTGTTGTTTTGAAAATAGTTTTCTTCCTTTCAGAATCACACTAGGAATCGGTTCTTGTTCATGCGAATATTCTAAGCGTAACAATTCATTTCGAATACTTTTAATCGTCGTATTCTTAAAGGTTTCTGTGTTTGTAAAAATCGAAATTTCTTCTTCTTCGGGAACCGTGTTTAGCAATTCTTGCACGGCGCGTTTCAATAATGCACCTTTTTCACCTTTGCTTTGCATGCTAAACGAATTGTCGAGATAAATCACCGTTTCTTTCTCCGTTTTCACAATATCACGATTCGCAAAATACGGTTGTGCAAAGGCAAACACTAAGCCAGCAATGGCTAACAAGCGCGTACAGAGAATCAGCCATTTCTTTAACTGTGAACTCTTTCGCGTTTGCAGAATTACATTTTGGAGAAATTTGACATTCGTAAATGCGGTTTTCTCAAAACGTCGTAACTGAAAAAGGTGAACGAGAATAGGAATAAGGAGTAAAAATAGTGCGTAAAGTACTTCTGGGTATTTGAATTGCATTCCTAACTAAACATTTGTTCAAATATAAACGATTAATTTTATTTTATGGTGTTTTGGGGTTTATAATGATTTGTTAAAAGGAGTTTAGGAGTTTGTTAGTTTATATGTCTAGGTAATTATTTAGAATCTATTTAATTACTATAATCTTTTTTTACTATCCATTTGTTGATGTAAAATTCTAACGATCTCAACAATATTATCATCTATTTTTCTATAGAATATGAGGTGTGATTTAACTTTTAATACACGATAATTTTTTCTAGTATTTTCAACCGATTTCCCAATCAAGAAATTATCTGAGATATATTGAAATTCACTAATAATAGTTTGATAATAAGAATCTGCTTGCGCTTTAGACCATTTTTGAAAGGTGTACGTCCAAATAGAGTTCAAATCTTTAATAGCTTCTTTACTGATGCGATAATTAGAGGAACTCATAGGTGTTTACGATGCAGTGCTTTTAAATTTTCATCAGGATTAAAATCTTCAACAAATCCACTTTGTTCTCCAATCTCCAAGGCCTTAATCAAAGCACGTTCTTTTTTTTCTTCACTTTCAAGTAAGCGTAAAGCTGAGCGAATCACTTCACTCACAGAAGTGTATCTGCCAGACTTCACTTCTTCGTTAATAAATTCTTCAAAATGATTTCCTAGTGATATAGATGTGTTTTTCCCCATAAAAAAATGATTTCACTCAAAGTTACCAAGTTTTGGTAACATTTCAAAATCTTATGGTAATTGCTTTTAGTATTTGGATTGTATTTTTAAAAATAGGGTTTGATTAGAGGTTTAATGTTTTTTAAGAGATTATAAGTTTATTATGTAAAGCATGTTTTTTCATTTTAAGACCTAATTTGCTAATTACATAAACGATCCTATTTTTATTATTAATTTCATCAATTAACACAGAATCTCCATAAATTGATTTTGTATCCATAATTATTGGAAACATTAATCCAACAGAGCTGAGATTAGCTTGAACTTCAAGATCAATTTCATCATAGTCTTTCATTTTAGAAAATAATAACAACTCATCTATAAAAACTTTTTCGGCTATGGATGCGAGTTTAGTAAATTCTGATTTAGTAATTTCAGATCTTATATATGCAGAAAAAAGATTTGCTATTATTTGTGTTTTATCTACTTCCTCAATTTTGTCAAGAATCATAATAAGAGTTTGTCCTACTTTAATTCTTTCTTTTTTATTAGAAGTTATTTTATTGTTGAATTGAATTTTTTCATTTTGCTTAATTTTTTCAAATTCTTTTATAAATTTATAAACTTTCATTATGAATAATGTTTCTCTAACTCCTTGAATAGCTTTAAAACTTTTGTAAAAAAGAGAGAAGAAAGGGATGTCTTTTAACATATCATTTTCTATAAATTGATCTATTGTTAACTCACTTATGTCACATCCTAAATCTAAAGTATTATCGGTTAAAGTCTCAAAAAGAGAATTTTCTAAATTTTCATTTTTCATGATTAAAAATGGCAATGATAACCCTGCGTAACCCAAAGACAATATTTTAAAAATCTCCCTCTTTAGGAAACGCTTTACTATCTCCAAAACTGAAATATTCTTCGTTTTCACATATAATTATGTGGTCAAGCAGTAAAATATTTAGTGTCTTTGCGCCTTGTAGTATTTTATAGGTAAGTTTCTGCGCGCTTCTACTTGGTTGTAGATTTCCTTTTGTTTTGTTGTGACAAATCACAATTTTAGTACATTTTTTCGATACTGCGAAGCTTAGAACGTCTACGGGCTCGATTTTATCAAGGCTTATTTTTCCGAATGATACTAATTCTATGTAGTCAATATCATTTCCCGCGCTTAATCCAATAGTCCAAAAGTATTCCTTTTTAGGATGCAGTCGATTTTGCCTTAATAGTATTTTGCGCATGATACGCGCTATGTCTTCGCCGTTTGCGATATTTATGTCTTCGTCTTTTGGTAAACGTATATTCATGGTATTCGTCTTTGAATCAAAGATAACAATATAATGTAAATACATTTATCTAAAAAAAACATACATTTTTTTGTGCATTTAGTAAAATACATTTTACTTTAATCTTTTATTAATAAGCAAATATTAAAAACATCTTATGCGTCATTAATATTACAAACAATACCATGATAGTAAAGTGTATTTTACTTTTATTTGATTTTATTTAATTTTTATTTTTATTATTAAATTTAATTTATATCTTTGCTTTGTATTAATCTTCACAAGAAAAGAAATGGTATTAATAGATGAATTATTAAAAGAAAGAAAGTCTTTGCAAAACAGAATAGAAGCAATAGACTTGCTACTAGATTCATACGGATATGGAAAAGATAAGCAGGTTTCTATTGTTTACGAAGAGCCAACAGTTATCGAAGACGAAAACTCATTCCCTTTAAGGGCTAACAGATCGAAGCAAATAATGTGGATATTTAATAACACGTTAAAGAATGCTGTTAAATTAGATGAAGTTCAAAAAACATTTGACAAGCTTAATAATACCAATGATATTGATATTAAAAATATAGCTAGAAAACTAAAGAAAAGTAGTGAGTTAGCAATAGTGAAATATAATGGTTCTAACAGAGAAAGTTATTGGGGGCTTCCAACATGGATAGATGAAAACGATTTTAAACAGGAATATAGACCTAACGAAAATCTGCTACCAATGAATATAGAAAAAACAGAAGTTGTTATTGGAGAATAAAAAAGCACTCTTTCGAGTGCTTGTAAAATACTTGTTTTGGCTTCCCTCATTTGGAAGTGTCAGACCGTAGGTTAAACGTGTGCGGCTTCTCATTAGAGTACGGCGTTTAACTGAAAGTCGAAAATTAGCCGAAGGGCTTTGCAAAAGCATACATCGCTGAAAGTTATGTTAACACTTGGCTCATATCCTTGCTGTTAAGCACTCCAGAAAGCTAATTTAAAACGTCAATGTTCGTACCATTGGCGTTTTTTCATTAAGCGAATATACTAATTTTTATTTTTATTCGGCTTTTTACTAATAATAGAAGTTAAAACTTCTTTGAATTTTGGTTCTGAATCTTCTATTTTAATATCTTCTTTTGGACGCTCTACATCGTCCTTATTTTCTTTTTTACTCACTTATTAGTGTTTTATAATCTAAGCGTTTATTTACTCCATTAGCTATTGCAATATCAAACTTTGAGCCTTCACTTAGATTTCTATTATTATATCTAAAGGTAAACTCATTTACGTACTTATCCAAATGTTTTTCACTTACATGGTGGTAAATTCCATCAATACCTCTTTTTAATAGTGACCAAAAGTTCTCAATACTATTTGTATGAACTACACCGCTAACGTACTGATCTGCTGAATGTCGAACTATATCGTGATTGTAGTCTTTTTTCAATGCTTGATACGCTCTGTATTCATCTGTATAAACGTTAGAACCTTTAACCACTTTTTCTCTCATAATTGGAATTATGGTTTTTCCTTTGGTGTCTTTTACAGGAATAGCATAAACTTTTCCGTTTCTTTCAAGTATTCCAAGTACAGGCTTTTTTGTTTTCACGCTTCTGCCTTGTGTATTTGGTGTTCTTTTGTTGTGGTGTTTGTTCTTTTCTTTACCGCCTATGTATGTTTCATCTACTTCAACATCATTTGAAAATTTCTCTTTTGCAGGTTTATATGTTTCTCTTATACGTTGTAATATAAACCAAGCTGTTTTTTGAGACACTTTTATATCTCTTGCTAACTGATGCGAGGAAATCCCTTTTTTATGTGATGTTACAAGGTAAATAGCTACAAACCATTTTCTTAGAGATATTTTGGTATCATGAAAAATAGTTCCAACCTTAACGCTAAATTGCTTTCTGCATCCGTAACACTTGTATCTTTTATTCTTACCTTTCAATATATTAACTCTGTCACTTTCGCAATGTGGACACACAGGGTTTCCGTTCCAGCGTAAAACCGAAAGATAATCTTCGCACTTTTCCTCAGTAGAAAAATAATCTAATAACTCAAATAAACTATCGAAATCCCTTAAATCTTTTGCTTTGTTACACATAGTTCAATATTTACAATACAAATATACTCGAAAATATTGATATATACAACTTTATTCGAAAATATTAGTATATTTGTTCAATGCCTACATATAAAGAACAGATAAAAGACAGAAAATTTTTCGTTTTGTTACAAAATTGCGAAGTTATTTCTACTTTCGGGAATCTTAAAAAGGTTTGTGAGTTTATGGATGGGAAAGACTTTCCAAAGTACAACACTTTAGTAAGAAAAAAAGAATATCCGATTGTTTACAAGGAGTACAAAATCTTCAAAGTGAAACACTATTGATTTTTTTAAGTGGGTTACGCAGGGTTATCATTGCCTTAAAAATTGTTTTATAATCATTAATATAATGAATCATTAGTATTATAATTGCGGTTTCCCGTAATCATCCTAAGAAATCACCTAAAACCAAAAAAAGAGAACCTCATAACAAGATTCTCTTTTCAATTTTAGGTTGATTAGGGTTTAGTCGGTTTTTAAGTTTTTATCAGTGCGTCCGTCGTCATACAAGCCTTCTAGCGCGACGATTTTGTTGTTTTCTTTTACAAATCGGATTCTAAAAAAAGAAATGTTTCCTACCATGAATTCGTTTTCGCTTACAGGCACTAATGTGTGTTTTCCGCGGTTTTCTCGTTGGTAGATGAGTTGTCCGTTTTCCATCGTAATGTTGCGAACTTCATACGTGCCTATGTATGATTTTAATACAGATTCCTTTACAGTCATCGGATTCGACATGGCTTTTTTGTTGGTCAACGCCCAATTGTATCGAAACTTTAAAGCTTCATCCGTAGCTTTCGCTGCCAAATATTCCAAGGCTTTCATTTCGGCAACTTCCAAGGCTTTGTCCGCTGTTACTTTTACATGCGGTTCTACACCAGTGCCTTCCCAATTGGTATTCGTTATCGGATTGATGGCTCTTCCCGTGGGTGTCCATACCATAAAACCTTCTGCAGCATTGATGGTTCCACCAGGATGCGCGCCGCCGCCTGTAGTTTCTCCGATTAACGTAGCACGTTCTAAATGTTTCAAATTATAGGAGAATTCTTCCGCAGCCGAAAAAGTACTGCTGCTTGTTAACACAAATACTTTCGCATCAGGATTTCGTTTCCCAGGCACATGCGGCAACGTCCATGTTTGTGTGCTAACGTCTGCGGATCGGTTGTAAAAGTTATTCAAATGAATGCGTCGAGCAGGATATAAATAGCTGGTAATTAACTGAATCATGCTTGGCGATCCACCACCATTCTGACGTAAGTCAATAATAATCACTTCGGCACTGCTGAGAAAATTCATAGCAGCAACGGCAGTTTCACTCGCGTATTCCGTGTCCATAAAACCGCGTAAATCCAAATACCCAATATTACCATCGAGAATTTTAACTTCTTTAAAACCAAAGTTTTGATACTTCATTTGGTTTACATAATCTGCAACATACGCCAAACTATCTTCTGTTGTAACTACACGTTCTTGTGCAGCAATTTGTTGCGGATTGTACATAACGCGCAAGTGTTTATCCTTGCTAATGGCTTGTAAATCTTCGGTTAGGGTAGAAGCTAATAGTTGTGGATCTTTGATTTTTTTATACGTTCCTTTTTTAAAATTCTCTTGAATTTTTGCGTTCATTTTTGTGGCAACTTCGGGAAAAATATAATTTACATCTAAAATGCGAACAACCGAATCAATAACAGTACTGATTTGTGTTTGCGTTACATTGACTTGTTTGTTTTGAGCTTTCAGGCTGCTGGTTGACCAAAAGAGGAAGCAGCAAGCAATAATTATTTGTAAGGTGATTTTTTTCATGTTTTCGTTTTTTGATAATGTATGAATGACGCGTATGTTAATTGCAATTTGATTTAATTTTCAAGAGAATGGTTTCCACTTGTTGAAGCTCTTCTGCTGAAATTCCGTTGAGTGCTTTTTCACGATTATTTGTGATAATTGGCGCTAAGGTTTTTAAAACTCGCTTTCCTTTGGCGGTAATTTCAATCTTATATCTTCTCCTATTTTCTGGGTTGATCGATCTTTTTAAATACTTTTTTTTCTCCATTAAGTCCAACATTCTAGTCATAGAAGCATTGTCTTTAAAGGCCATGGAGGCAATTTCTTTCTGAGTTTTCTCAGGATATTGATCTAAAAAAGCCAAAATCATTCCTTGATCAATCGTCATGTCACTTACTTCGTTAGAAAGTTTTTTTTGCGATGACTTTCGGTATTCTTTGATCGTGGATTCTATTGTGTAAAAAATAGTTTCAGCAGGAGATTTTAGATTCATATTTAATTATTTGACACAATAATAGTTGATATATCAATTGTAAACAATCTTTTTTAGAAAATATTAAGAAAAATAGCTTGAGATATAATTCATACATCGTAGTAATTAGCCAAAAGGATTGCCTACCTTCACACGAAATCAACTGTTCTATGGATGCTGTACTTATTTCAAATAAACCTACTCCAGTTATTCCAGAAATAGAAATCGCACTGTTTTATCGTGGAATGGATATTAAAGGCACAATTAAAGTTCTAGAATCGGGAAAACATGTATTGATTACAGAATTTTATTCAAATGGACTTGACTTATTGAAAGCGCTGCATATATACTTGAAGAAAAAAATGTTGAACGGAACGTTTTTGGAGCAGCGCAAGTATCGTTCTGTATATCACAGACTTTCAAACTTAATTTTGATAGAAATTACCAATCATAAACTAGTCGTAAAAAAATCGCCTGTCATCGGTTGGTTAGAAAAGTTGTATCCAGAAAATAAAAACTTCTTTTTGCCATTATCACAAATTCAAGGGTTAAATAGTGCTTGGCAATGGTATCAAAAAGGAATTTCTATTCCGGTACTTCGAAATAAATTGCATCCATATTATGGAGTATATTTTCCAACGCGTTTTGAACATTTAGAACTTTTTGACAATTGGTTGAAGCGTTACAAAGGCGCTAAAAAAACAGCCATTGATGTTGGATTTGGAAGTGGAATCCTTTCGTTTCAACTCATAAAACACGGTTTTCAAAAAGTATTTGGAACCGATACAAACCCGAATGCCATTATTGGTTTAAAGGAATTTATGGGAACCACAAAACTGTCGCGAAAAATTGAAGTTGACTTTGGAAACCTTTTTGGGAAATGGGAGAAACCGACAGAACTCATTGTGTTCAATCCGCCGTGGTTGCCAACAACAAAAGAGATAAATACACTTGATGAAGCCCTTTATTATCCTAAAAATTTATTTCCTGATTTCTTCAAGGAAGCAAAAAAAATGTTGTTGCCAGATGGAAAATTAGTCTTGATTTTTTCAAATTTAGGACAACTAACAAATGCAGCAAATGCACATCCCATAGAAAAAGAATTGGCGGAAGGCGGAAGATTTCAATTGGAAAAGTGTTTTAAAAAATCGGTCAAATCAGCTTCCAAAAACACAAAGCGAGATCAACATTGGCGTGCGGATGAGTCTGTTGAACTTTGGGTGCTAACGAATGTGTAACTACAGAGTTTTCAAGAGTTGTAATTTTTTCTTTTAGAAATTGAATGAAAACCACACTACTAAGCCTTTTTCTCTACTTTCTTTTATTTTGCCGTTTTCATCGGTTCTTTTTTTACATTCTTCTTCTAGCCTTTACTTTTAAGCATAATAAATTTTTTAAATGTTATTTCTAAGTGATTAGGTTCATAAAGTAGACTTAATACTCTAGTTAACAACTACATATTGTATTTATGATGTTAGATTGAATGCTATTTTTAGACCCAAACTTTAACCAATAACTCTTACCTGATTCTAAAAATCACGTAAAAACACGCTAGTATAAAAAACGTACCAATCCTATCTTTAGGCAACCTTAAAAATTAATCAGATGGCACACGAAAACCCAAAATTTAGAATCTATCCGTCTATCGGAATTGCGCGACTTGGAAATGGTCCTGCAACAAAAGATCAAGTGATTTTTAGCCCAGAAGTTCCTTGGAGAAATATGTATAATACTGATGAAAATTATTTAACCGATGACGGACGCTTAAAGAAGCAAGCACAGCGTTTTTACATTTATGAATGTGACGATCACGGAAATCCTGTACGACAAATTGATGCACGTGAATACGACATTGAATGGTCGGTAGAAGTGGCAAATAAGAAACCGTTTTGGTATGACTTTAATAACAGTTTGGATTTATCTATCATGATTGAAGATCACCAAAACTTATCGCCAAATTTTGCAAAAGACAAACTGGCACCAGGCATTAGTGCTGCTTATAGAAACCCGAATGTATTGAACCAAGGATTGCGTGTAGAAGATGGCTATGACTATCGAAAAGATTTGGTCAATCATCCAGGAATGGTGAGCGTTGACGAAAACCAGAAGCGAAAAGAAATTAAAGGAGAATTTCCTTCTTCCAAAATGTCTAAAAAAGGCTTTAGCATGTTGGCAAAGCGTATGAATGTAGATGCGAAAGAAGTAAATTTAGGAACGGCTGAATACGATGATGACGGAACATTAATTTTCTATGGAGCTGACGGAATTTCAGCAGCGTTGAATCCTTCAGACTTAAACACAGACTTTGCCGATAATTCCAATTGGTATGATGATATTTGTGATGGACGCATTACGGCAAACATTCGCAGAAAAGATTCTGGAGAAGAATACAAACTTGACGATGCAAAATCTGCCGCTTGGGTTGCTTCGGCTCCACCAGATTACGCGCCGCAAATTCAACCGCTTTCTACCATGTTCGATTTGATCACAGGAGCAGCAAACGAATCACACATTCCAGAATTGGCAACCGTTTTTCCAATGATGTATCGTTTGTACAGAATGCAATGGGTAAACTTGGGTGACTTTTTAGCGCCATCGTTCAAAGAAACAATAGACGAACTGATCGCCAACGATGAATTCAAATACATTTACAAAAAAGAACCAAAAGCAGAAGCTGATGCCGTACGTGAACGTATTTTTAAGATGTTCCGTAATCCTGCGTACAATATGTCTAACGAACCAATCATCCCAAGTAAAAACAAAACAGATTTAGTCAATCGTGGTAGTGGCACAGATGAATTAAAATTACCATACTATCCTGGTGACGCCATTGATTATCCGGGAAGTCCCGCACAATGGTTTGCCATTCCACCAATGATTTACGAGCAACTTAGACAATGGCGCGATGGTAATTTTTATTCTCCAGAAAGTTTCAATTTCAAAGATATGGACGAAATGGGCGCATTTTATCGCAATCAATTTCTAAAATCTGCGGAAGATGAAAAACGCAAACCATTATTGATGACGAGAGCCGTTTTAGAAACCTTATATGGTGGCGGATTCCATCCAGGTGTGGAATTGACATGGCCAATGCGTCACAAGCAACTCTACGCTGAAAATGCAGAAACCTATCAATTTATCGTAGACAATACTCAAAATAAAATTGGCGCGTATGGTTTGCGTGAAGTACGACTCAATGTAGCTTCTAAAGAAGAGCAAGAACGTATTTTTTATAACGATTTTGGCTTCTCAATGGATGCTGATGATGTTCGTAATTCGATGTTACCAAACAGTGAAAACGCTTGGTTTTGGAAAGTAACGCCAGGCGATATGACCAAATGGATGGGAATTCCGTGGCAATCGGATGCAGGAAGTTGTCAGGCAGTCTATGTAGAAGAACAATATCCAGTACCATCGTGGTGGGCAGCAAATTTACCTGTATTTGTATTACCTGCGTCAAGTTATGAGAAACTAAAAGATCCGAAGATTTTACCAGATACGAAACGTAATATTTATGCCAATCGTTTGGCGTGGTTACACACTGCCGATACAGGATTTATTGGCTATCACGCAGAAGGCGGTTATATGAACGGATTGATCAATATGGTATATCAATGGAAAGATATTGGCGTTGTTACAGGAAGAAAATTAGAAGAAGACATTGAAGGTATTCCAAACTTGGTGTACGTAGCGTATGATTCAAAAGATATGAAGAAGTAGGTTTTTTAGATGCGCTTCACTTCGACAGGCTCAGTGTGAACGCTTTTAGACTCGGCTTTGCCTTTTAGAATGTTAGACTTGTTTCACTTTTAGATTTTTAAATCATACATCTAATATTTTGATACGTCATTACGAGGAGTTTACGACGTGGTAATCTGTCTGTCAAGAAACGATTTATTAGTAGAAGTCACAGATTGTTAGAAGCTGTAAAAAGCGTCACTTAGATGTCTTGAACTTGTTTCAAGTTGTATCGAGAAGTACTCTGAAATAAATTTGAATACTAAAAACGATAGATGTTACATCACAACATTACATGAAAAAAGAAGTAATTATTATAGGCAATGGCATTGCTGGCGTAACGCTGGCAGTGCTTTTGCAACGCAAAGGAATCTCGTTTGCGCTGTTGCATAGAAAAGGAGAGAAGCCACCTTTTGCCTTAGGAGAAACCTTGCCGCCATCGGTATTGCCATTGTTGCATGAGCTGGATTTGTTGTCTGTTTTTGAAGAAAATGCTTATCGGAAAACCTACGGATATCATTCCATGTGGGGAAGTGCGCGTGTGACAGATATCAATTTTTACCATCACAATCCGTATAAAAACGGGTTGAAAATTAACAAGCATCAAACGTTAGAACGCATGCGAGATTTGATACGAGATGATATGATTTCGTATGATCATGGGTTTGATGTTATTCATGAAGAACATGGGAATACCATAGTGTTGGCAAAAAACGAAGGGATTAAAATTGTGCAAGGAAAGATTTTGGTGGATGCTACTGGAAGAAATCGTGCGGTGTTGCAGAAATTAAAGGTTGAAAGTAAAATCTTTGACGAATTGGTCGCGCTAAGTTGTCATGTGCCGAAACTCAAACATCCAAAATTGACGCATGAAGTGTATGTGGAAAGCTTCAAACAAGGTTGGGGCATTGTTTCTGCGTTGAACGAAACGGAGAATATTTGCACGATTTACACATACAAAGGGCACAATATTTTATCGCAACTCAAAGACGTTTCACGGTGGAAATCGGTCTTATCGGAAACCGTCTATTTTAAAGATTTTATAGTAGCTGATGATGCTATCAAAATCAAAGGCGGCAATGCCAATTCTTCTGTTGCTGATCAAATTTCGGGCGTGAATTGGCTCGCACTTGGAGATGCAGCGATGAGTTTTGATCCGCTATCATCACACGGAATTACCAACGCGATATACACTTCCGCAAGAGCGGCAAAAGCTATTGAAAAAAAGCTTACAGAAGCTGATGAAGAAGTATTTCCAGCGTATGGAAAAGCGATGAAAACTATTTTTCAACAGTATTTGGAGTCTAAAAATCAGTTGTATCAACAGGAAACGCGGTGGAAAGATGCAGATTTTTGGAAGCGATTTTTTTAAGTAATTATATTTTAGTGAACGCATGTAGCGCTATATAAAACTCCTCAAAAAAAAAGAGCAAAAACTATCATTTCATAGTTTTTACTCTTTTTAGATGTTTCAGGTACTTTAGTTACGCAACTTTTACAAAGCCTTGTCCATGGTTGTAATTGTACTGACTAATGTCATATTTACCATGAGTATCTGGATTTGTAAACACATAAAACGTACCTGCTTTATGTGGACGTGTAATGTTTCCTGGCAATGGATTCGCTTTCGCAAGTGACTGTAAAATATACGTTCCTGCTGGATCACCTTCATCTTGCCAAAGCCCTTGTCTGTCCCAACAAATTAAGGCAGAATGCCCATCTGAAATAAGATTGGCTTTATTAAAACCTGGATCGTCTTTTAATTGAACTTCCACTTTGTTACTAGCTTTAAGTGCGTCTGCAGAAGGAATGACAGTTTGAAATGGATTTTGTGTCTGATCTTTTGATCTTGGATCTTTGGTAATCACTAAATTCACAGGTGCCCAATGTTGACTAATCCAACTTGGTAAATCGGCAGCAATATTTTGAGCTTCATTAAAACCGTCTGGGGATAAACGTTGCCACGGAAGTGTTACGGAACCTTGTGCTGGATCTGGTAGGTTATATGTTTTTGCTTCTTGAATATAATAATAACTTTCACCTCGTTTGTCATTTGGATGTTCATCATTATACTTTTTTAATTCAGCTGCTTGTGTATCAGTGGGAAGATCATGTGCATGTCGAAATACAATAATAGCTGCGGGGTTTGAAGTACTCATAAAATAAGTCAGTTTTTAAATCTACGTTTCGTTACGTAGATTTTTTTAAGATAGAATAATATTAGTTGAAACTAAAAAAATCTGATTTATATCTTATTAAATTCATTAAAACAGGAAACAAATACGTAAGAAAAATATAGCGTTTTTAAAAAAATTAGATAACTAATTAATTCTTTGAATTTGGTTGTGTTGTAAGGTTTTGGAAAATTAGATCATTCAAAAAATCTTTTTCTAGTAACAAAACATTGTATTTTTTCTGTTTCAAATATACTATGATTCCTTTTGTTGGAAGGTCTTCAAAATAGTAGGAAATGTGTGAAATTTTAGTGCCTTTTCTATTTTGAATATGATCTGTGTTTAGTTGTAGAATGACTTTATTTTTTGTGAATTCATTGTCCCATAATTTTTGAATTTTTTCTGAATATAATTTAGTTCTACCCAAGTATTCTTTTCCTCTTTGTGTAATCTCACCATTTTGAATCAGCGGATTGGTATCACTTTGAATGAATTCGTCTTCAATCTCAGTTAGGAAAGCTACATATGCTTCAGTCAGTTTGTGATAAGTATTCATTTTAACTATGCTTACACTATCAAGTATAGGATTTAAAATTGAAACCTTTTCATTCTCTGAAACTTCGACGCGTGATTGTGAAGCTTCCGAAATCTTTAAATTAATATCCTCTGTTAGCTGTATTGTATTGCGTTCTAATTCTGTCGCTAAAATTCCAAAAGTGCCATTGATATCTTTAGAAAGTTCGGTATTGCAGGCACTTAGTGCACACAAAATGAATGTAATGAAAATTGAGAATTTTTTGGTTTTTGGCATTTGTGAGTTTTGTGATTTGATTTTTGTAAAGGTAGTTTACTAAAAACAACTATTAACTACACTACTGTAGCATATGATTTTTTAGTAAGTTATTTGATTTTCCAAGTCCATTCGCTCATGTAAAATTCTAACAATTTCAATCCTTTCATTTGATATTTGTTGATAAAAAATTATATGTTTTCCAGATGTAAGTCCGAGTAGCTTTCTGTTTATTCCATGATATTCTTTTCCAATAGTTGGATTTTCTCCAATTCCACTACACGTTATTTTAATTGTAGCATAATACGTGTCGGCTTGTTTTTCAGACCATTTTTCATAAGTGTACGTCCAAATATCATTCAAATCATTAATGGCTTCTTGTCTAAATATAACTTTAGCCATTTTTTATTTTTTCAGCTTTTAGCCTTTTCAAATTTTCATCAAAGTCAAAATCTTCAACTAATGGACTGTTTAATCCTTCTTGAATTGCATTTTTTAACGCAATTGCTTTACTCTCTTCATTTTCCAAAAGCCGCAGTCCAGCTCTGATTACTTCACTTACGTTTTTATATCGACCAGCTGAAACTTGAGCGCTTACAAATTGATCAAAGTAGTTGCCAAGTGAAATGGATGTATTTTTCATCTTTAAAAATCTTTTACTGTTTCAAATTTACCAATTTTTGGTAAATAAGTCAAATCGTTACGTTTTCTTAAATTATAGTTGATGGTTTTGTGTATGAAAAATAGCGTTGAAAATAAGCTGTTGTTTTTTGGATGAAACACAAGCCGAATTTTTAAATTTTACTATTTATCTTTTTATTGAAAAACTATTAGTATAAACTTATAACGTAAAGAAATACCTGAAATTCATCACAAAAACTACAAAAAGTGGAGCCACATCACTTGCTTTAGTCATTTTTAAAATAAAGCCGCTATTTGGTCATTATATCTTGATTGTAAGCGGAATTAATTTTAGAATTTATAATGAGAGCAAAAAGAAAGACAGGCTTAAAAGTGTTAAGAATGCCTTGTTTTTTTGAAATTATAGGGTTGTGCAACGGTTACCATTGTTGGGCACAGTTTTTTATTTCCAATTTGGATAGTCAATTATGTGAATTAATTCTCCTATTACAATTCTCAAATCATCCTTGAGTTTATCCGAATCGGGTTTTCTGGCGATATACCTTCTATTATGAGCAGACAAATCTCCATTTTTCTTAATCTTTGGTAGAGACTGTTTTGTGTTTCTACTCAAATTCCATTTAGGTTCTTTTAATAATTCTGTTATCAAATCACTTAAGTAGTAAAAACTACCATCGCTCTTCTTAATCAAATTTTCAATTCCGTGTCTCTCGAATGATTCAATTATAAGGATTTCCACTAACTTTCTTGTGAGAACTGAACACGCATCATAGAGTTCTAAATCATACGAATTAATTGTTTGTTCAGCTAATTTTGTAATATATCCACGAGTTTCGCTAAATATCTCAAAAGGAAGATATTTTGAATCAATTGCTTTTGGAATAGGTATTTTACCAAAACCTAAATCTAAAATTTCTTTATGGGTTCTTTCTAAAAAATAGGAACCATTTTTCTTCAAGAATTTCTTTGACTTTCCTTTAGAGTTATTACTTAAATATGATGAAATATTTGAATAAGGTTCTAAATGTAAGTTGTCAAAACAGTCAGCAATTTCTTTAGTTGTAAATCCTTTTGCTTTTTGCTCGATTAACAGAAAATAAGCGAAAAAATCTATTTTTTTACTTGCAGTTAAGTCATTAAAATCAGTTACAGTTAGTATAAAACTTTCTAATCCTTTCATTTACACTACTTCTTTTTTACAATATCTAGCCTTACTCTATTTGAACCTTGTGTAGATAATTTAATATCGTCAACTTTATTGAAATCAATCAAATTACTACGACTTTTAGTGTTAGCCACTACTTGATAGAAACTTGCAGGTATTTTACATTTTAGGACAAAGAAAGCTGTATATATATGATTAATAGTAACCTTATCAATTTTCAGAATTTCTTTAAGATAATTGATTATTACAATTATTCGGTCTCCGTTAGATTTTATTTCATAGTTTTTTACGTAGTCGGTCAAAGAAACTTTATCAGTAGGTCGTAAATTCAAATCTCTTAAAACTACAAATTTTGAACTTGAAGTTTTACTTGTTTTATTGGATTTCGTGTTTGATTTAGTTGCTTTTGATTTTGGCTTTTTCTGTTTTAATGGTGTGGAATGAGTTCTTGTAATTATCTCATTTGCTTGATGTTTACCATCATTAGTTAGAATAAATTCTTCGTCATTAAGTGCACTAAAATACCCTTTGTTGAAAAGTGCTTTAATATTTTGAGACATATTAGCGTGTCGACTAGTCGTTTTTCGTTTAGTGCTTTCGTAAGCTTCTAATATGTTTTTACTAGTAAAGGGTTTGCTACCAAATTCGGTTGCATAATAAGCATAAACTAAAATCCATTCTCTCTCGCTTGATGGAAGTTGTTTCATTAGGACATCTTTTAAACTAGGAACATCACTATCGGTAAAATCAATGCTTTCCGCTTGAGCAATTTGTTTTGGTATTCCGCTTTCTGGTTGCTCAACTAAATATGTTGTTTCCGACATATCAACTCCCATAACAATGTTTCCAAGTCCGTTTTCTTTTATGTCCTTAAATTCGGATTGAACGGTGTCTTTGTCTCCCTCAAGTTCTATTTCGAAACTCTTGTATTTTAGTTTAATTCTTAAATTTCCCATATTTAGTTCTATGTCTTTTCAAATTGTGCTCAACGTATGTATATGCAGAATTCCTATTTTTACACCAAAATTGGTAAATAACAAAAACTAATTTTACATTCACGTTCTGTCATTTTCCATAAAAGTAAAACAAAACTCACACATACACAATGTGGTTTCCCGTAGTCCAATCTGAAAAACTAAACACATAAACTCTTAAACATATAAACTAAAAAAACAATAACTTCGCAGCATGATCAAAGAACTCCAACTACGCGTTACGCTGGAAGAAGAAACACAGGAAGACATTTTGGTGCAGAAAGCCCAAAAACAACTGGGTGTGTCCGCAGAAGAGATCACAGGAATCAAAGTATTGCGAAAATCCATTGATGCCCGTAAACCATTGATTATTTTTAATTACAAGGTTGCCGTATACATTCGTGAAGCACTTCCCGAAGCGAGCGAATATCAGTTTGATTACAAAGATGTGTCTAACGCAAAAGAAATTCACATTGTCGGTTTTGGTCCCGCAGGAATGTATGCAGCCTTGCGTTGTATTGAATTAGGCTTTAAACCGATTGTACTCGAACGCGGAAAAAATGTACAAGAACGTCGTCGCGATTTGCGTGCCATCAACCAAGAGCATGTTGTGAATGAAGATTCAAACTATTGCTTTGGCGAAGGTGGCGCAGGAACGTATTCGGATGGTAAACTATATACACGAAGTCTAAAACGTGGCGATGTCCGCAGAATTTTTGAAAATCTAGTGTATCACGGAGCTACCGAACAAATTTTGGTAGATGCACATCCGCATATCGGAACGAATAAACTTCCCAATGTTGTAAAAAATATTCGGGAAACCATCTTAAAATACGGCGGCGAAATTCACTTTGAAACCCGCGTGACCGATTTCATCATCAAAGAAAATAAAATACAAGCAATTCATTTGCAAGATGGACGCGAATTGACCGCAAATCGCGTGATTCTAGCCACAGGACATTCCGCAAGAGATATCTACGAGTTGCTTCACAAAAAAGAAGTCCAACTGAAAGCAAAATCTTTTGCCATGGGCGTTCGTGTGGAACATCCACAAGAAATTATAGACAACATTCAATACCATTGTACAGGCGAACGAAACGAATTATTACCAGCCGCAGCCTACAGTTTGGTGCATCAAGTGCGCGATCGAGGTGTATATTCGTTTTGTATGTGTCCGGGCGGATTTATCGTTCCTGCTGCAACAGCCAATGGCGAAATCGTGGTCAACGGAATGTCTCCATCGCGACGAAATAACAAGTTTGCCAATTCGGGAATTGTGGTAGAAATCAACGCAGACAAAGATTTATACAAATACGAACAATATGGCGTGTTGAAAGGCTTGGAGTTTCAAAAAGATTTGGAACGTTTGGCATTTACGGCTGGCGGAAGAAGTCAGGTAGCACCCGCACAACGCTTAACAGATTTTGTAGAAGGGAAATTATCAACCGATTTGAATCCGACGTCGTATCAACCAGGTTTACAATCGGCACCGTTGCATTCATTATTACCAAAAAGCATTGGCGGACGTTTGCGAAAAGGCTTTGCGGCATTTGGACAAAAAATGAATGGTTACTACACGGATCAAGCAAATATTGTGGGTGTAGAATCGCGGACATCTTCGCCCGTAAACATTCCCAGAAAAGAAAACTTAGAACATCCAGAAGTAGCAGGATTATTTCCGTGTGGCGAAGGCGGCGGTTATGCTGGCGGAATCGTTTCTGCGGCAATGGATGGCGAACGTTGTGCAGAAGCGGCAATTGTTGGCATGTAAATTGCTTATAGAGAAAAGAATATCAAATCAAACACAAAAAAATAATTAGTCAATTTAAAAATATTAATTTATATTGTTGACAGAAAACTTATTAAAATCCCGATTATGAAAATTTTAAAAAAACTATCGTTTGCTCTTGTTGCGTTACTACTTTTATTTTCCTTTACTGCACCAGAAGGTGATTATGTGGGAAAATGGAAAGGAAAAGACAAAGGCGATATTGGATTCCTAACCTTGTCAAGCGACGGTTATGCAACCTTTGAGTTCAACGGTCAAACGATGGGCGGAAAATCATACAACCACCAAGGAGTAAATGCAGCTATGAAGTATACCGTAAACAGCGGAATGTCTCCAAAAGGAATCGATTTTATCATCATAGATAACAAAGCAAATAAAGAATTAGGACGTTTGAAAGGCATTATCAACATGAAATCCAGAAATGAAATGCAAATGGCGATGACGTTTGGTGGTGGCACAGGAAGACCAACTGATTTTTCGAATGATGCTATTGTTTTCGATCGCGTGAAATAGTAAAACACACACATAAAATAGAATTTAAAACCTTATCAATTGATGAGGTTTTTTTAGTATGTACCAAACACTACCTATTTTTACAAAACCTAAAACTAAAACTTCTCAAAAACGCCCAATCCAAACAATGCAAAATCATACTTTACAGGATCATTCGGATCTAGCTTTCGCAATGCTGTGTCTAGTTCAAGCAAAGCTTTGGCATCGTTTTGTTTGCGTTTCAATAAGCCTAACTTTCGTGCCACATTTCCAGAATGTACATCTAGCGGACAGGATAGTTGCGATGGTGAAAGTGAAGACCAAATGCCGAAATCAACACCTGTATTGTCATTGCGAACCATCCAACGAAGAAACATATTAATGCGTTTGGCAGCACTTCCTTTGTTGGGATCTGAAACATGTTTTCGAGTTCGCTCAGGGTGTGGAATGCTGAAAAAAACTTCTTTAAATGCTGAAATACTTTCTTGTAAATTTTTGGTGTTCGCATTCGCAAAAACAGCTTCCAATCCGCCATGACGTTCATAGATGTTTTTTAAGGCTTTGATAAAGAAAGTAAAATCTGTTCCGTTGAAGGTTCGATGTACGAATGATTGCAGAGATTCCAAGTCTTCTTCGGTGTGATTCATCACAAAATCATAGGGCGAATTGCCCAACAAATCCATCATTTTTTTGGCATTATTGTTGATCATTTTTCGATTGCCCCATGCAATGGTAGCCGTCAAAAAAGCAGCGATTTCAATGTCTTCTTTTTGCTGAAATTGATAGGGAATTTGAATTGGATCACTTTCTACGAATTTGGGTTGATTGTATTCAAGTACTTTTTCGTCGAGAAAAGATTTAAGTTCGGTAAAGTTCATAAGATGTAATACTCTTTTGACAAAAATAATTATTATTTTTAAGGAACCATCAATCAAAATTGCTATGATGAAAAATTACTCAAAATTCTTAATTTGCTTTAGTGTATTCTTTGCTTCATTTTCTTTTGCCCAAACCCTTGAAGCCTATATATTAGACAAAAACACACAAGAACCTTTGTACGGCGTTTCTGTATATTTTGATGGTACAACCATTGGAACTGCCACCAATGAAGAAGGTAAGTTTTACATCAAATATAAACCATCTACCAATTCGCCATTGGTGGTTAGTTTTATTGGCTATCAAACATTATTATTTAATGTACGAAAGCTAGAAAACGGAGCAAAAATTTACATGACACTCAAACCTCAAGCCTTAGGAACGGTATATTTAGAAAATGATCCTTGGTCGCGCCAAAAAAAGTTAGATATTTTTAAACGTGAATTTATAGGGACTTCCGTAGAACCTTTTGAGTGTCGAATTCTGAATTTAGACGACATTAAATTGACCTACAATCCTACCACGCAAAAACTAAATGCGTATGCCGAAAAACCCATCATCATTAAAAATAAATATTTAGGATATACGGTTGCGTATACTATGGAAGATTTTGAAGCGGATTTGCGACTCACTACCACAGGAAAAGTACTCACGCGCAGTGTATATATTGAAGGGGCAACCTTTTACACAGAATTGAACAAACGTGTCCCAAGAAAATACCGAAAAGCACGCGAACTAGAATTTGGGCAATCAGTCTTGTATTTCATGCGTTCGTTGGCAAGAAAACAGTTGACAGAAAACGGCTTTCAAATTTTCCACAAAGGATTTATTGTACCGCCGTATAAATATTTTAGAATTACACCTAAAGGCGAAGATACACACGTAAAATTTTTGACTGACAAAGTAGTGATTGTGTATGATCGTTTTGAAAAATCATTCATGACAATTCTTGATAGTGACAAAGAATTTGTAATCAACAAATACGGAAATTATTCACCACCGAGAAGAATCTCTTTTGGAGGCGTTTTGGGAGACAAGCGTTTGGCAAATACCTTGCCGTTGGATTATGGGTTGTAAGTTTCTACGCGTTTATTGAAAGGTTACAGGTGTGGAAACACGCGTTAACTGTTCATCATTTTCAAAGGTGATTGTCAGTGTAAAAGTAGTTGTTGTTTCTGTGGGAATTGTGGTATCAAAGGTCAAAAAGTAATCTTCGTAGATATTGTTTATTTCGTAGTTCAATGCGTTTTTCATGTCGTTCATAGAAAATCCAGTGTCACCAGAAACAACACCAAAACCAACCAGCACATGATCGTTTAGCGAGTTTCCTGCGTCAATTCCGAAAAGTGGTACATCAGCTGTCAATTCCACATTTGTAACAAGTTTGGTAATAATAAATTCTTCATCACAACTGGTTGCATACGCCATATTGAGCAAACCTGATTGTTTGGCAAGTGAAGTGACTAATGAAAAATCATAATCTGTTTTGGCGAGCAAACTGAAATCTGCATTGGTAACGCTTGTAATATCGTTATCTGCTGAATCTCTTACGGTAAAATCGACAGTGCTTAGGAATATATTATTGACATCTGTACAGCAAGCATACAAGCAAATCTGAAGAAACGTACAGGCAACAACGAGTTTGAGAATTTTAGTTTTCATATTGTATAAGTTTTATCAATAGATACTCAAAATATGAAAAGGTTGCGCACTTTGAAATGCTGAGTGTAAAATGTTAAATGCTAAATTTTGAATTTTTAATGTAAAAGTGTGCTTTTTGAATTTAATTTCTTACTTTTTAAAAAGTATTTGTAACAAGTTTTGAATTAACACCACAAATATTTTAAATGCTTTTCTATGTATAAAAGAAAAAAGACACAAAAAAGGATTGAAGAGTTAAAAACTCAAATTCAAGAGCTTGAGCAAATTGTTAATTCTTCAACAAAAACTGAAAGCAAAATTTCTAAAAGAGAATTTTTTATCTCGATACTTGGAATTATAATAGCAGTCGTGACTACAATTATTGCTTTTCAGCAAATAAAAATTTCAGAAAAACAAAATGATTTGGTAGTCTCTCAGCTTGATATCACTAGAAAACAAGGAGAGTTTCAAGAATTAGAGATATATAAAAGTTTTTTAGAGCTAGATCAAAATAATCAAAGTGAGGTGACAAGTTTCATCAATTATATTGACTTACTAGATTCAAAAACAACAGATACTTTGCTATATAAATTTAGTAGATTAGATTGTAGTAATTTATCATTTTTTGCTTTAAAAAAATACCATGAAAGATTATTCTTAAAAAATAATAAAATTAAAGGAAACGACTTAGCAGATTTAGTTATTGAACTAGATGAAAAAATTAGCGATAATAAATATTGTGAATCATTTTTTATTGAAAGCTTTAATGAGACTTTAAACCTTGTATTAGAAATTAAGAATAAGTTATCTTTTGAAGAATATAAAGTTTATTTAAAAATTATAAAAAATGATTTTCCTTTAAACCTAATTTCAATTATTGCGGAATTTGAAATGAAGACAAATATGATTCCATTGTATGAATTAATAGGAGATAATTTGGTTTTAGATTTTCTAGATGGTTATACTTATTTAAAAATCTTTACAATACCTACTTCCCTATATGATGAGATATTTGAAAATAATAGTAATTCAACAATCCATGATAGTATTCACTTATCTATGTTACATCGAGAACTTGTTCAGAGTTCCATTATAAGTGAAACGATAATAGGTAATTCAGTAAAAATAGAGCTGATTAATATGAATTATTTTAATTCTTTTTTTAAAAGTTTTGAAAAGATGCTACATCTTTATTTTGAAACCTTTTATGCATCAAAATCAATAAAAGCTTTAAAATCCAATTTAAAAGTCACTAATCAAATTATTCAAGAAAATAATGATTGGAGATGTAGAAATATAGTTATTACACAAGAATACTCTGTCGATACAATTAGTTTAAAAAAAGATGATTGACTGTATTTTTTGCTTAAAACTAAAATTTATATATTGGATAGTCTCTAACTCACAATATTCCCATCGCGCATGACAATAGTTCTATCTGCCATATTTGCGAGTTCTTTGTTGTGTGTTACAATGACAAAAGTTTGCCCAAATTCTTCGCGAAGTTTAAAGAACAAATTGTGTAAATTTTCTGCCGATTCTGAATCTAAATTTCCACTCGGTTCATCGGCGAAAATAATCGCAGGTTTGTTCATCAATGCTCTAGCAACTGCTACACGTTGTTGTTCTCCACCTGAAAGTTCATTGGGTTTGTGGTGATACCGATCTTTCAATCCTAAAAAATCTAGTAATTCTTTGGCTCTTTTTTCGGCTTCTGCCTTGTCTTTTTGTTGAATGAACGCAGGAATACATACATTTTCAATCGCAGTAAATTCAGGAAGTAATTGGTGAAACTGAAAGATGAATCCGATATGATGATTGCGAAATTTAGCAAGTTCTTTTTCAGAAAGTTGTTCCGTTTTCACTTCATTAATGATCAACGAGCTATTATTGTTGGGCGACATTTTATCGAGGGTTCCTAAAATCTGTAACAAAGTCGTTTTTCCAGCTCCCGAAGCGCCAATAATTGACACAATTTCGCCTTTTTTAATCTCTAAATCAATGCCTTTTAAGACTTCTAAATTGCCGTAATGTTTGTGTATATTCTTAGCTGTAATCATTCAATGTGTGTATAAGCGTAAATGTACTATTTAAAGCTGTGCTATACAATTAGGAACTGATATTACTATTCCTTTTTTTACGTTTGAATAGATTTTTTACGTTGTTGTAGTCGATAAAATACACCAAACGAATGGACAACGTGTGATCGATAGGTTGATCAAAAAGTCGGTTCAAACTATTAAAATAGGTAGCATCGGAAGCTTCTGTCTGATTGAATATTTGATTGCGATACAATGCGGTTAGAAAATTTCCTGGACCAAATTGCCATGTATAACTCAAATCTAAATTCCAAGTGCTAAAGTTTACATTGGAGTTGCCCAAACCTAAACTTTCAAAGGTATTTGGTGATTGTACCAAGCGTCCATTTTCCTGCAAAAAATACGGCGTATCATCGTAATCTACCGTGGTCCAATAGTTTCTAAACGTTAAGTTTAGCGTATTGAAGGTATTAAAACTATAATTGGCAGAAATGCTATTTACAAACTCAATTTGATCACGTTGACCGAAGACAATTTCGTTCTCCAAGTCATTGGAATCATTGGCATAACCACGACGGTTATTTTCTACGTTTAGTGACGATCTAAATGCGACAATACACTTCTCGTTGACGCGTACTCTTGGTTCAAAGCGAACTCGATATCTCGTAAATCCTTGATTGTCTTCAAAAAACGTAGAAAAATTTACATTGACATCTAATGCAAAGGTTTTGTTATAATCAGTAGAGATAAATCCGCCTGCATTGAACTGATTTTCAATCGTAAAAAAACGTCTGTTGTCAAAATCGCGCGGTTCAAAATAATCAAATTGTTTTCCAGGTGCAAGAAACGCATCTACACCAAATGCCATCAAACTTTCTTTTAGGATTCCGAAAAGGTTTACGCCAAAATTCACTTCTGTAAAAACACTTGGATCGTACAAACGGCGGTAGTTTACAAACGTATTTACTCTAAACTCATTGAGCCTTTTGGTCGGTTCAAAAATTTGATACGAAGCATCAGCTCCAAAGTTGTTAAAGTTGTTCCGAAAGTTCAATCCCAAATCGTTAATATCGTATTTGGTGTTGGAAAAACTGTGATCAAAACTGTATCGAAAACGTCCATTTAACTTCCGAATGGCAAAGAATGAATTAAATCCTGTTTCAGTACCTGTTGGTAGATTTCGATTGCTCATGCGCAAACGTGTATCAATACCAAGCGTATTCTTTTTATTGACAAGATCGGCAACAATTCCGGTCACATTGGCGTCTCTAAAACCGCTTCCATCTCTAGTTACGTTTGTATTAATTAAACTAATAGATGAATTTTGATTGAATTGTTGATCGATGACCATAATATTGTAATTGGTCAACGGTTCCACAACTTCTTGGCGAAATTCGCCCGTTTCTGTATTTTGAATGGTCGCTTTTGTCTTTTCCGTAACGGCATTAAAAAAACCAATTCCCAGTCCATCTTTCGTTCTTCCAGAAACTTTAACGGCATTAATTAATTTTACTTCGTCAGGCAAATCTACAACTTCTTCATTTTCTGCAGTTTCTACACTTCCTGATGGCGCATTTCCGATTCGACGTGAAAAGAATAAATTTCCTTTGTTGAACAAATCGACACCTTCTGTGAAAAATTGCCGTTGTTCGGCAAACGTTTGTTCAAAAGGGCCTAAATTTAACTGTAGATTGTCAAATCCAGCTTGACTGAAATCGGGGACAAGTGTCGCATCCAACGTAAAGTTTTCTGTAATTCCATACTTTACGTCCATTCCAAAATTATATTGTTCGGTTGTTTCGCCATCAAACGAGCGAAATACCGTAGAAGCAAACGGATAAAATAGCAAGCGTGTTGGTGGTTTTATATTGCGCAAACCTTTCAATTCGCCAGCATACAAGCCAATATATCCTTTGGTCGGATCAAAAGCATTCCATGTATATTGTTTTCTCGTTTTTCGAAATTGTCGGTGAAATTGAATTCCCCAAGTAGGATCTTCTTGATTGGTAAAACGAAGCGTTCGGTAGGGAATTTTTACTTCTACAATCCAACCATCATCTACCACTTTTGCTGCGTTTTCCCAAACAGCATTCCAACTATAATCTTCACCAACACTCGGATTGGCAATGGCATCAGCTTGGTTTCCATTCGGAAAAACTACAAAATATGTATCATTTTGTCCGTCATTATTCGGATTGATCGCAATGATAAAAAAATCATTAATTCCAAAATTATCACGATTTGTAAATTGACGTATGATATTTTCAGGTTTATCACGCAAATATGCTGAAACATAAATGGCAGTATCGTCATACGTCATTTTTACAGTCGTCTTTTGATAATCGGGTAGCGTATTTCCAATATCAGGACGAAATTGTATAAAATCGGTAGCAATATCCGCATTTTTCCATACTTCATCATCCAAAATACCATCAATTTTAGGCGGCGTATCTGTACGTTTTATGTTGTATGTTTTTTTGGGAATGCTATCTTGAGCCAGACAGTTTAGGGAAAAAGAAAAAAGTAGTACGAATACTATGAAACGGCTCATTATTTTAGTTTTTTGATTGAAGTTGTCTTAAAGACATAGGGAAAATAGGTTTGTTACAATAAGACTGCGCAAAATTACCGCGATCCTTTACTTTTTTGTCCTAAAGAAAAGTTAAATCTCATGTTAAATTGTTAACATTTACAGGAAATTGCTGTAGCATGAATGTTCTTTTTTTACCTATCTTTAGCGATGCTGATCAAATGAAATTATAAAAGATGTCGTACAGAAAATTAGAAGAATACAATATACAAGTCACCAATGCAGTAAAAGATCGTTATAAAACGATTATAGAAGAATTAGGCGAAGATACTGCGCGAGAAGGTTTGTTAAAAACTCCAGAACGTGCTGCAAAAGCCATGCAATTTTTAACGCAAGGCTATGAAATGGACGCTGCTGAAATCTTACAAAGTGCCATGTTTGCTGAAGATTATAATGAAATGGTGATTGTAAAAGATATTGAACTGTATTCTTTGTGTGAACATCATATTTTGCCATTCTTCGGGAAAGCACATATTGCGTACATTCCAAACGGTCATATTGTGGGATTGAGCAAATTGCCACGTGTGGTAGATGTTTTTGCGAGGCGATTGCAAGTGCAAGAACGCTTAACGCATGATATTTTAGAATGTATCAACAATACGCTCAAACCCAAAGGTGTTGCTGTTGTTATAGAAGCTTCTCACATGTGTATGATGATGCGCGGTGTGCAAAAACAAAACTCTGTGACTACAACTTCAGGCTTCCGCGGTGCTTTTCAAAAAATGGAGACTCGCAATGAATTTTTGAAACTCATTAGTTCTGATTTATCTTAATTAGATCACTTGAAACGGGTTCGATACATATTCCTCTTTTTCATGTTTGTTCAGACTTTTGTCTTTGGACAAGCATCGTTTTCCGATTGGAATTCCTTTGAAAAAGCATTCGTCAAAGATTTTAAGCGTTTGCATATTGCTGAGTTGCAAATTTACTATGTAGATAATTTGGAGTTGATTCAGAGCAAGCGAAATATTGCGAAGCAAGAAAAAATGTTTCTCAACTACCAAAAGGCATTGCAATCCTTCGATGAAGCCCAATTGTCAAAAGCACAGCAATTGGACTATGCCTTGGTTTCGTATGAAATTGAATTGCACTTAGAACGTATCAATCTTGAAAAAAAGTGGTTGACACTCAAACCAAAAAGAATTTCCAAAGAAGGATTGCAAAACGTTCCGATGGGGAAACAATGGTATGTCTATTTTCTCAAAAAATGGATTGATGCAAAAGTTACACCTGATGCGTTGTTTCAATTTGGACGTTCCGAAATCAAGCGTGCCAAAAAAGCCATGAAAGCCATTCAAAAAGCTTCAGGATTGGATAGTTTGGCGTATCAAGAATACTTAAAAAATGATGATTTTTTTTGTAATGATGTAGCAACCATTCAACAACGTTTTGAAACATACAAAGCAGCATTGTTGCCAAAATTAGTGAGTGCATTTCCCAAAGTGACAGCATTACCAGATGTGAACATTGAACAAGGAAAAAATAAAGCGTATGCACAAGTTCCTGCGTATTATGCAGAAGTGCGAAATACGTTTTATTATAATTTTTTTGACAAGCCTTTCAACACACGTCAGATTGCTTGGATTTACTTGCACGAAGCAATTCCAGGGCATCATTATCAAATAAAATTTGAAGAACAATTAGAAAAATCTGCCGTTCGGAATTTGTTCTCCTATAACGGTTACCGTGAAGGTTGGGCAGCGTATGTAGAAGAATTGGGCAATGAATTTGATGCCTATGAAACCATGTATGACGAATTGGGAAAGTGGGAATGGGACATTATTCGTTCGGTACGTGTTGCCGTGGATGTTGGGTTGAATTATTACGATTGGAGCGACGAAAAAGCACTGAAATTCTGGCAACAACACATACACGGACAAGATGACATTGCACAGCGTGAAATACAACGTATGAAACGGTGGCCAGCACAAGTGATTACCTATAAATATGGCGCTAATAAAATTTTACAGTGGAAAACTGCACTTGAAAAATCTTTGTCAAAAGGAACCAATTTTCCGTGGTTGGAATTTCATAAGAAGATTTTAGCACATGGCGCGTTGCCTTTTTCGGTGCTTGATTCTGAAATTTTTGGAAAATAATAACGTACTATTTTCACGTATGGGTTTTCAGTTTCAACAAACAAATCAACAAAAAAACACAATCAATAATTAGGTTCACACTCATGAAATTCATCAATTACGCATCCATCATTTTGCTTTTATTGTGCATTAGTTGTGTGGCACAAAATGGAGAAACACGTTTGCTTGCAAATACGAAAGCGACTTCTTCCGAAAGCTATCAATCCATGACGTTTAATGGCGTTTGGAGTTGGTTTTCTGATCCGAGAGCGGTGTATTTTGAAGGAAAATACAAACGCACCTACGCAGGTTGGATAGACAATTATGGCGATGTGCATATTGGGTTTTACGATCATGAAACGAAACAGATTGCTTCCAAAGTGATTTATGATAATTTGGAAATTGACGATCATAACAATCCCACGATTTTATTGGATGATGATGGTAGATTGCTCGTGTTTTTCAATACGCATTTGCAAGAATCGAGTCCGTTGTACATGCGCACTTCTGTACATCCAGAAGCTATTTCAGCATGGTCGCCAGTGCGCGAATTGTTTTTGAATGATACTGAAAAAATTCGCCATGCAAGCGTGATGCATCACACGTACACAAATCCTGTGCAATTGTCTGCCGAAGATGGAAACATTTATTTGTTTTGGCGTGGTACGTTTTTAAAACCATCGTATGCGGTTTCTTCCGATCAAGGAAAAACATGGTCCACAGGAAAAATATTATTCATGCCAGAAGAGACTAATTTGCAAAAGTCGCCATATACGAAAGTGTATTCGGATGGTGTTTCTAAAATACATTTTACGTTTACAGACGGACATCCAACGAAAGAAGCCAAGAACGGATTGTACTATATGTACTATGAAAATGGTGCTTTTTACAAAGCCGATGGACAAAAAATAAAAGAGATTTCACAATTACCCATGTACCAGTCGGAACTAGACGTGATTTTTGAATCGGACATGATTAAATCATGGAATTGGGATATTGCGCAAGATGCCGAGGGAAATCCGATTGTGACCTATGCAAAGTTTCCGAATGAAGAAACACATATCTATGCGTATGCGACTTTTGAGAACAATCAATGGAAAAGCTATGATGTGGTCAATGCTGGCGGATGGTTTCCGAAAACAAGAGCTGGAACGACCGAACCTGAACCACATTATGCTGGTGGTATTGTGCTAGATCATGAATCGCCAAATACAATTTATCTTTCCGTAAAAAGAGACAGCATTTTTGAGATAGAGCAGTGGACGACTAACAATCGTGGAAAATCGTGGAATATTCAAAAAATCACTGAAAATTCTACCAAAGATAATGTACGTCCTTTTGCGGTTCGTGGTGCGCAACCTGAAAATCTGTTGCAAGTGATGTGGTTGCAGAATACAAAGTATATGTATTACGCACACGATACACGCGGCAAAGGACTTGCGATTGATTTTAAAGATCGCTTTCAAACTGCGGTGAAAATGAATGTGCAAAAGCCAGTTGTAACTTCTGAGCTTACTAAAGAAAACATCACGCTTTTATTGCGTCAAATTGCAGAACTTTTGTTAGAAAACCCTAAGCACAATTTGTCTAAAAACAGTTGGGATTACGGAGTATATGAAGCGGGAATTTTAGCTTTTTATGAACTTACCAAAGAAGCGCGTTATGAAAATGAGTTGTTGAATGTACAACAATATCAAACTGAAGAAATTGAAGATAGCGATGAAGATTTTAGTAGAATACTAGATTTGATTTGGTCGCCTACGGCAAAAAATGATCGGAATACACTTCAAAAAATAGAGAAGCTTACTAAGAATTCTTTTAAAGGATACCGAATCGATTTGGAATATGCTTCTTTATTATATGTTTTGCGAAACTTTGAAAGTACTATTTTAGAGCTTGCACCCTTGAAAAAACAGTTCGTTGCGATGAGTCAGCGCGTTGCAGATGAATTGAATTCTGAAACATTTAAAACAGAACGATTTACAAGGCAAAAGTTTTTATTAATTTACGGTTTGGCAGCTGGAATTAATGATGGTTTGATTGACAAAAAGTATACTGAAAACGTACTGAAAGCTTGGAAAGAGTCACAATCTGAAATTTTCAAAAAGGGTTCGATTTCTATTAGACATATTGAAACCAGCGGAGCTATTTTATTAGCAGGAAAGGAAGTTTTTGAAATTTTAAATGTAAAAGATTGAATTTTAGATGTAGAAGTTCTAGTTAGTTTGGGATTCTTAACTTCACACGAATTCTATTGTAATTTTTTAAAGTCTGCTTCTGTAAAGTTTTTTTCAATGAAATTATAACCCATATCATAGGTGTCAATTTTTCCGTTTTTTAGATAGACTTTATACAATTGTCCGTCAGATTCAATCCGCTTTAGGTTTTTTGCGTAATATCCTCCTGAAAATATATAGGTAGGTTTAAAATTAGTAGGTGTAATTGTAGCGTTTTGCAAGGCTAACCATAGTAAAAAGGCTTCTGATTTTTCCAAAAACAATCGTTTTTTATCCTTGTCGAAATATAGAAACTCTGGTATTGGGATTTCTGTGAGATTAGCAGTTTCCACCAGCGGTAATTGTTTGTATAGATTTAAGGTTGCTAGATACGCCCATAACATTTCTTTGGTGCCAGCTTGCCCGTAATCGCGAATGGTTTTTACAATCGTACCGTTTTCAAGAAAGGTTGTTGAAATGGTTTCATCATCGGTATGACCAACCATGTAATTGTCACTTACTTTGGAAATTTGAATAGCTTCTAGCTTTTTGAAAAGATAGTTGGTTAATTTTGGGGAGAGTGTTGTGTTGTAAACTCCAATCACATCAGTATGTTTTTCACCTTTAAAAATGACAGATCCGTTTCTGTGAATTGAGATATTCATGATGGGACATGAGCCAAAACAACCCGAACGCGATAACACTACTTGATCAAAGTGAAGTGTGTCTTTTTCTGGCGTTGGTAGTGGAATTAGGGTGTAGCGAGTTTGATCATTTTTCTGCAAGATCAGCGTATCTTTTTTAGAAGCATCTATTGTGAACTGAAACACATGTAGATTTTGCTGCAAAGGATGCTGGATAAATAGACTATCGGCTTTTAGTTGATACGGAACCATTCCCACGAAAGTGGAATAACTGCGCTTTCCACGTAGCGAATCTTTTTTAGATGCTGTAAATTGTTTAAAAAAATCAACAGCATCTTGCTGAAAGTTGAGTCCGAACGGAATTTTAAAAGGGGAAATAGACCGTTTTTTATGTATGGAGTCCACGTTTATTTCTATCCAAGCACCTTGTATTTTGCTTTTTAAGGAGTTTTGCTTTTTTTCGCTGGTACAATTGTAAAGTAACAAGGAAATGAGCAGAATGGAGAAGATGCTTTTCATGCGGATGAATTTATGAATAAGTTATAGAAGCCACAAATAGTATACCGTATGCACTTAAAAAACTAAAAAAGCCATTATCCTATTTGTAGTGATAATGGCTTTTTTTATACTTTGTGATAGTTACTAATCCTTAGCAACTAGCTACCAAAACGATTATTGGATTACAACGTTAAATACAGCTTCTGCATCCGTTTCTCCGTTAGCATCACCTAAACCTGTGTTTGGTTTTGTTGGCTCATGAAGGAGTGTTACCGTAAATGTTCCTGTACTTGCATCACCTGTAGTTACTGTGAATGTAGTTCCTAAATCGTTCCCTTCCGAATCTTGGTTAAGATTGTTCGTTGTTAAATTTAAACTTGTGGACGCATCGTAGAAAAATTGGTGTTCTAAGTCTTCTTCAATAACTTCTAGCGTGATATTTTCTGCGGGTGTTTCCGTTTCGTTTAGTACGACAACTGAACCAATATAGCTTGTGTTAGCAGCAAGATTTCCAGAAATATCAAAAACAGGCGCATCTGGTCCGTCACCATCTAAATCTCTTGATGTTAATGTTACAGTTGGTCCTGTTGCAGGAATCAACGTTACCGTTACGGTTGTTATAACTTCTTCTTCATTTACGGGTGCTGGTGCATCATCATCGCTTGAACACCCTGTAAATACGAGTCCAGTAATTGCAATTGCGGCTAAGATTGAAATTTTAAATTTTTTCATGTTCGATTTTTTTTTAATAGGTAATTTTTAGATTTATTGAAAAGTTTCTACCCAAATCATCCGCGTAATAGCGCAAACGGTTTAAGTAATTTCGATAGTTAGTATCGAAAATATTCGTCACTGACACTCCAATATTGAGCATTGAATTTTTACTCAGCGAAAAGTCAGCATTGGTGTGTAAATGCAGTAAATGATACGCGTCAGGCGGCGTACTTACATCTACCAACTCAAACGAGTCAGTTTCGGCAATAAACGCTTCAAAGTTGTTGTTAGGGAATTCATTTTGTCTAAATGTGAATTCACTTTGCAGTTCAACTCGTAGGTTGTTTATTTCCTTGTTTTGATAAACCAATCCGTTCATTGTATTTACGGGCGGCATATCTATTAATGGCAAATCGAGTGTTTCGTCATGTCCTTTTACCAATGAAAATTGATGATAGAAATTCCAGTTTTCGTTAAATGTGAGCGACGCATCAATATCAACACCTAAGAGTGTAGCATTGGTTTGTCGGTATTCCCAAACTTGGAAATTTCCACGAATGGTTTGTCGAATTTCTGTGGGTTCAATAATCATAAAATTATTGATAAAGTTGATATATGGATTCACTGAAAAGCCAAACATTTTTCCTTGTTTTTGCAAGGTGATTGACATTTTGTGTGCAATTTCCGAGTCAAAACGCAAATCTCCCAATTCTATTCGTGATGCAGAATGATGCAAACCTTCGCTAAATAATTCGGATGGATTCGGAGCGCGCGAAGCCAGTGAATAATTTGCGTAGATTGTATAGTCATCATTAAATTTGTAGCGTGTACCCAACGTCGCCGAAACGTTTGAAAAGTCCAACTGTGGATTCGTCAATACTTGATTACTTAATTCTTCCACTACAATTTCTGGAAACAGTATATCGTAGTTTCGGTCTTCCCAAAAAGAACTTCTATAAAACTTTTGGGCGTCAATATTAAAATAATCAAATCGAGCGCCAACTTCGACCAAAAAGTTGTCCGTTATTGAAACATCAGCAACACCGTATATTCCTAAATTGAATCGCTCATAATCAGGAATCAATCTTCGTACACCTGTACTCGGATCTGCCACATTTTTTTGATATTGTGCCATAATTCCTGTTTTCAAGTTAAACAAGTCGGTATTGTCTGTATCTAAATCCAAACGAATGGTTTGTGAGTTTAATGCTAAATCCAATGATGCTCTATCGTCATCATCACTACTTCGACGAACATCGAATTCGAGACGTTCGTTTTGTTGAAAGTCATATTGGAGCGTTATTTTTCCTAAATTTTTCACGTTTTTGAATCCACGTATTTTAAACAAATGATGGGTTACATCTTGTCTTGGAGATTCAATATCATACGTAAAATCTCTTATAATTAATGGAATTCCACTATTGATGGAACGCACCTGATCGCTCGCACCACCAATGTGTGATGCACGCAAAATGCCAATCTCATTTTTAAAGAAAGAATAATAGGCTTCTACACCGTAATCAAAACGATTGAAACCAATGGTAGCTGCAATACTACGTTCAAAGTTGCCTGTATTGCTTAATACATAATCGGGCGCTTCATAATCGCCAAATCGTTTTAAGCTTCCTTGAACAGAACCATACCAACCATTTTTATAACTCTTGGTGAGTGTGGAACTTATTGAGCCACCGCGACCATTGGACGCGCCAGTTACATGTGTTCTACCATAAATGGTGTCTTTTACTGGAATTTTAGCAGCTTCTGTCACAATCATTCCACCCACTGCATCACCACTGTATTTTAGTGCGCCTGCACCTTTGATCAGCGTGATGTTACCGATGGTATTGACATCAATGCTTGGTGCGTGTTCTGCGCCCCATTCTTGATCTTCCATTCGAACACCATTGTTCATGATTACGACACGACTGCTATGCACACCATTAATAATAGGCTTTACCACAGCATTTCCTGTATTGAGCGATGAAACACCACTAAGAGTATTTAAAACGTCTCCCAGAGAAGCATTTGTATATCTATCTAATTGTTTTTTAGTTACTTTTTGCTCAAAATTTGTTTTGGTTTTACTACCAAAAACAGAAGCTCGTAACGTAATAGCATTCAGTTCTTCTAAGTGATGTTCTAGTTTGAAATTTCGTTTCGTATTACTAGAAATTTTTACTTTGAAAATCTGAGTTTCACAATTAGGATGATATACTTGAAGTGAATATGTTCCTTCACATAAGTTAGAGAACATATACTTTCCGTCGATGTCTGATTCAACTGTTTTTCCTTCTCCAATCATAATGAGTGTGGCTCCAGGAAGTACAGAGTTGTCATGTAAATCTATGATTTTACCAGTGAGTGTATAGCTGCACTCTTGACTTTGTGCAAACATAGCACTACACAGCAATATCATACACAAATATGTACGCATGTAATTCTTTAATTAAAAAATAAATGTAAGTTTTGAGTATACTCAAGAAAGGCTTGGTGGTGCACGTAATTGTGTGTTTGTACGCGGTAAATAATAGCATAAAGGCGTTGTAGAGCCAATAGTTGCTATTGAAATAATTGGAGTTATTGTCAATGCTGAATGACCAACGAATTCAAAATAGAAATTTGAAAACTGATAGTCACAGATATCACAATGCACATTATTTTCGTGAATGTGATCGTTTTGTTCAAGACAAATACTGTACGTATGCTCTTCTTCTAATTGGTGAGAAAACTGTATGAAAGATGGAAGCGTTAATGTTACAAGTAACAACGCCGCGATGAGTATTTCCTTTATGTAGGTTACAGTTTTCATTGGTTTTGTTCATTTGCTATCATGGCAATCAAACGCAACAAATGTAGTAAAAGGTTTAGTGTAAAAAAAATAAGAACTTATAGAATTACCAAATTATAACAAAGTATTTGCTTTTTTGAGTGCTTACAATACTGTAATACTCTAAAAGTTGGCTATTTTTTTTAGTTTTGGGTAAATTATTTATAAGTACCTAATGCATATCTACACCATATTCGATGTTGATCTTAGTAGCCTAGAATACATAGTATTGATTCTTTTGTTCTTATGGGCAGTAGCTTTTTTTAAAGGACTATTTTCAAAAGACAGATAAGCTTACTTTATCAATCGCATGCGCTTGAGCATTTTCTTTTCAAATTCCCAAAAGAATTTAAATTGTCCTAAAAGCGTACCGTAAACGATCAGAAGGAGTTGATAAATAGGTAAAATGATAATGATGCGTATCATCCAATATAAAAATCCTCCCAAAAAACCTTCAGGAAATAGTGTTCGGCTAAATCCAAACCAATAGAGTAGTGGTTTGGCAATTCGCATTGCACTAGTTCCTGTGATGGCAAATACTAAGAATATGGCAATGATTTCCCAACGGTAATTGGTAATCCATTTGCCTTCTAACTTTTTAAAACACCACAAACAGAAGCGCAGCATAATCATATAGAATATGATAACAGCAATTGCTACAAGTGCATAATACAGTAGTTTATACTCTTGACGATCTACAAAAGAACGAATGATATTTTTTGAAAAAAGATACGCCGTATAGAGTAACGCTAGGATTCCTAAAAAAGGAAAGATTAGTTGCCAGTTGTGTTTAATTTCCCAACGTTCTTTAAATGAAGTCATGTGTATTTTTTTGCGCTAGCAAATATACATAACTTCTGCATTATAACCGAGCCGGAAAAGCTGCCAATTTTTGCTTATACTTTTGTTGAAAAAATATAAAATAATAATACAGTTGGTAATTGACTTCGTATCCGTAATCAACATTATTTCGGTAATTGATTTGTTGTTGATACAAATTGGCGTCGTAGCGCGAAGGTTCAATGCAGCGTATGTTCCACTCGGTAACATAGATACGATTTCTACCTTCTAAAAATTGTTGCGAGTAGTAATCTCGTGGACGCGCATAGCCAATCAACCAAGCTGTAAAGCCAGGTTCAAAGATAATGATTTCGTGTTCTACGTCTTCATCGCTTCCTAAAGCCAGTCGGATGGTATCAGACACTTTTTGGATATCGTCTTTTTTCTGGGTGATTGTTTTTTCTTTTACGGAACAGGAATAGACGATCATTCCCGCACAGATCAATAAGAATAGTACTTTTTTCATAAAAATATCATTTGATATAAAGGTACGATTTTTTCAGTAGTACGCTTGTTATAAGGAGTAAAGTAATGGTTTGATTGCGTGAATGTGTCTTTTGAGTGATTTAATTAAATTCGTAAGAAAAGTTGTATTTTTCTATTCTAAAAACTATATTTACCAACACTTTCCCAAATTATAGTTGATGTAGCCGCTATGTATCAACTTAAAAAAATCTTATGACAGCAGATCTTTCAAAATTGAATTATTTAAAAAAACGGCTATATATCATTTTAACGATAGCTTTTGTGAATATATTGATTAGTCTTTTTAGCACTTATAGTTTTTCCTTAGAAAGAGCATATCGCTATGAAAGAAAACAAAATAGTGGGGCGTATGATACACGTGTTAATAGTTACGGGTTTGTAAAGCAAGCTAATATCTCTGTAGAATATACAGGCGCTATTATTGCTTGTGGCTTTATTGCAATGGCTTGTATGGGATCTATTGTTTGGATTGAGATTACAAAGGTAAAATTACAGCACAATTCTTTAAATCAAAAAAATACAGCTGATGAGATTAAAATTATAAATAGTACGCATATGTAATAGATTAATTTCTTTTAAATTCAGATTCTTTTATTTTTAAAAATACTTTCTTAATAAAATCTTCCCTCAAATACATAGTTTATGTAGTCAACTAATATTCACTTATAAAATTATACGCATGTTTGAAAAACTAAAAAAACTATCTCGGTTAGACATCTTGGAAATCATTCTTACACTAATTACTTTTGTAACTATAATGGAAATGCTTAATCGTCATACGCCATCATTAAACTATGGAATCGCCTTTGCTACTTGTGTTATCTCTATTGTTTGGATTGAGATTACTAAGGTGAAATTACAGCACGATTTTTTACGCCAGAAAAATATATCTGACGAAGTACCAACATGAAATAATACCAATTTAACCATAAAATACAACATATATACTCGTTCATTTGGCATCTTATTTCCTTGCAAATACCTTCTGTAGCTACGACTATGCAAAGCATTCGTGGCGTTCTATGATGTCAAAGCAACTTCGTCTCTAAAGTTGCTTGTTATAATCAAATTGATATAAGTAAATTTTAACTTGCAAACTTTTTTATGTTCTTAAAATGGCTATCTTTAGGAAATATTCCCTCAAATAAATGATTGATATAGCCGATTAATACTTCACTAAAAAAAATGTATTTATGTTTGAAAAACTAAAAAAATTATCTCGATTAAATAAATTAGAAATCATCATTGTACTGATCGCAGTATTTTCTATTATGACTATATTCGATAGTAGATCTCGTACGAATTTTAATCCAGGTTTGACACTTTCTGCTTGTCTTGCTTTAATAGTGTGGATTGAGATTCATAGAGAAAACAATAAGAAAAAATAATATATTTCTATCCACGTGTTTTTTTAAACCATAAAAATCCACCAAGAAAAGCTATAAACGCTAGTGCAATTAAAAAGTAGTGTGTTGTATTGTTTTTTTGTTTGAAAGTAATAAGGGCATCATCGCCAATATGTGTCCAAGCCGACCAATAAAATGGCAGGCGAGAAGCGGGACTGCTAATTTCGTCGTTTTCAACGTATTCAATTTGTGCTTTTTGAAGCGCTACGTTTTTAGAAAATCCTTGTTGCAAGTACGTGTAGTATAATTTCATAATGCTTGCCGAAGATGCATCAGGAATACTCCACAAAGTTGCGGTAACACTCGGAATTTTGGCAAAATTGAATGCGCGTGCTAAACTTTGTAAGCCTTCTCCTTTTTGATATTTTCCAAATCCTGTGTTGCAGGCACTTAGCGTAATCATTTTTGCATTGAAATCGTAATTGTAAATTTCATCCAAGCGTAAAAGATTGTGAACACTGTCGTGTGATTTGTTAAAAACGATTGCAGAATTATTGGGGTTTTTCGTGTCCATCAATGCATGTGTTGCTAAATGAATGCTTGTGGCATTGCGTGCATGTTTGAGGAAATTGGTTTTGGTAGCTTTTTCGTTGATCCAAGATTGTCCATGCATTAATTCGGCAAGTGCCAGTGCTTCATCATCAGAAAAGGAGAGTTTTGAGAGTGAATTTCCACGCACACTTTGATTCAATGTTTGCAGTTGTGTTTCATTGGTAGCAACCACTTCTTGTAAATCATCTACGGTTTGCTGATCAAGTTCTAAACCGAAAGCGGTAAACATTTCTTCTTTTTTATCATTTCCATTCGAATGGAACAGCATTTTGCAAAAATAATGATACCCAATTGCGTATTTTTTGATCACGGTATGCTCTAATTTCGACCATGAATCACTTTTTTCAGTCAGCAATGCTTGAAACGGAATGGTACACAAAGCACCATCAGGAACAATAGTGATGGCCGTAATCGTATGATCTCTGGCAAGTTGCAAAGGTTTTTGTAGTAGCGTTTTATATAAAGCATGTGCCGTTTGTAAATACTGTTGTTCAGCAATATCAGGCGTTTTGTTGATAAATAACATATCGCTGATGGCTTGTTTGTATTGCGAAAGTATCGTTTGAAACTCATCAGGCAGAAGCGTTTCATCTACCTGAAAACGATGGTTTGTTATTGAAAAAGTATATAAAGTAGATTCTCCTAAAAAATATTTAATAAACAGCTCATCATCTTGAAGTTGTTGCTGTATTTTGGTTGCTGAAATTCCTTGTAAATCGTTGCGAAGTTTGTCAAATTTTGGATAGTTTTTAGCAATGCTTTTTTTTAAAAGTTTAAAATTTTCTTTAGTGTCGAAAAGTTGTTTTTGAGATGTTACCAAATTGATGGAATCTTCTACTTTTCGACTGAGATTGGCAATCTTTTCTTCATATTCTTGAAATAAGTCCATAGAATCTTTTGAAACACTAGCGATTTTTAAAGCATCTTTTTCATTCATCAATTCGCGCAATACAAAAGCGTTGGCACGTTGTGAAATTTTAAATGCTTCCTGTAGCTGTGTTGCATCTTTGGTACGTTTATACAGTGCTAATTTTGCTTTAATGTATTGCTCATAAAAAGTATTGGTGTAGGAACCAAGCGTTAATTTAGAACTTGTTTCAGAAAAATTCAATCGCTTCGTTTCACTCATATTCACAGCGAGTTCATAATTTTCAGTGGCTTTGAGCAACCAATCTTCACGATCAGTTTCTTTGTATTTTGCAAAATAGCAGTCACCTTTATTTCTAAAGATTTCCATCAACCAAATTTCTAAGTTTACTGAATCTTCCAAAGGATTTTGACTAGGATCTGTTTCTTTAAATTCAGGAATAAAGGTATTTAAGGCTTTCTGATACGTTTGTAAAGCGACATCATGCTGTTTTAGTTTCGCATATACATCACCAATACGAATGTAGGTTTGCCCAATAGCACGTTTATTTTCATAAGGTTCAATGAATTTAAGGTAGTTTTCAAATTGAAGTAACGCTTTTTTAGGTTGGTCAAGTTCCATAAAAATTTCACCAAGCAATTCAGTAGCTTCTTCTAGGTTGTAATGACAATAGCTGTCTTTATCGCAGTTTTTTGTCAAACGGATAGTTGCTAATGTAGCTTGTAATGCGGCTTCATAATCGCCTGATTTGTATAAAATATTAGCTTCAATCAGTTCAAAAGTTCCATCCTTATCATCTCTGAGTTGTTGCGCTTTTTTATAGGTTTTTTGCGCCATATCAAATGCTTCAATCTGTACATATACATTGCCAAGTATTTTTGTATTCTTCCATATAGCCATGCTGTCTTTTGCTAAAATTGCACTATGAATGGCAATTTTAGCATATGCTAGTGCCTTTCCATTATCGCCTTCTTTTGTGTAAATTTCAGCTAAATTTCCTTGCACACGATTGATCCGATATAGGTCGGGCGGCTGTACTTTTTTAAAGTTAGCCAAGCTTCTCTCATACTGTTGTATTGCCTTAATATTATGACCAATTTGATCATTACAAAATCCTAAAAAAGAGTATATCTTTGCTGTGATTAATAGTTCATTCTTGGGAAGTTGTAAAAGTCCTTGTTCCATCAACACAATGCAAGTTTTGTATTTTTCAGAACGAAGTCCGTTGCTAAAAATTTCGTAGTATGCATCATACCATAAATTCCAGTTGTTAACTTTTTGAAAGTGCGTTGCTGCTTGTGCTAAAATTTTGTTGGAAGTCGCGTACTTTTCGTTGTCTGCGAGCGTGATTGCTTTTTCTAATAGCTCTTTTCCTAAAATGGTATCATTTTGAACAGTTTGTGCTTGTGTATACTGTAAACAAAAAATAACCACGCCAAAGGTGATTATTTTTTGAATCCGTGTTATTTTATATTGAAAACTCAATTCTTGATTATTTTTTTTGTGTAATTTCCTTGATTTGTACTTAAAGTTAAAAAATACAATCCATTTACCACATTTTTTAGGGGAATTGTTTTGTTAAAAATAGAAGTGTTTTGATTTTCTATATAGCTGGTTTTGATTTCTTTTCCAGAAAAGTCACGCAATGTTAGGCTAAATTCTTTAACGGTTGATCCTGTAAAGATGACAGTTACATTTAGCACATCGTTTGTAGGATTGGGAAAGACTGAAAATTTGAGTTGTGTACTTTCGTTTTCTTCAAACAATGCTGTTTCCGAGGCATTCTCCTTTTTAGAACTATCAGTACAACTCGTATAATTAGGGCAATCGGATATGGCGCAAATTTGAGAAGTGTTGGTATAAAATACAGGTTGTGTATCAAACACAATACTGGCGGTGTTATTGATACATTCATCAAGATTTTTTTGTGTGCAAATTTTAAAAGAAAAATACGTGGCAGCTTCATCATAGGTATACATTTTAGGAACTATTTGATTGGTACCTGGCAAATTAATATTTAAAAAGTCAAAAAATAATGCGTTATCTGTTATGCTAAAATTGGGTTTTACTTCATAGTCAACAAGCTGTGCAGTACTTGCGTCCAAAGCTGAATCAAGTTCATCTACAACAAATACATCTTCTGCAAAATATTCTCCATCGTTAAAAAAACCAATGGTATATATCAATTCTTGTTGTATTGATATTCTCTCTTTTGTACATTCTTTATTGACAATTTTATAATTTGGATCGTGTGGATATTTCCGTGACTTAAATGTATGTGGACTGCTTATTGGTCTTTTATCACAATTTTCGTTATATCGTACATCAATATGAATGTCTTGCCCTAGTGTAGCGTGGGTTACAGCAGGAATATATACATACCGTGTTTCATTAAGTTGCAAATCTTTAAATGTCCATTGAATTTTACTGGTATAATTTCCTAAAGCGGATGTAATTTGTTGGTTGTTTACCCAATTGTTGTAAATTTTAATTCCTGTAGGATTAACCGTAATCTCTTGGTGATTGTAATAAAATTCTAAACAGCCATCTACAGCCATTGGCGATGTAATGTTTTGAAAAGCAATAATATAAAAGTTCTCATAGTTTTGAGCCGTTGCCCAACTGGTAAAAACGTCTACAGAACCTGTCATATTTACAGACGTATTGGATATTGTAGTTGAATTTGTATACGTTCCAATAGGACCAGTTTGTGCAGTTCTTTTAGGCGGTACATTCGGATCATACGAACGTGCAAAATAAGACTCAGTAGTATATCCATTTTGATTGGGCGCAAACACATGTGTTGGGTTTTGCAGCGTACTAAAAGTACCATCACCAAATAAAGTGAACACAAAGGTGTTTTGTCCAATATTTGACAATTGATAAGAAACCAATCCGTTGCCAACCTGATTTGCAACAATAGTAGGATTGTATTGTGTATATGACGAAAAAGAAGAGAACGTCCATACAAGTGACGTTAGTAGAAATATATTGAAAGTTTTCATTGCTTTTATGTATTAAAATTTGATAATCATGTAAGTCTTATAGTATAAATATATGAATCTGAAAGAAAAATATCACACAATACAAGAAGCTATCATGTGATATTTACGAAAAGAAGTTAGTAGTTAATTCTTAATGAGCTTTTTGACTTCTGTAGTATTTCCCACTTTAATGGTGAGGAAATAAACTCCAGCAGTATATTTTGAAATATCTAGATGATATGCACGCTCCAATGAAATGGTGCTTTTGGTAAAAATCGATTTCCCCGCTATGTTTGCAATCGAAATTTCATACGTTTTTTCCTTGACGGAAGTTTGAAAACTTGGCTGAATGCTATAATTTCCATTCGATGGATTCGGGTAAATGACAAAATTAGAAGGTTTTTCAGAAGTATCTTTTAGCTCGTTGCGTTGTTCTGAATCTTTTTTTTCTGTGCGAACCCATTCATCACACACTATTTTATAAATCACAGTACATCTGCAACCTGTATCTGAAATATAAGTAACCGAATATTCTCCACCAGGAACATATTCAACTACTCGTGATGCATCTGTAGAAGATTCACCCAAACCATTAATGATGTATGAATAATAGCCATCCGTTCCGCCACAAGCTTCCATCAAAATAGTACCATCATCACTTGGGCACACTTCCTTAATCTGCACTTCATCTTCTTTAGCAACGTTTACACATAAAAACAATTCACAGCAGTCATACGTTAATTTTAATACGGTACTTTTTTGAAAAACAATTGGAGAAGTAGGAGCATAAGAGACTTGATTTACCAAATCATCAATACTGTTGATATTCCCTTCACAAAGACCTGGAAAACTAATAGTATTTGGGTCAAATACTTCACCACAAGCTAGGTCAACACAGGAAGTGTGTACCTCTCTTTCGGTAATTGTAAATTGTCTTACCACAGTAAAACGATTGCCGCAATTGTCATAATATTCAAAAGTGACTGTATACGTTTTTCCTGCTTGAAAACCGTTCCATAAATTTCTAAAATCAGTCAGTGATACACTTCCTGAAATGCCAAGTGTTGCATGACGAAGAATATTTCCACTTGGATTTACCTCATGAATCAGCCAACGATAAGAATACAAACCGCTAGGAACCGCAATAGGTAAAATAGGTTCGTCATCGCAATATTCATCTTGCATGGTAAAATTAGGAGTTGGAGTAGCTACAGAAATTACAATATCGTCAATGTCCATTTCTGCTTGACTCACACCATTACTGTTTTGTTGCATAAAAGGAAAAATCCACAATCGACTATAATTTGCATTTGGAGTAAACTGTATACTAATATTTGTCCACGTATTTAAATATTGCCCCATCGTTTGTTGAAAAATAACGTGACCGTTTGGATTCGCTGTAATAGCACCAGGATTGTTGGTAGCTACTAAATTTACAGTCGCATTGTTGGCAACATTCGGATCGCCTGAATTTTTATCGTCTGTTCGGAGTCTAAAACAAATATTGTAGGTAACACCGCTTTGAAAGTTCATACCGCCAGAAATAGCTTCGCCACCGCCTGCATACGACCACATCCAAGCGTTAGGATTGGAAGAAAAACTATGGATACTTGGCGATCCAGCTTCACTTGTCCAACCAGGGACACAATTGTTAAAAGCACCATTGCCACCACAAGTAGCAGCGTTAAAATTTCCGTTGGTGAGTAAATTGTTGTCGGGATCACAGCAAATTTCTTGTGCGTATAGCACACTAGTTGCAGCTAAAAGAGCAACGAATAAAAGTAATTTTTTGAATAGTTTCATGGTTTAAAAAATTAATTAGTTAATAAATATTATTTCATGTATAACCATTTCAAAAAGAAAACGTGACACTATTTTTTTGCGTCACGTTGTTTTAAAATTCTATTTATATAAGTAGGGCATAATTTTTTTCTGTAATTTTATAGAAGAATTATGAAACAAAAATCCGCCAAAAATAATATTGACAATACGCTGCAAAATTTTGGATTGACAGAAGCATCTTTTAATAACATGCTTCTACGTATGAAAGCAGGCAATGATGATTTGTTCGAAAAAATATTTTTAGCACAGTTTGAAGAAACCATTGCATACTTAATGCAGCGTTATAGTGTAAATCATTCCATGGCGTATGACGCCACCATGGATGCATTATTAAAGTTTAGAAAGCGTTTGTTAGAAGGGAAAATCACCTATAACAACATGCGCTTTTTGTTCACGCAAATGGCAGGACAATTTTTGACCACAGTTTTGAAAAAAAGAAGCAAATCAGTTAAAATATCAACGAATGAAACCATTGTTGAAACGGTAGATGAAATAGACGATACCACTCTTGATTTTTTAGACGCAGCTTGGAAACTTTTGGGCGATCAATGTAGCAAATTGTTAGAAAATTATTATTATAAAAAAATAGCGTTGAATGAATTGGCTCAAAAACTCGGCAAATCAGATGCAGCGCTTCGAAAACAAAAACAACGGTGTTTAGAAACTTTACGTTCCTATTTTTTAAAACAGTATAAACGTTAATCATTACATTGCAGGCATGCAATATGTAGAAAGTATATGAATCATAAAAAATATACAGAAGGTCAATCATTATCTCCTGAAGAACTAGAAGCAATTAGTGAAGAATTGATTCAAGCAAAGTTTGATAGAGAGAAGAAAACAAAATGGTCGCAACAACTCAAAGAACAGTATGGAGTTGAAAAACAACCAGCGAAAACCAAGTATCGCTTTTTATTTTCCAAAGTAGCGATTGCTGCCATTTTGGTGTGTGTGGCTGGAATTGTAGCGAGTGTCATTTTATTTTCCAAACCAAGTTATGAAACGGTTCTCAACGAATCCATTGAAAATTTAGTTACGATTGACAATCAAGCAATCGTGACACGCGGAAATGAGGTTGAAAAGACACAAATGGTAGCTGCACTAGAAGCGTATAATAATAAGAAGTATGATGAAAGTATCAGGATTTGGCAACAGTTGGTTGCTTTAGGCGAAAATAAAGGAACTGCGGAATATAATTTGGCATTGTGTTATTTGCAAAAAGAACCGGTAGAATTAGCCGTTGTGATTAAAAATCTGAAAATTGCAGTACAAACAAAAACCGTTCAACCTGAGGCAAATTGGGCATTAGCATTAGCTTATTTAAAGGCAAATCAAAAAGAGGCAGCAACAGAAATTCTACAAGAAATTATTCGCGCGAAAGCGTATAAATATAAAAAAGCAGCACAATTCATTGAATTGTTATAAAAAAGTAGCTGTCTAAAAAGTATAAATTTTCAGCAAACCTCGCTTGATTCGGTTTCTGATAAATATTGATACTCAGTGTAATGAGATTCTAGATCAAGCACAGAATGATGTTTCTGTTAACTTTTTAGACAGCTTGCTTTATCGTTAAATAAAAAAACTTTATCCAGCAGGACCGTCTACAGGTGCATCCGCCGCAGTTTCACTTGGCATTGGATTATCTATAGGTGTCGGTTTTATAGGAGATTCAAGATCAAGATCATTGCACAAAGGACGATCTTCTTTAGTCATCTTACAAATATTAGGACAAGATACATTTAATCCAGAAGATGCCTGTCCACCATGTAACACATTGGCAAAACCTGCAATAGATTTTTTGTTTAATTGCAAACTGTTTAAATTTCTTTTCTTCATAATATGAAAATTTTGCTTTTATAGAAGCCACTTTGACTTCTTTCTGTAGCTATAACTTTCCGAAAATGAAAACGTGACAATAATAACTAAATCAATATAAAGTTGCATGAATAAAAGCTGAATTTCTGCGTTAAAATACTCGTCGTAATTTTGCTATGCCTGTGTTTTTAACTTGAACTGGAATATCAACTTTTCTTTGCAAATCTTTTATGCCATTTTATATCAATTTAGCTACATGTTGTATTTTGAATAAAACAATGATTTCGTCAAACAATCTAACAAAAAAAAGCATCAACGTTCGTCAATGCTTTTTCAATTATGTATGTTTTGTGAAGTATTATTTTCCTCCGAACAATCCGCCTAGCAATCCGCCAAGTCCGCTGCCGCCGCTATTGTTATTGTTGTCGTCTTTCTTGTCGTTTCCACCAAAAAACATTCCTGCAATATCATCTAAAACACTTCCATCATTATCGCCATCTAAAATAGATTCAATAAAGCTTTGTTGTTGAGGTGCTTGTGCTGCTGAATTTCCTCCGCCGAGTAATCCGCCTAATAAATCTCCAATGCCGCTAGAACTTTGTACGTTTTGTTGACGTTTTTGCTTTCCTAGCATTCCCATCAATAAAGGTGCTGCTACTTTTAAAATGTTTCCGATAGAAGAAGTATCTACTCCAGATTTCTTACTGATTGCAGTTTCTACATTTTGTCTACTATTTCCTAATACATGACCTAGGATTCCATCACCATCATCTTTTACTTCTTGATTGACTCCGCCACCAAAAAGACTTCCTAAATTATCTAAAATACTACCATCGTGCTTTTTTTCTAAAGCTTTGTTTAATCCTTCAGCACCTTCAGGAGAACTTGCATTTCTTTTCATGGCGCCCATTAATAGAGGCATTGCCATACTTAATACAGAAGCCGTTTTGTTTTGGTCTTCTCCAACTTCATTACTCACGCCACCAATGATTTGTTTTCCCAAATCGCTATTTAATAAATCTAAAATTCCAGACATTTTAAAAATGATATTTTATTGTTAATATGAAAACAAGATAGTAATATTCTGTAAGACTTGTAGTATGTGTATGTGTTTTTTAGTTGAAACGTATAAAATGCACAAATATCAGATGAATGAACTTTAAGATCGTTCAAAAAAAACAAAAAAGCACCCAAAAGAGTGCTTTTAAAGTATATGTGAGTGCTTTTATTTTTTTAGAAGCGTATTGATTTGCGTAGCCAATTCAAGTCCAATTCGGTCTTGTGCTTCGTAGGTTGCAGCACCAATATGTGGCGTTAAGGATACATACGGATTCATCAATACTTTGATGGCTGGTGTGGGTTCGTTTTCAAATACATCCAAACCTGCAAAACTCAGTTTTCCAGCATCTAACGCGTCAATTAGTGCGACTTCATCAATAATACCGCCACGCGATGCATTGACAATTCCTGCGCCTTGTTTCATCAAAGCGATTTCTTTCTTACCAATAATATATTCTTTTTGAGCGGGAACATGTAACGTGATAAAATCAGCATTTTTCAAGACACTTTCCATAGTTTCTGTGACGATTTCAAAATCTAAGGATTGTCCATCAAAAAATTCTACAGAAACGGTTGCTTTGTCTATAAACGGATCTGAAGCAATGACGTTCATTCCCAAACCAATGGCTCTTTCTGCCGTTGCTTTCCCAATGCGACCGAAACCAATAATTCCTAAGGTTTTTCCACGCAATTCGCTTCCTTTTGCATAAGATTTTTTTAATTCCTTAAAGCGAGAGTCACCTTCTAACGGCATATTACGGTTAGCATCGTGTAAAAAACGAACACCATTCAATAAATGTCCAAACACCAATTCCGCCACCGAACTTGAAGAAGCTGCGGGTGTGTTGATCACATGAATTCCTTTGTCGCGTGCGTACGCTACATCAATATTGTCCATACCAACGCCGCCACGACCGATGAGTTGTAAACTTTCACAAGCATCAATCAAGTCTTTGCGAACTTTAGTAGCACTTCGCACCAAAAGTCCCGCAATATTATGCTCGTTGATATAGTTGATCAATTGTGCTTGCGCCACTTTTGTGGTGATAACTTCAAAACCATCGTTGGTCAAAGCATCAATGCCACTTTGAGAAATTCCGTCGTTTGCTAATATTTTCATTTTTTTGAATTGAATGATTGAAAATTGAATGTTTTAAAGACTGATTACGCGTTCTTTTCTAATGCTTGCATTACATCCACGAGTACTTGCACACTTTCTAATGGCAATGCGTTGTACATAGAGGCACGATATCCGCCAACACTTCGGTGTCCGTTAAGTCCGTTGATGCCCGCATCGTTCCACATGGTATCAAAAGTTTCTTTCAGAGATTCCTCCGTCAAGGTAAATGTCGCATTCATGTGACTTCGGTCTTCTGTAGCTACAATGCCTTTAAACAATGGATTTCGATCAATTTCGTTATACAATAAGGCAGATTTTTGCTCGTTTATTTTTTCAATCGCAGCGATGCCACCAATGTTTTTTAACCATTCTAGTGTCAACATGGAAACATACACCGGAAATACGGCTGGTGTATTAAACATGCTGTCTTTTCCAATATGTACTTTATAGTCTAACATGGATGGAATGGCTCTATTTACTTTGCCTAAAATTTCTTCCTTTACCACCACTAAAGTCGTTCCGGCTGGCCCCATATTTTTTTGTGCGCCTGCATAGATTAAATCAAACTTAGAGAAATCTAACTGACGTGAAAAGATATCTGAACTCATGTCACAAACAATGGGTACATTGGTTTCTGGGAAGTTTTTTATTTGCGTTCCAAAGATTGTATTGTTGCTGGTACAGTGAAAATAATCTGCATCTGTTGGAATGGTATAGTCTTTAGGAATGTATGTGAAATTTGAATCTTTTGAAGAAGCAACTTCGATCAATTCGCCAAATAGTTTTGCTTCTTTAATGGCTTTTACGCTCCAAGTTCCTGTATTTAAATATGCCGCTTTTTTGTTTAGCAAATTATAAGCTGCCATCAAAAACTGTGTGCTGGCACCACCGTGTAAAAAGAGTGCGGTATAGCCTTTTCCTTCCAAACCTAACAGTTCTAAAGCCAACGCACGCGCGCTTTCCATAACATTGACAAAAGGTTTGCTTCTGTGTGATATTTCTAAAATAGAAAGATGGTCATTATTGAAATTTAATACCGCTTCTGAAGCTTTTTGAAATACTTCTTGCGGTAAGATACAAGGGCCTGCACTAAAGTTATGTTTTTTCATGGGTTGGTATTTGTTGTATGCTGTTGTTTTTTGCAAATTTCCTAAATTATAAGCGAATAGTTGTTATAATTTTATGAATATTTTAGCAAATGGAGTGAATTATTTTTGAATTCTAATATTCCTTAATGTGAATGGTTTTCTTCAATTTCTCGTTGTATCAATTGAAGCAATATATCAAGTTCTCGCACTGATGCATCATAAAAAACCAATCCTTTGCTGCGTAATGCTATGGCAAGCGTGAGGATGTTTCTAAATTCTGATTGCTGTGAAAGTTTTGTGTAATTGTTTGGTTGTAAACTTACAGTTCCATTTTGGTCTGCATAGCTCAGATTTTTGGTGATGAATGGCAAGGTAACACTTTCAAACAACGCCCATTCTGCTTTATCGTAATCGTTGATGATGAATCCAAGTGTGGATTCGTGAAGTTTTATCACACCATCTTTTATAATTTTACTTCGAATGATTCGAATACCTTCCGTTTTAAAAATTTCGTACGTTGTAAATGTTGGCAGTGGACTTTCCCAGTTGGCAATAGCAGGAAAGAGCGTGTCCATCGCAGTTGTATACGCAGTTTTGTTGTCTAAATGTTGCAGCGCAAGTTCAAGATTTTCTTTAGATTGCTGATTCGCTTTGATGTCTCTTAGCAACTCTTTTTTTGTGGCAGTTAAGTCTCTGTATAAATTTTCAAGGATGTTGCTTTCGTGCTGATAGGTTTCTTGTTGCGCTTTCCAGCCGTCAATTTGCAAGGCAATTACAATTCCGATAACCACTAAGACAATTTCACCAATTGCGTACGATATATATTTTGCGAACTTACTTTTTGGTAGTAGTTTTTTACGGAATTCTTTAAAGATTCTTATCATGTATGTGTGGTTTGCTAATGCTTTTACTGCGGATCTAAATTCGTTAGAAACTCCATCGTGTCAACACCATCGGCATAATCATGTAATGCTGGATGTTGTGTTTGACCGAATTTAACTTCGTTATTCATACCGATATCTGCCACAATGCATTGTATGTGTTCGGCGTCTGTTGTTAGTTTTGCTTGAAGCGATGCTATATCATCGTAATATTCATAAAAAACCGTCGCAATGGGTGAGGCATATTGTGTATCTTCTTTGATCATTAGGAAACCATTTTCCAAAATATCGAAGAGACTCATTAGATAAACTGCCTTGTTGTAATCGTAATTATTGGCGTATTTGGCGCTATTCATTACGTCGCTTTTTTTGTACATGCCGCCAAAAAAGTCTTGAAAATTGTAACCTTTTGGTACAAAAAGTTTGGAAACACTTCTACAACCCAACCCAAAATAGGTAAAAATATCGTCACTCAACGCTTCTAATTGTGCTGCGGTTTCGCTTCCTGTTAAGATGGCAACTGAGTTTCTATTTTTACGAATAATATTTGGTTTGTCTTTAAAATAATATTCAAAATAGCGTGCGGTATTGTTACTTCCCGTGGCGATGACGGCGTCAAAATCATTTAGTTTCTCGTCTGTAAAGGTAATTTTTCCTTTAAATGACGGTTCCACATATTCTAAGTACTTTGCCAAATAGGGAAGGAGATGTTTATCATTGGACGATTGTTTTACTAAAACTTCATGTCCCGCAAGTAAGACCGATAAAAAGTCATGAAAACCTACCAACGGAATGTTTCCCGCCATGACAATCGCTATTTTTTTAGGCGAAACATTATCAATAGTATAGTTGGCTGTCCAACGTTCTAGCGTTTCTTTTTGCAGCGATCGTGCCCAATTTTTGATAGCAAAACAGATATTTTCTTTTGTAAACCAACCATTTTGTTCTTGCGCTAGTTTCAATTGATGTTTCATTCCATCAAAAAAAGGATCGTTGAGAATTACTTCAAAATTTTGTACCGGATTTACTATTGAAAATTGATTTATGAAGTCTCCCAATTTTACAAAAGCGTTAATTCTTTCTGCTAAAGCCATCTGAATTTGTTTATGAATAGTTTAGGCGTTATTTTTGCAATCTAATGCGTCAACTAATTTTTGGCGAATTTATAAAACTTTTACCGCAATCATGGTAGAAGCGAAAAAGATTGTAAACGAAATACGAAGAAATAATGGCTATTATTATAACTGATGAATGTATTAATTGTGGTGCTTGCGAGCCAGAGTGTCCGAATACTGCAATTTATGAAGGTGCTGACGATTGGCGCTACGCAGACGGAACTTCCTTAACGGGAACTATTGTATTACCTAGCGGGAAAGAAGTGGATGCTGAGGAAGCGCAAGAACCAATTTCAGACGAAATTTATTATATATCTCCCGATAAATGTACAGAATGTATGGGCTTCCATGAAGAGCCACAATGTGCTGCGGTATGTCCAGTAGATTGCTGTGTACCTGATGAAGATATTGTAGAAACAGAAGAAGAATTGTTAGGAAAACAAGCATTTATGCATCCAGAAGAGTAGTTTTTTGGAGTTGTAATGTTTATGAGTTGAGAAGTTTATGAGTTGAGAAGTTTATGAGTTGAAAAGTTTATTTCTAACAGCCAACAGCCAACAGCTAAAAGCAAACAGCTAAGATATAAAAGTCACGTATCATTTTGATATAGTGACTTTTTTGATGGTGAAAAGTGTCGTTTTTTACATTTTTCTTCTATTCGAGTTGATGGGTTCCAAAAAGATAAAAACAGTATACACAAAGGGATTTCCTGTAATTTCAGCTCCTTAAATTAGACAATTTGGGTTAATCGTAGTTGTTTTAAGACCTATTGTACTCTTAACTTTGCGACATTAACCATAAAAGAAATATACGATGTTAAAAAACTTAAAACAAGTAAGCGGAGCTGTGGCAATTTCTAAAACAGCACAAAAATCAATTATTGGCGGAAACGGTCAACCATTTAACAATCCAGCGTATTTTGAATGTTTACGTTCGTGTGGAGGTTCCTGTTCAGGTGACGGACGTTGCTTTTACATGGAAAAGTAGTAAATAACACCATTTTAAATGTAAATTGGTATAATACCAATTTTACACAAGCAAAAAGCCACTAATGATGTTTCATTCAGTGGCTTTTATCGTTTTTGGGTTGGTTGTAATTTTTGCTTAAATATCTTCGAAGTTGATATCTGTAAAGTTATCAACATCTTTATTCGGTTCTGCAGACGCTGTGGCATCTTCTGTGTTGTACTCTCTTTTAAAATCTTTTTGATGACGTTCAGAAATCACTTCTTCTCCTTTTTCATCCACAATGTACTGCGTCATTTCGCTTAAAATCTCAGAGAATGCTGAGAAATCTTCTTTGTACAAATAGATTTTGTGTTTTTTGTAATGGAAAGATCCATCGTCGTTCGTAAACTTTTTGCTTTCAGTAATGGTTAGGTAATAGTCGCCAGCTTTGGTAGCTCTGACGTCAAAGAAATAAGTTCTCCTTCCTGCCCTAAGTACTTTGGAGAAAATTTCTTCTTTCTCTAGTAAATCTTTATCACTCATAATCCCTCTTTTCTAAAATTTTAGTTGTTTGTTAATCTCCCTCAAAAATGTAAAAAAAAAATTAACTGAACAACAAAATCTTACAAATCTTTTTCGGAAAGCTGTTTTAAATACAGCTCTTTAAAGTATCCATCTTGTTCTATAAGATCGTCATAGCTACCATTTTGTATGATATTTCCATTGTCTAAGACGATAATTTTATCTGCATTTTTAGCAGAAGAAATTCGGTGACTTACAATAATTGTGGTTTTATGTTGTGTAATGCGTTCTATGTTGGAAAGGATTTCTTCTTCTGTTTCGGTATCTACAGCAGACAAACAATCGTCCAGCAATAATATATTAGGATCTTTGATGATGGCTCTTGCAATGGAAACACGCTGTTTTTGTCCACCACTCAAGGTAATTCCACGTTCTCCCAAAATGGTGTCGTATCCTTTTTTAAATCCGACAATGTTTTTATGCACGGATGCAAATTTTGCAGCCGCGATCACTTCTTCATCAGAAGCATCTTCTTTACCAAACTTTATATTGTCTTTGATAGTTTCCGAAAATAAAAAAGCATCTTGTGGTACAATGCTAATTGCGTTTCGCAAATTATTTAAGTTCAGTTTTTTAATCGGGATTTCATCAATTTCAATCACACCTTGATCTGTATCATACATTCTACTAATCAAATCTAACACCGTGGTTTTTCCTGAACCTGTTTTCCCAACAATGGCAAGTGTTTCGCCAGAATGCAACGAGAACGAAATATTTTTTAACGCGGTAATATTAGTATCATCATACGTAAATGATACATTTTTGAATTCAATATTACCTGTAATGGGCGTTTTTTCTGCGACTAAATTTTGAATTTCAGGTTGAACCTTTAAAAACTCATTGATACGTTGTTGCGATACTTCCGCTTGCTGAATAATAGAAGTTACCCAACCAATGGTAGCTACAGGCCACGTAAGCATGTTTACATACATGATAAATTCTGCCAACACTCCAAATTTGATGTGTCCTTCAATATATTGTAAGCCACCAATATAAATAACTAAAATATTACTCGCACCAATCAGCAAAATCATCATGGGAAAAAACCAAGCATTTACCTTTACCAAGTCCATGTTCTTTGTTTTTCCTTCAATTACCATTTCGTTGAAGGTTTCCTTAATTTGTGGTTCTATTCCGTAGGCTTTGATTACAGAAACTCCTGAAAAAGATTCTTGTGTAAATGTGGAAAGCTTGGATAGAAATTGCTGAACAATCGTGCTTCGTTTTTGAATAGCACGACTCAGTTTATAAATTAAAAATGATAAAATTGGTAGCGGAACTAAAGTATAAATTGCTACTTTTGGCGCCGTAATGAACATCAAAGGGATCAAACAGGCAAACAACGTAATTGTTCGAATGCTATACATAATGGCAGGACCTGCATACATACGTACTTTTCCAACATCTTCACTGATTCGATTCATCAAATCACCCGTACGATTTTTTTTATAAAAATTTGTTGATAAGTTTTGATATTGCCTGTAAACTTCGTTTTTCAGGTCGTATTCTACATATCTAGAAATGTTAATAATGGTTTGTCGCATCAAAAATGTAAAAAAACCAGCCAATACAGCAGCACCTATAATAATTAGAATATTTACCCAAAGTTCGTTTTTTACAACGGCCAAATCGGTAATTTCTCCATGAATGTACTCATCAACAGCGGTAAGCGAGTTTCCAATAAGTTTGGGAGTAATGAGTGCAAAAATTTGCGCAATGACAGTTATCAGAACTCCTAAAAGTAATTTTCCTTTATATTTGAGGAAATATTTGTTTAAATGCTGTAATTCTTTCATTCGTTATAAATCGAAACTAGTTGAGGTTTATTTTGAATTATATTCATTTTAACAACATGTTTGTTGCATAAATTTGAATTATCACTATTTTTGCAGTCTATTTTTTATATATATCATAATTATAACACATAAAAGCCTATGGTTTCAGACGTCATTAATACCCGTGAATTACACAAGGTTGACCCTGTTTTTGGACAATTATCTTTTGATAATCATGAACAAGTTGTTTTTTGCAATGACAAAGATACAGGATTAAAAGCAATAATAGGAATCCATAACACAGTTTTAGGACCCGCACTTGGAGGAACTCGAATGTGGCAATACAAAAACGAATGGGAAGCCTTAAACGATGTACTTCGCTTGTCGCGCGGAATGACGTTTAAATCAGCGATAACAGGATTGAATTTAGGTGGTGGAAAAGCAGTCATTATTGGCGATGCAAAAACCCAAAAAACACCTGAGTTAATGCGTAAGTTTGGAGAATTTGTACATTCTTTAAGCGGACGTTACATTACTGCCGAAGATGTGGGAATGGAAACGAGCGACATGGATATTGTTCGCGGCGTTACTCCGTTTGTCACTGGAATTTCAGAAGCCAAAGGTGGCGCAGGAAATCCTTCTCCAATTACAGCATATGGTGTTTTTATGGGAATGAAAGCTGCGGCAAAATATAAATTTGGCTCAGCTATTTTGGAAGATCGTACCGTGTATGTACAAGGAATTGGACATGTAGGAGAAGCGTTGGTAGAACATTTAACCAATGAAGGTGCTAAGGTGATGATTGCCGATATCAATGAAGAGCGTTTACAAGTTGTTAGTAAAAAATATGGCGCTACTATTTATCGTGGTGAAGATATTTACACAGAAGAAATGGACATTTATGCACCATGTGCGTTAGGAGCAACCGTAAATGACGATAGTATTTACAAGTTAAAAGCACAGATTATTGCTGGAGCTGCTAACAATCAGTTAAAAGATGAAAACCGTCATGGAGCCATGTTGAAAGATAAAGGTATTGCCTACGCACCAGATTTTTTAATCAACGCAGGTGGAATCATCAATGTGTATGCCGAATTAGAAGGGTACGGGAAAACAGAAATCATCCGTAAAACAGAAAATATTTACAATACGACGTTGGAAATATTCAAACATTCTGAAGATAACAATTCCACTCCACACAACTCTGCATTAAGCATTGCCTTAGATCGAATTGCAACAAGAAAAAAAGAAGCACATAAATAGTAGCATTTTTTTAAAATAATTATATTTTTGCGGGCGAAAGGAGGAAACTCTTTTCGCCCTTTTATTTTTATAAAATTAAAGTTCTGACGTAGATGCTAACAAGAAGACATATTCGAGTTAAAGTAATGCAATCTATTTATGCATTGTATCAATCACAAAGTGATCAGGTAGACAAAGAGTTGAAGTTTATCAATATGAGTATCGCGAATATGCACGACTTGCATGTGCTCACGCTAGATTTATTTGTAAAATTGAGCGCGTACGCGGAAAATCAACTTGAATTATCTCAAAAAAAATACTTAGCGACTTCTGAAGACAAAAATCCGAACAAAAAATTTATTCAAAATGCTATCATTCGCCATTTGGCAGAAAATGAACAGCTAAAAGATGCCGTTCACGATCGTAAATTGGATGATTGGGAATTGAATGATGAATATGTACGTGTCATTTTTGAAGCGATGTTGGAAAGTGATGTGTATAAAAAGTACATGGCAGACACAGACACTAGTTACGATAAAGATCGTGCCTTTGTGGTGAAACTATTTTCGCAAATCATTGCACCTAATGAAAAGCTGTATGAATACTTTGAAGATCAAAAATTAACATGGTTGGATGATTTGCCTGTAGTGAATACATTAATCTTAAAATCAATCAAACAAGCAAAAAAAGGAAAAGAGCGAATTTTTCTTTCAGAATTGTACAAAGATGATGAAGATAAAGCCTTTGTGAGGGATTTATTTAGAAAAACTGTACTAAATGATGAAATGTTGACAGCAGAAATTCAAGGGAAAACACCAAACTGGGACAAGGATAGAATTGCAAATTTGGACTTAATTCTCTTAAAAATGGCGATTTGCGAATTCTTAAAATTTCCTTCAATTCCTGTAAAAGTCACTATAAACGAGTATATTGAACTCGCAAAAGAATATTCTACGTCAAAAAGTAGTATGTTTGTAAACGGAATATTAGATAAGTTAATTAAAGAATATAAAAAAGAAAATAAGTTAAATAAAATCGGTCGCGGTTTGATGTAACAAAAACAATTATTAAATTTACCCCATAAAATTTTAAATACTATGATCAAAAAAGGATTTTTACTATTAGGAGCTATGACGGTAGTCTTATTTACTTCTTGTAAAGACGATGCTACAAAGAAGATACAAAGTGCTAATGTTGCAGATGCAGCAAAAAGAGATGCCGTTGCTACAAACTTTGCAGCAATGACGTTTGACAAAACAGAGTACGATTTTGGAACAATCAACGAAGGAGATCAAGTGGAAACTGTGTTTAAATTTGAAAATACAGGAAATGCACCATTATTGATTTCAAACATTAAAGGAAGCTGTGGATGTACAGTTCCTAACGATTGGCCAAAAGAACCAATTGCACCAGGGGCAAGCGGACAATTTACGGTAAAGTACAACTCTAACGGAAAGCCAAATCTTAAAACAAATACGGTAACGATTACGGCAAATACTGAAAAAGGAAGAGAAGTAGTTCGTATCAAAGCATTTGCAACTCCAAACCCAGAAATGGAAGCGAAAAGAGCAAAAGCAAAAGCGGAAAGAGAAGCACGTATGAAAAAGCAGCAAGCAGCACAACAAGCAGCAGCCGCTAAAAACGGAGCGACTAAAACTCAGCAAACGGGTCACGAAGGACACAATCATTAATCACTTATATTAGAAAGATTGGAACAGATTTTACCGTTATTATTAATGATTGCCGTGCTATATTTTTTAATCATAGCACCTTCATTAAAGAAACAAAAAAAGGAGAAAAAATTCATGGCATCTGTAAAAAAAGGTGATCGAGTGATCACTAAAAGCGGAATTCATGGAAAAATTGTTGAATTGAACGATAAAGATTTTACGTGTGTTATTGAAACTGGCGCAGGAAAAATCAAGTTTGAACGCGCAGCACTTTCAGTAGAAGCTTCTGCAAGACTCAACAATCCTCCAGCAAAAAAATAATATGTTATTTTTATATAACTCAAAAGCACCGCGAAAGTGGTGCTTTTTTTGTTTTAAATTGTAACCGCAAATTTTAGCTATAAAAATCACTTATATTTATCATTCAATCCTTTGCCTTTCAAAATCATCGGGCGCATTCAGAAAATATCTAAAGCCTTGTAAATACTAGTATTTCTTTGTAAATTAAAGAAACATAAAACCCCGAAAATGACCTATATGGTGCAAAAACGGGGTTTTCTTTTTTCTCTAGCTATGAAAATACAAAGAATTAGTGAGTTTCAGCACAAATTTTCCTTTTTATCTTCTGTTGAAAATTTTGATGCATATTATGTTCGATTTTTAGAGAGTGATCTTGGTAAGATTTACACTGCCATTCCTTGGTCTGATTTGGTTAGATATTTTGACCTTAAAGAATCTTCTAAAGGAGCTAAAATGTCCTTTAGTCCACAAGGTCGGATTGCGCTGATGTTTTTAAAACATTATGCCTGTTGCAGTGATAAGCGACTTATAGAACAACTCAACAGTAATATTGATTATCAGTTTTTTTGTGATTTACATTTGGGTTTTGACCGTATCACTAATTATAAAATCGTAAGTCAAATACGATGTGAGCTATCTGCTAGCTTAAACATTGATGTATTGCAAAAATGTCTATATGTACACTGGTCTGATTATATTGAGAATCCTAATCAGCTTACCGTAGATGCCACTTGTTACGAGAGTGAACTGCGGTATCCTTCCAACCAAAAGCTACTATGGGAAGCTGTGAACTGGATGTATAAGCAACTCCGTAAAAATGCCAAGGTAGTGGGAGTAAAAATGATACGGAGCAAATACCTGAAATGGAAGCGACGCTATCACAATTTTAGCAAGATGCGTCGCAAGACCAAGTCAAAACGAAAATCACTAACACGTTCACTTTTAGGGTTATTAAAGAAGTTTATCGACTTTGAAGCTGAACTTCGTAGCTATGATCATCTACGAGGCAGTGTACAATACTATCGCAGAGTAGCTACAATCAAAAAAGTTTACTCTCAACAAGAATATCACTTCAGAACAGGTAATAAGATTAAAGACCGTATTGTAAGTATTGCAAAGGACTACTTACGACCTATCGTTCGAGGAAAAGAAATCAAACCCGTAGAGTTCGGAGCCAAAGTTAACAAACTACAAATCGATGGAATTAGCTTTATAGAACACCTAAGTTTTCATGCCTTCAATGAGGGAACGCGACTGCAAGCTACGATCTATAAAGCACAAGATCTTACCCATAGAAAAACCAAGATCATTGGAGCAGATGCTATATATGCCACAAACAAGAATAGAAACTTTGTCACAAAGCACAAGATTAAAACCGACTTCAAAAGAAAAGGAAGGCCTCCTAAAGACTACAAGCAAGAGAAAAAATTAAAGAGCTTAATCACAAAAGAAAGAGCTACGCGATTAGAAGGTAGCTTTGGCAAGGAAAAAGAGTATTATCATCTCAAAAAAATAAAAGCAAAAACAAAGCTTACAGAAACCCTGTGGATATTCTTTGGTATACATACCGCTAATGCCTTAGAAATCGGAAGAAGAATCTACAAAAAGCAACAAATAGCAGCATAAATTTTTAAAATAGTTTACCAAAACTATGGCATAGGTATGTCTTATCGTTAACAAAACTCACTAAAAAGAACATAAAAACAGTCCAAAATAAAAATCCAAGAAATGAAATAGATCAAATCTTGGATTTTTATGTTCTTGTTAGCTTTAAGTGAGCTATTTTCTGAATGCGCCTCATCGGAATAATTTTTTCTAAGCGCCGTTGCTGCGTTGCTTCTCTTTTGGCTGTGGCAATGTGTTCTATGTATTCTTTTCGTTTATAATTGGTTAATGTTTGAAACGCTTCTTTCAATGCTGTATTTGTCGTAAATGCATTTGCCAAAGCTTCAGGAAGAGTGACAGTTGACTCTTTTTTAAATACAACTGTTTTGCCTTCCAATTGATGCTGAATGGCTTCGTTTACATACTGTTGTACCAAAGCTTCATCAATACGATCAGAAGCTGTAAACTTCCAATGGCGCATGGCTTGTGTTTTGCCTTCTTGCGCGTTTACGAGCATATTCGCTTCATCTTTTAACAACGCTCCATGAAAAAACCAAATGGCGATGTGCGATTTAAAACAGCCAATTCCCAATACATTTTTTCCGTTGACCGTATACACGGGAATACTCCATTTGAGCGTTTCCGTTACATTCGAATTTTTAAGAATACTATTTTGTAACAAACGTAATTTCGCTTCCCATTCAGGGAAACTTTGGATGTAACTTTCTACGGAAGTAAACTTTTTCATGGGGAATATTTTTTACTAAAATAGAAAAAGCCATCCAAAAAGGACGGCTTTCATATATTTTTAATGATTTTTGTTTACAACTGTTTCATCGTTACAATACGTTGTGCAAAAGGTGCGTCATACTTAGCTGCTCCTAAGGCTTCTACGATTTTTTGACGTGTATCCCAATATACATCCCAATAGTTATTACAATCAACATACGGCATGGCTAACAATTCAACACCATTGGTTCCTAAATTATTCACAGCAACTCTCGGAGCTGGCTCAGCCAATACATTTTTATCATTTTTTAAAACTTCTGCAACAATGTCTCTTGCTTTTTGAATATCTGTTCCATATTGAATCCCAAAAGGCATGTCGATACGAAGATTTCCTATTTTCGTAAGATTTGTAATTTTATTTGCGGTAATTGCGCCGTTAGGTACAATCACGGTTTCGTTTTGAAATGTTTCTATTACTGTCACAAACACTGAAATTTCTTTTACAAAACCAAAAGCATCATTTGTTTTGATCAAATCGCCCACTTTAAAAGGCCTGAAGATCAATAGCATTACACCAGAAGCTAAATGACCAAGAGAACCATTGAAAGCGGCACCAATAGCAATACCAATCCCAGCAATCAATGCTGCAAAAGAAGCGGTTGGAATTCCAACAATCCCAGCAATGGAAATTAGTAAAACGAGTTTAAGAATAAATCCAATCACCGTCAGTAAAAATGGGCGCAAAGTTTCATCCACATGGCGCGTTTCAAAAGCTTTTCCAATAGCTTTCATAATCATTCGGATGATCCAAAAGCCAATAATTAAAGCTGCTAATGCACCAATTAGTTTCAATCCCCAATCGCCAATTCCTTCGGCAATAGTGTCATAAAATGTACTTAACGATTCTGAAATAGTTCCCATAATTCTTTATTTTTAAGGTTATTTCCTCAAAAATAAATACTACTGCAGTGGATTAATTCTTACAAAAAAATAAATGTTGAACAATCGTTGTAGGAATACAAAAAATCGACCAATGGATTATTTTTGGTACTTTGCCGCTGTCAATTCCGCAATTTTAACAATCACTTCAATCGCACTTTGAATACTTTCTACAGGAACATACTCATAACGTCCATGAAAATTATGTCCGCCCGCAAAAATGTTTGGACACGGCAAGCCCATAAATGACAATTGCGAACCATCAGTTCCACCGCGAATAGGCTTAATAATTGGCGTAATGTCTAACGCTTTCATGGCTTCTTCGGCAATTTCTACAATATGAAACACAGGTTCAACCTTTTCTTTCATGTTGTAATACTGATCTTTGATCGTCAATTGTACAGGATCATACGTGTAGCGACTGTTAATATCAGCCGCAATTTTCTCTAACAACTCTTTACGCGCTTGAAACTTATTTTTGTCGTGATCACGAATAATGTATGCCAAAGACGATTCTTCTACGCTTCCTGTCACCGTATGTAAATGGTAAAAGCCTTCACGATCGGTGGTTTCTTGCGGAACATCATGTGATGGCAATGAATTTATGATTTCGTTCGCAATCAAAATGGAATTGATCATTTTATTTTTTGCATAGCCAGGATGTACAATTTTTCCTTTAATTTCAATTGTAGCACTTGCAGCGTTGAAATTTTCGTATTCCAACTCACCAATTTGGCTTCCATCCATCGTATATGCCCAATCCGCACCAAACTTTTCCACATCAAACTTGTGTGCACCACGACCAATTTCTTCATCTGGTGTAAAGCCGATACGAATTTTTCCATGTTTTATTTCTGGATGATTGATCAAATATTCCATTGCAGACACAATTTCGCAAATCCCTGCTTTGTCATCGGCACCCAACAATGTAGTTCCGTCCGTAGTAATTAAGGTTTTTCCTTTGTAAAATAACAAGTCGTCAAAATAATCTGGCGAAAGCACAATATTTTCTGCGGCATTTAGCACAATATCTTTTCCGTCATAATTGTGTATAATCTGAGGATTTACATTGGCGCCTGTAAAATCTGGAGACGTATCAAAATGCGACACAAATCCGATCGTTGGCACGTCATGATCTACATTGCTTGGCAACGTTGCCATAATATATGCGTTGTTGTCTATTGTAACATCAGACAACCCAATTCGTTTCAATTCATCTACCAATAGATTGGCTAAATTCCATTGTTTTTCAGTACTTGGTGTCGTGTCAGAAGTTGGATCAGATTCGGTATCAATCGTAACATAACTGATAAATCTGTCTATAATATGTTGCATGTGAAGTCTTTTTTTCAAAAATAGTAGATTCTGAAAAAAAATAACGCACAATTCAAAAGCTTTTTCAAAAAAAAATGCTCCTTAAAGAAGAAGCATTTTGTTGACTAAGTTATTTTTTAATTTTGACTTGTACACGTTGGGTTTTCAGATTCCCTGACAAAACAGTCAATAGAAGTACAATCTTCTGAAAGGCATTCAATTGCGCGACAACTATTCCAAAGTCCTGTAAGTATACTACTTCCACCGTGAAGTCCTTGACCTTGGATTTTAGAGATTGATCTTTTGTTTAGTGATAACGATGTTAAATTCTTTTTTTTCATGATATTTTTTTTTGATTTATTATTTATAAAATTAAAAGACAACAGTTTGAAAAGAAAACTTTAGATCTCTGGTTTTATGAATTGTAAGTATAAAAATAAGTTGATTATTTATGTAGAATGAAAGTACCGCCACTTTTCAAAACAGATGTTAGAGCTGCTTTTACGAAAGTTAAAAAAAGTGAAACTTCATACATAAAATAACAGACAAAAAGATTTCACTTCTAAAATTTAAACTATTTTTGCACAAACAAAACAGCATGTACCAATTTCTTGTAAAACCTATCCTTTTTCGCTTCGATCCAGAAAAAGTGCATCATTTTACCTTTTCATTGATTAGAACACTTTGCAAAATTCCTTTTGTTTCTAGCATTTTTAGAAGAATGTATGTAGTGAATGACAAACGTTTGGAACGTACGGTTTTTGGCTTAACGTTTAAAAATCCTGTCGGTTTGGCTGCGGGTTTTGACAAAGATGCAAAACTCTACAACGAACTTTCCAATTTCGGATTTGGCTTTATAGAAATAGGAACCTTAACACCGAAACCACAAGTAGGAAATCCTAAGAAACGTCTCTTTCGCTTGAAACAAGACGAAGCCATTATCAATCGTATGGGATTCAATAACGGCGGCGTTCATGAAGCCGTAGAACGTTTAAAAAAGAACAAAGGCGTGCTAATTGGCGGAAACATTGGGAAAAATAAAGTGACACCAAACGAAGACGCTGTTGAAGATTACAAAATATGCTTTGAAGCTTTATTTCCACATGTTGATTATTTTGTGGTGAATGTAAGTTCGCCAAATACACCAGGATTACGTGAATTACAAGATAAAGAACCGCTAACAGCGTTGTTGTCTACTTTGCAAGGAATGAATAGAGAAAAGGCTTCGCCAAAGCCAATTCTACTCAAAATTGCACCCGATTTAACCAATGAACAATTGGAAGACATTATCGAAATTGTGGCAAATACCAACATTGCAGGCGTCATTGCTACAAACACCACCATTTCCCGCGAAGGTTTACAATCTCCCGACAAGGAAGAAATGGGTGGATTGAGCGGAAAACCACTCACCAACCGTTCTACAGAAGTGATTCGTTTCTTAGCAGAAAAAAGTAACAAAGCCTTTCCAATTATTGGAGTAGGAGGCATTCACACGGCAAAAGATGCGCTTGAAAAATTGGACGCCGGTGCAGATTTGGTACAATTGTACACAGGATTTGTTTATGAAGGTCCAAATCTCATTAAAAATATCAACAAAGAACTTTTAAAAAGAGCATAAAAAATACTGCTACAACAATACTTTCTTAATAACAGTACTAGTATCAGTCGTAATCTTTACAATGTATAATCCGCTTTTTGTGTTCGGAAATGTAAAGGTTTTCATGGCTTCGTTTGAAGGATTTGCATAGCGTTTCAAAAGATTGCCAAAGGCGTCATACATCTCAATTTGTTGCATCGTTTTTCTGTCAGCATTATAAATTTGAATAGACTTATTCGCAGCATTCGTACTAACAGAAAAAGCGGTATTAATGTTGAATTCTGTCGTACTCAAGGAAACCAATGAAATCGTTAAAGTACCAACTTTTGCATTGGAAAAAGGTGCAATATTCTGCAAACTACTAATCGGTTGCTGCGGCACAGTATCAGGATTGTTAGAAGCATACATATTGCCATCTTCCGTTCCTGCATCATAAGGAAATAAATCCATGACAATAGACGGTATCCAATCGCCATTAGTATCCAATAACGAGATACTATTTACCTGAATCATCCAATCGGGACTTGGCGCAATCATCGAAGCTAAGGAAAGTAGTGGAAAATTTTGATCTGCAACAATACTTGTGGCAGCTGTTGCTGTTGGAGAAAATGCATCAAACGGTTGATTGAAAAAAAGATTTGCATTTCCAGCATTCATCGCATTTTGAACTTCTAGCTGTATGGCATCATTTTGACCATTTTCAGCCACATCTTCAATTCCTGCAGAAGCCAGTGAGCCTGGATTCACAAAAACAACATTGCTATTATGCATTGCGCCTACTAAATTTGACCAATGTGCATTTACGGAAAAATTAGCATGCGGATGCGTACTGGCACTCCATGTTCCTTCAAATGAAATGGTATAATTAGCGTTTGCTGTTTGTGCGTGTACAGTAAACACCAAACACAGCATCAAAATATTTATATATACTTTCATTGTTTTCATCGTTTAGATCAATAGTTATATAAACTCTGTCGTTAGCACAACTAAGTTCATTACAATGTGAATTGTTAAAATAAAAAGATATATTTTTATACGCTCAAAAAAAAATTCAGTTGTATTGAATATAGAAATACTCATAGGATTTGTCACAGCTACATTTTTACTAGCAATTTCGCCCGGGCCAGACAATATTTACGTGCTCATGCAAAGTATTGTAAATGGTCGTAAATACGGAATTGCCACCGTTTTAGGATTGATGATAGGTTGTATCATTCACACGACTTTAGTGGCTTTTGGAGCCTCTACCATTTTAAAACAAAATCCAACCTTATTTTTTATCGTGAAGCTTCTAGGAGCGTTGTATTTGGTGTACTTGGCGTACAAAGTGTACAAAAGTTCTGGAGCTATTGAATTGGGAAATGGTGCCGTTCCAAAAAAGTCCGTTTTTGAGTTATTCAAGCAAGGATTTATCATGAATGTGCTCAATCCGAAAGTCACACTGTTTTTCTTGGCACTGTTTCCAGGATTTCTTTTTAGTGATACGATGAGCGAAGTGCTACAATTTTACGTATTGGGCTTTCTATTCATTTTAGTTTCGTTTTTTGTTTTTGGTGCGGTTGCAGTTTTTGGGGGAATCATTTCTGAATCCATTCAAAAAAATAAAAACATTGGCGTATATATGAAATGGCTGCAAATTGTTGTATTTGTGGGAATTGCTATTTTTATCATGTGTACCTAAACTGTGATGAGGTTTCTTAAAATAGATAAAAAATACTTTTATTGGTTTGTGTTGGCATTCTTCATTTCCACTATTGTGGGAACACAAACGCATGAATTGGGTCATATAGCTATGGCAGAAGCTTTAGGTTATGAAACTACGCTCAACTATGGCAGTATGACGTATAATTTTGAAGGATTTTCAGAAGATGAAGACGTCATTGCGTGGCGAAAAATATTTGAAAATGTGGAATCGTTTGATGATTTTTCTGAAATCAAAAAAGAGGAAGCAGACCAATTATTCAAAAAAATAGAAGAAAAATTCCCTTCCAATCCAACAGATGACTTCTACATTACGTTGGGCGGACCAATACAAACGATTTTAACCAGTTTTTTCGGGCTTTTTATCCTAGCATATAGAAATGTAAACAAACAAGAAAATTTCAAGCTTACAGATTGGCTGGCGGTTTTTCTATCGTTATTTATTTTGCGTGAAGTGTTCAATACAGTCATGGCAGGAGGAACGTATCTTTTGAAAGGAAGTACATTTTTCAGTGGAGATGAATTTCGCATCTCAACCTATCTTGGATTGAATCAATGGACAATTCCGATCATGACCGCAATTTTAGGAGCGATCATCGCAAGTTTTGTCATCTTTATGATTGTGCCCAAAAAATATCGAATCACCTTTATTTTGGCAGGTTTTGTGGGAAGTATTGTTGGATTTATTCTTTGGTTTGAGTTTTTAGGACCTTGGTTATTTTAAAAAATTGGAGTCATTTTTATTCACAAAAAATAGTTCCTAAAACGTTTTCGTTGATTATCTTTGGCATCCTATGGAAAACATTAAATTAATAGAATGTCCACGTGATGCCATGCAAGGTATCAAAATGTTTATTCCTACAGAAAAAAAAGTTCAATACATTCAATCTCTATTGCGTGTAGGCTTTGATACTATTGATTTTGGTAGTTTTGTATCGCCAAAAGCCATTCCACAAATGGTAGATACGGCCGAAGTCTTATCAAAATTAGACTTGTCAACCACTGAAAGCAAACTGCTCGCTATTGTAGCCAATGTTCGTGGAGCAAACGATGCAAGTACGCATCCAGAAATTCAATACTTAGGCTATCCGTTTTCCATTTCAGAAAACTTTCAAATGCGGAATACACACAAAACCATTGCGCAATCCATAGAAACCTTACAAGAAATCCTAAACATTGCTACAAAAACAAATAAAGAAGTTGTAGCGTATCTTTCTATGGGATTTGGAAATCCGTACGGAGATCCTTGGAATGTAGATATTGTCGGAAATTGGACAGAAAAGCTTTCCAGCATGGGCGTGAAAATTTTATCGCTCTCAGATACGATTGGTTCTTCCACACCAGACGTCATTGAATATCTGTATTCGAATCTCATTCCAAAATATCCAGAAATTGAATTTGGCGCACATTTACACACCACACCAACTTCATGGCACGAAAAAGTAGATGCAGCGTACAAAGCAGGTTGCAGACGTTTTGATGGCGCTATTCAAGGATTTGGCGGCTGTCCGATGGCAAAAGACGAACTCACAGGAAACATGCCTACAGAAAAGATGGTTTCCTACTTTACGGCTGCAAAGGCAAACACAAATGTTCAAACTATGAGTTTTGAGTCTGCTTACAATGAAGCTTCAAAAATTTTCAATCAATATCATTAGTTAGTTTATGAGTAGTGAGATATTAGTAGTGAGTATTGAGTATTGAGAAGTTTCAAAGCTTGGACTGAGTGGAGTCGAAGTCCAATCGAATAAACAAGTCTACAATAAACAAAAATGAAGTTTAAGAGTTAACGTTTTGAAGCAGAAAGTTTCATAACAAATCCATTAACAAATTGTTATCTACCATAACAAATAGTATTAATTGTATAAAAAGCAGTATATTTGCACGCAATTATATTTTAATTGCATAATGACAGCACACAACAACAAAATTCTAGGCGAAGGATTAACTTATGACGATGTCTTATTAGTTCCTGCGTTTTCAGAAGTTCTTCCAAGAGAAGTCAGCATTCAAACAAAATTTACGAGAAACATCACCATTAATGTGCCCATAATTTCGGCCGCGATGGATACTGTTACAGAATCTTCCATGGCAATTGCGATGGCGCGTGAAGGTGGCATCGGCGTGTTACACAAAAACATGACGATTGAACGACAAGCACAAAAAGTACGAAAAGTAAAACGTGCTGAAAGCGGAATGATCATCGATCCTGTAACCTTGCCATTAACGGCAACGGTAGCAGATGCCAACGCCAATATGAAAGAACATAGCATTGGCGGAATTCCAATCGTAGACAATGACGGAACGCTCAAAGGAATAGTTACAAATAGAGATTTACGTTTCGAACATAACAGTCAACGACCAATCATAGAAGTGATGACGAGCGAAAACTTAGTCACTTCTCCAGAAGGAACTTCCTTAAAAGATGCTGAGGCAATTCTGCAAAAGCATAAAATTGAAAAGCTTTTAATTGTTGATGAGCATTACAAACTAAAAGGACTCATTACGTTTAGAGACATTACCAAAGTGACTCAAAAACCAATTGCAAACAAAGATTCTTATGGGCGTTTGCGTGTAGCAGCCGCTTTAGGAGTTACAGCAGATGCTGTAGATAGAGCAGCAGCATTGGTAAAAGCAGGTGTAGATGCAGTTGTGATTGATACCGCACACGGACATACAAAAGGTGTGGTAAGCGTTTTAAAAGAAGTGAAAGCAAAGTTTCCAAACCTAGAAGTGATTGTTGGAAACATTGCTACAGGTGCTGCCGCACGTTATTTGGTAGATGCGGGTGCAGATGCCGTAAAAGTTGGAATTGGTCCAGGATCTATTTGTACGACGAGAGTGGTAGCTGGTGTTGGATTTCCACAATTTTCAGCAGTATTAGAAGTAGCAGCAGCCATTAAAGGTAGTGGCGTTCCTGTCATTGCGGATGGAGGAATTCGATATACGGGAGACATTCCAAAGGCGATCGCCGCAGGAGCCGATACAGTAATGTTAGGTTCGTTATTGGCTGGAACTAAGGAATCTCCTGGAGAAACGATTATTTACGAAGGAAGAAAATTCAAATCATATCGTGGAATGGGTTCTGTAGAAGCCATGAAACAAGGTTCCAAAGACCGGTATTTCCAAGATGTAGAAGCTGATATCAAAAAGTTAGTGCCAGAAGGTATTGTAGGTCGTGTACCGTACAAAGGAAACTTGGACGAAAGTATTCATCAATTTATTGGCGGATTGCGCGCAGGAATGGGCTATTGTGGTGCCAAAGACATTGAAACGTTGAAAGAAACTGGACAATTTGTACGCATCACCGCAAGTGGAATCAATGAAAGTCACCCACACGATGTAGCGATAACGAAAGAAGCACCCAACTATTCAAGAAGGTAAAATAAATAGTTTTTAAACATACAAAAGGCTGTCCATTGATTTGGACAGCCTCTTTTTTTAGATACTAATTGTTATACTGCTATTTTTATTTTTTGTCTTCGACCGTAATACCAAGTCTTGCAGCCGTTTTTAACGTCAAATCAAAGTTAGGATCTATATACGCCAATTCGTTGCCATCAAGTGTAAAAACTTGTGTAAACTTTTCTTCTTTTGCAATGGCAGATAAAGCTACTCCAACTTTTTTATACAACGGACGCATCAATTCATCTTGTCGCAACTGTACCAATTGTACCGCATTTTGTCGGAACTTTTGGATGTCGTTTTCCAATTCGAAAATTTCTTGTTGTTTTTTCTTTTTAGCTTCATCAGTCATTTCTTTAAAAGCCGCATTGGCTTCTTTGACTTCTTTTTCGTAAGCTGCTAATTTTGCTTTTAAATCAGCTTCTAACTCCTTTTCATACGCTTCCATTCCTTTTTGTACTTGTGCAATTTCTGGCAATTTAGATACCAAAATATTCACGTTAACAGTTCCAACTTTCGTTTGTGCCGTAGCTGTATATGAACAAAATACAATAGCGAATGTGTACAGTAAATGTTTAATTTTCATCAGATTAAATTTTTTGTTTTTCAAAGTTGGCTAAAGTAATGAAAACATCATACCAAAAAAATAAACTTGCATAAAATTAACGTTTGCAATGAAGGTTTTTTTAAAAAGCAATGCTGTATGTGACTGAAATAGAAAGAAATACTTAATTATTGATTTTTTAAAAATAATTTGACTATTTGTGTAAAGCTTCATGGAAAAAGTCGTTCATCGGTTTCAATTTCAAGTATACTTCTTCTGCAATATCTGCCAAATCTTTATTGATTATTGTTTCTCTCGTTGGTTCAATGCCCGCGGTAAAATTTTTATAACGTAACAATTCAATATGTGGATGTTCATAATCGTAGCCGCGAGGAGCTGTTTTTAGTTTTTGATCATCTTCTCGCAAACCACCAAAAAAAGTTACAAATTCTTTAGAAGAAATAGCTTTTTGAAGTTTGTTTTCATCTGTATCAATGTGCGCTCTTACTTTTTTTAAAATATCAGTATTTGGTCGCCAAATGCCACCGCCAACAAGTGATTCGGCAGCACCGATAGAGAAAAAAATAGGCGCGTATTCGTCTTTTTTTCGCGTAGGAGAAAATGCAAATTTAGTTTTGTAGATAGGCTTTTCAGGATGAAACATTCGGTTGTTGGTAATGCGCTGTATGGTATTTTTTGGAGTAAACATTTCAAAATGTGAGTCGTATTTACACAAACGTTCCAACATTTTTTCAACTTCGCTCAACCAATACGTTTTGGCAAGTTGATACGTGGATCTATTTTCGTCCATCCATTTTTTAGAATTGTTACGAGACAATTCATCTAAAAACTTAAAAATATATTTTTTCTTGTTCATTGCACATATTGATTGAAAAACTTTTCTTGAGAAAATTTATTCTTCTACACGTTGTCCACGATGCGGTTTCAGTTTTTCACGCATCAACGAAACATCTTCTTCGTTGATAATCATAGTGGCTGCTGCGTGCATTTCGGAAAATTCCACAACTTTAATGGCTTCTCCATGCACGTTTTCCATCTTCACAAAATCAGTCAAGTGAATGCAATGATGTGCTGCTGTGCGTTTTCCGTTAGGACCTCTAAAATCCCAGATGAGTTTGACTTTTCCCATGGTTAATTTTTTTACAAAAATACATATTGAACTCATTTCAAAACATAAAAAAAGCGAATGAAAATCATCCGCTCTTGTATATAATTGTGTGTACCAAACTTATTTTGCTACAATTTTAAATGTCTTTGAAAATGTGGATGACGAAATTTTTACGATGTAAATATTATTCTTTGGTAAATCTAAAAACTTACTAAACGTTCCATTAATCGCTACATTCTTCAAGTCTACTACTTGGCGACCTAATAGGTTGTAGATAGCGATATTAGAAGTGGTATTGATACCAGAAATTTCCAGTCGTCCATTATTATACATAGTTTTTACGCTATTTTTTGAGTTGTTACCTATACTTAGCGTACTACTGTTTAGCGTATCATCCACCAAATCAATAAACAAATCGACAGATTGATTGTTTCCGCCACCACCAAATTGGTTTTGAAATAACAAATTAATTCCTAACACATTTTCATTCACTAATGATGGAAATAATTGTCCTGGTGTAAATGTAATTTCATAGGTATTTGTAGCTGTTGCAGCATCTCCATCCGTTAAGTTTAACACAGGTTGCCAAGAAAGGTCGCTAAAAGCACCAGGAACAGCTTGAAAATCTCCACTAGCAGTACTCAAACCTAAGTATACATGGATAAATGTTTGATTTTCTGTGTAGAAGTTATTAATGATATCATTGTCTTCAAATCGAAGCGTAATAGGATCATTAATAGTAGCCGTAGCTGCTGTTTGGGTACTTCCGACACCATCATATCCTAAAAAGCTAATCACTTCCTGTGCGTAACTCATACTAGCAAATAGCATTAAAAGTAAAAAGAGGTAATTTTTTTTCATAGATATAGTTTTTTGTAAAATTAATCTAAATACAAACTATTTCAAAGTTGAAAGTTCATATTTTTTTCTTAAAACTTCAACAATTGCGCCAAAATATAAAAAGCAGGCAATAATAGCCTTTCTATTTAGTTGCTATATATTGATGAATTGTTATTTTTGTCTTTCTCAAAAATATTCCAAGCAAAAATGTTTGCATAATAACATACATTACAGCTGATAGAAATAAATATACATTATGAAAAAGAACATTCAATTATTCTTACTCCTTTTTGTGACCTTCACAAGTTTTGGACAAAATGAAAAAGACAAAGTGTTGTTTACCATTGAAGACGAACCGACCTACGTTTCTGAATTTTCAAGAGTTTACAAAAAGAATCTAGATATTATTGATGAAAAAGATCAAAAAGAAATTAAAGAGTATTTTGATTTGTTTCTCGAGTATAAATTAAAATTAAAAGAAGCCGAGAAGTTGAAGCTACACGAAAAAGATGCATACAAAAAAGAATTAGCAGGCTATCGCAAACAATTATCAAGAAATTACCTTACGGATGCAAACGCTACTGAAAAGTTAGTAAAAGAAGCGTATGATCGTTTGCAAAAAGAAGTAAAAGCAAGTCATATTCTCATCAACGTTTCGCAAGATGCTTCTCCGCAAGACACCTTGACAGCGTATCAAAAAACGATGAGCGTGCGCAAATCGATCATAGAAGGTGCCGACTTTGGTCAAATGGCAATGCAACATTCTGATGATCCTTCTGCGAAAGGAAACGACAGAATTCCTGCTAATAAAGGAGATTTGGGCTATTTTTCAGCATTTCGCATGGTGTATCCGTTTGAATCGGCAGCGTTCAACACGAAAGTAGGCGAAGTTTCCATGCCAATTCGCACACAATTCGGCTACCATATCATCAAAACAGAAGACATTCGCGCCAATGTGGGCGAAGTAATCGTAGCGCATATTTTGCTATTAAATATAAAGCAAAACGAAAGTAAAGAAGATCCACAGCAAAAAATAAAAGATATTTATTCGCAGATTCAATCAGGTGCTGATTTTGGAAAATTGGCAAAACGGTATTCCGAAGACAGAAGTTCTGGAGTAAATGATGGAAAATTACCAAAATTTGGTCGTGGACGTTTGCGCTCAAAGGAATTTGAAGAAGTGGCTTTTTCTTTAAAAGAACTAGGCGAAATTTCAAAACCATTTCAATCAGAATTTGGTTGGCACATTGTAAAACTCATCTCAAAACATGGAATGAAAAGTTATGAGGAAGAAAAGCCAAACTTAGAACGCAGAATAAAAAATGACAAGCGTGCAGGTGTGATCAATTCGTCTATTCTTAAAAAAATTCGAAACACATATACAATCACAGAAAACGAAAATGCGAAATCTGATTTTTACAATTTGGCAGATGCAACATTCTTCAGTAAAAGCTGGAAACTTCCAACAGACGAAACATTTTTAAACAAAACGCTTTTTCAAATTGAAGATGCGAAAGTTACGTACAAAGATTTTGCAACATTTTTATTAAAAAACCGTGCGCGTACCATGGTAAAAAAGCCAGAAGCAAAAGGATTTATCAACCGTTATTACAAGGAATTTAGAGATAAAGAATTGATGGCTTTTTATGAAAATGACTTAGAAAACATTAGTGAAGATTTTGCCGCTATTTATGGTGAATATCGCGATGGATTGTTGCTTTTTGATTTGATGGAAACAGAAATTTGGGAAAGAGCCAAAACGGACACAATTGGTCTAGAAAAATTCTTCAATAACCATAAAGAAGATTACCAATGGAAAAAACGTATAGAAGGCGTCATTGCTTCTTGTACACAAAAAGAAGCTGCCGAAAACGTACAACAATTACTCAAAGAAGGGAAGTCTTTGGATGAAATTAAACAAGAAATCAACAAAGACAGTAAGGTAAGTGTTATCTTTTCGCCAGGTGTGTATGAAGAAGGACATCGAAATTTGCCGAAAGGCTTCAAACTGGAGCAAGGTGTTTCTAAAATTTTTAATGATGGCAGTACAGATTTCACGATTGTAAAAGTTAACGAAATCATGCCTGCGAGCGACAAAAAGCTCTCTGAAATCAAAGGGAAAGTCATCAGCGACTACCAAGTATATCTTGAAAAAGAATGGGTAAAAACGTTAAAGGAAAACTACGAAGTTAAGATTAACAAACGTACCTATCGCAAACTTAAAAAACTCGTAAAATAATCATATTGAGAAACGTAAGTGTCATACTGCTCGTGTTGCTATGTTTTTCGTGCGAATACTTTCAATCGACGAATGTGGGCGAACCAATTGCCAGAGTTGGGGAAAGTTATTTGTATGAAAGTGATATTCTGCCATTACTTTCTGATAATATTTCTTCCGAAGACAGCACGATGATCGTCAACAATTATATTGATCGTTGGGCTACGCAAGAACTGTTCATTCAGCGCGCTAAGTTCAATTTGCCACAAGAAAAACTAGATGCTTTTGACGAATTGGTGGAAGAATATCGCAACGATTTATACATTGAAGCCTACAAAGAAGCCTTGGTCAAGCAATCTATTGATACCACGGTTACGGCGTTTGATGAAGCGGCATATTATACAACCAATAAAGAAAACTTTAAACTCAATGAAGAGTTGTTAAAACTGCGGTACATTAACATTGCCAAAGACAACTCTAATATAGAAGAAATTACGGAGCGTTTTGAGCGTTTTGATACAGAAGATAAATTCGTGTTAGATTCGTTAGCGATTCAGTTTAACAATTACTCTTTAAACGATTCTATTTGGGTAAAACAAACGCAGATTTTCAATAAAATCCCAGTCATAAATACCGAAAACAAAGAGAAATACTTAAAAAAATCACAATTTTCTCAGATAGAAGATTCATTAGAACTATATTTGGTGCGAATTGAAGATAAAATCGGTAGGAATGATATTGCGCCACTCGCGTATGTTCGCCCCACAGTACGACAAATCATTCTGAACAAACGCAAACTTGAATTTATCAGAAAATTAGAAAAAGACATCACAAAAGATGCAATTAAGCAAAAACAGTTTGAAACATATAATTAACATGAAGCAAGGTATATATGTACTTATGCTGCTTGTAGCATTTGGTATGCAAGCGCAGGAAAAGGACGATGCAACGGTGGTAACTGAAACCATGACGGAAGCGAAAACGCAAGCAAACGATTCCACAAAATCGAATGTAAAGCGTGTAAAAATTGACGGCGTTGCTGCCGTAGTGGGTGATTTTGTCATTTTAGAATCTGATGTGGATAAATTTTTACTAGACTTGAAACAACAAGGTGTCAATTCAGCAGATTTGACCAAATGTGGTTTGCTAGGGAAATTAATGGAAGACAAATTATATGCACATCATGCCATTCAAGATAGTATTGATGTATCTCAAGGTGAAATTAGAGATCGTGTAAATCAATCTATAGAATACTTTAGTGAGCAAATCGGAGGCATGGACAAATTATTGAAATTCTATGCCATGGAAGATGAAGCTTCTCTTCGTAAGCGTTTAACGGAAATTACAAAAATACAATTCTTAACGCAGCGCATGCAATCGAAAGTAGTACGTGATGTAGAAATTACACCTGAAGAAGTACGTCAATTCTTTGAAAGAATTCCTGAAGAACAACGTCCTAGAATTGGAGTAGAACTGGAAGTCTCTCAAATCATCATTGAACCAGAACCATCTAAAGAAGCCGTTGATAAAGTCATTAAAAAACTCAAAGACATCAAAGCAGAAGTTGAAGCAGGTTCTAGTTTTGGTACCAAAGCGATTCTATACTCTAAAGATAGAGTTTCTGGACGTCAAGGAGGTTTGATGCCGATTAACAAAAGAATGCCATTAGCAAAAGAATTTAAAGACATGGCGTTTTCACTACAACAAGGTGAAATCTCAGATCCATTTAAAACGGATTTTGGATGGCACATTGTCATGGTTGATAAAGTACGTGGACAAGAACGCGATGTACGACATATTCTACTAATTCCAGAAATTTCTTCGAAAAAACTAGACGAAGCGCGTAAAGAAATTGACACACTGCGTACACGTATTCTCGATGGAGAATTGACCTTTGAAGATGCAGCACGTTCATTTTCTGATGACAAAGAAACCCGTAACAATGGCGGAAAATTGATCAATCCAGCAACATTTGATACACATTTCGAATTGACAAAAATGGATCCAGAGCAATATTCGCAAATCGAACCTTTAAAAGGTGGCGAAATCTCGATTCCATTAATTGACGAAACACGTACAGGTCAAAAAAGATTCAAATTACTGAAAGTAACCAATCGTTTTGACGAACACATAGCTGATTATTCCAAAGATTACATCAAAATCAAAAACTTAGCGCTCAAAGAAAAACAGCTCAAAGAAGTTGGAAAATGGATCGCTCAAAAAATAAAAGACACCTACATCAATGTCAATTCCGACAACCGTAAATGTGAATTTCAAAATAACTGGTTAAAAAAATAAAAAACGCTATGTCAGACGTTGCTGCTATTGAAAACCTTGTAAAAAAACACAAGGAACTCAAGAATGAAATCTCTAAAATCATTGTAGGTCAGGAAAAAGTAATCGATCAAATATTACTCTCCATATTTTCTGGTGGACATGCGTTATTAATTGGTGTTCCTGGATTGGCTAAAACACTCATGGTAAATACCATTGCAACAACGTTAGGATTAGATTTTAAACGCATTCAATTTACGCCCGATTTAATGCCGAGTGATATCTTAGGAAGCGAAATCTTAGATGAATCTCGAAGTTTCAAATTTATCAAAGGGCCTATTTTCGCCAACATCATTTTGGCAGATGAAATCAACCGTACGCCGCCAAAAACGCAAGCTGCTTTATTAGAAGCAATGCAAGAACGCGCGGTGACAGTGGCAGGACATCATTACAAACTAGATTTACCATACTTTGTATTGGCAACACAAAACCCAATTGAGCAAGAAGGAACCTATCCGTTACCAGAAGCGCAGTTAGACCGTTTTATGTTTGCCATTCACTTAACCTATCCAACATTTGCAGAAGAAGTACAAGTTGTAAAAGCAACTACTACAGATGTGGAAGCTTCTGTAAAAGCATTATTCAATGCGCAAGAAATCATTGCCATTCAAAAACTGATTCGTAAAATTCCTGTAGCAGACAACGTTATAGAATACGCGGTGACGTTGGTGTCTAAAACACGTCCGAAAGAAGAAAGTGCTATTGACATTGTAAAGCAATATGTAGATTGGGGCGCAGGACCAAGAGCTTCGCAAAACCTAATCTTAGCAGCAAAAGCACATGCGGCAATCAACGGAAAATTTTCTCCAGACATTGAAGATGTGCAAGCGGTTGCCATTGGAATTTTATCACACAGAGTCATTCGTAATTACAAAGCAGAAGCGGAAGGAATTACGATAAAAAAAATAATAGAAAGTTTGTTTTAGGCGAACTATTTTACAATAACAGATTTTGTAAAAATGCACACTTTTACAAGTATCTAAAAAATAAGGCTTCAAATTATGAAATTCATAATTTGAAGCTTTTTTTATATCTTATTTTGAATTTAATTCAATGAATTTAATTTTTCGATAAAAAAAATGTACTCAAAATAATGGGATGCTGTTAATTTTCAAAAATCAAGATAATTTCGTAATTTCGCAGGACTTTCAAAACACTAAAAAAAGAAATATATGGCCTTTGATATTGACATGATAAAAAAGGTTTACGAAACAATAGTGGAACGTGTAGACAAAGCACGCGAAATTACTGGTAAACCATTAACTCTCTCAGAAAAAATACTATATGCTCACTTGTGGGATGGAACGCCAAGCAAAGCGTTTGTAAGAGGAAAAGATTATGTAGATTTTGCTCCCGATCGTATTGCGTGCCAAGATGCAACCGCACAAATGGCATTACTACAATTTATGCAAGCTGGGAAAAGCAAAGTTGCCGTTCCTACAACGGTTCACTGTGATCACTTAATTCAAGCAAAAGTGGGTGCAACTACCGATTTACAATCTGCCATGAATAACAGTAGTGAAGTATTCAATTTCTTAGAGTCAGTATCAAACAAATACGGAATCGGATTCTGGAAGCCAGGCGCAGGAATCATTCACCAAGTAGTATTAGAAAATTATGCCTTTCCAGGCGGAATGATGATCGGAACAGATTCACATACGGTAAATGCTGGTGGACTTGGAATGGTTGCTATTGGAGTTGGTGGAGCAGATGCCGTTGACGTCATGGCAGGAATGCCTTGGGAACTTAAATTTCCTAAATTAATAGGTGTAAAACTTACTGGGAAAATTTCTGGTTGGGCAGCACCAAAAGATGTGATCTTAAAGGTTGCTGGCATTGTTTCTGCAAAAGGAGGAACAGGCGCGATCGTTGAATATTTCGGACCTGGAGCAGTATCAATGTCTTGTACAGGAAAAGGAACGATCTGTAACATGGGAGCGGAAATTGGTGCCACAACGTCAACGTTTGGATACGACGAATCTATGGAGCGCTATTTACGTGCTACCGACAGAAGTGATGTTGCTGATGCAGCGAATGAAGTAAAAGATTACTTAACAGGAGATGCTGAAGTATACGCAAATCCTGAGCAATACTTTGATCAAGTTATTGAAATTAACTTATCAGAATTAGGACCATTATTGAATGGACCGTTCACGCCAGATTTATCAACAACCGTTGGTAAAGAAATGACAGGAAGAGCACAAGAAAATGATTGGCCAATGCAAGTAGAATGGGGATTAATTGGTTCTTGTACGAACTCTTCGTATGAAGATTTATCAAGAGCTTCTTCTGTAGCACAGCAAGCATTAGACAAAGGCTTAAAAATGAAATCTGAACTAGGAATCAATCCAGGATCAGAACAAGTACGTTACACAGCAGAACGAGATGGAATCCTTGATATCTTCGAAAAATTAGACGCCAAAATATTTACCAATGCTTGCGGACCATGTATTGGACAATGGGCACGTTACAGCGATCCTAAAAATGCACCAAAAAACAGCATTGTACACTCTTTCAACAGAAACTTTGCAAAACGTGCTGATGGAAACCCAAATACACACGCATTCGTAGCGTCTCCAGAAATTACAGCAGCCATTGCGATTTCAGGGCGTTTGGATTTCAATCCGATTACGGACACGTTGATCAACGAAAATGGTGAAGAAGTCATGTTAGACGAACCAACAGGATGGGAATTGCCTCCAAAAGGTTTTGAAGTAAAAGATAACGGATATTTGGCACCAGAAGAAGATGGAAGTGGCGTTGTCGTTACCGTTGCAGAAGATTCTGAACGTTTACAATTACTAACGCCTTTTGTACCACTTGGTAATAGCATTACAGGAGCAAAACTATTGATAAAAGCACATGGAAAATGTACTACGGATCATATTTCTATGGCTGGTCCTTGGTTGCGTTTCCGTGGACACTTAGACAATATTGCTAACAACACACTAATTGGTGCTGTAAATGCATTCAACATGAAAACAAACTTTGTAAAAAGTCAGTTAGATGGTGAATACGATGCCGTTCCAAAGACGCAGCGAGCATACAAAGCAGCAGGAATCAAAACAATTGTCGTTGGAGATCACAATTACGGAGAAGGTTCTTCTCGTGAGCATGCAGCCATGCAACCAAGACACTTGGGTGTAGCGGCAGTCATCGTAAAATCATTTGCACGTATCCACGAAACAAACTTGAAAAAACAAGGAATGTTAGGACTAACCTTTGCAAATGAAAGTGATTATGATTTAATTCAAGAAGATGACACGTTCAACTTTGTAGACTTACACGAATTTGCACCAGGAAAGCCATTGACTATTGAAGCTGTGCATGCCGATGGAAGCAAAGACATCATTGTAGCAAACCACACGTACAACCAAAGTCAGATTGATTGGTACAACGAAGGTTCTGCCTTGAACTTAATCAAAAAAGAAAACAACGCTTAATTAACGTGAGTTCGATATAAATATTATGCTATGTACTTTATTGTTAATACATTACACTTAATGTCAAATCGAGCGCAGTCGAGATTCCTTTGAAAATATCAATTCTTAGCTGTTCTCGACTGCGCTCGAACTGACAAGTGTTTATTTTTCAGTAAATTACAAGTAAAATAAAGGTTTTTTAAGTCGAACTAACGTTAATTAACAAAAGCACGTTTATAAAAAAAGCAGCGGAGGTTTTTGATAAAACCTCCGCTGCTTTTTGGTAAAACCTCCTGTGGTTTTGGTCAAAACCTAAGCAGGTTTTTTAACAAACAAAAGCTCTGAACAAATGTTTGGAGCTTTTTTTATGCTTTTTTGCACCTTTGCTCAGATTCTCTGCACCGCTTCATAATTTTCGCTACACCTTTGCTCTGATTCTGGGCTCCTTTACTCAATACTTTTTGCACCTTTGCTCCTGAAATAGCTTACTTTTTCAACATTTCTTTATGACAAAAGTCATAAAATAAATCGCCCTTTTTTCTGACCTTTAAGTACCGTAAATGAAGAAATATACAAGATCGGATCATCAAATCTGATTTTTCAAATAACTAAAAATACGGGGAAGTTGAAAACCGGTATAGAGTAAACACAACTAATAAAAATTGAGGATTATGGACAAAAAAGTATGGCATAAGGATAAAAGCATGATGCATTTAATAAATGCGTCGTCAAGTAAAGTGTTAGCATTAGCTGATGGAAAAAAACCATTTAGCAAACTAGTCAATGAATCTCTTGTTGGTACAGACATTGAGATCACGAATACTAAAACACTTGAAAGTTTCAATTTAGAAACGGAATTGAATGACCGATTTCTTCAAGTTACTACTTTTTGTATAAGTATGTGGGAATGTGAAATTTTAAACTTCCGACTTTCTAAAGAAAACCCAGAAAACATAACTATTTCCCCAATATTGAAAGAAATAGTTGATAGCGAGGGAAACTTTACAGTGAGAGACGCCTATAGTATCATTGCCAAAGAAACGAAAGAGAATGAATACAAAATGTACAATCGTTTGAAAGGAAACTTAGCAATGCTACTTGCGTACGATATGTTATTCATTGAATTTACAGGTAGCATAGAAGATTCTGAGGAAAGCAATATTATTGATAATGATTTGCCACAGTATAAGGTGGGCTATATGAAACCTGAGTTCTTGAAAGATCCACATGATTTAGGAGGTGATATTGTCACTCGAATTCACCCTGCATTGGTTGCAATTGCTGGAGGTTTTGCAGCAGATGCTGTAAAGGTAGCTGCCGAAGAAGCAGGAACAACAGCAGGTGATATTGTGGGTAGAATGGAATCTCGCTAGAAATTTTTACATAGGTATTGAAAATGTTTTGTGCCTAAGTTTCTAGCATTGTAACGTAGTATAATTTAATTAGTATTTTAATGGAAAAAGTTATAGAAAATATAGCTACAGTTACTAAACCAAGGTTGGAATGTATTGATTTCCTATTGGTTCACCTTCCATTTCGTGAAGGTCCCATAAATCAAACATTCCAACTTGGTTTACTTTGTGTAGCTACAAGTTTGAAAGAAGACGGTTTCAATGTAAAAGTGATAGATGATTGCGAACTCGACACAGCTTCATTTATTGAATTATACAAAAAACATAGACCACGAATTCTTGGGTTTCATGTCAATACAGATTCTGTACCTATTGTGGGACGTGTGATAGAGAAGTTACGTACACTTGACGAAGCACCAGAGCTAATCATTTTTGGCGGACCACACGTAAGTGTTGCAGATGCAGAGCTGCTTGAAAAAGGCTGGGGACATATTGTAGTGCGAGGTGAAGGTGAATTCACAGCACGCGAAATTGGACGTTGGTTTCTTAAAAATGAAGGTACATTAGAAGACATTAAAGGAATCACGTATGTGGATGAAAACAATGAAATAAAACGTACGCCCAACAGACCTTTTATCAAAGATTTAGATAGTTTGCCTTTTCCTGATATTTCACTTTTAGTAAGAGCGCAAAAATATCCAGCGTATCAAATACTTACCGGAAGAGGTTGCCCGTATCATTGTACCTTTTGTGCCGAAGGAATTATTGGTGTCCAATATCGGTACCGATCAGCAAAATCTGTATTGGAGGAAATACGAAACATTGTAGGAAATCGAAAATATACCTACCTAAGTATTTTGGATGATACATTTTTGGTGAATCGAAAACGGGTAGAGGAAATTGCAAAAGGGCTTATTGAAGAATATGCTGAAAACAAAAAACTGAAATGGTTTTGTGAAAGTAGGGTAGATTTTATCATCAAAAACCCTGAGCTTTTTAAATTATTACGAAAAGCAGGTTTGGTACGAGTGCAAATTGGCATCGAATCTGGAAGTCAAAAAGTATTAGATACCTACAATAAAAAAGTAAAAGTAGAAGAGATCATTCGAGCTGTTGAAATTCTCGCAGAAGCCAATATTCCTTCTATATACGGTAACTTTATCATTGGTGGCCCTTTTGAAACGGAGGAAACGATTGACCAAAGTATAGCGCTTGTAAAAACATTATACGATAAAGCTCCTGGAAGAATGGAATGCGGCGCTTCGTATTTAACACTCTTTCCAGGTACGGAACTCACGGTGAATTCAGATAAATATGATTTAGAAATTCTAGATACAGACGTGATGACAACGATATCATTGCAACACCCTGTAGTAATTCCAAAAGGAAAAACAAAACATTGGGTTATTGGACAGTACCATCGTTTTTACAGGGAATTGCAAAAACACCATTTAGAAACCATTATAAATGTACCTTTGAAACTCATTGATGAACATTTAAAACTGAGGGATTATGGTATGAATACACAAAACTCTAATCATTATCTCGTATATCCATGTATTAAAAAACATGAAGAGATTCGCAGTCGACAAAAAATAAAAGAAGACATCTCAGATAGTGAACTTTTACAGATAATTCCTCGGCGTTCGGATACCATAGGTTCACTCAATAATCATTTTGCAGTCATTGCCTATCCAACAGGACCAGTTATATTTAACGATATGGCAGGAAAAATTTACGAACTTTGCTCGGGAAAGTACCGATTGCATGAAATTATTGAAATACTCAGCGCAAACAATAAAAATGTTCCGCCAGAACCGTATTTCACGGAACAAGTAGTGGCAGTAATCAAAGATATGAAAAAGCGGTATTTGTTAACATATTCAGATTTATGATAACATAATTTCAACCAGCTGTAAATTATTAATAAAAAATATCTTACAACTTATATACTAAATAAATACAAATTGACGTTATAATGTCAGTATTGCTGGTATTTCATTTGGAAAACCTTGGACACACGTTCAAGGTTTTTATGTTTATCTATTTTGAATGATTTCACTTTTAGCTCTAAAAATATCCATTAGCTTTTGCGAATACGAGCTTTAATTAAGAAATTTGCAACCTAAACTTGAATTCTTGAGAGTCACGTTACAAATTTCCCTAAAAAATCCCCAAAAAGTAAAGCAGCAATTGTTGTTGTGGAGCCAACAATATCATGAAGTTGTTTGGTTTGATTCGAACAAGCATCAAACAAATTACGGAGATTTTGACGCCGTTTTAGCAGTAGATGCGTTTACATTGCTACAAACCGATCATACCAACGCATTTCAAAAACTAGCAGAATATCAAAAAACGACGAGCGACTGGATTTTTGGCTATTTGTCATACGATTTGAAGAATGACGTGGAACATTTAATCTCGCAAAACGTTGATGGTTTACACTTTCCAGAATTGTATTTTTTTCAGCCTAAAAAGGTATTCTTTCTCAAAGAAAACACACTTGAAATCCACTATTTAAAAGCAGTTGATGACGAATTGGATGCAGATATTTCAGAAATTTTAAATACAAAAATTGATGTAGAAATCTTTACCTATGATGATTCCAACAAAGAACATCGCCCGAAAATAAAACTCCGAATTCACAAGGACGAATATTACGAGAAAGTCAACAAATTATTGGCACATATTCATCGTGGCGATATCTATGAAGCCAATTTTTGTCAAGAATTTTATGCAGAAAACGCAGCGATTGATCCGTTGTCAACTTATACACATTTAAACGCGATTTCAAAACCGCCTTTTGCAACCTACATGCGTTTGGAAGACAAGTACATTCTTTCTGCTTCGCCAGAGCGTTACATTAAAAAGAAAGGTACAAAAGTCATTTCGCAACCGATCAAAGGCACGGCAAAACGATCTAAAAATGTTACAGAAGATCAACAACTCATAGAAAACTTACAAAACGACGAAAAAGAACGTGCCGAAAATGTCATGATTGTCGATTTGGTTCGCAACGATTTATCGAAAACCGCGATCAAAGGAAGTGTGCAAGTAGCCGAGTTGTGCAAAATTTATACTTTTGATCAAGTGCATCAAATGATTTCTACCGTAACTTCGGAAGTGAAAGAAGATCAAAATCCAATCGAAATTTTACAAACTACCTTTCCCATGGGAAGTATGACTGGTGCGCCAAAAATTTCAGCTATGAACATCATAGAAAACTTGGAGGAAACCAAACGCGGTATCTATTCGGGTGCCATTGGGTATTTTACACCTGAAAATGATTTTGATTTCAATGTGGTCATTCGTTCCATTCTCTACAACAGCACGGAAAAATATGTTTCGTATTCCGTTGGCGGCGCCATTACAGCAAAATCCATTCCTGAAAAGGAATACGAAGAATGCTTAATTAAAGCGAAAGCGATGCGTGAAGCGTTGGAATCGTAAATGAGTTTTATTTAAGTGCCTTTGCAATTACTTTATCATACCTTGTATCCATGCAAACACTCAAATCGGTCGTGACAAATTTTCCATTCAAAAACATGCTAAAAATAGTTGCGGGACTTGGACAATTTTGTGCTTCTTCCATGGTTTTTAACTTGATGATTTCCAATGGTAAATTTCTGTTTTTAGCAGTAGTGACGAGTGATTCTTTCGCGTGAAACTCCGCAAACGGACACCGATTGGAATAATACACTACAATTCCGTTTGTATTTGGACATTCTCCACTTTGTATAGAGGCATTGAACTTTGGATCTGGAGCATTTTCGTCCATTTTTCTTATACTTTCCAGAAACCCAAAAGCAATTGATATTTAGGTAATTGGAAGCCGTAATGGGAATCCATGCGGTTTCTGCAGGACCATATTCTATAAATACTTTGGCTCTCTCATTCAGTCTTCTAAAAACATATCCGTTGTGAAACTCTTTCTGTAGCCATTCTTTTTTAGCTTGATAACTATCGGCGCATTTTTTATCAGAAATTGCACAACAAATATGTTCTTTGGATATGTTTTGAGCGTTCAGTTGAATGAATTCTGACATGATTTCGTTGTTTTTAGGTGTTTCTTAAAGTTACGAAATTTGACAAAATTTTTCGAACGAAAATTAGTAATAATATGCGTTTACACAGAGTATCAATCTACGACTGTGATCTCATAGAAAATTACACTCAAAAACGTAGTTAGCATTCAAATACTGACTAAATAAATTTCCGCTTCAATAATCCCTGTCTGATTTTTAATTTTCGAGCTGCATGACCGTATTTTGCTTTAATAGTCTGCATTTTTGTGTGTTCTGGGAAAAAACCTTCTACTGAAAATAACGCATGATTTGTAATTTCTAGGTCATGTAGACATACTAATTTTGTTTTGATAGGGTGAAAAATTTTACTGAGATTTTTTTCTCCGAAAATACTCGGTAAAACTTTACGTCTGGTATATTCATACACAATTTTAACATCCTTTTCTTTTTTAATATCCTTAGGATTTAATGGATCATGATGCATGAAAAAACCTAAATCTTTGCATAATAAATCATAACTAACAGTATCAATAACGTGCGCATGCCAAAAATCGTCCAATTCATCAGAAATAGCGTGCATGTTAAAAGGATCTAGTATTGCTGTTGTATAGTATTGAAACAAGGCAGTACATCCTTCGTTGTAATAATTTTCATCTCTTTTTTTTCCTTTTTCCTTGTGGATTTTCTTTACTAGAAATTTTATCATTTCTAAATCTTCGGCATCCAAACGTTTCAATGCTCTTTTTTGATATTTTGTAATATCATTTTTTGCCATTTTTCTTAAAGAAGTTGTTCTCATGGTGTTTTTTTTTAGATTCATTAGATATTGGTTTTAAATTAGTGTAGTTTTTTATTTCTATACGTAAAATAAATACCTATTTTAAATGTAGTAAAATCTTACTTTAAATCAAAATAAGCGATGATCTTTTATTTAAAAAATACAGCTCTTTATGTAACATTTTGTAAGCTGATTTATTTGATAATTCGGCTATTTAATTATCTTTGGAAACACTAAGAATCACAAGGGTTTTACTCTGTTTAATCTATTCGTTTGCTAGAGAATTTAGAAAAACATATCACTACGCATTTGCCTTTTTTGAAAGATGCAAAAGTACTGATCGCCATGAGTGGCGGATTGGACAGCGTGGTACTTTCTACATTGCTCTATAAACTGAACTACTCAATTGCGTTTGCACATTGTAATTTTCAACTTAGAAATGACGAAAGTGATGCGGACGAAGCGTTTGTAACACAGTTAGCTGCGGAAATGAAGGTGAACGTTTATACGAAAAAGTTTGAAACAGCAACTTTTGCGAATGAACAGAAACTATCTATTCAAATGGCGGCTCGAAAGTTACGCTACGAATGGTTTCAAGAACTTACAGAAACTTTTGAATACGATTACATTTTAACAGCACATCACAAAGATGACGCGTTGGAAACCTTTTTGATCAATTTGTCTCGCGGCACCGGAATGGAAGGTTTGACAGGCATTCCTGAACGAAACGAAAACATTGTGCGTCCGCTGTTACCATTCACACGAAACGACATTTGCGCGTATGCGGAACAATACAAATTGCAATGGCGAGAAGACAGCAGTAATGCTTCCACAAAATACCTTCGCAATAAAATAAGACACGAAATTGTACCGTTGTTGCACGAATTGCATCCCACATTTATGGACAATTTTGAAAGTACGCAACAACATTTGCAAGGAAGTAAAGACATTGTTCATGATCGCATTCAGCAACTTCGTGAAACACTCCTAGAAAAAGTGGCAAACGATACATATCAAATTGAAATTGCGGCGCTTCAAAAACTATCCAATCCGAAAGCCTATTTGTATGAATTGTTGAAAGCATTTGGATTCAGTGCATGGAATGACATTTCTGATTTATTGTCCGCACAAAGCGGGAAACAAGTATTTTCGGTAAACTATCGCCTTGTTAAAGATCGCGACTATTTGTTCATTCAAAAGCAAAACCAACAAGAAACTTCCGAACCGATATTCATTCACGATTCGGAATCGACTATAAAATCACCTATTCAACTCCATATTGAAGAAGTAGCAAGCATTACCAACACCGGTAAAAACATCCTATATGTTGATAAAAAGATGTTAAAGTTTCCTTTAATCGTACGGAAATGGCAAAATGGAGACTATTTTTATCCGTTTGGAATGCAAGGAAAGAAAAAGTTGAGCAAATACTTTAAAGATGAAAAGTATTCATTGATTGACAAGGAAAATCAATGGTTGCTATGCAGTGAAGAAAATATTGTATGGATTATTGGAAAACGCTCGGATAATCGGTACAAAGTAACCCAACCAACTAACACTATTATTAAGCTAACATTGCAATGAAGAAATTACTAACTACGCTTTTATTTTTATGTGTGACGAGTTTCACGCTACATGCACAAATGATAGATCCTGTTTCATGGACTTCTGAAATTGAAAAGGTTTCTGATACAGAATACAATTTGATCTACAAAGCAGAAATTAAGACGAAATGGCGATTGTACTCTCAGTATTTGGGAGAAGATAGCGGTTTTCCAACGGAATTCATGTACGATTCCATTCAACAAGCAACTGATTTTAAACTTGTTGGAAAAAACAAAGAAAGCAAAGGAATTACCAAATTTGACAAGGTTTTTCAAGCAGAACTGACCTATTTTAAAGGCACAGCAACATTTATACAAAAAATAGAACTCACCAATCCGAATGCAACTTCCATTACTTCAGAAGTCATTTATCAAAGCTGTGACGATGAAAAATGTATTTTGGGTGATGAAGAATTTACGTTTGCCATTCCCAAATCGACAACAAAAAAGAAGGAATCTGGAAAAAAGGTGGAATCTGGATGGAATGTGGCGCAAGCACAAGGCTCTTTTCAAAATGAACACCCCAAAATATTTGATCCTGTACAATGGAAAGGTTCTGTATTAAAATATTCCGATGACGAATATGAATTGGTCATGGAAGCTACTGTGGAAGACAAATGGCACTTGTACTCACAAAAAAGTTATGGCGACTCTGGGCCATTTCCTACCGAATTTTCATTTTTAGAAGCTGGCAAAGGATATGAGACTGTTGGAAATGTAGAAGAATCTAAAACCAAAGAAGTATTTGATAAAGTATTCAATCAAAAAATATCTTTCTATGAAGGAAAAGGAACCTTCAGGCAAAAAATAAAGGTAACTGATAAAAACACAAAAGAAATCACGGCAGAAGTCGTGTTTATGGTGTGTGATGATGAAAAGTGTTTGCCACCCACAGCAAAAGAAATAAAATTTAATCTTTCAAAAGCTACCGTAGCGAAAAAGGCAGATAAAAAAGATGAAAAAAGAAGTTTATGGGCCACCTTTCTGATTGCTTTTGGTTCAGGATTTTTAGTATTATTTACGCCATGCGTATTCCCAATGATTCCAATGACGGTAAGTTTCTTCACCAAGCAGAGTAAAAACAGAGCCGTAGGAATTCGCAATGCCATCTTGTACGGACTTTTTATTATCATCATATATACAGGCTTAGGAACAACTATTTCAGTATTATTTGGCTCAAATACGATGTATGAAATCTCAACAGGCGTTACATTTAATTTAGTCATGTTTGCCGTATTACTCATTTTTGCATTCTCGTTTATGGGCGCATTTGAAATTATGTTGCCAAATTCGTGGGTGAACAAAGTAGATCAACAATCAAATCGTGGTGGAATAGCAGGAATCTTTTTTATGGCGTTGGCGTTAGCTGTTGTATCTTTTTCGTGTACATTTCCCATTGCAGGAACCGCCTTAGCAGATGCCGCTAGAACAGGAGGAATTACGCCTATTGTAAGTATGTTTGGTTTCTCGTTAGCGATTGCGATACCATTTGCGCTATTTGCTATTTTCCCTGCGTGGATGAACTCATTGCCAAAATCAGGCGGATGGTTAAATACGGTAAAAGTATTTTTAGGATTCTTGGAATTGGCGTTTGCGTTCAAATTTTTATCCATGGTCGATATTGCTTTGCAAACACACTTTTTGGACAGAGAAGTATTCTTAGCCATCTGGATCGCCATTTTTGGAACCTTGACATTGTACCTTTTCGGGAAACTTCAATTGCCGCATGACAGTCCTTTGCAAAAAATATCAGTAGGAAGAGCTTCTTTAGGCATGTTAGTCTTAGCATTTACCTTATACTTATTACCAGGACTGTGGGGAGCGCCATTAAAACTAATTAGTGGTTTTCCGCCACCAATGAACGGATTTAGTGAATCACCGTATGGAGTTGGTTATAAAAAACGAGTACAGGCAAGCGTAAATTATTCAGATATAAACCAAAAAGAAACTTCAAAAACAACAGCAGCAGATAAAGAAGCTTCCCATGAAGGGCCACATGGATTAACGGCATTTTTAGATTATGAAAAAGGATTGGAATATGCTAAAAAAGTGAACAAACCTGTCATGCTCGACTTTACAGGGTATACTTGCGTAAATTGTCGTAAAATGGAGGAACAGGTTTGGACTGAAGGAAATATTCTCGATTTACTAAGTAATGAAGTTGTGTTAATCTCGCTCTATGCAGATAATAGAGAAGAACTACCAAAAGACGAACAATACGAATCCAAAGTTACAGGAAACAAAATTCGCACCATTGGTCACAAATGGCAAGAATTCCAACAAATACATTACAATACCAATGCACAACCATTATATGTCATTCAAGATACGGATGGAAATGATTTAACAGAAGCTGTAGCGTACACACCAAATCCTGTGGAATACGAAAATTGGCTCAAAGATGGTATTGACAAATTCAAAAAAGGAAACTAACCAACCCAAAAAATATATGAATACAATCTCTAAAAGTATATTGATGTTGTTTGCTTTTACAGTAGTTATTTCTTGCGAAAGCGAAAAAAAAGAAACAGTAAAAACGTATACAATAGCTGAAGTTACAGAACATTCGCAACGTTTAAATGATTGGTTTCAAGATCAGTTTGCACTCGATTTAAAAGAGTCTCCTCAAATGCAAACTCGTATTGGCGATAAAACCGATTACGGAAAGTGGGATGATATCTCGGCAGAAGCTGATGAAAACCGATTGCAAGTAGCCAAAGATCGCTTAAAATGGTTGAACGAAAATGTAGAAGAAACGGCTTTAGATGCTTCTACCGCATTGAGTTACAAGCTATACAAGCAACAAATGCGCAATCATATTGACGATTACACATACAAATTATACAATTATCCGTTGAATCAAATGCACGGAATGCAAGCGGAAATTCCTGCGTTTCTCATCAACATGCACCAAATAAAAGACACGACAGATGCGAAAGCGTATGTTTCTCGTTTGCAAGGTTTAAAATCGCTCTTTTCTCAAGTAGAAGAAAATTTAAAAGCACGCGAAAAAGCAGGTATCATGCCACCAAAATTTGTGTTTGATCACGTTATTAATGACTGTAAAAACATCATTAAAGGCAAGCCATTTGATAATAGCAGTAAGAACAGCACACTTTGGAACGATTTTACTACCAAAATCAACGAGTTAGAATTAGAAGAAGGAGCGCATCAATTATTAGATGATATGGCAAAAGAAGCCTTATTAAACTCGGTACGTCCTGCGTATACTTCATTAATCACTTTGCTAGAAGATCAAAGAACGCGTGCAACAGATGAAGATGGCGCATGGAAATTCCCTAACGGAGCTGCGTTTTATAACAATGCCTTACAGCGCACGACGACTACAAATATGACAGCCGATGAAATTCATGAACTTGGTTTAAAAGAAGTCGCTCGTATCCATAGTGAAATGTCAACAATAAAGGAAAAAGTAGGGTTTAAAGGTTCGCTACAAGAATTCTTTACCTTTATGAAAAATGACAAGCAATTCTACTATCCAGCTACAGCAGAAGGTCGCAAAAACTATATGAACAGAGCAACGGAAATCATCAATACGATGAAAGGACGTTTGGACGAATTGTTCATCACGAAACCTAAGGCAGACATTCAGGTAAAAGCCGTAGAAGCGTTTCGTGAAAAATCGGCAGGAAAAGCATTCTACCAACAACCAGCTTTAGACGGTTCACGTCCAGGAACCTATTACGCCAACATGTATGCCATGGAAGCAATGCCAAGTTATCAAATGGAAGCCTTGGCGTATCATGAAGGAATTCCGGGACATCACATGCAAATAGCCATTGCGCAAGAATTGGAAAACGTTCCGATGTTTCGAAAATTTGGGCGTTACACAGCCTATGTAGAAGGTTGGGGATTGTATTCGGAGTATATCCCAAAAGAAATGGGCTTTTACAGCGATCCGTATTCAGATTTCGGACGTTTGGCAATGGAATTATGGCGCGCATGCCGATTGGTGGTGGATACAGGAATTCACGCCAAAAAATGGACACGTCAAAAAGGAATTGAGTATTACACCACAAACACGCCAAATGCCAAATCGGATGCTGTAAAAATGGTAGAACGACACATTGTAATGCCAAGTCAGGCAACGGCGTATAAAGTTGGGATGAACAAAATCATTGAGTTGCGTAAAAATGCAAAAGCAACGCTAGGGGAGAAGTTTGATGTTCGCGAATTCCATGAAGTCGTTCTCAGCAATGGCGCGGTACCACTCAACGTACTTAGCGATTTAGTTGACGAATGGATTGCAAGTAAAAACGTAATTAAACTCAAAACATAAGTAGAAAAATATAAGCTACTAAAAGCAAAAGCGAATGCTGTAAAAAGGATTCGCTTTTTATTTCAACTCTCTCTAAGACTTCTATATTTTATGTGTAAATTGGTAGTATTACCTTCTTTTTCACTTTCGTGAGATTGCACACGTTTCTTTGAAAAGGCAGTAATTCTGCTATAAAACTTAGCGGAACAACAACGATTCTCTTCGTTTTGCAGGGTTTGAAGCGACTTGCAGCAAAAAGTATGTTACATCTTAAAGTAGAATTGGTATGAAAATATAGATTTTAAATGAATCGTATAAAAAAAAAGCGGATACACAATGTATCCGCTTTTGTAATATTTTATGTTATACTATCCTTATTTAATCACTAACTTCTTTGTAGTTGAAGCAAATTCGGATGTTATTTTTACAAAATACACACCTGATTTTAAATTCAAGCTTAAATCTGTATTTGTATTAATTCCATTTAAAGGATACGAAGCTACTGTGCGACCATTTAAATCTGTAATAGTAGCATTTTGCAATGCAATTCCAGTGTTTTTAATAGTTACATTTCCATAAGTTGGATTAGGGAATAGTTCAATACCATTCTCAAGAGTCGCTTCTTCAACACCTAATACCATTGCAGCATCTACAACAATATCGTCAAACAAAATTTCTTCTTGTGGTCCTTGTGAATCAAAAAGAACACGTACCACCAAAGAATCTCCACTACCAGAAATAGTAGCATTAATCTCTTGAGAAGCTTGATTTACTAAAACATCATCTCCAGTACCTGTAATCCCGTTCATGCCAACATCATGGTAATAATTGTTGTTTGAAGAAGTTCCACCTGTATTGATAATCGTTTGAAAACTGCCGCCGTCAATAGATATTTGTACTTGTAAAAAGTCGCCATTTTCATATCTATTACCATCACTTCCTCTAGCTGCTGCTAAACGAAATTTTAAAGTCAAACCGCTAGCGCCTGTAATATTAATTGCATCTGTATCAATATAGTGTTGTCCAAAAAAACCTGCACCATCGTGATCCTCAAAAGCAATTACATTACCAGAAAATCCAGTAACTGTATTTCCTAGCGGTAATGAAGCTGGAGTAGCTCTTATGATATAATCGGTACCTGTTGTTCCAAAATTAACAGCTGTGCCTCCACCATTATAAAGCTGGTATGTATCAAAATCTGGTCCCTCAAAATTTTGAGTATACAGATTTACCTGTGAATGTGAATAAGTACTAAAAATCATAAAAAATGATAGTAATAATACTCTTAAAATGTAGTTTTTTTTCATGCTTGTTCGTTTAGTTTTGTGTAAAGGTAATGTAATTTTTCTATTTAAGGGAAATCCTAATATTTTGAGTTGAAAAATAATCTCCGAGTTAGATAATTTTTACTTAACTCGGAGATGTATAACTGTTATATTAGCTTCTAGAAGGGAAAGTTCCTTGCAAAGCAATAATATAGTTAATCCCTAAAAATGGGTTTCTAATATTGAATGGTTGTTGTCCACCAGTATTACTAAGAGTCACACTCCCATTAGCTAAGCTTGTGTTTGGTGCTCCTTCCACATAAATTTCAGATGCTCCTATAGATGAGTTTGTTCCAGGAACATCATCATCACCAGCAGCATTAGATACTTTTATAGATCCAGTATGGTTGTGGCTAGGTAAATTCAAAAGTGTCAAAGTAACAGTTTCTAGACCACCTCTTTGTCCTAACTTAATGTCTGAAAGTCCAGGACCACGTCCTGCATGGTTAGGAGTTCTACCACGTAAGTCTGGCAAAGCAAAAGTTGTTCTTCCATCACCACCATAGGTAGTTCCTAAAAGTGAGAAAAGAGCTTGATTTGCATTTATTGGTAGTAATTGTCCGTCGCAAAATGCCCAACCTCTTGGAGCAAAATTTCCGGCAAACATTACAATTTGCGCTAAAAATGGATTCATAATTATATTTTTTTAATGTTAATTAATTCGTTTTTTATAAAATTACTTTATTAGCTTCTTGATGGATATACACCCAACATTGCAATAATATAGTTGATTCCTTCGAAAGGATTTCTCATATAAAATTGTTGGCCACCTCCATTGTTTAATGTAGTGACACTTCCATTTGCTAAACTTGTATTTGGAGCTCCTTCCACATAAATTTCAGATGCACCAATAGAAGCATTAGTACCAGGAACATCATCGTCACCAGCAACATTAGATACTCTCATTGATCCAAGGTGATTATGCATTGGCATTTGATTAACAGTCAGTGTGTGGTACTCAGCACCACCTCTTTGTCCAAGCTTAATTGTTGAGAGTCCTGGGCCTGTTCCTGGGTGAACAGCAGCTCTTCCTCGTAAATCAGGTAAAGCAAACGATGTTCTACCATCACCACCATACGTTGTTCCTAAGATAGAAAACAAAGCTGAATTTGATGAGATAGCTAATAATTGTCCGTTACATAATGCCCAACCTCTTGGTGCAAAATTACCTCCGAACATAACAATTTCTCCGATAAATGGATCCATAATAATATAGTTTATAAGGTTAAAAGAATAAAGATAGTATTTTTTCTTGAATACTAGTCCTCACAAAAATATAAGTAATGCGTCAGTAATATAATGGTTGAATCACTTAAAATTAAAAACAGGTAGAAATACGTAATTATATTTAAATAATATTTTTTTAAAGCCGTACTTCGAATTTAAAAAGATTTAATTTACTATTTTTAAGCCATACTAACTACAAAATTTTATTATTATGGTAAACACAATTTGTTTAGACACCGCAGTTGATTGGACAACCCAATGGAGATCGCAAGAAGGCACTTTTACAAACTACACCGATTTAAAAGCCTTTTTAATTCCCTTAGACGATTTAAAAGAAGTTATAGCTGAGCCTAATGTAGTAAACGTACGCGCTTATATTGGTGTAAATAAAGATAATGACTATCAACCACACTTAATTATTGTCGGCGTTAATGAAGAAGGGGAAGATATTATTTACAAAGCTTCTGGCATAGGCTGCGAAGATGGCGATGGAACTGTAAATACTGGATTGTATGACTTCTCTCAACCTTGTCCTACTACCTGTGATACGTCAAGTCCATTATATGGTCCACAAAAAGAAGTAAATTTTAAGTAATAAAACTCGTTATCCAAGATATTGTAACATATGTAGGATATTTAGTTCTATTTATAAATATCATACTTTTTTTTAGCACTTATTCCAAAAATGGGATAAGTGCTAAACTATTTTCATGGTATTTATTAAGTATGGGAATCATTCAAGTTGCTACTTTTTGGTTGTGGTACAATAGTGTTAATAATTTACACCTAACGCATTACTATTTAAGCATACAATTCATATTATTAAGTTTATTCTACTATTCGCTTTTTATCAATAAAAGACAAAAATTATTAGTAGCTATTATTCTTATTCTCGTGGTTGGTATTCTGATTGTACAATCGTACTTTATGCCAGAATTACTATATAGGTTTAATTTGACTGAAATCTTACTAACATCGCTAACGATCGTTTTTTACAGCATCATTCATTTTTATAATTCATTGAGCGAAACTAAAAAATTCACATATATCAATTCAGGAATTTTTATTTATGTACTTAGCAGTACACTCATTTTCTGCTCTGGAAACATCATGACTGAGTTAGATCCATCTATAAATCACTTGGTTTGGTTTATGAATGTAGTATTGTATTTGGTATATCAAATATTAATTTCGGTAGAATGGTTTCGCAATTTTAGAAAGAAAGTACTATAATTCTTTATATCTTAACACCAAATTTCAAAACGTAGCGATAACACAAAGGACTTAATTTTTAATGGAAGAACTTTTTTCAGGAGATAATAAATTTATCACCATTGTTATTTTAGGAGCCATATTGATGCTAATCATGGCACTGACATTAATTTTGTTTTTCTATTTATCCCGAAAAAAAATTATTCAAAAAGAATTAGAAAAAAAGACACTAGAACTCAAGCATCAAAAAGAAATGCTAAAAGCTACGATTGTAGCGCAAGAAGCGGAACGCAATCGCATTGCACAAGACTTACACGACGCCATTAGTGCGAAACTCAATGTAGTTTCACTTAGTGCAAACTTTCTATTAGAAGAAGAAAATGTATCGTCGCAAGAAACGGAAGAAATCATCACACACATGCTAAAAGTAACGAACAAAACGATTGAAAGTTCACGAAAAATAGCGCACAATTTATTGCCGCCAATTCTTGAAAAATTCGGTTTAGGTGCCGCTTTAGAAGAATTGTGTGACGAATTTAGCAATAGCAAAAAAGTACATGTTTCTTCAAAGATTGACTATACCGCTGGCAGACTTTCTAAAGATAGTGAATTGCATGTGTTCAGAATTGTACAAGAACTCATGAACAACTCTATGCGTCACGGAAAAGCAAAAGGCATCGAATTAAATTTTAATCCTACAAAAGAAAACTTATTTTTACATTACAAAGACGACGGATTGGGCTTCGACACCAAAAAAATAGGCGTTCAAAAAGGACTTGGGTTGCGAAATATAGAAAGTAGGGTTTCTTTATTGCAAGGAAAAATTAACTATTACAGCGAAAAAGAAAAAGGAGTACAAGTAGAAATCACCATATAAATTACAACATCATGGATACACCAATTATCAAAATTGCCATCGCAGACGATGAAGCATTGTTTAGAGCAGGAATGTCATTCATACTTACGCGTGTTAAAAACTTCGAAATTATCTTTGAAGCAGAAAATGGTTCCGATTTAATTGAAAAGCTAAAAGTAGCACCAGAACAACCAGATGTGATTCTAATGGACTTAAAAATGCCATTGCTCAATGGTGTTGAATGTACCAAAATTTTACAAAAAGAATATCCAGAAATCAAAGTTATTGCCGTTACAAGTTATGATGGTAAATCATTCATTACGAATATGATAGATGTTGGAGCTTCTTCTTACTTACTCAAAAACACATCGCCAAAAGTGGTCGTGCATACCATTAATGAAGTGTACGACAAAGGTTTTTACTATGACGAACGCGTATTAAAAATCATTCATGAAAACCTCTTATCTGCTAAAAGTAAGCGTATCAAGAGCGATTTAGACAACAATCTACTCACCAAACGCGAAAAGGAAATTCTTGAACTCATCTGCAATCAATACACCACCAACGAAATTGCTGACAAACTATTTATCAGTCCACGGACGGTTGAAGGACACCGAAACAACTTATTGCTCAAAACAGAGTCGAAAAATGTAGCAGGTTTGGTCATTTACGGAATTCAAAAAAAGCTCATCGAACTCTCACCAGATTTTTAAGCCTATTTTTTGACATTTTTATGATGAATCCATTCGGATGGAAATCACTTAGATATTCAAAATACCATATCAAAATCCAGAATATTATCTTTACTTTTGACGCCACAATAAAAAGTTCATGAAAAACAACATATTCATTGCCATAGAAGGGATTGATGGAAGCGGAAAAAGTACACAAGCCAAAAACATTGCCAAACGTTTAGAAGCTGACGGACACAAAGTATATCTTACATTTGAACCAACCGATATGCGCATTGGTAAAATGATTAGAAGCATTTTGAGTGGAAAAGAAAATGCGGATGAAAAAGTAATTGCGGCTTTATTTGCTGCGGACAGATTGGATCATTTACTTCATGAAACCAACGGAATTCTCAAAAAATTAGCAGAAGGATACACAGTCATAACCGATCGTTACTACTTTTCTTCCTATGCATATCATGGCGCACATGTAGACATGGATTGGGTAATTGACTCCAACAGAATGGCAGCTGAAATTCTAAAACCGCATGTCAATATCTTTGTCGATGTATCTCCCGAAGTTGCCATGAAACGCATCAACACCAATCGCGATTCGGTAGAAATCTATGAAACGCTAGACAATCTCAAAGCCGTACAATCGCAATACTTACGAGCATTTGAAAAACTAAAAAATGAAGAACATATTGTGGCTGTTAATGGAGACGATTCTCCTGAAAAAGTGACAGAAAGTCTTTGGGAAGTTTTACAAAAGGAAAATCTTATCTAAAAAAAATCAAAATAGTATAATTTTTTAAAAGATTAAACTATAATTTATAGTGTTTAATCTTACAAATTACAGTTGAAATAACTTTAAATTTATTAGTTTTGACTATCTTGTAGGTTTATAACCAATACCACTATACTATGAAATCAAAACTCTTCACAGCTTTATTCGTTTACATATTGTCAATTTCTTGTTCAGATGAACTCAAAGAAACAAACATGGCAACTACTTTAGAAGCAACAGCGAAAACATAACAACTACAATAAATTCAAGCAAAACTAACACAAGATATTATTGACAATCAACAACAGATTTCTCATTATGAATTTAATGTTACTGCATTAAAAAAACTCATCAATACAGAAAAGGTAAGTTATATTTGGTTTGATATAGGACTAAACACCAACCATCAATTAACGTTTACAGCTACAGGCGAAAACAAAAATATGGGCGAAATCATCGCGCAAGTTCCTTCACAAATTATAACTACTGATAAGTACAAATTAGAGATATCAATTTTCAAAAAAATAGGAGACAAAACATCGAATGAGCTTCAAGAAGTGACGCATATTTTAAAAAATAGCGAAGCCTTTGAATACCTCACAAAAATGCAAAACTCGTATGATAACTTCGAGGCAATCATTGACCAAAGTGGACAACGTATAGAACGCTTCGGGTTAGATGCAAATGTAGTTCAGCGAATACTACATATTGACAATATACATTCACTAGGGTTACATTTGGGTGTAAATAACAATCAAAAAATGACAACGGTTTTCATTGGGAAAGACAAACACGGAAAACTATTACTAGGAGGAAACACAAAAAACATAAACGACGAAGGAGATCCATTTGATTTTTCGAAGCCTTGTCCTAATGATTGCAACTAGTATACAAATTACTCAACAACTAATAATATTATCAATTTCTTGTTCAGATGAACTCAAAGAAACAAACATGGCAACTACTTTAGAAGCAACAGCGAAAACATACAACTACAATAAATTCAAGCAAAACTAACACAATATATATCGTTGACAATCAACAACACATTTCTCATGATGAATTTAATGTTGCTGCATTAAAAAAAAGTCTCTTTTTACTCAAAAGGGACTTTTTTTTGAGTGTAAGTTATTGAAAATTAATTTTTAACATATAAAATAATCATTTTTCACAAAACACAAAACCGTGTTTTTCCTATAAAAAAATGTTTTTTCTCCCTAAACAAAACCGTGTTTTTCCTGTGCCGAATTAGCGAATAGACTCTACCAAACCGCCAATATGATACATAGATTTGTTTTATAATCAATTGGGAAAACATGATTAATAAATTCGTAGAAAAATTAAGCACAGATGGACTCGTTACCTATATCAATACTCTTGCGGGAATTACGGTAAAATTGGGAGCGCAAAATGTGGGCGATATTCAATCTGAAGAAAGCGATATTGACGGCGACAATTTATTAATCACAATAGTTCGTATTGAAGAAGAAAGTACGTTAAAAAACTTTCCAAATCAACGATTGGTAGAAAGTGGCGGTGGATTTAAACTTGACAAACGTTTTCCAAAAATTCATCTCAACTATTACTTACTGTTTTCCTGCACCTTACAATATGACAAAGCGGTAGCAGTCATATACAAAACGGTCAAATTTTTTCAACATCAAAGAAAATTTGTATTCACAGCAGATGAAGACGATATCGAACTAAATATGGAACTATGCTCACCAAGTTTTGAGCAACTCAACAACATTTGGGGAATGTTAGGAGGCAAACAAATACCAAGCATACTCTACAAAGCAAGAGTATCTGCATTAGAAAGAGACATAGAAAAACTAACGTCAGTTATTACAACTATTAGCGCAGAAGAAAAGCACTATGAGTAAATTTAGTTACACATACGAACCGCTTGCCATCATAAAACTCAATCATGAAAATGAGTTAGAAGCGCAAAACTATGTAAATATATACCCAACCAAAGCTTCAGAAGTGCTGATGGACAAACACAAACTTTTGGTAAAGAAAATTCCAGAAGGATTGGTGCTTCTCTACAAAAAACAAGAAGAATTTGTAGCGCAAACTGTCGATGAGGTTTTTATGATTGGAGAAGATGAAGTGACAGACAAGCGAATCGTAGGATACGTGTCCACCATGCCCGATCCTACATTTTCAAACTGGTTGCCCGATGTGGTAGATATTGACTTAGAATTCTATGCAATTGCCGATCAGGAATACAAAAATGACACAGATTGGAACAACTTGGCATTACGCGATTTTGTAGTGTACAGTGCGACAGATTTGGAAGGAACCATCACAACAAACACAGCCGTTAACGAAAGAATACAACCCGATGCCATACTGCAAATCAACATACAAGAAGCCAACATCACAACACCAGAATCATTGACATTTGAAGTCAATCTAAACATATAAACAATCAAAATATTGACACATAACTTCAAACAGAAGTAGAGAAAACAACGAAAAATAAATCAAATACTAACAAAACTTTTAAATCATAAATATTATGCCTAGTACATTAAAAACACCAGGAGTTTACGTAGAGGAAATTGTAAAATTTCCACCTTCGGTAGCGCAAGTTGAAACGGCTATACCTGCATTTATTGGATACACTGAAAAAGCAACCAACAAACTTGCGGGTGATCTAAACGAAGTTCCTACGCGAATTACATCACTATTAGAATACGAACGTTTCTTCGGTGGCGCAAAAGCCGAAACCTCGATTAGTGTGACCATCACGGAAGATTCAGACAATAACAAATCCATTGCGGTAACACAACCTACAGCAAAACAACCGTTTATAATGTACTACGCAATGCAACTCTACTTTGCAAATGGTGGTGGGCCATGCTACATTGTATCTGTAGGACGTTATGGAAGCCAATTGGCAGACGCCGAAGTTGCTGTAACAAGCATTGTAGACGCCGCGGCATTAAAAACAGGATTAGACGAAATTGCCAAAGTAGACGAACCTACACTCATTCTATTTCCAGATGCAACCAAAATTGATAGCGTAGATGCTACTACATTCTACGGTTTATACAACGATGCATTAAGTCAATGTAACAAACTACAAGACAGATTCACAATCATAGATACACTAAGCTATGATGGTTCAACGTCTACAGATCCAAACATTGCAGCACTCCGAAGCGGAATCAGCTTAGGAAAAGACTTTGTAAAATATGGAGCAGCGTACTATCCACACTTAGAAACCATTCTCGATTATACCATCAGCGAAACAGGAATCACGGTAGTACACTCAGGAGGAAGTTCGCCAGCACCAATTGCACAAGCAAAAGCAAATGCTGCAAAAGATACTTTAGAAGGATACACAACAGATGGCGTATTAGGAGATTTAGAAACCACTATGGAAGGGGCAATAACTGCAGTTTCAAGTGCTTCTGATGATGCTGGAGCCTTAGCTTTAGTAGCAGATGTTGTCAATGCTGTTGATGCAATCATTACACATCTAGAAAATGTAATCTCAGAAGCAGAAAGCTTAGTAGATGCAGGAAGAGACGCCGCAGACGCTACTGATGATGCTACACTCAAAGGAAATGTAACAACTGCTGTAAATGCTCTAGATACGGTCATTACATCGCACGTACGTAGCGGAATTGTAGGTTTAGAAGCTAACAAAGACAGTTTAAACGCTGCTGCAGATCAAACAGAAGCAGATGCTGCAGGCGTAACTGCAAATGCAAGTGTAGATGCTTTAGACATTCCGACAGAAATCGACGCAAGAATTGGAGCAATCGTTACTGCAATTGACGCTATTGTAACCGCTGGTGGAAGCGCAGGTGTCTTAAACGGAAAATCTTTAGCAGAAGTAGAAACGCTTGACAATTCTACGTATAACAAAATCAAAACAGAAATTAACAACTTGCCAATGGAATTACCGCCAAGTTCAGCAGTAGCAGGCGTATATGCACGAGTAGACAGTACACGAGGCGTATGGAAAGCACCTGCAAATGAAGGACTCAACTATGTGGTAAAACCAACAGTTCGTGTAACAAATGACATTCAAGATGGTTTAAATGTGGATACAACCGCAGGAAAATCAGTCAATGCAATTCGTTCGTTCACAGGAAAAGGAGTCATCGTTTGGGGAGCAAGAACCTTGGCGGGAAATGACAATGAGTGGCGATATGTTTCCGTAAGACGCTTCTTCAACATGGTAGAAGAATCTGTAAAAAAGGCAAGCGACCAATTTGTATTTGAAGCAAATGATGCAAACACATGGGTTCGTATCCGATCAATGATAGAAAATTTCTTAACCAATCAGTGGAAAGCAGGCGCTCTAGCTGGAGCAACAGCAGATGACGCATTCTATGTAAAAGTAGGACTCAATCAAACCATGACCGCAGATGATATCTTAAACGGAATCATGAATGTGGAAATAGGAATGGCAGTCGTACGACCAGCAGAATTCATCGTATTGAAGTTCTCTCACAAAATGCAAGAATCGTAAGCGATAATTATTTACAACTAAAAAGAATAAATCATTAAAAATATAAAACTATGTCATATCCATTACCAAAGTTTCACTTCCAAGTAGAATGGGGAGGAACTAAAATCGGTTTTCAAGAAGTAACAGGACTCGACGCGGAAGTTGAAAAGTTAGAATACCGTGAAGGATCAAGTCCAGAATACAGCAAAATTAACATGCCAGGAATGGTAAAATACACGGACATCGTCCTCAAAAGAGGCGTATTTAAGGGTGACAATGAATTTTATGAGTGGATGAAAACAAACAAACTCAACCAAACAGAACGTCGCGATATCACCATCAGTCTATTGGATGAAGAACATGCACCTGTAGTCGTTTGGAAAGTATTAAATGCCTGGCCGATGAAGATTCAATCTACGGACTTAAAAGGAGAATCAAACGAAGTCGCTATCGAAACACTAACGTTAGCACACGAACGTATTGAAATAAGCAACGAAGGATAATCCAAATTATGGCACTTTTTGACAGTTTTAAATATCCAGTTTCTGGCTTTCACTTTGTAGTCTACTTTAACGGACTCTTACCAAATCCTGTTGACATGAGTTTTCAGTCGGTATCAGGTTTGAGTGTTACCGTAGAAACCGAAAGCTACGCAGAAGGTGGAGAAAATAGATTTGTCCATGAAATACCAAAAGGATTAAAATTCAGCACACTGACACTCAAAAGAGGACTCAAAAGTGTTCCATCATCCATAGCAAATTGGTGTGAAGACGCGTATGAAAAATTTGAATTCAAACGCTTAAATCTTATCGTCGTATTGCTCAGTGAAAATCACATTCCTATCAAAACATGGAATGTTGTCGGAGCCTATCCTATCAAATACGAACTGGGAGAATTCAATGCAGAAACGCAAAGCATACTTATAGAAACGCTAGAGTTAAAGTATGACTATTTTAAACTATTACTATAACAACATTATGGGAATCGAAATAAAAAATTTGCGTATCAAAGTAAATGTCAATGCTCAAAAAGAAGAAGAAATGTCATTGGTGAAAGAAGAACGTACCAACTGGACGTCGCACGAAATCATGGCAGCCGTTTCAAAAATGATCACTAACAAAAAAGAACGCTAAATCATGTCTATACTTGGAGAATTAGAAAAAATGCTCATATACAAGCTCGATGACAAAGGCAATAGACAAGGCGAGCCAATCACTGTAGCGATCAATCCAGAAGGATACAAAGAAACCTTTACGGTAGAGTACAACCAAGATCAAGAAGCAAACTCAAGTGGTAAAAAACCAAAATTTGTCAAAGTAAAACCTGGCGATTTTACGTTCAAACTACTATTTGATGCTACCGGAATCTTCGATATTGTAGAGCTGAACATTGCAGACACACTCAGCAGTATTGCAGATGACATCGCAGGGTTCAATCCGTTTCAAGACGATGAAGGCAGTGAAAAAAATGTAGTTGACGAAATCAACAAAATCAAAGAACTCGTCACGTACAAAGGCGATATGCACATGCCGTACGAACTCGAAGTTGCTTGGGGATCATTAAATCTAAAATGCTTCCTCATAAAACTAGACATTGACTACAAACTATTCAATACCAAAGGATATCCAATTCGTGCCCTTGCAACACTTACGTGTAAAGACAGCACCGCAGATGAACTACGCGAAGCAGCAGTAAACAAGTCATCTCCCGATTTAACGCACGTGCGACAAGTAAAAGAAGGTGATACATTACCGTTGATGGCATACAGAATCTACGGAGATTCCAAATACTATTTAGAAGTAGCAAGAGTAAATAACGTGCTCAATTTTAGAAACTTAGAACCAGGAACTGAATTATTTTTTCCACCATTAAACAAAACACAAAGCGCATGAGTTTAGTCGGAGACATATCGACAGATGTTCAAAACTTAGTTACGTTTGCAGTACTCATTGGAGACGCCGAGGAGGAAATTAGCGCAACGTATGGCGTAAAAACCATCACGGTGGAACGTACCTGCAATCGCATTCCAACAGCAACCTTAGTCATTGTAGATGGTGACAGCGTTACGCAAGAATTTGAAGCAAGCAATGCCGCATCGTTTGCTCCTGGAGAAAAAATTCATATCAAAGCTGGCTACGATTTTGATGATAAAACGCTTTTCAAAGGAATCATCACCAAACACGCCATAAAAGCAACAAACAAATCCAATTACTTACTCATTGAATGTAAAGACGAAGCGTTCAAAATGACGCAAGCACGTAAAAATAAAATTTTCTATGAAACGACAGAAAGTGACGTAGTTGGCGATATTATCAAGGAAAATGGACTTAGTGGAAGCATGGAAGCAACTTCGCACACGCATCATGAAATCGTACAATACCAAGCAACGGATTGGGATTTCATTCAATGCCGCGCACAAGTCAATAACATGTTGTGTTTTGTGGAAGATGGAGAAATCAGCATCAAAGTACCAACACTCAGCGGAAGTGTATTTACAGCAATTTTTGGAGACAATATATTTGCATTTGAAGCAGAAATAGATGCACGCAAACAATACAACGAGTTTGAAGCCTCTGCTTGGAACTATTCCAATCAAGAATTGGTGACTAAAACCACGAGTGGAAATGGTTTAAATGCCGCAGGAAACCTAGACTCAGGAACACTTGCAGAAGCCGCAGGAGGAAACAATTTCACACTCTCACATACAGGAGACATTCCAGATGAAATACTAACGTCTTGGGCAGAATCCAGAAGTATGTATCAACAACTCGCTAAAATCTGCGGAATGGTCAAAGTACAAGGCACAGAATTGGTATTGCCAGGCACCATGATCACGCTAGAAGGAATGAGCGATCGTTTTAACGGCGATGTGTTTGCATGTGGTGTTCATCATACGGTTACGGACGGAAACTGGATTACAACCATCGAATTCGGATTAAATCCAGAAGCATTCGCAGAAACATACGAAGTGAGTCAATTACCAGCATCAGGAATGTTACCAGCTATCAGCGGATTGCAAATCGGTGTCGTTTCTGCCTTAGAAGGCGATCCAAAAGAAGAACACAGAATACAAGTCAAATTACCCATCATCAGCGCAGAAGAAGAAGGTGTGTGGGCACGCGTATTAACAATGCATGCAGGCGAAGAATATGGCGTACACTTCTTACCAGAAATAGGAAACGAAGTCTTAGTAGGCTTCTTAAATGACGATCCCAATCAAGCAATTGTACTCGGTTCATTATTTAGCAACACCAATCTATCGCCAGTAGAATATTCAGATGATAATTTTGAAAAAGTCATCATGACCAAAAGTGAAATCAAAATTACCATGAATGATGAACTCAAAAGCATCAAACTAGAAACACCCGCAGAAAAAATTATCAACATTGACGATGATGAAGGTGTCATCACATTAGAAGATGAAAACAACAACATCATTACAATGAATACGGACGGAATCACCATTGAATCGGGAAAAGACATCATCATGAAAGCCACAGGCGACATCACGATGGAAGGAATCAATGTAGGAATTACCGCTTCAGCAGAATTAACAGCAGAAGCCGCGATGGCAACCTTAGAAGGTTCTGCTACAACAACGATAAAAGGAGGAATAGTACAAATCAACTAAAAACAACACCATGCCACCAGCAGCAAGAATCACAGATATGCACGTTTGTCCCATGACCACAGGACCAGTTCCACATGTGGGCGGACCTATATTGCCACCAGGCGCACCAACAGTATTAATTGGTGGATTGCCAGCCGCAAAACTAGGTGATATGTGTGTATGTACAGGACCGCCAGACAGCATTATTGCAGGTTCAGGAACGGTACTGATAGAAGGCATGCCTGCTGCAAGAATGGGCGATTCTACCGCACATGGCGGAAGTATAGTATTAGGAGAATTCACTGTAATGATAGGAGGATAAAAGATGGATTTATCAAAAGCAACATATTTAGGAAAAGGATGGGATTTTCCACCGAAATTCTTGAAACATCAAGGAGAAATCAAAATGATTTCTGACATAGAAGACATAGAAAGCAGTTTACAAATCATCATCACAACACGTCGCGGCGAACGAGTGATGCGCCCAAAATTCGGATGTGATCTTACGGATCAAATATTTGAAAACCTAAGTGCCACGCAGATGACGATTATGAAAAATAGAATCAAAGAGGCAATTATTATTTATGAGCCACGAATTGAAGTCATAAAAATAGCCTTAGACACTCAAAATTTTCTCGAAGGAAAGTTTTTAATCAAAATAGAATACCTAATCAGAGCGACAAACACAAGGAGAAACATCGTGTTCCCTTACTATATAACTGAAGCAACAGACATCTAATCATGAGCGATTGTACAGAAAATACACTAATCAAGTCACGCGAAGGCACAACACAGCAAGAGCGTTACCTTTCTTTGCTCGATCCGAACAGCGTAGCGTTAATGGGATTTGAGGTAAAGGATTGGATGCGTTTTGCAGAAGAGTTTTCGAAGCATGTACAATTATACGATCAAGGCGATTACAAAAATCCAAGTGGTACTTGGGAACCATTTCACAATGCTTCCGCAGAAATAAAGGAAGTCATTGAAACCTATACTGAAGGAGACATTACACCACAATTGGCACTATTCATTGCGTTCTTAAAACTGCTCAACAAAAGCAAAGAACGATTCAATCAAATTACGCAACGTCATCTCGATTTCTATTACAAAGAAGTATTGCAACTTGAAAAAAATGACGAAAAAGCAGATCATGCCTACATTATTTTCGAATTAGCGAAAAATGCCAATGAACAATTTTTAAGTGATGAAACACTCGTAAAAGCTGGAAAAGACAGTGAAGGAAACGACATTCATTATCAACTTGAAGACGAAATTGTTATCAACAAGGCAAAAGTTGCTGCGCTACAAAATACCTACGCTTATACTGACGAATCTAACTGGCATGCATCTAGCATTGCAAATTCGGCAGATGGTGATGGAGGCGAAGCAGAAGACGGAGGAACATCTTGGTTGCCTTTCGGCGATACAGATCGCGACTTAGCAAAAAAAGGATTTTCACTCAGTGCGCCATCATTACTATTATCAGAAGGTGTCCGAACGATTACCATCAACGCACAATTTTCTTCGGTGCCTAATGGCGAAGAATTACGTTCCATCATCAACATAGAACATACAGGCGAAAAAGAATGGGTAGCATTGCCATTCACAGCAGTTACCAAAGCAACAACGACAAATAATAATGAGGTAGAAATTGTCATTGAACTCACAGAAGACGATGAAAAAATTACCAACTACGATGCTGAAATTCATGAAGGAAAATACGATACGGAACATCCAATTATCCGTGTGTTATTTTCCCAAGAAGATACTTCGTTAGCTACATATGAAACCTATTTATTACTTGCCAATGCAGAATTACAGCAAATCACTATCACAACAACAGGAACGTACGCTGAAAACTTACACGTAAAAAACGATTTTGGAACTATCAAAACCGACAATCCGTTCTATCCATTTGGAACGCAAGCAAAAAAACGTGCAAAATTCAGCATAGGCTCTGACGAATGGATTGGAAAACGCATTAGCAATGTAGAAGTATCACTCAGTTGGAAAGATCGTCCAGATAGCTTTCAAACACACTATCAGCAATACTTACAGCAATATGTAAACCTGCAACCTACAGAAATCTTTTTAGACATTTACAATGATATAAAAGATGGAACCAAAACAGGAACAAAACTAGTCACAGGTGTTGACGGTCAAAATCGTTTTCTAGTAGATGCAAGTTATATCGGATCCACAAAATCTCGTACAGAAAGTGTTGCAGATGCTATTGCAAAAGAAGCGCAAGAAGCACGAGAAGCACGCAAAAAAGGACTTCGGAACGAATTTTCAGAAAGTGACAGTCGTCGTAGTCGTGACAGACGGTCAATAGGAAGAAGAGATAAACGCTCTAAAAAACATTCAGACGAGGAATCGCAAGCCATGCGCCGTAAACATACGGATAGAAAAGGAAGAACTGAGGAAGCAGAAAGAACAGCTACCACTTCGTCAAGCGGATTGGGACAACGCATGTTCAATGGCTTTGAAAGTGTAACGTTCAATAACTTTTTGCCTTCGAATACGACGTATGTACCTAAAAAGACTGACAATTATTTTATTCAATTATCGTTGCAAAACGACTTTTTACATGCGGCTTTCCCGAAAGTGTATACCTATCATGCCTTAGAAAAATTAGCATTGCCAAACCAAGCATACACGCCATTTGCTGAAAACCTAACAGTTACCATTACAACAGTTGAAAAAATAGGTAGCAACAAAAACGAAGTACAACTCTATCACGAATTGCCTTTCGGAATTGATCGTGTGAGTCGTGCCAATTTAGCACTCATGCCGTCGCCAGAAAATGGGGGACAATTATACATTGGGATTGAGGAAGCTGTCGCGGATCAAAACATCCAACTACTATGTCAGATAGAAGAAGGTTCAGAAAACCCAGATGCGATAGAAACCTACGACAAAGCAACTGTAACGTGGCAATATTTATACAACAATACTTGGAACAATCTAAAACCAGCATACTTACTCAAAGACCAAACCGATAACTTTTTAAAAGCAGGATTGGTAGCCTTTACAGTGCCAAAGCAATTTGGAGACAACACACTTTTTACAGAAGATTATTTATGGATTCGTGCCACAATTGACAAGCCGTTTGATACCGTATCAAAATTTACAAACATTCATGCGCAAGCCGTAGAAGTTCAATTTGTAAATAATGAAAATACGTTAGAACACTTGGAAAAAGGCATGCCAGCCGAAACCATAGCCAAACTGGAAGATCGCTTGGCAACTGTAAAAAAAGTAACGCAACCGTATGCTTCTTTTGATGGCTTTCCAAAAGAAAGTGACTTGGATTTTTACCGAAGAGTTAGCGAACGATTACGTCATAAAAACCGAGCAATTACGCTGTGGGATTATGAACATCTCGTACTGCAAGAATTTAATTATTTGCACAAAATAAAGTGTTTAAATCACAGTACAAATACCAGCTTTAAAGCACCAGGAGAAGTATTATTGGTTGCCATTCCAAACATCATCGATCAAAATGTGTATGACATTTACAAACCAAAACTGAGTCAAACCAAGCTGAACGCAATAGAAACGTATATCAATCAACTCAACACAATGCATGTAGCAGCCAAAGTCGTTTCGCCTGTATACGAACCTGTAAAAATTATGCTCAGTGCACGATTCTATAAAGGTTTAGACGCCAATTTTTATGCGAAACAACTCAAAGAAGACTTAGCGCAATACTTGTCGCCATGGGCATTTGACAAAAATCAACCCATATCATTTGGCAATGCGCTCTACGGAAGTGAAGTTATCTATTACATAGAAAATTTAGACTATGTCGATTATATAAAAGATTTCAAAATGGTACACGATGGAGACGAAAAAGATGAAATCATTCCCACAGATCAAAAAAGTATACTAACCTCAGTAGTGCCAACAGCACATACTGTAAACGCGATTACTAACGAAACATGTTAAACGGAGACGAACATATCACGATACCAAGCAATGTAAGCTACGGGAACGACTTAGATTTTCAACATCTAAGAGACGCAGGACAGCAATACATTGAAGATCTCAGTCGAAAAATTTGGACCGATTACAACATCAGCGATCCAGGGATTACGATCCTAGAATTGTTGTGCTATGCCATTACAGATTTAGGATTACGCATGGATCAACCAATTGAAAACTTGGTCGCTTCCAAAGAAGACAACTTCGAAAAAATGCATGAACAATTCAAATCGGCAAAAAATATTTTAACATGCAGACCAGTTACAGCAATTGATTACCGAAAATTGTTTATAGACATCAAAGGTGTCAAAAATTGCTGGTTGGCAATTCATGTATTACCATTACATGCAGAATGCAACGAAGCAAATCCGCGCATTAGCTTTGATCCGTTTGTCGGTTCAGAATACAACACTGAAAGCTTCAATATTAAAGGGTTATACACTATTTTGGTCGATTTTGATGATGATGAGGAATATGTAGAAGAAGACATTATTGCAGCAATATTTACCAAATATCACGAAAACAGAAACCTCTGTGAAGACTTAGTTACCGTAAAAAAAATACAAAAACAATGCATTCGTGTCTGTGCAGAAGTTCAGTTGGAAAATGACGCCAATGAGGAAAAAGTACATGCCACCATTCAATGGAGTGTGGGACAATATCTTTCACCAAGTGTACAAGCAAAATCTTTAACGGAAATGTTAGATTTAGGACTTTCGTCAGATGAAATATTTGAAGGTCCAATTTTAGAAAATGGTTTCTTAACGGCAGAAGCTTTACAAAAATCGGAGCTGCGTACGCAAGTACGTTTGTCAGACATCATGAACATTATCATGAAGATTGACGGTGTAAAACTCATTGAAGACATCAGCATTGACAACTGTCCGCCGAAAATAAATGGAGAAGATGGCGATTGCAATCAAAACATCACAGCAGAAAGCGATGCTTGGTTGATTTGTGTAGCACCAAATCATTTGCCAATATTGTGCGATCAAAGTACATTCAAATACAAAAAAGGCTTCTTACCTGTGGGATTAAACCAAGAAATGGTAGATCAATTTACAGAAGAATTAGAAGCAGAAGAGAAAGCAAGTACCGAAAAATCTTTTGACGATTTGCCAATGCCATTAGGTGTGTACAGTCAAATAAAATACAACACTGTACAACATCACTTGCCAGAAAACTACGGAATTTCCAAATATGGACTGTCCAATACGGTTTCTGACGAACGCAAAGTGCAAGCAAAACAATTACAAGGATACTTACTATTTTTCGATCAAGTATTAAGCACGTATTTTTCACACTTAGAACATGTAAAAACACTCTTGGCTTCTGATGAAAACTTACAGCAAACGTACTTTTTCAAAGCAGTAGAAGGCATCAACGGTATAGAAACCTTATTAGAAAATTTTCCAAAATACCAAAACAATGTAGAAAACATCATTGATACCCTGGAAGATTTCAACGCACGTAGAAACGAACTTTTAGATCACTTAATTGCGCGTTTTGCTGAAGTCTTTGAAAACTATTCCAACACAATGTACAAGCTCTTTGGGAAAGACAAAGATAGCGTAGAAGCAAACATTATTACGACGAAAAACAGATTCATCAAAGAATATGACAAAATCAGTTCGGAACGCGGATTGGCATTCAATTACCGATTGGAAACACAATGGGATACCAAAAATGTATCTGGTTTTCAAAAACGAATTGCACTCTTATCTGGTTTAGACGATTATTCACGTCGTGATTTATTCAACGATTTTATTAGCATCGAAACCTTATTGCGTGATACTGCAAAAGGTGGCTTTCATGTGGAATATCGTTGGTTGATAAAAAGTGATGAAAAAGTATATATGTCGTCACAAAAAGACTTTACATCGAAGCAAAAAGCGATCAATGAATTATTAGAAGTTTTAAAACTTGCGACGAATCAAAACAACTATGTATTGCGCCAAACGGAAACAAAATCGCAGCGTTACTATGTAGCATTATTGGATGAAGAAGGCGAAATCATTGGCAGACAATACAATCATTACTATGCAAGCGAAGAAACGGCGGAAGAAAAACTGGCAGAAACCATTGCATACATTAACAATCTATTATTTGATGAAGGTTTTTATTTAATTGAAAACATTCTCACGTTGCCATATCACACCAAAAATATAGACGATTTAAACGATTGTTTGCCTTTGTGTCTTGACGGATGCAACACATGTAAAAACATGGATCCATTCTCGTACCAAGTCACGATCATATTTCCAGGATACACGTCGCGATTCTCTAATATTGATTTCCGCATTTTCATGGAAGATTTGATCCGAAGAGAATTGCCAGCGCACATTCTACCAAGGATATGTTGGGTAGGACACATTGATGGCGCATTGTCACAAGTAGAAGAAATAAAAACAGTGAGCAATCCTGATATCAACATTTCAGATGTGGCTGTTTCAGATATAGCCGTTTCAGAACCTGTATCAGAAGTGTTAAGTGAAGCGAGTGAAGTAAAAAAAGAGCTATCGGAAGCAGATTTTTATCAAATCATAGACAATGACGAAGATTATGACATGAAACAAATACAAAAAGCGTGGAAAGAGTTTTTAACGTCCAAAAAGAAAGAACCTAAATATATGGCTTCGCAGGAAGCTACGAAAAAATTGCTTTGCGCAATGAACCAAATGAACACCATTTACGCCACAGGAACATTACATGATTGCAATGACGATGATGGCGAAAACAAAAACAGAATCATACTTAACAGAAGTGCGCTAGGCTCACTCTAAGTACTAAAATTATGAATACACATTGAAAGAACGCTTATAGGTATTAGGTATTGGGTGATAGGTCATGAAGCTAGACCAGAAAAAAACAACCAGATTGATAAATCAACAAAAAAACCAAAACTCAACTACCAAAACCAGCAAAAAATACAACAACGATGAAAACAATAGAGAAAAAAGAACCGTACTTACACACCTTGAACACACGCGGCAATATCTATGAAGAATTTTTGCCAGATCAAGTGTTAACACACAAAAATCTAAATAAAGTCGTAAATTACTTCGAAGATCAAGACCGAATGAGTCGTGTGTACTTAGTTGGTGTTGGTGTCGGGTGTGGACTCAATATTGTTTCATACACAAATACATATATTGAAATAGGTCAAGGTGTTGGTGTAACCACCGATGGCGACATTATAAAATCAGAAACACGTAGATTTCACTACTATTCGGTACTGACTGATAGAGCGTCTTACGCAATATTTGATGGACTACAGGTATATGAGATCTACGAACAAGAGGAAGCGGGGCGTCCTACGGACGAGCTTCCGCTTTCCTCTTTTACTTCTAACGAACCAGGCGCGCTTAAAGATTATATATTAGTAGCGTATGTGGAAGATTATTCCGAAGATGAAGGTTTGTGTGGAGGTTCTGGCTGTGACGAAACTGGAAACAAAGTCTACAGCAATCTAAAATTTTTACTAATCCACAAAAGTAACAAAGCAGCACTTATAGCTGAAGACACCATTTACAACAGTCACGATGTATTGTCGTATTATGATACACTTCCAGAACTGTGCATGCCACGTGTATTACTCACTCCAGAAAATACCATTTCAGGAATTGACATTCAAGATCAATTTACGGCAAGTTTTGCACTAAAAACAGATTTATATACAGGAATTACCACGATTATTGACCGTTTCAGTCATCGTATTAACTTTGCAAAATTTGGGGTGAATATTCCGCAAATCACCGCATATTTTGACGATATTTTTGTAGTACAGGACGAACCGTTTATTCAATACAAATACGATTTATTAAAAGATTTAATTGATACGTATCGTGAGATCAGAGCGTTGATTCTCTTTACAAAATTTGAATGTATTGCAAATATAAACGCTTTTCCAAAACACTTACTCTTAGGAACGTTGGATGAAGTTACACGTTTGCAAACACGACACGAATTCTATCCATCGCCCACAGTTTCAGAAAATGATGAAAATTTGATGGCAATCAGAGCATTATGTATCAAATTCTTCAATCAATTAAAAGAATACAAAATACCGCAAGTAAGTTCGGCGGCGATCAAAGTAACACCTTCAAAAAGTTACGAATTCAAACTTAGTGATCGTTCCATTCCGTACTACTACGAAACCAAAAATTCGCTTATTTCCAATTGGAATCCGCATGCAATTCAATTGCGAAAACTTAAAAATCAATTAGGATATCACGTTCAAAACCTAAAAAACATTGCGTGTATTCAAAAACCTTTAGAATATTGTCACTTAGGCAAAGATTTCTATCGAATTGAAGGTCATATTGGCAAAGATTTCCGATTGGCATTAGGAAAAATAAATAAACTCAAATCAACATACAATCTCGCATTTGATGTAAAAGCAGTAAGCATTGGCTTTCCAGTAAACAAAGTTTCACTTGATGACGATGTATGTAACACCAAAGATCACGCAATCTTACTACAAACTTGGGAACAAGAATTTGAATGTGTAGCAGAAAGTGCAATTGAATTCTTCTCAAAATATGAATTAGATAATTTAGGAAACAACAATACAAGTACGGCGGCATTTGCTTTGGCAAATCAACAGCCACAACAAGTACTTACACTCTTAGGAAGAGGAAGAAACGCAGGCAAAGAGACCACAAATCCAGAAAAAATTGTAGAAAGAAGCATCAATACCAATATAGAAGCTTTGGAAGCTGGAGAAAGTATTGAATCAGCAGCATATGACAGATCCATTCAATATGCTATCGACATGGCATATTCAAATATTGGAACTCAAAATGTAACGGCAGCACATTTGGCAGCCATCACACTAGCCATTGCAAACCAAGAGCAAGGAACGGTCGACAATGATAATGATTACTATTTCTATACAGAAGTACCTATCAAAATTATTGCAGGATTAATAGACATCAGACGCAACTTTTTACAATCGTTAGATGAAGTGTATGTGACTGAAAAATGGACGGCACTCAACAATGCGATTGAAAATTTATGTGCAGAAGTAGATCAGGTGTTATTTGCTATTTCTGAAGCATCAGACAATACCTCGTATGGATCGAATACGCACGATAAAATGTATGAACTCTTTATCTATGAATTGTCTAAGCTTTGCTGTCTCAAAGAAAAATTTGCATGGCTAAAAGTACAAATGGATGAAATACGAGACAATCTATACAGAGAACTCATTCTGTCCAGATTGATAGAAAAACATCCAGGAGCCGAGCACATGGCAGGTGTGCCAAAAGGCGGAACTTTCCTAATAGTGTATTTGGGTGGAACGGAAGAATTGTTAGAAGACGATAGCACACTAAGCAGATTTGATGGTATAGTACAGTTTGACTTTGCATTGCCGTATATCTGCTGTTCAGATTGTCCGCCAGAAACCGTAGTGTACAATGCAGAACCTGATGTAACACTCACAATTGCCAAAACAAAATACTGTTTGCCAACCGACGAAGGACAGGTAGATTTTATCACAAGTATCACTGATGGAGTCATCACTTCACCGCAAGGCGATGCATATATTGTGGCAACAGATTCAGGATATGCCTTCGATCCATCGGCAGTACCAAATGAATTGCTTGGACAACCATTAACATTCTTGGTCAATGGAACGACTCCTGTTGTTCCATTAGAAATCTGTGTATGGAAATTGCCAACAGATATCACGCCAACGGTAGAATTTTTATCGTGGAATGATGCAGGAATCAACCTAGATTTATACCTAAATCACGAATTAGAATCACTTACATACTTTTCATACGTATGGAATCGTGCAGATGGTTCTGAAATAGGAACGACCAAAGATATCATTGCAGCATTCTTTGCCAATGCAGGCGCAACCTTTGAAGAAACGGTTTCAGTAACCATAAGCATCACAGGAAGTCCTGTAGATTGTACGGTAACTACGAATTTAGAAATAGACTTTTCAAGACCTGTAGAAAATAGCGTAACGGTGCCACCTATCATTTGTCATAGATTGATAGAAACTACGCCAGCTTGGACGCAGGTTATTGTTACACCATCAGATGCTACACTTACATCACCACAAGTACCGATTGACAATCCAAACTTTATAGAGCAAAACGTAGATGGAGAATACTTTATCAATCCTGCAAACGTACCAAACGAATTGGCTGGTGATGATATAAAATTTATCGTCAATGGAGAACTCATTGAAGATGTGTCGACTCGCGTAGCCAAATTACCGTTTGCTATCAATACAGATTTAACTGCATTTGAAGTAATTTCTTGGGATGATACAGGCGTGAATGTAAACATTAGAGCCGCTCATATTTTCCAAAACGAAACATACATTCAATACAGTTGGGAAGACTTAAATAACGATAACACGCAAATAGGAACTACTAGAAACCTGACCAATTTCAGAATTAATGACTTTGGAGAAGATATCATTACCGTCAATTACAGAGTTGTTATGAGTGTTGAAGGATTGGAAGATTCGTGTACAGAAAGTTTTAACATAAACTTTACGCTGGAAAGACCAACACTAGAAATTCCGCGAGGCATTTGCTCTGGAGATTCGGTAGTATTGATGGTAAATCCAGACGATGTAGTAACTACTTCGTTAGACAATAATGTAATTCAGAATATTTCGGACATCATTACATTCGAATCTGGATTGGTTGCCAACAATGATGTTGGTACAGAAATACAAGTATTCTTAAATGGTTCGCCAGCAGCAACCACGCATGTATACAGAGTTCCTTCGGTTGAAAATGTAGATGCAAACTACAGCTTTGATCGTTGGGATGGAGATGATTTAATTATAGATCTTACCGCAAGTTATACTGTACCAGGAGTAACGAATCCAGAAAATTACTTAGAAATAAAATGGTTTGACGAAAACGGAAACCCAATCAGCACGACAACAAATCACAGAATTGCTGCAGGTGGAAACAATGTAGATATCAACTATACAGTGATCGTTTGTGTTCAATCAAGCTTACTAGATACCGATCCTTGCGAAACCAATCCAATTACGGTACCTATAAATGAAGATGCGCCAGCGCCAGAATTACCAACAGATTTAGGATTGGCACCAAGCTATTGCTGGAAAGAAGGTAGTAATGCGCTTAACATTCCAATTGCGGTGTCACCAAATGATTTCACGATCACATCGCCACAAGTAGGAACGAGTATATTAAGAGCAAACACAAGCTCATACACATTTAGAGCTTCTTTAATTTCTAATGCCTTACTTGGAAATACGATTCAATTTCAAATAAATGGTACTACTGTAGATACTACTACGGTGTATAAATTACCATCTGAAACCAGTATTGTACATGACTCAGGTGCTTCTATTTGGGATAGTGGAAGTTATATATTCAAGTTGAATCATACCTTTGATGACAAAGATTATTTTGACTATGAAGTCATCAATGCCGAAACTGGGCAACCTGTAGAACGTGTTGGAGATGGGTTATTTAAAGTACAAGCCGATAATTCTATCAACCAACGTTTTGAAGTAAGAATATTTATTCCAGGCTTATGTTCTACTGATAGAGTTTTAATCACTGTAGCAGATGTTCTAGATGGCGGACCAACAGACAATCCATTTGAACGACTCACCTGTAGTACACCGTATAATGATCGATTGCTTGATTTAGGATTTGATACAGACTTACAAAACCTAGAAAGTGGATTCTTTAATGAATCATTCAGTAACGATATTACGGGGAATGTGATAACGCCAATGAAAAATGTTGTTATGCAAATGAATAGAACTACAGATATTGTAAACGACAGTATTGGAGCTATCAGTCTTATCAATAGTCTACGAAACGATTTGAAGAGTAACTATCTTAGAAATCCAAGTTTTACAAGCGATAAAAGGGCTATTTTAGAATTAGATGAACTCTTAGAAATCATGTCGCTCGAATTACTGCGTTGTGTGGATGAAAACAATCCTGAAATGTCAGGGATTTACAATGAAATGATTACCATATCAGGTGACAGAGCTGGAGACTATGGAGATACAAATTCTCGATCAAAAATAACGCAGGTCTATTTAGATAGTTTCGATACGAAAGACACTACATTTAAAACCGTTGTAAATAACACATACACAAGAAATAGAGGGTAAACCATTATGCATACCATCCACAACATAGCGTTTGAAGTAGACGTCAACTATAACAATCCGTTGGTTTCTTGGGAACAATACTATGTAGATTTCTTTCAAGAACGACTGCTTCCGCGTGTGGAACGTATGTGCGACGATTGGGATCAAAAACACCCAAACTCAAAATGTGTCATTGATACGCTTGCTATTGATGTGGAAGTGCGCAATGTAGACTTGGAAACCTTGCAAAAAGAAGTCCTCCAGCAAATCAGTCAGCAATTACACAGTATTTCATCAGACGGAACCAATAGCGATGGGAAAATTGTAGCTACGATTACCAAACAAGCGTCTCCATTCGAGGCACTTGTCGGGTATTTATCAGAAGGTATTTTGCCCGCACATATTTCGGTAAAAGCTTTTAAAGAATGGTTGGGTGCTGTGGCAGAATTCACTTCCGTGGAAAAAACAAAACTCAATGCACTATTTTTAGTAAAAACGGAAGCAATAGCACGTATGTTATCGCTGCTGCGGAATGATTACGAGAAACTGTCCAACATCATCTCAAACAAACAGCAAATTACATCGCAATTTATAAAGGTAGAAAACGCATTCTTTCAGCAACTTTTGAAAGTGATGTGTACACAATTCAAACTCAGTTACAAACCGGAAGAAGCTGAAATTTGGTATCAAACACTTGGGGTTAGCAGTTCATTACCACAATTTTCAAAAACCTTGTTGCAATTGTTCCAACCCAAAGCAGTAGCAGCAGGAAAGCGACTGACAAGAGTAGACGAAACACAACTGACAGTTTTAGTGGTACAAGCTATTGCACAATATGAAACCAACAATTCCATTGCCATTGACGCTTCTAAAATAGCAACGATCGTTACGGATGATCATACAAAAGCACAAAAAAGTGATCCTAAAACAGGGCAAAAATCTACGAAAAAAAGCAGTGAAAATGATGTGGCACAGCAAAGAACACAAAAAATAGAAAAACAAGCAGAAACGCAATCAAAAAGCAACTCGGAAAATAGTAGGAAAGGCCCAAAAGTCACTGACAAAACCAATCCAGAAAAAGCAGCTCAAAAGAAGTTTCAAACTGCTACCAATAGAAATAATGAAGCAACACACCATCTTTCAAAACAAAGCGAAAAAACAGGCAATACTACCACAGATGCTCTAAAAAAGACATTTGGGAAAGAAGCTGAATCACATCTCGCGAAAGCGGACAAAACCAACGAAGAAATAGCAATACCAAGAATTCGAAAAAACATGACAACCGCTATTGAGGTAACGACTGAAAAAGCAGGATTGATCTTATTGCATCCTTTCTTATCAAGATTTTTTAATGGTGTCGGATTGTTAAACGAAGACAAAGAATTTAAAGATATTGGCAAAGCCTGTATGCTATTGCATTACTTAGCCACCGAAACCGAAGAAGTCACCGATGTAGAATTGACTCTGGAAAAAATACTTTTAGGAATTCCCCCTGAAACCATCATCAACTACCAAACGCCGCTCACAGAAAATGAGATAAAACTATGTAAAGAATTGCTAAATGCTGTATTGGAACATTGGCAAGTTCTTAAAAAAAGTACCATCAATACGCTGCGAGATTTGTTCATCAAACGCGATGGACAAATACTGCTTACAGAAGACAGTATTAAACTTAAAATAGAGCGTGCAGCACAAGATGTTTTATTGGAAAAAATTCCTTGGAACATCAGTCTATTCCGCTTAAAATGGATGGATAAAATGATGCACATTGAATGGTAACACAAATTTAGAATAAGGTAGAACACACATGAATACAGCGCGCGCTCAAAAAGGTACAACAGAAAAATCCAAAGGAAATTCCGCTGGATCAAGCACGTTTATTGCGCCAAAAAAAAATAAAAAAAAGCAAAAAAAAGCTACTGACGAAACCAAAGTAGAATTATTTATTGTAGCAAAATCAACCACTGAATCGTCAAAAACTAATGAACCTGCTACGCCTACGGAAAAAAAGGCAAAAGGTAAAAAAGCGTCAGGAACATTCATCGCAGCACAAACTCCGAAAAGCAAAAAAAGCGATTCCAAAAAAGGAGAGACCAATGTTGGGGTTGGAAAAAAGAAAAAAGGAGAAAAAAAGGCAAGCGAAGCAGGCAAAACACCCAAAGGAAAAGAAGCAGCTAAGAAAGAATATAAGGTGATAAAAACACCTTCAAAACCTGAAAAAGACAAGGCTTTTCAAGATACTCTAAAGCATATAAAAGGTGTCAAAGAAGAACAGGAAGTACATCCACCAGGAGAAGCCAAAGCTGCTGAGGTAAAAGCAGCAGCCGTTTTACCAGCGCAAGATCAGCAACAGGTAAATGACCGTGCAACGCATTACGCAAGCATGGAATCGACTTCCAAAGTTGTAAGCAAAAAGAAATTTACAAAAGATACCTTTAAAGCGGCACTCAAAAAAGAATTAGAAGCACTTGAGGAGAACTTGCCAACTGACGAAGCAGGAGCAGAGAAGTTTAAAAAAGACAAACCGCTCGATAAAGTAAAAGGGAATGTAAACAGTAATGTAACTGCCGAAAAAGACAAAGTAGCTGGTCCGTTGGCAACAGATGCCAAAGATCCGAATCCGCCAAAAAGTACAACGCCAACCGTGGAAGCCAAAGCATTGCCTGTAGATGCTGTTGGAAAGCAGCCAAAACCAATCAATAAAAAATCGGCAACGCCAAAACCGAAGCATCGCACTGAGATTTCCATGGAAAAGGAAAGCGATTCTTTAGATGATTTTATGGCAGAAAATAAAATTTCCGATTCGCAACTGTCCAACGCCAACGAACCAAAATTTTCAGAAGCACTCGATTCCAAAAACAAAGCGCAAGACGAAGCTAAAAAAGCGCCAAAAACCTATCGTAAAAAAGAAAATGTAGTATTAGGTGAAGCAAAACTGCAAGCAGGAAAAGAAGGTACGGACAAACTTGGCGCCATGCATGCCATGCGTTCTACAAGTTTTAAAGATGTGTTGGGTGCGCAAAACACCAATGAAAGTGCCGATAAACTAGAGCAAAAACGCATCAACAAAGAATTCACCAAAATCTATGACAAAACCAAAGAAGCCGTAGGAAAACGTTTGGACAAAATATCTACAGATGTAGATGCGTATTTTGAAGAAGGTGGCGCCGTTGAACAGGCGAAGAAATCATTTGAAAAACGTGTAGAGAAAAAACTAGGCGATATTTATGGTTGGACAACTATCGACGATAGTATTGCGAGTTTCTTTGCAGGAGAAGATGTAAATGCAGGCGAAATAGAACGTGTATTCCAAATGGAAAAGCAAATATTTATCAATAAGTTGGATAAAATATTTGATAAAATTTCAGGAATCATTGCCACTGGATTGAATGAATCCATGACAATTATTGAAACAGGTAGAAAAGAAACGGATACTTTTTACAAAGGACTGAGCGACAAACAAAAAGAACTTGCCAAAGATTCCTTGGATACATTTAACGACAAATACACCGATTTAGAAGATACAGTCGCTTCCAAAGAACAAGAATTGGCTCAAGATTTAGCCAAAAAATACAAAGAAAATGTAGACAGTTTGCGTGCTACTTTTGACGAAATAAAGGAGCGTGTAAGTTCCTCTTGGTTAGAAGCGGCCTTCAATTTCTTAAAAGGAATTGTAGAAACCATTCTAAAAATAAAAGACATGCTGTTTACCCTTATAGCAGCACTGGTTGATGCTATTACGGCAATTATTACCGATCCGATTGGTTTCTTGAAAAATCTGTTTATGGGAATCAAACTTGGGTTTGAATATTTCTTCTCCAACATAAAAACACATTTAATCACAGGGTTAATAGAATGGCTCACAGGATCGTTAGGCGGCGTCGGAATTACCATTCCCGATAACTTATTCAGTCTGAAAGGCATTTTCAATTTGGTCATGCAAATTCTAGGACTTACGTGGGATTATTTCAGAAGCAAAGCCGTCAAACTCTTAGGAGAAACCGTCGTTGCTGGTATGGAAAAAGCCGTGGAAGTCTTTACCATTATCAAAGAAAAAGGAGTAAATGGACTTTGGGAGTACATCAAAGAACAGTTTAGCGATTTGAAGGAAATGGTGATGGATGCCATTCGCGACATGATCATTACAAAAGTAGTAGAAGCAGGGATCAAATGGATTATGGGATTATTGAGTCCGGCAGGTGCTTTTGTAAAAGCGGCGATGCTTATTATAGATGTCATTCGCTTCTTCATAGAACGTGCTGCACAAATATTTGAATTGGTAACGGCATTCATTAACGGAATCAAAGCCTTGGCTGCTGGTGGAATAGAAACCTTGGCTAGATCCATAGAAAAAGCCTTGGCAAAAACCTTACCAATACTCATCGGATTCTTGGCGGCATTAGTTGGAATTACAGGCTTAACAGGAAAAGTACAGAAAATCATCAAGCGTGTTCGCAAGCGAATTGACAAGGCAATTAATAAGGTGATTAAGAAGGCTAAAAAAGCTTTCAAAGGTTTGGTAAAAAAAGGGAAGGCAAAAGTAAAAGATATTGCAACCAAGCTTATAGGCTGGCTTAAATTCAAAAACAAATTCAAATCAAAAGACGGAGGCAATCACACATTATTCATCAAGAAAAAAGGAAAAAAACAAGTATTTTATGTTGCCAGTGATCCAACACCCGTAGAGAAATTCTTAAAAGATAAAAAATCAAAAGAAAAAGATAAAACCAAGAAAGGTAATATAGGAAAGGCATTAACCTACTATCAAAAAACGGTGATAAAAGAAGAGAATGATGTTCTGAATAAAGAAAAAGCGTATAAGGTAGAACCTGATAAGAAAAAGAAACGTTCCAAACGATATGAATATCAGAAGGCTACAGAAAAGTTACGGAAAACAATGCAAACTTTTGCAAACAAATTATCGACCTTAGAGTTTGGAAATGAAAATGACGAAACGGTTAGAACCAAAATAACTAAAAAGAAAAAAGGAGGAAGAGCAGGCAATGTAAAAGCGTGGCCATTAACATACTTGCCAGGAGAATATACTGGTTCTACGCCTAAAGAAAAACCACCAGGTTGGACAGGATATGCACAAGATGCCACTGATAAATGGGTAAGAGGTCATTTTTTAAGCGAACAACTACATGGACCTGGAGTAAACTGGAATATGGCACCAATAAGTCAATCAGCAAATTCTCAAATGGAAACTATAGAGCACAAAATGATTCCTAAAATCAAGGAACAAGGTAAATTTTATTATTATATTACAGATGCCACGTATGATGATTCCAGAACTGGAGAAGATAAAAATATACCTACAAAAATTAGAATTGCTTCTGGAGAGCTGAAACGAAAAGAAGGAACCACAGACAAGTTTGTGCCTAAAACAAAAGGCGCATCTGTTCCTATCACAGTTGGGTTGCCAAATTTAGGAGGACCACCAAACTTAAATGTAGTTGGTAGACCTACACTTACAACAAAAGGAATTACAAAAGGTTTAGCTGAAGATATATTAAAATGTAGAGACAAGTTTAAAGAAACAAATGGAGGATTTGATGATCTTAATGATTTAATTAGCAGCATGAAATTAATGTATTCAGACGCTCTAACACCAAAAGAAGGTGGGCAACCTAGTAGAACCTTAGCAAGAGGTATAAGTGCAGCTCACATAGCGCAACTCACTAAAATAATTGAAATAGATCAAAAAGTGAAAATTGAATGATACTACAAGAAAAATTCCAAAAACTGGAACAAGAGTTAAGAAATAATACGAACATACAGATAGAGAAAATTACTATTGGAGATGCTACGGACAAGGATTTATTAAAAGTAATTCTTGACATGTTTGCGTTTGAGATCTCTGATGAAATTATAAAGTTTTATAATGGAACTTCCAGTATAAAAATCAAATGGTTGTGCAACCTTAATGAAAATTCAAACATCCAGAAATTTAATCATGAAGATGAACAAATTTACGGAGATATTGAAATTTATGGGTTGGCGAGAATGACAACCTTTGATGAAAAACTCTTATCAGAATATTGGACAGGGAATATGGAGCCAGAAGAATTAGAAGATGTACAAAACTTTAGATACTTCAACAAACATGATGAATATTTACGATTGGGTTTTTTAATAGAAGATAAAAAAATGTCTGATGAAATGTATTATATTCAAGAAGGTACAACAGGGTTTGCAAAAGCACCATTTAGTTTTGAAGAATATGTAGAAGCAATCTTTACATATAAAGGATTTTTAGGATTTGAATACAATATGTTATATCCAGAAACAGCATCAAATAAAAGAATGCAACATTACATAAAAGAAATATTTGGCGAATAATATATCTAATTTGTTTTAAATACTTAAAAAACTCTCACAAATCTACTTTTGTATGCGTAAATCACAATTTGAAAAAGCAGAAGAAAAGTAGTGTCAACATAAAGAATTAGTATTACAATAAAATGATGCTTCAGAATGCGCAATTGTATCGTGATCATTTTAATGAATGCCCAAAAAGGGGAAAAACACCCTAAAAAAGAGTGTTTTCAACGGTTTCATAAAACAAAAAGTATTCTTTTATTTATAAGTGATAAGCATGTGTGTAATCCGTTTATATATAGATCATTAAATTCACCGAAATATGACTACTGAAATCATAGACTACATAAAGCAAGCAGTACGATTTCGCTTGGCAGACATTTCTGGAAGCGATGAACAAATTGACTTTCCTTCGTTTGACTTTGCCGCTGACGATTCGGAATTTTCCAAATTTGTCACAGAAAACAACTTTCAAATCTATGAAATCCTCATTCTGTTGCTTTCTATGTTGCCGTATATTGCGCCTGGTTTTTTAACCAATATTCTATCAGAATATTTTCCCGACGGAAGCGATTTTCCTGAATTTGGCGGCATAAAAGGAAAACAATATCGCGGTATTTTGCCAACAGGCGAAACTGCTATATTCATTGTAGTTGGAACGAATTACAGAGCGCGCGATTTTATTATTTCTATATTTAATGAAGAACATGCCTTTGCCAAAAAAACAATTTTACAATTGGGAAGTGTACCAGAAGGCGAACCAAAAATTAGTGGAACCTTACTGTTAGATTTTGAATATGTTGAACTATTTGTGTACGGTTCTGTATCAAAACCAAAGCTGAGTCAAGATTTTCCAGCAGAATTGCTAGAAACAGAAATGGGATGGGACGATTTGGTATTGAATCAAAAAACGCTAGATGAGGTAAACAATGTCCTAGTTTGGATGGAACACAATAACACCTTATTGAACGATTTCAACATGATTGACAAAATCAAGCCAGGCTATAAAGTCATGTTTTTTGGAGCGCCAGGAGTTGGAAAAACACTGACCGCTAGTTTGATGGGAAAACACACTGGAAAAGACGTCTATCGTATTGATTTATCACTCGTAATATCAAAATACATTGGAGAAACTGAAAAAAACCTTTCCAATCTCTTTAACAAAGCCAAAAATAAAGATTGGATTCTTTTCTTTGACGAAGCTGATGCCATTTTCGGAAAACGTACTGGAGTTCGTGATGCGCATGACAAATACGCAAACCAAGAAGTATCGTATTTATTACAACGTATCGAAACACATTCAGGATTGGTCATACTGGCGTCCAACTATCGCAGCAATATAGACAAAGCATTTACACGAAGATTTCAATCCATCATTGATTTTGAAACGCCAGGCATTCCAGAACGTTTGGAACTTTGGCAAAAATACATCCCCGATGCATTTATGAGTGACGAAATTAATTTACAAGAGTTAGCAGAAGATTTTGAAGTCACTGGTGCCAACATTGTCAACATTGTACAATTTGCCTGTTTGCAAGTCTTAGCCAATGGCGGCACACAACTCACCAATGAAATCTTAATAAACGCTATTCATAGAGAATATATTAAAGAAGGGCGAATGGTGTAGCAAACCAACCAGAACTATACTAAACAAATTTAAATATACTACTTTTTTTTACATCTGATTTGCTAAGGTGTAAACTTACATTTTCATAATTCCCCACAAATACTTTATATTTACAGAAATTTTTCATTAACTGATAAACCGATTTTTACAATGTACCTTCGTGATGACGAACTGTTGTCACTTCCTCTCCGTGCAAAAGAATACATTATTCCCAACTATACATTCAAGAAAAAGATTTTTTTAAACTCCTATGAAACATAAATTACTTCTTATTTTATTAGTATGTGCTGCTCAATTTGGATTTGGGCAAATTGTAAACATACCTGATTCAAATTTTAAAACTGCCTTGCTAAATCATTCGCCTGTCATTGATACGAATGGTGACAATGAAATACAAGTTTCTGAGGCGTTTCAATTTAATGGAACGCTCAATGTTACTGACAAAAATATCAGTGATTTAACAGGAATTCAAGCCTTTGTAAATATTACAACTTTAAGAGCCAATGTAAACAACCTTTCACAAATAGACATCAGTCAAAATGTCAATTTACAGACTTTAAATGTTAGAGATAACACACTTTCATCAATTGATGTAACCAACAATGTGAGTTTAAGAGATCTGATTTTAAATAATAATAATATATCGAGCATTGATGTTAGTCAAAATTTACAATTATCAAGTTTAGATATTACTCAAAACCAATTCACTAGTATTGATGTGAGTCAGAACATCCTGTTAAATTTTTTATCTTGTTCGCTTAATCAACTCACTAGTTTAGATGTAACTCAAAATTCGGTATTAATTCTTCTTCGTTGCTCATTTAATCAGCTAACCACTTTAGATGTCAGTCAAAACACTGCTTTAACGAATTTATCTTGTGATGGAAATCAATTAACAAGCCTAAGTATTAATCAAAATTCAGCATTAGAAAATTTATCTTGCAACAATAACCAACTTGCCAGTTTAGATGTCACTCAAAACTCACAATTGAAGTCTATATATTGCGAGCAAAATCAACTTACAAGCATAGACGTTAGTCAAAATAATCAATTGGAATTTTTCTATTGTTCTAACAATCAGTTGTCAAGTTTAGACATAACTCAAAATACTTCATTGCTTTATTTCATTTGTTCTTACAATCAATTAACGAGTTTAGATGTTACACAGAATACACTATTAAGAGATTTACGATGCAGCGATAATCTGTTGACGACTTTAGATGTTTCTCAAAATGTTTCATTAGGAGTTTTTAATTTTTTTGATTCACTAAATTGTTCAAGAAATTTGCTAACCACGCTCGATTTGAGCAACAATGTAAATTTATTTAAGGTAATACTAACTGAAAATTATTTTTTGGAATCTGTAAATTTAAAAAATGGAAACAACGTTAATATTGATACTTTAAATACAGAAGGATGTACCAACTTACAAACCATTTGTGTAGATGATATTGGCTATGCAGTAATAAATCTTTCCGATAACATAGAACCACAAACTATTTTTGTGGAAGATTGTAATGCCACAACAGTTGATTACAATATAATTACGGGAACTGTTGCACTAGACCTTGATAATAACGGTTGTGATATAAATGATTTTTCATTACAAAATTTTATGGTAGAAACCACCGATGGCACCAATACCTATGCCACCTTTACAAATATAAATGGAGTATATGCAATAGATGTAAGCAATACTACCTATACTACCTCTGTAATCAATCTTCCTTCCTATATAGCTTCAAATCCAACCACTGCTACGAGTACTTTTACAGGATTTAATACTACGGAAACTGTAGACTTCTGCTTAACTCCAAATCAAGCCAACATTGATGATTTGCGCATTATATTGATTCCGACCAATGAGGCACGACCAGGTTTTGATGCAAAATACCAATTAATATATCAAAATTTGGGCATTCAGTCTATGACCGGAACCATTACATTGCAATTTGATGATAGCATGCAAAGTTTTGTATCTTCCAATCCTTCAACGGCTTCAACAACGGCAAACACATTAACGTTTAATTACGCGAATTTGCTGCCTTATGAATCGCGCGTAATTCAAATTAGATTGAACACCAATCCGCCACCAGTTGTAAATGGAGATGATATTTTAAACCTGACGGCGCAAATACTTCCTATTGCAAATGATGCAAGTCCAACTAATAATACATACAATTTAGACCAAATTGTTGTCAACTCTTTTGATCCTAACGACAAACAAGTACTACAGGGAAGTCAAATAACCATTGATGAAACAGATGAATATCTAGATTATCTCATTCGTTTTCAAAATACAGGAACTGCCAGCGCCATCAATGTCGTTGTGACTGATGAATTGAGTGATAAACTAGATTGGAGTACACTGCAGCCTATTTCCTCTAGTCATCCATATAGTGTGCGAATCACTAATGGTAATTTTGTTGAATTTATCTTTGAAAATATCAATTTGCCAAGCATGATGAATGATGAGCCAAACTCTATTGGTTTTATTGCGTTCAGAATAAAACCAAAAAGTGATGTGGTTATAGGTGATATTATAAATGGAGAAGCTAAAATTTACTTTGATTTCAATGCGCCAATTATTACAAATACAGTATCAACAGAAATTGTAAATGCACTTTCGGTAGCAGAAAATACAAACTATAGAGGATTTAATGTATATCCAAATCCTGTGGTAGACAACTTAATGATACGTGGAACAACTACCATTGAAACAATTTCTATCTACGATATTCAAGGAAAACTATTAAAAGAAATAGCTACACAAAATGCGCTAACAGAAAAAACGATAAATATGAATAGTTTTACTACAGGAATTTACTTTATAAAAATTGGAGCAGATTCAGGAGTACAATCTGTAAAAATCATTAAAAAATAGGATTTCTATTTAGTCATTATAATAAAGAAAAATAGCTCTTCTACTACTAAGAGTTTTACTTTTCAAATCAACACACACAAAGGCGCAATACCCACAAAAAAGGTATTGCGCCTTTTTCTATTCTCAAAAACCATCTTTCCAAAACAAAATATCACATAAATAGGTGAGGTAAAAATCACCTAACTGTGTGTTTTGTCGCCTTTCTTTCCTAGCTACTTTTGGAGGGTACAATTTAAATGATCATTTGAATACAGGAGGCATCTGAAAATCCCAAACAGAGTAGGAACCAATTTATAAATCATAATATCATGTTAGATAGACGATACGAAATAACATCCGTAGAAAACAATGAAACCTATACAGGTTTTGCCAGAGGCGCAAAAACTATTTGCACAGATCCTATAGCAGGCACCAAAGGATGCGCCACATTTGAAGCCAACAATGATGGCAAAGTAACCATAACACTTGCTGTAAAAACAGGTTTCATCACCTTATTTGAACGCGTTTTTTCCATTGATTCTGATAAAAAATTCACCTTCAAAAGTGACGATGGAAGATTTTCACTAGTCATAGAAATTAAAAACTTCGAAATTGTAGAAAACAATATCAATTTCAATGTGAGTTTAAAATTCTGCTTGTCAACGTTCTGTACAGGCGAAATCACTGCTGAATTTAGTTTGCCAATTCCTTTTGACAGAATCGATCCCAACAAACATTTACAACAAACAGACGATCTTTTATTACAAATATTGCTTGCTAATTGGCAAGAAACGAACAAATGTAACTGTCAGTAAAATTTACAAATTGGCGCGATCCGAAAAGCCATCAATAGAGTAGGAAACAAAACAAAATCAACCAAAATAAAAACATATATCATGTCTACATTCAAATTACAAATCGCATTCTCAGACGACGAATTAAGAGCCATTTACGATTCAGGAACAAGCGTTATTATTGCAAAACCATCCATTGGCGGAGACGATCCAAACGTGGCTTGGCAAGTATTCAAACCGTTTCAAGCCAACACACTTTCATGGAAAGAAGAATACGGAATTTACGCTTCTACCAGCGAAGTGAAAAACGGCGCACAATTGAGTCAACTATCAAGTGTTCCCGTAGGAGCTTCTATGAACAAACTGTATGTATTGGAAGACAATGCAACCATTTCTGGACCTTCGTATGGAGGAGAAGTCAACTCGTATGCACTGACCAATAGTTATTCTGGCGGAATCATTCCAGGAACAGACAATCCCAACAAACGTGTGATGACAGTTGGATTATTTCAAGATGCCAACCTAAACGGAACAGAAATTAAAGGAAATGCAGTTTCAGCGGCGCCTGTTTTGTTGGCAAGCACGGCAATTATGACGCCTTTTACAACAGTGTATATATGGTTGCAATCGCAAGTAAAAAGTAATTCGGTGGTTACTACGGTTACTTCAAAGAAAACGGCATTGGTGTTCGGAAACGGAATCAATGATCTTTCAGTAACCTATGATGCGCCAACTGGAAAATTCCTTCCAGCATAAACTTTTGTAATCATGCAACAGGGCAATCAAAAATTGCTCTGTTGCAACTTAATCACAACTTAAATTCTTGTATGATGAATCAAAAAGATGAATTAATCGTATTGCATGTGCAAAATACGTACATGAATCAAATTAGATACCCAAACGTTAGAGATAAACTGCTGAAAACGATCAACGTATTAGTAAGATCATTCAAGCAAAACGGACAAATATGTTTTTTCTTAGACTATCCAGAATCCGGTGGAGAATCCGCGATTACAATTGAAGATAAAAAAAATATAAAAACCTATACAGCACCAGCTGGAGATGCTCCAGCATATCAATTGAATACAAGCTCCGTTACGTTAACAGGTTTGTGGATTGGTGCCTGTGTAAACAACGCAATTATGACTATTGTTCGTGGATTTATACGGAATCCAAAAATAAATAAATTTGGCAGACTCGTCATTTCTCTACCAGGCATGGGAGTTTGTAAACAAACCAAACTTTTGGACGATATGTATGCTGAATCCGTAGAAACCACTTTTATAAGAGCTTTTGAATATGATTCTAGCAACGCTTTTTTTAAAAACAATAAAGCGGTTCAAGATCGAGGTTTGTTTGTGGTTTTTATTAGAAAACACAAAGATCCTGACAAAACTATTTCCAAAAAAATTACCATAGTACCCGCATCAAAAAAATCATCAGGAAACATGTTTTGGATTGAATTATTCTTTTAAGTACTAAAATTTGTAGTTATAATTATTCACTAAGAGAGAGAAATTTTGACTAAATTCATGGTGTAAACCAACTAATTACAATACCATGAATCGTATCAAACCTCAAGTAACTTCTTTTACAGCGAAAGTAAAACGTACAAAAGATGCCGCTTCCGCAGATAAAATCCACGTATTTGCAACTATAAAAACCAATTTTACAGCAACTGTTGTCAAATTTTCTCAAAAGCATTTATATACCTTACGAATGGTTGACAATGCAGGTGATGCTTTCAATCTGTTAAAGTATGACATTTATTTAATTCCGTCGTTAGATGAAGATGCTTCTGAACAAATGGTACAACATGAAAATCTATTCAAACTAGAAAAAGAAGATGGTGTACAATTTGAATTCGATGAAGAAGAAAACTCGCTATTTATGATGGAAGTTAAAATTCAAGGAACGCGTCCTGAAGGCACCAAACGAAGAGTCATTACCTATGAAGACTGTGATGAAATTGATGAAGCCATGGGATATTAGTATAAATAATTCTATACATGAAATACTTTAAAACGGTTCAAAAGGAGTATAAAACTTCTGTGATCTTGTTGTGTTTGCTTACGTGTATGCAATGTAAAAAGCAAGATATTCCACAAAACATAGACGTTCAAAAACAGATTGACAGTTTGCACACAAAAGCATTTGCTTTGATGCGAAACAACGATTGGGAAACTATGTTTTCAACAGCAAAAAAAGGAGATTCACTAGCCAAATCTATTTCTTATACAAAAGGGATTGCTAAAAGTATACGCATTCAATCATATTATTGGAATCATAAGCATCAACTCGATAGTGCATTTTATGCGTTGCAAAAAGCCGAACAAATTGAACGTGAAGCTAACAATTTTATAGGATTACGCGCGGTATACAATACCAAAGCTTTGCTATACAAACGAAATGAATTGTACGACGAAGCATTGGAAGTATATGAAAAAGCACTTAAAATTCAAGATAGTAGCATTTCCAACATTCAGCAGAGCAAAACACACGCCAATATTGCCAATGTTTATGCTCAAAAAGGCACCTACAATTTAGCGGCATATCACCATCATCAAGCATTGTTGCTACTAAAAAATGATTCTACAAACAAACAAGTTTTAAGAGCTTACACAAATTTGGGAAACGTGTACAGTTTATCGTCCGATTACAAACAGGCAGAATTTTATTATAAAAAAGCATTGCGACAGCGTCAACGTGCTGAAAATGAAGTTGAAATTGCCAAATTATACAATAATTTGGGCGCGTTGTTTTATGAAAAAGGAGAAGACGGAATTTCACTAGATTATTTCAAAAAAAGCATTCAACTCAAAGAAAAATTACGAGATTCTTCTGTACTAGTTGAAGGATATTTGAATATTGCAGAATTATATGTGGAACGCAAGCCAGTTCTAGCTTTTAAGTATTTAGATAAGGCAGAAAAACTCATACAATTCACACAAAAATCGTCACATATTGCCAAAATTCATCTTTCAAAAGCTGCTATTTATCAATCTCAAAACAAAAATCAACAGGCAAAAAAAGAATTAATAAAAGCAATTCAACACTCAAAAGGGCAAGAAAAACTCACATTTGAGCGTTATTTTGCAAAAATGCAGGCGGAAATTGCTGTGAAAGAACAAAACTATAAAGAGGCGTACGATCACAGAATTCGCTTTGAAGCGCTGAATGATTCTATTTTTAATGAAGAAAAGTTATGGGATATTGCGGCAATTCAGCGTGCTTCACAAGCAAAAGCCAAAAAAGCAGCAATTGCGTTGTTGGAAAAGGAAAAAGCCTTGGCTGATGAAATTGTGCTTCGGAAGCAACAAGAAAATGAAACATTGTATGCGTTTTTAATCGCTTTTGGTGTCATTGCGTGTTTGCTATTTATCATTGCATTTTACTTTTATAAGTTGAAAAAAACTACGAGTCAACTCGCCAAACAGCAAGAATTATTATTACAAGAACGCATTCAGAATTTGGTGAGTGATCAAGAAATACAAATCATCAATGCAAGTTTGGAAGCCCGCGAAAAGGAGAAAGCTTCCATCTCTAAAGAATTGCACAACAATATTGGAAGTTTGCTGACTTCCATGAATTTTCACGTACAAGCATTTGACGGAAAGATAATGGCAGCGCATCAAGGAACCAAACAATTATATGATAAAACCTTAAAAATCATTCAGAACATTACGCAGGAAATTAGGAGCATTTCGCATCGTTTTGATCAAGATCCGATTCCCGAATTTGATCTAAAAATGGCAATTTTAAATTTTGCTGAAAAAGTGGCAAATCCGCAACTCAACATACAGACGGCAATTCACGGTTTGGAACAGTTTCAAAACTCACACATCAGTATTTTCATTTTTAGAACCTTGCAGGAATTGGTCAACAATACCATAAAACATGCGGCAGCAACCAGCGTAATTATTTACATCACCAAAAATAATAGCAGCATTAATATCATGGTTGAAGACGACGGAAAGGGTTTTGAAGCAAATCAAATCACTCATGGTATTGGATTGAAAAACCTTCGAAAACAAGTACAAATGATGGATGGTACTTGCGATATAGATTCTAAAAAAACACGTGGTACTACCGTAAACATTGATATACCAATATAAAATCAATCAATTATTGAAAGATGAAAAAACTACAACTACTCATTTGCGACGATCACAATTTAGTGTCAGAAGGCATTGCAGTCATGCTTGAAAGTGAAAACCGGTATGAAATTCACATCGTAACTTCGGGAACACAAGCATTACAGCACATACAAACGCATGTAGTTGATGTTTTGATTTTAGATATTTCCATGCCTGAAATGAGCGGTTTGGATGTTTTAGATGCTTTGAAAGAAGCCGAAATTCAGCAAAACGTTTTGATGCTCACTATGCACGAACAGGTGAAGTTCATCAAAGATGCCATTGCCAAAGGCGCAAAAGGGTATGTCTTAAAAAGTACTAGCAAGGCTATGCTGATGGAAGCCATTCAAAAAGTGGCACAAGGAGAAAATTTTTACGATCCAAGACTCACCACGATTCTACTCAACGATTTGCATGAAGTTTCCCAAAAAAAACAAATAGCGCTTGTAAAACTCACGCCACGCGAAATAGATATTTTAAAACTCATTGCGCAAAACAAAAAAACAAAGGAAATTGCGGACATTTTATTCATCTCTGTAAACACCGTACAATCGCATAAAAAGAATTTGTATAGCAAACTCAACATTCACTCTGTTTCCGAGTTGGTGACGTATGCGTTTCAACATGGTTTTGTGGAGGTTTAGAGCCTTATTTCTTTGATGCAGATATAATTAGTTTATGTATTACGGGAATCCTCATTCTTTTATTGTAGATATATTCTTATATTTAGCTAACGTAAATAAAGAATATGTCAAGTTCCAACCTATCCAAGTATTCCGCAAAAATTAAAGATGTTTATATTGAATTAAAAGGTTATGAGTTCTTTCATAGTCCTTTTTATCAAGACGAAGATCATACAGATTCTGCAAATTCTAATAATCGTTTTATTGGTAGAAGAAAAATTTTAGAAAGAATACAATCTATACTTAAAAACACAAAAATAAAGTCTGGAGCCTATTTAATAACTGGTTTTAGAGGTATGGGGAAAACAAGTGTAATTCGTGAAGCAGTATTTAAACATAATAATAAACATAAACTAGAGAGTAGTGATTTAAAAAGTTTTTGGATAAATCTAGTTATTTTTAAAAAAGTACTATTTGTATTTATTTATTCCTTATTTCTTTTTTCATTAATATTTGGGGGTTTTTTAATACTATTACAACTACATATGGTATTCTTGATGCTATTATTATTAATATTTGCTATCAGATTTATATTTAGGAAAGATTACACTAATAATATGAAGCCTAAAATAAAAGAATCAAAAATTATAAAATCATTGTGGAATTTATTTAAGGTGCTATTTATAATTTCGATAACTTTTATTGTTTGTCTAGATGCTTATCTCTCTGAATTCAATATTTTTTCTTCAATCAAAAGCTTTTTTACATACGGAAAAGATTCTACTACTATAAAAGATATTATGACTTCATACGAATTAGTAAATCACTTTAGTGAAGTTAGTTATGTTAAATTAATGATTGGAATATTATTATCCTTACTTTTATTAAATCTCTTCTTCTTCATAAATGATTTAGGAGTTCAGCTCATAAAAAAATATAGAATAAAGAAAAACAATGAAAAAATAATAAATCACTATAAGATATTTGAAATAAACCTTTCTCAAGATAGTCTTAATGAAATAGATATTCTTAGAAGAATAACAATAGATGTAAGAGATTATTGGCAAAAAAATAAAAATAATTTTAACACAAGAAACTTTGATAGAAGGATATTCTTCTTGGGGAGTTTAATTCTTAAACTGATAAATAATAAAAATAATATCAATGAAGAAGCTAATTTTGATAGAGTTTTATTGAAATTAAATATTTTATTGAACAGAATAAGTGGAAAGGTTACAACACAAAAAGAGGTGGGCTCTGGTAGAGGTATTACAACAAAAGCTAATAGTTTTACGACTCTAAAAATACCCTATAGTTCTTATAAAAGTAGAAATGAGGTTTCTTATCCAGTAGCAAGTGCTAAAGAAGTTGAAGATTCACTAATAGAAATTTTTAAAGACATAGATACTATGAGAAAGAATTCTCAATTAGATATCAAACAATTTATCTTTATTATTGATGAGTTAGATAAAATAGAGCAACAAAGTACAGTAAGTATTGAAGAAAAAGAATCTTCAAATCCAAAATTTGACTATGATTCGCTTAATAACAATAGATATAGACAAAGACAAGAAGCAGTAGCCTCTTTACTTGCCAATTTAAAAGGATTTTTAAATGTCGTTAGAGTTAAGTTCTTCTTCATAGGAGGGAGAGAAATGTACGATGCATATCTGGCTGATATTGCTGATAGAGATTCTTTTTATAGTAGTATTTTCAATGATGTTATTTATGTGAAAAGTTTCTTTAAAGACTCTTCTAAATCTGAATATGGTAAAGGAGGAATTACCCAAATGACAGAAAAATATCTTTGTAATTTAATTTTAAATAATTTAATAACTAAAGATTATGAAAATGAAGAAAAAGTCGATAATAAAGATCAAAATATAAAAGATCCTAATTTAAAAAAGCTTTATAAATATTTGCATTTTAAAAAAAGTGATAATAAGAATTTTTTAATAAAAACATATGAGGAAAATACTGAAAAGCTAAAAGATGTAGACGAAAACACAAAAAAACAAATAGCTAAAATTGTTTCTATTTTACAAAATTTCATAGTTTATCTTGCTTATAGAAGTAATGGAACTCCAAAAAAATTAACAACTTTAGTTGAAAAAATAATTGTAACTAAATCAAATGAAGACATAGAAGAACCATCTTTTAGACAGGAGAACTTAGTCGTATTACAGGATCACAAAAAAGTAGGCTGCAAGGAGCCCAAAAGAGACCGATTATTTTTAAAATTCAGTTACAATTTTCAATATGAAATAGGTCTAACAGCAAGTTTATATCGTCCTTATATTATAAGTAATAGTCGACATTTAAAGTCCTTAGGGGATAAATTATTATATTCTTCTTCGTTCATCATAGATCATATTTTTAAATTTCATCCTTTTGGTTTTTCTTGGAGAAATCTTGAACTTATTCCAGAGGTAGTTTTAGTAAATAGAGAGCCAAACTTGAGAAAATTTATAGATGATTTAATGCGTTTTTATTCTTCAAATTATTTAGAGGATGCTATTAGTGGAATTTTTGATTATAAATTTAGAGGAATAGTAAGGCGAGAACTTATTTATCTTTCTAAAACTTCAGACTTGAGTTCAGCTGCTTTCAATTTTACATTGGATGAATCGTTATTCACAAAACGACATTATAAAAAAAGATTAATTGAACTTGAGAACAAATATGATAAATACATACCAATTCATGATGATAATCAATTCGTACATGCCATAAGTTTTACTCAAACTATATTGGGAGATTTACATTTTTACGACAAAGAATACGATGAAGCAATTATATATTATTCAGAGTCCATACAATCTTTACGATTTCCTACTGCAGTAACTAAAGGTCAAATAACAAGACATCAATTTTTAATTTGGTTAAGAAATCAGTTAAAATTAGGTCTTACTTTAGAAAAAATACGTGCTTTTGACTCAGCATTTTCTCTATACAAAACATTGATTCTTGATACACAAAGATACTTAGAAAAAATGGTTGTAAATGAAGAAAATTTTCAATTAGATGTTTCAGATGACCATAGAAAGATGAACTTGATTAGTATGCCTTTTATAGCATTGCTAGGCGTTATTGAAAAGTCTAGGGTAGATGGAGTAACCTATGATAGCTTATTTGAAAATAGGCAAGATTTTTTACAAATGATAGAGAGTAAGTCTTTGATTAGTCTTAAAGAGAATACAGGTAAAGAGTTATTTAGTAAAAAAATAAATTCAAATAAAAATAAATTAAAAAACATACCAAGTATATATAGCTATCGAAAAAATTACTTAAAATCAGATTATTACAATAACGTAGGAAGCATTTTGTTTTACAAAAATTGTCAATACCCAAACTTTTTTAGATCTGAGATAAGAAAATATCATTTAGAAGCATTTTTAACAAAAAATAAAGAAGATAACATTATTCTAAAACAGCAATATAAAATTTACAACAAAGATATAATACAAAGTCCACACATAACAAAACGTCCATACGATTTTTATCCTTCTTTAACATCATTTAATTATTATTGGAATTCTATTTATTTCTTGACCTTAAATCATCAGAGTAGGATAATCAAAAAAATTAAAAAAAGAAAAAATATAATTTCAGAATCAGATAATCTTCAGTCTAAAGTATCATTACAAGAAAATTTGTTAGCTATGAGTGCTGGATATTTATTGCCTGAATGTATTGATATGATTAGTGGAAAACGAATGTATTATTTGGCAACTGTAATAGCTAAACTTGGAGATTGTATCTTATCATCATTAAAAAAGGAAGAGTTTAAAATACCAAAAGAAGAATTTAAAATATTAGATAATGATATTAATAATACAGAAATTGAAAAAAGAGAAATTAATATAAAAAAATTTATAGAGTTGGTCGATGATAATTTATTCACAACTCAAACAGTTTTTCATGTATACAAGCTTGCAGCAGCACTATTTAAAAGATCAGGACACAACTATTATTATGGAGTACACTTAATAAAAATGCTGTACCTTATAAAAGATCTTGTGGAAATCAATAAGGAGCATGAAAAAAATGAAATTGATGAAACAAAAGTTAATACGGATGTTTCTAAAAAAAATAAAACAAGCGGAAGTGAAATAGTTAAAAATGATGATTATTTAAGTAGAATTGAAAAATTTTTAAATATCCAAATTGAAGATCAAAACTTCCGAAGTATTGAAGAAGTTGCAGAAACTGTATTTATGGTAACAAGTTGGAATAATGAGATCGCAAATAGACCTCAAATTCTCAAATATAGAGAGATTCTTGAAATTTTTGAAAATAAAGATGTAGGAAGAAATATTTTATATAATAATTTAAGTAATACTTCTAATAATAGAGAAGTATTAATTTTGGTTGAAGAAATAAAAATGAAACTGAACTCAACAAATATTAAAAACACAAAGATTGAGTTTCAAAAAGGACAAAAGGAAAAAGAACAAAAAGGGCAGAAGAATACAGAAAAAAATTATACTAAATTTTTAAAAGATTTTAAATTAAGTAAGGGACTAATATCTCCTTATTCTTCTATGAATAATAGATATTTGCGAATGTTAGAATTGAAATATAGAACTGAACGCTGTTATTTTATAATGAAAAATATCTTAGGTTTAGAAGATTTTTTCGATATGGAAATGGACTTTTCAGAAAATTCAAAATTAACAAACCAAAAGAGTCTTCAAGAACATACTAAAAGTAATTTGGCTTTTATTTTAGATTCCAATGAATCTACTATTTTAATAAAGGATATAATAGAATTTTTAACGAAAGAGGCTTTATTCTGTCTACAAGAATTAATTAAAATGTTTAAACTTTATGATCCAGGTTATGTAATAGGATATTCTTACATTGCATTGGCTCATGATAGAATGGCAGATTGGTGTAATGTATACGAAAATTATAAAAACATAATAAAAAAATATGATTCATTAGATAATAATGAATCCAAATCTTCTGTAAAGGAAGATGAAGTAGATCAATCGGCTGAGAACTCAAAAAAATCAGATAAGCATGGAAATCATAATTCTAAACCTCTTGAGCAAACCAAAAAAACAGATCAATTAGTTGGTAACTTTGAAAATTTTAAAAAGGAGCTAATGATCATTCTTGGTTCTGAAATTTTATCTTATTTGGAGCCTAAAACACATTATGAAATTGCAAACCAATATTATTATAAGGTTGTCCAAATGCATTCCGATAGTAAAGCCTATAATGATAAACTATACGAAATCTATATTTTAGAAGATGATTATAACGATATTTCAACACATCATGCATTGGCATCTGAGAGAATGCGTGTGAATACTGGGTCTATTAGGAAAAAACTAAATCGTATTAAGAAAAAGTTAGAAAAACATAAATCTAGGGTATATCAATACAAGTCATATTTTCCAGGAATCATTGATTCCAATGAAAATGAAGCATCAATAGAGAGAAATATTAACAATGAGTTGATCAAATCTTACAAAGATTTTTTTAATTCAGATATTGCAGTAAATACTAGTGAGAAAAAAAATAATGCTTAATAAAATCTCTTGTAGCAAACTCAACATTCACTCTGTTTCCGAGTTGGTGACGTATGCGTTTCAACATGGTTTTGTGGAGGTGTAAATTATTTAATAAATGATTAATATTTATTATTTTAGATCAACTTTTTGTGAGTATTGATTTGGAATTCTAAATATAAATTGTAATTTTAAGATAATTCCTAAAAAACTTATTCTCCCATAACATCGAAAAATCATGAAAAGCGGAAACCGAAAAGCTAACAGAGTAGGTAATTTCAAAATCGATAAATTATGGAAAAATTAAGTTTAGACAAATTCAAGGATTGTCAAATTTCAGTTGATCAAGTAAGAAGCAAAACTGGCGGAGGATCTTCATGTACGGAAACGTGTACAACCTCAGGCTGGGATTATACAGATACACAAACTGATATATATTCTGACAATTGTGATGACGGAGTTTATACGTATGTATGTTCTTACACGAAAAGAGGAAGTATTATCACTAGTGAGTGTTAATACTTTTTAGCCTATAATTTCATAAGTGCTTGATTTTCTGAATTGAGCACTTATTCTTTTTGATTTCTATGAAAAAAAAATATGTATTCATTCTGCTTTTAGGTATTTTTTCTAATTGTAAAGACCAACGTACACATGAAGCAATATCCTATATGGATTATAAAAGGGATTTACAATTAATAAAAAATCATAATTACGCTACTGATTGCGCCATTGTCAATGATCTTTATAGTACTGTAAAAAGCATTGACGCAAAAGAGAAATTGATACAATTGCATGGAGATCAATGCAATTTACATTGGGAAAATTTCGAAAGCTCTCTAAATTCCGAAACTGTTGTCGGAAAATTGGATCAAATCATGCATAGAGATCAAGAAAGTAGAAATAGATTCACTGAAATTATATACAGCAAAAATTTAGGTTCAACGGAAGCAAAAAAAATAGGATTAAGAAAATCACTTTGGGATTCCATTGTAAAACCTATTGATTCTCTAAATTTGGTCGAATTCCAACACCTTATTGATAGTTTGGGAGAATGGCCAGGTAAATATTACATCAAACAAACTCCTGGAAATCCTAAACTAAGTATCATTGTTTCTCACATGCCCACAAATGAGTATAAAAAGTATACGATAATGGCATTGAAAAGTGCACAAAACGGGAAAGAATATTGGCATAGGGTTGATAATATGTTCAATTTGTCTTTTCGACATAACTTAGAGGATTTGGACCTAATCATCAATCAACGATACATTATTCCTTTCATTTTTACAGAATACACCTCCAAAGATCAAATTGACATGAATGCTGAATTAACTAAGATTGAATTTGATAAAATAATTCAAAACAAGGATCTAGAAACTTTAGAGCATCCTGTTTTGACACTCTTTTGTTCTGTTCAGGATGCCAAAAAAAGACACGCTTTATTAGAGCAATCAAAATCATTACTCATCAATGTTGGGTATGATGAATCTAAGATTCAATTGATCAATAGTGAATTTCCTCATAATGAATACAGGTTATACTACGAAATAAAATATTAATGCACTTAATAATCAGCGAAAAATTAGACATTTCAACAAATGAAGTATTAAAATGGTTGACTTTTTACAAGCAAAAAGTTCTCATCATTGATAAGAATAAAGAAGTTGAAGTAAATTTCTCAGATGGTTTTGACAAACCCACGTTTACGTATAATGCTGTACGTTTTAGTATGGACGACATTGAAAGTATTTGGTTTAGAAGAGGAAGAATTAAAATTGTATATGATTTCGATTTGAATGTAGAGAAAAATCTTTTGCAATATCATATAAACACCAAACAGACCATAGAAATTTTTGTAAATTATCTTTTAATAAATAATAGAAGACATCTAGGGAATCCCTTTAGAACTGACGTAAACAAATTAGAGGTTTTATATGTAGCAAAAGAATGTGGTCTTACAATTCCTGAGACAATGTTGTCCGATAATTCCAATCAAGTATTAGCAGGATTAGGCAAAGATAACATCGTAACAAAACTTCTTGTTCCTTTACCTTTTGAACATTTAGAACATGAAAAAAGATTGAATTATTTAACGTTTGGGTACGATTTTGAAGCAAATAAAGACAAGGAATTCACACTGTCACTATTTCAAAAAAAGATTGAAAAGCGATTTGAAATTCGCACTTTTTTTATCAATGATGAAATGTTTTCAAAAGCTATTTTTTCTCAAAATGATGACATGACCACTGTTGATTACAGAAACTATAATCATGAAACACCCAATAGAACAGAACCATTCATTTTGCCCAAAAATATTCAAAATAGGATAAAAAAATTAATGAAGCGCCTGAGTCTTGATTGTGGTTCTTTAGATTTTATTGTAGATACACACGATAATTTTATTTTTTTGGAAGTGAATCCTGTTGGGCAATTTTCAGATATGAGTTACAACTGTAATTACGAACTAGAAAAGAAAATTGCACTCTTTTTGAAAAATTAGACCACCATCTAAAATTAACTATATGAATATGAAAGAAAAAAAATACCCAGTGAGTCATCATTTAGCAGTTCAAAACGAATCTTATTTAAAGAGAGGAAAGTTGGTACAGCGATGCATGGTTACAATAAACGATAACAAACGACTCATGGTATCCGATATACATTGGAAACCCATTACAAAGATGATACAATATTAATGAAATTAGTACTACATAAAAGTTGTGTTCCAGTCAAAGGGCACTCCAGGTCATTGATTTGTGATTTGCGAAGACACCAGATAAAATTTATTCCGAACTCGTTATTTGAAATTTTATCAAACTATCAGGGCAAAACCATCGAAGAAATCAAAGCTATTTACAAAAATGAATATGATGAAACCATCGATGAATATTTTGCATTTCTTGTAGAACATGAGTTTGTTTTTTTTTCGCAACATATAGAAATGTTCAAAGCATTAAATACTTCTTACTCCAATAGCGCACCAGTAACCAATGCAGTGATAGATTGTAGTGAACGAAATGAAAGTTCCATACAAAAAATTATTTCTCAACTTACTGAGCTAAGATGCTTAGCAATTCAATTTAGATTTTTTGAATCTTTTTCTATGATTAATTTGATAGAAACGCTTGAGTTCATAAAAAAAATAGAATCTACCATCACATCCATTGAATGTTTAGTAAAATACAACGATGCTATTAAAGAGACTAAATTTTTAGATGTACTTAAATTATACCCAAGGTTAATGAAAATTGTAATCTATAATGCCAAAGAAGATAAAGTTACAATTAGCGACTTTAATGACAACGCAGCCGTTATATACTCAAAAAAAGATATCAATTCAGAGAAAAATTGTGGAGTAATCCATAGGAATTATTTTTCTATAAACATGTCAACGTATACTGAGTCAGTAAACCATAATTCATGCCTTCATCGTAAAATCTCAATCGATAGAGAAGGAAATATAAAAAATTGTCCAAGTATGCAGCAAATCTTTGGCAACATAAAAGACACAAAATTACAAGAAGCTTTAGAACATCAAAACTTCAAAAAATACTGGAATATTACCAAAGATCAAATAGAAGTATGTAAAGATTGTGAGTTCAGATACATTTGTACAGATTGCAGAGCGTATAAGGAAAGTCCAGAAAATGATTATGCCAAACCTTTAAAATGTGGATACAATCCATATACTAATGAATGGACGGAATGGAGTATAAATCCTTTAAAACAAAATGCCATTGAATATTACGGGATGCAAGAATTGGTGAAAACTAATGATTAAATTCTTGGACCAATACTGCCCACATTTCATAATTAATTGCCTAATAATTGGAGATTTTATCGAGAAGTTCGTCTACAACTGCTACAGTTAGTAATTTATACGATGTTGATAGAATAGGAAATACAATTTTCTTGGCCTCAAGTTATTATAGAGATGTAATGCTAATAGGACCTAGATTAAATAATTTATCTTTAGATAGTTCTATTTCTTTGTGGTTAGGAAGAGGAAGTACAAATTCAGTTTTTAATTATTTGGAATATGGTTTTATGACAGATCCTGACGATCATTCCACATTTACTGTTTTAGGAGATGTCTCACCAACGTTCCAAATGACTCAATATTTTGCAAACGTATCTAATTATAACGAATCTTACGGGAAAAATTTCGCTATAAGGGTAAGAAATAGATCAATATACATGGATGATTTTGAATATAGTAACCCATTATCAATTGATGAACTTAAAGAAAGCATGATTTCAATATATCCAAATCCAACAAAAGATATGCTTTTTATCCAATGCAAATCGCCTATAAATAGGATCGCTATTTTAGATACAAATGGTAGGTTACTAAAATCAGAGTCTTTTTCAAATTCTAAAAAAGAATATCAAACAGATTTGAAAGATTTGTCTACGGGTATATATTTCATGAAAATTCAAACCGATTCAGGAATTCTAACCCATAAAATAGTCAAAGAATAATTTTTTTTCTTTACGATAAAAACCAACACTCACAAAAAACCTACAACGCTTACAAAATAGTTTTCGCATCTTGACAAACAAAAAGATAGTTTTATACAAACTAAAGGTTTAAAAAATACTCAAAAAATCTACGGAAGTGCCGTTTTTGCAATGGAAGCAACGACAATTACTGTAGCAGTAAATATCGCGAAAGCAATTACCGCATTACTTCTATACTGCCAAATGAACGAGTTTATAAACATCATTTCATGTGTAAATTGGTATAATACCTTAATTCCACAAAAAGTAAATGTATACTTACAAAATCTATAATTATTTTTTAAATTGCAGAACGGCAACCTAAAATTGGTATTAGTACCAAAAAACAGTAATACTGCCATTAAAACCGATTACCAAATGAAGCTAAAAAAAGTTACCACAGTACTACTTCTGTGCTGTTCTCTATCTGCAATAAGTCAAAATTACAAGGAACCTAAAAAAGATAGTATCTGTAAAGCAAATGCTCTAAAAAAGTATACAAATAATATACAATTTTATAACAATTTAGGTATTTTTTCACATGAAGATTTATGTGTCAATGTACAACCAGTAAAAAGTGCCAATGCAATTGCTATGGTCGATACTGATGGTGATGGAGTACCAGATGCCATGGATCGTGACGATGATAATGATGGAATATTAGATATTGACGAAGGGATGTCTAGTCCACAAACTAATAATATCATATCAAACGGAGGATTAGAGGCTCCAAATACAAACGTATTTACATTGCCCATTTCATGGCAGTGGATTCCAGCAGATAGTCCTATCTGTGAAGCAACCAATCAGAGTAGTCCCAATTCTGCATCACCAAATGTGACGGACATCAATGGACCTAGTCCCGGAACAGGAATAATTGGAATACCGCAAGAAGGAAATACATTTATATCTGGCTTATATCAATATTATCCAACAAGTAGTAATACACCCATTTTTCATGAAGGCATTCAACAAACAGTAAATTTGGTAGCTGGAGTTACCTATACCATGACGTTTTATCAAGCAAATGTACAACAAGGCAATGCGATAGATGGAACAGGATATTGGCGCATTTTTCTCGACAATCAACAAATTTTCCAAGCAGATGTCACCATTTCAAATAGCTCATTTAATAATACCAATCTTATTTGGACGTTTCAATCGTTTACATTTACGCCTACAACTTCAGGGGTGCAAACATTGCAATTTTTACCTTTTGATGATGACGCAAATGTAAATGTTCCAAATGGTGTGCGATTGGGAATTGACAATATTGTACTCACAAGTGGAATCACCATAGCAAGTACAGATGTGGATCAAGATACCATTTTAAACGAACTGGATTTAGACTCCGACAATGACGGAATAAGTGATTTGCAAGAAAGTGGTTTGGATGTCTCACAGTTCGATCCAGATAATAATGGCGTGATAGATGGTGCTAATTTTACAGACAACGACAACGACGGTTTGGCAGATGCTATAGAAGCAATTTATGGCGAAAACACAGGAATTACGCCTGTAGAAAGTACTGCCGACGCAGATGTATTGCAAAACTTTATAGATGTAGACAGTGATGGCGATACCATTCCTGATGCGGTAGAAGCACAAACGACACTCAATTTTAGCACTAATTTTTCCAATGATGGAAATGTAACGGATGACGATACTGATGGTGATGGTATTATAGATATTTACGATACATTTACGGGACATGGTGGAAGTTTTAACGAACCTCAAAACACCGAAAATACTGACAATTACGATTACCTTGATCTCGATTCAGACAACGATGGTATATTTGATATTGCAGAAGTTGGAAATGCTGCGTTGGATACCAACAACAATGGCGCTTCAAACACTATGGAAGGCTCAAATGGTATGACCAATAGTTTGGAAGCTAATGATACTTTTGAAGATCCTAACTTTACCATCAACGATCCTACAACCTTACCAGATGTTGACAGTGATATTTTTTCAGGTGGCGATGTCGATTACAGAGATTATTTCCTTACAGCAACAGTTGTTTCAAGTGCTGCAATTTGTTTAGGTGAAGACGGTTTTTTTACGATTACAGGTACTGTGAATGCCACGGTAACTTACAATATTGATGGCGGAACAACACAAACAATTCAACTCGATGCCGCAGGAAACGGAACCATTCCAATAACACTACCTACAGTAGCGGTTGTCATTAACATTACCAACATTAGTTTTTTAAACTTTACAACAGAATTAATTAATACAGCAACACTCACGGTAAATCCAGTGCCAATGGTTCAACTTGGAAACGACATCGCACTTTGCGAAGGAGACACCACCATCTTAGATGCTACCACTGCAAATGCTACCTATATTTGGCAAGATGGTTCTACCAATGCCACTATTATGGTCAGTCAAGCTGGAACGTACTCAGTGGAAGTGACGGTCAATGGTTGTTCGTCTATGGACGAAATTAACATCACGTATGATTCGCTTCCTGTGGTCAATTTAGGTGCTGACATTACGCTATGTCAGGGAGAAACGCTCGTGTTAGATGCTACCACCACAAATGCTACCTATATTTGGCAAAATGGTTCTACAAATGCAACATTTACTGTAAATGAACAAGGAACATACACAGTGCAAGTATTCTCTGGAGCGTGTACGGTGAGTGACCAAATTAATGTATTCTTTGAACCTTTACCAACACTGTACGATTTTGAAAACTTAGAAGAATGTCTCAACATACAAGGGGAAGGAACGTTCAATTTATTTTTATCATCTTCAGAAATTGAGGAAAACGCAGCTAATTTTGAAACCACCTTCTACACAAACCTTGACGATGCAACTGATAAAATAAATCAGATTGTTTCTCCAGAAAACTATCAATCTACAGCAACAACCATTTATGTACGTATAGAAAACTTACAAACCAATTGTTTTGACATTGGGCAATTTCAAATCACGCCAATCGTGTGTGAGATTTTCATCCCGCAAGGAATTTCACCAAATGATGATGGTAAAAATGATCTTTTCAACATTTTAAATATTGAAAACTATCCAAATCATGTCATTCAGATATTTAACAGATACGGAAGTAAAATCTACGAAGGAAATACGCTTACTTCAAAATGGGATGGAACCTACAAAGGCGAACAATTGCCTACAGGAACTTATTTTTATGTGATTAATCTTAACGAAACAGAGTTGCCAGAAACCATCGCACAAGAATATCAAGGTTGGGTATATTTACAAAAATGATAGAGAAACTTTAACGAAAGTTGCCATTTTTAACTTCAAAAAATACGCTTATATAAAAAAATCAACGCTTACAAACTAACCTATGGTTTTTACGAGATAAATACATAATTTCATAAAAACTGGATTACAAAATGCTCAAAAAAGTTTATGGAAGTGCCGTATTTGGTATTGAAGCTACTACGATTACAGTAGAAGTAAATATCGCAAAAGGAATTGGCTATCATTTAGTGGGTTTGCCCGATAATGCTATTCGCGAAAGCAATTACCGCATTGCTTCAGCCTTGCAAAATAACGGGTATAAAATTCCTGGGAAAAAAATTACCATCAATATGGCACCTGCCGATTTGCGCAAAGAAGGAAGCGCTTACGATTTAACCTTAGCATTAGGAATTTTGGCAGCTTCTAATCAAATTCAATCTGAAAACTTAGACAACTATCTCATTATGGGTGAATTGTCGTTGGATGGAAGTCTACAACCCATCAATGGCGTATTGCCCATTGCCATCAAAGCACGGGAAGAAGGTTTTAAAGGTTTTATTCTGCCAGAACAAAATGCCAAAGAAGCCGCCGTTGTGAATAACTTAGAAGTGTATGGTGTACAAAACATTCGGCAAGTCATCAATTTCTTTGATGCAGGTGAACCTTTAGAGAAAACCATCATTGATACGCGTGCGGAATTCTTGAAAAATCTGAACTTTCCCGAATTTGATTTCTCGGATGTCAAAGGGCAGGAAAGCATCAAGCGATGTATGGAAATTGCGGCTGCGGGCGGACATAATATTATTCTCATTGGACCACCAGGTTCAGGAAAAACCATGCTTGCCAAGCGACTTCCCACGATACTACCGCCACTAACGATGCATGAAGCCTTGGAAACTACAAAAATTCATTCTGTGGTAGGAAACATTAAAGACAAAAGTGGCTTGATTTCGGAGCGACCGTTTCGGAATCCACATCACACAATTTCAGACGTCGCTTTAGTCGGCGGCGGAAGCTATCCGCAACCTGGAGAAATCTCGTTGGCACATAATGGCGTATTGTTTTTAGATGAATTGCCCGAATTTAAAAGGAGTGTGTTGGAAGTCATGCGACAACCGTTGGAAGACCGAGAGGTCACCATTTCCAGAGCGCGATTTACCATAACCTATCCAAGCAGTTTCATGTTGGTGGCAAGTATGAACCCGAGTCCAAGCGGATTTTTCAACGATCCCAATTCGCCCATGTCTGCTTCTCCCATAGAAATGCAACGCTACATGGGAAAAATTTCGGGACCATTATTGGATCGAATTGACATTCATATTGAGGTCACGCCTGTTCCGTTTGAAAAGCTCTCGGAAGAACGGAAAGGTGAAAGCAGTGGAGAAATCCGCGAACGTGTCATCAAAGCAAGAGAACTGCAAACACAGCGCTTCAAACACTCGGAAATGCTACATTACAATGCACAAATGAACACCAAGCAAATCCGCAACTATTGTAAACTAGATGCAGAAGCTTTGAGCCTTCTCAAAAATGCTATGGAACGTTTAAACTTATCTGCACGCGCATACGATCGTATTCTCAAAGTAGCGAGAACCATTGCTGATTTAGGGCAAGAACCAAATATTTTACCAAATCATATTGCGGAAGCTATTCAATATCGAAGTTTAGATCGAGAAGGTTGGTTGGGGTGAAAAATTAAAAAATAAAGTAGAAATCAATTACAATTTCTACTTTATTAACATTCATAACAATATACTTTTATTTTAAATAACTGTAGTTTCCAGCGAGATCGAAAGGAAAGTTTTCAAACATAGGATATGGACTTAAAATTTCTAAATCTTTATTATCAACATCATCAAAACTAACATGCGTTGGCTCCAGAGATAGTTTATTATCAAAAATAAATTTATATGGAAATTTATCTCTTGTTTTCAGTAAGTCTATTTCACTAATTCTAGATTTATAAAACACTTCATCATCAATTCTGAGAGTTTTTAATTGAGCAAATTTTTTCTTTGCAGTATCGTAATAACACAAATCAAAAATGATTCCTTTGTACTCATCATAGCTTGGCAATACATAAATTCTTAAAGCCTTTTTATATTGCGTATGTTTGTCTCTAATTTTTTCAAATGTAGGTTTCAGCTGTCCATCAACCTCTCTAATTTTAGTAATTACTGTATCTTTATCAGTAACGTATGAAAAAGTGTTATCAGAATTTCTTTCTTTCTTATAACCATGCAAAATCATACCAAATGGGCAATTGATGACATATTTATAGTATTCGAAAAACAATTCATAATTAACTAAAGTGAATTTTTTTGTCTCTAGATTAGCGCTGAATCCCGCAATATCTTTGGCATAGTCATCATCTGTATAGCTTTCTTGATCCATGCATTCAATACTTTTCATCAAATGTTTGTTGTAATCTTGTAAGCATTCATCATATTCACTTGAATCTGTGATGATCGTTTTTTTGACATCTTTGATATCATTTAAAGCCAACTTAGAAAATTGCAAAAACTGTGAAAATTGAATTCTTGACATTTGAAAAATCAAGATTTTAGAAACATTGATGTCATTTCCAAAAATCGCACTAATATTACTAAACTCAGGAAAAATCGCACTCCACGGAGTATATACGAAATCCATGGGTGCAAAACCTCTTATGTAATCCGAATTAGTACTGGAAACATTTGAGTATTTAAAATTAGGTTTAAAAAGATTTTTCACTTTGGATGTAGTCGCAAAATTATTTTTACTTGCGCTAACTGTTGGTTCATTTTCAATGTTCAAAACTTCCTCAATAACGGCATTCAAGTCAGTTTCATTTTTTTGCTTCTCTTTTCTTTCAGCAATCCACTCGTCCCAATCAGGCGGAGTTTCGTCAATACTAGGATCTTCCAATTTCATAATTCTTATTTTCAGATCATCCTCTAATTCTTTTGCTTTTGTACTCTCTGGCGGCTTTTTATCTTCTACCGGTTCTTTTATAATGGGTGGCAAATCTGAATAGGATACAATTGGCAAGTCTGCAAACGAGGAAGATTTAGTTAAAAAATCGACTCCTTTGCCAACAAATGTATTGGTAACTTGTTGTATCCATTCTTTCGTGGGCGAGTCGTGAGGAGCAGTGGTTGCAAAAACGGCTAATGTTCCTTCAATATTTCCTTTCATTAAGGTATCTCCAAAATCAGTTGCATTCGAAACTCCAGCACCTTTAAATGAAACTCCTCCAGTGATTCCATACTTTTCACTTTCCGAATTACTTTCCGAATTACTTTCAATAACAATTTTGGCAATGGAGCCAGACTCTAGAAACAATCGTGAAACAAACCCTGTTCCAAATGTTTGTACAAATGTAATATACTTTAACCTCTTTTTTTTCAAGTTTATTTCCTCCACTAAATCTTTGTAAGCTCTTTGGACATCTGGCATTAAGCAGCTGTAATAATCTGTTTCAGCATAGTGATTCATATTCAAAAGTTCAATATTCTGCCTCACTTTTTGATTGCTTAGTTTACAACTTATAGCGGTACTGTCTTTCATATGACTACTGCTAGTTTCCATGCTGAAACCAGCTCCAACTTTAGTCTTAAAAAAGCCAAATTCAGCTTTTGTATTTGAGCCAAAAAATTCACTTTGGTATGCTGAGTCATTATCGGAAGAAGCTATCAGTTGAAATTCTTCATCTCCTTTATTTGTTCTCAATAAATTTTTACCCTGAAGTTTTCCTATCTCGAACGCTTGCACATTGAGCAAAAGGTCTCTTGAAAATGCATTAAAGCATGTTCCAATGTTGACTCTCCGAATATTTATAGTATTTTCCATAGTTTTTTTATTTTATTTTCATGATATAATAGAGTGGAAAATAGGGAGGTCTGTTATCGAATGCTGCCCCTTTTCCAGTATGTTCAATACTTAAATTATCTATTAAAGGGTAATTTTTTTGATCTCCCATAGGTAAGTAAAGATCATCTTTCTTCGCTTTACCTCCGCGCTTTCTCTTCTTAACTAGAGTAAGTCCAGACATGAGCTCTACATTGTTCGATACATCAATATCGTGAGTGTGAGTAGGCAAATGATCTTCAGTGAGTTTAACATTTTTTATACCACCTTTTATACCTACTGAATATTCATCACCAGCACCAACGATGAATCGATTTATTAAATTAGGAGTGTTATTTTTTCCATCACAGAGTACCCAATCTCCAATTTTTTTGAGATCAACGAGTGTTCCTGACCACATAATGATGGCACCACCAGGCAATTTTGTCATAAAGTCATTGTTTGCATGTTTTGTCATAATTATTTAATTAAATTTTCCTACTCTATTTACTAATTGGTTTTTCGGATTTCACCATCATAAGTTTCTAATGTCGAATTCAATCGCTATTTCTTATTGATTATAAATGTACTTAGCAATTGCTTTGAGAAATTGAAAATGGAGTGAACGCAGAAAAAAATGGAGTAAACGATTAAAATAGAGAAAGATTATTCAGTCTAAATTTTCAGAGAATGATTATATTGCATTTCAGAAAATAGTCAACACTTATCAATTAAAAGTTACTACCATGAAAGTTCAAAAGGAAATATTAGCTACTGAAGCAAATTTTATTAAAGACGACGATACGGGGCAGAAAAAATCTCTAGGACCTTTTTTAAGAATTAGCCAACTTCAACATCGAAACTTAATATATATTTTGACGTATTTTGATATTTCGGTTAAAGAAGAAGATATAGTGGTAGAGAATACTAAAAATACTCAGTATGACTATTATGTACAAGTTAGAGTTGATGAAAATATCAACATTCCAAGTTCCAACTCACAAAATTTATGGTCAATTGTAGTTGATACCCAAGAGGTAAGTCTTGAAAACAAAAAAGTATTTTGTGAAGTCGATTTTAGTCATGGCGTATCTGAAATTGTGCTGGAGAAGATATTAGATCATGAACCAAAACGAGGAACAAAAGTTATTATTGTAAAATGATTCGTTCTCATTAGCAGTTTTAGGACTGATACATTTCGTAGTTATGAAACGCTTAAAAGTTTTTTTTTTCGGTATAGTATTTTTAACGTGCGCAATAATTCATGGACAAAATACATATACAAACAACTGGTTTGAAAATCAGTGTAACTTCTGTAAAAGTAAAGCAGCCAACTCTGAAAAGATATTTTTAGAAAATGAAACTTCATGGCATCTCGCGCATGTAAGTCTTACCGAAAATAATTTACAACTTGCCAAACTTTATATCCTAAAGGATAACGTAACAAATGATACTATAAAACAATTGTTCCAAAATCATTTGTTGTTAAAACTAGAAGTGGAAGCGGAGGCAAAAAGGTACTTCTTAACCATTCAGAATACATTGAATACAGACATTCAGCAATTTGTGTATAAAAACCTCGGAAGCATCTACCTAAAAAATAATCAACACGATTCTGCCAACTTCTATTTTAAAAAATCTTTAGCAGTTCCGATACAGCAATCAAATCTTTTTAAAAATGAAATTATTGAAAATCAAGCTTATATTCATCTTTCCAATAACAAATTTGATGAAGCATACAAAGCATATCAAAAAATCTTAAAAAGTTATAAAAACAAGCGTGATAATTTTCAAATAGCAAAAACGTATTCCAATCTTGGTAATCTATATTTCGAACAATACAAAGACGAACTTGCGGAACATTATTTTGATTCTGCATATACATATTCTAAATCAATCAAAGATTTAGAATTAAAAAGCACCATAACATATAATAAATATCTGATTTCAGAAGTATTAAAAAAACACGAAGAAGCTATAAACTACCTAAAAGAGCATTCCGTTATCAACGATTCACTTCAAAAACAAAATGCAATTTGGGAAGTAGCACAAGAAAAAGAAGCCTTTAATATTGCACAAAAACAAGCCGAGTTAGACCTTAAAACGGCAGAACGAAACACCTTTATTGCAATTTCAGCGGGAATTTTACTGTTATTCGTAATCGGATTTGTTTTTTACAGAAAACTCATCGCACAAAACAAAAAAATAAAAAAACTAAACCGTGAACTGAATGAAACGAATACAGTTAAAAACCAGTTGTTTACGATTATCGCGCACGATTTGCGAAGTCCAGTCGCACGCTTAAAACAATTATTTCAAATACGCGCGATGAAAAAAGATTCTGAAGCGATTTCATCCGACAAAAATGTCTCAAAAATTATTGATTCTTTAAGTTTGCTGTTAGATAATTTATTGAATTGGTCGCTGAGCCAATCAGACTTACTTTCGGTTCAAAAAGAATGGTTTCCGTTGTGGCAAATTATTCGTCAGATAGAACTACAATACCAATCATTAATTGAAGAAAAAGGCATTCAATTCAGCACAGACATTAAAAAATCAATTTTAGTCTATGGCGATATGGAAATCTTTAAAATTATCATTCGAAATTGTTTAGACAATGCCATAAAATTCACGCCAGAAGGTGGCAAAATCATCATTTCGGGCGAAATAGAAGACGAATCGTTCACTGTATTCATTACTGATTCAGGCATAGGAATTCCTGAAAAAGTACTCAAAAGTATCTTCGAAATCAAATCAAAAAAAGTACAAAAAGACACTTCTGGGCGAAAAAGTTCTGGCTTAGGACTCATGCTTACCAAGTCGATGATTCAGCTCAATGGCGGAAACATCAAAATCAAACAAAATCCAACAGGCGGAACCATTGTAAACATTTCGCTGCCTTATAAAAACGTTGCCTAAACTGCTATGGAAAAACTAAGTATATTTATTCTGGAAGATCATTTAGATGAAATAGAAATTTTAAAAGTCATACTTTCTGAAGAATACATTATCAGCGGAATTGCCACAAACTACAAAGAAGCAGTGGAAAAGTTTGATAAAAAAACACCCGATATCGCCATACTCGACATTTTTCTCAATGGTGAGCGCGAGGGAATTCGTTTTGCAGAATACATTCAAGCAACACATCCGATTCCGATCTTATTTTTGACAAATTCTAAAGACAGAATTTCTTTTACAGAAGCCAAAAAACACAGTCCGTATAACTATTTGCTTAAACCTGTGGATCCACACTCACTAAAGTTTGCTATCGAATTGGCTTTTGAAAAATATGCCGATGAAGTAGGACAACTATCTACGAAAGACGAAAACGCTTTGCAAATAGACAACATACTACTCATAAAAAAGGGAAATGAGCTGGTTAAAGTTGCCGTAGATGATATTTTTTACATAGAATCCGATGACAAATATTGCTACATTCACACAGAAGACGCACGTTTCTTAGTGCAAAAATCACTCAAAGGTTTTGCTGCAACCTTGCCTGAAAACTTTGTGCAATTACACCGAAAATATATCGTAAATACGAGTCAAATCAAATCAGTAACACCTGCAGATTATACGCTTACGCTCAAAAATGGAGCAACATTACCTGTAAGTCAGCGTCAACGAAAACTATTGCTAGAAATTTTTACGATTATAAAATAAAAGGCTTTAATACGTATATCAAAGCCTTCTACATGGTTATATGATTAATTTACGCCAATACAATGTGTATTCCATTGTGCAAGTGTTTGTACAGCTAATGCATCATTTTCAGCACTAATTCCATCGCCTTCCGGATCGTTTGTTAAATGATGATATACTATTGACAAAGAGCCACAATAATCTTTCAGGTTTTGTGAAGGTCCGCCACCATCAATAGCATCTCCTCCATGAATAGTACTTTGTTGTGATTTTGTCAATACGGTTCCAATGTTTAAAATGGATTTTTTCATAAAATTAAAATTTAAAATGTTGATAAAAACAGTAAACAGTTTTAGGACACTTACTGCTATGTCAGCAAGAATTGAATAGCATGCGATATTCTTACTTTACAAAGCAACACATCTTAAAAAAGGCATACAAATTGTTGTGAACTAGATTCATGAAAACGAATAATACATTCATGAATTCATGCTTTTTTATAAATAAGCAGTACATTTATTATTTTTCAAAATCAAAAACTACCAAATTTGACTGTATACTGTATGAAAAAGAAGCGATTTTCAATATTGAAAATCAGCTTTTCCCTCAAAATCTTTGTATTGCTGTGTTGTCTATATAGTTGTCAGCAACAGGATAATAGTAATTTGAGTGAAATAGAAAGTAAAGACTACAAAGAAATTTATCAGCTTTTTGCAGAAGCCAATACTGAAACTCAAAAGGTGTTTTTTGCAAAGCGATTTCTAGAAAAAGCAAAGAAAGATATCCAAGTAGCCGATCAAAAAACCAAATTAGTCGTTGGCTATCGCATGCTTTCTATTGCGTATACCAATGAATATGTACTTGCGTATAGTGATAGTATTATCAGGTTAACATCGAGTGCGCCTAACAAATACTATCCAGCGATTGCGTATGAAAAAAAGGGAGACTTCTTCTACCAAAAACGAGGGTATCAACGTGCGTTAGACAATTATTTGCAATTTTTTGAATATGCGGAAAAATTTGATCAAAAAGACATGATTTCGCGAGCAAAATACAATCTAGGCATTGTACAACGACGAACAGGAAACATAGAAGAAGCCATAAAGTTGTACCGCGAGAACTTTGTGTACAGTCAAGAAAATAAAAATGAAATCAATGCGATAGCCTATTTAAACTCAATTTCCGCATTGTCAAACATTTACAATGACATAAAAAATGTAGATTCAGCTTCTTACTACAACCAATTTGGACACAAAGAAGCAACACGCCTACAAAAAGAATCATATAAAAATCACTTTGCATTCAATGAAGGCATTACCAATTACCATAAAAAAATGTATCAAGTTGCTTTGGATAGTATTTTAAAACACACACACTATTTTGAAACTGTGAACGATGATGACAAGCTCATATTTTGCTATTATTACACTGGAGAAGTTTTTAGAGAAATAGATCAAGAAGAAAAAGCAATTCAGTATTACAAAAAAGTAGATTCTATCTTTCAAAAAACACAATCTATCTTTCCAATCACCAGAAAAGCTTATGTACAATTAGATGCGTATTATGACGAAAAAAAGGATTTAAAGAACCAACTAACCTATAAAAATCAGTTGCTCAAAGTGGATAGTATTTTAAGAGCACAAGAATCTTATCTCAACAAGGCAATTTTTAAAGATTATGACATTCCAAAATTACAAGCAGAAAAAGAAAACTTGCAATCACAAAAACAAAAGCAAAAAGCACAATACAATGTAGCAATCATTGTCTTATTTGTCATATTGGTATTTGTGCTTATCGGATTTACAATTCAATACCGAAAACGTAAAACATACCAACAACGTTTTCAAGAAGTGATCAATTCGCCAAAACCATCAAAAAGCACTCAAAAACGTGATATTGGAGCACAAAAAATTGCCATTCCTAATGAAATAATAGAAGATATTTTGCAAAACTTAGAAGATTTTGAAAACAAATTAGAATTCATCTCCAATACCATCACACTGAATAATTTGGCAAAAAAAATCAATACCAATCCAAATTACCTATCAAAAGTTGTCAACCATTACAAAAAATGCTCTTTTTCAAACTACATCAATAATTTACGTATTGAATATGCTATAGAGCAACTCAAAACCAATCAAATCTTCCTCAAATACACGGTAAAAGCCATAGCGGCAGAAGTCGGATTCAACAATGTGCAATCGTTTTCCAAAGCCTTTTTCAATGCCAAAGGAATCAATCCTTCGTATTTTATAAGACAGCTCAAAAAGGCAAAAAACGAGTAAAAATCGTTAAAAACACTACATATTCATGAATGTGTACTTTATCATCTGCAAAAATGCGCATTGGCAATAGGATTTTTTTTAGTTTGAAAGTATAATTCAAAACATCATTACATTATGAAAAAAAAGTCATTACTGCTAAAACTCAAAAAAACTAAAATTGTCAACCTTACCACAATACATCATCTTCAAGGCCGTTCCGCCGAACCTCTTGAAACTGATACAGACGATCCAGGAGCTTCTTGTGGCCAATACTGCACAGTAACCACTACAGGCATGACAGACGATAAGACAAACACCAACAATTCGGTGCCTACTGTCATTGGTTCTATGTTGACTTGTTAGGAGTGAAAATAACTGTAATAAGGCTCTCCAGTAGAGTCTTTTTTTATGCACATAATTTGCGCATATCAAGTTAGTCGAAGCTTCCAACGTTAGTCGAAGTTTCCAACTTCGACTCAACATAAATAAACACATTAATAGTAAATTCATAATAAGAAAACGGTAAAACCTTACCAAGAACAGCAATCAATTTTGTAATTTGAAATTACTTTTTTTAATTACAATAGCGTGACATTAACCAAAATAACCTACTATTTTCAGCAAAAACATCAACTCATAGACAATCAAAAGTACTATTTCAAACTTTCGTTGATCATTGGAATCGTACTCACTGTTTTTGTTTACATTTTTGATCCGTACGACAATCATTTAGCAGTGCCTAAATTTGAAATTCCGATCAAAATCATTCAAATAGGCTACGGCATTATTACAGCTTTGGTCATCTATTCCTTATACTGGTTGTTGTTTCGAAAACTAAAATTTGCCAAAGGAAAACGAGCATGGAGAACCTATCATCATTGGTTATTGTTGGTTGCCATTCTAAGTATTGCAGGTTTTATTGGAACCGTATATCATAGATTTATGATGGATGTTGGAGAAGTAGATACACAATATTACCTGTTTGTCACCATTCCTAGATCTGTTAGTATTGCCATTCCGCTATTTATCATTACGCTACTACTAGATCAGTTGTATACATCTCAACAAAGATTAAAAGTTGCTGCAAATTTGCCAGTAACACAAGTTGCAACTTCCATCGATTCTAACAAAAAAATAATTCTAAAATCACCTGTAGTCAATCAATGTATTGAAGTCGTTCCATCACAAATTGAATACATAAAAGCTTCTGGAAATTACGTCGAAATCTACACTACAGAAGCTAAAAAAGTACAACTATTACGCGCTTCACTGCGTTTTATTGCCGAATGTTTACAATCGTATCCTTCTCTCGTACAATGTCATCGCCAATACTATGTAAACATCCAAAAAATAAAATCACACAAAGGAAATTCACAACGAATCTTACTCAACCTAGAAACAGCAACGAATGAAATCCCTGTGAGTAAAAGCTACGTAAAAAAAATCCTTTTATACATACAAAAAGAAGATAATTAGCAGTTATTCATTCGTCACAAAACAGATGCATTCGTCACATTTTTTTTTAAATCGTTGAAAGTCAGCCTAATTTTAAAATGTCTTTCAGAAACTATATTTACAATGATAGTGCTGAAAATTAAAAACCAATCAATAACCATTTTAAAATTCTTAAAACCATGAAGAAAAAGAATGTAAGCAAACTTTCCTTAAACAAAAAAGCTATTTCTCGATTAGATGCAAACACTCCAAAAGGAGGACAAGCAACACCATTACCAACGCCACCAGTACCTATAAGTGTTCCAGGAGGACTTTGTGCTACGCAAAATAATCAGTGTCCAAGCAGTGTAGTTTATTGGTGCAACGTATCCTGTTATATTTGCTAAAGGCAATATTTGCATTAAAATACGGTGGGTTTTGACTCACAAGATTACTTAATATGAACTTAAAATAACCAACAATGAAAAAAAAGAACCTTAACAAGCTGTCTCTTAACAAAAATGCTGTATCAAACTTAGAAAAATTGAATGGAGGTGCTCCAGTACCTGTGCCAGCAACAAATGTGGCTTCTGGTTGTCCAGACATTTGTCAACCACTTACCAATTATAATTGCGCAACGCAAAATAATCAATGTGCAAGTAGTGTGGTTGCATGGTGTAACGTATCCTGTTTCATTTGCTAATAAATGTAACGATAGCACAACACAATATTAAGCGAGCCAACTGGTTCGCTTTTTTTATATTTCTAAAAGTCTAATACCTATTTCCATTTAAAATGGTGTTTTGGATACGAAGTTACTTTGGCAGTATAGGATGCTGTGAATGATTTGCAAAGAACTAGACTGCCAAATGAACGCGTTTATAAACATCATTTTATGTGTAAATTGGGATAACATCTCAATACGCAATACGCAAATCTGATTATAAATATGTATCTTGATTGCTTCAACCAAAATACCCCACAACATTGAAAAAAATCAGCTATTTTTTGATGCTTTGTATCTTTGTACAATGTCAGCCAAACAAAAATCAAAAAAAAACTCCCAAAACTTCAAAAACCAGTGAAACGATCACAGTTTCTGACACAATTGCAACGTTATCTTTAGCGGAAGCCAATCGACTCGCATCTTTACCATTGCATTGCATGCAAGAAGAATATCCCAACAAACTCAATCAAACTATTGGTAGTGAAGAAGATTTGCAACCACCAAAAATATTGCATCCCGCATTTTACGGTTGTTTTGACTGGCACTCTTCCGTACACGGACATTGGTCGTTGGTAAGTTTGCTCAAACAATTTCCAAACTTGGAAAACAGCAAGGAAATCAGAGAAAAATTGGCCGAAAACATCTCCAAAGAAAACATAGAAATTGAAATCATATACTTCAAAGGAACATACAACAAGTCTTTTGAACGCACATATGGCTGGGCTTGGCTGTTAAAACTCGCAGAAGAATTGCACACTTGGAACGATCCGTTAGCACGCGAATTAGAAACCAATCTGCAACCGCTAACGGATATCATTGTACAAGGATATTTAGACTTTTTACCAAAATTAAATTACCCAATCAGAGTGGGAGAGCATACAAATACTGCGTTCGGACTCACGTTTGCGTACGATTATGCCAAAACAGTTGAAAATACAGCATTAAAAAGCCTCATTGAACAACGCGCAAAAGATTTCTATCTGTCTGATGAAAACTGTCCTATCTCTTGGGAACCGAGCGGATTTGACTTTTTATCGCCATGTTTGGAAGAAGCCGATATCATGCGAAGAGTGTTGCCGAAAGACGAATTCAAAACGTGGTTGTCTAAATTCTTACCGCAATTAGCAGACAAAAATTTTCAATTAGCACAAGGAAAAGTATCCGATCGTACCGATGGAAAATTGGTGCATTTAGATGGTGTCAACTTCAGCAGAGCTTGGTGTTTGTACGGAATTGCCAACGAATTTCCAGCTTATGCACATTTAAAAAATACTGCCAATCAACATATTAATTACTCTTTGCCAAGCATTGTAGACGACAATTATGAAGGCACACATTGGTTAGGATCTTTTGCTATTTATGCTTTAAATACGGCTGCCAATGTTCAAATGGATTAAAAATATAGGACCAGGAACGCTAGTTGCTGCGGCGTTTATCGGACCAGGAACGGTAACCATGTGTACCAAAGCAGGCGTGCAATTTGGATACAGTTTGTTGTGGGCAATGTTATTGTCCATCATTGCAACCATTGTATTACAAGAAATGGCGGCACGCACTGGAATCATTACGCAAAAAGGCTTGGCGGAAGTTATCAAAGAGCAAATTCCAAGTACATTGTTACGAAACGTAGCGATCTTCTTAATATTAGGCGCAATTGTCATTGGAAATGCAGCCTACGAAGCTGGAAACATTACAGGAGCTGCGTTGGGAATGCAAGTTTTTGGAGAAGAAAATGTTGTTTTGTATCCAATTCTCATAGGAATCATTGCGTTTATACTACTATTCATTGGGAATTATAAAGTGTTGGAACGCAGTTTGGTAACGCTAGTTTTGGTGATGAGTATCTCGTTTCTAATCACGGCAATTCTAACAAAACCAGACATTATCGCGATCTTAAAAGGAACATTTACGCCAACTTTTCCAAAAAACAGTATGCTTATCATTATTGGTTTGATCGGAACAACGGTAGTGCCGTATAACCTGTTCTTACACGCGTCTTTGGTGAAAGAAAAATGGAAAACAAAAGAAGACTTATCAGCAGCTAGAAAAGACACAATTATCTCTGTTATTTTAGGCGGAATTGTCTCTATGACTATCATCATTGCAGCCACGGCAACTACTGGCGGAAACATTGCCAATGCGTTTGATTTGGCAAAAGGATTAGAACCTTTATACGGAGAATACGCCAAATATCTATTAGGAATTGGCTTGTTTGCAGCAGGAATCACTTCGGCAATTACAGCGCCATTGGCAGCTGCGTATGTGGCAAAAAGTTGTTTTGGTTGGAAAGCTTCCTTGAAAGATGTGCGTTTTAGAATCGTATGGACAATCATTTTAGTGCTTGGTGTTGTATTTTCATCTTTGCAATTCAAACCTTTGGAAGTAATTACCTTTGCGCAAGTAGCAAATGGTTTACTATTACCAATTGTCGCGATCTTTTTAGTGTGGATAGTCAACAAAACCAATGTTTTAGGGAACTACAAGAATACCGTATTTCAAAATATCTTAGCCGTTGGAATCATTCTAATCACCTTATTATTAGGAATAAAATTGATTTATGGTGTATTTTAGGGTAAAGAATCAGGGTTAAATAGTCTACAATCTAAAAGCGTAGCGGTCTAAAAATCTAATAATCTAAAAAAATGCTACATATCAACTGCGATGTCGGAGAAGGTGCAGACAATGAGGAAATACTCATGCCGTACATCAGTGCGTGCAATATTGCGTGTGGCGGACATGCGGGCAATTCGGAAACAATGCATGAAGTGGTAACGTTGGCTAAAAAGTATCAAGTAGCAATTGGTGCGCATCCTTCATATCCTGATCGGGAAAATTTTGGACGTATTTCTGTAAATATGGCTTCCGCAGAATTTATCAAAACGATTCAAAATCAAATCGAAAGTTTAGAAAAAATTGTCGCTTTGCATGCTGCGAAAATTACACACATCAAACCACATGGCGCGTTGTATAATGATGTAGCAAAAAGTTCAGCAAAAGCACAACTTTTTTTAAAAGCAATTACCAAATATAAAGAAAAATACAAGCTCTATGTTCCGTATAATTCTGTGATTGAAAAGCTCGCTTTACAACAAAAATTTAAAGTCATTTATGAAGCCTTTGCAGACCGAAATTATACCGACGATTTGACTTTAGTTTCACGTACAAAAGAGCATGCAGTTTTAACCAAAATAGGGGAGATCATTCCGCATGTCTCTAGACTGAAAAACGAACAAAAAGTACAGACGGTTTCAGGTGAAAAAATTTCACTAAAGTCTGATACATTTTGCGTACATTCAGATACACCAAATGCAATAGAAATTATACAACAATTACACTCATATTTCAATGCCGAAAATGCTCAAGTAAAACCTAAATTCCCAACGTATAAAGTATATGGAGAAACAGCAATTTTACTCACTTGGGAAGCAAAAATGACCTCTGAAGTACTAAATTCAGTGTTGGAATGTAAAGAAAAAATATTGAATTTTAATATTAAAGTAGTGCTTGATGTAATTCAATCAAATAATTCATTATTAATAATTTATGATTATAAAAAAGTAGATTTTAAAACATTCAAACATTTGTTGGAACGACTGTTTTTGCTTTCTTCTGACAAAATGCGCACACAAAAACAATTGTGTTGGGAAGTTCCCGTATGTTATGACAAGAGTTTTGGAATTGACTTAGAAGAAATCGCACAAAAAAACAAGCTTTCTATCACAGAAATTATCAAGCTTCATACAGCTCCAAAATATAAAGTTTTTTCCATTGGTTTTTTGCCTGGTTTTTTATACTTGGGTGGACTTGATCAACGCCTGCACATTGATCGGAAATCTACTCCGCGATTAGACGTCAAAAAAGGAGCCGTTGGTATTGGTGGAATGCAGACAGGAATTTACCCAAAATCAAGTCCTGGTGGCTGGCAAATTATTGGAAATTCTCCATTGAATTTTTTTGATGTTTTTAGTGAAAAACCATGCTTTGCAAATCCTGGTGATTTTATCAAATTCGTTTCCGTCACACTTGCCGAATATCATAAAATTTCAGAAGCTGTTTCTGATGGAAATTACACGCTAAAATCAACAGAAGTATGTTAGAAATCTTACATAGCGGATTGTACACGTCGGTTCAAGATTTGGGCAGATTTCACTATCGAAATTTCGGAGTTCCTGTTTCGGGTGTGATGGATGATTTTCATGCAAGATTGGCAAATCAGATGTTAGGAAATGATGAAAATGCTGCGGTGTTGGAAATGACTTTGCAAGGTGCACATGTAAAATTTCACGAACCTACGCAACTTGTCATTTGTGGTGCTGATTTGTCTCCAAAGCTCCATAGAAGCGATATAAGAGTGAATATTCCTGTAAATGTATCCAAAGGTGATGAATTGTCGTTTGGCAAACGAAATTATGGTGTTCGAGCGTATCTCGCTGTAAAAAATGGTTTTCGAACTGAAAAAATATTAAAAAGCAGGAGTTTTTACGAAGGTATCACACCGAAATCACGCATAGTCATAGGTGATTTTGTTCCGTATCAAACCATCACTAAGAAAATTCAACCTAAAACTAACATTGCGATACAAAAAGAGGTATTTACAAATACTACAATTAAAGTATACGAAGGTCCAGAATTTCATCTTTTGTCAAAAAAACAACAAGAAAAGCTTTTCAACACGACATTTTCCATAGGGTTAAATAATAGAATGGCGTATCAATTGGAAGAAACTATTCAAAACGAATGTCCAAGTATCATTACCTCTGCTGTGTTGCCAGGCACCATTCAGTTAACACCTTCTGGAAAGCTAATCATTCTTATGAAAGATTGCCAAACTACAGGTGGTTATCCACGTATTTTACAATTAGATCAACAAAGTATTATTAAATTATCGCAAAAGTACACAAGAGATACATTTTGTTTTAAGAAGCTCTCAATTTCGTAACATCAATTTCGTCGGAAAGTAATTGTATGGCATCTTCTTCCGTTAGCTTTCCTAAAATATCTTGTGTTCCTTCTTTAAATCCATCGTGATTCAAAAATAAACGCCACAACGCACGAATAAATTCGGTATAATCCAATCCGTCATTCCATTGAATAAACTTTTCAGTAATGGCTTTATCAATATGCGATTGAATAATGGCTCGAGAAGCGTTCATATTTCTGTCTAGGGAAGTCATTTTATGGCAAATGTATGGTTAGTATCGTGAGCGAATGTAAGTCGTATAAAAATAGTTCACAAGAGGAAAGTGCCTTTAATGAAAGGGGATTTTTCCCCTTTTTCAAAGGAAAAGTCCTGATATTTTTATAGTGAGTTAGATGTAATATTCTAATTATCAGTTTTTTATGATGGTATTTGGTAAGTTTATTACATTTTGAATTTTTTATTGTGATTCTTTATAAATAACTTGGCAACTATAATCAACAATATTATAAAGTATGAGTGACTACAAAACCCCTAAAGACAAACTTATCACTAATGAAAAAGCTTCGGAATTGAACAAATGTTTCAAAGCAAAGCAAGAAAAAGTATATGGCGCTACAAATGACAGCGGTTTATGCTGTTCAAGCTGGTACTCATTAGAAGATTTGGAAGGCTACATTAATTATGTGAAAGAGCAGGCTAAAGAACAGGAAATCAGTGTGGATGGTATCCGATTTTATTTTGGTGTATATCCAGAAGACACCGAAGATGCATCGAAAGCTGGACATAATACATTATTTATGTGTCCAACCAAGCCAAGCACGACATTAAGTACATCAGGAAGATCAACAAGCGAGGAGATTAGTGATGACGACAATAGTAATAATAGTGAAGATGTGACTACTATTTCTGCGATGAATTATGGAAATACGGGAAATCCTCCTAAAAATGATTACGGAGAATAAAAAGAAATGATTGCATTAGAAGAACTAAGATCTTTTACAGGATATTTGGCATTGGCTACTTTGATTTATGGCTGTATTGCGTACAAAAATTATTCAAATACGAATGCCAAATATTTTATTTACTGTATTGTGTTTTCGGTAATTGTCGAGTTCGTAAGTTTATATTATGAATCTTTTGACACATGGTACTCTAATATTTTTGGAGATACTAATTATCCTATTGCCAATATTTTTACCATTGTTCAAATTTCATTTTTTCTATGGTGGATACGATTGATACTGAATTCAAAAAGCAGGAGGAAAGTTGTTGCCTTTCTACAAGTCGGTTATTTAGTTTTTGCGGTACTTAACACTATGTATGGTCAAGAGTTTATGACAGGATTGCAGACATATACATACGCGGTTGGTGTAATTTTCTTACTCATCGCAATCAGCTTTTACTTTATAGAATCTTTTAACAAAGAAACGATGTTGCGTATCACAGACTCCATAAAGTTTTGGTTTATACTTGGAGTTTTATTGTTTTATGGAACATTTATGCCGTTCTTCTTTGCATTTCAAGTGTTTCTCAAAGGCGATCAGCGTATTTTAAGTTTGGTTCTGTTTGTGTTAAATGCAATCATGTATACCTGTTTTTCAGTAGGGTTTTATAAGTCTTACAAAAAAGATAAAGTAATCAACTACTGAAAATGACAGAGGAAGAGATTCATATATTAGTATTTATTTGCGCTTCAACGATTTTTCTTGTAGGAATATTTTTAGTTGTTACTTTCGTGTTTTTGCATAAAAAAAAGCGGAAATTCGTTGATTTGGAATCAAAATTAAAGACATTTCCGTAAAATGATATTATTTGAAGAAACTATATGAACGATCAAGAAGTATATATGCTTGTAGCTGCAACATCTATGGTGTTGCTTATTTTGTTAATAACCGTCATCATCTTATTTGTATTTTTCCAAAAGCGTAAACTGAAGTTTATTCTTGAGAAGAAAGAAGCAGAAAAGCGATATATGGAAGAAATAGCCAAATCTCAAATTGAAATTCAAGAACAAGCCCTACAAAATATGAGCTGGGAATTGCATGATAATATTGGGCAATTACTTTCTGTAGCACGTATGCATATCAATATTTTAGGAACTCAGCTTAGGGAAGACAATAAAGAAAAACTAGATGATATTAGCGAAATTGTAGGGAAGAGCTTGCAAGAAATTCGATTGCTTTCCAAAACGATGAATACTGAAATCATCCAAAACATGGGATTGATCAAATCTATTGAAGTGGAGTTGGAGCGTTTTAATAAATTAAATTTTTTAGCCGCAACCCTAGAAGTTTCAGGAGAAGAACGATCGTTAGATGTGAAAGAAGAAATCATTCTCTTCCGAATTTTACAAGAATTCTTTTCAAATGCAATCAAACATTCCAAAGCTAAAAATTTAGCAGTAAACTTGACTTTTGCAGCAGATCAATTAGTGATTAACGCACAAGACGATGGTGTTGGTTTTGATGAAGGTGAAATAGAAAAAGGCTCTGGATTGATCAACATGAAGAGTCGTGCTGCCATCATAAATGCAGAATTTGCTATGAAATCTGCAAAAAATAAAGGAGTTTCCTTAACTTTAGCGTATCCCTATAAAGAAAAATAATGAAAAAACATTCCGTTGTAATTGTAGATGATCATTTGCTCTTTGCACAATCCTTGCAAGGTTTGGTCAATGCATTTGATGAGTTTGAGGTTTTGTACCATGTAAAGAATGGAAGCGAGCTGATAAAGAAATTATTAGAATCTGAAAATGTCCCAGATATTATCCTACTTGATATCAATATGCCCGTGATGAACGGTTTTGAAACGATGGAATGGATCAAAGAAAACCGACCAAGCATTCAAGTATTGGCGTTATCTATGGACGATCATGAAGAAACCATTATCAAAATGCTGCGTTTGGGCGCAAAAGGATATTTACTGAAAGATATTCATCCAGAAATATTTTACAAAGCTTTGAATGAAGTGATTTCTAACGGAATCTACTATTCGGAACGCGTTGCTACTACCTTGTTAAATTCTCTGCATGGAAATGACGAAAAAGAACTCGCAAACGGAAAACCATTAAAAGATACCGAGCTGACATTCTTAAAGTTAGCCTGTACCGAAATGACCTATAAGGAAATTGCACAAGAAATGTGCCTCAGTCCAAAAACTATCGACGGCTACCGCGAATCCTTATTCAAACACTTCAAAGTACGAAGCCGAATCGGTTTGGTATTGTATGCTATTCGAAACAATTTGGTGAATAGTAAGTGAGACATGTGTTGCTTGTTAGATAATTATACCAATTCTATTATAAAATACGATGTATAGAATTAAGATTAATTTTCGCGTATTCAAAACATAACATCAAAGTATAGCCTTAGCTATCGTTTTATTTTATAAGGCAGAAGAAGTAGAAAAATAAATTAATTATTAGTTGCAGATGATCGTAAAATTAGTACTAAACGCGCTATCGCTTTTAGATTTTTAGAAACGCTTCGCTTTTGATAACTTTGCTCAATTCAAAAATTTAAAAATTCAACGATGTAAGGTTTTTAGAGCTATTTTGAAAATCAGCGTAATAGCATCTCGAAACTAATTTCGCAACAGAAATTCACTCGATATGACGCTTGTTGTTTTAAATTTTGCTTCAATTTCTCAGCCGTCACTTCGAGCGGTTTTTAGGAATGAGGCGCATTCAGAAAATAGCTCACTTAAAGCTAACAAGAACATAAAAATCCAAGATTTGATCTATTTCAGTTCTTGGATTTTTATTTTGGACTGTTTTTATGTTCTTTTTAGTGAGTTTTGTTAACGATAAGACATACCTATTCCATTGTTTTAGTAAGCTATTTTAAAATTTTATGCTGCTATTTGTTGCTTTTTGTAGATTCTTCTTCCGATTTCTAAGGCATTAGCGGTATGTATACCAAAGAATATCCACAAGGTTTCTGTAAGCTTTGTTTTTGCTTTTATTTTTTTGAGATGATAATACTCTTTCTCCTTGCCAAAGCTACCTTCTAATCGCGTAGCTCTTTCTTTTGTGATTAAGCTCTTTAATTTTTTCTCTTGCTTGTAGTCTTTAGGAGGCCTTCCTTTTCTTTTGAAGTCGGTTTTAATCTTGTGCTTTGTGACAAAGTTTCTATTCTTGTTTGTGGCATATATAGCATCTGCTCCAATGATCTTGGTTTTTCTATGGGTAAGATCTTGTGCTTTATAGATCGTAGCTTGCAGTCGCGTTCCCTCATTGAAGGCATGAAAACTTAGGTGTTCTATAAAGCTAATTCCATCGATTTGTAGTTTGTTAACTTTGGCTCCGAACTCTACGGGTTTGATTTCTTTTCCTCGAACGATAGGTCGTAAGTAGTCCTTTGCAATACTTACAATACGGTCTTTAATCTTATTACCTGTTCTGAAGTGATATTCTTGTTGAGAGTAAACTTTTTTGATGGTGGCTACTCTGCGATAGTATTGTACACTTGCTTGCAAGTTGTACTTTTTACGTAAGTGAGCTTCAAAGTCGATAAACTTCTTTAATAACCCTAAAAGTGAACGTGTTAGTGATTTTCGTTTTGACTTGGTCTTGCGACGCATCTTGCTAAAGCCATGATAACGTAGTTTCCATTTCAAGTATTTACTGCGTATCATTTTTACCCCTACTACTTTAGCATTTTTGCGGAGTTGATTGTACATCCAATGAACAGCTTCCCATAGTAGCTTTTGATTGGTAGGATATCGCAGTTCACTCTCATAACAAGTAGCATCCACAGTGACTTGATCAGGATTCTCTATATAACCAGACCAGTTTACGTATAGACACTTTTCCAAGACTTCAATATCCAAACAGCCCGCTAACTCACATCGTATTTGACTCACGATTTTAGAATTTGTCAACCGATTAAAACCTAAAGAAATGTCACAAAAAAACTGATAGTCAACATTACTGTTAAGTTGTTCTAAAAGACGTTTATCGCTACAACAAGCATAATGTTTTAAAAACATTAAAGCTAGACGACCTTTAGGACTGAAAAGCATATTCCTACCTAGTTTGTGTTCCTTAATATTAAAAGTGGCTACCAAATCGTCCCAAGGAATGGCTGTATAAATCTTACCTAAATCACTTTGCAAAAAACGCTCATAAAACAGCGTGTAATTTTCAGATATCGAAAAAAGAGATAAACGGGTTTGTAAATCAGAAATTCTTTGTATTTTCATGGCTAGAGAAAAAAGAAAACCCCGTTTTTGAACCATATCGGTCATTTTCGGGGTTTTATGTTTCTTTAATTTACAAAGAAATATTAGTATTTAAAAGGCTTTACGTATTTTCTGAATGCGCCGAATGAAATGAAGAAAAACTGTATCGAGGACTACTTTATACCAATTTAAATGTAAATTGGTATTAGATGTTAAACGTTATTAAAATTCAAAATTTAGAATATAAAAGTATTTTTGCTAAATGCTAAATGCTAAATGCTAAATGCTAAATGCTAAATGCTAAATGCTAAATGCTAAATGCTAAATGCTAAATGCTAAATGCTAAACCTCCGTATACGTACTTTCAAAAGGAACTCTAAATCGTGGTCCGTAAATACCTTTTTCACTACGCACGCCACAACCAATAACCATATTGATTTCCGCACCACGAGGCAATTTTAAAATCTTTTTCACGCGCAACGTATCGCTTCCTTCCATCGGGCACGTATCATATCCAATGGCTGCCATACTGATCATAAAGTTTTGTGCTGCCAATCCTGCGCTTTTATGTGCTACAATGCGTAAATCGCTCAATCGGACTTGTCTGTAAATCGGTCGAAACAAACCAATACAGTTAAAAACTGCATATTTCAACCAACCAAAAATGCCTAAAAAGTCAGGATAAATCGTAGGAATCAGCTTTTTGTAGTAGTTAATGGCAAATTTTTCACGTCGTGCATATTCCTCCTTAGGTTTGTCAAAAAGTTGTTCATAAAACTTAATATTGGCTTTGGCGCGTTGCTTCCACAAATCTTTTCTAGTGACAACAACGATCAATTGTTTGGCAGTTTTTGCAGCATTTTGTCCCAAACACGCTTCAGTCAATTGTTTCAAAACAGCTTCATCTGTGATATGATAAAACTCCCATAGCTGTAAATTACTGCTGGTAGGTGCTAACACAGCGTTGTGGAGACAATTTTTTACTTTTTCGGTGTCAAGCTCAATGTCTTTATCAAAAACGCGTACAGAACGTCTATATTGAATGGCTTCGGTTACTGTTTTCTCTGTAGTCATATACAAACATAACGATCTTAACGCTAACAAAAAAGAGAATACATATTACAGTATTCTCTTTCGTGTTGAATCTAAGTTAAAGATCAATATCCTATTGTGTAACCGTAGTACCTGGTCCGCTTGGTCCAGGTCCTGTGCCATTGCAGTCTTGAGGAATACAACTCTGATTGCAAGTAAGCGTTTGGTTAGGCGGATTTGTCCCTGTTGGTGGTGGAACACAAATAAAGGTTAAATCCTCTGGTGGCTCTGTAAAACTCATACATGGCGGCGCGTATGTAAAACAACCATAATTAGTATCTGTTCCTCCAGATACACTAGAAGCTTTCAAAGAAGAAACGGTTCTTTTACGTAATGATAATCCTGAAATTTTCTTTTTTTTCATAATAAGTATTTTAACTGTTACTATAATGTGCTTGTTTTTATATGTGTCAAGCATTCCCACATCTTGATCGATCTGAGAACAATAGTACGCGTGTTTTTTATGAAAAAAAAGGAAGAGAAACCCAAATTAAACGAATTAGGACTTCAAATTTTGCAATGAATATAGAGATTGATTCGGAAAATTGAAATTATGTTGAAGTACTTGTAAATAGTAGCGTGAGAAGGTTTTTAAAGGTGTAATTTTTACCCTAAATTAAACAAAATTGGATTTGCGTATTAGAATCTAGAAAGCCTAGCGAAGTTTACAAAGCATAAAAAAACCAGAGAAATGAAGTTCCCTGGTTTTAAAATAATTTTAATGTAGCGTTGCTTGCCTTAACAAGTTGTAGCATTGCTGGCAAAATCAACCGTATACCTTGATGTAGTACAGGTATCAGCTTGCGTATCCTCAGGACAGTCATCGGTTTGGTTAGGATTTTTTGTTGGATTTCCTCCTATAAGTCTACTTACCTTAGACACATTGATTTTATTTAATCGTAAATGTTTGCTTGAAATTTTCTTCATAATGTAATTTCTTTTGTGTTATGATTTAATTTTTTTTTGACGAACATGTCAATACCCAAACTTACCGTAGATTCAACGGTTTTCATAAAAAAAGCACCCTAATCTAAACAAAATAGGGCAGTATTTACACGTGTTCTTGATTCAGTTTTTTGATGTAATATGAAGGATACAATGACGTTTGATTTTTGAAGTGTTTTGTAAACGAATCGGCACTTTTATAACCGACTTCTTCCGAGATAGACTTGATGGAATAGGCTCTAAAAAGCGTATCAGACTTCAAACGTTTCAAGGTGTATTGAATGCGAAGATTGTTAATATATTCGTTAAAACTAATTTCTTTATGCGCATTGATGATTTTTGATAAATAGGTAGCGTTTGTTTTTACTTTCTTGGCTACGAAACGCAAATTACATCCTGAGTCTAAATACAATTCTTGTGCTTCAAACTTTTTCAAACCTTTTAATATAGCTTGCGCTTTTTCATCTGTAATACTTACAGTTTTCTTTTCACTCACACTTTTGGGTTCTTCACGATGCTCGTTTTTAGTCTCTAAGACAGAAACCTTTTCAATGAGCGTTTTGTAGGCAATTTGCTTTTGTTGCTCTCTTCTTTTGTAAAAAATAGAACTAACAACGATTCCAACCAATAATAGCGCAACTACATAATATAAATACGTTACTTTTTTTTGTGCAACACCTTCTTTTTGACTCATTTTTTTGATGAATTCAATCTGTGGAGCTTGTTGAAAATTGAAAATTAATTGATGAATTCGGACATCTTTTTCAAGACTTTCTAATTTTAACGGATAATATTTTGTGTAGTATTCATCTCTTTTTTCCGCATCGCCTAGTTTCTCATAACAATACATTAATGTTTCAAGCATATACAAATATTCGTAGGGAATAAACTGATCTTTTTCGGAAACCGAGATCGCTTTTTTATCATTTTCTTGCCGAATAATCTCAAAAGCATTTTCAATATCACGAATAGCTGCATTGTACTCCTTTAAAGCAAAATGACATTGTGCCATATAGTAATACACTTGTATGTTTCTAGTATCATGTTCTTGTAAGCTTAAAATAGCTTCTTTTGCTTTTTTTAATATTTCAAGTGATTTCGGAATATCTCCTCTATGGTAATAATATAAAGCATCAAAAGGATACAGATAACTTAACGATTCTTCATCATTATTGGCGGCACTTTCTTTCAATCCTAAATCTAAATAGAAACGAGCAGAATCCAACTGTTTCGTCCTTAAAAAATTATCAGATATTCCAATAATGATACTATTTCTCGAATTTTCACTGATCAAAGTTGAATCTTCAGAGATGCGAAACATTTCATGATATGTTTTTAAAGATTCGTGATACTGTTTGGTCTCCATCTGTAAAAGCGCAATATTGATCTTAGCAATGTTTTCGCCTTTTCTTTCATGGTATTTTTGAGAAATTTGAAGCGCCATATTAAAATCAGCCGCAGCGTCAGCGTATTTTCCATATTGTCCATGCGCTTTCCCTCGTAAATTGTAAAACCGTATCAAAATACTGTCCTTTTCAGTGGTTGCTTTCGAAATTCCTTTGTTGATTAACCCAACTGATTCGGTAAATTTACCCTGTACATCTGCAAGAAATGCAAAATAAAAATAACTGTCTATGATTGACTTTTGATTTTTTTCGGAAGTTGCTTTCTTATGATAAACTTCTGTATATATTTTGGCAATTTGAGGTTTGGAATAGCGATGTTTTCTGATGGAAGAAACCAATTCAGCGTTTGTTTTATCAGTCAAACTATCAGGAATACGAAAACTTGCTTCTTGCGCAAACACGGTGCTGTACGATATAAGAAAAAAACATAAAAACAGGTGTAATTGCCGCATGAAGTAGTGGAATGAAATTTTAACTTAAAATATAATTACAATATATAAAAATGACCTCGCTATAATCATAATTTTACACTAAAAGTATCAGAAAATGTATTAAAAATATTTCAGAAAAGTTTTTAGAAGCTTCAATTTTCCTCTGTAAGGCGCATATCGCATTGGAATGTCTAGCCACGTTTTTTTATGGGTAATTGATTTTTTATGTGAGAACGTATCAAAACTACCTTTTCCGTGATACGCGCCCATTCCGCTATGTCCAACGCCGCCAAAAGGCATTCTGTGGTTTACAAAATGTGTCACGGTATCATTGATAGCGCCGCCGCCAAATGAATGACGCTCAATCATACGATTGGCAAATTTTTTATCTTTTGAAAACACATACAACGACAACGGTTTTTCATATCTAGCAATGATAGTACTAATATCTTCCAATGAACTATATACTTGAATCGGAAGAATAGGACCGAAAATTTCATCTCGCATCACGTCGCTGTCAAAATCAGGTTCGTCCAATAACGTAGGTGCAATGTATAAATCATCTGCATCAACCGTTCCGCCGTGTAATATCTTTTGTTCTTTTAACAAATTTGCTAAACGCTGAAAATTCTTTTCATTAACGATTCGTGGATAATCGGGTGATTCTTGCGGGTTTTTCCCATACGCCGCTTCAATTTCTTTGATTAAGATTTTTATAAAATCAAACTTTGCTTGCGCTTGTACAATTAGATAATCAGGAGCAATACACGTTTGTCCTCCATTCAAAAACTTTCCCCACACAATGCGCTTTGCAGTCAGATGAAAATTGGTGTGAATATCTACAATACACGGATTTTTTCCACCTAACTCTAGCGTTACAGGTGTCAAATGTGGTGCCGCAGCTTTGGCTACAATTTTTCCAACATGGACGCTTCCTGTAAAGAAAATATAATCCCAACGTTCGGCTAACAGTGCTTCTGCAACAGAAACGCCGCCTTGTAAAACTTTTACATGATTTTCATCAAAAACTTCTGAGATTATTTCTTCTAAAATTTGTGCCGTATGCGGTGTGAGTTCGGAAGGTTTTAACACCACGGTATTTCCCGCCGCGACAGCACCAATTAAAGGAGCTAACGCCAATTGATACGGATAATTCCACGGAGAAATAATCAAAGTAGTTCCGTACGGTTCTGAATGAATACGATCTTTGGAAGGAAAATTGAGCAATGCCGGAAGGACACGCTTTGGTTTTGACCAAGATTGTAGCTTTTTAATCGCTAATTTCAATTCAGAAATCACAATGCTCGTTTCAGTAATGACAGCTTCAAAGACAGGTTTCTTAAAATCGGCATACAAAGCATCGCAAATATCACGTTCACGTTTTTTGACTTCCTTCAAAAGTTTTTTCAACGTTTTTTTTCGATAGTTTACATCTTGTGTTTGTCGCGTTTTAAAAAAGTCTTTTTGTGACTGAACAATTTTTGAGCAATTGTATTTCATAAAGTTTTAGACTATTTAGTGTCGTTTTACGTAAGTTTTATTCAAAATAAATTCTAGTTGTTTCAATTATGATTAATGTAAAGTACTAAAATTAAATTTTCTATTTTCGTTTTAGCTCATGTGGTTTCTATTTTATTAAATAGGAATTCGTGAATCTTCGATGTCTTTCCTTTCCCAAAGAATACTGAATCGAGTTCAGCACAGGCTTCAACAAAAGAAAGTGCACTGTTAGTTCATGTCATTTATATTTTTAAATAAAGGAGTTCATGAATCTTAGATTTCCAAGGCTTTAAAATTTTAACGGAAAATACCTGCTACACTGCGGAAAAGAAAAGTATCAAACTGATTTTTTTATATAGAACTCACATTATTTATTTAAGTATCAACGTGTTTTTAGCTGTTTTTTTAATTTCTTCTGTGTTCATCAGCATCTTTCGGAATTTTCCTTGTACATACATTTCCGCTTGATCGTCGTAATGATCGCTAAACGGATTTCCAGATTGCCCTGTTGGTAAAATACTCATGCTGTTTTCAATATCGGAAAAATCAACCACACGGCGCGTGGAAGGTCCAAAATAGACTTTGTATTCCCCAGATTCATCATAATGAAAGCCTAAATTATTGATCACTTCACTAGTTCCTCCAATTTCATACGGACCTACATTAAAATATGGGCGCAACATGTCTACTTGTCCAATAGGATGCGGATGTTCTACGGTATGCACTGTATTCCAAGTCCAACTGTTGATATCTGAACCAAATTGTGTTTCCAACAAAACCACCGTTTCTTTAAATGATTTTATTAGAATATCTCTGCGAGTTTCTTTCGTTTCTGTAGCAACATCATCATACCAAATAGATTCTTGGTAGAGCAGTGGCGCTATAAAACGTTTGGAAATATGTGCTTTCAAAAGCTGGTCTAAGGTTTCTTTGCCCAACTCGTCAATAAAAGTATTTTTTAGGTATTGATAGATGAACCTATGATATATTGTTGGCGCAATATCCGTTAATTGATTGTCACCATTCCAGTGTTGAAGTGCTGTGATGACTTCTTTTTCTTTCGCAGAAAAATCAGCATCCGAAAGTACGTTCAATACTTCTTGAATGGCTGCTGCATGTACGTTTGACGTGACATCGAGCAACATGTTCATCATATCTTTTTTTGTGAATTGATCGTTGGCTTCCACCATTTCCACAATGCGTTTGGCTCTGTTTTCGGGTAAATAATAACCTGGATACAAACTTCCGTTGATGCTATCGGGCTGATTGTTGGCAGAATACACATAATTCCACGGAGGATTGGTCGCGCGCGGATTTTCGGAACTATCCATCAAGCGAATTGGTTCATCTTTTCCAGAAGCACCATCTAAAATTAATTTTGGATTTACATGAGCAGGTCGTTCAATTAATTGTCCTGCGGCATACCAACCAATATGATCTTCTGCATCGCCATACATAATATTCAATCCTGGCGCATGAATTTTAGGAATACTTTTTTCAAATTCTGTCTGATTGTTTGCGTGCGACATTAAATAACAGGCTTCCAACAATTCATTTTTTTGTTGTGTATAAATCCACGACATGGCAACAGGTTGTTCAAAGTCAATTCCGTTGGCGATTCCGTTTAAAATTGGTCCGTGTTTGCTTCTTTTCACTGTAAGTGTCACATCATCACCATCGTTTACTTTGATCGTTTTGGTAACAGTTTCATAGTCTACGTAACCTGTAGGCGTTTTATATTGTTTCGCGTTCGCGGGATTGTTCTCTTCCCAATAAAAATCAACATCATCATTTTGAAACATGGTCATTCCATACGCAATTTTGCGATTGTGTGCCAATAATGGAAATGGCGTTCCTGCCAAGTGGTAACCATACGCTTCGTAGGTTGGTGTATGCACATGCGCTTCATACCAAACGGAAGGTTGTGCAAATCCGATATGCGGATCGTTGGCAAAAAGTACTTTTCCTGTCGCGGTTTTTTGTGGTGCCAATATCCAACTATTGCTTCCAATGAATTGTGGAATTGGCAAGGGTTTCAATGCTTTATCAACGGCAGTTACTAAGGTGTTTTTAACCTTGGCAGTATCTTTCTTTGGGAAATTGTGCAGAAGTGTTGTATTGGGATTGATTTCCATGCCTAAATCTTTTAGATATGCATCGCCTAATTTTTGTTGAATACTTGTGAGAAGCGGATCTGTTTTGTGTGCCATCGCAAAGCTGAATGCCATGTAGCCAAAGATGTTATGAATGTCTTTGATGGTAAATTCCGCTTTGTCAATTCCCGTAAGGTAAAATTCAACCGGAGTTGCACCGTGTTCTACAAATTCATTAATTCCGTCAATATACGCTTGAGCTAATTGGTAACTTTTTGAGTTTTTATCAATCGTTTGCATGGTTCTCTCCGAAGCTTCATCAATACCAATGGCAGCAAAAAAACGATCGGTATCCACCATGACATCACCAAATACTTCGGACAATCGTGCAGGCGCAATTCTGCGAATGACTTCCATTTGCCACAACCGATCTTGTGCGTGTACAAAACCTAATGCGGTAAACGCGTCTTCTTCGTTTTGTGCATAAATATGTGGAATTCCATACGTATCGTAATGAATGGTGACTTCTTCTTGGATGTGTTCAATATCGAAACTTCCGTCGTAGGTTGGGAGTAAGGTTCTGTAAAATATATATCCCGCAATGAGGATAATCAGTAACACAATTCCGATGATTTTGGCAGCTTTTTTCAAGGGTTGTAGTTTTGCTTAAAACTACGAAAAATTGTTTACATTATTCTGTTTGTTTTTTGAAGATATTTCTAGTTTTCTTTTTGAATAAAAAGGTTTGGATAATTGGTTATTATACCAAATGGCTTCATTTTGGCAGCAATCTGCATTTCAACTTCCGTATTTACGGTGTAAAAAATTAATTTTCTTTTTTGGTTTTTTGTGACTTTTTCAAGACTATCATTCAACGTTTCAATACTGGTAACTACAAAGTCAGGATTCACTTTTTGCAAATAATCACTAAATAAAACAGGAACTCCTTCTAACATGATGGCAGTTTGAATACGTGGATTTTCCTCTTTTATTTTTCTAATATTTTCATGAAAAAAGGAGCCAATTATAAATTGAGTATAGTCTAATTTTTTTAGTAATAAAGCTTTTGCTAATAGGACTGACGTATCTGTTTTGGCTTCCACAATTAGTTTGATATTCTTGTTTTTTATTAAAGGAAGAATTTCTGCTAAAAGTGGAATAGAACTTCCATTATGTAACCTAATTTTTTGTAATTTTTCATAAGTCACTTCCTTAATAAACCCTTTTTCATGCGAAACTCTTTCGAGGTAAGGATCATGAAATACGACTAATTGATTGTCGAAAGTTTCTCTTACATCAATTTCAATATACTTGACTCCAATTTCAATGGCTGCCTTTATACTTTCTATTGTATTCTCTAATTCAACACCTGCTGCACCTCGATGCCCAATAATCTCCATACGTTTATAATTTTTTGTTATTGTTCATTGATTCAGCGTTCATCCAATAATAATCGAACCAACTTTTGAAAAAGTTAAAATAGTGCTTATTCAAATCAGAGCTATTATCTTTTTTTAAATAAAGATACGGAAAGACGCCACCGTGTAATTTTTTGTTGACAATTTCTGTAAAACCTAAAAATAAATGTTCATTATTTATAATAAATCCATGAATCAATGGAGGAGAAGAATACTTTTTAATTTCGAGGGTGAAATTATGATAATTTTCTTGTATGATTTTTTGAGCTATATCCATTGATGCATGTAATACTGACGATTGAATATTACTTTTACCATTAATAATGGACTTAATAAATTCACTGTTGTCATCAATTATTAATGTTTTTAATTTAATTTCAACGATTAAATTTTTTTTGGAAGCAATTATTTTTTGATTAATCCATGGAATTACCGTTTCTAAATCGAGTCCTATATTGTTAATTTCTATTGTTTCTCCTTCCAAAGATAATCTTTCAATAATAGGCAATAGTCTCGTATTTAAAACATCTGTAGAATCATTAATTATTTCAAAATTATGTAGTGTTGTAATGTTTTTGAGTCTGCGTTTTTCATTTTTACGTTTATAATAGTAAGTAAAATATGCAGTTAATATTCCTGCGATTATTGTACACACCCCAAGAATAATATAGTTTAAGGTCTCCATAAGGTAATATTATTAAAAAGTGTTTTTAATTAAAATCCCCTATAAATGTAAGTTTTTTTTAATGTTATTATATGAAAATATTTTAAAAAATTGGTTCAACTTTTATCTTAGGGATAAAGATTTTTTTTTGAATATTAATTGAATATTCTAGAAACTACTAGGCTTTATAATTTTTGAGAGCAATTCGTTTTTTGGCACTTTAAAGCTGTCAATTACATAATTTAGACCAATGCATGTTGTTTTCATTTCATTTTTCGGTTATCTTTAAGTAGGATTAACTAAAAAATTTGAAATTGAAAATCCTCAGTTTATTTTAGGAGGAGAAGTAACTGCTTCCGCTACTGGAGATTCTAGGGCTGAATAGTTTTATACAGACTTCGGTTCATTTATAGAAGACTGAGGTACACAAACAAAAAATCCCAAGCAACTTGGGATTTTTTGTTTAATAGAACTGTCAATATTAACGACAATGACAAATGGAAGCAGGGCTAGAGCGTTCACAATTGGCACGCGTGTAATTGTTTTGAACAGGAAGTCCACCTTGAATTTGGCGAGCTTGAACGTTAGAAATCGCTACTTTGTTTAGTTTTAACAGATGTACGTGTATTTTTTTCATGATTTAAGTTTTTGATTTGATTTTAAAATTAGGAAAAATCGCTCGAGAACTTTGTAGTTTTTTTGTGGAATGATGAAACCATTGTATGAATGACATCAAAAACACTGTTTTCATTTTTTGATATAAAGTTTTTGTTTGTATCTTAAATACAGGCATTAATTAACGAAGTGCTCACTAGTAGTTATACACCTTCCACCGCAATCATAGAAATCTCCACGTTTACATACATTGGTAAGTTTCCAACTTCTACCGTTTCGCGTGCTGGCGCTGTGGCTTCATCAAAATACTGACCGTATATAGGATTAATTTTCTTAAAATCGTTCATGTTCTTAATGAAAATAGACGTTTTTACAACATTTTCAAAAGTCATATTCGCCGCAGCTAATACTGCTTTCATATTTTCCATCACTTGGGTCGTTTCTGCTTCAATAGAATCCATGACGAGTTCTTTCGTTTTTGGATCAATAGCAATTTGTCCTGATGTGTATAAAGTTCCATTAATGAGTATTGCCTGGTTGTACGGTCCAATAGGAGCCGGCGCATTTGGTGTAGAAATGATTTGTTTTGCCATGGTTGTTGTTTTTTTGCTAGTTGTTATTTTGTGGATTTGTCTTTTTGTGTATTCGATTAAAAGCAAACGACCTCTATATTCTAAATGCACATAGCGCGTCTAAGTAAGTCTAAGCAAGTCTAAGTAGTGTAACACCTGCTACATTACAACCTTCTATCTGGCTCACTACGCTGTTCCCACTTTACATCACGTAAAATAGATGCTTTAATTCCAATAAAGAAATACCAAGAAGCACGCGCACTAAACGGAACCCAATTAAAATTGATTCGCCAACTTTTCAAATCACGTTCAAAACGCATTTGTGTAAAGGTAAATCCTTGGTTTTTAAAGTCGTAACCAGACGAAACTCCCACTTTCCATTGTGGCGTAAGCTCTACGTTTCCAGAAAACATGATGGAATTGTTAGAAATTTCGTTTTGTCGATTGCTGTTGAGATAGGTAACCGTATAGGCGACTCGTAAATCCCACGGAATTTTGGCTCGATACGCTTCTACATCTTCCTTTTCTTCATCGTCATCACTATCATCATTAAAGGTTTGCCGATCACTAAAATCCTGTGCCTGACCAAACAAGTCATCGTCTCGTCCACCACTTCGCGTATTGTCAACTCCAGAACCGCCACCTTCAAAGTTTTTACTCGAAAAAGAATAATTCAAGTTCATGTTGGCACTCGTCAATCGGAATAAACTTCCACCATTATTAATATTAAATTTGTTAATACGCGTTCCTTGATTGTCAATGGCATACGGATCTAAATTAGCTCCAAAGTTTACGCTCAACTTATTGTTTAACAAAACGGTACTACCCGAAACTCGCACAGGCGACCACGCTAAGGAATCGGCGGCAATATTATAATTGGTTGAAAAGTTCAAACTATTTAGCAACATCACCTTTTTAGGTTCTGTTTGTGTAGAATCTTTGGGACGAATTTTAGCTTCTACCGTATTGGCAAGGTTCAACCCAATGGAACTTGCAAAATTTTGACTCGGCACCCCAAAAAGTCCGTCTTCAAAACGTGTGTATTGTTGTCTGGTTCCTTGTTCAGCATCAATAATATATTCGTCATAATACTGATCAAAAGCGGGATTGTAACTATAACTGATAGAAGGTCGCAACGTATGTCGAATGGCTTGAATTTTCTTATCTTCCCCACGATTAAAGGTACCGTATAAGGTAGTTCCCACACTGGCACTAAAGTTATAAGTTCTGTAGGAATCAAATCCGCTAATGGTATCTTTTACAGACTCAAATATTTCTCCTGTATCTTCATCTTCAAAGGCATTTGTACGATTTGTCGTTTGTAACGTCCAAACTTCATCATAATTTCCACCCAAACTCACACTAATATAATCGAATACTTTAAAGTTGGTACTGATCGGAATGGTATGTCGCATGCCCACTTTGGCATCGTTAAACATTTCTTTGGTAAAAAACAGAGAATCAGTAGTGCTAATTCTGTTTTCACCTCGTAAATTATACTGAAAGTTGATATTTTGTAACGCGCCTCTTTTCGGTTTGTCTTTTGGTGCGAATGGAAAAATACGCTCTACACTAGCCTGTAAGGTTGGTAGTGTAAGATTGACGCTTTCCGTTTGCGTATTTTGATTGTGTGTCGCTGTTAACGAAACATTGACCGATGGATACGAAGGAAATGTTTTTGAATACGAAACGGACGAATTCAAGGTATTATTCAGGAAATTTGGCGTATTCAATTGGTTGATCGATGCTTGAAAAAACTGGCTACTTCCTAAGTTTACCGAAGCAGAAAATCGCGAATTTGGATTGGCTTTCTGATCTTGATTGTGCGACCAGCGAATGTTGTAAATATTTGATTTGCTGTAGTCGGGAAAACCACGTTGACTGTTTATCACGGCTTCAAATCGCATGCTTAAATTTCCGCGAAAGCGATAGCGCAAGGCATAATTTGATTCAATTCGAAAGGCATAACTTCCATTCGTGTAATAATCGCCCAAGAGCGCCAAATCTACATAATCATTAATGGCAAAATAATAACCTCCATTTTGAAAGAAGTACCCACGACTGCTATTTTCTCCAAACGTTGGGAATATAAATCCAGAAGCTCTGTCGTCCGTCAGCGGAAAATAGGCAAACGGAAAACCAATCGGCGTTGGTACATCGGCGATATACATATTGGTTACTCCAGAAACAATCTTTTTGTTCGGCACTAATTTGATCTTTCGCGCTAAAAAATAATATTCAGGATTGTCAATATTTTTTGAAGTCGTAAACTTAGCGTTCTTAATAAAAATGACCGAATCGTTTTCCTTTTTGGTCAATTCTCCAAGAATCTGTGTGTTATTTTGTTCCGTTCGTGAATTCCAAATCAGTGCTTTTTCCGTATCAAAATTAAAGCGAATCGAATCGGGTTCTACCACACTATTGGCTTGTTTAAAATACGGCGCTTGCGAATATACACCTGCCGAATCTTTTAAACGCCCAGCATAGACTTCATTTTTTTCATAATTTAAAATGATGATTCCAGACTTTAGTTCCGTATCTTGATAGTAAATTTCAGCTTCATCATACAAAAGAATTTCTTTTTTGCGTTGGCTAATCTTTACATAATCTTTCGCTTTGTATTTTATTTGATCTAAAAGCAGTGGTTGTTTCTTGGGAAGCGAATCTTTTTGAATAGAATCGTTTTTCACCGAATCATTCACCTTGCGCGTTCCAAGCTTAATAGCGTCATCAACGTTTACCTTCACAGTATCCATTTCTTTTTCCTTTCCCTTTTCAGATTTGAAGGGAAGTTTCTTTCTCTCTGGAAGTTCTTGTGAAAAAGCAACGAAACTCATGAAAAGTAGGATCAGTTGTATTCCTATGTAAAATCTCTTTGTTTGCAATGGTGTAAGTCCTAAATCTTTATAATACACAAAAGAAAGGTTTCTTTTATGAATAATCAACTAACTTTTATATTTTCGTTTATCATACGAAAGGCGTAAAAGTATGGCTCAATATTTGAAGTGCCAAACCTAGTCGTGTATTTTTATCATACATTTATGATATTTTAATCATAATTAACACAATAAGGAACGCACAAATCGCATTATTATCTAATAAACGAATAGAAATTAACTTTATGTATAAATATTTTTCAATTTTAATTCTTTTTTTGGTTTCAACAACAATGGTTGTGGCAAATGAAATGACAGACGAAAACAAGCCAAAAAAGCGAAAACAGTTTGTAGTAATGATCGATCCTGGTCATGGCGGACGCGATACAGGAACGCCAGGAACCAAACGTTACAAAACCACGGAGAAAGATATTGCACTCGATGTTTCCTTGGCTTTGGGTAAAATGTTAGCCAAACTTCCCAATGTAAAAGTATTGTATACACGTACAGCAGATACATACCCAACTTTGAGTCAACGTGCAGTAATGACCAACAAGAAAAAAGCCGATTTGTTTATTTCAATTCACTGCAATGCGCAACCTAAAGGAAAAGGAACAGCGTACGGTTCAGAAACATTTGTATTGGGTTTAAGTAAAAACAAAGCTAACTTAGAAGTTGCCAAACGTGAAAACTCGGTGATCTTTATGGAAGACAACTATGAAGAAGTATATAAAGGTTTTGATCCAAATTCGCCAGAATCCTTAATCAGCTTGATCATTCTTCAAGAAGAATACTTAGATCAAAGCATCGAAATAGCTTCTTACATTCAAAAAGAATTCAAAGTCACCGCAAAGCGAAAAGACAGAGGTGTAAAGCAAGCAGGTTTTTGGGTATTATCAAAAACCTACATGCCAAGCGTATTGGTAGAACTCGGTTTCTTAACGCATAAAAAAGAGGAAGATTATTTAAACTCTAAACGAGGAAAAAAAATCATGACGACATCTTTATACAATGCAGTCAAAAAATACATAGAATTGCATTCTGAAACTGCGTATGAAGATGACGAGGAAGTGATTGTAGAAGCTACTGTTAGTAAAGAAACCTTACCTTCGCGCGTATTCAAAGGCATAACATTTAAAGTACAGTTATCGGCAAGCTCTAAAAAAATCGCTACAAAATCCTATAACTTTAAAGGACTCGATCAAATTTCCAGAGAAAAATCAGGAGGAATCTTTCGGTATTTCTACGGGAAAACTTCTGATTATGAGGAAATAAAGCGACTCAAAACTGTTGCCCAAAACAAAGGTTACACGGATTGTTATATTGTAGCTTTCAAAAAAGGAAAAAAGGTTCCTTTAAGTCAAGTATTGAATCAATAATAAATTAGACGTATTCTTAGTAAAAAAATAGCTAATTTTGTGAAGTTCACAAATACCCAGAAATTGAAAATATCTAAAGAAATTAAAACAGGCTTACTGGCCATTACTGCATTAGCCCTGTTATACGTTGGAATTAGTTACTTAATGTCAAAATCTGTTTTTTCAGATGCGAGAGTGTTTTATGCAGAATACAACGATGTTGGTGGTTTGGTTCCTTCTACGAAAGTAATGATTAATGGTTATCAAGTTGGAAAAGTTGAAGACATTCAATTGCAACCTACGGGAAAATCAATAGTTACCTTAGCCATCAATCATGATTTTAAGTTCTCCAAAAACAGTACGGTGCAACTCCAAGAAAATGGTTTTATTGGCGGAAAATCGTTGTCAATTTTACTCAAACAAGACAATTCGGCAATAGCAGTTTCCGGAGATACACTCCGCGCGGAAGTTCGTCCAGGCATGATGGATGATATTAAAAATCAACTCGTGCCAATTCAAGCAAAAGTAGAACGCATGATTGTCAGCGCAGATTCGTTATTGACAGCAGTGAATACAATTTTAGATGTTGAATCGCGACAAAAAATCAAAAACAGCATTACAGAATTAAATTCGACCATTTCAAACTTTAAAAAAGCCTCTGGAACGTTCAATTCCATTCTTGAAAATAACAAACAAAAGCTGGACAGTGCTATGACGAATGTCAACACGATAACGGCAAACTTCTCCAAAGTATCGGACTCCTTAGCAAATATTGAATTCAACAAAACGGTAAAGCAATTACAATCCACCATACAAGGATTTGACAACATCATTGCAGGGATTGAAAACGGAGAAGGTTCAGTAGGTAAACTATTGAAAGAAGATGATCTTTACGACAATCTTACGGGCATGACTTTACAAATGGAACAATTGCTAGAAGACATGAAGTTGAATCCGAAACGATATGTACATTTCTCTCTATTTGGAAAAAAAGCAAAAAAATACACACCTCCAAAAGAAGAAAACGAAGAAAAGAAAGACTAAGCATAACACCTAACTAACAAAAGATTGACTACTTATGGAGTACATTCCTAATATTCTATTTGCCATACTTCTCATTGCTGGCGTAGGCTATTTTACAAAAAATGTTCGAAAACTAACCAGAAACATCAAGCTTGGAAGAGATGTAGATCGTTCTGATAACAAATCGGAACGTTGGAAAAACATGGCGATGATCGCACTAGGACAATCCAAAATGGTGCGTCGCCCAATCGCAGGACTCTTACACATTATAGTATATGTAGGGTTTGTCATCATCAATATTGAAGTGTTAGAAATCATTATTGACGGACTTTTTGGAACGCATCGTATCTTTGAAACTGTTATTGGCGAAACGGTATATGGTTTCTTAATAGGAAGCTTTGAAATATTGGCAGTAGCCGTATTGGTAACAGTGATTATCTTCTGGCTGCGCCGAAATGTCATCAAACTCAAACGTTTTTTAAGTGCCGAAATGAAAGGTTGGCCCAAAAGCGATGGAAATATCATTCTCTATTTTGAAGTCGTATTAATGACTTTATTCTTGGTGATGAATGCTTCTGATATTCCATTTCAAGAAGCAGGTCATGGAAATGTCATCAGTCAATACTTATATCCTTTATTTGAAGGTACTGAAAATATAGAAATGGCAAACATGGTAGAACGTACTGCTTGGTGGTTGCACATTGCAGGAATCTTAATTTTCTTAAATTATCTGTACTACTCAAAGCATTTACACATTCTATTAGCATTCCCAAATACGTGGTATGCCAACTTAAAACCGAAAGGTGAATTTGTCAATGATGCCGCCGTTACCAAAGAAGTCATGTTAATGATGGATCCGAATGCAGATCCGTTTGCCGCTCCCGCAGAAGGAGAAGACGAAGGCGAACCTGAAAAATTTGGCGCTTCTGACGTGCAAGACTTGCATTGGGTACAATTGATGAACTCGTATACCTGTACCGAATGCGGGCGTTGTACCAGCGAATGTCCTGCCAATCAAACAGGAAAAAAACTATCGCCACGTAAAATCATGATGGATACGAGAGATCGTCTCGAAGAAGTCGGAAAAAACATTGACGCAAACAACGGAACTTTTGTAGACGATGGCAAAGCGCTCCTCAACGATTATATCACACCAGAAGAATTATGGGCATGTACTTCGTGTAATGCCTGTGTAGAAGCCTGTCCTGTAAACATTGATCCGTTATCTATCATTATAGAAATGCGAAAATACTTAGTCATGGAACAATCAGCTGCACCATCCGAACTAAACGTGATGATGGGGAACATTGAAAACAATGGAGCGCCTTGGCCATACAACCAAATGGACCGACTAAACTGGAAAGACGAAAACTAATACAACTAAAAAAATACGAAGATGAAAGTACCTACAATGGCAGAATACATGGCGGAAGGCAAACAACCTGAAGTACTTTTTTGGGTGGGTTGCGCAGGAAGTTTTGACGACAGAGCCAAAAAAATAACCAAAGCGTTTGTAAAAATCCTAAACAATGCAAATGTTGAGTTTGCAGTATTAGGCGCAGAAGAAAGTTGTACAGGAGATCCTGCCAAACGTGCCGGAAACGAATTTTTATTTCAAATGCAAGCCGTTACGAATATTGAAGTGATGAATGCGTATGAAGTAAAAAAAGTAGTCACCGCATGTCCGCATTGTTTCAATACGATCAAAAATGAATATCCTTCTTTGGGAGGAAACTACGATGTAGTACACCATACACAATTCCTAAAATCATTGTTAGACGATGGCCGTTTAACGATTGAAGGTGGACACTTCAAAGGGAAACGTATCACATTTCATGATCCTTGCTATTTAGGCCGTGCCAATGATGTATATGAAGCACCAAGAGAATTGATCCGTAAATTGGATGTGGAACTGGTAGAAATGAAAAACTGCCGCAAAAAAGGACTTTGCTGTGGCGCAGGTGGCGCACAAATGTTTAAAGATGCCGAACCTGGCAACAAAGAAGTAAACATTGAACGTACCGAGCAAGCACTAGAAGTACAACCAGATATCATTGCTGCGGGTTGTCCTTTTTGCAATACCATGATGACGGACGGAATTAAAAACAAAGAAAAAGAAGATAGCATTGTGGTACAAGATATCGCAGAGCTTATTGCAAACGCACAAGACTTATAATATGAAGAAAATTAGCATATTACTTATTATGTGTATGACAATGATTGTCAACGCACAAGATAAAGATACAAAAGATAAAGTATTAGAAGACGTCACCAATGATGTCTGTGCATGTATTTCTGAGAAAGTAGATGAAGGCATTTCACAAAAAGACATTGAAGTACAACTAGGATTGTGTTTGATCAACTCGTATGGAAAGTTTAAAGCGCGTATAGACAAATACATGAATGTTAGCTTTGATGATGCAACGTCTATGGAAAAGTTTGGTCAAGAAATCGGGATGAAAATGATCACGGTTTGCCCAGATACCTTTATGTCTTTTGCCAAAGATATCATTGAAGAAGAAGTAGAAAACTACAATGCTTCAGATGAAACAACACCTGTATTCACAGTGGTTTCTGGAGAAGCAGTAAAATTGGTCAATGATCAGTTCAATGTGCTTAGCTTTAAAGGAACCAACAAAAGAATGTACAAATTTTTGTGGTTAGAATATTTTGAAGGACAAGAGTTATTGAGCGATATGAAAGACCTCAAAAAGAAACAATTAGAAATTTCTTTTGAAAGCATAGAAATGTACGATCCAAAATTAAAAGACTATCGTACGTACAAAGTATTGCGAAAAATTGAAGTTGTAAACTAAAAAATCATGCTTGTAGAATTTGACAACATATCCGATGAAGCCAGAGTTTGGATTTACCAAGCCAATCGATCTTTCAGTGAAGTAGAGTTGGAGGAAATCAAAGCAAAACTATCCAACTTTATCACACAGTGGACGGCACACGGAAGCGATTTAGAAGCGGCGTTCGACATCAAGTACAAACGTTTCATCATTCTGGCGGTAGACCAAGAAAAGCAATCTGCAACAGGTTGTTCCATTGATGCATCTGTACACTTTATTCAACAATTAGAAAAAGAGTACAATGTTGATTTGATGGACAAAATGAACGTATCCTACAAACAAGGAGAATACGTGGCGTATAAAGACCTAAAAGCGTTTCGTAAAATGGCAAAAGACAGAGCCGTGACAGGAAACACCATCGTATTCAACAATTTGGTAGCTACCAAAGCAGAATTTCTAGAAAACTGGGAAGTACCAGCCAAAGAGAGTTGGCACGGACGTTTTTTAAACTAAAAACACAAACTCCAAAATACATAAAGATGCACCGAAACGTGCATCTTTTTTTCTATTCGACATTTTGATGACACGAGTTTTTTGATTAATTTATATTACAATAGAAACAAAAAATTTCAAACTTGTATCATCATTCATTAATTATATGCACAAACTTTTCCTCACTTATATAATAATTAGCTTCTTTTGTTTGACTTCCACTGATATCTCTGGAAAATATCAAATAGAAAGCCAACGTTCATTTGACACACTTGAATTAAAAAATGATGGCACATACGAATATAAATCTCGTGGCGACAGTTGTTGGCTTTGGCATCAATTCACAGGAACATGGAAACTAACAAAAGAAACCTTAATTCTATATCGAACGAATCCACTTCATGAGGAATATCATTTTTCGTATAAAAATGGTGTCGTAACTTCGATAAAGTTTCCGCATGTTGCTGAAAAAAGCACCTATAAAAAGCTGTAGCAGGAAACATATATCTAATAGTACTGTGAGTTTCATGTAAAAACTTATCTGCCTGAACGCAGTTGAGCACTGAAACTATGCTATTCTTGTTACAAACTCATTAAAACAAGCTGTAGATGAAAAGCACAAAAAACATACGAAGGCTGTTACCAACTTTTGGAATTTTAATTTTTATAGGCGTTTCTTTCTATGCTGCGAGCTTATATCCTGGCGGCTCACAAGTTGACGCAAACGCTGAAGGATTTGATTGCTTCAATAACTATTGGTGCAATTTAATGAGCGAAAAAGGGGAGAATGGAGTAGAAAACCCTGCAAGATGGGTGGCTATTGCTTCCATGGCGTTTCTGTGTGCAAGTATGATACTATTCTTCTTTTACTTTGCAACTACTTTTGAAAAAAACAATCTATGGAAACGCACCATTAAAATTTCAGGAGCCGTATCCATGTCCGCTGGTGCACTTATTTTTACAACCTATCACGATGTCATGACGACAATTTTAAGTGTTTTTGGAACTTTGGTCATCATAGCATTACTTCGAACACTTTACAAAAGAAACATGATGTTTTACATGGTCAGTGGAGTTGTTTGTATCATTTTAATAGTCCTTAACAACTTATTTTATTATACAGAAAGTTTACTTCCATACTTGCCAACTACACAAAAAATCACCTTTATATTGATACTTGCGTGGACCATTGCACTGAACTTTAAAATGATTCAGAATAAAATGGTAGTAAAATATTAACCATTTTTCAATCACAGTTATGTCCAACGAACTTTGCTTCCCTTCATAAAAACTTTAATATGCTACATTTCTTACATATAAATAATATACTTCAGTTTTACTTATAACAAAAAGAAAATCAGTTACTTATAATTATATGTTAAAAAATTAATGACTACACTTTCTTTTTTCATGTGCAAGTGATTTAAAAGTAAATTAAGTATGGAATAACCGTAATGCGCTGGTTTTCATATCATTTATCTTTGTAAAAAAATAATAATTATGAAAAAGAAAAATTTAAACGCAAAGTTAGCATTAAAGAAGAATTTAGTATCTAATTTACAGGCAGAAACTGTAAAAGGAGCAGGAACAAACATTTGTTCTGGAACACAAGATACATGTATCAATTGTCAAGGACCAACCAAAGAATGGCCATGTCCAACACCAACAAGAGGTGATTGGACTTGTGGATGTCCAGATCAATAAGAAGTATTTTATCCTATTTCAATATGTTTATAATGAACAATTCCGAAAAGTTTGTTCATTAGTTGGATAAAAGTAAAAAGCCTTGCACTGTACAGCGCAAGGCTTTTTTTGTGAAATAAAATATACAGATAAACACAAACACAATAGTTGTCAAACAAGATCAACTAATATGTTGCTCATTAAATTGGTATTAGGCTAATACCGCATTGCCAAATTGATACATAGGATCATTGCGCATTCGTTGGTAAATCTCGCTATCAACCGTGACAGGAATGTCTAAATGCGGGAGTTTGATTTGATAGCTTTCTCCTTTTTTGGTAAGTAATTGAACTCTTACAGGTTGTTTCTCCATAATCTATTAAATTAAAAAAGTTAAACCAATTAAAAATACAAATACAAAAAAGCAAGAGATATGCCATTTTGTATGACTAAATTTAAAAAAAGATTTTAAAGAAACAAAAGGTAAATTGCTGTCAAAATGACACTATCACTGCAATGAACTACAAAATCACAAAATGATATGTGATAAAAATGACAGTTTTTTCTAAAAAAAGAATAGCCACAATAACTTAAAAAGGAGCGTGTCGGTGTTGGCACTTTTTTTGTAATTTTATGAATACTTTAAACTTATTGTGTAACTGTTTAATTAGAAATATCATGAAATATCTATCCTATGTATGTGTGTTTTTGACGTTTCTCACAACGCAAACACTACAAGCACAAACGCAAAACGAACAAAAGCAAAACGAACCCGACGAACGTATCGAAGTTCACAGAGAATATGACGAAAATGGAAATCTCATCCGATTTGACTCAGTGTATTCCTATTCGTATTCAAGCGGAAACCTCAAAGGACATTCGTTAAAGTTAGATTCGATGATGAAAAACTTCTTTCCAAGAGAATTCTCCAACTTCTTTCCTAAAATGGAAATGCAACCGTTTCAAAGTCCATTCAGCTTTTTCAAAGAGCAGCAAAATCTAGATTCTATTTGGAAACAACGACTGAAAATGCAGCAAGATTTCATTCAAAAATACCTAAAACGCTCTGAAAAATCACAAGAAAAGAAACTCCCAACGCAAACGAAAATATAAAAATCATATACTCAAAATTAAAAAGTCTTGTTAAATTACAACAAGACTTTTTTGTGTCCCATAAAGTCTGTACATTTAATCTAATAATGTAAAAGAAGTACAAATGGCATCTTTTTTGTCATACATGTACCATCAATGTTAGTGAACAATCCCTATGAATAAATACAGCACGATACTCCTTATTATAGTATCTATCTTTATAACTGGCGCACAGCAATCGCGTTACATCGACATACAACAATTTGAAGCTCAAGAAAAATGGGTAGACAGTCTGTACACAAACATGACGCAAACAGAACGGTTGGGACAACTATTTACCATTGCCGCGTATTCCAACAAAGGACTTGCCGCAGATAACAGAGTCAAACTGCAAATCATGAAACAACACGTTGGTGGCGTGCTTTTTATGGGCGGAAATCCAACACATCAAGTGGAATTGACGAATCAATTTCAAAAAATATCCAAAGTTCCATTGCTCATTGCAATGGACGCCGAATGGGATTATGGCAAAAAACTCGATTCTGCACACAGTTATCCAAACAATTTATTGCTTGGCGCGATTCAAGAGGATACAATCATAGCACAAATTGGACAACGCATTGGACAACACAGCAAACAATTAGGCGTACATGTTGTATTTGCGCCTGTGCCAGTCGTACAAACGGAAAACAATCGTACTATGGTCGGAAACCGCTCGTACGGAACAAACATTGCGCAAGTGACCAACAAAGTCACTGCATTTACAAAAGGAATTCAAAGCACAGGAACCATAGCGGCAGCCAAATACTTTCCAAGTATTCACAATACTATAACAGCAAAAGAACAACTTCCAGAACTCACACTATCCGCGGAACAATTGGACAGTATTCAATTGCCAGCGTACAAAGCACTTATTGACAACAATATTGGCGCGGTACAAACGTCACACATAAAAGTACCAAGTATAACCTCTATTGCCAGCGCACCAGCATCTTTATCGTATAATGTAGTCACCAAAACATTAAAACAAGAACTTGGCTTTCAAGGCTTAACGTTTTCTGCACCGTTAAATAACAAAATGCTCCGAGAAGGCAAAGAACCTGGCGAAGTCGAATTGGCAGCTTTCATTGCAGGAAATGATGTGTTGCTGTTGCCAGAAGATGTGCCTGCTGTCATTGAAAAATTTGAAGAAGCACTACAACAAGGACGTATCAAAGAAGCGCGCGTTTCTCGTGCAGTAAAAAAAATACTGCGTGCCAAATACAAGCTCGGTTTAGCCACGTTTGAACCGTTACAGGAAGCTTCTATCGTAGACGCAATTGCCAACGGAAAAGACAAAGCCTTGCATTACAAAGCGGTCAAACATGCCGTAACAGCCATCAAAGTAGATGCGGACATCTTACCGATAAAAGACTTATCAAAAGAAAAAATAGCCTACATCAAAATGGGCAAGGCAGACGAGCATGTCTTTCTAAACACCTTGCGCAAATACGCCGCCATTGACGTTATTAAAGAAAACAACTTAGCCGATTTGGTAGCACAACTCAACGGATATTCTACCATCATTGTCGGATTGCATACTTCGGATGCAACGCCAATGGAAAACGATACCTTTACGGACAAAGAAATTGTGTGGCTGCAAGAACTATCACGAAATAACAACATCATCTTAAATGTCTTTGCGAGTCCGCACAGTCTCACTAAAATCAAAAGTTTTACCAATATCAATACGATGTTGGTTTCTTATCAAAACAGTGTGGAAGCGCAAGAAATATCAGCACAAATCATCTTTGGCGCGTTAACAGCACAAGGGAAATTGCCGGTAGCCATTGGAGATGAATTCCCAATAGGAACAGGATTTCAAACCACTACCTTAGCGCGTTTAGCGTATGACATTCCTGAAGCTGTCGGAATCAATTCTAAAAAACTGCACCGAATAGATTCACTTGCCAACTTGGTGGTTTCTGAAAAAATGGCGCCAGGAGCACAACTACTCATCGCCCGAAAGGGAAAAATCATTTACAATAAAAACTTTGGCTATCACACGTATGCTAAAAAGAAAAAAGTAACCGATCACGATTTATACGATGTCGCTTCTATGACCAAAATATTAGCAACATTGCCGTTAGTCATGCAATTGGAAGAAAACAAAAAACTCTCATTAAGTTCTCGATTAGGAAACTTATTGCCAGAATTCAAAGGAACCAACAAGGACAAGCTGAAAATCGTCGAAATCTTATCGCACTATGCGCGCTTAAAATCGTGGATTCCTTTCTATGTAAATACCTTGGACACGGTAACAAAGAAGCCTGCTAAAAAATGGTACAGTCGTAAAAAATCAAAAAAATATACGGTCAAAGTTGCGGAAAATCTCTACATGAACACGGAATACAAAGATTCGATAATGCAGCGTATTATTGACAGTGACTTATTAAAACGAAAAAAATACAAATACAGCGACTTGCCGTTTTACATTCTAAAAGACTATGTAGAAACGACTTACAAATCGAATTTAAACGCGTTGACACAACAATATTTCTACAAATCGTTAGGCGCGCACCGAACCACGTACAATCCGTTGGAAAAATTTTCAAAAAAAGTGATAGTTCCTTCTGAAAAAGACGACTACTATCGCAACCAAGTGTTGCAAGGCTACGTACATGATATGGGCGCAGCGATGCAAGGCGGAATCGGCGGACATGCAGGATTGTTTAGTACGGCAAACGATGTGGCAAAAATGATGCAAATGTACATGCAAGGTGGTACTTATGGCAATGTGCAGTATTTGAATTCGGCTACTATTGACAAGTTTAACAATTGTTACTATTGCCATAAAGACAACCGACGTGGCGTTGGATTTGACAAACCGCAGTTGAGTGATGTAGGACCAACCTGTGGTTGTGTTTCCATGAAAAGCTTTGGACATTCTGGATTTACAGGAACCTACACGTGGGCAGATCCAGAAGAAGAAATAGTTTACGTATTTTTGTCAAACAGAACCTTTCCGACGATGTCGAACCGAAAACTAATAAAAACTGATATACGAACCAAAATTCAACAGCTCATATACGATGCTATTGAAGAGTAAACTGACTTAATTTGAAAATAGCAATTGTATGTTATCCAACCTTTGGTGGTAGTGGCGTTGTCGCGACCGAGCTAGGAATTGCCTTGGCGAACCGAGGACACGAAATACATTTTATAACGTATAAGCAGCCTGTTCGTTTGGCTTTATTAGGCGAAAACATTCACTTTCACGAAGTATTTGTACCCGAATATCCGTTGTTTCATTACCAACCGTATGAACTTGCTTTATCGAGCAAATTGGTCGATATGGTGAAACTACATAATATTGATTTATTGCACGTACACTACGCCATTCCGCATGCGTATGCAGGATATATGGCAAAAAAAATGTTGGCAGAAGAAGGCATCACCATTCCGATGGTAACTACCTTGCACGGAACAGATATTACCTTAGTGGGAAGTCATCCGTTTTACAAACCTGCGGTGACATTTAGCATCAACAAATCGGATGTGGTTACATCGGTTTCAGAAAGTTTGAAGCAAGATACGTTGCGTTTATTCAACATTAAAGGCGAAATTGATGTCATTCCGAATTTTATAGATGCTTCTAAATACGATCACGGATTTACCGATTGTCAACGTAGTTTGATGGCGCATGAAGATGAAAAAATCATCACACATATTAGTAACTTCCGCAAAGTAAAACGCATTGATGATGTAGTAAAGATCTTTTTCGAAATACAAAAAGAAATTCCTGCCAAACTCATGATGGTGGGCGAAGGTCCTGAAAAAGAATCGGCAGAACTTCTATGTGAAGAATTGGGCATTTGGAGTAAAGTCAATTTCTTAGGAAACAGTAATGAAATCGATAAAATCCTTTGTTTCTCCGATTTATTCTTATTACCCTCAGAAACCGAAAGTTTCGGATTGGCGGCGTTGGAAGCAATGATTTCTTCCGTTCCTGTCATATCTAGCAATACTGGAGGAATTCCAGAAGTGAATGTACATGGAGTTTCGGGCTATTTAAGCAATGTGGGAGACGTACAAGACATGTCGCGCAATGCCTTAAAAATTTTAAAAGACGACAAAGAACTAGAAAAATTCAAAGCAGCCGCTAAAGAACAGGCATTACAATTTGACATCAATAAAATTGTGCCTGTGTATGAGTTTATTTATCAAAAGGCTTTTGAGATGGCGTGACTTCGACTCCGCTCAGTCACCGCCAGATACTTTTGCTTCACTTTGTTTGCAATGACGAATCCAAAAAAAATTTAAAATAAATACGTCACTGCGAGGAGTAAGCGACGTGGCAGTCCGTGTATTGTAAAACGCAATCGTTATTTAAAGTCACAGATTGCTTCACTACGTTCGCAATGACGGATCGAAAAAATTTATAATAAATACGTCACTGCGAGGAGTATGCGACGCGGTAATCCGTGTATTGTAAAACGCAATCGTTATTTGAAGTCACAGATTGCTTCACTACGTTCGCAATGACGGATCGAAAAAAAATTAAAATAAATACGTCACTGCGAGGAGTAAGCGACGTGGCAGTCCGTGTATTGTAAAACGCAATCGTTATTTGAAGGCGCAGATTGCTTCACTTTGTTCGCAATAACAAATCAAATTGTAGACTGAGCCTGTCGAATCATTCTCAATGACAAATCAAATTGTAGACTGAGCCTGTCGAATCATTCTCAATGACAAATCAAATTGTAGACTGCGCCTGTCGAATCATTCGCAATGACAAATCAAATTGTAGACTGAGCCTGTCGAATCATTCTCAATGACAAATCAAATTGTAGACTGAGCCTGTCGAGTCATTCTCAATGACAAATCAAATTGTAGACTGAGCCTGTCGAAGTCTACTCTTCCAACACCAGCGACTCCGAATTGATACAAAAGCGCAAGCCACTCGGTTCGGGACCATCAGGGAATACGTGTCCTAAATGCGCATCGCAGGTACTGCAAGTCACTTCTACGCGTACCATGCCATACGAGGTATCTTTAATATAATCAATCACATTGTCTTTTACAGGTTCTGTAAAACTTGGCCAGCCACTGCTGGATTCAAATTTTAAATTGGAATCAAACAACGGTGTGTTACAACAGACACAATTATATACTCCCGGATCGTAGCGACTGCAATGATCTCCAGAAAAGGCGCGCTCTGTTCCTTTCTGTCGCGTTATGTAATACTGTTCCGCAGTTAATTGCGCTTTCCATTCCGCTTCTGTTTTTTCTACCCGTATATCTGGTTTCTTATTTCCATGTGTCGCGTAGTGTATGATATCTTTCCAAGTAAGCATATTTCTTTCTTTTTGCAAAGATAGGGATTTTGGGTGTTAGGTGTTGGGTTTTACAACTGGTAAACTAAAGGGTGAATTTTGATGAGACTTCTGCGATCAACGTGTCCTAACTTTACGAAACATGCTTTTAATACGTTTGATGTTTTTTTGATGTTGTTGTCTAATTTTACTAGTATTCATGCGCTTTTGTATCGCATTAGTTTGTCGTTTGTGCTGTTTTTTAATTTTACTATTCTTTACGAGATTTCTCAGTCGATTCGTTTGTCGTTTGTGTTGTCTGCGTATTTTACTTCCTGCGGTTGTCATATCTTTTTGATTTAAGTTCTTATACCATTTTAAATATAAATTGGTATTACTTAAAATACAAAAAAACGAAGAGATTTCAAAATAAACCACTGTTATTTAGTGTATTACGTATTTTTTTGTGTTTTAAAATAGTGTAAGTAATCGCTAGAATTAAGTATAAAATTAACAAGTATTTTACGTTTAACAATTGCAGAGTTAAAAACAAAATAGTACATTTGAGTAATTATAAAAAAACCGAAACAGATGGAAGAATTCAAACAAATATTACCTGTAAGCGCCTTAGCAGAAGATAAAAAAGTAGCGTTTTACAAAAAAACATATACTTACCTTGCTTTTTCAGTACTACTATTCGTAGTGGTTGAATACTTATTTTTACAATCAGAATTTATTGTGAATATAGGGTTGCAAATGATACAAGGATGGACATGGCTGATTGTTTTAGGATTATTTATGCTCGCTACCAACTATGCAGAAAAAATGGCGTTGAAAAGCAATGATAAAACGACGCATCATATTGCGCTATTTTTATATGTGATTGCAGAAGCATTCATTTTTGTACCGCTTATTTTTATTGCATTACAGTATACAGCCGCAACAGGAACAGATGTATTATCACAAGCAGGAATCATGACTTTGGCTTTGTTCACAGGATTGTCTGCCATTGTATTGATGACCAAAAAAGATTTCTCATTCTTAGGATCTATCTTAACTATTGGAACTTTCTTAGCCATCGGATTGATTGTAGCAGGAATGCTTTTCGGATTCCACTTAGGATTGTGGTTTAGCGTAGGAATGGTCGTATTGGCTTCAGGTTCTATCTTATACCAAACTTCTAATATGGTACACAAATACCATGAAGAGCAATATGTAGCAGCTTCTTTAGGATTGTTTGCTTCGTTGATGTTATTGTTCTGGTACATCATCAGCATCTTTATGAGTGAATAAATAAAATACACTTTATATATCAAAAACCGTCTTACAGTATTGTGAGACGGTTTTTTTTTACATTGAGCGGAGTCGAAATGTTGTGTTTAGATTCGGCTTCGCCTTTTGGTATTTTCAAATTTCGACATTGAATTAGAAACGTCACTGCGTACTTCGATTTACTGAGCATACATGGCGTTTGCGCCGTGGCAGTCGGTGTATTGTAGAACGAGCGTGTTTTTTGAAGTCACAGGTTGCGCGTCACTTGCGTTCCGTAAAGACGTATTATATGGTATTTTCAAATTAACAAATCTATAATCAGAGAAGTTTAAGAGTTTAAGAGTTTAAGAGTTTATAAGTTTAAAAGTTTATGCTATGAAACAAACAGTCAATACATAACGCAACTCACAACCGACAACAATAAAAACGAAATATAAAATGTAAAACGCTAAATTTAAAATGTAAAAGTGTTTTCCCAACACCTGTCACATCGAGCGGAGTCGAGATGCATCCCGTAAGAAAACCCACAATCCACTACGGATGTTTTCCCTGAATTTTACTCGTTTTATCACTATTCATAATAATTGTTTTTAAAAAATATCTGAGATTCACAGTATCAAACAGTAATGTGATCGGCTTTTGTCTATAAACAGAAGCGTGTTACAAGTCTACGAGACACTTCTGAAGTTGAACAAAAGCTTGCTGCAGCGCTGCGAGATGCTTCTGAAGTAAAACAAAAGGGCGTTGCAGGTCTGCGAGATGCTTCTGAAGTAAAACAAAAGGGTGTTGCAGGTCTGCGAGACGCTTCTGAAGTTCAACAAAAGCTTGTTGCATTGCTGCGAGATGGTTCTGTTGGTAGTTTTATTGCGAATTATTCAATGAAACCACTTAAAAACGTTAAAATATTACGAATTTATTAAAAACAAAAGATTATGAACGATCCAATGTTAGCACGCTATAGAAATAGCGAATTTTTACAATACATGAAAGATGTATTAGAACTCGTCAATGCAAATGATGTTGACGTATTGCAACTCACTTCACAGCGTGATGCCTTAGCAACACTCATTACACAAATGGATGACCTGTTTCAACAGGAGCAAGGAAGTGGCATTACCCAAGAGTTGATTGATTTAGATGACAGACGTGACAAAGCGTTTATGGGAATTAAAGCAACTTTAGAAGCTTTGAATTACCACTATGATGATACACAGCAATCTGCGGCACGTAGTTTATTATTTAATCTAAACAATTACGGAACGAATATCCCGAGAATGAATTACCAAGCAGAAACGGCTGTCATTGACAGTATGGTTGCCGATTGGGAAACAGAAACGGATTTAAGCACTGCATTAGCTTCGGTACGTTTAAGCGATTGGTTAGCAGAACTTAAAATAGCCAATGCAGCTTTTAACGATCGGTATTTAGCGCGTATCTCAGAAACTGCGGCTAATCCTGCCACTAGTTTTTATTCCATTCGCGAAAAAGGCACAACGACCTATCGTGAATTAGTTGCGCACATTCAGGCGCATGCTACACTAGGAAGCAATGTTGTTCATCAAGACTTGGTGAATGAAATTAGTGTCTTGGCAAGACAGTACAATCAAACGATCAGTTTGCGTTCAAGTTCGCCTACTGAGGAAGTACCAGTATCAGATGATACTATTGTACAAAACGGAGATGTAAATGCAGAAGCCTCTCAAAGTTAATTAACGAATGTTTTATGATGCGTCATTACGAAGGAAGCATGACTGAAGTAATCTGTTTATTGAATAAAAAACAATTCCGAAACGTCACTGCGAGGAAGAATGACGCGGCAGTCTCACTATCAAAATGCAATTCCGTTTTTTGAAGTAACAGATTGCTTCACTGCGTTCGCAAGGACGTATCGAAGCAAGCATTGCTACATTTTCAAATTGCTACATTTTCAAATTGGTACATTACTACATTAGTACATTGTTACATTTACTAAGAAACGTCACTGCGTACTTCGATTTACTAAGCATACATGGTGTGTACGCTGTGGCAGTCTGTGTATTGTATAACGATAGCGTTATCTGAAGTCACAGATTGCCACGTCACTATGTTCCTCGCAAGGACGTATCAAAGTATTATCAAATTACTACATTACCAAAAAACCATTCATTCAGTTTTACAACTGTTTGGGTGGTTTTTATTTACTAGGAATAATTTTAAGTTCTGCGAGTATATCTTTTTTAAACTTACTAAAAGGACGTTGATGAAAGTTTTCTTCTTTGTATTCAGTTCCAAAGGCTAAACGGTAGACTTCATCATACGATAAACCTGAACTAGGATAGGATTTTTGAATGGTATCTATATAACTTTTTGTATACTTCTTTTCGATAGTAATTAAATCTTTGAGTTCTGATGTATGCGCATTGTATATGGTTGCTAAGTTTAAATCTTTGAATGTTTTTTCTGCTTTGATATCTGCAGTATTATGGGCAATTTTCACAGTATATTCATCTAATGATTTTTCATAATCATAGCTAAAAGTGAATTTGTCTAATATGTCTTTGTCATACGGATGATAGTGTGAGTTTAGCTCAAATAAGGTATCGCCTTTGGTAGAACTATTACAGACACTACAACTAGGTATTAAATTATAAAACGATAGCGCTAAAAGTGGAAATTTACTTTTTGGAAACCAATGGTCAAATTGTGGACGCATGACTTTTGCACCATCTTTGGTTTTTACGGTATTTGTATAGAGTCGATTACAATAAGTACAGGTAGTTCTGTCTAAATTTTCGGCTAACTGATAAGCATATAATTTTGGAGAAGAAATAAACCAATCTTCATAATTGATTATTTTATATAGCTTCTTTCGTAGCTTATTATATTTTGTGACCAACCTTTTTTCTGATTGCGTTCTGTCTCCTTTTTTCTTCTCTATTGCAGTAAGGTACATCTCGTAACCATTGGTAGAATGTTGAGGAATGGCATCGTAAAACTGTTTATTTAATACTTGAAGTTCATCTGGTTTACCGTTTATCAGGTTATCTAAATTATCTTTAATAAAGTCTGTTACAGGCGTGTTCTTCTGTAAATGACTTCTTCGTAAATAGATATTTATTACTTTGTAATGTTCTGCTTTTGCTTTAATGACATTTGGTAGTGTATCGTCTATTGAAATCATTCTTCTTTGTCTTTAAATTCTACATCTTTCCCTAGTTTTTCTGCAAGTCGCTGAATTTCCATTCGAATAGTATCTTCTGTATCTTCTTCTTCTTCAAATATTTCAGCATACATTTCTTGCAGTTTGATTCGGAGTATGGGTTCATCAATGATTTGAATTTGTCGCCATTGTGTTTCAGGTTGAACATCATAGAAGTTTTCAAATTCAGCTTTTAATATTTCTAGTTCCTCTCTTTTTGTAATTGATAGAGGCAATGGAATCAAGGTTTCTTCTTCTTCTAATTGTTTTATTTCTTTTTCTAACTTTTTAATGGAAAGCCATGTAATAATTGAATTAATTTTTGCTTTAGCAAAATCACCGACCAATCCGTTTTCTATGAAAAATGAATCTGTTAGTAAATCTGAAATATTTCCACCAAAGGATCTTTTTAAGCTACTATCTTCAACTTTTGTAATTCCTTGTTCATTCTTAGATAAGTAGGTAATGTTATGTTTTGGGATGTCTGACAAGGTCAATGGATCGTGTGTTGTAAAAATGATCTGAATTTGTTTTTCAGGAAATATACATTGAAAACCTTTTAGAAGCGTATCAATGTATCTTTTTTTCCACTGTGGATGAAAACCTAAATCTCCTTCGTCAATTAATACTAGTTGTTGTTGTTGAATTTCGAAACTTTTTTCATAAATACCATACGATGTATGTAAGGCATTTGAAATACGATATTTCATATCATAAAATGAGCCAAATAAATCATACATTGCTTTTTCTCCAGAACTCAAATTTTTATTAGGAGAAAACGACAAAGCTATTTTTTTGTCATAAGCAAAGTCTTTTTTAAAGGCAACTAAAAATGCTTTGTAAGCAATTAGTATCTCCGTAGCAGCGTTAAAATCTACTGGCATTATTGTCCAGTTGTCGATGTCTTCATTTTCTGGCACATATTTCAATAATGCTTCTAGCAGATTTTTTATTTCTTCAACAGGAAAGTATATTTTTTTACTTTTTGGAGTAAGTTGTACATACGCATGGGCTAAAAATAGATAAAAAGCTTCTTTAGTGCTACTTAAACTTTTAAACTCTTCGGAATTTACAGTAAGATCATTGTTTACAAAGCCTTCCTCTAAGTATTTGTTTCCTGATGCTTCTAGTATACTTTGTACTTTTGTAATGATTCTTTTGATAATTTCTAGTTCCAAGCGTAATTTTTGAAAATAATAGCCTCTTCTTTTTTCAATATCTTCTCTAGTTAGTTTTAAGTTTCTAACAATCTCTATTTCACGTCTAGTCCTTTCTTCATCGATTAATTCTTCAAAACTTTTAAAAAATGGTCTGAATCGATAAGAAGTTTGATGTGCTTCTACTGAAATATAATTTATCTTAATATTGATACCTGAAAATGATGGTAATTTCGTTTCAGTAATAATCTCCTGTAATTCATCAGCTTGTATAGCACGAATCCAGCGTTTTAAATTTTCTGAATGATGTAATTCTAAACCAACTGACAATTCTAGTGGTTCATGACCTACATCATCCAACATCATTTGGTATTTGGATAGGTCTCTGAAATTCCCTTTTTCATTCCCTTCCAAATGTATGTTTAAATGTGGTGTGTAGTAATATACATCTTGATAGCCAGCAGTTTCATGTTGTCTGTAATGACGATCATAAGCATTATCTTCATATATGTACTCACAAACATTAGTAGTTCTAAAAATATCCAGCAAACTCGTTTTTCCAGTTCCATTTGCACCAACAATGGCAGATACTAATGAAATGTTTTCTCGCCAAAAGTATGGGGCGAATTGAGGGTTTTCAGTTTTGGTTACTCTAAATTCAGTTACTGTATACAAATACTTTCCACCTAAATTAATGGTCAATTCTTCATGATCTTTCCCAAAGAGATGTGGAAATGTATTTTCGGGTATAAAAATAGCCGCAAGTCTCATAGTTAGTTTGTGTTTGTTTATACATGTGACAGCAGTTTAGGGGAATTACTGTATTATTTATTGTAACGTCTTTTCAAAATCATCACAAAGTTGATTTACAATGTCTCTGGTTTGTTTGATAAAGAAATCACCCAATGCTTTTCGGTTGCGACGGATGTATTTTTCATAGATTTTTTTGAAGTCTTCGTAAATTTCTTCTTCATCAATGGCAACACCAGCATTTTTTATTTTTGCCATTAGGTATTTCCCGTTTTTTGGTATGCGAATGTATGCAAAGAACGCTTCTATTTTTTCTTGAAATTCTTCTATCAACGCTTCTATATCGTCTTCTTCCTGATTGCGCTTTTCAATGACCGCTAAGATGTCAAATTTATACTGTTTTGAATTTCCATAGCCTTCAGATGGTTCATTCACGCCTGGCTTTTTTACAGGAGGAGTTTCCGCTCCCAAAGCGACGATTCCAATTTTATTGTCAAAGTAAATGGTAACATCATCTACAAGTTCATCGGTTGCGGTGAGCGAATTGTATAAGATGCTGAAACGCTGCCAGAATTCTGTAAAGAAATCATCCGTATACTTTTTATCAATCTCAATGACATAATTGATGAGGTTCAATATTTTAAAATAGTGATTGACATGCTTTTTTAATTTTTTAGCTGTTTCTAACTCATTTTTCACTAATTGCGTAACCGCGTTTTCAAAGTTTAGAATTGCTGATATATCTTCTTTGTCACTTTGTTGATAGACTTTAAAAGTAGGGAAGTGGTCTACAAAAAGCTTTTCTAATAGCAGTTCTTCATAAAGTTCCTGCATGCGTTCTTCTTGTCCAATTGGATCAAAGTCACTAACCACCACATTGCTAAAGTGTTCAAAAGCCTGCTTGATGTTACCAACGTTTACATTTTTATACGATAAATCAATGATTTTACAATCCAACTTGTATTTGGTCGTACGATTGACTCTGGAAATGGTCTGAATGGCATTGATACCGCGAATTTCCTTGTCAAGAAATAGTGTGTGTAGTTTTGGTTCGTCAAAACCAGTTTGCAGTTTGTCTACTACGATAATGAGTCCATTTTTGTTACGAGTAAACTCTTGTAATACTTTTGCTTCCGAAAGGTTTTCGTTTAACGTAGTGGCACTTACATACTTTTGTCCATCCGAACTGTATACAATATAGATTGGTGCGTCTTTATATTTATGATATTTTTTTTCAGTTACTAATTCCGCATAATATTTTTTAATGTATTTACGATATTTGATTGCCGCAGGAATCGATGCAGTTGCCAACATAGCTTTTGCATACCCACGAATGTTTGGATATACCGCAGTTATCAAACGTTTGGCAATGAATTTAGAAATTGCTTCTATGCGATTTTCGTTTTCGTAGATTTTCTTTTTACTGATGCGGTATTTTTTGCCATCATCGTCTATACCTGTACTTGTATTGTCTGGGACATCATATCCATAATCGCCATCAAAACCTTTTAAAACATCTTCGGGTTTTTCAAAGTACATTTTAGCCGAAACAGGCAGAATACCATCAATCGGATTTAAAATATAACCATCTTCAATGGCTTCTTTCATGGTGTAACTGTCAAATGGCGCCCAAATTTTTTCCGCTTCTGCGTAGGTGTTAAACTCTCCAAAGCGTGCCAGCGTTACGTCACTTGGTGTGGCTGTAAAACCGATAATTAGATTCTTTTTTTGTTTGTTCTTAGTATAGTTTTCATTCGCATCAAAACTGTGCTGTAATTCGTCAAAGACCGAAATCATTTCTTCATGTTGCACGCCACTGTTAGAACGGTGAATTTCATCTATTAAAAAGGCTATGCGCATGGTAGCGAGTTGCGCCAAAACCTGATCGTCTAAGAAATCGCCAATGCTTCCAAATTTTTGAAGATTTACAATGACAATGCGTTTGTCTGTTTGTAAAGCAGTTAAAAAGTTTTTGCGGTTGTTGGCTTCAATGTACATGTTTTTTTTGATGTTCATGTTGTACATTTTACTGTCCAACTGATCGCGTAGTTGTACTCTGTCTACCACCAATAGTATTTTGTCATACACAAACGCTTTATTTTTGTAAATATCTTTGAGTTGCAAGGCTGTCCAACCAATAATATTACTTTTTCCAAAACCTGCGGCGTATTGTAACAGTAAGGAATATACATTTTTATTGTTTTGATACTTTAATCTTTTGGCAATGAGTTCTTCTATTTGTTGCTTGCCTATTTTTTTTGCCGTTAGTTGCGCACGTAGTTTGTCTATAAAATAATTGGGTTCGTTTTCATGTGCTAAAAACTCGTCTATTTTGGCAATGATTTTGTCTGAGCCAAACTTTTGTTTTGGTCGCGGCGCAATCAAACGTCCGTCGTTGTGATGGTATTCTTTGGTGTTTCCTTTGTCGCCTTTGACCAATTCGCGCTCTAAAAAGTTGTAATATAATATTTCGCGTTCAATCATTTTTTTGCTGTACAAAGCTGTAAATACTTCTTCAAAACGTTGTTTGCGTGTAGCGTTTGGTTGTAAAAGTGGATACGGTTTTAACGCATCTTTCATCAGTTTTGTATAGTGCTCGTATTCATGATGGCTACTTTCAACTTGCTTTTTTATTTCGTCGTAAAAGTTGCTAATGTTTCTAATGATATACGTTTCTTCAACATCTGTAGTGGTGATGTGAATGGCTTTTTCAAATATTTTTAAAAAGTCTTTACGAATCGTTTTCGACACATCGTTCCCATCCGCAATAGCGAGATAACCTGTTACCGCTTTTCGGTAATCGTTGGCAATTTTAAGTTTCCCGTTTTTGTGTGCGTTTTGGTTGTTGTAGTTTGATTTTAGCTCTGAATAGCTAAAAAAGATACCATTGAGGAAAAAGCTAATGTCTGGACGAAAGTGAAATTGTTGTTTTCCTTCGTGTGTGTAAATGAACGGAAATTCCTGTACCACTGAGAATTGATTTTCTTCAAATAAAGCATCGCCACCAGTGAGCGTTCCACTAGGATAGAACAAGTTGAACTTTATACTTTTGAACGTGACCGATTTGTTTTTATTGAAGAATAACGCCATATTGGTTTGTTCTCCAATACGTTTGTTTAAAAACGTCATAAACTCCTCCAATAATTGATCTTCGTCATTGCTGTAAGTTTTGAGCAACTTTCGGTACGCAACTTTGTTTTGAGAAGTTTCACTGAGGACATATTTTAGGTCTTCTTTAATAAAACACAGTTTGGAAACCGTATTGGCTTTGACTTCTTTGTATTGCAATCCGTAATCGTGATTGGTTATGAAGTCGAGTATGTATTTTTGTTGCAGTCCTAATTCATCCATGGTAATTTAGTGTATGTAGTTTTGATAAAAATCAAGAGCATCTAAATATTCACCTTCAAAAGATGCTGCTTCGGTTTCCATTCTGAATATAGTTCCAAAAAAAGAAAGCACTAATTTTTCGGAGGGAAAGAGTGTTTTGATATCCTTTACAATAGTAGCTGTTGTTTTTTCCAATTCTTCTTTAAAGGTAGCAACATCAGTTTCTAAGGATAATTCGTGTATTAATTCGGGATACTCGTCTACATAATTCCCTTGATTTTTAGTGATGTGGTATACAAAACGTTCGCACAAGAATGCAAAACTAAGTGCATGCATCATGCCTTCTTCATCTGTATAGTCATTATTGTAAATAGCAGGATAGCCTTTTAAAGATTTTAAAACACAATAAATAGTAAAACATTCTGTGTTGTATGCGTCTAGTATGAGTTGAAAAGGTTTGTTGTTGGCAATCATAGGTGTTGATTTTATATGCGACGTAAGGTATCTAGTTTTCGTGCTGTTTCAGCTTCTTCTTCATAAATTTCCCCCTCAGCTTTCGCTTCTTGGGTATGTAAAATAGATACTTTCCCTGTGACCACATCATTGATAAGTGTTTTACGGAGTTCTTGTAAGGTACTTATTTGTGTGTGTAGATTTTCAACAATTTTGTCAATGGTTTTTGTTGTACGGTCTAAATAGTTGGCGATTTCTTGTTGTTCTTCTTTTGGAGGATAAATAATTAATAAGTTATTTAAATCAGGAGCTGATAAATGCTTAACAGTAGTGAAATACTTGATATCATTAATATATTTTAAAGGTAGAGAAACGTAATAGTAAAGAAAGTCTCTTATTCCATTATTATCTGTATCTAATTCACAAATTCTTTGATTCAATAAGGCCTTGCCTGCTTTCCATTTGACTGTATTAAAATCACCATCCATGCCAGTTAAAATAGAACCATTTTTAATTATTCCTTTGGTTATTATTTCTCCAGAATAATAATTTTGAATTTGATTTTTATTTAAATCTCTAATTCTAATCATAGGAAAACCCTTTTGAGCATTATTTGTAAATAAACGAGAATCAAGAGGTATTCCATATTTTATTTTCAAGCAATCTTTACCTCTTTTAATAGACCAATGCTTAGGAATCTTTCCAATCCACGAAATACCACTGTCTTTGGTTTCTGCGTCTGCAATAGGAATGGTTGTATTTCCTTTTACCAAACGTTTTCCTGTCACCACAGCATTAATCAAGCTTTTACGATAGGCTTTGTAGTGTGTTATTTTTTGTTGTAAAAGCTGTATTTTTTTGTCAATAGCCTTGGTTTTGACATCTAAATAGTGAGCGATTTGGTGTTGTTCTTTTTTTGGGGGAAATAAAACTGGTAAATTGTTTAAAAGGCTTTGACTTAATGAAGCACGTGTGACAATATTTATGTTTTTACTCAGAAAAAGTCTATTTATATGTGCTTTGAAATAAAATTTAGTATAATGTTTAGATATTTTGTTAAGTTTTGGTCTTAATCTAATAACAAATCCAGAAAAGGTTGCTTTAGGTATAGTTTTCATTGCAGTAGCGGCAATTCCTATTTCATCTAACGTTTCAGATGTTCTTGTGAAAAATATATCGCCTTCTAAAATAGAATATAGTTTTTGTTCTTCTTTAGAAGAATTAGCTAAATTAGTTAAAAATTCTATATCAATTGTATCATTATACACGTCACTATAACTAACAAAAGGTTGACCAGTTCCAAAGTATTCTTTGCCTTTGCTAACTCCATTTTGTAATGAGCCTAGAGTTTTCAATCGATCAACTTTCCAACCTTTCGGAATTTCATCAATAAATTCAATATCAGAATCTTTATAGGCTGAATATGTTTTTAATGGTTGTTTCATATATAATATGATTCTGAACTCTTGTACTGAACTTGATTCAGTACAAGAGTTCAGAATGACGTTTTTTAAAGGTTGAGAGTTGCATCTAAAGTTGCCAACTCGTTTTCTAAGTTTTGTAAGTCTTTGGTAATGTCTGTCAACGAACGTAAGGTTTCAGGCTTATAAAATACTTTATTGAAGTTAATTTCCACACCTACAGTATTTTCTATATAACGAAATGGCTTGCTAATGTATTTTGCCATAAACGCATCAATCTGTTGTTGGTTTTGCGTCGCATTTGGATGATACGGGATGATTTCATAGTCTTTTTCGTAATCGGGTGTTAATTCCACTGAAATCACAATAGAAGCTGCTTTGGTCTTCGTTGCTTTTTTGAAACTAGCTTTTAAGTTTATCTTTCCACAACCTAAAGCTTGTTTGTTGTCAATACTTTCTGTTTTTTCTATACTTACCGTACCATCATACTCTGTAATTTCTGTTTCTTTTTCTGTAGGTTTCCCTTTAAAAATGGTGGCAATGTGTTTGTCATAATAATATACTGACTTATCTTCTGTAATTATTTTTAGATTATCTTCCTTGTAATCAATTGCCTGAATCATTTGTTTTATTTCGTCCGTGTAATAGGCATGTAACGAATTGTGTTCTTTAGAATCGTATTCCGTAATGAAAAACTGTGAAATGCTCATTTGCGTTGAGGCTGTAATCCCTTGCGTCGCCAAATTGGGATACTTTGTCTCTATGTCGAATCCCGCATCTTCTTCAAAGGTAATTTTTGAAGGCATCAACTTTATTGATTTTGCTTTGATTTCGTCACCATCTTTGTTACGTTTTATGGGTAAGACATCCTCTAAAGTTTTTCCGTCTTCGTCTATATTGGTCAATATAATGGCTTGCTTGTTAAAGTAAAAGTGCCATTTGTCAAATACTTTTGCGTAGTTTGTGTCGGTAAAGTTGGTCAACGCTTCCAAAATCGTTTTCCGATTGACTGGTTCCATGCGTTTGCGCTTTTTTCCTCTGCTTTTTTTGAGTGGTTCGTAAAAGTCACTTCCATTGATAAGAATGATTTTGTCTTTACGCGCTTGGGCTTTGTTTTTATTGAAGATCCAAAGGTATGTGTAAATGCCTGTGTTGAAAAATTCGTCCGTGGGCATTTGTATGATGGCTTCTACATAATCATTGTCAAAGAAGTATTTGCGAATGTTGCTTTCGCCACTTCCTGCATCGCCACTAAATAGCGTAGAACCATTGTGTACTACTACGGCAAGTCCTTTATGATCTAGTTGATGCAAGATGTGTTGCGTAAATAGAAACTGTCCATCGGAAATGGATGGCGTGTCGTGAAAACGTTCTGAAGTATCGTTGAGAATGTCTTTTCGGTAGCCTTTCCAATCGACTCCATACGGCGGATTGGCAACGATGACATCAAACTTCTTTTCAATGAAGGATAGTTCTGTGAGTGTATTTCCGTAGCGAATGTCGGAATCTTTTCGAAAACGACTTTCTATTTTGGCGAGTGCGTATAGGCTATCGCTCCAATCTTCTCCGTAGGTTTTGGTTGGTCGGTCGTATTTCTTTTGGATGATATCTTCCACACCAAAGAGCAGGTTTCCACCGCCACACGTTGGATCGTAAATCGTTAAAAACTCTCCATTGTCTTCTATTTTGGAGAGAATAATTTCTGAAATCAGTGCAATAATGTCGTCAGGTGTGTATTGTTCTCCGGCAGTTTCCGCAGAAATGTCTGCCCATTTTCGTTTGATGTGTTCTTCAAGTGTGGTAATTTCGGAGTTATTGAACGGTACCAAGTCAATCTCACTCCATTTCTTTACGGTAGCAAATAGAATTCCTTTTTTACGTAGTTGTCCGCTTACACCAGAAATGTCTAGGTATTTTTCTTCGGTATTTCCACGATCGACTCCTAAGAGTTCTTTCGTATCGGTGTCAAACGATTTTAGATAAGTATCAAAATCATTGTCGAACGTTTTGTCATTTTTACAAATATCGGCTAAGGTAATTTGTTGTTTAATAACGACCTTATTATACCCGATATTATCATCTTTAAAGTCTGCTAAGAAATCGTCTAAACTTTCCACTTCATCGGCGGAAGCTACATTGTATTCGTCTAGTAATTCGGTGTAGCGTCTTTGCAATCGGCTTTCAAGCATGATGAGTGCAAAGTACGGCATCATGTATTTTGGAAAGTCAGATTGTTTGATTCCTGCTCCAATCAGTAAGTCTGCCGTAGACCATACTTCGGATTCGTATTGTAGGATATTATTCATGTATTCGGATCGGTGTGTATAGAATTGCTAATATAGTATATTTATCAAAAATACAACGTACGGATTCCCGTAAGCAATGTGTTTTTGAGTTTTGTGTTGTATGTAGTTGTGCCTGTGTTGTTTGTGTAAATTATTTGTTGTCTTACAGTAATTCGTTGGATGTTGCGTAAGTTTTGTATTGTTTTTTCTTACTTTTAGGAGATGAACTTATTGGGTTGGTGTTGCGGGAAACCGTAAGGATATGATCTGTAAAATGAATAGGTTCACAACGAGAATTATAAACCATACAAAATGGCTGAGAATTTAGCAAAACTTGTTACGAGAGATGATGTATTAAGCGCTACAGAAAGTATTGATCTTACTAATTTAATTCCATCAACAAAATACGACGTTTTAATTTCGGGAAAATTGTATCCTCCTAAAGAAATTATACGCGAAGCAGCAAGGTTTAAAGGCTTAGATCTCAATAAATATGCGCTAAATGGTGGTGCTCCTACGAATGATTGTTTAGTAAAAATGGGGTTCCCTATATATGACAAAAAAGGAAAGCATTTGGAAGGTGGAACTACAGGGAAGGTTTGGAAATTAGGAACACGTTGGGGAAGTGGAAAGCCAAATTTTTTTGACATACTTATACGTGAAAACATAGTTATCACATTTGAGAAATATACTTTTAGTTTAGGAGATTTAGTAGCTATTACTGATGGTCATACCGTGAACGGTGTTGCACGTTTAAATGGTAATATGCAACCCATTTCAAAATCGCCTTATGCGCGTTTAGAAGAAGAATTTGAGAAATTAGAGGTTGATTGGGGAGATTGGATATTAGTGTCAGATGCAATTATTTATGATTTGCCTAAAGAGGAACAATTTGAATATAAACTTGAAGCTGGTATACGACAAATTCAACAAGAAAAAGTAAAACAACAAGTAACTGAGTTATGGTTTGGTAAACATTATAAGAATCCTACTAATATAATGTATCGTACAGCAAGAATTACAAGCGCAAGAGATATGTATTTCCGTGGAGGACCAAAAATTCGAGATGCGAGGAGACAAAGAAAACCTGACGCAATTTTTGGAAACGGATATAGTACTCATGATTACGATTTTGAGCCAAAATTAGATGTAGGGATATTGAGTAAAAGTTTTGCAAATTTAATTCGAAATTTAAAAAATAGTCCAGGACAAATGCTTGGGGTTTTTGGGCAATGGGGAAGAGGGAAAACCTATTTCATGCGTCAAGTGGAAGAAGAACTGAAGCTGACACATCATAAGAAAGCTGATAATAAAAAAAAGGAAAACCAATTTTACTATTTAAAATTTCACGCATGGAAATATCAAGATACGGAAGGTGTTTGGGCGTATTTGTATCAAAGTATAATGGAACTCTATTTAACGCATAAGAATGATGAATTACGCAAACATGGGAAATGGTTTCAAAGATATATATATTATCCTTTAGCATCAAAGTGGAACGAAACGCGATTACTGTTTAGATTGAACCGTATTCGAAATGGTATGTTCAATCTGAGCATGTTTATAGTGGTATCATTATTAGCGGTTTTGATAGTGATATTTTATCCTAATTTTTTAAAAGATGTAAAATTTTGGACTGCTTTTTTAGGAACAAGTATTTCAATACAAGTGTTGTTATTTTTAAACAAAGCTTGGAAGCTGGGAGATAAAGGAAAACGATTAGTAAAAAGGTATACACACAAACCTAACTTTAATAAATTATTGGGTGTGCAGGCAGAGATACAGGAAGAATTAAAATATATTCTGCGCGCTTGGATGAAAACTGAATTTAGAGAAGAAGAGGGGAAACCTATTGAATATTTAAAGAATAATCAAAAACGTTTATTATTGTTTGTAGATGATATTGACCGTTGTCAAGAAGAACGTTTGATTCAAGTAATTGATGCCTTGCGAGTGATGCTAGAGGATGATGAAATTTTAATGCGTGTCATTATTGTAGCTGCTATTGATGAAGATATTTTAGAACGAGCTATACAGTGGAAGTATACAAATTTTCTAAAAAATGAAAAAGCCAATAGACATCATACATTGGTAAAAGAATATATGGACAAACTTTTTATTTCATGTTTAAAATTACCGCCTTTATATAACGATGAGAAAAATGAAATTTTAGATAGTTATGCACAAAAAATAGGTGTTCAAGATATAAAAACAGAAGAAGATAAAGATGAGTCTAGCGCAGAAAGGAATAATGTAAATAAACCTGAAAGTACTGATAATTATAGACTTATTCGTAATAATCAAGAACATCGTATGACAAGACAGGAGAACCAAGAAGAGAAAGAAATTAACTATGCGATTACGGCAAAAGAACTAGAATTATTAAAAGAACAAGCAGAAAATATTACCGAAAGAGTAACACCACGCCAATTACGAATTTTTATGTATCGATATTTATTAGCAAGAAATATTGGTCAGCACTTTAATAACTACGAAAAATTAGATAGCGATTGGTGTGAATTAATTATGGAAGAGATAATTAAAAGAAGAAATAATAAATCGGAAGTTAAAAAGAATGACATTGAAAGTATACTAGAAGATTTTAATATTTCTGATAAACTAAAAACTTCTACCAATAAAATTATAGAAATTGTAGCACCTTATTAGTAAATTAAAAAAATATATGACCTATGGCTTTCAATCCAAAACCAGAATACATTATTACGTCGAAAGATATCAGTATCAAAGACTTTTTTGATTATAAAGAAGATTATGTCACACGTCCACCGTATCAACGTAAAGTGGTGTGGAACAAAAAAAAGAAACAAGACTTAATGGATAGTTTGTTTCGTAGATATTATATTCCAAAGTTAGTGATCAGAGAAGTCCGCTTAGATACTCATAATACGGTATATGAAATTGTGGATGGACAGCAACGAATTACGACGGTGCAAGATTTTTTTGCGAATAAATATCCACTACCAAAATCCGTTGGAAACTTGGGAAAAGGACTTGCAGGAAAGTATTATGAAGATTTAAGTACAGATATTAAGCGTTTCATTGATAAATCGCTTAAATACCAAGCAGATGTTATTAATGATATTCAAGAACCACATAATGCTGAGCATCAAATTATAGCCACTGAAATATTTTGGAGATTGCAACAAGGAGAATCTTTAAATTATATGGAAGTAGCGCATGCCCAACTTTCAAGTTTGAGTAGAAACTTTATTGTTAAATATTCTGATGATTTTACATTTGATTACGAAAATTATAAGCCTATAGATGCCAATCCAGACAAACATTCGTTTTTTAAGTTATTGAATGTAAAGAACGATCGGATGAAGCATTTACAGTTCATGGCACGTTTTTTATTAATTGAATTAGGTGGCGGTTATGCCGATTTGAGTGATAAAAAAATAATGGAACTAATTAACGACTATAAAGCAGAGAATGGTATTGCGGATTATTCGTTTGAAGATGAAAATGTGGCGAAAAATGTGAAGAGTAACCTCAATGCATTTTACGGTATCTTCAAAGACGATCCAATGTTGGATGCAAAGAACGGTATCAAAGAATTGTCTATTGAGTATTTTATCATTTCTATGTATATGTTAGTACGTCATTTACGTATGTACTATGCAATGGATACACAAATAAAAGAACATGTCCGTAAATTTATGTATGACTTTTACAAACGTTGGAAAACCTATGATCCTACGGATGATAATGATATGCTAACGTTTAGTAATCGCCGTCAACAAGGAGAAGCAGATATAGAAGTTCGTGATATTATATTAAGACAAATATTTTTTAAATACTTATCTGATAATGAAATCGAATTGAAAGAAAAAGATTCGAATAGAGCATTTTCTGAATTGCAACGTGTTCTTATTTACAGAAAAGGAAAAGGAATGTGTCAACAATGTTTGCGAGAAGGAAAACCAGAGAGAGAATGCAGGGTGAGTTGGTCAAATTTTCAAGCAGATCACGTATTGCCGCATTCTAAAGGCGGACAAACTGTATTAGAAAATGGAGAACTTTTATGCGTTGCACATAATTTAGCAAAGAGTAATAATTAATGATGATAATATTATAAATGAGCTTAATCACTAAAAAATTTTATAACCTATTTTGGAAGAATCAAACGTGTCAAAATTTGTTTTTATTATCTAAAGAAGAATTGTTGGATACTAAAACATTAGATGTTGATGGAAAGTCTTTTCGTTATTCATTACCAAGAATTATTGTTTCCAATGTAGAAATTGACGAAAGTCTTACAATCGATACCATAAAATACAGGAGTGATAATCATAATCTGCAAATGCAAGAGATGATTACCTCTAAAATGGAACATTTTGGGCCAATCTTGATGGAGCTTTTTGGGGATAAGCTTAGGGATTCATTCGAAAGAATCGTTAATGATGTAAAAGATAATCCTTTGATTTTCGGTCTGACTATATTGGGAATTTTTTATGATAAACATAACAGAGAATCAATCATAATTGAAAATCTTAAGAATTATGGTTTTATAAGCCATCATTTAAATTCTTTTACCGAAATAGCTGAATTTACTAAAGGAAAATTACTTGTAAGAAAAAATAATCCAATATTAACAGAAAAAAATATAGAAACCTTTTTAGAGGTTGTCAAGGTAATTAAAGAACTATATGTGAATTTAGTTTACAAAGCACTATATGAAACGAACCAAATATTAGTTAATTCATTAAACAGTGAAGATAATTTTAAATCAAGAACTAAGTTATTTCATTATTTGTATGAAAGTGGTATTATATCAGCTAGTATGGAAGATGCGTATGTAGATTGTACTCATTGTGAACCAGGAACCTATAGAGGCGTTTTTCAATTAAAGCTAGATCCAAACAAACTAAAAAATTTGAAATGCCCAATATGTGCAAAAAAAGTAAAATATTTTGTACCCTATGATCTTCACAAGGATATTTATGAAATTATCAGAGAAAAAGATGGGTTATTACAACATGCTTTATTAAACCTCTTAAGTACAAAAGATATAGGATATAAAACAAATCAATTGTTTCTTGATGATATTGAAGTAGATTGCATTTTTGATAAACGAAAAGAAGAAAGTGTTTTTGTAGAAACAAAAATGTATAAGATCAATACAACCAAGGATAAACTAAAAAGTAAACTAAAAAAACATTTTTGTAAACTATCGGAAGATATTCATAGAATAAAAGGAGTGTCTGAGCATTCCCAAAAACTAATAATTCCAATCTTACTTGTAAATATTATAGATGAAGAGTTTTTACAAGAAGTAGAAAAAGAAATAAAAGAAATAAAAGAAGATCAAATTTCTCAATCCATTAGAATTTTAAATATCACTACATTTAGATCAGAAATGTCACTGTAACAATGCCCAAAAAAACAAAACAAAAAAACACCAAAAACAAAGCCAAGCACACCAAGCTCCTACAACGCAAACTCAATAAAGAGCGTGCGGAGAAAGAAGCTACCAAAGCAAGGCGAAAAGCAATTGTGCAAAAAGCCAACGAAGCGAAAAAGAGTGACGATTGTTGATTGTTGATTGACGATTGTAGATTGTAAAAGTATTTTCGAATAATGAATAATGAATAATGAATAATGAATAACGAATAACGAATAACGAATAACGAATAACGAATAAACTACGCGACCAATAACTGCCACACTGAGCACTCTCATTGAGCGGAGTCGAAATGAACAGCCAAACTACTTTTTAATAAATTTTAGGGTTTCGCTTGCAGTATCGGATTTAATTTCCAAAAAGTAAAATCCACTAGACAAATCATTTACATCCAATTCATAGTTTGGTGTGTAGGTGTTGAGCTGCTTTTGTACAAGCAATCTACCATTCAAATCATACACGAAAATAGTATTGATGTTCTTTTTGGAATTGATCGTTAAAGTATTACGTGTAGGATTAGGATAAATGGTTACTGTATTGGCTTCAAACTCATCAACAGATAAAAGGTTTACAATTTCTGTCGTAGCAGTATTGGTGATGATCGGAGGATTAAAGTCAAAGTAAATAGCAGCCGTTGCATTGAAAATATCTCCTAAGACTACATCGTTTTTTGGTTTTATCTTAAAGGTAATATAGCCATGCGAATTCGGTTCGTCTGTAGTATTATCTGGTAAATAAATACCATCAAAAATGAACTCTATATTGTTGCCATTCGTAATCTCGACACGTCCAGAATGGCTTAGGCTTTGCAATTGCATGGTGGGCCAGTCCAATTTGTCATCTAGTATATGTTCAACTCTAATATTTATAGCGCTTGCGGTTCCTGTGTTTTGAAAGCGGATAATATAATGGAGGTATTTGTCGATGTCTTCCACTAAAATTTCATCACCTTCAAGTACACGAATGTCATTAGGGTCGTACGAACCTATAAGAGTTTGTCGCAAACTGAATATATTATCGCCAGGAGTTTCGTCTCCCGATATTGGATGTATGGTAGCAGTAGATAAGAGTATTTCGCCTATGTTTGTCGTAGGAGGCGGAAATACATTAAATGCTGCATCGATGGTTCTTGTTTCAAACGGATTTAAATTTGTAAAATTAAAAGTTAAGGTATTGGCGGTTTGTGAAGCCACAGTTTCACTAGCACTTAAAAATTGCGTTTTAGAATCGTCAAATTCAAAAGTAATATGTCCACTTAATTGCGTAGTGCCAACATTATTGTACACAATTTGATACGTGGTGTTAAAGCCAGGTCGTGGATCATCAATAGATGGATATATTGTAACATTCAAATCGTTATGCATTCCTGTAGGTGCTATACAAAAGTCTACAGTATCTGTGTTTCCTACGCCTATAAAATTTGATGTTGCTGATGCAGGAGTTACCGTATAATAATTAGATAGTGGCGATACTATGGAAGTAGTATAATTACCTGAATCTGGAAATAATTGATATACACCATTGGTATTCGAAAACGTAGCTAAACTTGTAGTTCCGTCTGTGGTTTCAACCAATATATTCCCCATTGGAAGATCAGTAGCATCACAACCATTGAAATTTACATCCATTGCAATCGTTCCGTTGATTTCATTGGCAACAACACCTACATTTCTATGCCAAGCTATTTTATCATCATCTTGTGATGCTGAAAGTACATCCATATCGCCATCACCATCAAGATCAGCAGCATATACCGATCGTACATTGTTTGTATTCGTAGCAATATCTTGTTGCGAACCAAAAGTACCTTGTCCATCTATATTTTCAAACCAAATTACGGAATCATCGAATATAGTACCAACCAATACATCACCATCACCATCACCATCTAGATCTGTAACATGAATTGAGCGTAGCCCACCTAACGTTGTTGTGATTGCCTGTTGACTTCCAAAAGTAGCTTGCCCATCTGTATTTTCGTACCAAACGATGCTTCCACCTTGAAATCCCGCTAGTACATCCATATCACCATCTCCATCCACATCAGCAGCATACACTGAGGAAGGATTAGTTATGTTAGTACTGATGATTTGTTCTGCACTAAACGTACCTTGTCCATCTGTATTTTCATACCAAGCTATTTTATCATCAACATACGATGCTGAAAGTACATCCATATCACCGTCACCATCCAAATCCGCTGGATATACCGATTGTGCATTATCTGCGTTGGCACTGATGATTTGTTCCGCACTAAACGTACCTTGTCCATCTGTATTTTCATACCAAGCTATTTTATCATCTGATCCAGAAGCGGAAAGTACATCCATATCACCATCGCCATCTAAATCTATTGCAAACACTTTATTTGCACCATTTGCATTTGTAGTAATGATTTGTTGCGGACCAAAGGAGCCTTGTCCATCTGTGTTTTCGTACCAAGCTATTTTATTATCATTGTTGGATGCTGAAAGCAGATCCAAATCACCATCACCATCCAAATCACTTGCATATACCGATCGTACTCTATCTGCATTTGTGGTAATAATTTGTTGTGAACCAAAAGTACCTTGTCCATCTGTGTTTTCATACCAAGCCACTTTGTCATCAAATTCAGAAGCCGTGACGATATCCATATCACCATCGCCATCTAAGTCATTCGCATACACACAACTTGGGAAATTTATTAATGGAGCTATACTTTTTCGACTACCAAAAGTTCCTTGTCCATCTATGTTTTCGTACGAATTTATAACGTCTACCCCAGAAGTTGCCGTAAGCATATCCAAATCGCCATCACCATCTATGTCAGCAGGAGAAAACGAATACGTTCCTGATGAAAATCCTATTAATACTTGTCGATTCCCAAAAGTACCTTGTCCATCTGTATTTTCATGCCAAGAAATCACTCTATCACCGCCACTATTTGGTGTAGCTGAAAGTACATCCATATCGCCATCTCCATCTAGGTCGGTTGAAAATACCCAACGTGTTCCAAACGCTGTCCCTATAACTTGTATACTTCCAAAAGTACCTTGACCATCGGTATTCTCATACCAAGCCAAATTATTAGTGTTATTAGAAGCAGAAATCACATCTAAATCTCCATCGCCATCTATATCACTAGCATAAGTCGATAAGGGATTCGTTGCCGTTGTTGAGATGGTTTGTTGTGGACCAAAAGTACCTTGTCCATCAGTGTTTTCATGCCAAGACACTCTATTATCACCCGTAGATGTTACAAGAATATCTACATCTCCGTCACCATCTAGGTCGGCAAGATGTGCATTAGCTACTCCCCAAGCAGCGGATGAGATCACTTGCGCGTTCCCAAAAGTACCTTGCCCATCTGTATTTTCGTACCAAGCTATTCTGTTACTATCAGAAACTGCAGTAGCGATATCTATATCGCCATCTCCATCTATATCACTTGTATATACCTTACCTCCATTAAATAACAACGTATCTATTATTTGTTCTGGTCCAAACGTGCCTTGCCCATCTGTATTTTCGTGCCAAACTATTCTGCCATTTTGATACCCTGCTAGTACATCCATGTCACCATCTCCATCCAAATCATTTGCATGAAGCTTTGGGTTTCCAAATGCAGAACCAGATATATTTATTGGAGTGCTATAGTTACCTTGTCCATCTATATTTCTATGCCAAACTATATTAAAACCATTATCAGCCGCGGATAGTATATCCATATCTCCGTCACCGTCAATATCAACAGCGTGAACTTCGTCAATATAATAAGATATGGATTCAAAAATAATGTTTTCCTCAAATGCAATTTGTGCATATCCATAATTGCACATGAATAATAGGGTAAGGAATTGTAATTTATATTTCATAGCTGTTTTATGATTTTAACATGTTGAGTGTCTTTTGGTTTCGACACATTTTTAGTCTCATTTTATTATAAAGGAACTTTTACAAGTACTTTAGTGAAAAATATTTTTTAGGGGAATACTCTAAATGTAAATAATTAATTTTAAAAAAGCTTGATGAGCTTATATTTTTCATGTTATTCAAGTCATTTATTTTTTTAGTTAATAGTTATAAAATATCAATTCAACATTGAATAGGAGTTGAGTAATTTTCAAATTTAAGAGTTTAGTCTATGAAAAAAAAAATGAGTACATATATTAACCAGTAACCTGCAACAAAAGATTTATGATTGTAGATTTACGATTTTTGATTTAAAAAGTATCTTTACAAAGAACAAAGAACAAAGAACAAAGAACAAAGAACAAAGAACAAAGAACAAAGAACAAACAACCGACAACGGAGCAAAGCGACTATCCGATAACAACTGAAGCAAAGTGTAAAATATAAAACTCAAAATACTAACTGAAAAATTAATTTTCCAGCAACCAGCAACCAGCAACCAGCAACCAGCAACCAGCAACAAAAGATTAACGATTAACGATTGACGATTTTTGATTTACGATTGTAGATTGTAAAAGTATTTTCGAATAACAAACAACAAACAACAAACAACCCAACATCTAACACCCACAACCGCAACACTGAGTGGAGTCGAAGTGCAAACAATTCATAACTTCTAAATCAAGTAAATCTACGCTTTTCCTAAAAAAAACATTTAGTTACATTTGATACACAAATTATTTAAAAACTAATTCATTATGAGCAATCCAATTCAAGGTCTTTTAAATCAAATCATTCAAGGGCAGTTACCGAAAATTAATTCTGAAATTCAAGGAGTCATTAAGAGCAATCATTTAGATCCATGGGGGCAAGTAGCACATGGAAATGATACGCTCGGTTCCATTAATTTAGGTATTTGTCATGCTTCAGTTGTAGCGAGTTATAACATCCAAAACATGACTGGGTTAAGCTCTTTTAATATTCATCAGTTAGAAATTACATCTGTTCAACAAGGAATAAACCCAAATGAGTTAGTAGGAACGGTAAACATGATTGCATCATTAAGTAGTAATATTTCGAGCCATTTAGGTGGTAGTTTACAAGCTAGATGTGGTTTTTTACATCCTAGAGTTGGAATTGGCGGTAGCGCTAGTGTAAGTGGAGTAACAGCTGCTGCAACTGGAACTTTTTCTGCCAGTGTTGATGGAAGTAAAGTATGCCTAAATACTATTGCGCTTAGTGCTGCATCAGTTAATTATGGAAATGTAGATGTATCAATTGGTGGGTTAGGAATCTTTAATAAATTTATAGGAGTATTAACTGATATGATTTCTGGATTGTTTAAAGGACAAATACGCGGAGCAATCTCCAGTGCCATAACACCAATTATTAATAGGGAATTAGATAATGTAATGCCTCAATGTGAGAGTTTATAGCTGTTTAATTCTGTACTTTGATTTACAAAAAAGTTTCTCACCTGAGAAACTTTTTTTGTTTCATGGTCAAGACCAAAAGGTGAAAATTATAAATGTTAACTGCTAAATTTCAAATTAAAAAGTATTTTTGAATAACACTTCGAGAGGCTTAGTGTAAACAGATTACCAAATAAACGAATAAACAGCTAACGAAGTTTAGTAGTGTATAAGTTTAGACTATGAAATAAATATAAAGTAAATAACTCAACTGACAACGGAGCAAAGCGACCAACCGACAACAACTGAAGCAAAGTGTAAAATATAAAACTCAAAATACTAACTGAAAAATTAATTTTCCAGCAACCAGCAACCAGCAACCAGCAACCAGCAACCAGCAACCAGCAACCAGCAACAAAAGATTAACGATTAACGATTTTTGATTAACGATTGTTGATTGTAAAAGTATTTTCGAATAACGAATAACGAATAACGAATAACGAATAACGAATAACGAATAACGAACAACAAACAACCGACAACCGACAACCATGGAACAAATCGACATCCTAGACGAACACGGAAAACCCACAGGCGAAATCCTTCCCAAACGAGAAGTACATCGCCATGGACATTTTCATGCGTCCACACATTTGTGGTTGTATACCAAAACGGGAAAAGTCGTGTTGCAATTACGTGCGGCGATAAAACCGAATTTTCCAAACTGTTGGGACGTTTCTGTAGCGGGACATATCAGTGCAGGAGAAACAGCGTTGCAAACCGCTGTCCGTGAAGCAGCAGAAGAACTCGGAATTAATGTACAAGCTTCGGATTTACAACAAATAGGACAGTTCCGAATCGACTACCAACATGCAGAAGACTACCGCGATCGCGAATTCATCACCATCTTTGCTTGTGAAATAGAAGACAAGCCTTTACAAGCAACACTCCAAGAAGAAGAAGTTGCGGATGTAACACTCATTCCTTTAGCACACCTAGAAGCAGAATTAACAGATTCAGAACTTGCTAAGAAATACGTTCCGTTCAACAAAGCGTATGCAAAAGAGGTGTTTGCGAAGTTGAATGAATTGTTTTTTTAGTATTTAGATTTTAGAATTGAGTAGTTAGTATTGAGTATTGAGTATTGAGAAGTTTCAAAGAAAAAATCAATAACAGCAACGTCACTGGAGGAAGCAGGACGTGGCAGTCTGTGTATCATAGTACAATATGTTTTTTGAAGTAACAGATTACCACGTCGCTATTGCTCCTCGTAATGACGGATTCAATGGGTTTCTGAGTTTATAAGTTTATCAGCTTACGTTTTGAAGTGCTGTCAGTGTTGAGATTACGGAGCCGTCAGCTCGAGTGATTTTCTGTCATTGAGCGTAGACGAAATGAAGAAAATCGTATCGAGAACAGCTTTGAAATTCCAAGTACATCTCGATACAAATTTGCTGTGTAAATCCACTCGATGTGACGATTGTACTAATAAAGATGTAGAAGCTTTTTGAAACGCCTTTGCGAGACATTGTCACGGCAATTTGTGACTTCAAATAGCAATTGTGTTTTACAATATACAGATTACTACGTCGCTATTGCTCCTCGTAATGACGGATTCAATGGGTTTCTGAGTTTATAAGTTTAACAGTTTACGTTTTGAAGCAAAAAGGTAGTTTTTAACCTTACAAACAACAAACAACAAACAACAAACAACAAACAACAAACAACAAGCCTAAAAGTGCGTTAGCATGGTCTAACTTCTAAAAGCAAAGCGCGTCCAAACTACATCATCCCTGAAAAGAAAATTGCATTCATCAACAATTTATTTGTTCCATACCAAAATGCTCTAAAGTTGGTGTTGTCCGTAAAAGCAATCACGCGTCCGCCGCCCATTGTAGAGGTTTGAAAAGGAACAGTATTTTTCAAATGCTCCAAATTTTCTTCAGAAATATAACCGCTTAATAAAGGCGATTCTGTATACTGAATTGGATTGTTGTAACTTTTCTCATGCGGATTCACAAAAATAGTCGTGTTGCGAAACATTGGCAATTCATTATTTAAATAGCCAAAATTAATTGGATGCGAACGGTCAATCTTGGTATTAAAAATAGCACCACCAATTACTTGTGCGCCGTTATGATCTCTGCGTTGTGCAAATGAAACATTTTTTGCGTCAATCTCCGTTTTCTTAATATCGAGCTTCATGAAATTGTTGGAGTTCAAATACCGAACTGAATTTCTATACGCAATCAACGTTCCGCCATTTTTTACCCAATCTTTAAGTTTGTTGGTGATGTCTTTTTGTAGTGAATATACATTCGGCAAAATAATATGTGTATATTTTGACAAATCCATATACCCAAAATTACGTGCATCTAGCTTGGTCAGCGGAATTTCATAACGCTGATCGAACAAATGCCAAATTTCACCCGCATCATACGAAGTAACATTTTCACCAATAATCATGGCAACTTTTGGTTGAATGATCGCTTCAAAATTATTACTTCCCAAATCAATGCCTTCGGTCAAACCAGAAGAAACTGCCGTAATGTTGAGGTGACTTTCTTTTGCAATTGTTCGTAAAAATGTACGCATTTCTTGCAAATTCAACTTCTGATTCTGCACAGGCACCATAATCGTTCCATAATCATACGTCACGCCTTCCAAAGTAAAAGGTTGCATCGCTACTTTGGCACGCAAACCTTTTGCTTTAATTTTTGCCAAGGCTTTTGGCGAATAGTATTCGTTCCATTCAAATAAAAAGGCATAGTTTCCAGTTCCTTGCAAGGTTCCTGTGGGTGCTTTTAAGTCGTTAATTTCACTTCCTGCATTGTTCAAAGAAGACAATTCATCATACGAAACATTGAACGCCAATGGAAACGTCCATGCAGAAATATCGTAAAATAAACTGTCTTGAAACTGTGTGCGCTTCTCAAAAATGGCATTAATCAAACGGTGTTGACGTTGATTTTTTGGTACAATATAACTTGTACCTTTCTTGTATTTGGTATCATTTACAGAAAAATCATTCTGTATTTCGTGTACTTTAATTTGGTGACGCTTTAAAATTTCGGCTAAATGATATGCTTTTGCCGCGTCTTTCTCATCCCCAAAAATATAGGCTTTTGCGTTTGTTCGCGCCGCTTCTTTTCTTGCATTTCCATAGAATTGACTTTGATATCGTAGAATAGTCGTGCGCATATTTTTGGCAGCTTCGAGCGTAGACAATGCCGCTGTGAATTGATTTCGAATGGCAAACGGAAAGGTGATGACACCATTTTCACTCTCCTGAATGTGTCCGCGGGCACTTCCTTGCTCAAATAAGATTCCGATACTTCCGTTAATGTCTGGGAATGTAGAGCCTTTTCCATAATAAAAATCGTCAAAACTCTCTTCGGTATAGTATAAAGAACCAATTTTGTCAAAGGCTTTTGCATGATAGGTTGCAATTTCTTTGGTTAAATCTTGATTCATTTGTGGCGTTAGTGGATGCGTACGTGATGGAATTCCAGGTTGAAAGAAGAAGGTAGAATTTGAGCCCATTTCGTGGTGATCTGTCAAAATGTTTGGCATCCAATTGTGAAAGGTTTCAATACGCGCTCTCGATTCTGGCAATTGTACAGGCAACCAATCACGGTTCATATCAAACCAATAGTGATTTGTACGTCCGCGCGGCCAAGATTCGTCAAACTCTCTGTCTTGCGGATCGCTGATTAAATGTTTGCTTTTGTGCATGTTTACCCAACCTGCAAAACGTTGCAACCCATCAGGATTAAATGATGGATCTAAAAGAATTACGGTATTATTGAGTAAGTTATAAATTTGATCGCCTTCGGCAGCAGCCAAATAATAGGCGAGTGCCAATGCTGCATTACTACCACTAGCTTCATTTCCGTGAATGGAAAATCCTTGATATACCACGATTGGCATGTTGGACACATCTTTATTTTGTCCGTTACTTTCCGTCAGTGAGAGATGTTCTTTGCGGATATTTTCGATATTTTGATGATTTGCAGGCGCAGTCACTGTCAATAGTAAAATAGGACGATCTTCAAACGTTTTTCCGCGATCTTCTATCGTAATTCGATCCGAACTAGCCGCCAACGTTTTCATGTACATCACCAACTTGTCATGCGTTACATGCCATTTTCCTACTTCGTGACCAATTACACTTTCAGGTGTTGGAATCTCTTTATTATACGTAACATCTTGTGGTAAATAATACGAGAGTGAAATTTTTTCTTGTGCATTCATCATAAAAAAGCTCATGAAAAACACAGAAAGGATTAGGTTGGAAAATCGAAACATTTGTTTTTTTTTGGATTGGTTTAAAACACAAAAATCAACTATTTGTTGCCCAATTCAAAACGGTTACACTGTATTTAACAAAAATATGCTTTGAAATTATATGGTTTTCAGTTGTGAGTTGATTTCGTTTGCTTTTTTAATGATGGATTCAATAAATTCTATCAGCGATTAATATATAGTTAAAGTCAATCGTTATGTAGGCTAGTTTAATCTTCTTTTAAGTTTCGAGAAGTTTAGTTAGCCTGAAATTTTAAGAATAAATTTCTTTATTTTTTCTTTAGACATATTTTTAACTTTTGCTTTGTTCTTACTGTAAAAATTTGAAAAATAAAAATCGGTCCATTCTGCGTCTTCAGATGCATTCAGCATTATCATTACAAAGCTTTCATCATCGTATTGAAACACATATAATCCTGTAGAATTGTAAAACACTGCTCTTTGTAATTCTTCGCTTGCCTCTTTTTGGTATGTGTATGTTCCTGGTATGCATTGCTTACATGCAGCTATTAATAATAGTTTGGCATTATTATGCTGCCCATATTCAAAAATTTTGGTATTGGCACCTCGCTCTGCTTCCAATACATAATAAGTTCCGTTTATTTTATCAGTTGGTACAGCACTTTGAGAATACAATTGAAGTGAAAAAAGAAGTAAACTACTGTATATTAGGATCGTTTTCATGAATAAATTTTTAAGATTAGTAATGCGATGGGTATATAGAAATGTGGTAAGAATTGCCTTGACGGATGGTGTGTAGTATGTTTCATCTAAAAACCAACTCGCCAAACCAATTTTAGGAACTGGTTTGGCAATGATTTTTATTTAATTTTTGATAAATTTTTTAGTCAAGACATTACGGTTCAAACTAATTATTTTTATGAGATAGATCCCCGAATTTAGATTTGAAATGTTAATAGTAGTCGTTTTTGCTTCTACTACTTTCTCACCTAATAGTGTGTAAATTTCTATTGTCTCAATTTGTTGATTTGATTCTATGTATAAATTATTTTTTGCAGGATTGGGATAGATTTTAATTTTATTGTTACTATTAAAATCATCTACACTCAAACTACTACAATCGGCACTGTAATTGGCAGAAGCATCTTTAAACCAACTAGAAGACGGAGGCGTAAAACCAGTATCAATTTGTATACAACTGAGAGCAGTATTGTTTGTAAAATCGGCTAATGTAATTGCCACATTGTTGCCATTAGCTACGTTTACGGATGCTAAATTGGAGTTGTCGTAAGCTTCAACTTCGCCTAATCCAGAATTATTTGATAAATCTAAATCCGTGATTGCTGAATTGTCAATACTAATTCTGAATAGATTAGCATTAGCACTAAAATCTATGGTTTGTAAACTTGGATTCCCTGTCGTGAAAAAGCTATCTAAACTAGGATTTGCACTTAAATCAATGGATGACAAGTTATTCTCTCCTATTGAAAGAGTTGCTAATAACGTATTTTGGCTAACATCTAAAGTCGTAAGGTTATTTGCAGCAACATCTAGGGTTTCTAAAGCAGTATTTTGGCTTATATCTATACTTGTTAAAGCATTATTTCTTATACTCAAAAAAGTCAATGCCGTATTGTTTGAAACGTCTATTGCGGTTACTAATGATTGTCCGTCTAATAATATATAAGGTGTACTGGTAAAAGCTTCAATTCCTGTTACATTACTGATGCCATTGGCAACATTACTATTAAGAATTAAATGTCCTGTGTATGCAGATGCTTCTGCGCATTGTATTTCACCATCACCATTGGTATCAATGACACTGATATTAGCCCCAGTTATGGTACTTCCATGATTTAGTAATGCAGTTTTGAAAATAGGATCAGGGATGTTTACAACACAGGTTGGCACATAGGTATAGATGGTATTGTTTGTTCTATCTGATATGTATAACGTATTACCAACTTGTCTTACATCTGTTGGCAAACTCAAACCTGTCGCTACTGTTTGTGGTGTATCGTTAACAATCGTTTTTGATACCGTTTTTAGAACTCCAGGACTGCGGTCTGTATAATAAATTAAGTTATTAACGATTTCTAAACCATGCGGATCATTCCCTAAATTAGTATTTAAAGTACTTACTGGATACGCGGGATTGGAGGTGTCAATATGTAATAATAAACCAGCACGTGTGATTATGTAAATTATGTCACCTTCGTTTAGTATTCCAGAGATTATTTCGTTGCCTAATGCTGCGACAGCATTAAAACTATCTGTAGCACTATCATACAAAAGTAATTCTTTTGGACCGCCACCACCACCTATAGTTTCGGCTGTTATATACATGTCTGTTCCGTTAACAATGGTTATATAATCTGGGTTTCTACCATTTAGATTGTTTCCTAAAAAAGACTGTGTGAAATTGTTTGTGTCCCAGCTTATCACGAAATCTGAGTTCTCATCGGTAAAGTAAATAATATCATTCTCCACTACGAAACCGTCGGCAAACCCTGTACTTGCACCAACAACAGCATTGTCAGTGTTTTGTGGAAGAGAATTCCAAACTCTAATTTCAGCGTTTAATCGTGCATACAGCAATCCATTACTTTCTTGTAACGATCTTGGCGGCGTAGGTAAATTATCAAATGTTGTGACTTGTGACCAAGAAATAAAATTGGTGACTAGTAAAATGAGAAGTAATTTAGTTTTCATAATAAATTTATATGTTACTCGATAATCGAGATTTAAAATGCTCCGACACTTGCGTCGAAATGTTTAAACAGTTTTTATTGAATGCTTCGTGGGCTTGCCTTGAAGTGTTTGACTTTGAGACAAATATCTCAGAGTAAAGAGCGTTTTTATTGAGTTTTTTTCTGAAAGTGATGTAGATTTTTCTATACCTGTTATTTCTTTATAAATTGTTTGGTAATACTGCCTTTTTCAGAATTAATTTTAATAAAATACATACCTGATTTTAGTTGTGACACATCAATCGTTGTTGGTGAATCTCCAATCATTATTTCCTTTCCTAAAACAGAGAAAATACTAAAGGATTTTATGGTAGTGTCAGCCGTCACATGTAATTGATCAATAACAGGGTTTGGAAAAACGGTAAGCTTAGTAGTGTCGAAATCGTTTATACTTAGCGTATTATCGACAATAGCATACAATTCTCCTGCGCCGGGTGCATAAAAAACTTGATTTCCTATGACTTCAACAGCGCGCGGAAAATCTACAAATGTATTCCCAGACGGCGGTATGGTTGCCAAAGTAGTTACGGCATTCGTAGTTCTGTTTAAACGCTTTATTTTGGCACCTTGAAAAGTACCGTAGTGAATGTAGTTTGCAGAAACTTCTATGGCTACAATTTCATCTATATCAGTATGTACAATCTGCGGTGTGGCTGTGGCACTAGTTAAGTCGATAGCATATAGGTTTGTATTATCGCTGGTGGTATAATACAAGGTATCGTTAAGCACTTCAGCATCCCATAAGACACTAGGTATGTTTAAGGTTTGTAATGGTAAGAATAATTCTAAAGTAGTACTATTACCAATGTTAGAAGCATAAATAAAGTTATTTTGATAAAATACATGGTTGTGAATACCCGTAACTGGTAGCCCAGAGACAATAGTAGGTGTCGTTGGTAAGGCTTGATTCAAATCTATATCATAAAAATCGATGTTTGATAATCCACCATTAACTCGAAGTATATTTTGATTAAGTGCAAGATTTGCTACTCCTGGAGACGAACCTATAAATACTTCTTGAGCACTTACAGAAGACTGAGTCGTATTTAACGATAAAATAGCTTTTCTAAGAGGAAATGTCCCAGTGTTTGAATACGCTCCAACACTTACGTATAGAGTTGAACCAGATGTAATAATATCCCTAACCTGACCGTTATTACCATTAGCACCAGGGATTGTATAGTAAACCTGTTGTGCTGTAACTGAAAGAGTTAAAAATAGTTTTAGTAAAAGTAATTTTGTTTTCATTGTGAATTATTTTAAAAATTTGATGCAACAAAAATGCCTCTGTTACAAGGCATTCTGGAAGTATTCTTTCTGAAAGTGGTATATTTTTTTCTGAATAAGTATAGGTTACAAATCCTTAAAAGCTGTGTTGATTATATGCATGCTTTTATCGGTCATGATGACTAGTGTTTAGCATACAATTTTTCATACTTTTTATAAAGTATTCCTCTAATTTAAACTTACGGTTCGTATTATGTGTGAATTCTGAGACTTCAACACCACTTCTGAGGCTTATCATTTTATTGTTACATAATATTCTACTATTCTCAAACCGACGAAAATTCCAAAAGCAATGATAAGTTTTGCAAAAAATTTTGCTTTCGGTTGTTGAGTTCTATGTGTTTCTAATAATGTTTTTATACTTCGGATTAACTTTTCTCTATTCAGCCACAAAATAATCAAGATGAGTACTTGATAAAGAATGGCAGCTTTCAAAGCACCAACATGAACTCCGAAGTAAATGTCTTGAAAAATAACATTGATTAATATACTAGATATCAACAAACATCCAAGAAGGCGTGTTTTTTTTATAAGAATGAGAATTCCGCCAACTACTTCAAAAACTCCCAATGTAATAGCAAATGGTTGGGAATACCCGTAAAAAGCCCACATTAATTCAAATCCGGTCATTTCAGATACCGTTTTGTCAATTTCGGCAGCTCCTTCAAATTGAAATAATTTGGCACAACCATAAATTAACATTGCAAGTACAACAACCCAACTTATTGCATTTTCAAATATTTCAATTTTATCTTTTTGGTTGAAATTCATTTTTTAGTTGTTTTTTGTTTGGAGATATAACAAATAATTAATTGATTGTTGCCGAAGAGCCACATGAACTATTTGCACTGTAAAATTGATACGCTTTTGCGCCTTTTTTATCGCTAAAAAAGTAATACAAATCGCTTCTACAATCAGCATTAGCTTGTCCTCCTGCATTGATTTTAGTATTGCTAAAGTTGTCTATTGAGGAACTAATCCATACAGTGGTTTTTTTGTTGTTTGTAACGCTTAATGAAGTTCCTGCATTAATTCTAGCCCACTTACGTCTATTTTCAACTTCCTTGGGCGAATTGTAAATTGAATCGTTATAACGTTTTACGAAGTCTTTTCCCTCTTTTCTAAATTTTTGAATAGCAGCAATATTTAGCTTGTCTTTAGAACTTAGTTTGTAAGACTGTTGCTTCGCTCTCATGCTCTTTTCATAATCGTTCACTAAGGTTTTTATATCGAGATTTCGCAGATATTTCTTTTCTGGGCTACTAGACATTGAACCTGCTTTCCCAATATTTTTTACTCGTTTTAAAAAGCCTTTCTTTTTAGATTTTTTCTTTCCGTTATTATCTACTTTCATAGACTCTGGACGTTTTAAAACATAAGCTTCCCATAGACTCACAGGTTTTAAAATATGATCTTTATCTACACTAAATTTATACATAGATCCATCAATCATGGCATAAGCCTCTGTATCGTATTTATGTTTCATCATTTTAGTTATAGGGTAATGGTCGGCTCTGCCATAGTTTTGTACTTCATCAAAACCAAAAAGATATTTTCCCGTTTGCACATCAAAGGCTTTAAACCCAATAGGAATCCCTTTTATCTCAATAAGCTTTATGTTTACTTCAGCTCCTTTTTCACCAGGTGTATATACTTCTGAAGTGGCATTATACCTGTAATACGTGCAATATATTGCATCGTTGCCATTGGCTTTTAACTGTTCGTAGAATGTTTGTTGCGCATAACAACTTAACGTTGATAAAAATGCGAGTAAAGTAATTTTAATTGTTTTCATCTGTAAATACGTTTTGTATAACACAAAAATGCCACATAGTTGTGGCATTTTTGAAAATTTATTTCTGAAAACAATCTGTTTTTTGCTAAATCATATTTAAGTGTTAAATACTTCTTTAATCACCAACATAAACTCATCTCGTTTATCTTTTGATATTGGGATGGTTTTATTATTACTCATAATCAAATGCTGCCCATCTCTTTTAGAAAGTTCTTTAATGTGTTTTAGGTTTACTAAATATGAACGATGTGGTTTGTAAAATATGGGTAATTGATGTAATTGGGCTACAAAGTGCTTTAAAGGTTTACAAATAAGTTCTGTAGTTCGGTTTTCTAAATGTACTTTGGTATACATGCCATCGGCTTCAAAAAGTACAATTTCATCATGTGACACAAAGATGATACCTTTGGGTATTTCCAATGCAATTTTGTTTAAAGCCAATTGGTTAAATGCTTTTTTTAAATCTTGCAATTGGTGGTTTATTGTATGTTCTTTTACTGCAGTTATCGCTTTATAAGTTGCTGTTTTTAGCTCTGTAATGTCAATAGGTTTTAATAAATAATCTATTGCAGAAAGCTTAAAAGCCTCTACGGCATATTTATTATAAGCAGTGGTGAAAATAATTTGAAAATCTATCTCTGATTCCCCCAATAAATTTAATATCTGGAGTCCTGAATATTTAGGCATTTCAATATCTAAATAGACTATATCTGGTTTTTGTGATTGTATAATCGTAATTCCAGACTCCAAATTTGATGCTGTTTCTATAGCTTTGATTTCTGGATGATGCTCTTCTAATAAGTGTTGAAGAAGACGTCTTGCTTTATTTTCATCATCAATGATTAATGCTTTCATTTATGTAATGGGTATTGTTATTAACACTTCAGTACCTTTATTTGTACTTTTGGTTTCTACTTTAATTTTTTCTACTCTATTAGCGTTCAACAACTCCACACGCTTTTCATTAGCACTAGTGGCAAAAGACTTATGCTGTGGATTTTGTGCTTGATTTATTGCTTTCGAGGCTTTTATGCCAATACCATTATCTTTAATACAACAAAAGAGTATTGATGTGTCGCTATGCATTGTAAAATCGATAATGAGTTTACGATCCTCTATTTTATGAAGTAATCCATGCTTTAACGCATTTTCAACATACGGTTGTATAAATAACGAAGGAATTTTAATGGTATTTGTATGGATTGATTTTTCAACGTTAATAGTAAACTCCAATACCTCCTCAAACCTGTTTTTTTCTAGTTCTAAATAAATATTTAAGGCGTTAAGTTCTTCGGAAAGAAACACTTCACTATCTCTACTATGTTCTAAATATATGCGAATAAGTCTTGAGAATTTTATGAGGTAAGAGCTTGCTAATTCTTTCTCGTTAAATACGATATATTCTTGTATCGAATTAAGTGCGTTAAAGATAAAGTGAGGATTCATCTGTGAACGTAAATTTTCCAATTGCGAAAGAATCAGTTGTTTGTTTATAAGCTCTTTTTCAAGAATTTCAGATTGCTCTTTTTTAAGTGCGTTAATTTTTCTTTTAAAAAGAGCGAAAGCAGCTAATACAGCACTAAAAATTAAACCTATATAAAACCACCACTCTCGCCAAAAAGGTTTTGAGATACTAAAATGCACGCTATCAATACTATCGGTATCGCTATTATTTGCCAAAACAGATCTTACTTCAAAGGTATAATCACCACTTGGTAAACCGTAATAAATCACAGAGTTTGATCCGTTATTATCAGTTTGCCACACATTACTTTGTCCAAGTAGTCTAAACTCATATTTGTTATTTAAAAAACTATTAAAACCATTGGCATTAAAGCTAATTTTTATAGAATTTTCATCATAGTCAAATTTGTATTGATCGCGCAATGCCATACTTTTCAATCCGATACTAACCTCGTTTATATACACCTTTGGAATTTTAGTGCCCTTAAAGGCCTTAGTTTTATCGACACTAAAAAAACCTGTATTGGTAGCAAAAAGCACTCTATCTTCATCAATTTCTATATCACTTATACGATAAGATGGAACTCCATTTTGCTTGGTTAGATTTTTAAAAGCTTTACTGGGCGAATGTAAATATTGTATGCCTTGCTCTGTAGCAATCCATAAATAATTTTCATCATTTTTGATGGTACTAATACGTTTAGAAAGTAAGCCATCATCTGTGCCAAAATAGTCTATTACCACAGTTCCTTTAATACAAAAAACTCCATCATTAAATGTAGATACCCAAATTTTTTGATCCTCAGTTTCTACAATATCTTTGGCATAAATAGGCTTGTTTTTGTAAAAAATGGGTGTTTTGTGTAATTTATTATTATACGCGTACAAACCATCAACGGTAGCAACATATATGTTTTTAGCTGTTGTAGAATAGTAGTTTGCGTAAGAACGTTTGTCTGCAATATTTTTTACAAATTTATACTCATCATCCACTATTTTGGCAAGCCTGTAAGACGACAACACATAAGCCGAATCATTAATTTTTGAAAGACTTTTTGCTCCATCAAATTCGAAAGAGTATAATTTTTTAATCTTTTCAGTCTTATGATCTAACTTAAAAGAAGCATCTTCTTTTATCACAAAAGTTTCGTTAGATTTTGGTAGGCTTTTAATCTCCGTAACTCTTGATGAACTCCTAGAATCTATGATAGAAACTTGCAACTCTTTAGTATGTAAGACACCTACTTTTCCATCTGTCGTGCCAAATACCATCAAATGTTTTTTTAATTTTTCGAGATGCGTAATATTCAGTTTTTCGTCTTTATTTTCATATTTATGAATATTGATATTTGGAATAATGAAAATACCATCGCCTTTCGTTATTATCCAATAATTAGCTTCACTATCCTTAATAACCTTCGTTATAAATTTATCTTTAAAGTAGATATCATCTAATACTAAATTATTATTGGTTATTCGGCAAATATAGAGTCCCAAATCTGTGGAAAACCAAATCGTATCATCGTGAAAATAAGTGTCAAATATTCTTCTATCTTGTAATTGATTTGGTATAGAAATGGGGTTACATGCTGTTTTTTTGATATCAAACCTGTAGAATTCGTTTCGACCGTTTTTTAAGAAATAACACAAATTAATTTTTTCATTGGATGCAATTCTAATTTTATCCTTTATACCAGCATCATAAAGGTTGCGAAGAAAAGTAGTAATCTGCAAGCTATCGCGTGTAACTAACGATTTGTTAGCATTGATAATATATTTTTCTCTACTGTATAGATAACCGTCTGATATTTCTTCAATAGCACCCAAAAACACGTGATTATTTGACACCTGTGTAATTGCTTTTGTTTCTAAATTTATTCTTATAATGTTGCCTGCAAACACTATAAGTTCTTTTTTAGTAACAATAAATTCTGCAAGCTCACCGTAAAGTTTATCGCCCAAATCGATAAACAATTTTAATGCTTCATTTTCAGTGTAAAAAAACTGCCCAGAGATATTGTTGCACCATATTCTACCGAGATGATCTTCTTTTGTGCCAAAAACAGCGTTTCCTTTTTGGCTTGAATGGACGTAGTATTCAAAACTTCGTCCATTATATCTGTACAGACCTTTATCAGAAGCCAGCCAAATATAGTTTTTAGAATCTTCTGTAATATTGTAAAACTCAATATCTGGCAAGCCATCTTTCTCGGTAAGATGGATAGAAGCAGGCTGTTGGGCTATGGCATAAGCACTTGCAAGCAAGCAAAACCAAAAATAGAGATACTTTAACAATGTATAAGAGATTTGAAATCAAAGATACATCAAAAACCAACATATCTTTTTTTAGCTTTTCTGAAATGACTGTAGTTTTTTCTGAAATAAAAATAGTACAATAATATGAACACAATAGTGTCGCCTTTAAAAACTATAATCTTGGTAACTGGTTGTTGGTTTTCAGTTGTTAGGCATTGCTAAAAAATCAAAATACACATAAAACGAAAAGCAAACAACAAAAAATATTCAAAAGTGAAGCTTCCGAATACCAAAAAAACAATCCACAAAAAACAAACAAACGAATAGACAAATCAACAAAAAAACTATATTTGCACCACTAAAATTTTATCATCAACATGAAAGCTGGAATTGTAGGATTACCGAACGTTGGAAAATCAACCTTATTTAATTGTTTATCAAGTGCGAAAGCGCAAAGTGCAAACTTTCCATTCTGTACGATTGAACCGAATTTGGGAGTGGTAAATGTACCAGACCCACGGTTGCAAAAGTTAGAAGAATTAGTAAATCCACAACGCGTGCTTCCAGCGACGGTTGAAATTGTAGATATTGCAGGATTGGTACGTGGCGCAAGTAAAGGGGAAGGATTGGGAAATCAGTTCTTAGGAAACATTCGTGAGTGTCATGCCATCATGCACGTATTGCGCTGTTTTGATAATGATAATATTGTACATGTTGATGGAAGCGTAGATCCAATTCGCGACAAGGAAACCATTGATATCGAATTGCAGCTAAAAGACTTAGAAACGGTTGAAAAACGCCTTGAAAAAGTCAAAAGAGCAGCCAAAACAGGAAACAAAGAAGCACAGAAAGAACAAGCTACTTTGGAAAAATTCAAATCATTCTTAGAACAAGGTATTTCTGCAAGAGCCGTAGAAGTTACCGATGATGAAGCAGAATTGATGCAAGGTTTTCAATTGTTGACGGCAAAACCAATCTTATACGTTTGCAATGTGGATGAAGCTTCGGCAAAATCTGGAAATGCGTATGTTGACCAAGTTCGTGAAGCGGTAAAAGATGAAGATGCTGAAATTATTGTATTAGCCGTTGGAACGGAAGCTGACATTGCAGAATTGGAAGACTATGAAGAACGTCAGATGTTCTTAGAAGACATCGGATTGCAAGAACCAGGCGTTTCTCGTTTGATTCGTGCGGCATACAAACTTTTAAATTTACAAACATACTTTACCGCTGGTGAAAAAGAAGTACGTGCTTGGACCATCAAAATTGGTGCTACAGCACCGCAAGCGGCTGGTGTAATACATACTGACTTCGAAAAAGGATTCATTCGTGCAGAAGTAATCAAATATAACGATTACGTTCAGTATGGAACCGAAAACAAAGTAAAAGAAGCAGGGAAACTTTACATAGAAGGGAAAACGTATGTAGTAAGCGATGGCGATGTAATGCACTTCTTATTCAACGTATAAAAGTTCGTTTTTTTAATAGTCTTACTGGCTTGAGCATTGTAATATGAGTTCAATTCACAAAAGTGTTGCAAAAAAGGATATTACTTTTGCGTGATGAAATCTAACAAAGCGTTGCTGTACGGCATAAGTATCGGTATCTTAGGCATTGTACTGTTTTCTTCAAAAGCTGTAATGGTAAAACTTATGTATAGCTATGAAGTAAACGCCTTGGATGCTTTAGTACTACGCATGCTTTTTGCTTTTCCCATATATCTTGCTATTGCGTATGCATATAGAAACAAAGAACAACCCATTGTTACAACACGCAAAGACTACTTGTGGATATTTGTCTTTGGTTTTGTAGGATACTATTTGGCGAGTCTGTTCGATTTTATTGGACTTACCTACATCAAAGCGAGTCTTGAGCGCATTATTTTGTTTTTATATCCCACCATTGTATTGCTCTTAAATCGCTTTTTCTTAAAAACAAAAATAACCTCCAAGCAGTTGCTTGCCATCAGCATTACGTATATAGGAATCATCATTGCGTTTGGACAAGAAGTACAATTTTCTGGAACGGATACGTACATCGGTGGTGCATTCATTTTATTAAGTGCGGTAACCTATGCTTCTTATTTAGTGGGAAGTGGCTGGTTGATTCCAAAATTTGGCGTGGTAAAATTTACAGCCTATGTGATGTTGGTATCTTGTATGTGTGTATTTGTACACTATGGAATTGTGGGAAGCTTTGACATCTTTCATTTTCCATGGCAGGTCTATTTATTAGGATTTCTAATTGCGTGTTTTGCGACGGTAATTCCTTCTTTTTTAGTGTCTGAATCCATCAAACGGATTAGCTCTTCAAACTTTGCCATCATTGCCGCAATTGGACCTATTTCTACCATCATTCTAGCCGTACTATTTTTGAATGAAAAATTGACGCTCCTACAATATTTTGGTTCACTCATTGTTATTTTAGGAATTGTCTTGATCAATCTAAAGAAAAAGAAAAAGGACTAATACCATTTTAAATGTAAATTGGTATAATACATACATGATAATTCACGGAATTATAGGAGATAATCAAAAATTTCAAATACTAATCTTAAAAAAAAGAAGTTTATTTGTTATGAACTCTTTAAAACCAACAACATGAAACGAAACATCGCCATTCTTTTAGGAGTATTTATGATGATTGCCTGTGCATCAGACAAAAAAGAAATCGACAAAAAACCACCTGTCATCAAAGCAACTTCCACAGAAACAGCCTATAAAGTAGATACAGAATGGTTTGCGGGGCGATGGAGTATTGCACCACACGTGGCACATGATACACTCGAAATCATTTGTTACGGATCTAAAGCTGCTTTTACCTTTAAAACCGATATTGACAGTATTCAGTTTGATGTGAAACCCAATACTAGTAAAGACTTCTACGTACAACTAAACGATACTATTTTGGCGCATACGATTATTACAGGAATTCCTTTTAAAACAGAAGCGATCAGTCATACTAATACAGACGAATCCACCATAAAAATCAAATATCAACGTGGAAAAAGTGACTATCTGGAAAATTTGAAAAAAGCATATCCATTGACACTATCCAATGCATCCAACGATACGGAAAAAGTATTGCAGGTATTGCATTGGACAAACAATCGTTGGAAACACAGCGGAAACAATTCACCCAAAAAAAATGATGCCATTTCTATATTGCAAGAAGCCGAAGCAGGCGGGCGTTTTCCGTGTTTTGCGTATGCCATCGTATTGCGCGATCAGTTGAATGCATTGGGTTTCAAAGCACGAACGGTATACTTAAAAACAGCAGATGCCAAAACACGAAAAAATCCGCCAGGACATGTAGCCACAGAAGTCTATTTGAATGATTTGCAAAAATGGGTGTTTATTGACGGACAATTTGATGTGATGCCAAGCTTGGATGGAGTTCCTCTAAATGCTGTAGAATTTCAACATGCCATCAGTACAAATTTTGACAAATTCGAACTCCTAAGTCTAGCAGCAGAAAAGACAAAAACCTCTAAAATAGGCTATGTGAATTTTGTAAACGACTATTTATTCTATTTAGACACAACTCTTGATAACAGATACCATCCCGATTCACGTCATTTGGTGGACGGAAAAGCATCACTCATGTTAGTACCTAGCGGTGCAGAAAACTTAGACCATATCAATTTTTGGGAAATGGATGTGAACTATTGCAAATACACAACTTCTGCCAATACTTTTTATGCGAAACCTATGTATTAACAGTCTTTTAAATCATAATTATTTAACTTTAGTAATTCATAAAGGAATATCATAAACAATCAAATCTTCTATAAATGATATCTGTGAATACAAATAAAAATTATGCGCAAATTGGGAAAATTACTTGTTGGATAACATTTACAATAGGTATTGTATATTTAATTGTGACTATTTTGGGACTTTTCTCTTTAAAATCAAAAGAAGAACCAATAGGTGATCCATACTTTACATTAATGGAATTACTCACCATACTAATTGCACCGTTTTTGGTTCTTAATATGATAGCAATTCACTATCACGCGTCAAAAAAGCACAAAATCAATACACTATTTGCGCTATGTTCAATGTCGATTATGGCAGCGATTACCACAAGTGTCCACTTTACAATCATTATGTTAAGTCATCAACTTGAAACTCCCATAATGAATGATTTAACTCTATTTTTTTCATTTAAATGGCCATCTGTAGTTTACATACTAGACATTGTTGCTTGGGATTGGTTTTTCCCTATTGCTTTTTTAGCCGCCGCCCCAATTTTTAATAATGGAAGCAAAGAAAAAACAATAAGAATGCTCATGATTATTTCAGGGATATTAAGTCTAATAGGAATTATAGGAATGCCATTGGGGAATATGGATATAAGGAATATTGGCATCATTGGATATGCGGTAATAGCTCCTTTTGTCTTTTTATTAATTGGAATGAATTTTAACCGAAAAGTATAGGTAAGTTCAAGCGTATAAAAAGACCATATAAGTTAAAAGAAATAAAAACACGTAATTCTATTTGAAAGAAAATTACATCAAATTCACATTAAAAAGTAACAGAAAACATTAAGATTTTTATAATATAACAGTAATCATTTAGATACATTCCTGTTGTACATTTATGGTATAACCAAAAAACACATATACCATGAAAAAAATTACACGAGTACTCAGTGCATTTCTACTGTTATTTGTTGCCAACATTCACGCGCAACAATCCGTATTAGACGATTTGGACGAAACGTTTGACTCCGCAGATGTTATTCGCATCGAAGCCAATAGAGTAAAGGCAGCTTTAAAAACCTTAACTGTTGATTATTTAGTAAACAACAATGTCAATGCAGACGTAGCAACGTATCTGCAAGTCATGGATGTTGGAATGGAAGTTGTCGAAGAATTCAGTGATGAAGTTATTTTCTTTATCGGACAAGCTGCGCAAGGAAACAGCAACATTGATCCTACAAGCATTCAAACCAAAGCATCCACCATTGAAGGAAACGAAGATTTTGTTCGCATTAGAAGTGCAGAATTGGCAACAGCCATTCAACAAAACAATCGCGGAACTGCGCGACAGTTAATTCGTGAAATCAGAGGATTACTCAACAATCAAATCCAATTAGCAAAAGACATTAAAGACGAAGCAACTGCTTTAAAAGCGTTGGCAACCGTATACAATGTTCGTATTGAATTGGTAGACGAGCGTACTGGAGCGCCAGTACCAGCAGGAACATTACCAGGATATGCAGCAACCAATCAAGCTACAGGGCAAATCTTCTACACAGATTATTACAACTTTGACTTCTTCTCAAACTTACCCGCAGGAACCTATCGTTTTGATGCGTACGACGGTTATTTTGATGGTGCGTCAAGCGCGATTGTCACCTTAGCTCCAAGCTTGGTAAATGCAAATGGAGAAATTGTTGTCACCTTAAACTATTGGTCAGAATAAATCAAAATTAGGATCTTTTCAGTAAGATATTTAAAATATCAAGTAAAAAAGCGCAATATTCACAAAAATAGTGCGCTTTTTGTTGATTACTTTCAGGTGTTCGGGTTTTATATTTTGAATGTAAATAGTATATTAGCAACCAACCCTAATAGTACTTCAATCAATGGCACAAGACTCACAATATACCGAAGATAACATACGTTCACTCGACTGGAAAGAACACATCCGTATGCGTCCAGGAATGTATATCGGAAAGTTGGGTGATGGTTCTTCTGCCGATGACGGAATTTATATTCTATTAAAAGAAGTTTTAGACAATTCTATTGATGAATTTGTCATGGGCGCCGGCAAAACGATTGAAGTCTCCATTCAAGGGACCAAAGTGATTGTGCGCGATTACGGTCGTGGAATTCCGCTCGGAAAAGTAGTTGATGTGGTGTCTAAAATGAATACCGGAGGAAAGTACGATTCTAGAGCCTTTAAAAAATCTGTAGGATTGAATGGAGTTGGTACCAAAGCCGTGAATGCATTATCGGGATATTTTAGAGTAGAATCTACGCGTAACGGAAAATCGAGTGCTGCAGAATTTGCCGCAGGAGAATTAAAAGATCAAGAGTTTTTAGAAGAAACTTCGCGCCGACGCGGAACCAAAGTGACGTTCATTCCAGACGAAACGATCTTTAGAAACTTTAAATACCGTGTGGAATATGTGGCGAAAATGCTGCGTAATTATGTCTATCTCAATCCAGGATTGACCATTATTTTCAACGGAGAACGATTCTTTTCAGAAAACGGATTGAAAGATCTTTTAGAAGACAACAACAACAAAGAAGACATGCTATACCCAATAATTCACCTCAAAGGGGAAGATATTGAAGTAGCAATCACACATAGTAAAACGCAATACAGCGAAGAATACCATTCGTTTGTCAACGGACAACATACCACACAAGGTGGAACGCACCAAGCAGCATTTAGAGAAGCGATTGTAAAAACCGTGCGCGACTTTTACGGAAAAAGTTATGAAGCATCTGACATTCGCAAATCGATCATATCTGCGGTCAGCATCAAAGTGATGGAACCTGTTTTTGAATCGCAAACCAAAACAAAATTAGGTTCTACCGATATGGGAGGCGATTTGCCAACAGTTCGAACGTATATCAATGATTTTATTGGAAGATACTTGGATAACTATTTGCATAAAAATCCAGATACTGCTGAAAAAATCCAGCGTAAAATTCTGCAAGCAGAACGTGAGCGTAAAGAACTATCTGGAATTCGTAAACTCGCCAAAGAACGTGCTAAAAAAGCAAGTTTGCACAACAAAAAACTGCGTGATTGTCGCGTACACTTAGGCGATGTAAAAAAGGACAGACGATTGGAATCGACATTGTTTATTACGGAGGGAGATTCGGCTTCGGGTTCTATTACCAAATCACGTGATGTAAATACACAAGCGGTATTTAGTTTGCGAGGAAAGCCGTTGAATTCCTATTCGATGTCCAAAAAGATTGTGTATGAAAATGAAGAATTCAATCTCTTGCAAGCAGCGTTAAACATAGAAGAATCTATGGAAGATTTGCGCTACAATAATATTGTCATCGCAACCGATGCCGATGTTGATGGAATGCACATTCGTTTGCTGTTAATTACGTTCTTTTTGCAATTCTTTCCAGAATTGATCAAAGAAGGACATTTGTACATCTTGCAAACGCCATTATTTAGAGTGCGTAACAAAAAAGAAACCATATACTGCTACAGTGAAGCAGAAAGGAAAGCCGCCATAGAAAAACTATCAGGAAAGCCAGAAATCACACGATTCAAAGGATTGGGAGAAATTTCACCAGATGAATTCAAACACTTCATCGGAGACGACATCCGCCTCGATCCTGTAATGTTGGATAGAGAAACGTCTATCGAAGAATTATTGAAATTCTACATGGGCAAAAACACGCCAAACAGGCAAGAATTTATTATTAACAATTTAAAGGTTGAATTAGACCTTATTGAAGACAAATAGTGTATATGCGGTTTAGCAATGCAGAGTCAAAAAAGTGGGTGCCGTTTCTCTACTTTTTTTTAGTAATTGGCAGTATCATCATAATGACATACTTGTTGCTCTTTCGAGATGATTTCAACAAAGAAAAACTATGGTATGCCATTCCTGTCTTGTTGGTTTTTATCATGGTTGTTTTTTACAGTACCGCAAAATATTTTGAATTTGATAGCGATGGCAATGTGTTAACGTTTGTAAATAAAGGATTGTTCATTTCAAACTTTATCAACTATCGCGAACAAAGAGCCGAATTCCCTAAGGAAAAGCTACAACGATATCGCATTCAAAATTATGTAGTATTTAGTTTTTTATATGTATATGTAAAATCGAAAAGCAGTCACATAAAAAGAGTACGATTTAATATTAGCTTGCTCAGTAGTAGTAAAAAAAGAGCCTTAAAAAAATCACTTGAAAAAGTGTTAAAGCATAACAACGAAATTTCTTAATGGAAGAACATAACGAAGAACTACATGCTGAAAATCAGCAACATGAAAACAATGCGCAAGATACCATTACCAAAGTTACAGGCATGTACAAAGATTGGTTTTTGGACTATGCATCGTATGTGATTTTAGAAAGAGCAGTGCCAGCCATTGAAGATGGTTTTAAACCTGTACAACGCCGTATCATGCACTCTATGAAAGATTTGGATGATGGGCGCTACAACAAAGTGGCAAATATTGTTGGACACACGATGCAATACCATCCGCACGGAGATGCAAGTATTGCAGATGCCATGGTGCAAATTGGGCAAAAAGATTTACTAATAGACACACAAGGAAACTGGGGAAACATTCTCACGGGCGATCGCGCGGCAGCTTCGCGTTATATTGAAGCGCGTTTGTCTAAGTTTGCCTTAGATGTGGTATACAGTCCAAAAATTACGGATTGGCAATTGTCGTATGACGGACGTAAAAATGAACCTGTCAATCTTCCTGTAAAATTTCCGTTGTTGTTAGCACAAGGAGCCGAAGGAATTGCAGTTGGTTTATCCACAAAAATATTACCACACAACTTTTTAGAACTTATTGACGCTTCTATCAAGCATTTACAAGGAAAACGCTTCCAAATTTATCCAGATTTCCCAACCTCGGGAATCATGGATATCAGCAATTATAACGACGGATTGCGTGGCGGAAAAGTACGCGTTCGTGCCAAAATTTCGCAATTAGATAAAAATACGTTAGTCATTACAGAAATTCCATTTGGAACCAATACGACATCGCTGATTGAATCCATCTTGAAAGCAAATGACAAAGGGAAAATCAAGATTAAAAAGATAGAAGACAATACGGCGGCGAATGTAGAAATCTTAGTGCATTTGCCAAACAATATTTCACCAGACAAAACGATTGATGCCTTATACGCGTTTACCAATTGTGAAAGTTCCATTTCCCCCTTAGGTTGTATCATTTATGACAACAAACCTTTATTTATTGGCGTGTCTGAAATGTTGCGCCGTTCGGCAGAACATACGGTTGATCTGTTAAAATCTGAACTAGAAATTCAACTTGCAGAGTTGCAAGAGCAATGGCATTTTGCCTCTTTAGAGCGAATTTTTATTGAAAATAGAATCTATCGTGAAATAGAAGAAGAAGAAACCTGGGAAGGTGTAATCAATGCGATTGATGAAGGATTGAAACCTCATATTACACATTTAAAACGTGCGGTAACGGTAGAAGATATTACGCGTTTAACGGAAATCCGAATCAAGCGTATTTCAAAATTCGATATTGACAAAGCACAACAAAAAATTGATGCTTTAGAAGAATCTATCGCGCAAGTGCGTCACCATTTGGCACATTTAATTGAATATGCAATTGACTATTTTACACGTTTAAAAAAGCAATACGGAGAAGGCAAAGAACGCAAAACAGAAATCAGAATCTTTGACGATGTAGATGCCCGAAAAGTTGTGATTCGAAACACAAAACTTTACGTAAATAGGGAAGAAGGTTTTGTGGGAACTTCGCTGCGACGCGACGAATATGTAACGGATTGTGCTGATATTGATGATATTATCGTATTTACACGTGATGGAAAAATGCAAGTCACACGTGTAGATTCCAAAACCTTTGTGGGGAAAAATATCATTCATGTTGCCATCTTCAAGAAAAAAGACAAACGCACCATTTACAACATGATTTATCGTGATGGAAAAGGTGGCGCAAGTTATATAAAACGTTTTGCCGTAACTGGTGTTACGCGTGACAAAGAATACGATTTAACGCAAGGTAAAAAAGGTTCCATGATCACATACTTTTCGGCAAATCCGAATGGAGAAGCCGAAGTGATTACCATCCTATTGCGTCAAGCAGGAAGCATCAAAAAGCTGAAATGGGATTTAGATTTTGCTGATTTAGGCATCAAAGGTCGTGGTGTAAAAGGAAACATTGTGACCAAATATTCCATCAAACGTATAGAACTCAAAGAAAAAGGTGTTTCTACCTTAAAACCGCGTAAAATATGGTTTGACGATACTGTACAACGCTTAAATGTAGACGGAAGAGGTGAGTTGATTGGCGAATTTAAAGGTGAAGATCGTTTGCTCATCATCAATCAAAAAGGAGAACTAAAAACCATTCTTCCAGAGCTCACGTCACACTTTGACAGTGATATGATTGTGTTGGAAAAATGGAATCCTGAAAAGCCAATTTCGGCGATTTATTTTGACGGTGAAAAAGAACGCTATTATGTAAAACGCTTTTTGGTGGAGAACGAATCGAAAGTAGAAAAATTCATTACCGATCATCCAAAATCACAATTAGAACTCGTCATGACTGATTGGCGACCGATGGCAGAAGTCGTTTTCTACAAACAACGCGGAAAAGATCAGAAGCCCAATGTAGAAGTCAATTTGGAAGAGTTTATTTCTGTAAAAGGAATCAAAGCGCTTGGAAATCAATTGACTTCGGATAAAGTGCGACAAATCAATGCCTTGGAGTCTTTGCCGTATGAAGAACCTGAAGCAATTCCTGCGGAAGATATCGAAGTTGTAGATGAAGAAACCGTAAAAGGAGACGAGAAATCCAACGGAGAAGAACCGCCCGTAGCTGGTGATGGGCAGATTGGTTTGTTTTAGTGAATTTATTAGTTTATGAGTGTTTTAGTCGCTTTGCGTTTTACATTCAACATTCAACATTCAACATTCAACATTTATAATTTAGCATTTAACATTTATCATTTCATAAACGTCACTGCGAGAGGTTTACAACGTGTCAGTCTGTTTCTTTAGTTTTGCAATTTCTATTTGAAAAAAAATCAAAAATCTACAATCGTACCTCAAAAATATAGTTGTCAACCTTTGCTAAAATCTGTGAACATTTATCGGGATTGACAGTTTTTCTAGTGTCAATTCTTACTTTAAAAATCAATGGCGTTTTCTGAAAAGCCACAATAGAGTAAGAATCACATCAAAAAACAAACATCATGTTACAAAAAATTAAAAATGTGCAAAATGCAACAGAGTTAGCCAAAGAAACACAAGCAAAAATTAACGGAGGCATTATGATTGAATGCGACGTAGACGCTGATTGTCCACTAAATTGGGCATGTGTACGCGGTTTTTGCTGTCCAAATCACTACTAAAATGAGTGAACATTTTATGAGTTAAGAAAAGCGTCAATTCGAGAGAGTTGGCGCTTTGTTTTTTTTAATATGTAGTGATTATGTCGTAAAACCAAACAACTTTTTTAAGTTGCCATAACCATTCCACGCACAGCTTCCGTCCATAATGACACGATGTGTATCTTTATAAATCACCAAATATTTATCTACAGTTGTGCAGCCCATATCACTTTGTTGTGAGAGTTCTTTTTCAAACTTTCGAATTTGCTGCATAAAATCGTTACTGAGTGTTTTCTTTTCGTTGTTGAGAATGACAAAATAGGTGTCATTTTCTCGCTGAAAAGTCATCGTTTCTTTTGTATTGTGAAAACAACCTGTAGAGCCAAAATGAATAGTAAATTGTTCACCGTTTTGCAATTTGTCAATAAAAGGAATCGTGTTTTCGGTCGTTTCTGTTTGAATAACGTTGTTTTGTGCTGTTTGAGCGTGGCTTCCCATCATACACATAAAGAGCAAGCCAATTAGATAGATTTTTTTCATAATTTGATTGATTATTGATGGAATAAAACTATGTAAATTGTCTGTAAAACAGAACCGTAAATGCGTAAACGAGTCGTTTCAGTTAGGCAACAGGCGTATTTCCATAGAAAGTGATTTCGAAAATTGCCAAAGCTGTCAACCATTTTTCTTCTTTTACAGTAGGTTTTTCGTGGAGCGATAGGAGTGAAGTGCCTAATGTTAATTCCTCAAAAATATATGAAACATCGTTTGTGTTCGAAATAGTATCATATAACGGCGCTTTTAGAATGGTTGCAACAGTTCGATCGTTTAAAACTAAGGTTTTGCTGTCTTCGGAAAATTTCAACTGTCCAATTCCTTTTTGATCAGCATTAAAAATTTTCCCTGATTGGTTCCACGAACCCAACAACGAATTATCGAAAAAAACAGTGATGGTTTCGCCTAAAAACTCATACACAAATTCGTGCTTCTTTGTTACGGCGACCAATTGTCCTTTGGCATTCAAACCGCGATCTACACGTTCAAAAGCGACGATTGGTTTTTGATGTGTGTTGTATAAAAATCCTGAAATTTTGGAATTTGTCACGGCTGCAGTACGTTCAAAAGTCATCGCATCCGTAATTTGAAGGTAAAAGTCTGCTTTGTGCGGCACGAGTTTTTTACGCTTTTTCAATATACGTTGCAACATTTCTTTGCGAGCAGTTTCTAAAAAAGCATCATTTTTCACATCTTTTGATTTCTTCATGACAAACGCAATCAGTACAATAAACACAAAAACGACTAAGGTGATCAAGATGATCATGATCGTGAAAAAATCCATAGAAACACATTTTTAGTTGCCAAAGATACGGGATTATCAAGAGATTTATAAACGTCACTTCGAGTGATTTTCTGTCATATTGAGCGCAGTCGAAATAGATAGAAAAGTTAGCCGATACTAAAGCAAAGCGTTTCTAAAATATCCGTTTCAAAAACCCTTTATTGGCTTCACTAATCTTGCGTAACACGGCTTCTTGTTCAAATTTAAGAATCACAATCGAACTCGGATTGCCCAATAAGTCAATTTCTGAACGTTGGTGTGCCGAAATCGTAATATTTTTACTCGCATTGACCACTGCTTTTCCTTGTTCGGTTGTTGTTACATGAACATCATCTGCCATCAATTCATGTGCGATGAATTCGCCTTTTTCCTTGACTTCTGTGATGAGTTTCTTCGTTTCGCCTTTCAATTTTACTTCGGCAAATTCTACGCGAGACGTAATGCTGTCTGCTGTGACGGTAAGTTCCATGTCGGCATCTTCAAACGCGTTGATCTGCAATTTTTTTGCAAAAAGTTCGTATGTATGTTCCGTTTTTCCGTAACTGTTAATCGTCAACGAATCAGATTTGATGCGCAAATTCAATTCTGCATTGCCCAACGCGTTGATTTCTGTATTTTTGAGATTCAGCGTCGTAAGCGATTTGATGACAGCATCATTATCCACATCAATTTTGGTCAAGGCTGAGGAAACTGTGACAAAAATTTCTAGTTTTTTACTACTACGAATTTCTTTGGAAGTTGAAATTTGAAGTGTTCCATCGACGACATCAATATTAAAAATTTCATGTAAATTTTCATCAGCAATCACTTCTACTTTCGGGGTTTCTCCATTGATCAGTACAATTTCGAGTGCTTCTTTCAGTTCCAAATTTGTAAACGGATCGAGTTCATAAATCACGGTGGTGACTTCTCTATTTCCTTTAATTTTTTCTTTTTTCTGTGCGAATGTTGTCAACGTTCCTAATAGAAAAAGTACAGTTATCAAATATGTTTTCATGTCTTTTCGGGTATTACGGTGTAAAATTACGATTCTATAACGCGAAACATAAAGCGTTTCTTATGTTTTAGCGAAAAGTGTACCAAGTGCAGATTTTTTGGATGAGTTGTTAGGTAATTTTAGACAGACATTCTATAAAAAGGTGATAGTAAGTAATAAATTTATGGTAATTACATAAAGCGTTCAGAGAAGAAACTACCCCAAAAACTTCGCACGTTCCTCAGCCGTCGGCATTCTGCAAGTTTCCTTTTGCCCAAACCATTTATAACGGTATTTGGCAACTAAATTATACACAGAATCATTGATGAATTTTGGTAGGATACGAAAGACCTGCAACAGTTTCCACGCGCCGCCAAATTCGTTCATAATGCGCAATGCCGCTTGCGATTTGTGATAATACGCTACGCCAGGTTCATATAAAATAACGGAATCTAATTGTTTAGGATCGAGGTGTAAATGCTTTTGGATGGCGATACCAATGTCCGACTGCAACGACGCAAAACGAAAAACATCATTTTTATCTTTCGAAATGATCTTATCGACAAAGCCATTGCATAAGTTGCAAACACCGTCAAACAGTACAATTTTTTTATCTTTTGGTAAGGTATCAATCATTTTCAAGTCTTTTCAAACTGTTTTACAAAGATACGACAATGAAATTTGAATTTTAAATGTTGGATTTTAAATGTTAAACTGATTTTTTTAAGAGCCAAGAGCCAAGAGCCAAGAGCCAAGAGCCAAGAGCCAAGAGCCAAACCAAATCAACAAATTAACAAACAAACAGCAAAGCGCCCCAACACCTAAGACTCAACACCCGAATCAACACCTAGCTCATAAATCTCCAAGTTGAAATACGGAATGGCAGCCAATAAATGATCAAAGATATCGCCCATGATGAATTCGTAGTTTTTCCAGATTTTATCGGTACTAAACGCATAGATTTCTAAAGGAATTCCCTGTGGCGTTTGTGCCAACTGGCGACTCATGATGGTCATATCCTTATTAATTGCAGGATGTGTTTCTAAATACGATTGTACATACTGTCGGAATACGCCAATATTGGTCAAATTGCGTCCGTTGATTAATACAGATTTGTCGATGTTGCGTTCTGCATTGAATTTTTCAATGATTCCCTGGCGTTTCTCTATATATTCAGTAATTAACTGTATTTTCTTGAATTCTTCAATTTCTTCATTGCTGATGTAATGAATACTCGGTGCTTTGATGATAATGGCACGTTTTATTCTTCGTCCGCCAGAATCGTTCATGCCGCGCCAGTTTTTAAACGAATCGGAAATGAGCGCGTAGGTAGGAATCGTGGTAATGGTTTTATCAAAATTTTGCACTTTTACGGTGGCTAAGTTAATTTCGATCACATCACCATCAGCGCCGTATTTTTCCATCGTAATCCAATCGCCAATTCGAACCGTATCGTTTACCGCAACTTGAATACTTGCGACAAAACCGAGAATTGTATCTCTAAAAATTAATAAAATAACCGCCGACAACGCTCCTAAAGTGGTTAAAAACGTGACAATGGATTTTCCAGTAATGATCGAAAAACTCAACACGAGTCCTATAAACCACACAAAAATCATAAACACCTGAATATAACTGTCAATCGGTTTGTCTTTAAACGTGTTTAGCGTCTTTAAGAAATCGCGCAAGGAGTTGAGAATACTGCGAATCACTTTAATAATCAATATGACTAGTAGAATGTCAATCGCAATCAAAAAACTGCTTTGAAAATTGGGAAAGTCAACAAACAAATACGGCGTGGTTTGTTCTATCAACAACACAGGTGCCAAATGTGCTATGTTTTGTGGTGTTTTATTCTTAACGAGAAAATCATCAAAATTACTTTTCGTTTTGGGAGCCAAACGGTAGGCGAGGGCAACTAGCAAGCGTCGTACAACATAATCTATAATAAATGCCAAAACAGCAACTGCTACAATACCTGCAATAAGGTTTAAATATATCGCAGTCGTTTCATTAGCATCATTCGCCATTAAATAATTATATACCCAACGAAACAGATTTTGTACTTCCATAAAAAAAGTTTTTACAAAGGTAGAATTTCCTAGTCACATGTCTTACAATTTGAGCTTTTTTCGAAGCTGTTCTTTATTTTCTGTATCTTTTATTTGGATAAAAGTCAAAAAATAGCCTTAAATTTACATTACAACCCAAACCCAATTAATTTTTGCGAACCCTAATTAACGTATTCTTTGTATTGTTTCTGAGCTTTTCCTATGCGCAGGAATTGCCTCCAATTATCAATTATACTCCCAAAATGTACAATGCAGATAATCAAAATTGGATGATTTCACAATCCGATGATGCGTATATGTATGTAGCTAATAATCAGGGTTTATTGGAGTTTAATGGCGCGCAGTGGAAACTCTATAAATCTCCCAATGAAACCATTATGCGTTCAGTAAAAGTGATTGGCGATCGTGTGTATACAGGTTGTTATATGAATTTTGGCTATTGGGAGCGAAACGCTGCAGGCACACTCAAATATACTTCGTTGAGCGATGCGCTAAAGCTAGAAATGAAAGAAGATGAGCAGTTTTGGGAGATCATTCAACTGGACAAATGGGTACTTTTTCAGTCGTTAGATCGAATTTATATTTATCACACCGAAGACAATTCGCTTAAAATTATCAATGCAGACAATATCATCACGAAATTATATAAGATTCAAGAGGAATTGTTTTTTCAAGTGTTGGGCGAAGGTTTGTACAGCATCGAAAACGGAAATAAAGTATTGGTGAGCGACAATGCTATTCTTCGCAATAATAGAATCGTGGGACTTTTCCCGAAAGGAGAACAAAAAATTATCATTACCCGAAATAGTGGTTGGTTTACCTTTGATAAAGACGGATTAACGGCGTTGCAGCTTCCGTATCAAGCACAATACAATCAAAAAAGTATATACACAAGCATGCAATTGAGTGATGGAAGTTATGTGTTAGGAACCATTGCAAAAGGCATCTTTTTCATTACGGAAGAAGGTGAATTGCGTTATCATATTGATCAAGAAAAAGGCTTGGGCGACAATACTGCATTGTCTTTGTTTGAAGATGTTGATGGAAATTTATGGGCTGGTTTGGACAATGGAATCAATTGTATCAATACAAAAGAACCGTTTAAATATTATGCAGATCAAACAGGGCGTTTGGGAACGATTTATGCGTCTATCATTCATGATGGATATGTGTATTTGGGAACAAACCAAGGATTGTTTTACAAGTCTGCTGAAAGCACCAACGATTTTACATTTATTGAAGGAACAAAAGGACAAGTTTGGTGTTTGCGTGTGATTGATGCTCAATTGTTTTGCGGACATGATACAGGAACCTTTCTCATTGAAAAAGGCACACAACAACGCATAGCAAATGTACAAGGAACTTGGGATGTAAAGAAGATTCCTGAGAAAAGCAACAAAATCATTCAAGGAAATTACGACGGATTGTATGTGTTGGCGAAAGAGAATGATACTTGGAAGTTAGATTACAAATTGAAAGGCTTTGACATCTCTTCAAAACATTTTGAATGGGTACATTCGACAAAAATATTGATGAACCATGAATACAAAGGCGTGTATGAGCTTACGCTAGATGAAGACTATCGAGAAGTTACTGCCTTTACTAAAAATGCAACCATTAAAAAAAGTGCCAACACCAGTTTGGTTGCTTTTGATGGGAATATTTACCAAGCCAATAAAAATGGCATTTTTGTGTATGATGCAGCATCCGAAAATTTTCAGAAAGATTCAATTTTGAGTACCATTTTTGAAAAAGATTATTATACTTCCGGAAAGTTGATTGTAGATGATGTTGGCTATTTGTGGGCGTTTACGAACAATTATATCAATTATGTAACAAAAGAAAAGCTCAACGGCGATTTTAAAGTACAACGCATTGCTATTCCACAATCGTTGCGTAACGAAATGAAAGGATATGAAAACATATCACACATTTCAGGGAAAACCTATCTTTTAGGAACGTCTAACGGATACATTACCATTGATTTAGCCGCCATGGATTCTAAAGAATACCAAATCAAAATTAACAGTGTAACCAATCGCACATTGACTGGAAACATTCGGGAAATAGCATTGCAGGCAGAAGATCAAGAATTCAAAGCCAAAGAAAATTTCTTAGCGTTTATGTACAGTATTCCTGCATATAACAAATATGAAGTTTCAGAATACTCGTATCAGCTTGAAGGTTTGTATGATGCATGGAGCGATTGGAGTACAGCATCAGAAATTTCCTTTGAAAACCTACCACATGGAAGTTATGAATTCAAAGTAAAGGCGCGCATTAATAATATTGTAACGCCAAATACAGCCACGTATCAATTTACGATTAACCGTCCTTGGTATTTGTCGAATGTTGCGCTTGCAGTATATGCCATTTTAGCGATTTTAATCTTCACTGCGATCAATAGTTTTTACAAACGCTATTATAAAAGGCAACGTGAACGCTTGCTAGAAAAGAAAACACGTGAATTAGCTTTAAAAGAATTGGAAGCGCAAAAAGAGATCATTCAATTAAAAAATACACAACTGAACAACGATATTGAGTCTAAAAATCGCGAATTGGCAATTGCGACGATGAACATGATTAAGAAGAATGAAACGCTCAACAGTATCAAGCAGGAATTACAAAAACAGAAAACCGAAACACAAGACGTAAAGCCAGTAATTCGTTTGATTGATAAAAACATCAACAATGCAGAAGATTGGAAATTCTTTGAAGAAGCGTTCAATCATGCCGATAAGGATTTCTTCAAAAAAGTAAAAGAATTGCATCCTCAATTAACGGCGAATGATCTTCGTTTGTGTGCGTATTTACGTTTAAATCTATCTTCTAAAGAAATTGCGCCATTACTTAATATTTCTGTACGAAGCGTGGAAATAAAGCGCTACCGTTTGCGCAAAAAGATCAGTCTTGCACGTGAAATCAATCTGAATGATTATTTCTTGAATCTTTAATCAACCCCAAAAAAATAAGCTACAATACAAAAGTATCATAGCTCATTAAAAAAATGTATTCAAAATTAATAATTCCTATTTAGTAATTGTAGTTGGACATCCTGGCTGTGTTTTCTCACCTCCACAACCTTGAGCACCAGAAGCTTTTAATCCTCCAGATATCATTGGCAATTCATTCAATTTTAAAATTGAAGTTTTGTGTAAGTCTAACTTTTTTCATGATTTAAAGTTTTAATTAATAATCATTCTAAAAATACAGAAAAAGAGACAGAATGCAGCATAGCTTGCCGATACACGACTACATCAGCATGTAAAATACCTCAACAATTTTAAAAAACACCTCAACATTACCACAACAATAACGTTGTAGTAGTTGTTTTTCTGCGTTACAGCCTACTTTTTTTGAAATACAGCATTGTTGTCAATATCATATAAACAAAGGGCTTTTATTAACAATTACTCAAAAAAGTTCATTAAAAATTAACGTGTATGTTTTTTGTATAGGTGTTTTTTAAGGATTCGTTAACAATAGTAGATAAATTGTGTCCAATTAAAAAACTACTATATGAACCGTTATGTAATCATCCTTTCATTCCTACTCGTCTCGATATGGAGTTATGGACAAGAGTTTGAGATAAAAGGTACAGTCCTAGAAGATGGCTCACAAATGCCATTGCCTGGAGTCACCGTTTTACTCAAAAACACCACAAATGGAACTTCCACCGATTTTGATGGAAATTTCACGCTGAAAAAAGTACCAAGTGGAAGTACCATTGTATTTTCTTCCGTTGGATATGCAACTCAGGAAATTGTGGTCAATTCAAACAAAGAATTAACCGTATTACTTAAAGAAGACGCAGAAGCATTGGAGTCTGTCGTTGTGATTGGATATGGTTCACAACGTAAAGAACTCGTTTCTGGAGCTTTTGCTTCGGTGGAAGCGGAAGAAATTGTAGCACGAAACCCAGTTCGTGTGGAAGAAGCTTTACAAGGATCAGCTTCGGGAGTACAAGTAAATGCTACTTCTGGTTCGCCAGGTGCAGCCTTAAACATTCGTATTCGTGGTATTACTTCTAACGGAAATAATGCACCCTTAATTATTGTAGATGGTGTCAATATTGGAGATGATTTAAGTGTGATAGATCCAAATGATATTGAAAAAATTGACGTAATTAAAGATGCAAGTTCCGCTATTTATGGTGTGCAAGCGTCCAACGGTGTCATATTAATTACCACAAAAGCAGGGCGCAAAAATGCCAAAACAAGATTTTCGTACAATGCCTTTTTCAGTGTGCAAGAAACTTCTAACAGATTGGACTTGATGAATGCTACAGAATATGGAGTGTATGTAAATGAAACAGAAATCGCAGATGGGAATTCACTACCATATCCAGACATTTCTTCACTTGGAGAAGGAACGGATTGGCAAGATGAATTATTCACAACTGCACCATTATTCAGTCACAGTTTAAGTGCTTCTGGTGGTTCAGAAAATATCACCTACGGAATTAGTGGTAGTTACTTAGGACAAGAAGGTATCATTGCCAGTGAAAAATCGAACTTTACAAGATGGACACTTAAAAACAACCTAAGCATTGATCTTACCGAAAAATTAAAACTAAACACTTTACTACTATACACAAACGTAAAAAGAAGAGGAATTCCTGAAGGTGGACGTGGTTCTATACTATATTATGGAGCAAATGCTTCTCCATTAACGCCCGTATTTGACGGAACAGACGGAAGTGGTCCTTCAAGAGGTTTCTCTTACATTGGAACTGAACAAGGAATTGAAATTGTAAATCCTTTGGCAGTCATTGATAATACCTATAATGAAACCAAAGTAAACCGTTTTACAGGAAAACTAGAATTGCAATATGATATCACAGACGATATTCAAGCAACATCACGTTTCAACTTTAACTATGCCGATGAAGTCAATCGTTTTTACATTCCGTTACAATATTACGGACAAGACAAAGTACAAAACACGGTACTAATTAATAATGCTAATCAATTTGTACTGGATACCAACGCAGATGGCGACAGAGACGTATACAGTTTGGTTGGAGAAAATGTACAAAACTACTTTGATTATACTTGGGAAAGTTTTGTAAACTATCAAAAAACATTTGGCGATCACAATGTAAATGCTGTATTGGGAACATCGCTACAAAGTTTTCAATACGATGGATTCTTCGCTACAGGATATTTAGTAAATGGACCTGACGATTGGAGCAATGCATATCTAAGCAATACACAATCATTTATTATTGACGAGGACGATACGCCAGACGGCGATCCACAAGATATTCAACAAACGTTAAGTCCAACCACAGGAATCGGAGAAGATCGTTTATACTCTATTTTTGGTAGGGTTCAGTATGATTATCAAGGAAAATACTTATTCTCAGGAATGTTACGTCGCGATGCTTCCACGCGTTTCGGACCCGACAATCGTGTAGGGTACTTTCCATCATTCTCAGGAGGTTGGATAATTTCGAAAGAAGAATTCTTCAAATCAAGCATCATAGACAATTTAAAACTAAGAGGAAGTTGGGGAATTACAGGTAACGACCGAATTGGTAGTTACCGTTGGTTAGGATTCCTACAAGGAGCCAATGCAGAAGCAACCTATCCATTTGGAAACACACTCTCTTTTGGAAATGCAATTGGTGCTTTATCAAATGAAAAACTACAGTGGGAAACTACCAAGCAAACCAATATTGGTTTTGATATGAGCTTATTTGATCGTAAATTAGACGTAAGTATTGATTACTATCAAAAACGAACAGAAGATTTACTCTTAGTTCCTGAAGTATCAGCATTGCTAGGAACAAGTGCTGGAGGAAGTTCAGCACCAGTAGTAAATGCGGGAATCGTAGAAAACAGAGGGTTGGATTTAAGCATCAATTTTACGCATGAATTTTCAGATGATTTTAGAATTCAAGTAGGATACAATCTAACAAGTATCGACAATGAGGCAATTGAAGTAAACAATGCCGCAGGATTCTTACCAGGAGGTTTGTTTGACTTGAATCAAAATACATCACGTTTCCAATCAGGATTGCCAATTGGAGCTTTTTGGGGATTACAAACAGACGGAATTTTCCAAAACCAAGCAGAAATTGACGCACATGCCGTGCAACCAAATGCGCAACCAGGAGATATCCGTTATGTAGATGTTGATGGCGATGGTGTTATTGAATTTGGAAGTGAAGACGATCAAAAAATGATTGGAAATCCAATTCCAGATTTTACCATGGGATTCAACTTAAACCTAAACTATAAAAACTTTGACTTTGGAACGTCGCTATATGCTTCTATCGGAAATGACATTGCTAGAAGTTACGAACGTTTCTTAACATACAGCAACAAATCAACGCTCTATTTAGATCGTTGGACAGGAGAAGGAACGTCAAACTCAGTTCCAAGAGCTTCTACAAATGCGGCAAACAATCGTTTATTTTCCGACTTTTATGTAGAAGATGGTTCGTACTTACGTATACAAAACATTCAAGTTGGGTATACATTGCCTGAATCTTTAACAGAAAAATTGCAGTTAGACAGATTCAGATTGTACTTTGGAGTAAACAATTTATATACGTTTACAAAATATCGTGGATTCAATCCTGATGTCTCCAATGCTGATCCGCTTTCGGCAGGTGTTGACTTAGGACAATATCCATTAGCAAGAACATTTACAACAGGAATCAGTGTATCATTCTAAACACATCACTATGTATAATAAGATAACAAAACTAGCAGCTACGCTGTTAATCATTATGAGTATACAATCTTGTGATGATTACCTAGACATATTGCCTCCAGGGCAAGAAAACTCAGAAAACTTTTTCAATACGCCAGATAACTATCAAGATGCTCTTATTGGAGTGTACGACTTACTATCTACTACGTATTTGAATAACATATTAGGCGAAATTGCCTCTGATAACAGTCTCTGTGGAGGAGAAAGTCCAACCGATGTACTCGACTGGCAACAAATTGACGATATGATTCATACGCCAGATAACGGAGCGTTGCGTAACATCTTTCAGTGGATGTATGCGGGAATCAGTAGAGCAAATTACATTGTTGAATTTCAAGACAACTTGGATTTTGAAGGAAAAGATCAATTACTTGCAGAAAACCTATTCTTGCGCTCGTACTTTTACTTTGAATTGGTGAAATTCTTCGGAGATGTACCCTTGTATACAGACAGAAGAATCACCATAGACGAAACACAAGCTATTGACAGAACTCCAAAAGAAGAAATATATATGCGCTTAGAAATGGATTTAATAGATGCCATTCCTAATTTACCTTGGACGCAAACGCAACAAGGAAGAGCTACCAAAGGAGCAGCTTGGGCATTACTTGGAAAAATATACTTATACCAAGAAAAATTTACAGAAGCAGCACAAGCATTCAATGAAGTCATTAACTCAGGACAATATCAATTAGTACAAGACTTCAACACAATCTTCTTAAACAACAACGAAAACAACTCAGAATCTGTATTTGAAATTCAATACTCAGGTACACAAGAAGGAGCAAGTTTTGAATGTTTTCAATGTGTAGAAGGAAATGTTGCTGTTGGTTTCATGGGACCACGTTTTCAAGGTGGAAACTTTAGTCCGTATGCTTCAGGGTTCAGTTTCAATGTGCCAGTGCAAGACGTCGTAAATCTCTATCAAGCAGCAGATACGCGTTTAGCAGCAACAATATTAGACATCAATGCATTTGTGGTAGCACGACCAGACGTAACCTTTACAGAAGGCTCGGAACACACAGGTCTTTTCAACCTAAAATACATTCCGTATGCAAATGACAACGTAATTCAAGATGCCAATATCAACCGTAGTAACAATTACAGAGCTATTCGTTATGCAGATGTTTTACTCATGGCAGCAGAAGCAAACTTGCGTGCGCCAGCACCAATCGCCAATCCGCAAACATTCTTAGATGCCATTCGCGACAGAGCTTTTGGAGACACAAACAACAGAATTACCGCTACATTAGAAAATGTATTAGCAGAAAGAAGAAGAGAACTAGCAGGAGAAGGACATCGTTTCTTCGATCAAGTTAGAACCGGAGAAACAAGCTCTATTCCAGGGTTTACACCAGGGAAAAACGAACTATTTCCAATTCCACGAATTGAAATCGAATTGGCAGGAAACCGTTGGGAACAAAATGCAGGATATTAATCGCTAGAAAAAGAAAACAATACACTACAAAATGAAAGCAATAAAATATGTATTTAGTATATGTCTCATCGCACTGATCGTTTTCAGTTGCGAGGATGACGAAAATTTGGACTTTGTAGACACCGCTAACGCACCTACAAACTTGTCCTTACTTACAGAAATTACCCAAGACAATACAGGTTTGGTGAAAATCACGCCGCTTGGAGAAGGGGTAACTTCGTATAACTTAAATCTTGGAGATGGTTCTGATATGGTCACTAACATTGCGCCAGGCGCATTTGTAGAAAATACCTATGCAGAAGGAACCTACGATGTAACGCTTATCGCGAAAGCATTAAACGGAGATACAACAACGTTGACGCAGCAAATTGTAGTATCGTTCCAAGCACCGCAAAACTTGGTCGTAACTATTGAAAACGATCCAGGAATCTCTAAACAAGTAAATATTACCGCTACGGCAGATTTTGCGATGAGCAATCAAATTAACTTTGGTGACGGAAGCGAAGTCGTAACAGGAAATATTGGCGAAACCATTTCGCATATCTATGATGATCCAGGAATCTACACAATTACATTAGTGGCAATGGGTGGAGCCATTGAAACTACAACCTACACGGAAGACTTTGAAGTAACAGCGATTGTAGCACCACTAGCATCGGCACCAGCACAACCTGCAAGAGCAGATGGGGATGTAATTTCGATTTTTAGTAGTGCCTATAATGATGTGCCTGGCACCAACTATTTCCCAGATTGGGGACAAGGTGGACAAGGTAGTAGCTGGGCATTGTTCGATTTAGGTGGCGATGAAATGTTACAGTACATCAACCTCAGTTACCAAGGAATCGCTTTAGCAGACGGAACATCAGTAGACGTTTCTGGAATGGAATTCTTGCACTTAGACGTCTGGACAGCAGATGTAGTAACGGATATAGAAGTATCACTCATCAACAATCCAGCAAGTGCAGCAGAAGCGCCTGTAACACGTCCATTAACAGCGGATTCATGGACAACGATTGAAATTCCAATTTCAGAATATGTAGATCAAGGTTTATCTGTCAATGAAATCTTCCAATTAAAATTTGTGGGAACACCTTGGGCAGCAGGAACGGTATTTATTGACAATATCTATTTCTATAAAGAACCATCACAAGCACCAACCATTGCAGGAACATGGAAAGTAGCTCCTGTAGCAGGATCATTAGCAGTAGGGCCAACACCAGGTTCAGGCGATTGGTTCTCTATCAGTGATGCACAAGTGGCAGAAAGAGCGTGTTTCTACGATGACACCTATGTGTTCGGAACAGACGGATCGTTTGCCAATGTTTTAGGAGCTGATACTTGGATTGAAGGTTGGCAAAGTGGAAGTGCAGACGCTTGTGGCGCTCCAATTGCTCCACACAACGGAGGTGCAGCAACCTATACGTATAACGATGCTGCCGGAACAGTAACCATCAACGGAACAGGATCGTATTTAGGAATTCCAAAAGCAACCAATACAGGAGAAATATCAACTCCTGGAGATGCTCCAAGTTCAATTACATATAATGTAACGTTGGATGATATCAACAACATGACTGTAGAAATTGAAGCAGGAGGAGGCGTATTCTGGACGTATAAGTTAGTCCGTGAAGGCGATGTGCCAAGTTCACCATTAGCAGGTTCTTGGAGTGTGGCTCCAGAAGCAGGATCATTAGCGGTAGGACCAACACCAGGTTCAGGCGATTGGTTCTCTATCAGTGATGCACAAGTTGCAGAAAGAGCATGTTTCTATGACGATGAATATGTATTCGGAAATGACGGATCATTTGCAAATGTTTTAGGAACAGACACTTGGATTGAAGGTTGGCAAAGTGGAAGTGCAGATGCTTGTGGAGCGCCAATTGCACCACATGACGGAACACCAGGAACTTTTGTCTATGATGCTGTTGCAGGAACAGTAACTATCAACGGAACAGGATCGTATTTAGGAATTCCAAAAGCAACCAATACAGGAGAAATTGCAAATCCTGCAGACGCACCAAGTTCCATTACATATGATGTAACTTTTATTGATGATAACACCATTACAGTACAAATTGAAGCTGGCGGAGGTGTATTCTGGACATACAAGCTAATCAAAAATTAATATAGAAAAAGATGAAGAAACTAAAATATATATTCGCATCGCTTCTAGCAGTCATGCTACTTACAGTAAGCTGTCAAGATGAAGCAACCGTAGGCGATATAATCACGCCAACAAACTTGCAAGTAACAGCAGTGCTGGCAGGACAAGATGCAATGAATCCAAACGGAGATGGTAGTGGTGTAGTTACCTTTAATGCTACGGCAGACAACGCCATTACGTATCGTTTTGCATACCTAAGTGACGAAAAGACAAGAGCAAATGGATCAGCATCGTTTATATTTGCTGAATTAGGACTAAATTCATACACCGTAAACGTAACGGCTTATGGAACAGGAGGAACCGCTACAACGACTACCATAACGGTAGATGTATTGGCTACTTATGAACCACCAGTAGAACTAGTAGAGAAACTAGTAGGTGATGGCTCTAGAACATGGAGAATTAAATCTGAACAGGCTGGACACTTTGGTTTAGGTCCTGTTGGGGGAACAGTACCAACAGAATGGTATGGAGCGCAACCTGATGAAAAGGCAACTGTGGGAATGTACGATGACAGATACATTTTTAATGCAGATGGAACTTTCACGTTTATCACAAACAATGAAAATGATGAAGGCGGAACAGATACTTCAGGAACGGTATTTGGTCGTGTAAATCTTATTGATGATTTAGGTGCTTCAGGTGGAGAAATCAACGGTGCAGATGTTGAAAACTTACCATATGACGATTTTCAAGAAAGTTGGGTGTTAATTGCGCCAAACGATGTAGAAACAATTGCACTCACAGGAAATGGATTCATAGGGTATTACACAGGTGGTTCACATACCTATGAAATATTTGATCGTTCTGTGCCAAATGAATTAATACTAAGAACTACAGATGGTAATGGCGAATTTGATTGGTGGCATATCATCACTTCCGCAGAACCAGCTACAGGATTCATTACACAATATGACAACCTTATTTGGGAAGATAATTTTGATGTAGATGGAGCTCCTGATGCAGCTAATTGGACATACGATCTAGGTGATGGCGGATGGGGAAATGGTGAAGCACAAACCTATACCAACGATGCAAGCAATGTAATCATTGAAGATGGAATGCTTAAAATTAACGCGATACAAGAAGCTGGTGGAAACTATACTTCGGCACGATTAAAATCTGAAAACCTTTTCGAATTTACCTATGGTAGAGTAGAAGTAAGAGCAAAATTACCAGCATCACAAGGTACATGGCCTGCAATTTGGATGCTTGGTGCCAACTTTGATAGCGTTGGATGGCCAGTATGTGGAGAAATTGACATTATGGAGCAAAAAGGACAAGACAAAAACACCGTTTTAGGAACCGTACATCATCCAGGTGTATCTCCAGGAGCCGGTGATTCTTCTACAACAGCATTGCCAACATCAACGACAGAATTTCATAACTACACAATAGAATGGACTGACACAACCATTACATTTTTAGTAGATGATTTTGTATATCATACCGTAAGTAACGATGTTACCTTACCATTCAACAATGATTTCTTCTTAATATTAAACGTTGCCATGGGTGGAACTTTAGGAGGAGATATTGATCCGCTTTTCACTCAGGATACTATGGAGATTGATTATGTAAGAGTGTATCAATAAGAGAAATAATAATAAAAATATATTTGAATATAGCTATACAACTAATCTTGCAAAATGTTTGTTCTTTTCAAATTTGAAAAGAACAAACATTGCAAAAAAAATAGCCAATATTCAGTGTTTAATTAGTAACAGATAAAGAACGTTTTCCCAAAATTTTACGTACTAATTCATAAAATTAATAAAGTTTTTATCTATAAAATACGAATTCTTTAACACGACATCGTTTTCGTTTTACATATCAAAAACGACATAAAAAAGCCAAAAGTCGATAAAATGAGAAAAAAGTATATACAAAACGCTATACAAACATTACAACATTACCACAACATACTATAAAAATGCTACATGAGAAATGTTAAAATTTTAAAACATAGAAACTTTAAACACATTGTGAATCCTATAAAAACAAAGGGCTTGAATTGTTAAAACGTCAATTTTGACACCATTTCTTTGCGATGTATGTTTTTTGTTGTGGTTTATATTTAAGATTTCGCAATAATAATATATAGTTTTAGTAACAATCAAATCAGTAGTATTTAGATACGCTGAACAACCAATCAAAATTAAATAAACAATGAAATGAGCTGAAAATGATCTTGTAACTCACTACAGAAAAATTTTAGCGAATTCCATCTGACCTCATTAACAAACTAAAAACAAACAGATGAAAAAAACCTTTCTAACTTTAGCACTGATTTTTTTAACGACATCTATGTTTTCTCAAGCAGACAAAGTTACTGTCGAGAAATCGGATCAAGGAATGAAATTAGTAGTTAACGGAAAAGATTTTATGATCAATGGTATGAACTGGGATTACGTACCAATTGGTTCTACAATTACCGATCCTGGAATATGGAACAGATCCGACGATGTCATCATGGCAGCATTAGATGCTGAAATGATGCTACTAAAAAACATGGGTGTAAACGCTATTAGAACTTATGGCTTAAAACCAAAGTGGATTACGTATATCTATGAGAATTATGGTATCTACACGATGCTCAATATTACTTTTGGAGCCTATGGACTTACCATCAATGGAGCATGGACGCCACAAACTGATTATGCAGATCCTGCAACTAGAGAAGTATTGATGAAGGAAGCCATTGACATGGCGAATACTTATAAAGATACTCCTGGACTATTATTATATATGATAGGAAACGAAAATAACTATCACTTATCTTGGACAGGAGCAGAAACGGAAGCCATTCCGATAGAAGGAATTGATTCAAACAAAATACAAGCAGCAAGAGCTTTATACAAAGCATTTAACGACGCTACACTCGAAGTAAAGAAAATTGATACTTCACATCCAGTAGCGATCTGTAATGGAGATTTACTCTATTCAAACTTAGTAAAGGAAGAATGTACAGATGTTGATATATATGGTACAAACATGTATCGTGGAGTATCATTCGGAGATGCTTTCAAACAAACAAGAGATGAACTTGATATGCCAATTCTTTTTGCAGAATTTGGATCAGATGCTTTCAATGCTAGAGACAATCAAGAAGATCAATATTCGCAAGCATACTATATGGTTGGGAATTGGAAAGAAATATATGCAAATGCAGCAGGCGTTGGAGGTGCACAAAACTCATTAGGAGGTTTTACCTTCCAATTTTCTGATGGATGGTGGAAATACAAACAAACTGAAAACTTAGATGTTCATGATAATGTTGCCGTGTGGCCAAATGGAGGTTACTCCAGAGACCAAGCGAAAGAAGGAGATTTAAACATGAATGAAGAGTGGTTTGGTATTTGTGCCAAAGGACCAACCAACGAAAGAGGATTATATACATTATATCCACGTGCAGCGTACTATGCATTAAAAGAAGTACACCAAGTAAATCCTTATGAAAAAGGAGTTTCCAAAAGCTTTATCGAAAATCATATAGACAATATCCAAATCATGGATGCTGTTTTAAGAGCTAGAGGAGACAAAGCCGCAATGGGCGGTGGCGGCAATCAAAAAATACGTCTAAGCCAACTTAGAGCAGAATTTACAACCTTCAATACAGGTGGAAGTCTTATTACAACTCCAAATTCAGAAGATCCGAATGAAAATGCATTTCCTAATCAACTAGGTTTTGATCACATGCAATCATACTTTATTGGAATAGAAGGAAATCCTTCTCCAAACATGAGAGCAAGTGTAAACTTCAATGTTCTTGGAAATGTAGCTGAAAATCCAATCAATGAAATTTTCTATGAAAATGCAGGAAGACCGATCACTTTGACTGGTATTGAAGGAGGAAATAATGTGGATGTAGAAGTAGGAGATATCAACAGAGTTCGAGTTTATCAAGCAGAATTTGAATGGAATGCGAAAGACTTCGATTTAAGAGGATTTTATCGTACAGGACACTATCACTGGGGATATGAAGGTGATATCTTCGGATTGTATCCAGAAGCAAACTACGGGCCTAACTTAGATATCTACGGAGGTGAAATTCTCGGTATTGAAGTAGACGGTAAAGGAGCGTTAAGTGGTGCAAAAGCAGCATTTGGACCGCAACTATGGTGGGGAGCCAATCCAACAATGTTATTCAAATACACAAAAAATATAAAAGGTTGGGATGTAACAGGAATCTATCACAGAGATGTTGAAACTGATCTTGAATTTGATGAAACAGGACGCCGTGTTCTAGATGCCAACCAATTGCGAAGTGGTGTAATTCCACCATGGCCAATGGAAAGAGCAACCATCGCCTTAGAGCGTGACTTTGGAAAATTTGGAATACAGCTTGGAGGTATTTGGGCTGGAAGTCCATTAAACGGAAGTACGTACCAAGATGTAAGAGGTACTTCTGGAAACTATACAGTACTGAATGACAAAGTAAAATCTAGTGACAACTTTGGAGCAAAAGCGAAATTCACCTATGCTGGTGGACGCTTTAACTTCTATGCACAAGGTTCTGTAATGGGATTAGTTGCCAACGGTGGAGCAGATCAAACACAAACCTTTACAGGTTGGAGATTGAGAGACTCTGGAAGTGGAAACATGACCAACTTCTTATCTGGTTTCACCTATACAGTGGGAGATTTCCAAATTGCACCAAACTTTATGTATCAAAAACCATTAGTAGATGCAATGCCTACTGATGTAGATGCACCAGGAAGATTACGTAATGTAATTGACGATCCTTTTGCAGTAAGAGGTGGAAATCGTGAAATGACAGCAGGTGAAATTTTATTTACCTATGATCCAACTCCAGGAACTTGGATGTATGAGTGGAATAACGACCGATCAGAAGATGCTAAATTTGCAGCAAACTTAGGATTTGTATTCCGTCACTTACCAACACAGCAAGATGCACATATCGGTTTCAACGCAGATCGTACATTCTTTGCCTTTCCAACTACGGTTCCAGCAGAAGACCTATGGGAAATCAACTCTCGTATGGTTTCTAAAGTATCTCCAGAATTGGGAATCATTGGTAATTTCTACTACGGAAATGCACAAGCGAATGGTGATAGTCAACGATTAATCAAACGATTTGGTGGTGATGTGAGAATGATCTACAGAAAAATAAAAGTAGAAACTCATGTGAAACTTAACGATTGGGGACCATTTGACTACCACAGAGATTTCAACTTGACCTATCCAACACAATTAATGTTAGATATTTCTACAACGCTAGGAAAACCAGATTGGTTCGTCCTACCAAGTACAAGAATTGGAGTTCGTGGAACGTGGCGTACGCTAGATCAGTTTTCTCCAAGATTTGCACCAAACGTTGCCGCAGACGAATTTTCTAACGCTCCAATAGTAAGTCCTGTAGGATTTGGTAATGGAACAGAATGGGAAATAAGAACATACATACACATCAACATCGGAAAATAATAAGCTATAAAAATGAAAGGACTAACATATTTTAAAAACACACTACTTACAGGTTTGGTAATTGCCTTAACCGTAAGCTGTGAACGCGATATATCAGATGATGCCACCTTGGCAACATTTCCGAACACACCAGACATATTTACGGATGCTCCAGTAGGCTTAACAGATCAGTTTTTTGAATCATTTGATCCTGCCGTAGGCGCAAATGCAACGGGTTTTGGAACAGATGATAACGAATCGTATGAAGGGACAACATCTATACGAATTGATGTGCCAGCTCCAAGTGATCCTGATGGAGGATTTATTGGAGGGATCTTTAGAGATCGAGGTGCTGGTAGAGACTTATCAGGTTATGATGCCTTAACTTTTTGGGCAAAAGGAACACTTACCGGAAGTGTGCGCTTTGGATTTGGATCTGATTTTGAAACAGACATCTATCCAGTAGCTACTGTAATACAACTTACAACGGGATGGAAAAAATACATCATTCCAATTCCTGATCCTTCCAGATTAACTCAAGAAAGAGGATTGTTCTTATTCTCTGCCGGATCATTCGATGTTTTATCAAATGACGATTTCTCAAATGTAACGACCTTAGATGACAATCTTGGATATACATTTTGGATTGATGAATTGCGCTATGAAAACTTAGGAACAATTAGCCCAGCAGCTCCATTTATTCTTAACGGTGAAGATATAGAAGTAGATAACTTTACAGGATTTTCAGCTACCATTGGAGGATTAGGGGCTACATTCAATTTGCCTAACGGACAAAACATATCAGTAGAAGCATCAAGCGCTTATTTTGATTTTTCCTCATCTGATACTTCTGTAGCTACAGTGACTTCTTCAGGTGACGTAGCACTAATTGGTGCAGGTACAGCTACCATAACAGGAAGCATAGGAGATGCGCAAGCTGATGGATCTTTAATACTAAATTCCACAGGTTCATTTGTAAATGCGCCAATACCAACGCAAGCAGCAGCAGATGTGATTTCTATATATAGTGAATCATATCCTAGTGTTTCAGGATTCAATCCAGGAGTTTTTGCAGGTTCAAACACAGAAAACATTTCAGTACAAACCTTTGAAGGGAACAGCCATGTGAACTACGAAGGAATTGACTTTATAGGAATTGGATGGGACGGAACAGTAAATGTAACTGGTGAAACCATGGTACACTTAGATGTTCAGTTAACAAGCGCTGCAGGTTCGGCACTTGTGATGGAATTAATTGATTTTGGTCCAGATGATACCGACAACGGTTTCGGTGACGGATCTGCAGGAGGATTTAACCTTAGCAGTCAATTAATGCCAGGACAATGGGTTGGAATTGACATTCCTTTAAGTTCATTTACCTTGCCTACAGGTGGAGGTGGATCAGGTAATCCTAACTTAGGAAACATTGGTTACATTGTTTTTGTTTCTAACAACGGAGCATCATTCTTAGTTGATAACATTTATTTCTATTAAGAAATTATAAAATATTAAATATGAAAAAAATAATTAAAAATAGTATACTAGCACTAACAATCATCTCAAGCACTATTTTTGTTAGTTGTGAATTGGATGAAACTCAAGAGGTTGTTACCAAAACTAATTTAGTCATGTCCGATGAGTTTGACATTGATGGTACGCCAGATCCAAGCTTATGGACGTATGACTTAGGAGATGGAACCGCAGCAGGACTGCCTCCTGGTTGGGGAAATAACGAATTGCAAGTGTATACGAGTGATTCCGAAAATGTAGAAGTTCAAAATGGACTTCTAGTCATCACCGCTAGAGAAAATCCTGCAGGAGGTTATACATCTGCTAGAATTAAAACACAAGGATTATTTGAGCAACAATACGGACGTTTTGAAGCGCGAATTCGTTTACCACAAGGAAAAGGTCTATGGCCAGCATTTTGGTTATTAGGAAATGACTGCAATGTAAACCCTTGGCCATCCTGTGGAGAAATTGACATCATGGAATACTTAGGAGATGCGCCTACGGTTGTTTTTGGGAGTGCACACGGACCTAATTTTTCAGGAGAAAATTCAATCTCAAAAGAATATGAACTCACAGACAATAGATTTGATACTGAATTTCATGTTTTTGGTATAGAATGGAGTCCAAACCAAATCAACTACTATGTAGATGATGTATTGTACCAAAGTATTACGCCAGAAACTGTAGCAGAAGAAACTGATGGCGATGGAACTTGGGTATTTGATAACTCTTTCTACATAATTATGAACGTAGCTGTTGGAGGGAATTTACCAGGTTTTCCAAACGCAAATACAACTTTTCCACAAAGAATGCTTGTTGACTACGTAAGAGTGTATAACTAAAAAAACAAAAAAGACATGAAATTTTTAAAATACAAAATAGCCTTACTTTCACTAGTATTCGCGGCAACATTATTTACTTCATGCGAAGAAAACGAAGAAAGTGGAATAGAATTAATTGGCTTAGAAGCAAGATTTATAACAGAACAAAATTCTAAAACAATTTCATTTGTAAATGTTTCTAACAATGCCACATCCTATTCATGGGATTTGGGCGATGGTTCCTCTTCAACATTTGTAAGCCCTGTAAAACGTTATGATAACGGAACATATACAGTTGTATTAACTGCGTATAATGACAAAGGACAATCAAGTGTATATGAAGAAACATTCACCATTGACGGATGTAATGACGAATTAGACGAAAATATTGATCCTGCAAACGGTGACTTAAACTGGACTTTTTTAAGTGATGATGCTACTTTTGATGCCTTTGGTGACATTGGTGGTGCTATTGTAGCAAACCCAGTATTAGATGCCGTAAATAGCAGTTGCTTTGTTCAAGTTTATGACAAGGCAGTCGGTTGTCAAACATGGTCTGGAGTAGGTGTAGCACTTGATACTTCATTAGATTTTTCAACAATCACCAACAAAACATTCAAAATGAAAGTGTTGGCAGAAGACCAAGTGGCAGATGTTACCTTACGATTAGAATTTATGCCTTTTCCAAATGTAAATCCGTTTCAAGAAAGAATTGCAAGTATTACACAAGTAGGACAGTGGCAAGAACTTAGTTTTGATTTCACAGATGTTCCTTCCGGGACTTTTAAAAGTGTAATTATCTACTTTGAAAGAAATGCTGCATGTGATGGTGACACGTATTACTTTGACGATATAACGCAAGAATAAAAAACCAAAGCATACAAATTCCCCTTCTTCGCTAGAAGTAAAAATTGACCAATTAATGATTAAAGAAACAATAAGCTTAGATCAAGATATTCTACCAAATATGTCTCAAATAGAAACCGTACACATAGACAACGAGCATTTTTACAAAATCTCAAACAGCGATACAATACGACCATTTTTTATGAGTATTGTGAGTGATTCCGATCATTGGATGTTTATTTCCAGTAATGGCGGATTAACTGCAGGGCGTAAAAACGCTGAATTTTCAATATTTCCATACTATACAGATGATAAAATTACAGAATCAGCTGATATCACCGGAAGTAAATCCATATTTCAAGTAACGAAAAACAGTGAAAAACACTTGTGGGAACCTTTTTCAGAACGATTTGGAGGAAAGTACCAAACCACACGTAATCTTTACAAAAACAATTACGGAAACAAAATACTGTTTGAGGAAATCAATCACGATTTAGAACTCACCTTTCGGTACCAATGGAATTCCAGTGATGAATTTGGAATTGTAAAAAAATCAACACTTACAAACAATTCCCAAGAAGAAGTTCATGTAAATATTTTAGATGGGATTCAAAATGTGTTGCCCTATGGAGTCAGTGCAGATGTTCAAAACGCAAGTAGCAATCTAGTGGATGCCTACAAGCGAACGGAACTGGAAGAAACTACTGGTTTAGGAATCTTTGCACTAAGTGCCATCATTGTGGATAAAGCAGAACCTAGTGAAGCGTTGAAAGCCAACATTGTCTGGTCGTTAGGATTAGAAAATGCACAATACTTACTATCATCATTACAGCTAAATGCCTTCCGAAAACTTATGCCGATTCACCAAGAAACGGACGTAAAAGCAGAAAAAGGTGCGTATTTTATCAATGCGCAAGTGCAATTACAAGCTTCGGAAAGTAAAGAATGGTGTACCATTGCAAATGTGAATCAAGATCATAGTGACATTGCCGCATTATCATTCCGCATTCAAAATGAGCTCAATCTGACCAAAAGAATTCAACAAAACATTGATTTAGGAACAGAAAAGTTATTACAACTCAATGCAGCTTCTGATGGAATGCAATTAACGGCAGACAAATTTAGAGATACACGTCATTTCTCCAACACGCTGTTCAACATTATGCGTGGTGGAATCTTTGACAATAACTATCAAATAGAAAAGTGGGACTTTCAAAACTATCTCGCAAAAGCGAACAAAAAAGTTGCGAGAACCACAGAAAACATTTTGGATGGATTGCAAGCAGAATTCACGCTGGCTGACATCCAAAAAGTAGCGTACGAAAGTACCGATAAAAATTTCAGACGCTTGTGTTTAGAATACATGCCATTAAAATTCAGTCGTCGTCATGGAGATCCAAGTCGTCCTTGGAACAAATTTTCAATCAATACACGAAGCGAAATTGATGGCTCTAAAATATTAGATTACGAAGGAAACTGGCGTGACATCTTCCAAAACTGGGAAGCCTTAGCGTATTCCTATCCAGAATTTATTGAAAGTATGATTCATAAATTCTTAAATGCCACCACGTTCGACGGTTACAATCCGTATCGTGTGACAAAAGACGGATTTGATTGGGAAGTGGCGGAACCAGACGATCCATGGTCGTACATTGGGTATTGGGGCGATCATCAAATCATATACTTGCAAAAATTCTTGGAAATCATTGAAAATCATAAACCAGGTAAGCTGGAAAGTTTCTTTGACAAAGACCTGTTTGTATATGCAAACGTTCCGTACAGAATAAAACAATATGCGGATTTACTTAAAAATCCTAAAGATACCATTGAATTTGATGAAGAATTAGATCATAAAATTCACCAAAAACGAGAAGAATTGGGAGCTGATGGCGCTTTACTACGCGATGAAAACAAATTCATTGTCAAAGTAAACTTCATCGAAAAAATATTAGCTACGACATTAGCTAAAATCTCTAACTTTATTCCCGAAGGCGGAATTTGGATGAACACACAACGTCCAGAGTGGAACGATGCTAACAATGCGTTGGTAGGAAACGGCGTGTCAATGGTGACTTTATATTACTTGCGTCGCTTCTTAAAATTCTTTGAAAATGTCTTTAATTCATCGCAAACAGATACAGTTGAAGTCTCTAAAGAATTAGCAACCTTCTTCCAAAAAGTAGCAAAAACGCTGCATGATCATCAATACATTCTCGCAGGAAAAATAAATAACAAAGATCGTAAAGCGGTGTTGGATGGACTTGGAATTGCAGGTAGTGAATACCGCGAGCAAATCTATGACCATGATTTTTCTGGTAGAAAAGAAACTCTTGCTGTTGAAGATATTAAAGCGTTTGTCACAACAAGTTTAGCATATTTAGAACATGCTATAGAAGCAAATAGGCGTGAAGACAACTTATATCATGCATACAACTTAATGACGGTTGAAAATGAGGAAGAAGTATCAATTTCGTACCTCAATGAAATGTTAGAAGGACAAGTAGCCGTATTAAGTTCAGGGTATATCTCATCTAAAGAAGTATTGGCAGTGTTGGATGGATTGAAGAGCAGTAAACTCTTCCGACCAGATCAGTACAGTTACTTACTCTATCCAAACAAAGAACTCAAAGGTTTCATACAACGGAACACCATTCCAAGAGAAGCGGTCAACGAATCACAGTTATTTCAACAATTAATTGCGGACGGAAACAAAGCCATTATTACCAAAGATATCAATGGCGAATATCACTTTAATGGAAACTTTAAAAATGCAGGCGATTTAGCGGAAGCGTTAGCTGAACTAAAAGATACAAAATATAGTGATGTAGCTGCCGCAGAAGGCAATCACGCATTGAATACGTTTGAAGAAGTATTCAACCACAAAGCTTTTACCGGTCGTTCAGGAACCTTCTACGGATACGAAGGATTAGGTTCTATCTATTGGCACATGGTTTCAAAACTACAATTAGCCGTATTAGAATGTTGCTTAAAAGCCATTCACGATGGTGAAAGTGCAGAAATTCAAGGAAGACTTCTAGAACACTATTACGAAATCAATGAAGGAATTGGGGTGCACAAATCTCCATCATTATATGGAGCATTCCCAACAGATCCATATTCGCATACGCCGTATGGAAAAGGAGCACAACAACCTGGAATGACAGGACAAGTAAAAGAAGATATACTAAGTCGTTTTGGCGAATTGGGTGTCTTTGTTACCTATGGAAAACTATACTTTGATCCATGTATGTTGCGTACAGATGAATTTTTACTAGCCGACAAAACATTCAACTATATAAGCATTCAAGGCGAAGCAAAACAACTATCTGTAGAAAAAGGATCGATCTGTTTTACCTATTGCCAAGTACCAATTGTATATACAATTTCAAATCAAAGCTCACTAGAAGTGCATCTTTCTGACGGAAGTGTATTGGCATTTGATAGCTTAAGCTTAGATGCTGAAATCAGTCAAAAAGTATTTGACCGTTCAGGAGAAGTAGCACAAATAAGTGTACACATAAAAAATGATCATTTAAAGTAAAAAATATCAACACAATCATGAGGACGTTAAAGCACATATCTAAAATACTATTGGTAACGCTATTAATGATGTCTTGTGAAAGCGAGCAAAAGAAAAAGGCTTCGTCAGAACCACAAACAAAAAAAGAAGTGACAGCTAAAGATATATTAGGAAATAAAGACTATGTAGCCATCTCTTATGGAGGATATCGCACCAAAACACGTGAGGTACAACCAACCATAACAGAGCTCAAGGACGATATGAAGATTCTCCATGCGATGGGCATCCGAGTTTTGCGTACATACAATGTACAATTACCACACGCAGCCAACCTTTTAAAAGCAATCAGGGAACTGAAAAACGCAGACAAAAATTTTGAGATGTATGTCATGTTGGGCGCGTGGATTGATTGTAAGTATGCCTGGACAGGGCAAACTCCCGATCACAATCAAGAAAGTGAACAAAATGAGGAAGAAATCGAAAGAGCTGTCGCATTGGCGAATCAATATCCAGATATCATAAAAATCATCGCTGTAGGTAATGAAGCCATGGTAAAATGGGCGGCAAGTTACTACGTGCAACCAAATGTGATCCTAAAATGGGTAAATCATCTACAAAATCTTAAAAAAGAAGGAAAGCTAGACAAAGACCTGTGGGTAACAAGCTCAGACAACTTTGCTTCTTGGGGTGGTGGCGATACTATCTATCATGTAGAAGACTTAAACAAGCTTATCAAAGCTGTAGATTACTTATCCATTCACACCTATCCAATGCACGATACGCATTACAACCCTGTTTTTTGGGGAACTGTGGACGATGGTAAAAAATCGAGTCTTGAAAAAATAGACTATGCTATGGAAAAAGCCAAAGAATATGCCATTTCACAATTTGACAGTGTACATAATTACATGAAAAGTTTGGGCGTAGACAAACCAATTCATATTGGGGAAACAGGTTGGGCGTCCTATTCCAACGGACATTATGGCGATACGGGAAGTAAAGCTACAGACGAATACAAAGAAGCGATCTATTACCACAGCATACGCGAGTGGTCAGAAAATAACGAAGTTTCATGCTTTTATTTTGAAGCATTTGATGAAATATGGAAAGATTCGCGTAATCCTGGCGGATCTGAAAATCACTTTGGATTATTTACCATTGATGGAAAAGCCAAATATGCACTTTGGAATCTTGTAGATGAAGACGTGTTTAAAGGCCTAACGCGAGATGGAAACCAAATTGTAAAAACCTATAACGGCATAAAGGATTCCCTTCTGTTAGAAGTACAATTGCCACCAGTAAAAGCAAAACTAGTCGTAGATCACTAACCATGAAAAAAATACAAACATATAGCCTTATAATGCTACTCATTATGATTACAGCTTGCAAAGAAAAAGAGCAAAAGCCTTTGGTAAAACAGCTTGAAGCAGAAGTATATGAAACTTCCGAAAGTGGAAACAAACTTACAAAACTAACCACATTCAATTCGGTAAAAGATACACTGACAAAAACGACTTTGATTACGTTAACTCCTGCGAAAGAATACCAAACCATTACAGGTTTTGGAGGCGCATTTACGGAATCATCTGCGTATCTATTAAACAAATTGAGCAAAAAAAATAGAGACTTCATTATAAAAGCATACTTTGATAAAGATCACGCCAATTACTCGCTTACGCGTACACACATGAATTCGTGCGACTTTTCATTGTCAAACTATTCATATACACCTGTAGCTGGCGATGTAAATTTGGAACACTTTACCATTGAAGAAGATATGGACGATCTCATTCCAATGATTAAAGATGCCATGGCAGCTTCACAAGATGGTTTCAAAATATTTGCATCTCCGTGGACAGCAGCACCTTGGATGAAAGATAACAATGCTTGGGTAGGAGGAAAACTCTTGAAAAAATATTACGATACATGGGCATTATTCTTCTCAAAATATGTAGATGCGTACAAAGCAGAAGGTATTGATATTTGGGGATTCACCGTAGAAAATGAACCACATGGAAACGGAAACAACTGGGAAAGTATGCACTATACCCCAGAAGAAATGACCGATTTCGTACAAAATCACTTAGGACCAAAACTTGAAAAAGACGGAAAAGGTGATTTAATCATTTTAGGATACGATCAAAATCGTGCAGGACTCAAAGAATGGGTAGACGTAATGTTTAAAGATGAAGCTTCTTCCAAATACTATGACGGAACTGCAATTCACTGGTATGAAAGTACCTATAAAATATATGCTGAAGATTTGCAATATGCACACAACAAAGCGCCAAATAAATATTTAATAGAAACTGAAGGCTGTATAGATGCACAAGTTCCTGTTTGGAAAGATGATGCTTGGTATTGGAAAAAAGAAGCAACTGATTGGGGTTGGGATTGGGCAAAAGAAGAAGAAAAATACTTGCACCCAAAATATGCTCCAGTAAATCGGTATGCACGTGATATCATCGGATGTCTTAACAATTGGGTTGACGGTTGGGTAGACTGGAACATGGTGTTAGACAAACAAGGCGGACCAAACTGGTTTAAAAACTGGTGTATCGCGCCAATCATCGTTGATCCAGATGCGGATGAAGTATACATGACGCCATTATATTACACCATGGTACATTTCAGTAAGTACATTCGCCCTGGCGCAAAAATTATCGACGCAAACAACACAGACAAAGACTTAATGGTGACTGCGGCAAAAAATCCTGACGGAAGCATTGCGGTAGTTGTATTCAATGAGGGTAAAACCGAAAAATACTTTTCACTTCACCTTGGTGAAACATCAAAATCAATATCAATTAACCCACAAGCGATTCAAACTATCGTGATAACCAATTAAAACTGAGAAATATGTCAAATAAAACAGCCACCAGAGATAGAGTTCCTTTTGTTCAAAAAATTTCATTTGGTTCTGGTCATTTTGTATTAAATATTTTACCTGGTACATTAGGAGTTTTCATTCAATACTTTCTATTAACTGCTTTTGGAATGGACCCTTTTCTTGCGGGGCTATTAGGAGGCTTGCCTAGAATATTTGATGCAATTACGGATCCTATCATGGGATTCATATCAGATAATACAAAATCTAAATGGGGTAGAAGAAGACCTTACATATTCTTCGGAGCTATTTTTAGCGGAATCATGTTTATTTTAATGTGGCAAATTGACGAGAATGACCCAGAGATGTATAATTTTTGGTACATAATGATTTTGCAAGTTATATTCTTAATAGGAAATACGGTATTTGCTACGCCTTTAATTGGTTTGGGATACGAAATGACTTCTGATTATAAAGAACGCACAAGATTAATGGCATTCTCCAACACTATGGGACAAATTGCATGGATGATAGTACCATGGTTATATTTCATAATCCCTGATCAAAACTATTTTGCTACACAAGCAGAAGGTGTTAGATTCATGGCTGTCGTAGTAGGTGTAATTTGTATTGTTTTCGGAATCATACCAGCAATATTTTGTAGAGGAATTGATTCTGCAAATATGGCAAACCGTAAAGAAATTAACATGAAATCGTTATCTTCAAATTTAAAAGATCTTTTTCAAGGGATCAAACAGATTTCTAAAAACAAACCTTTTATGAAACTTTGCGGAGCTACATTTTTAGTATTCAATGGTTTCCAAATGGTAGCAGCATTTAGTGTATATATCATTGTATTTTATATGTATGAAGGAAGTTATGAAGCAGCAGGAACTTGGCCTGCATGGTTTAATACTGTAAATGCTATGGCAACAGCATTTTTAATCATACCAATTATTTCATGGATGGCAAACAAAGTAGGAAAAAGAAAGGCTTTCTTAATATCTACTTTCATCTCTATTATTGGCTACATTCTCAAGTGGTGGGCTTTCGATATCGACAATCCTTATTTAGTATTTATGCCTATTCCATTAATGGCATTTGGTCTTGGAGGATTATTCACACTTATGATGTCTATGACAGCCGATGTATGTGATTTGGATGAATTAGAAAACGGAATGCCACGTAAAGAAGGTACATTTGGTGCTATTTACTGGTGGATGGTAAAACTAGGGCAAGCGATAGCATTAATCCTAGGAGGATTAGTATTAAAGTTAATCGGATTTGATGGTAACTTACCTAAACAAACAGCAGAAACGTTATATCAATTGCGTGTAGCAGATATTACTATTCCAGCAATTACAGCTGCCTTAGCATTAATAGTAATGTGGAAATATAGCTTAAACGAAAAAAGAGCGGTCGAAATCAAAGAAGAATTAGTAAGAAGAAGAGGAGAATTATAACCTATTTATAAATTTTAGAATAAAACAAAAAAATGTCATATAGAGACGAAGATTATCACTTATACGGCGGAATTAATTTCACCGAGCATTCAGGAATAGACTTTAGCAAATATTCCTTTGAAGAATTAAAAAAACTTTGGCGAGCAACACTCAATAAAGGAATGCATGGTATTTGTTTTAGTATGTATGAAGACGGACAAGAACCTGGCGATGTTATTAGTGAAGAACAAGTAGAAAGAAGAATAAAAATTCTAAAACCATACTCAAAATGGGTACGTTCTTTCTCTTGTATAGAAGGAAATGAACACATTCCACGATATGCCAAAAAACACGGTATGAAAACCATGGTTGGTGCTTGGTTAGGAGATGACAAAGATGACAACGAAAAGGAAATAGCAGCTTTAATTGAATTAGGAAAAGAAGGAATGGTTGATATTGCTGCTGTTGGAAACGAAGTGCTATACCGAAACGATCTTACACTGGAAGAACTCTTAGACTATATCAGAAGAGTAAAAGAAGCCTTACCAGATGTTGAAGTAGGGTATGTAGATGCATACTATGAATTCTCAGTACACCCAGAATTGGTCGAAATCAGTGACGTCATTTTAAGCAACTGTTATCCATATTGGGAAGGTTGCCATATTGACGGATCACTTGCACACATGCAACGAATGTATGGACAAGCAACACATGCAGCCAATGGTAAAAAAGTCATCATCACAGAAACAGGATGGCCAAGTCAAGGAGGAAGCTTACGAGGAGCAGAATCATCTGAGATCAATGCAATAAAATACTTTATTAACACGCAAGTTTGGGCTGAAAAAGACAATATCGAAACATTTTACTTCTCATCATTTGATGAATCCTGGAAAACTGGTGACGAAGGTGATGTAGGTGCATATTGGGGACTTTGGGACAAACACGAAAAACTCAAATTTTAATAAAAAAATTAACAAAAACAATGTCTTTACGTAAAGAAAAATTTTTCTCATTAGCTGCTCTTGAATTTGAAGGGTACACTTTTGATGACCTAAAATCTTTATGGCGCAAAACAGTGAAAGCTGGAATGCATGGCATGTGTTTCAGTCCATATGCAGAAGGGCAAGAACCTGGAGATACGCTTTCTGAAACGCAAATAAGACGGCGATTAGAGGTAATCAAACCATATACCAATTGGGTACGATCATTTTCATGTACAGAAGGCAACGAATTAATTCCTGAAATTGCTAAGGAAATGGGCATGAAAACCTTAGTTGGCGCATGGTTGGGGAACAATCCAGAAACAAACGAAGCTGAAATTGAAGGACTCGTCAATCTTGCAGACAAAGGTCTTGTAGATATTGCCGGTGTTGGTAATGAAGTCATGTATCGAGGCGATTTAACAGAAGATGAATTATTAAAATTCATTTACGATACCAAAAAAGAACTCAACGGAATTCCTGTAGGATATGTAGATGCGTACTATGAATTTGTAGAACGCCCAGAAATTACAGAAGCTTGTGATGTCATCTTAGCAAATTGTTACCCTTTTTGGGAAGGTTGCGATCAAGATTATTCGCTGTTATATGTAAAAGATATGTACAACAGAGCATTGCGCGCAGGAAACGGAAAAAAAGTCATCATTACAGAAACAGGATGGCCAAACAAAGGAACAAGTCTTGAAGGAGCATATCCTTCAAACACAAATGCAATTAAATATTTTATAAACACCCAAAGATGGGCCCAAGAAGAAGATATTGAAATCTTTTATTTCTCCTCTTTCGACGAATCGTGGAAAGTAAGTGATGAAGGTGATGTTGGCGCGTATTGGGGACTTTGGGATAAACATGAACAATTCAAATTTTAAACAGATTATTATGAAGAAAATTACGTATTTATTTCTGTTGTTTGCTTGCATCGCGTATGCACAGCCAACAACAAACCCAGCAACTCCAACACAAGCTGCTGTTGATGTGATTTCTGTGTACGGTGATACCTATACAAACATTGCAACAAATTACGATCCTAACTGGGGACAATCTGGTCACACGTTAGTAAATCCAAGTTACGACCCAGGAACGGGACAACTTTTATTAGCGTATCCTAACTTTAACTACCAAGGAACAGAGTTGACAACACAAGATGCTTCTCAAATGGAATTTTTACACATTGATATTTGGACATCTGCAAGCCCTGGAGCAACAGATATTCAAGTAAGTCCAATTAACAACGGATCAGGTGCAGGAGAAACTCTAGTTTCAATTGCCTACACATCTGGAACATGGACAAGTGTTGATATTCCTAAATCTGCTTTTACAGGAATGACTTGGGACAGTGTTTTTCAAATGAAGTTTGCAGCAAATGGACCAGGAAGTACAGTGCCAGTAGACATCTACTTAGACAATGTATACTTTTGGAAGAATCCAACCGCAGCAGGTTCAGACGCAACATTAAGCGCTTTAGAAATTGATTCAGCTCCATTAACAGGATTTGGTTCTGGAGTATTTAGCTACAACGTAGATTTAGCTCCTGGAACAACAGTAGTTCCACAAATTACTTCGGCAACAACAACGGATCCAGCGGCAATGGCAGTTATTACACAAGCACCTGCAGTACCTGGAGATGCTACAGTAGTAGTAACTTCTCAAAATGGAATGGTGATGGAAACATACACAGTTTCGTTTGTAATCAGTGGACCAGCAACAGCGGCGCCATCAGCACCAAACAGACCAGCAGCAGATGTAATTGGTATCTATACAGATTGGTATCCAAGTATCACAGTAGGTACGTATGATGCAGGTTGGTGTGGTTCAGCAGTAACAGAAGTACAAATCAATGGTGATAACACATTCAAAAAGAATACTGGAGTTCCATGTCAAGGAATCGATTTCTCTGCAAACAGACAAGACTTAAATGCATTTACACATATACATTTCGATTTCTACACGGATGATGTAGATTTAGTTGGAGATGTTTTCAATGTAAAATTAGTTGATTTTGCTGGTGGAGGCGGAGAAGCTTCTGCTTTAGAAATAAACATTAACACAGGAACAATGCCAGCTATTGTTGCAAACACATGGGTTTCTGTTGATCTTGATATCTCTTCTTTAGGAGGTGTGGTAGTAGGAAACCTTGAAAGAGGTGATATTGCTCAAATTGGTATTACAACTGCAAACTTAACGAATGTGTGGTACGATAACATTTACCTTCACAAAAATACTACGTTAGGTTTAGATGAGTTCAATACATCATCTTTCAAAACATATCCAAACCCAACAAATGACGCTTGGAATGTAGTTACAGAAGATACGGTAATTAACACAATTCAAGTATTTGATATTTCTGGAAGACAAGTATTAGCAATGGAGCCAAATAACACACGTGCTACTATTGATGGAACTTCTTTACAAGGAGGAATTTACTTTGCTAGAATCAACACAGATAAAGGTACAAGTAGTGTTAAACTAGTTAAAAACTAGACTAACTAGAGTAAAATTTTAAAAGGTGTGCTTCTGAAATAAGAGGCACACCTTATTTATAAAAATAAAGTAATATATTTGATACTATTATTAATCCCTTAAATTAAACAATAGAGTATGAAAAAAATTTACTTTTCAGTAGTAACATTACTAATTAGTTTAACAACAATTGCTCAAAATGACATTACTTTTAATGTGGATATGAGTAGTTACGGAGGATCATTTACAACAGTTTACCTAAGTGGTGAAATGAACGGATGGAATGGAACTTCCAACCCAATGACGGATATGGGTAGTGGTATTTGGTCAACTACCGTGAATCTTGCCGATGGAGAATATCAATACAAATTTCAAGTTGATGACTGGGCAGATCAAGAAAACTTCACAGGTGGAGATGCGTGTACAGTTACTGACGGAGGATTTGTAAACAGAATCTTAGAAGTCAATGGTGCTGCAATGACCTTAGACACGCCTACATTTAGTGTTTGCTACGATGACGGAAACGCTGGACCACATGATACTACGTTTAACGTAGATATGAGTGGCTATGGTGGTGCTTTTACCACTTTGTATATTAGCGGACAATTCAATGGCTGGGACGGAACTTCCAATCCTATGACAGATATGGGCGGCGGTATGTGGTCTGTAACACTTCCATTGGCAGAAGCATACACAGAATTTAAGTTTCAAGTGGATGGCTGGGCTGATCAAGAAAATTTTATGGATGGAGATGCTGGTACAGTAAGTAATGGTGGATTTACAAACAGATACATCAATGTACTAGGACAACAGTCTAGAGATTATACTTGGAATACAGCAGGAAGCACGTTAGGTACAGAAGAATTCACGGCTACATCGTTTAAAGCTTATCCTAATCCAACAAATGATGCGTGGAACATAGTAACAGATAATGTTGCAATCAAAACCATTCAAGTATATGATGTTTCGGGAAGACAAGTATTAACAATGTCACCTAAAACATCGCAAACTTCCATAGATGGAACTCGTTTGCAAAGAGGTATTTATTTTGCAACGATCAATACCGATAAAGGTACCAACAGTATCAAATTAGTCAAAAACTAATACAATAGATCACATCAAAAAAGTGTGTTTATGAAAATAAGCACACTTTTTTATAAGCAAGCTATCGTAATAGCTTTTTACAAGTTCTTATTCAGATAAAATATAACCAATGAAAAACGTAGTTTCTTTAAAATCATTAGCCAAAGAATTAAACATATCAGTATCCACGGTATCAAAATCTTTAAACGATAGCGAAGAAATAAGTGCGCAAACAAAAGAACGTGTAAAAAACCTAGCCAAATTACGCGGCTATTCACCAAATCCGATTGCAGTTCGCTTGCAAAAGCAAGAAACCATGCAAATTGGTGTGATTCTTCCCAACATTGAAAACCCTTTCTTTGCTTCTGTCTTAAAAGGGATTGACGAATTGGTTGGCTCCTCAAAATACAACATCATTACTTTTTTTAGCAATGAAAGCTTAGACAAAGAGAAAGAATGTTTAGATTTCTTTTCAAAAGGAAATGTAGACGGAATTATTATTTGTATTGCAGAAGAAACCAACAAAAAGAAAACATTCGATCATATCATTCAAATCAAACAAAAAGGCATTCCTTTAATATTATTTGATCGTATTCCAATGCAACCACTTGGCTTTGATGCGGTTCAAGTAAACGATTACGAAAGTATTGTAAGTGCCTATCAATATCTGGCTGAAAAAGAGTGTAAAAATATTGCTTTCGTATCTTCCATTCCTACATTAATTGTTGGTAGATCCAGAGAAGAAGGCTATTTATCGCAAACCAACAATCCAACAGTTATTGCTTTTGAAGACTTACAAGACCTTCAAATCACACTAGAAGAAACACTTAAAGAAAACAAAATTGACGGTTTTATAGCGGCAGATATCAACGCTACGCTGCTTTGTAACAGCATCATACAAAGACAAGGATTAATACCAGGAACAGATGTTTCCTTAATTGGGTATGTAAATTCTGGTCAAAACGATCTCAGCTATCCTAAAATATCTTACATTGACCAACATCCAAAAGAAATAGGAAAGCAAACGGCAAAGATACTTTTATTGCGTTTAGAGTCGAAGCTCGAAGAAGTTCCTGTAAGCGATATCGTTCTAAATACTACGATTACTATCGGCGATACAAGTCGCTAATCTTTATAAAATCACTTTAGTCTCATTTTTTAGATAATTTAAGCGAATTTCACACAGAATTCATATTAAATTCATTCATTATCGTACTTTTGCCAAAAGTAAAATAATGAAAAAACTAATGCCCTTCTGTCTATTACTATTGATAGCACAAGTTACTTTTGGTCAAGTAGTGATTAATGAAATTGATTGTGATACACCAGGCTCAGATACGGGAGAATTTATTGAACTCAAATCTGATACGCCTAATTTTGCCCTAGATGGCTATGTGTTAGTACTCTTTAACGGATCCACTTCTGGGAATGATAGTAGTTACTTTGCACTAGATTTAGACGGACAAACCACAGATGTTAACGGTTTACTGTTAATTGGAAGTAATACGGTTTCGCCAGTACCACAATTGTTAATTGGTGCCAACGTCATTCAAAATGGAGCAGATGCAGTAGCCATTTATCAAGCAGATGGTTTTGACTTTCCACAAGGGACACAAGCCACTACCACAGACTTAATAGATGCGATTGTTTACGATACAGGAGAAGCAGATGATACAGGTTTATTAACGCTACTAGGTTTAACAACACAAATTAGCGAAGGCGGAAACAACAATACCAACTCTATTCAACGGAATGAAACTGATGGAAGTTATTTCACAGGAACACCAACACCACGACAATTAAACGATGGAAGCGGTATAGTTCTCAATGGAATTGCTGTCAATGTTGCAAACGATCAATATACCGAAGGCGAAACCTTTACGATAGAATTTACGACAGAACTTCCTGTAACGTCAAATTTAGACATTACCTATTCACTTGCTAATGGAACTTTTGACGCAGCTGATTATACAGGAGCGACAACCGTAACTATTCCAACAGGACAAAGCTCAATTACCACAAATATTACGTTGGTAGACGATACGCTAGACGAAGGAGATGAAGAACTCATTATTGATTTGGTGGATAACTTTTCAGTAGAATATATCATTCTAAATGACGAAGTTTTAATCCGTGCAGTAGATGATGACTTCACAGTCGCACCTTTTGGAACACCTTTAAATCCAACGTATGGCGTCGTTGCTACTACAGTACCTAATGGATATTATGATACAATGGACGGATTGGCAGACACAAATTTGAGAAATGCCATGCAAGCTATTATTGCAGATCCTGCAACGGTTCGTGCGCAAACCTATGCCGATGTGTATGATATGTTGCGCGAAGCGGATGAAAACCCAGCCAATAGCAATCAAGTGTGGTTGGTATACACAGAACAGGGAAGAGCTAAGCTCGATCAACAATCAGGTTCAAACAGTACAGGCGCTTGGAACAGAGAACATACATTTCCAAGATCGCTTGCAGGATATGGAAGTATTGAAGGTGACGACATTGCAGATGGTAGAGACGTATTTTGGGCGACCAAAGCCGATTCGTTACGACATGGAAACTCTGACGGACATGGATTGCGGGCGAGTGATGGACCTGAAAATAGTTCGCGTGGGAATCAGCATTACGGACAATACACAGGGCCAACAGGAACTGCAGGAAGCTTTCGTGGCGATGTAGCACGTAGTGTTTTCTTTTTAGCGGTTCGGTACAACGGATTGTCAATTGAAAACGGTTTCCCTGCTGTAGAAGGACAATTGGGAGATTTGGCAACGTTGATACAATGGCACAGAAATGATCCACCAGATGACTTTGAAATGAATCGTAACAATGTGATTTACACATGGCAATTTAATAGAAACCCGTTTATAGATCACCCTGAATTGGTGGAACATCTTTGGGGAAATCAAATTGGCAATGTGTGGATGCAGCCTTTGTCTAATGAAGAATTTACAGCAAATACCATCAAACTGTATCCAAATCCTGCTTCAAATCATATAACCATTGCAGGCATTACAGATGAAGCAATCATGGAAATATATGCACTCGATGGTCGAAAATTACTCGTGCGTCAATTCTCGGGAACGACACAAATACCGTTAAACTTACAAAGTGGAATGTATCTATCAAAAATTACGGCGAACGGTAAAAGTATTATCAAAAAGATCATCATTCAATAAAATATAAATGATAGTGATTAGTATTAAATAGCTATTGTAAGTCTCAGACTCACAATAGCTTTTAATATATTCTTCTATCTTATACCAATTTACACATAAAATGATGTTTATAAACTTGTTCATTTGGTAGTCTAGTTCCTTGCAAATATATTCTGTAGCTACGGCTATGCAAAACATTCACGGCGTCCTAAACTGCCAAAGCAACTTCGTATCCAAAATACCATTTTAAATGTAAATTGGTATTATTTCAGTAGAAAATTATACAAAACATGATACATACAGTAAGCTGCCTCAGATTTTGGAGAACATTAACATGTAGCATACGGTTGTGTATGATGCGGACAAGTAGTTACACTTACATAACAGTTTCCTGCTTTGTCTCTAAAAATACTAGCATTTGTTCCTCCTTTTAAATCGCCAGCCTTTAAGCTAGAAATAGTGGCTTTGTTCAATTGTAATTGTAACCCTTTGTGGTTTAAATTCTTTTTTTTCATGATTAAATATTTTAAAATTAATAATGACACAAATCAAAATGAAAAATGTGAGATTCAAAAAAGAACATTGTGCCCGTTTATAAATGGACATGAATTGTACCTCTTACTAACGCTAGTTTTTATACCAATTCTACTATAAAATGCGATGTATAGAATTAAGATTAATTTTCGCGTATTCAAGACATAAAATCAAAGTATAGCCATAGCTACGGAAAATAGTCGCAAGGAAATAGACTGCTGAATGAACGGGCTTATTTGTTGCAGATTATAGTAAAATTGGTATAAGTTGTCAAAGCATATCTCGATACAGTTTTTCAATAAAAATCACTCAATATGACGTTTTGAATTTCATGAAAATAGTAAACTAAAATACCAAAAGTACTTGCGCTGAGCAAAGTTGAAGTGAAGCAATCTAAAGCAAAGCGAGTCCAAAATACTAAGAGCAATAGCGATCTAACAGCGCGGCGCGTCTACACAAAACAATCAAGATCGTTTCGTTCCATACGCCAAATCGCCCGCATCGCCGAGTCCAGGAACAATATATCCGCGGGAATTTAGTACGTCATCTACAGCAGCGATCCATAAATGTGTGTTTTTTGGGAAGTTTTCTTGGACGAAATCTACACCTTGCATAGAACCCAACACAGAAATGATATGAATGTTTTTTGGCGTTCCTTGTTGCAATAGTACTTCATACACGTTTTTCATGGTGCGACCTGTTGCCAACATCGGATCAACTAATAACAGCGTTTTTCCTTCCAACGAAGGTGCTGCCATATAATTCACGACAATTTCAAACGCATCTCCATCATCCATATGATCGCGATAGGCAGAAACAAACGCATTTTCGGCATGATCAAAATAGTTTAAAATTCCTTGATGTAATGGCAATCCTGCACGTAGAATAGAGCAAATGACGATATCTTTTTTAGGAATAATCATTTCTTTAGTTCCCAAAGGCGTTGTCACGGTTTCTGTAGTGTTTTCAAGCACTTTACTACATTCATAACTTAAAATTTCACCAACACGCTCAATATTTCTGCGGAAGCGCATCGAATCTTTTTGAATGGATACATCGCGCAATTCGGCAATAAATTGATGTAACAAGGAAGGCTGTGAAGTAAAATCATGAATCGTCATAAGAAGTAATTTTGGGCACTAAATATACTACTTAAAAATAATTTTAGGGAACAACTTTGCGAGATTAGCAGTGTGACTTCATAAAAAAGGCGGTTTTCTAACGAAAGAAAACCGCCATCAATTGTAACTAGATTAGGCTAGTTCTAGTACAATACTCATTTTGATTATTTTCTAATAAGCTTCAACGTTTTTAATAAAGCTTGATTGTCGTATACTTTTACAAAGTAAATTCCCGAAGCCAAACTTTCAATGTTGATAGCGAAAGAAGCAGCACCAATTGTGTTCATTTCCAGCATATATTTTCTGCCAGACATGTCATAGGTTTCTATACTGATATTTTTGCCTAAATTTTCTTGATCAATATACAAGTTAACATAATTGTTCGCCGGATTTGGATAGAGATAAATTTCTTCTGGAGTTTCATCTTCTTCAGCCTGTGTAAATAATACATCTTCATTGTTTGCCGTACGTTCGCCTATGCTCGGATCAAGAATATTTGCTTTGTAATCACTACTATTACAAAACGCATTGATTTGTCCTACTGTCGCATGAATCATCGGTTGAGAAAGGTTGAATGGCGAATCAATCCACATTGCTATTTCTGGAGAAATAATAGATTCTGGCGATGTTTCTATTTGATTCCCCGCGATGATGTTTACGTTATATCCCGCTGTAGTGCTTAGGTTTCCAGTGATATCAATGTCGTTCCAAGCACGACAGGTATATGTGGAACCAGAAAGCCAACAACCTTCAACCGGACTTCCATCAAAGACCACATCTTCAAAGCCTAAGTTTTCATTAAATAATTTAGCATCGTATTGTGTGTGCAGGGTTTCATCAATCAATTCATACGTGTAAGGTTCGCTGCTGTATTCAATATTGTCCTCGGTAATATCAAAAGTCAAAATTTGAGTACTCGTATTGTTTTCTCCATATTCGTTTTTAGTTTCATACTCAATATCAACCATTAATACCAATTCAATATCATAGAAACCAAATTTGAATCCTTGCCACACATGAAGTGGAAAGTTAGGATCGTCAGGGAATGTACAATCCAAACAACCGAATTCAAAAAATTCTTGCTTTAAACCCACACCCACGTTGAAGTTTTTTAAAGCATCTAGCGGCACAAAAGGAGTTTGAAAGTTTCCATCATCATCGCCATAATCGCCCACATACGGATCCCAACCGTTTTCTACACTGTTGGTAAATGGCGTATCTGACTGATTGATCCAAATGTCATACGCATCTACATCATAGTTTGTAGAAAAGACATTGGTTGTGTAATATGGATCTAAAAATACGTTGTAATGTAATTGTCCCGTAAGCGCCACATTTGTTTTCGCTTTGAAGCGATACGCAGCTTTGATTTCATGCTTTTTAATGTCTAAAGACTCGTTGAGCGCGTACATTAAGTCATTGCTAATTTTAATTTGATATTCACGAGTCCAAGATTTGTAATGAATTGGATTCCAAAATGTATCGACTAAAAAAGTATCTTCAAAAACGGTTTCTGGAACATACCGATCTGCAATGGTAATCGCAGGACTGTTCAATAGGGCAAACGTTCCTAAGACTTCATTATATACCGGATATTCATACATTGTTTGCAAAATAGGATCTCGCATATCGGTAGGATCTGCTGTGTCTGTATTTAAAACCTGTGTTGCTGCAGTTCCATAAGTTCCAGGTGTATAAAATGTTGGGCCACCTTTTACTTGCGAATCCGAGATGATTCCTTCAAAGTGCATTTCCGTAAAGGTAACACTTGGTACTTTATTTGGATCTGGTGCCGTTGGCAATGGTACTTTTTCAAAGTTTTGTTCTATATAGGTTTTTGCATCTGAACCCAGTACTTTTTTAGCAATTTTAAGAATGTTGTCTGTTTTTAATTTATCTGCTTTTTTGATAAAAGCACCGTATTTTTCTTTTAGCTTTGTATACCAATCGGTAGCTTCTATGGGACCAATATCGATCGCGGAAGGATTCGCACCAAGCGTAAATACAGCATATAAAGTATATTTTAAGGCTTTTAAAACATTTAAATTATGCTCTACAATTTTATTCTGTCTGTTGGCTGCTAACAAATCAGCTTCGTATTTTTCATAACGCTCAATATAATCATCAACCAAGGTTTGTAATCCTTTGTAAATTAAGATTCCACCTTTTTCAGCATCGTTTCCAGACGCATCAAATCCTGAAAGAAATGTCATAGGATCAATTTGCAAGTCGTTGTTAATCAGGTTATCATCTACAGACAAACTTCTGCCGTGCAAGGTGATGTTTTCTTCTGTAATTTGATTAAAACTAATTTGAATTTTTGATGGATAGGAACACGTACATGGATCATACGCAATTTGAAAATCCGTTGAAAACCATTGCCGTTGCGCATTGGTTGCTTTTGCCAACGATTTCATGGTTGTTACTTTTGAATGTTGATCTAACGCGAGATCTTTACCGCTGTATAAACGCGCCAATCCTGTTGCGCCAGAGTTGTCATTGTTTAATACAAAACTCATCACAACTTCAACTGCGTCAGGTCCGTCGCCAATTAACTGATCTAATCCAAAATTAGCAAATACACGGACAACTCCGGAGTAGCGATTGTAAATCACGATATACGGCAATGCTTGAAACGTTTCGTTGCTATCTGCCACTTCTACATTATTGGGATACCGTCCAAGATTTACCAACAACAATTCCCAACCATTTTTTGGAGTCGGTCTTGGAGATGCGTTGATATAATTGTAATACGGAATTGACAACGACCAAATATTGTCCATTTCTGGCAAAGGTGTTCCCGACCAAAACATGTTGCTTAGGTCGTAATCTTCCAAGCTTCCGCCCAGCGTTAACGGAAACCAATTGGTGCCGTTTAAATAGCGTTCATCACCATCGGGATTTAGTAAATCTTTCGGAAGTGCATTATTTGTTGGGTTTTCAGGATCTGTACTTACGTCGTTATCACATTGTGCATGTACAGAAGAAATTCCTAGAAATAGCATAACACACCAAAGGCATATTTTATAAAATATTCTCATAGTTGTGTGTTTATTTTTGTTTTTCTAATTTCTGTAAACGCGCTTCTAATTGTAAGATGTACAAGGTTAATTCTTCCACTTTTTCGACTAAAACACGATTCATTTCACCTAAATCAGCACCATTGGCTGCTACCACTTTTGCAGAAGGAACATTCGGTAAATGTTTGTTGTGAGCAATATAAGTGCGTAACTCATCAAAAGACAGCAATTTATAATCGTTTTCAAATACATAATCAGGGAACGGATTAAGCGTAGTTACGTATTTTCTAGCATATACTTCACCAGTAGGTTTTACGGTAAAATTGACATCATCGCCGTCGGTACTAACGACTTGAATGGCATTTTGTTCATTTTTACGAACACGTACACTTACGCCATATCCTTCTTCAGAACTACTTCTGGTACGAACGTACAATCCGTTATCGGAAGTGGTGCCAATATTGGTGGATGCCAATTCGGTACTTGTAGAAGGTGTGTAATAACTTTGTGCGCCCATCCAAATTCGTTGATGATCGCCATGTAGTCTCAATCCAACAACACCAGAAGTAAGAGCTAAATTTTTACGTTCTTGATTGACAATATAGAAGTCAAATTTAGACATTCTAAGCACAGCGCCATCATTTTCAGTAGCTCCAGTTTCGGAATTTGTAATTCCAATTCTTGCTGTTTTTCCAGCGTTTAAAGCTCCTGATGCTTTTGTAGAACCTGATTTGGTCACTGCCTGTTGTGCTTCTTGCAATCGGATAATATAATCCGTAATTCCATGTACTTGAAAATTGAAGTTCACGTTATTTTGATCTGTTCCGGTACCAATTCCTACATCGCCACTGTTGGGATAAGGAAATGTATTATCGGCTTGAGCGAATAGAATGCTACTAGAAATCAGTGCTAAAACGATGCATAATTTTTTTTTCATAATTATTTGATTTTTTGTGGTTGTTGCACAAATAAATGCCATTAAAAATCCTTAAAAAAGTGTTGTTTGTGAGTTTTTATAAAATCGCATAGCAAACATTTAGAGTGATTTTATAGAAGATAAAAGGAGTTTTGTTTTTAAGTAAAATCTTGATTTATTACAATATAAAACACTGAAAAACAGGTGTTTAAAAAATATTGAAGTCGTTGCGATTTTATAAAAAACGTATTCCTGTTTTGTATTGATAAAAAGGTAACTTTCAAATAATATCACCCAGCATGAATATCAATGCACTTTTAGTATCTTCGCCAAAAAAATAGACAATGTTACAAGGCGTTTTATTTGATATGGATGGTGTAATTGTAGATACCGAACCATTACACCACAAAGCATATCACCAAATGTTTGATGAAGTTGGAATTGAAGTTTCTCCTGCGTTGTACGAGTCGTTTACGGGACAATCAACCATCAATATTTGCAAACGTTTGTGTGATCATTTTGAATTAAAACAAGCACCAGAAAGCTTAATGTTTAAAAAACGCAACAACTTTAAGTATCTATTTGCGAACGATGACAGCTTGCAATTGATTGATGGCGTATTTGACATTATTAAAGAATATTACGAAAAAGAACTCAAGTTGGTATTGGCTTCTTCCGCTTCTATGATGACGATTGACAATGTTTTTGAACGATTTGATTTGAATCAATACTTCATTGCAAAATTTAGCGGTGCAGATTTACAACAATCCAAACCACATCCAGAAATCTTTGAAAAAGCAGCTTTTGCTACGGGTTATGAACGTACAAATTGTATGGTGATTGAAGATTCTACCAACGGAATCAAAGCTGCCAACGCTGCGGGAATTTTTTGTGTAGGGTATGACAGTCACCATTCCAAAAACCAAGATTATACTATTGCCAATATGGTCATTTCAGACTTTCAAGAAATTCAACATGATAAAATGCAGGAAGTGTTCAAAGGAATGTAATTACGGTTGAATACAATAGATTTCCCAACGTTCATGTTGCTTTTCAAAAATGGTTCGTTCGTGGAGCCTGCTGACTTTAAAGTCCATAAATTCAATACGTTTGGGTAGAATACAAATTCCACTCCAATTTTCGGGTTTTTCAATAGAAGCATCTTGTAAAGCTTCTTTTTGTTGTTTAAATTGAGCTTTCATCATGTCAAAACTCACTATCTTTTCTCCTTGGTTAAAAACAGTAGAAACCAATTGTGAATCACGATTTCGTTGGCTAAAATATCGTTCGGCTTGTGTTTCTGAAATCTCAACAAGATCGCCTTGTATCCGAACCTGTCGTTCGGTTGCTGTCCACCAAAATGTCAATGCAGCTGTTGGTTTTTGTGTAATTTCAACTCCTTTTTGGGAGGAAAGTGTGCCTGTAATTATAAAGCCATCGTCTGTAACTTCTTTCAGTGAAACAAAGCGCGCATTCGGATAGCCATCAACGCCAATTGTAGAAAAACAGCATGCGGCGGGAAAACGCAAATTATGACTTTTACACTCTTCTGTAAGCCAAGTTGTAAATTTTTGAAAAGGATTCATAAAGGGATTTGCTATAGATTAGTATGGTATTCCCGTAAACGATTTGAGTGTTCTTTTAGTATATTACACCATAACCAAAAACATATATTATGAAAAAAAGAAATCTTAAAACGTTAAAGATTACGAAAACAGTTATTTCAAATTTCGACAAGCAAAAAATAAAAGGCGGAACAAATACTAGTGTGCTCGAATTTTCTTTTTGTTGCGGAGTTGACAAACATTAAATACTACTGAAAAAAGAGCGGGTTTATCCCGCTTTTTTATGTCAGAATGCTATTAGTAGTCACGAGACAGATCGTATTTTGTAGCATACACATCATCTTCAGTATACGGAATTCCGTCTTTTCCAACAGAAAATAACACATAATCTTCTCCGTCGTTAATGAATTCATATTTGAATAAATATCCGTTTCCGTCTTCAATTCTGTAACCATTATCCACTAAACATCTTAAACTATGTGGATATACATTTGTAGCTGCTTTTTCAGTAGCAAGAAATTTTGCACAATGATATAGTCGCCACTTTGTTCTTCGTTCTTTTTTTAAGGAAGTATATGATGAAAAGAATACAATAGTCACTAAAAAAAACAGACCAATACTGGAATAAGAAACTATTTTTTGAAACGTTACTATACTTTTCATATCCTCTTAAATGTCTACAACTTTTTGTGAGTACTATAAACTCCAACTCTAAAATAGTCTGTTACTTTTTTTCTGTAAATACAATATCATCTTTCGTATCTAAAACCCCATCTTTTCCTTTAGATTTTAGTGTAAAACCTTGTCCATTTTCTATTTGTTGGTAAATAACTTCGCGTTCCCAACCATCTTTTGTCAAATCGCCATACAAAGGATTTTTACGAGAAAGTTCGATAATATTTTCAGGATATATACCATGATGTGATTTGTCCTTACTCAATAAATAGATCAAGGCACTTAGGTTATCGTTGGTGTCACGCGTTTGTCTTATAGGGTTTACAAACGAATAAAACACAAAAGTTACCGCAACAATGATGACAGGAACCACAAAAAATGCTTCTGTAAGCGGAGAAAGCATTCGCTTCTTGGGAAGTTTATTTGCCTTTTCATAAGCACGTCGGTTCTTTTTCTTCTTATAAAATTTCCATTCTTCTGAAATAATAAATAATTCTCCAAAAAATGCAATAAGCCATGACATCATACTAAAAATGTTTTTTTTTACTGATATGTATAAATATACGCAAAAAGTTACTTCTTTATTTTAGAAATTGTCTTACTAGTTGTTTCAGAGGGTTTCTTTAGGTCTGAAATGGCAAATTCGATTGCATTTTTTAGCAATGTTTCCACTGTTGTATTTCTGTAATCGGTTGGAGAAGCAATAGGAATGTGTCTAATAAACTTTCCAGTGCCTTTCAATACTTGAGAAGGATCGTCTAAAAGTGTTCCTTTATGAAATCCTAAATTTAAATGGTTCGTATATATCGGAATCATGCAAAATCCATCCGAAAGCTTTTCAGAAATTGAAAAAACTGCGGTAAGTGCATGTGTGTGATACAAAAGTTCATTGGCTTCAGGATATAATGCTAAAATAAAATTTCGAATATCTATAAAATGTTCAATACACGCTTTGGGTTTTAACTGTAAGAAGTGTTCAAAATCAGGATGGATGGCTCGGATAGGATGCATAGCGTGGATTCATAAAATTACAGTTGGAAGATACGAAAAGTGTCGTAAACGAAGTGATTTGACAGCAAATTGACAATATTGATCTGGAAAATGATTTTTTACCAAAACTTTACATTCTTAAAATTTGTTCACAGTACAAATTGGCGTAATTTTGCAATTCTTTTAAAATAAAATTGTGATTGAAGATATATTGATAACCATGCTGTGGAGCATTTCACCGCTAGGAGAAGCCAAAGTTGGTATTCCTATCGGTTTACAATCAGAAGCAAATCCGTATGTGATTTTTGTAGCTGCCTTTGTTGCAAATGTATTGGTATTTCCTGTTATGATTTTTTTCCTAAATCACGTAAATAGATACTTTTTACGCTTTCGATCTTATAAAAAAGGAGCGTTGTGGGTAGCGCGAAGAGCCAAAAAAGGTGCCAAAGACAAAATTCAAAAATACGGTTTTTGGGGCTTGATGTTTTTTGTAATGATTCCATTGCCAGGAACAGGTGTATATGCAGGAACCATTGCTACGTATTTGTTTAATATAGAAAGAAAACAAGCGTTTGCAGCCAATACGATAGGAATCTTTTTCTCCTCAGTATTCGTTTGGCTAACTTTCTATTATGGTTCTAGTATGTTTGGGTAAAATCATGTACTCTTTTTTTATTTTCAAATAAAAATCTATATTTGCTACAGAATTTTAAAAAAATGAAAACAACAAACGTTAACATCATTGCATTAAACGGCGCTATCAGAACTGTGTTTTTGGGTAGGGCAACATTGGTATTCTAAAAAGATAAAACTTCATATATTTCGCAAGGCTTTCTTTTTAGGAAGCCTTTTTTGTTCTACCAAATTTCAATCGACTATTTACAATAGCATTTTAAATTTAACAACTAGAATAATCCTAAACATCATTTTTACTTTAAAAATCATAGGAACTAAAATCATTCTACAAACGTAGGAGAGGATTGCTATTGTACAAACTTAGCAGAAAGCCTCTCGATATCGAGAGGCTTTCTTTTTATTACAAAAAATATTAAATTAGAACAAAATGAAACGATTAAAAGACATACGAAATATAGGTATCATAGCGCATGTAGATGCTGGAAAAACAACCACAACTGAGCGCATATTATATTATACAGGAACTATTCATAAACCAGGAAATATTGACGATGGAAATACGGTAACCGATAGTGATGTACAAGAAGCTTCACGCGGCATTTCCATTTCATCTTCAGCAATTTCAGCCGATTGGGAATACAATGAAAAAATCTATCAAATCAATATTATTGATACGCCTGGACATATTGATTTTGCAATTGAAGTAGAACGTTCCTTGCGAATTTTAGATGGTGCTGTAGCTTTATTTTGTGCAGCTTCTGGTGTTGAATCACAATCAGAAACAGTTTGGAGTCAATCTGAGCGTTATGGAATTCCAAAAATTGGATTTATTAATAAGATGGACAGAATTGGTGCCGATTATTTCAAAGTATTATCACAAATAGAAGAAGAATTTGGTGCGACAACTTTGCCAATTCAAATTCCAATAGGCGATGCTGACGATTTTGAAGGTGTGATAGATTTATTGCAAATGAAAGCTATATATTGGAACGCGGACGATTATGGTAAATCAAATATCGTAACGGATATTCCTAAACAATTGGTTGAATTAGCAGAAAAATGGCGTGCTATTTTACTAGAACGCATTGCTAATTTTGATGATGCTATTATGGAACAATATCTTGAAGATACCGAGATTTCTATAGACGATTTACAACGAGCCATAAGAAGAATTACGCTGGAACGAAAAGCCGTTCCGATGTTGTGTGGTTCAGCATATAAATACATTGGTGTACAACCTTTGTTAGATGCTGTTGCAAACTATTTACCGCAGCCACAAGATATTGAAAGTGTAGATGGTATTGATATGATTACCGATGAGAAAGCTACTTTAGCTTGTACAGTAGACGAACAACTATCTGCCTTTGTATTTAAGGTGATTGTTGACAAATATGTCGGTAAATTGGCAATGGTGCGATTGTATTCGGGAAGCATTGATGTTGGTACACAGGTTTTAAACTCTAGGACGAATGCCAAAAATAGAGTCAGCCGAATTCTAAGCATACAAGCAGATAAATTTAAAGAGTTATCGCTGGCAAATGCAGGAGATATTGTTGCCTTAATTGGATTGAAAAATGTAAAAACGGGCGATACGTTGTGCGAATTAGGGAAACCATTTTCTTTAGAATCTATTGAAGTTTCTGAAGCGGTTATTAGTTTGGCTATTGAACCTGTTTCTAAAAATGATGAAAAAAATTTTGGAGATGCGTTGTCAAAACTTCTTGATGAAGATCCTTCGTTGCGAGCTTCTTATGATAGCCAAACAGGACAAACCTTACTGCATGGAATGGGCGAGTTACATTTGGAAGTTCGTATAGAAAAGCTAAAAACGGATTACGGAGTTGCGATCAATAAAGGAAATCCAAAAGTTTCCTATCGTGAGTTACTCACAACTTCCGTAACACATACAGAATTATTGAAGAAGCAAACTGGAGGAAGTGGAAGTTTTGCGGAAATTACCTTTACCATGCAACCGCGCACAGATGCCGAAAAAGGATTGTTATTTGTAAACGAAACCAAAGGTGGAGTGATTTCGAAAGATTGTATCAATGCTACTGAAAAAGGATTCCGAGAAGCAATGCAATCGGGTATTTTGTTGGAGTATCCATTAGAAGCGATGAAAATTACATTATTGGATGGAAAAATGCATGAGAATGATTCAAGTAGTTCGGATTTTGAAACTGTAGCGCGTCAAGCATTTAGAGTTGCTGCAAAACAGGCAAATCCTGTATTATTAGAGCCTATCATGATTGCAGAAATCAATTGTCCTGAAGATTATTTAGGAAACGTGACGTCTGACATTAACAAACGTCGTGGAATGATAGTTTCAATCAAAGAAAATGGAAATCGAAGAAAAGTAAATGCTGAAATACCATTATTGCAAACCTTCGGATACATTTCGTCATTACGGACTTTAACTAGTGGAAAAGGTTCAGTTACCTTAAAATTGAAAGATTATAAACAAGTACCTGAACATGTATTAAACCAACTAGTTTGTTAATTTTCTAGATATGTTAGCGCGAGTCTTTGACTCGCGTTAACTTTATAACAAAGAGTCAATTACGTATTCAAAACAGCGCTTATTCAAGTCTCCCAACTCGATTTAAAGAAACAAACTAGTAATTCCTAAAATGACCAAGGATAAAAAGCCAATCAAAAAAATACCAATCAATTTTCCCATGGCACTATCTTTTTCTTCCTTCGAAGCTTTATCATAAATTTGATAGCTTTTTTCATAGCGTTTTTTAGAACCAAAAAGGAGCATCACAATCAAATATATAACTACTATTAACGGAATTGCTACAATCTGACTTGCAGCTTTGCCCATACTTCTGCCAAACATTCTACGCAAAGGTTTTAAAAGATCATCAAGAATATCTTCTGAAATAAAATTAAGAATAATTACCGCGATAAAAAGATAGATGATAATAATTGCAGTCAATAGCAAATTGCCGTAAAATCGTCCTTTATTTACATCGTAACTTTTATTTTTTAATTCGGAATATTGACTTCCGTAAAGCGCATTAATAATATTCATACTATATTGATTGGTTTACAATCTAAAGTTCAAAAAAATTATGAAACTTTACAAATAAAAAGAACAGACATGTTTCAAGCCTTTTTGATAGCTATTAAATTCAAAGGGTTTATCAAAATAAAAATCAAATAATAAAAACTTTTTTAAAAATTATTGTCACATTGTAAAAAACCGTACGTCTTTAAAAATGTATAGCAATTACCAAAACCAAAAAAGCTAACCAAAGTATGTCTCAAATAGAGCTCATCGAAAAGTGTAAACAAAATGACAGGAAAGCACAACTGCATCTGTACAGGCAGTATTGTGAAGGAATGTTTATTGTTGCCAACCGATTTTTGAAACATACAGAAGATGCCGAAGATGCCATGCAAGAAGCATTCATCAACGCTTTTCAAAAGATCGATCAATATACTGGCGAAGTAAGTTTTGGAGCTTGGCTAAAAAAGATTGTCATTAATAAAAGTTTAGACAAATTGCGCGCAAAGCAAAACTATTATATCACTATTGACGAAGCGCAGCTAGAAATAGTTGCTGACGAAACGAATTGGGAAACGAGTGATGAAACGACTTTAGAAGAAGTAAAAGCAGCCATAGAAAATCTGCCCGATAAATACCGAGTCGTTGTGATTTTATTCTTGTTAGAAGGATACGATCATCAAGAAATTTCAGAAATATTAAGTATTTCATCAACCGCATCACGCACCCAATTAGTACGAGGGAAAAAGAAGTTACAACAAGCATTAAAAAAGAGAAATCATGGGACAGGATATTAAAGATTTGTTGAAAAAAGAACAATTACATATCAAAAAAGGATTGTCTGATGGACACGAAGCCCGTTTTTTAGAACGATTGGAAGCGGAATTGCCACAAGAACAAAAAGTGGTAAAGCGATCCTTTTCTTTCTATAAAATAGCAGCAGTAGTGATTTTAATCTGTAGTTTAGGAATAATGATTTATCAACAATTACCTGGTGATTCAGTTGATCCTACTATCACAATTGCAGAAACAGATTCGAAAGAAGCTACTAAAACTTCTCCAAAAAGCTTGGGCGATATTTCACCCGATTTAAAAAAGATTGAAGACTATTATGTGGCTAGTATTAATTACGAATTGACGCAAGTAGAAGTTTCAGAAATCGGGAAACAATTGTTTGAAAGTTACATGCAAAAACTATCGCAATTGAATGAAGAACACAAAGTATTGCAGCAAGAGTTAACGGATATTGGACCTAACGAGCAAACAGTCAATGCGATGATTGACAATTTACAATTTAGACTAAAATTACTATACCAATTAAAGGAAAAATTAAACGAACTAAAAAAATCAGAAAATGATGTATAATTCAAAACGAATACAAAGTTTACTCATCGCCTTATTGGTCATAAGCTTTGGATATTCACAATCAAAAACACGAACAAAGAAAGAAGTTTTTACGGTAAACAAAGACGTTACCTTAGATATTAGCACGTCTCATGCCGATGTAGAATTTGATACTTGGAACAAAAATAAAGTTGAGATCACGGCGACTATTGAAGTAGAAGATGCCACTCAAGAAGAAGTAGACGCATACTTTGAAAGATGGAATTTTAAAGCCATTGGAAACAGTGAAAAAGTAACCGTAACCTCTAAGGGAAGTCATTCATTATTTGGAAATTCAGGCGAATTTGTCTTGGCAGATCAAATCATCATGCAAAACCAAATGCCAATCGTAGTTGAAATTGATGAAATTGCTGAAATCCCTGAAGTCACAGAGATTATTGAAGTACCTGAATTGCCGCTGATTGTTATGGAATCTATGGAAGACATTAAGTTTGACTACGAAGCTTTTAAAAAAGACGGTGATGCGTATATGAAAAAGTGGAAAGAGCAATGGAAATCTGGCTTTGATGAGAAAAAATTCAAAGAAGGTATGGAAGAGTGGAAGGAAAAGTTTGAAGCACAACAAGAAGAACGTGAAAAAGTACTAGAAAAATTCTACGAAAAGCATGCGCTCAAAAAAGAGGAATTAGCTAAAATCCATGAAGAAGCATTAAAAACTGCTAAGAAATATCAAGTGGAAGTACTAAAAAATAAAGAGAAAATCCTTGAAAAATTAGAAAAGGTAAAAGCATTGCAATTAAACGGTAAGGTTGACCTAATTAATGGATCGGATGACAATATTTTCTTTCTATCTAAAGATGGAAAACATCTAAAAGTAAAGAAGAAAATCAAAATTAAAATGCCTAAAAAAGCAAAGTTAAAACTCAATGTGCGTCATGGAGAAGTAACGATTGCTTCTGTTGGAGAAAATATGAATGCAAAGCTGTCTCACGCAGCTTTGTATGCCAATGTAATAGAAGGTGCAAATACGACGATTGAAACGTCGTATGCACCTGTTCATGTGACCAAATGGAACGAAGGCGCTTTAAAAGTGAATTTTGTAGAAAATGTAGATTTGCAATCGGTAACAAATATCAATTTAATGTCCAATTCTTCCAAAGTAAGTGTTGGAACGCTAGGAGAGAAGGGAATTATCAGTGGAACTTTTGGAAACTTGTTGATTCACAATATTGGAGAAAATTTTCAAACCTTAGACATTATTTTAGAAAATACGGATGCACGTATTCAATTGCCGTCTTCAGCGTTTAAATTGTACTATATTGGTTCAAAATCTAGCATTTCGTATCCGGAAACGGTCAAAGGAACCAAAAATAAAACACAGTTTAATACCATTGTTCGTGGGTATCAAAAAACTGCAAATTCTGGAAGTGAAATCAATATCAACGCGAAGTACAGTGATGTTGTGTTGAATAAAAAATCGTGATTTGGTTTATGAGTTTATAGGTTATTAAGTATAAACATAAAAAACAACTAACAACAATTACTACGGCAAGTAGATTTTATTTTTTATAGCATAAATTACCAATCCGATTCTATTCTTCACATCAAGTTTTTCAAACAGTGCATCTCGGTAGCCATCAATTGTTTTCGGACTCAAACACATTTGATCGGCAATTTGTTTATAGGTCATTTCCGTACAAACCAACTTCATAAATTCAATTTCATTTTCTTTCAATCGTGTTCCCGAGCCTCCTTTTCCGCTCAGCGAACCAATTAAGATACTCGTCACGTGTTTTGAGTGATAAAATCCGTTCGTTACAACTTCATTTAGTGCCATTTCTAGCACACTTTTTTCCACATCTTTCATCAAATATCCTTTGGCACCAGCGCGTAACATTTGAATAATCGTACGTTCGTCTTCTTCAATAGAAAGTCCTATCACATCAATATTTGGAAAATGTTCTGTTATGTAGGTTGTGGTTTCAATTCCGTTCATCAATGGCATGTTAATATCCATCAACACGATATCTGGAACCTTTGAATTATTTCTTTCCAAACGCGTAATGAGTTCTTTGCCATTTTTACACAAATAGCTTACTTTGAAACGATCAAACGAATCTACCAAACCACCAATGGCTTGTGATAACAATACATGATCTTCAACGATGACAACAGAATATGTTTTCAATTTTTTTGTTTTTATGATTTAGCTAAGACGATCTGCCAATAGCTTTTATTAATATATTGTTTAATGGTTTATGGCTTACCCAAGTGACCAACATAACAACCAAAAACCTAAAGATAATGAATAATCGTTAGTTGCGTTCCTTTTTCTAGTTCCGATTCGAGGTCAATTTCTGCACCAATCAATTTACCTCTACTTTTCATATTGAGCAATCCGATGCCTTTATTGGGTGTATCTTCAGATTTGTCAAAGCCTTTTCCGTTATCTTTCGCCGTAATTGTCAGTGTTGTGTCTGTATAGGTCAACCAAACGTCCAATTTAGAAGCTTTTGCATGTTTGATGGTATTAGAGAAAAACTCTTGTAAGATACGAAACAGAATAATTTCAGCTTTATCATCAATTATTTTTTCTTCTCCTTCAATGGTTAGCGTAGCTTCGATAAAATTTAAACGATTGAAACGTGCAACTTCCAAACTTAAAGCTTCGGGTAGCATGATATTTTTCAATGCATCTGGATTGATCAATTTGGAAAGTGCGCGTAACTCTGTCAAACTCTTTGAAATAGTGTCGCTTACGCTAGAAATATCTTCATTGCAGTCACCCAATTGATGCAATTGTATTTTGGCTAAGGTCAGTAATTGTCCAATATTATCATGCAATTCCCAACTAATATTGCGCAAAGTTTGCTCTCGAATTTCAATTTGCGTTTCCGCAATGGCGTTTTCAAACTCGCGTTGCGCTAGTTGTTTTTCAGCTAAGAGTTTGTTCTTTCGCTTGATGAAGACTAAGAAAAGTACAATTATGACAACCACTAATAGAATGAATATTAATGAAATAATAAAGGCTCCATTATCAGTATCTGGCATGGTGGTAATTTTATATTATTATTTTCCTTTTGTATCTATTTTGTCTCCATAAACAAAACCAATGATGTAACTAATATTTAAAATCAGAATTAAGCTAAAAAAAAGTGACCGTAAGCTTGTATCCTCTATCGAAGATAAAACTTCATATCTTCTGATTAATTTGTAAGGGCTATAACCAATATGGTATAGTAATAGTCCTATACTTATCCAAAATAATATATTTTTAGACACTTGTAAAATTCGTTCAGATTTCAATATTTCTATAAAATAAAATAATATACTAATGATCAAAAAGCATGAAGCTATAACAAATGGTATCGTTTGAGAAAACTCTAGATAATTTTCATAAAATCCATTAATAATAACAGAAATCAAATAAGTAAAAATAAAATATATAATGTACTTTTTATATATTTTATTTTCAATAAATTGTCTATATATTAAAAGTAATGCAGTAAAATTTATAATATGATATATATTAAATATTACTGCATTACTTTCAATTGAAGTTATACTTAAATAATATCCAAAGCTTTCATTAATAGCAACATACCATAGTAGTATTAAAAAATACTTTAGGGGTGATTTTTTGTATTTATAGTAATAAATACTAGCAATGATAGCTGTAACTATTTCAGCATAAAGGCTAAAATTCTTTAGAATATTATTGATCATTAATTAATTGTTAGCTATTTAATTTCTTGGAGGTGGAGGACTTAATTGCCCTTCATTAAATGATAAACTAGTACCATCATCTCCATTTTTAGCATTGGTAGATTTCTGAGCCATTTTTTCTTTCGATTCTTTATGTCCCAAATATACATTTGCATCATTTGCACGCGTAGATGGTCGGTGATCATCTAACAATAATTGTTTAATTACTTTATATTTTCCTACCAATGGAGAAGAAGCTTCTTTTGGTAAAATATAAAAAGGTAAATTTTTCATATTTGGATAATCGGTTTCTTTTGCAAGCTTTGTATCTACTGTTGGAGTAAAGAAAACAGTTTGTTGTCCTTCGTATTCCTTGTGCTCATTATATTTTCCAAAATATACGCGAATTCCAGATATTTTAGGATTTTTAGGATTTACCTTTTCAACATGATCTAAATAGTTTACATAATCACGAATTTTTTCCATGGAAAACCATACGAATTGTGTTTCTTTAAAATCGGGATTGTTAGTGTCTTGATACATAGTATCATTTAATTTTTGAACATACGCTTCATGCAAATTAATGGCTTCATTTACGGTTATAATTCCTTTAGGTTCTTTTTCAACGACAGGAGATTTTTCACAGAAATATTCTTTGCAGATAAAGAATCCTATCACTGCTCCTAATACCAAAGGAACAATTGTACGTACTAAATTTTTCATAAGGGTTGTAGTTTTGTTAGTCTTTTTTAATTCATGCTAAAATTAGTCAATCTTAGTAGAAAAAAAATTAAAAAATTAAAATTGGGTGTTTTTCCCTTTTTTAATAAAGTGGTAAAAAGAAAAGTGTTAAGAAAAAGACTACAATCAATATGGAGTGAAGAATTGGGAATGAATTGTTGCTTTAAAAAAAGTAATTAAATAGGCTTGGAGGAAACTTTTTTAATTATTTTTAGGTGGAGGACAAAGTTGTCCTTCATTATAAGCAAGACTTTCATCTTCACTTTCATCAGAAGCTGTGTCTTTGCGGAAAAAATCGTTTTGTAAAAAATGGCTCAAACGCGATGCTTTCCTATCAATGATTGTTTGTGTTTGCGCATTGGCTGTTAAAAACACGGTTTGTGCATTCGATTTTAATTCCAAGTCTGGATTGGTATCATACACACCAAAAAACACATCAATGCCAGTAATTTCCAAGTTATAGGCTTGCGATTGTCTTTGTAAATAGTTTATATACGACTTTATTTCTGCCAGCGAATACCAAACAGCTTTGGTGTAATAATCTCTTTTAACTTTTTTCGCAATGCGTTCTATATATTTTGTTTGATACGAATTAAACAATACTGTAGCTTCATTAAAAGAAATATAGCCATTGGGAGAAAGGATCAAATTTTCATCATTATTGGAAACTGTTCTAGCTGTTACATAGTCATCAATATGTACAAAAGGAACGATTTGTTCATTTTCAATAGTAAATGATGCTTGATAATCGAGTTGTGCATTTCTGATGGACGGCATCATAAACGTTGTTCGCTTTCCATCATTTGTGGCGCCAAATACAAAGCTAATTCCAGTAATTGGAATATTTTTAGTAGTTGCTATTGTTTCTAAATGTTGAAAGTACTTTGTGAGTTCAGCCAATTCAAAATGAATAGCTTTCTCTTTAAAAGTAGTACTAGCTTTTCCAATGGAAGACAGTCTAGTGAGGTGATCATTGGTAAAAAGAATTGCCGCATCTTTAGTAGAAATAATCTTTTCGGGTTTTTCTAATACAGAAGATACGAGTTCTTCATCAATTTGGTCATTTGCTTTACAGCTTAGGAAAAATGTAAGACACACCAATCCCATAGAAGCAAATGCAATCATTTTTTTCTTCATGGTATTTAGTTTACGATATTATTGGTACTCTTAGGAATTCCACTTTTGTGTGGAATAAAAGCAACTTACAGATTAGAATACATCTTACTAAGTTGTTTGTCAGTACTTTTGGTACAAAGTCATGACTTAGAATGTAATTACAAGAACAAAAGTAAGAAAAATGCGCAATCGTTTTCGAGAAGTTGTGTGAATGTCCGTTTTCAATGTATAAATGTCATATTTTCTATAGAAAAAGTAAAAAAGCCGATTCATAATAGCTTGAATCGACTTTTAAATAATACTGATATTAAAAGTTATAATTATCCTCTTGGCGGCGGTGGCGATAGTTGCCCCATGTTATAAGCTAAACTTTCATTAACGTTCTCATCATTTTTAGCAAATAAATCTTCTTGCGTTAAGCTTTGTAATGATTTCCCTGTAACATTCACAATCGTTTGTTGTTGCGTACTTGCCGCTAAAAAGACGGTTTGCGCGTTCGATTTTAATTCTAAACTTGGATCATTATTGTATGCTCCAAAGAATACATCAATTCCTGTAATAGCTAAATTATGTTTGTGTGATTTTCTTTTGAGATAATGTATATAACCTTTAAGTTCATCCAACGAATACCAAACTGCTTTTGTATAATAGTCCTTAGTGACTTTCTTTGCAAATGGCTGAATGTATTGTGCTTGATAGTTGTTAAACATTACAACAGATTCATTAAAAGATACATAACCGTTTGGTGAAAGCACTAAATTCTCGTCGTTTTGAGAATTATTTTGTGGTTTTAACGACGGATCTACATGTTTGAATGTTAGAAATTGTCCATTTTCAATCGTAAATGATTCTTGATAATCCAAGTCAGCATTTCGTGTAGATGGCATTAAAAAAACAGTTCTTTTTCCGTTGGCATCTGCACCAAATACAAAACTCGCACCTGTAATTGGAAGGTTTCTAGAAGTAGCCAAAGTTTCCAAACGCTTGATGTAACTTTCTAATGTTGCCAAATCAAAGTGAATGGCTTTGTCTTCAAATCGTGTATTGGCTTTTCCAATTTGTGACAAACGCGTTTGTTGATCGTTATTGAATAACGTTGCTGCTTTTGCATTCGAAATAATTTTTGCAGGTGTTTCTAAAGCGGCATCTAATTGCTCTTCTGCAGCTTGGTTGTTAGATTCACAACTTAGGAAAAATGTAGCACATACAATTCCTAAAGAAGCAAATGAGATCATTTTTTTCTTCATGAGTTTTTAAAGTGTTTAATTCGTTAAATAGAAAAAACGCGTTTTTCGTATGTAATTACATCATAAATGTAGGAAAAGTAATTTAATAAATGAAAATAACTTTGTAAGCGTTGTATTTTGCAAATAAGCGTTCAATTAATAAAGAATTGACTTGTTAAAATGATTTTCACAAAAAAACCGACAACAAAAAGTCATCGGTTTTATATATTGTAATGTACTACTCTTTTAGTTTTTTAATACGTCTTTGCGATAATTTTGAAGAAATTCGTGGCAATCTGTTTGTTTCAAAAAACGAACGTACTTTGATACTAGCAGATTACTTCGTCATGCTTTCTCGTAATGACATATTGATTTTCGATTGTTCTTAAACAATTCAACGTTCAACATTCTCTAATGCGCATTTTTCTTCAATAATTCTGGGAATTTCTTTTGAAAACGCTTCAATCTAGGAATTGAAACACCTTTAATGTATGGATTGTTTGGGTTTCTTGCTTCGTAATCTTGATGATAGTCTTCTGCATCGTAAAAGGCAGTGTATTTAGTAACTTCCGTGGTAATAGTTCCGCTAAATACATTGTCTTTTTTCAATTGTGCAATGTACGTGTCTACAATTTTCTTTTCGTTATCGTTTTTGTAGAAGATGGCAGATCTGTACTGTCTTCCTGCATCTGGACCTTGTCGGTTCAGCGTAGTTGGATCGTGCGAACCAAAAAATACCTTTACCAAGGTTTCATACGAAACTATTGTTGGATCGTAATACACTTTTACCGCTTCCGCGTGATCAGTTCGTCCGGCACTTACCAATTGATAATTAGCCGTTTCTGCTTTTCCTCCAGCATAACCAGATACGACTTCCTGTACACCTTGTACACTTTCAAAAATAGCTTCTACACACCAAAAACATCCACTGGCAAAATAGGCCGTTTCATATTTTTCTAATTGTTCTTGTGTAACTTCTGCTTTTACTATCGATTTTTGAGCAGTATTCGAGTTACAGCTCAATACAACAAAAAAGATAGCAATTAAAGGCAAATAAATAGATTTCATAGCAATTAAATTAATTTCTGTATCAGTCGTGAGCGTTTTTAAAACTTACATTTTATTCTCAAACGACTGTAGATTTATATTTTCAATTTTTAACAAAGATACGAATTGAATCACAGACTTACTTAGACTGCTTAGATTTGTTAGACTACTTAGATTTTTCAAGTCTTTTGCTGAGGAGACATGAATTTCTTGGATTGTGAGACTGTTTAGACCTGTTTATGTGAAGGCAGGAATCTTTTTTCTTTTAGACGTGTTAGATGCAGTAAAGTAGACTAAGGCACTCGAAGTCTACAAAACACAAAACGATTGACTTTCCGAAGAAAAACAATCGTTCTGCTCATTATTAATTAACTAACTGGTTTTTTGATTGATGTTACTGTTTATTCCTGTGCGATTAACTTTTTTGTCACAAAAAACCCTGTAAACAAAGCAGTTCCACCTACAAAAAAGATCGTTCCTGGATACGCAACTTCTTCTGGTAATAACATAACAGTATGTAACATATATCCAATGAAAATGCCCAATCCGATGCCCATCATTAAAATGGCAAGATTGATGACCAATACCTTCCAAGTTGGTGTTAATGATTTTTTTGTATTAAAAAACATGGAAGCGTCTCCACCTTTTTCAATCAATGCCAAGCGTTCTCTATTTCGTGAAGAAATGTATAAATAATATATTCCGAAAATAACGCCAAAAATAGCTGGTACAATAATTACTTCTGATCCCATCATAATTTTATATTTTAAGGTTTAGTTTTTGTATTTGTCCATTATGACGAACGGTTTGTAAGTTCGGTTACAGATTTTTTTATTTTTTTATTTGAAAAACTAGTATTGAGGTATTAGTATTGAGTATAGAGAAGTTTCGATGAACAATTCAAAATTAAAAACTAAGTATCTTTAATAAAGAAGTTTTATAGTTTATAAGTTTAACAGTTTACGTTTTGATTTAAAAATTAAGGTAAACGTTAAGAGTAATAATAAATCTACAAAAAACAAAGTTTAAAAGATCAAAAGTTTAAGAGTTTAGCCTTTGAAACAAACCTACAGTAAATAATCTTACTCACAACTCACAACTCACAATAGAGCGCAGCGAACAACCCAAGACCAAATAAAAATCAAAGAATTTGTAACCATTTCTAGAAAGTGATCGTCTTAACTACAAGATGACACCAAACACTGACCAAGATTATATAGCACAAATCCGTTCAGGAAACGTAAATGTGTATTCGGCACTTGTGAGTAAGTACAAGAATATGGTATTCACGTTGGCGTTGCGCATGGTTGAAAATAAAGAAGATGCAGAAGAAGTTTCGCAAGATACATTTGTAAAAGCGTACAAAGCGTTGGATCGCTTTAAAGGCACGTCTAAATTTTCTACGTGGTTGTACAGAATTGTGTATAATACGAGTTTAGATCATCTCAAAAAGAGTAAAAGAGTCGTGTTATCCGAACATATTGATGAAATCAATGAAGCAGACATTGGCAGCATGCAAAACGCGTTGACGTATATTGAAGCCAAAGAAAAAAAACAAATGATAGAAAAAGCACTGTTGCAATTACCCGAAGAAGAACGTGTGTTGTTAACCTTGTTTTATTTTGAAGAATTATCGCTACGTGAAATCTCGGAAATCATTCAATTATCGTATGATAATGTGAAAATAAAGCTGTATCGCAGTCGAAAAAAACTATTTCATATGTTGAAAAATGTCGTAGAACCAATATATTTGAATCATGGAAGCAGAAAATAAGAAGTTAGATCAATTTACGAAAAATGTCATTCAGGAAGCTGAATTGGCAATACCTTCCACAGACTTTTTAGCCAATGTTATGGACAAAGTTTCCCAAGAAAAAGTGCCTGTAAAAGTCTACAAACCGTTAATAACCAAAGTTGGTTGGTTGATAATTGGTGCGTTATTTTTACTTTTTGCATTCGTTTTAACACGTTTCTCCTTAGGTTTCTCCATTTTTGGCGATTGGGATTTGTCTAGTTTGATGATTGAAAAGTATAAGCCAACTATTGGAATTCCCGAAATTCCAGTAACGTATGCGTATTGTTTCTTCTTTTTATTGGTTTTTGTGGTGATTCAAATTCGACTTATTAAAAAACAGTTTGACAAACGGTTTACAAATTTTGGCTAGATCGAAACTATTTTAGAAGCCACCCAATTTCGTTCCAAAAAAGAAAAATAAATCGTTGCCAAAAAACTCAGCACAAAATACGCCGCCATACACAGACTTCCATATGGAAAGTATGCATTAATTCCGTACCAATCTTCAAAAGAAAAAATAACAAAAAGTCCCAAAACGACTTTCATGGTTTCAAATAGAATCGTGTATTTGTAGCCGTCTAAAAGACTGGTATAGCTGTAAATTCCAACAAAGACAATCATTCCGTACAAAACGATGGTTCCATAACTGTAGTTTTCAAGAATATTCCTCACATTATAGAATAGAAAAAGCATCATGCAAATGGTAAAGAATAGTTGAAAGCTTGACCAAATCTGCAAAGAAACAGAAGTTGCAGCGTTGTATTTTTCAAAAGCATACACATTTTCAATCGTTTTGATGGGATAGGTTGATTGCACATCATTTGGTCGCCAACCTGTCGGCATGAACCATATTCTAAGTTTGTCATAATAACTTTTTGTCCGCCACGCATCTTTAATTAATCGCCATACATGTTGAAAGTTAATCACAATCGGATTCCACGTCGCCGCAGGTTTTAAAACGCCGTAGACAGGTGGAATTTCGTCCAATTCTTCTTGAAACGTGCCAAACATACGATCCCATACACAAAAAATAGCCGCTAAATTCTTGTCAATATATTCCGGATTGATCGCATGATGTACACGATGTTGCGAAGGCGTGACAATGATATATTCCAAAAAGCCTAATTTTCCAATATGTTGGGTATGATACCAAAACTGCGCAAACAGATGAATTGGCGTTAAAATAGCAATGATTTTATACGGAATGCCAATCAAAGCTGCGGGAATTAATAACAACGGAAAATACCCTAAAATATTCGAAATGGATTGTCGCAACGCACACGCCAAGTTAAATTCTTCACTGCTGTGATGAATCACATGCTGATTCCAAAAGAAATTCACTTTATGACTCAATCTGTGATTCCAATAACTGGCAAAATCAATCGCAATAAAGGCTAGGAGATAGGCAACCCAAGTTTCTGAAATGGAGAAAAGTGCTAAATTTTCTAACAAAAAAGGATAGGAAATTAAAATAACTGCCAAACCCAACGAATCTTTTACAATGCTTGTCAATCCTGAGCTAATGCTCGCAATCGTATCATTTACCGTATGTGTCTGATTTTTGACAAAATGTCCATACGCTATCTCAATAAACACCAAGATAGAGAAAAACGGAATTGCATACAATAAGGCATTTGCGTAGGCTTCCATAGGAGGAACAGTTTTCTATAAAATTACGTTTTTTTCTGAAATGTAAAGAGGAAAGCTTTTCTAACGTTTCCTAATCAGCTTTCCCTTTTTATTTTCAAAACGGTAATCAATCTGAAGAAAGTGAATAGTGTCTTTTTCTATCTCTGTAATTAATTTCGGCGCAGAAACAATGCCTTGAATGATGATAAAGCCATGAAAGTCAATCAGCTTATAATCAGAATCCCAACCAGAATCGCTATCTACAGGTTTTATATTGACAAGATTAGTGTCTTGATAGGTAAGTTGATATGCTTTAACATCGTCTACCGATTCAATAAAAGGAATATCCATTAATTTAGAGGTAAACTTTTTAAAATTCACGCGCTTCGGTTTCACATCCAGTTTTACATACGGCAAAGTATAACCGTTAAAATGTATCGTCAATGAATCTTTTGAATGTATTTTTAACACTTCCTCATCATTTAGCTTGAAGGTTTTATCTTTAGTCGAAGCGAGCTGTAAGGTATCACGAAAAACAAAAACGGTGGTTTCGCCAGTTTCCATATTCATTCGGTCTTTGGTGTTGAGTCGATACAATTGATTGGGTGCAGCACTGTACAGAAAACTTTGAATTTTTGCGCGTTCTACAAAGTTTCCGAGCGAGTCATACACACCTTTTGTTCTCCATAATTGATCTTTTTCTAGGTTTTGAGCGAAGCTTGAAATTGATAGTAAAAATATCGCTGCTGTCAATAAGTGTTTCATGTAATCAGTTTTAGTATATTATTATTTAGTGTATAGTTCTTCAATCAAGTCATAATTTCCATTGACAAAATGATCTAAATATTTCAAAGAAGTTTCAAAATCAATCGACCAAATATCATCTACAACCATTTTTTCCTTTTCTCTAAACAAACCGAAAAAGACTTTGTTTTTTTTAGGTCTGTTGTACCACAACGAAAACGACAAATGTTCATAATTGTCATACTGAGCTGTTAAACCAAAGCTTTTCTTATTTTCAAGACAAACAAAATCCAATGAAGGACTGTAATGAATGTTTGCATCGCTTAACGTATCTAAAAACTTTAATTTTTCATCCCAAGGATACTTGGTAGCGATTTCTATCACTTCTTTCCCTGAAATGGTATTATTCCTATATTCAATGTCTCTTTTATTTGGATGGCAAATGGAGTATGTAAAGGTCAATCGTGTGGATTTAGTTATCGGTCTTGCAATTTAGCATTTTAGATTTATATACATAAAAAAACTCCCATGTTTCCATGAGAGTTTCTATTTATTTTATAAAAATTAATCAAACTTAGGCTGAGGCTCTCGAAGCCTACTCTTCCACAATAACCCACTGTCCTTTGTTAATCAAAGGTTCCGCTTGTTTGTATTTTACCGTTTTGTTTTCGCCTGTCATCACGTTTTTGATGGTCACACGTTCGTTTCGACCAATTTTCGGCTTCTCGCGAACGATGGTTTCTGTCACTTGCGGACGTCCACCTTGCGATTGTTGCATGGCAGCGCGTTGTGCCGCTTCTTTTTCATCACTGTTTAACACATCTTCTTTAGAAGTGGTATAATTATCCTTTTTACGTTTTTGTTCACGAGCTTCACGCACACGATCAGGATTGTTATCCGCCAATTCACCTTTAAATAAGAAGGATAAAATTTCACGATTTACTTTGTCAATCACTTCTCTAAACAATTCAAACGCTTCAAATTTGTAGATCAATAATGGATCTTTTTGTTCGTGAACGGCTAACTGAACCGATTGCTTCAATTCGTCCATCTTACGCAAGTGCGTTTTCCAAGCATCATCAATAATGGCTAGAGAAATATTCTTCTCAAAATCGTTGACCAATTGCTTTCCTTGCGATTCGTAAGCTTCTTTTAAATCACTGATAACGTTCAATTCTTTGACGCCGTCCGTAAATTTCACAACAATGCGCTCATATTTATTTTCTGGATTTTCATACACTTGCTTGATCACTGGATAGACCATTTCAGCATTCAATTCCATTTTCTCATTGTAGTTCTTAAAAGCCGCTGTGTATACTTTTCCGATGATTTCTTCTTCGGTCATAGTACCAAATTCTTCTTCCGAAATTGGACTCGCAATAGAGAAGTAGCGGATCAATTCAAACTCAAAGTTTTTAAAGTCGCTCGCCGCTTTGTTTGTTTGTGTAATGATTTCTACAGTGTCGTACACCATATTTGAAATATCTACCTTTAAACGCTCTCCATGCAACGCGTGACGACGACGTTTGTACACGACTTCACGTTGTGCATTCATGACATCATCATATTCTAACAAACGCTTACGAATTCCGAAGTTGTTTTCTTCAACTTTTTTCTGCGCACGTTCAATAGATTTGGTCATCATGGAATGCTGAATGACTTCACCTTCTTTCAATCCCATTCTATCCATCATCTTGGCAACTCGGTCCGAACCGAATAAACGCATCAAGTTATCTTCTAAAGACACATAAAATTGTGAACTTCCAGGATCTCCTTGACGACCAGAACGACCACGCAACTGTCTATCGACACGACGCGAATCATGACGTTCCGTACCAATAATTGCCAATCCGCCAGCAGCTTTTACTTCTTCACTCAACTTAATATCCGTTCCACGACCTGCCATGTTGGTTGCAATGGTAACTTGTCCAGGTTGTCCAGCTTCTGCTACAATATCAGCTTCTCGTTGGTGTAATTTGGCGTTCAATACATTGTGCGGTACTTTTCGGATGGAAAGCATTCTTCCTAACAATTCCGAAATTTCTACCGAAGTGGTACCAATCAATACAGGTCTGCCTTGTTTCGACAATTCCGTAACCTCATCAATAATAGCATTGTATTTTTCACGCTTGGTTTTGTAAATTAAGTCTTCTTTATCTTTACGCGCAATAGGTCGGTTTGTTGGAATTTCAACAACATCTAATTTATAGATTTCCCATAATTCCCCTGCTTCTGTAATCGCTGTACCTGTCATCCCCGACAGTTTGCGATACATTCTAAAGTAGTTTTGTAAAGTTACTGTAGCAAAAGTTTGCGTCGCATCTTCAATCTTTACATTTTCTTTGGCTTCAATCGCTTGGTGCAATCCGTCAGAATAACGACGTCCGTCCATAATACGACCTGTTTGCTCATCAACGATTTTTACTTTGTTGTCCATCACCACATATTCCACATCTTTTTCAAAAAGGGTGTAGGCTTTTAACAACTGATTCATGGTGTGAATACGTTCACTCTTTTCTTGAAACTCACTGAACAATACTTCTTTCAGTTCAACTTCTTTATCTTTTTCAAGTTCTTGCGATTCAATTTTGGCAATTTCCCCACCAATATCAGGCATGACAAAGAAATCTGGATCGTTGCTTCCCGCAGATAAATATTCAACGCCTTTGTCTGTTAAATCAATTTGATTGTTCTTTTCTTCAATCACAAAAAGCAATTCTGCATCTACTTTGTGCATTTCGCGATTGTTGTCTTGCATGTAAAAGTTCTCTGTTTTTTGAAGTAATTGTTTGATTCCTTCTTGACTTAAAAACTTAATTAATGCTTTATTTTTAGGCAAACCTCTGAAAACTCTCAATAATAAGAATCCACCTTCTTTGGTTTCTCCGTCTTTGATTAATTTTTTTGCTTCCGCGAGCACACCTGTGAGATATTGACGTTGCTTTTGAACCAACTCAGAAACTTTTGGCTTTAGCTCGTTAAATTCATGTAAATCTCCTTGCGGAATTGGTCCAGAAATAATCAACGGTGTTCGTGCATCATCCACCAGTACAGAATCGACCTCATCGACAATGGCATAGTTGTGCGGACGTTGTACCAAATCGTTTGGCGAATGCGACATATTATCACGCAAGTAGTCAAAACCAAATTCATTATTCGTTCCATACGTAATATCAGCTAAATAGGCTTTTCTTCTCGCTTCCGAATTCGGTTGATGGTAATCAATACAATCAATCGTTAACCCGTGAAACTGAAAAATTGGCGCCATCCACGCGCTATCACGTTTTGCTAAGTAATCATTTACCGTTACTAAATGCACTCCTTTTCCTGTCAAAGCGTTCAAGTATACAGAAAGTGTTGCTACCAAGGTTTTCCCTTCACCAGTTTGCATTTCGGCAATTTTTCCTTGGTGCATCGTAATACCACCAATTAACTGCACATCGTAATGAATCATGTCCCAAGTGACTTGCTTTCCAGCGGCATCCCAAGAGTTTTGCCAAATGGCATTGTCTCCATCTAAGGTTACATAATCGTGCATTCCCGACAGTTCTCTGTCGTATGGAGTTGCCGTTACATTCAGTTCTGTATTGTGTGTAAAGCGTTTTGCCGTTTCTTTTATTACGGCAAATGCTTCTGGTAATAGTTCAAATAAAACGTCTTCGGAAATCGTGTATTCTTCGTCTTTCAATTTATCAATTTCTTGATAAATATCTTCTTTACGCTCAATATCTGAAATCGTTTCTGCTTCCTGTTGTAAAGAAGCAATCTTATCGTTTACTTCTTTGCACGCTTCTGCGATACGTGCTTTAAATTGTGCTGTTTTGGCTCTCAACTCATCAAGCGTTAACTGCTCTAGTTGTAGCTCGTGCGACTTGATTTGAACAACAATAGGTTGAATGCCTTTAATGTCTTTCTTGGATTTGTCTCCAACAAACATTTTCAACACTGAATTTAAAAAACTCATAGTGTGTGTGGTTTTATATTAAACCAAAAAAAAAGCCTCGATGATGGAGACTTTTTTCCTTGGTTACATTTATTTTAGTATTCATCTTCGTTCCAGAGGTAATCTTCCTCTGTAGGGTAATCAGGCCAAATCTCTTCAATAGATTCATAAGAATCACCTTCATCTTCAATTGATTGCAAGTTTTCTACAACTTCTAACGGAGCTCCGGTTCTAATTGCGTAATCGATCAACTCATCTTTTGTAGCTGGCCAAGGCGCATCACTTAAATGAGATGCAAGTTCTAATGTCCAATACATATTCTTTGTATATTAATTTTTTGCAAAAATAAATTTTTAAATGAAATAGTCAAGTAAAAAAGTAATTATTTACACATTATTTTTAAGAACGTTTTTTATTCTTCTAATTATTAGCAACTTACGAATTCTTCTTCGGAATCCATTTTATTTCGTTTGCTTGCAAATCATGAGACAACTTTCGTGCCAACACAAAAAGGTAGTCAGAAAGTCGGTTTAAGTATTTTAAAGTGTATTCATCAAAAGGTTCTAATTCGTAAAGTGCTGCGGCTAAACGCTCGGCTCGCCTGCAAACACAGCGGGCAATATGACAGAATGACACCGTTTGATGTCCTCCAGGCAATACAAAGTGCGTCATTGGTGGCAATTCCGCATTCATAGTGTCCATTTCTTTTTCTAAGACAGCAACTTCTGCTTCTGTGATTCTTGGAATGTTCAAGCGATCTTTTCCGTTTTTTAACGTGGCTTTTTCAGGATCCGTTGCCAACACCGCACCAACGGTAAATAACAAATCTTGAATTTCCATCAATACATGTTGGTAATGTGGATTGATGTCTTGATCGCGAATGAGGCCAATGTGCGAATTGAGTTCGTCCACCGTTCCATAACTGTCAATCCGAATATGATGTTTGGGAACGCGCGTACCACCAAATAGGGCAGTAGTGCCTTTATCTCCTGTTTTTGTGTAAATTTTCATTTTTTCTTTTTCTTTTTTTTTGAGAATGTACTATCGGTTTCTCCTGTTGCGTTGATACATGTACAACACTACAATTCCTATAACGACAGCAATCAGTATAATTCTACCTCTCATTCTTTTCTTTTTCTTCTTTTTCTTTGAAACGATCCGTAAGCTTTTTTGCCACTTTTTTATTGGATTGATATACAAAGAAAAGTCCAATGATGATTGCAACAGGTAATTTCCAATCAATCATTCTTTTTTATCTTTTTTCTTCTTTTCTAAATAATCACTCATAAATCCACGCTCTCTACGATTGTTACTACGCTTTTTATTTTTTCGTGTATTCATAAGTAGCCAAGGAGCTAATACAGCTACAATGATGATAAATATGATGAGTTCTTTGGTCATACTTAGGCATTTTGTTCCATGAACATAGTTAAATGCATACACTTATACAAATGGCGGTCGCTTGTTTTAGATTGTTCCCAATCTTTTTGATGTAATTTTTTGATGTAATTCATCTTTTTTGTGGCACCCATCGGCAATATATTGAGAAAAAATGCCCATTTGGAACTTCCTAAGATGGCTCTGCGTTCTACAACCTTAAATTCGTTGTGAAAACGTCGTACAGTTTTCTTTGAAAATGGCCATTCCCAATCGGCATCAGATTGAAACGGTCTGTAAATTCCGCGAATGATGCGCAACGGCCAGCTTGTTTTGAGTGGATCATAGGAAATTAATTTCCCGTCTTTAGCAAGTTTCTCTTTGAGTTTGCCAAACAATAAATCCAAACTTTCAAAGTGATGCAATACGCCATACGCATAAATGACATCAAAGTCCGTTTCTTTAAATTCTGGCGATAAAAAATCAACCGCTTCCGCTTTGGCGCTTGGTAAGTCTTTCAAACGTTCGTTGAGCTGTCCAATCGCTTTGTCACTCAAATCAATTCCTAAATAACTTTTCGCATTTTCTGCTAAATATAAACTTAAATGATTTCCTGCATAACAACCTAAATCAAGGACTTTTTTATTGGACAAATCGCCCAACCATGTGCGGTGTTTTTCATAGACTTGTTCGTTGATTTGTAGTTCTTTGCGGAAATCAGATAATAATTTATTTCGCATAAAAGACCAAAGCTTTGTTGCAAAATTCTTCTTTTTTACATTGTAGAATTCTTTCTGCTTTTTGTTGACTTCTAGGACTTTCTGTAGGCGTGTATCATTCACTGTACTAAATTTTTGAGGCTAAATATAAAAATTACTACGAATTTACTTTATTTCTGCTGAATAATTGTGAAAATTTACAGGTTTTATTGCTGTGTGAGGTGCAATTTCTTGAATGCAAGATCGTGTTGTGCAAGTTGTAAACTTACGTAAACAACACATATAAACCAATGTGTCAATTTGAAAATTCTTCAATTTGAAAATGAAGTTTCAAAGAAAACTCAAAGATTGTATGAAAGAGTCTAACAGGTAAAGCCGAGTCTAACATCTAAAAGCGAGGAGCGATCTAATATCTAATAGCGATAGCGAGTCATATTCAATGTGTCAATTTGAAAATTCTTTAATTTGAAAATGAAGTTTCAAAGAAAACGCGAGCATTGTATGAAAGAGTCTAACAGGCAAAGTCGAGTCTAACATCTAAAAGCGAGGAACGATCTAATATCTAATAGCGATAGCGATTCTTATTCAATGTATCAATTTGAAAATTCTTCAATTTGAAAATGAAGTTTCAAAGAAAACGCGAGCATTGTATGAAAGAGTCTAACAGGCAAAGCCGAGTCTAACATCTAAAAGCGAAGCGATCTAATATCTAATAGCGATAGCGATCTAAGAGATTCCTGCCTTCGCAGGAACAAGTCTAACAGCAAAGCGCGTCCAAATGGATTTAAATCCGAACCACAAAATGTTCTTTGACTTGTTCTTTCCGAAAAAATACAAATCCCCAAAAAAAGGTGTCAATCGTAACCGTAACTTTTGGGTGGTTTTTAATGATTTCCCAAGCTTCGGTCATGTTTTTGCTCCAATGAATGTCGTCAAAAATAAAAACACTGTCATTATGCGCGGTTTTCAATAATGTTTCAAAATACTGTAATGTCGCTTCTTTTTGGTGATTGCCATCGAAATAGATCAAATCAAAAATTTCATCCATCAGTTCCGGTATAATTTTCTCAAAAGGCGCCATACTGATGGAAACATTGTTCATGTCGAATGTTCTAAGTTGTTTTTCTGCAATTTTAGCCGTTTCTGGGCAACCTTCAATGGTGTATACATCAGTTGCCGCGTTCATAGCAATCGTGCCAATTCCGAGCGAAGTTCCCAATTCTAAACATTTTTTAATTTCTAAATAAGAAATTAATCGTGCTAAGAGTTGTGCGCGTTTTTGAGTAATTCCTGCATTTTTTGCGATGGCTGAAACTTTCCGTTTGTTGGATGAAAATACTCTGCTCCCTGCGCCAAAATCTTTGACTTCTATAATCGTGTCATCTTTCAATAAATCGTCGCGATACTGTTGAAGCGTCTTGTAGATTTCTTTTGACGATTTGTCATAGAAGCATTGCGTTATCAAATTGTACACGAATGGTGAATGAATTCCGTGCTGATTGCTCGATTTGAAAAAGAATTTAAAGTATGCAAAGATTTGATACCACATGTTTATTCTTCAATTTTAGCCGCCAATTCAAACCAACGTTCTGTTTTTTCTTCTGATTCCGTGATGATTTTCTGCAATTCCATCGACTTTTCTTGAATTTCATCTTGCGAAAGTTCACCAGACACAAATTCGGCTTCAATTTTTTCTTTTTCTTCTTCCAAACGCTGAATGTCTTTTTCCAAACGTTTGTATTCTTTTTGTTCGTTGTAGCTCAATTTCTCGCTCTCGTCTTGTCGCCATGACTGTTTTTCTTTCTTCTCAGCGGTTTTTGTTTCTGGCTCGTAACTGTCTTCATACGCTCTGAAATCACTATAATTTCCTGGGAAATCTTCAATGACGCCGTTTCCTCGGAAGACAAATAAATGGTCTACAATTTTATCCATAAAGTAGCGATCATGCGAAACTACGAGCAAACAACCCGGAAAATCCAACAGGAAACTTTCCAACACATTGAGCGTAACAATGTCTAAATCGTTTGTAGGTTCATCCAGAATTAAAAAGTTTGGATTCTGAATTAACACCGTACATAAATACAAACGTTTCAGTTCGCCACCAGACAGTTTTTCCACAAAATCGTATTGTCGTTTTCGGTCGAATAAAAAGCGTTCTAGCAATTGCGCTGCCGAAATCATGCGCCCTTTTTTCAATGGAATGTATTCGCCGTATTCTTTGATGATATCAAGTACTTTTTGTCCTTCTTTCGGATTGATGCCGCTTTGTGTGTAATAGCCAAATTTGATGGTGTCGCCCACAATTACTTTTCCCGCATCAGGTTTTAAACGACCTGTAATCATGTTTAGAAAAGTAGATTTCCCCGTTCCGTTTTTTCCAATGATGCCAATGCGTTCGCCTTTTTTAAAGACATATTCAAATTTATTGAGTAATACTTTGTCTTGAAACGATTTAGAAACATTATGCAACTCCAAAATTTTACTTCCCATGCGTTCCATGTTGATCTCCAATTGCACTTCGTGTTCGTTGCGGCGTTGATGTGCTTTTTCTTTGATGACAAAAAAGTCGTCGATGCGCGATTTCGATTTGGTCGTTCGTGCTTTCGGTTGACGACGCATCCAATCGAGTTCCTTTTTGTATAAATTTTTGGCTTTTTCCACCGAAGCTTGTTCGGCGTTGATGCGCGCTTCTTTTTTATCTAAATAGTACGAGTAACTTCCTTTATAATTGTAGAGTTTTCCGTTTTCAAGTTCCACAATTTCATTGCATACGCGTTCTAAGAAATAGCGATCGTGTGTCACCATAAAAAGGGTAATATTCTCTTTTTTGAAATATTCTTCCAACCATTCAATCATTTCCAAATCGAGATGATTTGTCGGTTCATCCAAAATTAGCAAATCGGGTTTGTTGATGAGAATTGTAGCCAAACCTAGCCGTTTTTTCTGTCCACCAGACAAATTGCTAACTTTTTGCGACAAGTTTTCCAGTTTTAGCTTAAAGAGGATTTGTTTGTATTGTGTTTCAAAATCCCACGCATTGTGCAAATCCATTTTTTCGAATGCCTTTTGATAATTTTCGGCATCATCAGGATTCAGCAACGCACTTTCATAATTGGCAATGATGTCCAAAATAGGATTGTCGGACGCAAAAATGGTTTCTTCAATCGTAAGATTCGGATCTAAGCTTTCTTTTTGAGACAAAAACGCCATGTGAATTCCTTTTCGGGAAATAATTTGTCCGCTATCTGCTTCTTCACGACCTGTAATGATATTTAATAAAGAAGTTTTCCCGGTTCCATTTTTGGCAATAAACGCTACTTTTTGATCTTTATTGATGCCAAAAGAGATGTCTTCAAATAGTACGCGTTCTCCAAAAGATTTTGAGATATTTTCGACGGATAAATAATTCACTTTGTTGATTTTTTTACAAATTAAAAATAAAAAGATCAGATATGTGGTATAGAATTTTATTATTACTGCGTAAAACTTATATTTGCTTGGTAAACAACAGCACCTAATTCATGAATTTGAAAGCCCCAATATCAATTCTGAGCATTTTTTTCCTGTTAGCTTCCTGTGTCAGCAATAAGGAACTGACGTATTTTGGAGAAAGTGAAGACGATACGAAGCTTATTAAACAGTCGATAAAATTAAACGAAAAGCCTTATAGAGTGCAAGTAGGTGATTTGTTATCAATCAATATAAAATCGACAGACGAAAAGTTGGCGGCCATGTTTAATCCTGTTTCCAACAAAAACAATCCAAGCCTAAATCAATCGGATCAAAGTTTATATTACAGCGGATTTACAGTAAGTAAACACGGAAATATTGAAATTCCGATTCTTGGGAAAATGAACGTGTTGGCCTTTACGCTTGAAGAAATAGAAGCTGATATTGAAAAGAAATTACTCAAAGAATATTTTAACAAGAAAGAAGATTTATTTATCGTAGTGAAATTAGCGGGACTGCGATTTACAGTCACAGGAGAAGTGAAAAACACAGGAATTTATACACTTTTTCAAGACCGTGTTAATGTCATAGAAGCCTTGGCAAGTGCTGGAGATATTACGGATGTTGGAAATAGAAAAGATGTATTGATTATTAGGCAATATCCGCAAGGACAAAAAATACATCACATAAACTTAACAAGTATAGATGCTTTAAATTCTCCTTATTATTATGTGAAGCCAAATGATATGGTCTATGTAAAACCGTTGAAACAAAAATCGTTAGGAACCGGAACAAACTTAGTGCAAACAATTACTGCGGTAGTGACTGTAGTGTCGCTAGTGGCAAGTGTTGTTGTATTGTCAAGAAATCTATAGAAACATGGAAACGGAATTTGACGAACAGAAAGCACAAAACTCTTTTGATAGCAAAGCACTGTTATTTAGAGCCCTAAATTATTGGTATCTCTTTGTCATTGTTTTGGGAATTGCCTTTGTAGTTACTTATTTCTACAACAAGCGTATTGAACGTATTTATCGTATGGAAAGCTTGATTTCTATCAAAGAAGAACAAAATCCGTTTTTCTCATCAAGCATGAATTTAACCTTTAATTGGGGAGGCGCAAGTGATAAAGTAGAAACGGTAAAAACAACGCTAAAATCGAGAACACATAACGAAAACGTAGTACGTGTACTACAAACATATATTCATTACAAAGAACAAGGCGTATATCGGTTAGAAGATATTCATACCAATGCACCTTTTATTGCAAGTTTGGATGAAAGTGTTCCACAGCTTTTAAATACACCGATTAAAATTGTCTTTCGCGATCGCGATAACTACACAGCAAGTATTGATTTTACTGATGAAGAGCGTTTTTCAGGAATCAATTATAAACTCAACAAAGTTTCCAAAATAACTCCAAAAGGAGAAACATATTCGGGTGATTTTGTGATGAATGCAGAAGCCAATACCGATTATTTTAAATTCGCACTAACACCACGTCGAAATACAGAAATTGAAATAGGGAAGCCTTATTATATCTATTTAACGAGTCTGAATAGTGAAATTGCCAATTATCAAGGAATTGCCATTAGTCTAAAAGTGCAAGGAGCTTCCATGTTAGAGTTGAGTCTAACAGGACCAAATAGAGCTATTTTAGCAGATTATCTCAATCTTACCACAGAAATCTTAAAAGGAAAACAACTCGAAGAAAAAAATCAGTTTGCGACCAATACGCTTAATTTTATTGATAAAATGATTCAAGGTGTAGAAGATTCATTGCGAAAAGACGAGCAAAAACTTAAAAAATACAAACAGGACAACAAAGTATTTGATCCTTCGCTAAAAGGAGAAGATGTTTTTGCACGGATGAATCAATACAGTATTGAGAAAAATAAGTACAAACTTGAACTACAATACTATAAATTATTAGAAGATTATTTAACCAATAGTACAGATTTTAGATCGTTGCCTGCGCCAGCTTCTTCCGGTATTGAAGATGAAAATATCGTTACAAATGTTTCCAAAATTGTTAGTTTATCTATTCAAAGAGCAAAACTAGGAGAAACGGTTAAAAATGATATCTTTTTTAAGGAAATTGACAAAGATATTGAAGCCACTAAGCGCGTATTGCTTGAAAATGTGAAAACTGCACGTTCCTCAACGGCAATCGACATTTCTAATGTAGACAACAGAATGGCAAGAGCCAACGCAGAATTTCGAAAACTTCCAGAAGAAGAACAGCAATTGTTCAATATAGAGCGTAGTTATAAAATAAGCGAGGCTTCTTATACGATGTTTTTAGAAAAGAAAAATGAAGCAGGTATTGTTAAAGCAGCAAATGTTTCTGATGTAAAAGTAATTGACAGTGCTAAAGATTTAGGACAAAAAGCAATTTTGCCAAATACACGGAAAAACTATTCCATTGCTTTATTCATAGGATTATTACTTCCATTGGGATTTGTATTTCTAGTTACCATATTGGACAACAATATCAATACGCCAGAAGACATAAAAAAACTATCAAACATTCCAATTTTAGGAATTGTAAGCAGAAGCAGGTCAGCATCTAATTTAGCGGTATTCGAAAGTCCGAAATCATCCGTAGCAGAATCGTTTAGAGGCATTCGATCGAGTTTGCAATATATGTATCGAAATCTAGAAAATGACAACACTAAAACGGTATTGATCACATCTTCCGTTAGTGGAGAAGGAAAAACATTTTGTTCCATCAATGTGGCATCAGTATTTTCGTTGACAGGAAAAAAGACGATTTTGGTTGGATTGGATTTGCGAAAACCAAAAATCTTTGGCGATTTTGGGATTAACAACGACATTGGAGTTGTGAATTACCTCATTGGACAAAAGGAAATGGACGAAGTCATTCAATCGACAAAATATGAAAACCTGGATGTGATTACGTCTGGACCAATTCCGCCAAATCCATCTGAATTATTAATCAGTCAAAAACTAGAAGAGTTCATCGCAGATTTAAAACAACGCTATGATTATGTCATTTTAGATACACCTCCATTAGGTTTGGTTTCTGATGCTTTAGATTTGATAACGCATGCCGATGCAACAATTTATATGGTGCGACAAGACTATTCAAAGAAAGCCATGTTGAACATCATCAATGATAAATATAAAAAAGGAGAAGTTAAAAATATCAGTTTCGTATTCAACGATTACCGTCAAAAAGCCAAATATGGCTATGGCTATGGTTACGGATATGGCTACGGTTATGGTTATGGTAATTATGGCAATGGCTACCATGAAAATGAACGCCGTTCGCTGTTATCACGACTCAAAAAACCTTTTAAAAGAAAATAAACTAACAATCCCCAAATAGGAAATGCTTTTGTAAAGTATTTCAATAGAAGCGATTATGACGATATTAGGAATATCCGCATTTTACCACGATTCTGCTGCAGCTATTGTGCAAGACGGCAAAATAGTAGCTGCCGCGCAGGAAGAACGTTTTACACGTAAAAAACACGATCCTGCTTTTCCAACAAATGCAGTGAAATATTGTTTGGAATATACTGGAAAAACGATTGATCAACTTGACGCAGTTGTATTTTATGACAAACCTCTATTAAAGTTTGAACGTTTACTAGAAACCTATTATGGCTTTTCGCCGAAAGGTGTACAATCATTCATCACAGCAATTCCAGTGTGGTTGAAGGAAAAAATGTTCTTAAAAAAACTCATCAAGGACGAATTAAAAGAAATTCAATCGTATGACAAGAAAAAACTAAAACTACTATTTCCAGAACATCACTTATCGCATGCCGCAAGCGCGTTTTATCCGTCACCGTATGAAAAAGCAGCGATTCTTACCTTAGATGGAGTAGGAGAATGGGCAACTGCTTCTATTTGTGTAGGAGAAGGGAAAAACATTACGATGCTGAAAGAACTGCAATTTCCACACTCTGTCGGATTGTTATACTCAGCATTTACCTATTTCTTAGGATTCAAAGTCAACTCTGGCGAATACAAACTCATGGGATTGGCACCTTATGGTAATCCGAAATCGGAACGCGTGCAAAAATTTAAAGAAATCATCAAAACGAAACTCATCAAAATCAACGATGATGGTTCCATTTGGTTAGATCAAAAATACTTTAACTATGCAGTCGGTTTGCGCATGGTGTATGACAAAAAGTGGGAAGAATTATTCGGTTTCCCGCGAAGAACCTCTGAATCAGAATTTGAACAACAACATTCCGATTTAGGCTTGGCAATCCAAGAAGTAACGGAAGAAATCATCATCAAACTAGCCAAACACGCCAAAGAAATTACAGGTGCAGACTATCTCTGTATGGCTGGTGGTGTGGCATTAAACTGTGTTGCCAATGGAAAATTACAGAATGAAAACATCTTCAAAGAAATTTTTATTCAACCTGCCGCTGGAGACGCTGGCGGATCGTTAGGCGCAGCATTAACAGCATATTACACCTATTTTGATCAAGAACGTGTAGTTGAGCCAAACGACGCAATGAGCGGTTCGTATTTAGGTCCGGAATTCTCAGACTTGGATGTGGAAAAAATTAACCGAAAATACAATGCAACATCCACCTATTTTTCAGATTTTAGCAAACTTACCAAAGAAGTAGCAACGTATATTTCAGAAGGAAACGCCATTGGTTGGATGCAAGGACGCATGGAATTTGGTCCACGTGCACTGGGAAGACGAAGTATCTTAGGAGATGCTCGAAATCCTGAAATGCAGAAAAAACTCAATCTCAAAATAAAATACAGAGAATCGTTCCGTCCGTTTGCGCCATCGGTACTTTCGGAAGATGTCAACGAATTCTTTGATTACGAAGGTATTTCACCATACATGTTGTTAGTGCACAAGGTACATCCTAAAATAAAGCATGAAATTCCTGTAAATTATCACGAATTGCCAATTCGCGAAAAACTATACGTACAACGCTCGTCCTTACCAGCAATTACGCATATTGATTTTTCTGGGCGAATTCAAACTGTACACAAAGATACCAATTCGGAATACTGGGAACTCATCAACGAATTCAAGAAAATTACAGGTGTTGGTGTGGTGGTAAACACAAGTTTCAATGTGCGTGGAGAACCAATTGTATGCACGCCAGACGATGCATATCGCTGTTTTATGCGAACGGAAATGGATTATCTAGTCATTGGAAACTATGTGTACAAAAAAGAAGATCAGCCAAGTTGGCAAGATACGGACGACTGGAAAGAAGAATTTTTATTAGATTAGATACCTGTGTGGAAAACAATTAAATACAATTTTATGGTGCTGTTGGTGCTTTTAGTGCTGATAGAAATCATGTTGTGGTTTTTTCCTGTGGCGAATCCGTATGAAACTGCCAAAGTCAACATGTTTTATCCGCCGATTGGGAATATGTATATCGAATCGCAATTTGAGCCAAATACTACACTTCAATTTTCTACGGAAGACGGTTTGTTAGGGTTTGAAAATTACAAAGACACGACCAACTTTAGCATCAATAATGTTGGTTTTCGTGGTGACAAACTCAACATACCAAAACCTACGAACGAATATCGAATTTTCGCTATTGGCGGAAGCTCTACAGAAAGTCTCTATGTAGACGATGCAGATGTTTGGACACGTGTTTTACAAGAAAATTTGAACCGTGATAACTATCAAAATAAAACAGTAAAAGTATACAATGCAGGGAAATCGGGCGATAATATTCAAGATCACATAGCCATGTTGTCACACAGAATCATTCACTTGCAACCTGATGAAATCATTGTTTTTTGCGGTATCAATGATGTTACGCGTTTGCTTTTGGATGACAATCCTTTAAAATTCAACACCAATGAAAAAAGCGCAGATGCGCACGTTGGTTTTTGGCAAATGTTCACTGTTTTTCTGTATGAATTTCAAATTCCTAGACGTTTATACTACGCGTTCAAAACGGAAGAAGATGCGTTAGAAACTATTGAAATAGCATCAAATTATCAGAAAAAAGTAAAAAAGACACAGTCGCGACCTATTGAAAATCAGTTACCTACCGTAGATTACGGGAATTATGTAAATAAATTAAAAACCTTGATCGGGATTTGTCAGGCGAATGATATAAACCTTATATTTGCCACGCAAGTAGTAACTTGGGATACAGAAGACGAAGCCTTGCAAAATTGGCATTGGATGACGTCTCGTGGCGGTATTCGCTACAATGCAAAAAAGCTGCAACAAAAAGTTGATAGTATCAATGCGGTAACGGTGAATGAAAGCTTAAAATTTTCCATTCCTGTATTCAAAACGGATTCCATCATTCCAAAAACAAGTACCTATTTGTATGACGATTGCCATTTTAATCCTGCGGGAAATAAAAAAATGGGCGACGAGTTAGCAACATTTATAAAGACCTTAAATCAATAACCTATGGAGTTTTTAAAAGATCTATTCAGATTCTTAAAAGAACGAAAAAAATTCTGGCTTTTGCCAATGATTATCGTATTATTATTACTTGGAGTCATCCTAGTTTTAGGTGGCGGATCTGCCATTGCACCATTTATCTACACCTTATTCTAAATCATGAAAGAAAGTAATACAAAAGTAATTTTAGTCATGGTGGTTGGCTTCTTGCTGATTGCCACGTATCTTCATTACAATACGGAATATGCAACTGCTGCAAAAGTGTTATTTATCATTGCGTTAAGTGTAGGCGTTTCTTCGTTTATTCCACCGCTAGAACAGTTGATTGTTTGGATTTGGGGAAAAATTGCCATGGTTTTAGGTTGGATCAACACAAAAATCATTCTATCCTTGGTGTTTTTTATCTTTCTAACACCATTTGGAATCTTATCGCGATTGTTCTCAAAAAACAGCAGCCTCAAACTAAAAAATGATGCCAATACTACTTTCGTAGAACGCAATCATACGTACACCAAAAAAGATTTAGAAAATATCTGGTAAACGCAGCAAAACCATGAATGAAAAAGTAAAAGACAGCGACGATTGGTTATTTGTGATTTCTCCTAAGAGTAATTTATTCGATCTTAAATTAAAAGAAATTTGGAGATATCGCGATCTGTTAATGCAATTTGTCGTTCGTGATATTGTCACGTTATACAAACAAACGGTTTTAGGACCTATTTGGCATATTTTGCAGCCACTTTTAACATCTGTAATTTTTACGATAGTATTCAACGGAATTGCCGATATCAAAACAGGAAATGTAAATGCCTTTTTGTTTAACCTTGCGGGAATTACCATTTGGAATTACTTTGCAGAATGCTTAAAAGCAACTTCCGACACGTTTAAAAAGAACGAAAGTATTTTTGGAAAAGTATACTTTCCACGTGTCATCACACCATTATCCATCACGATTTCCAATTTGGTAAAATTTTCTATTCAACTCTTAATCTTTACCGTTTTTTACATCTTTTTCTACTTTCAAGGAGATGCCGGAAGCATTTCAGTTGCCATCTTTTCCGTACCTATAGTAGTAGTAACGATGGGTTTGTTAGGATTAGGCTTTGGAATGATTATTTCCTCCATGGTCACAAAATATCGCGATTTGGTGTTTTTGATACAATTCGGAATTCAACTTTTAATGTACATTTCGGCAGTCATGTATCCTATTGCCATTACGGTGGAACGATTGCCTTCATACATTTCGTGGATTGTAAATTACAATCCGTTGGCGCGTGTCGTAGAATCGTTCCGATTTATGGTTTTCTCTGAAGGAAAATTTTCATTGACACACATCATCATCACTTTTGTCATCGCCATCATTATCTTTTTTATTGGATTACTAATTTTTAATAAAACAGAACGCAATTTTATTGATACGATATAATGGAAAAGAAAATCATACTTAGCATAGAAAATGTATCAAAACAGTATCGTTTGGGCGTTGTGGGAACACGAACCATCAAGCACGACTTGAATCGCTGGTGGCACAAAGTCCGTGGCAAAGAAGATCCGTATTTAAAAATTGGAGAACGCAACAGCCGATCAACCGTAGGGAAATCAAAATATGTTTGGGCATTAAAAAACATCACGTTTGATGTGCATGAAGGTGAAGTGTTGGGAATTATCGGAAAAAATGGCTCTGGAAAATCCACACTCTTAAAAATTCTCTCAAAAGTAACCATGCCAACAAAAGGATTGATCAAATCAAAAGGGCGAATCGCTTCTTTATTGGAAGTTGGTACCGGATTTCATCCCGAATTAACGGGCAAAGAAAATATTTACCTCAACGGCGCTATTTTGGGAATGTCTAAAACTGAAATCACGTCAAAATTTGAAGAAATTATAGAATTTGCAGGCGTGCAACGTTATATTGATACACCCGTAAAACGCTATTCGTCAGGAATGAAAGTTCGTCTGGCTTTTGCGGTAGCAGCACATTTAGAACCTGAAATATTAGTCATAGATGAAGTATTGGCAGTAGGTGATGCGGAATTTCAAAACAAAGCTATTGGCAAAATGAAAGACATTGCCAGCGATGAGGGAAGAACAGTGCTATTTGTGAGTCACGACATGGATGCCATTCAAAAACTCACCAAACGCGCGGTCGTACTTTCTGATGGAGAAGTATTATTTGTGGGCGAAACAGACAAAGCGGTGCAAGTTTACTTAAACAAAGGATTGGAAAGCAAACCTGTAGTTTCTTGGGATCAGTTAGAAACGGCACCAGGAAACGATTTTGGTCGCTTAAAAAAGGTAACCATTTGCAACCAGAAAAAAGAGGCTTGCAAACGTTTTAACATTACCGAACCTATTCATATCAGTGTTTCGTATTGGGATTTAAACGCCGAATACTCCAACACAGCCATGCTTAGAATCATCAACGAACGTGGACAATGTCTGTTTGCTACGAATGAGTTCAATGCGCCAAATTGGAAAGAAGTACATTCAAAAGAAAAAGGAATCGTTACAGCAGTATGTACCATTCCTGGGAATTTTATGGCAGAAGGACAATTCAATATCAGCGTAGGTGTTGGAAATTATAATCCGGACATTACACATGTATTTGAAGAAAATTTACTAGCTTTCGAAGTATATGACGATACTACTGGCGAAGGTGTCCGCAACATGGCTTCGGGCTCTTGGCCTGGAATGGTGCGACCTAAGTTAGATTGGAGCATTGAAAGAATACCTTTAGATTAATTCATATTTGATACCATTGAAAAAAACCTACATCATAGCAGAAATCGCGCAAGCACATGACGGAAGTTTAGGAATGGCGCATGCCTATATTGATGCGGTGGCAAAAACGGGCGCGGATGCTATTAAATTTCAAACGCATATCGCTGCGGCGGAAAGTAGCATGCATGAACCTTTTCGGGTAAAATTTTCCAAGCAAGATGCAACACGCTACGAATACTGGCAACGTATGGAATTCTCCTTGCCACAATGGAAAGAATTAAAAGCACATTGTGATGAAGTCGGATTGGACTTTTTATCGTCACCATTCAGCAATGCAGCTGTAGATTTGTTGGAAGAAGTAGGTGTGTCGTGCTATAAAGTAGGTTCTGGAGAAGTGAACAACTTTCTATTGTTAGAAAAAATAGCAAACACGGGAAAACCGATCATCATTTCATCGGGCATGAGTTCGTTTGCAGAATTGGATGAAACCGTCGCTTTTCTCAACGAAAAAAACTGCGAATTCTCCATTTTACAATGTACAACTTCGTATCCAACAGCGCCAACGCAATTTGGGTTGAATGTAATTCAAGAACTCAAAGATCGTTATAACGTAAAAATTGGATTCTCTGATCATTCCTCAGGAATCGAAGCGGGAATTGCTGCAGCGACGTTGGGTGCGGAAATCTTGGAATTTCATGCAGTATTTGACAAAGAAATGTTTGGGCCTGATGCAAAATCGTCACTTACATTTTCAGAAACTACCAAACTAGTCAACGCCATCAGAAACATTGACCAAGCGTTGAATCATCCCATAAATAAAAAAGACAACTCACACTATTCAGAACTCAAGAAAATCTTTGAAAAATCGTTAGCCATCAACAAAAATTTGCCAAAAGGACATGTCTTAACATTCAACGATTTAGAAGCTAAAAAGCCTAAAAATTACGGAATTCTAGCGTCTAAATTTCAAGAAGTCATCGGGAAAAAGCTGAAAAACGATATGAAACAATGGGATTTTTTGAATGAGGAAGATTTTGTTTGATGCTTTGAAGTTATGAATGCTAAATTTTAAATTACGTAAACGTCAGTTCGAGTGAATTTGTATGACAAATTTGTATCGAGAACAGCTAAGAAAAAAAGCGTTTTGATTTAGAAGTAGTTCTCGATACAATTTTCTGTCTATCTCGACTGCGCTCGATATGACAAAAAATCACTTGAACTGACGTCAAGAATACAACGAATAAACAGAAAGACAAATCAACAAAAAGCCAAAAGCCAGTGGCCAACAGCTAAAAGCTAGACAGAGAATGAACAAACGAAAAATATGTGCCGTAGTCACCGCGCGACCATCGTATAGTAGAATTAAAACTGCGCTGAAAGCGATTCAAGAGCATCCAAAGTTAGAATTGCAATTGGTGGTGGCAGGTTCTGCATTATTAGGTCGGTATGGAAATGCTGTCAATGTCATTGAAAATGATGGTTTCAAGATTGATGAAAAGGTTTTTATGGTGTTGGAAGGTGAAAACCCAACCGCAATGGCAAAAACGACAGGTTTAGGTGTCATGGAACTTTCAAACGTATTTTACAACCTAAAACCCGATGCTGTTATTACCATTGCCGATCGTTTTGAAACCATTGCGACAAGCATTGCAGCAGCATATCAAAACATTCCGTTAGTGCACATTCAAGGCGGAGAAGTAACGGGAAATATTGATGAAAAAGTGCGTCATGCAAATACGAAATTGGCAGATTTACACTTAGTGGCTTCACAAGATGCCAAAGATCGTGTCATAAAACTAGGCGAAGATCCAGCCTATGTGATCAATACAGGTTGTCCGTCGATTGATATTGCCCAAGAAGTTTTAGATGCAGCAGACTACGAATTTGATCCCATCAAAAAATATGGTGGTGTCGGAGCTGATTTAGACATTTCTAACGGTTATTTAGTCGTAATGCAACATCCAGAGACCAATCGTTACAAATCGGCACGAGAAGACGTTTTATGTACCTTAAAAGCCATTCATGAACTCAACATACCAACGTTTTGGTTTTGGCCAAACGTAGATGCAGGTTCTGATGGAACTTCCAACGGAATTCGCTATTATCGTGAGAATTTCGATCCTGGAAACATTCGTTTTTTCAAAAATATGGAGCCAAACGACTTTTTACATTTATTGAAAAACTGTGATTGTTTGGTAGGAAACTCGAGTGTGGGAATTCGTGAATGTTCATTTATAGGTGTCCCAACAGTAAATATTGGAACACGTCAAAATAGACGTCAACGTGGAAAAAACGTAGTGGATTCAGTATATGACAAAGAAGCTATTAAATCGGCAATTTTGGAGCGAATTGACGCAAAAGGAAGACTTTCAGAACATATCTATGGCAATGGAAACTCTGGAAAACAAATTGCAGAAGTATTAGCGAATACAAAATTAATCGCGCATAAAACGATTATGTACTAATGATATTCAATTCGCTTGTTTTCTTACTTTTCCTGCTAATCGTTTTTTTTAGCTACTGGTTTGTATTGCAGAAAAGAATTCAATACCAAAATATCCTAATTCTTATTGCAAGTTATGTCTTTTATGGTTGGTGGGATTGGCGTTTTTTATCACTTATACTCTTTAGTACGGTTGTTGATTTTTTCGTTGCGAAAGCAATCCGTAACACAAGAATTAAAAGGAAAAAAAAGCACTTTTTATACATAAGTATTTTTGTAAATCTGGGATTACTCGCGTTTTTTAAATATTTCAATTTTTTTATTGAAAGTTTTGTTGAATTATTCCAAAGTATTGGAATTCAGTCAAATATCAGTACGTTAAACATCATTTTACCTGTCGGAATTTCGTTTTACACCTTCCAAACATTGAGTTACACTATTGACGTGTATCGCGAAAAAATTGAACCATCACATCAGTTTATCAACTTTGCTACTTTTGTAGCATTTTTTCCACAACTCGTAGCAGGTCCCATAGAACGCGCCACAAACTTATTGCCGCAATTTTTGGTAAAACGTGTATTTCAGTATGAAAAAGCGGTTTCGGGAGTGCAGTTAATTTTGTGGGGATTTTTCAAAAAAATTGTCATTGCAGATTCCTGTGCGATGTATGTCAACGTTATTTTTGAAAACAGCGAAGTGTACAATGCGCCCACGTTAATTTTGGGAGCTGTATTATTTGCATTTCAAATATATGGAGACTTCAGCGGATATTCTGACATTGCTATTGGAGTTGCCCGATTGTTTGGATTTGACTTAATGACCAACTTTAAAAAACCATACTTTTCAAGAGATATCGCAGAGTTTTGGCGTCGTTGGCACATATCATTATCTACGTGGTTTCGCGATTATGTCTACATTCCGTTAGGCGGAAGCAAAGGAACACAAGGAAAAAAAATACGAAATGTATTCATCATCTTTTTGGTGAGCGGATTTTGGCACGGCGCCAATTGGACCTTTATTTTTTGGGGATTTCTCAATGCATTATTTTTCATTCCTTTATTAATTTTACAAAAAAATCGAACGCATACCAATGTAGTTGCAGAAAACAGTATACTGCCTTCTTTTAGAGAGTTTTTTCAAATCCTAAGTACATTTACAATTGTCACATTTGCTTGGATCTTTTTTCGAGCGGAAAACATTACAGCGGCGTTTCAATATATAGAAAATATATTCAGTTTTTCCTCTAACAAAACTGCCTACAGTATCGGATTGGAAGTTCCGATGCTTTTAATTGCATTTGTGCTCATAGAATGGATCATTCGTAAAAAAGAAGCACCAACTATTCAAAATAAGTATCTTAGATGGGCATATTACGTAGGAATAACGCAGTTAATTTTATTTTACAGCGAAAAAAATGAAGTAGTTGATTTTATTTATTTTCAATTCTGATGAAAAAATATTTAAAAAAAATAGCACTTTTTGTCATTATATTTTTCTCCATAAATATAATCGTCTTTCTTGTCATACAGCGCAAAAGCATGGAGTTGTCTACTGAAAATCAGCGCATATCATTTATAAGAAATTCCGTAAAAAGTCCAAAAATGATCGTTTCTGGAGGTTCTAATGTTGGGTATTCACTCGATTCTGAACTGCTTAGCAAGAAACTAAATATGGAAACATTCAACACCTCATTTTCAATCTCGCATGATTATGAATTTGTACTCAACTATATTGCATCAAACTTGCAAAAAGGCGATATATTTCTCTACATTCCTGAATTTGACAATTACTATGTGAACAATGAAAATATGATGTCGCATACACTTTGCGTAAGCATTTACAACCATCCGTCGTTCTTTTCATATTTGAGTTTTACCCAAAAAGTAAACTTTCTCACAAAAGTGCCTAAAATAAATACGCTATTACTCTATAAAAATTTAAAATATCAATTTTTACATACTCAAAAAAGTAGCTTGCAAACGAATTCACGAGGCGATTACATTCACCATTTAGACAAATCTAAAACTTGGAAAAAGACTGAAATTACGCGCTATGAAAAGTATCAGTACAATCATAAACTTAGCAATCATTTTAAAAATGCAATGCTAAAAGCGCAACAAATGGCAGAAAGCAAAGGCGCTACTTTTTACGTGAGTTATCCGTTGATTGCTGCATCGCAATACGATGTACGTTTCAAAGAAGATTTGGAAAAATTTTATAAAAACACGACTATAAAGCTCATTGGAAGTCCAGAAAATTATATATTTCAAGACGATCTTATATACGATCATCCGTATCATACCACAAAAAAAGGAAGAGAAATACGAACTGAAATTCTTATAAAAGACCTTCAAAAAGTGCTAAAACTATAATAACATGACCATTCTTGCAATCATACCAGCACGCGGCGGAAGCAAAGGTGTTCCAGGTAAAAACAAAAAATTGCTTCACGGAAAACCACTCATTCAATACAGTATTGACGCGGCATTGCAATCAAAACACATTGCAGAAGTGTTGGTCACGACGGACGATTCAGCAATTATTGAGATTGCGAAGTCGCTTGGCGCGAATGTACCCTTTGTGCGTCCAACACACTTGGCGGAAGACACAACACCAACATTGCCTGTCATTCAGCATGCCGTAGCATTTTTAGAAGCACAAGGAAAAAAGTTTGACGCTATCTGTTTATTACAACCCACGAGTCCGTTCCGACCGAAAGGATTTTTGGACAAAGCAGTGGAAACTTTTAAAGAAAAACAAACAGATTCACTAGTTTCAGTCTTAGAAGTTCCACATCAATACAATCCACATTGGACGTTTGAAGCCAATGAAAATGGTATTTTACAGATTGCAACAGGTGAACAACACATCATTCCGAGGCGACAAGAATTGCCAAAAGCTTATCACAGAGATGGAAGCATTTACATCACCAAAACAAAAGTTTTAATGGAGGAAAATTCATTATATGGAAAATCTTTGGCGTATATTGTATCTGATGAACGCTACTACGTAAACATTGATACGTTGGAAGATTGGGAAAAAGCAACTGAATTAGCAAAAACAATCACACTGTGAACTTTGAAAAACATACGATAACGAACTTTCACATTTCTTTTGCAGCAAATATCTTTGAAATACAACTTTTCAAAGAAGCCAACAAAGGAAGCAATGTATATATTTTTGATAGTGAATTGTTTAAAATCGTTTGGTATTCTTCCGATCATACACAGGAAAAAATCTTAGATTTCATCAAAGAATTGCATGGTAATGTAGACAATGTAGTGGAAAATATTTACAATGAAATCGGAGGTATTTTTGAAATTTTTATTCACGATAAAAAAAACAACAAACTACTCATTGTGAATGACTTATATGGTGTTAACGGAAGTTTTTATCTAACTAATAAAGATGCACTGCATTTCTTCTTAAATTTTCAAAACTTCAAAAAATTTCAACTTCCATTACAGTTTGATCCTGATGGAATACAAGCACATTTTGCATTTGGTTACCAAGTACAACCATTTCCGTTGCCTTACAAAGGAATTTCACGAATTGAAGGTGGAAAATTGCATACTTTTAATGCTGATTTGAACCATTCTGGAAAAGAGTTAGACATTACTTTTTCCACAAAAAAACCATCATTTTCACTCAAAGAAGCGATGCATGTAACGGAAAAGCTATTTTTTGGCGCTACAGCAGGAAAAGATAGTTTAACATTGTTAAGTCAGGTTGAGGAAGGAAATGAACACTTCAAAACTGGAAACTTTGGCGAAGTCTATTCGGCAGATGTCATGCAAGGAAAGGAAATTGCTGTAAAGCTTGATCTTTCGTACGAGCATACAACCTTGTGTGATGAAGAAGAATTTGAACACTATGCCAAGCAAATAGCGAATATTTCTGGCGGATTGGGAACGATTTCTTATGTAGACATGCTCAAATTTGTAGACGAAGGCATTCCAAACGATTACAGCTACGTGATGGGCGAAGCAGGTGAATGTGTCCGCATGTTCTTCCCAGCAGCGACACATCTCGCGAAAGCGTTACACAACTATGTAACACCGAAAGAATTTTTGTCAAACACTTTTGTAGTTGATTATGAGTCGTTTATAAAATCCTATCCAGAAAATATTTCGGCAACAATCACTGACAGCTACGAAGGAACTACCAACGCAGAAATCTTAATGAATTTCTACCGTAAAGGACGTTTGCCAGGCAATTTTGGGAATCGTCACAAGCTATTATCGGCGTATCGAAACAAAATCACGCCGTTTTTGCATGAACAATTCATTCAAGAAACACACAATTTGCCACACAAACGCTACGAATACGATCAAATACATGAGCAAATCATCTACGATTCCAATCAGGATTTACTGGCGTTTTTTAGAAACCCAATTCAGTCAGATGTTACCGTTCAAGACTGGAATCATCGAATTTCTAATGAAATAGGAGTGAAGTTATATGAACTCTTAGAAACCCATATTGAGGCATTAAAAACGGTGTTTGACACCCAAAAAGTACTCGCATTGGCAAAGCAACAACAAAAAAATCCAAATAGAGGTGTATATTTTCTTTTCAGAATCCTTTCAATGGCTATATTTGCGGATACTATCAATAACGCGATTGCCCCATGCGAAAAAAGATAATTTCCATATTTGTGGGATATCAAAGTTTTGAAAATCATTATGCAAGTGATTTCTTTGAAACTCCCGAAAACATTGACATGTTGGTTTGGCACAACGTGAAGTCTTCCGCTTTGGAAAAACTTCCCAAAGGCATTCAAACACAACAACTGCCTGCGTTTGATTACAAAGGAAAAACAGACTTTTTACGCTATTTAAAAGCAAAATCTACGCTGCGTTACAATGATAAAACACAAGCTACAAAAAAGCATTTGTTGTACAGAGTAGCTCCAGTAACAAGCAATTTCAAGAAAAATATCAGATTTGGATTGATTCGCTTTTTATCACGTTTTTATGCTTCCAAAAAAGGAATTCAAAAGTTAGAAACGTCTTTCTTTCAGCAAACGAGAAACTCCAACTATTACCAAGAATGTTTGGCATATTTACAAGCAAATACGCCAGATATGATGTATTGTTCGCATCAAGTATCTAGTTTTTCGTTAGCGCCTGTGTTAGCGGCGCGCGATTTGGGAATTCCTGTGGTGAGTTTTATTTATTCATGGGACAATCTTCCAAAAGGAAACAAAATGCTCAAAGCAGACCATTACTTCGTTTGGAGCGAATATATGAAGGAAGAAATGTTACAATATTATCCTGATGAAGTTGAGCAAAATAATATCACAGTTACGGGAACACCACAATTTACCTTTTACACAAAGTCTGAATATTTAATTGATAAAGAATTATTTTACAAAGCATATAATTTACCTATAGATAAAAAATTACTGTGTTTTTCAGGAAATTTTACTTCGATAGGAATGGACGATCCGTTGTATTTAAAAGATCTCGCGGAAGCGATAAAAGCGCATAATCAAACGAGTTTAGAACAGTATCATGTCATTTTACGCGCGAATCCATCAGATTACAATCAAGGTTTTATTCCAATTTTGGAAGCTTATAAAGAGGTCATTACGGAAGTCATTCCAACGTGGAATCATGAAGAATTTCCACTGCCAAAAGACTATACTGTAAACTCAAACTTAGGAGTTTTGTACAGTACATTGCACTATTGTAGTGCTATTTTCAACATAGGTTCTACCATGGCGTTGGACGCTATTTTACTTGGGAAACCTGCATTTTACTGTCATTACAAGCAAGCAACTGGACATAAAGATTTTGATATTGAACGCTTGTATCAATTTGTACATTTTAAAACCTTTGACAAACATCCAAAAGCAATACAGCATATACAATCAAAAAATGAATTGCAATCATTGTTAGTAAACTTTGAAGCCCAACAAGAAATCAATAAAGAACACCGTATTCATTGGGCAAAAACGCTCACAAAACATCCTTTACATAAAGTTACGATGCGCATGCATACAGCTTTTCAACAAATATTAAACAACACATGCATATAGGTTTTTTACTTCCTGAATATCCTCATGAAAACGTTGCCACCACTGGAGGAATTGGCACTTCCATTCGCAACGTGGCACTTTCATTAACAAGTAATGGACATAAAGTTTCTGTTTTCATTTACTCACAAAATGAAAACAAAATATTTTATGACGGAACCATCAAGGTTCACAAAATAAAACAACAAGTAAGCAAAATGTATCTTACTTGGTATACCAATAGAAAATACATACAAAACTATGTTCAAAACTATGTGTCGGAGGATCAAATTGATGTTTTGGAAGCTCCAGATTGGACAGGAATCACGGCATTTATGAAATTTTCAATTCCTTTGGTGATTCGCCTAAATGGTTCAGATACGTATTTTTGTCATTTAGATGGAAGAAAAGTAAAATCGAAAAATGCTTATTTTGAAGGGAAGGCGCTGCGAAGTGCTGATAAAATTATTTCTGCCAGTGATTTCACGGCACAAAAGACAAAAGAATTATTCAAACTAAACAACACTATTGATACGGTTCATAACGGTATATTTACCAACTACTTTTTACCACTTCCTGCCGCTAACGTAAAAGAAAACAACGTATTATATTTTGGAACCATTATTCGTAAAAAAGGAGTATTGGAATTGGCATCAGCTTTTAATAAAGTCATTGAATCAAACCCTGAAGCCACACTCACACTCTTAGGAAAAGATACCGTAGATATATTTGATAATGTGTCTACATTGCAACTTTTTTACAACCTGCTTTCAAAAGAAGCTAAAAAGCAAGTCACACATATTCAACAAGTTCCACATGCAGAAGTAAAAACATATTTAGCAGCAGCAGCTGTGATTGTATTGCCTAGTTTTGCCGAAGCGTTGCCAATGACGTGGATTGAAGCCATGGCATCTGCAAAACCGTTAATAACCTCTGATGTTGGATGGGCAAAAGAAGTCATGATTCATAATGAAACAGGATATACTGTAAATCCTAAAAATCATGAACTATTTGCTGAGTATATGATTGAATTGTTGCAAGATAAAAACAAAAGAGAAAAATTTGGAGCCTATGCAAGAGAAGTGGCTCTCAAAAATTTTGATATTATGGGAAGTATCCTGCAAAAAAATATAAAAGCATATAAAGCTGTGATGCTAAAAAAATAGAATGCAATAAAAAACGTATGATTCAAAAAATACTAAAAAAGCTTAAAAAACGGCGAAAAAAGTTTCAAAGTCATCCGTTAATCAACGGAAATGCAAATGGTGCTTTATTTCGATATATTAAGTTTAATGTAATTCAAACGATTCGTCCAAAAGACAGAGTGTACAAATGGATTCATGGTTTGAAATTTTATGCTAAAAAAGGAGATGCAGGAATTGTGTCAAATATCTACATAAAACTTGCTGATTATGAAGATTCTATGTTTGTGATGCAACATTTGGATGAAAATGACTTGTTTGTAGATATTGGTGCCAATGTGGGACATTTTTCATTACTAGCTTCGGGAGTTTCCAAAGCGCGAACGATCGCGATTGAACCGATTCCGAATACCTATCAGAAGCTTCTAAGAAATATTAAACTAAATGCCTTAGAAGAAAAAGTAAGATGCTTAAATATTGGATTGGGTGAAGAAACGGGTGAACTTAAATTTACTAAAGGTTTTGATGTGATGAATAGAGTAGCGCTTGAAAATGAGAACATTCCAACGATTTCAGTCCCGATAGAAAAGCTAGATGATGTGTTGAAAAATGAAACCCCAACATTCCTAAAGATTGATGTAGAAGGTTTTGAATTTTTTGTATTGAAAGGTGCAACAGAAACGCTTCAAAAACCATCCTTAAAATATATATTGCTTGAATTCAACAATTCAGGTGACAAATTCGGAATCACAGATGCACAAGTTTTCGAATTTGTGACTTCGTTTGGCTTCAAGCCAATTTCGTATGATGTTGCAGAAGAAAAAATTGCGCTAGAATCCTCATTCCGAACGGATAAATTTAATACAATCTTTATGCGAGAATCATAGTCATATTATGAAATTTACACTCATTATTTGTACATACATGCGCCCAAAACCCTTGCAAACGCTCTTGCAATCGGTTGTTGCGCAGACATTGTATCCAAATGAAATTTTGATTGTAGATGGTTCTCGAAATGATAAAACCAAGGAAATGTTACGTCAAAATCCGTTCAAAAATCTGCGCTATTTTAAAGTAGAAGATTCTGATCGTGGATTGACGCGACAACGAAATTTCGGCATCCAAAACGTTGCTGAAACAAGTAAAATTGTCTGTTTCTTGGATGACGACACAATTTTAGACAAAGCGTATTTTACAAATCTTATTGGAACATATAAAACTTATCCAAATGCGTTAGGTGTTGGTGGTTATATTACGAATGAAATCAGTTGGACGAAAATCACAGATAAAGTGCAACCTTCCGCAAATTCTTTTGTGTACGATGGTTGGTTTCGAAATGAATCACAGCGTTATCGACTGCGAAAGAAGCTAGGTTTATTAGATGACACAAAACCATGCATCATGCCTACATTTGCACATGGAAGAGCTGTTGGATATTTGCCACCTTCAGGAAACATATACCCTGTGGAAGTCTTTATGGGCGGCGTTTCATCGTTTAAAAATGACATCTTCAAACAACTCAATTTCTCCACGTATTTTGATGGATATGGTTTGTATGAAGATACCGATTTTACGTTGAGAGTGTCCAAATTAGGTCAATTATATGTCAATACTTCGGCGCAATTGGAACATCACCATGATGCTTCTGGTCGTCCAAATCAATATAAGTATGGGAAGATGGTTGTTAAAAATGGATGGTATGTTTGGCGTGTAAAATATCCAAAACCAACATTAAAAGCGAGAATAAAATGGAATGCAACCACTTTGTTTTTGGCAGTTCTCAGATTTACAAATATATTTACCGAGCCTAAAAAAAAGGAAATCTTTACTGAATCACTTGGCCGATTTGCCGCTTGGTTTTCATTATGGTTTCAAAAACCCCGAATTGAACGATGAGTTTTCTCAAAAATATATATAAAATTTTGCCTACGAATGGCTTGAAAGAATCACTGAAAGAAGTGTATTTTAATCAAGTGCGAAAGGAAAAATTCAAGCGTAAAAACGGTCATTATAGTGCTGCGTTTTCAGGCAATATTGAAGTCATTACCAAACTTCCAATGTATTATGTAGTCAAGGATATCAGCAGATACGAAACGTTTTATACTGTAAAAAAAGATGATGTTGTCATAGATGCTGGCGCCAATCATGCAAATTTGTCCATTTACTATGGAAAAAAAGTAGGTGTTGGCGGAAAAGTATTTGCCTTTGAACCCGACAAGATCAATATTGCAGAAATGGAAGCAAATATTTCTCTAAATGCTGGAGTTGAAAACATACACATTCAAGAAGAATTAATTTGGAATGAAAATACCAAACTCGAATTCTTTGAAGCAGGCTCAGTTTCTTCGTCCATTCATTACAAACCTGAAAACGCCAACGCCATTTTAAAAGACGCCATTACGATTGATGCTTTCCAGAAAAGAGAAAATTTAGATCGTTTAGATTTCATCAAAATGGACATTGAAGGCGCAGAAATTGAAGCGATGGATGGTTTGGTAGAAGTCTTGGAAAAATTCAAGCCAAACTTCGCAATTGCCAGTTATCATTGGGTAAATGATGAACAAACCTATAAAAAAATAGAAGCATTTTTTAAAGAAAAAAACTATCCATACAAAACCGTTTTTTACAAAGATGGTGAAGTCATAACCTTTGCAGGAACTAGCGTTGCGTAATATGAATTTCCTAATTGTCACACACGTCTTACATGCTCAGAAAGAAGCAGAATACTTTGCGTACGCGCCGTATGTGAAGGAAATGAACTTGTGGCTAAAATATGTAGATAAAGTAACGGTTGTAGCGCCATTACTGGCAGATAAGGAAATTCGCCCAATTGATATTGCGTACAAACATAAGGAGATCGATTTCAGATCAATTCCTGCGTTTGACTTGCTAAGTTTGAAGTCAAGCTTGAAAACATTGTTGGTTTTGCCACTCATCTTTTTTAAAATTTTGGGTGCGATGCGGAAAGCAGATCATATTCATTTGCGTTGTCCTGGAAACATCGGATTGATCGGTTGTATGGCTCAAATTTTCTTTCCATCGAAGACAAAAACGGCGAAATATGCAGGAAATTGGGATCCAAAAAGTAAGCAACCGCTAAGTTACCGACTGCAAAAAAGAATGCTCTCCAATACATTTCTCACAAAAAACATGAACGTTTTGGTGTATGGCAATTGGAAACAGCAAACAAAAAATATAAAACCCTTTTTCACGGCTACCTATCGCGATCATGACAAGGGCGAAGTTATAAAACGTACCTTTGATGATGTGATTCAATTCAGTTTTGTAGGTTCATTATCACCTGGGAAACGTCCATTACTTACGATTCAAATAGTAGAGAAACTTCGAAAATTGAACTATAACGTACGTTTGGATATTTTTGGGGATGGCGAAAAGCGAACGGAATTGGAGGCGTATATAATTCAAAATCAATTAGAAAAATGTATCAGGTTACACGGAAATGTAACTGCGGAAGAAGTGAAAGAAGTGCATAAAACAGCACATTTTATGCTGCTTCCATCCAAATCGGAAGGTTGGCCAAAAGTAGTCGCAGAAGCCATGTTTTGGGGAAGTTTGCCTATTGTCACCAAAATTTCCTGTGTTCCGTATATGTTAGCTGAAGGAAATCGCGGTATTTTGATAGATCCGACGGTTTCAACTGCTGTTGCAGAAATTGAAAAGGTGTTGAGTTCGCCAAAAAACTATCAAGAAAAAGTAACCAAAGCGATGGAATGGAGCAGAATCTACACGCTTGATAAATTTGAAACGGAGATAAAATCATTGCTATAAATGGTAAAAGCGTATACAGATATCGAATTAGTATCGAAATATCCGAAATCGGAAAAATTTCCACTCATCAATGCGTTGCTATTTGACGAACAGCATCGGTTTTTAGAACTCAAAAATTATTATCAGTTAGTGGATGATATGAACGACGCCGATGTTGCTTTATTACCATTTTCATGGAATTATTACCTACATCATAATTTACAAGCAGAAGCAGAACGTTTCATAGACGAATGTCACGCCAAGAATTTAAAAGTACTCAGTTATGTTTCTGGAGATCAAGGTGTAAAACCCACAAATACAAACGTGTATGTGTTTCGAAATAGTGGTTACAAGAGCCAAAAGCTGAAAAATCAAATTGCTTTTCCTGCATTTTTCAAAGATCCGTTAGTGCATTATATAGAGCCAGAAAATCATCAAGTACGCGTGCAATCAACAAAACCTGTCATTGGTTTCGTAGGGCAAGCCACGCCAAACGTGTTAAAAGCAGCAAAAGACATTGGTTTGATTCTCTACAGAAATCTAAAATTTTACTTAGGAAAAACACTTTTAGAGCCACAACAATGGTACGCTGCACCGTTTATGCGGTATATATATTTAAAGCGATTAGAGAAAAATAAAAACATCACCACAAATATTATTTACAGACAACGCTATCGAGCTGGCATCCGGACAAATCGTTCTACAGATAAAACTACGTATGAATTTTACGAAAACATCAACGATTCGGATTATATTTTCAATTTGCGCGGTGCTGGAAACTTTTCGGTACGTTTTTATCAAACCTTAGCGATGGGAAGAATTCCTGTATTGATTGACACAGATTGTTTGTTGCCACTAGAAGGAATCATCGATTGGACGCAGCATTGCATCCGAATTCCGCAGGGAAAAGAAAACGAAATGGAAGCGCGCTTGTTGGAATTTCATAAAAACCTAACACAAGAAAAGTTTGAAGCAATTCAAAAAGCCAACCGAAAACTTTGGGAAGAATATTTGACCTTGTCGAGCTTTTTTGTGCAAATTCATGATCTTATAATAAATGATAAATTATAAATTTTGAATGTTAAATGTTAAATGTTGAATTGAGAAGTTTCAAAGTATAAATTGTTCAAAACGTCAGTTCGAGTAATTTTTCGAAATAAAATGAAGAAAAATTGTATCGAGAACAGCTACGAAATCGAAAGTTTTAAATACTAAATGTTAAATTTTAAGAAACAACAGCAAGCTCAGCGTACAAAAACAAATTAACGAATAACGAATAATGAATAATGAATAATGAATAATGAAGTTAAATAGTTACAGTATAAATGTAGAATTTTAAATGATAAATTACATTTAACTTAAAACCCAAAGCCTAACAAAATGAAAACCCTTCAAGTTATAGATACACTCGAAACTGGCGGTGCTGAAAAGCTTGCGGTAACGTATGCGAATGCATTGGTGACAGAAGTAGATGCTTCTTTTTTGTGTACGACGCGGAAAGAAGGCGTGTTGAAGAATCAGGTTTCGAAAGAAGTTGGGTATTTGTTTTTGAATCGGAAGCGTAGGTTTGATTTTGCAGCCGTAAAGCGATTGAAAGCATTTATTAAAGAAAACGAAATCAACATTGTACATGCACATGCAACTTCGTTTTTTATTGTGTTTTTGACGAAAATGCTGTATCCGAAATTTAAAATGGTCTGGCATGATCATTATGGAAACAGTGAGTTTTTGTCAGATCGAAACGCGTTTATGATTAAAATGGCTTCGTATGCAATGAATGGCGTGATTTCCGTAAATCAGCGATTGAAAGATTGGGCAGCACAGAATTTAGCCGTTTCTACTATTGTGTATTTGCCAAATTTTGCTGTGAAAAGCGAAACGGTCAAAGCAAGCACAAAACTGCATGGAATGGACGGTAAACGCATGGTATGTTTGGCGAATTTACGCCCGCAGAAAGATCATTTTAATTTGTTGCAAGCCTTTGAAATGGTTGTGAAAGATGGTTGGACGCTGCATTTGGTAGGAAAAGATTTTGAAGATGATTATTCGAGACGATTGAAATTGTTTATTCACGATCACGAGTTGAGCAATTGTATATTTATGTATGGAAGTAGGGAAGATGTTTCGCATATTTTGAATCAATGTAACATTGGAGTATTGTCTTCAAAATCAGAAGGTTTGCCGATTTCGCTTCTCGAATATGGATTGCATAAATTAGCCGTTATTGCCACCGATGTTGGCGAATGCAACCGAGTTGTTTCCGACGAAACGAAAGGCTATCTTGTGGCTTCAGAAAATGAAGTGTTATTGGCGGAAAAACTTCACTTTTTAATGGAACATCCAAACGAACGTCTCGCGAAAGCGGAAAATTTATACACACATATCCAAGAAAATTTTTCACAAAAAGCAATTATACAGCAGTTAATCGATTTTTACAATACCTTGTAAATGGCAACACGAGTAGCATACATGGAAAAGCGCATAGAAGAGCTCGGGAAATCAAATTTCCTCAAGTTTACTATGCTAGCCGTGCTGTTTTCCTATTTCTACAATTTGGCCGTTTTTAACTATAGCATTACGGGAAATAACGAATTGCGTTTGTATGACTTTTTAGGACTGCTCATTTTATTTTTAAGCTTCCAATATAAAAGTGTATTGCTTTGGTTTATACAACAACAAAAGTTTACCAATTACCTGTGGATTTTCATGAAATGGTGTATGTTTATGATGATTTTCACGTTTTTCATCAGTTATTTGAACGGAAGATTGACTTGGATTTTGCGGACAACATTGTTCATGTATCACTTTTTGACTTTTTATTTTTCGTCATTGTTTTTTTTAATATTGATGCGTAATGTGAAAATCTTGCGATTTTTTATTTATGCACATATTATTTTAATTATTGTTGCTACTGTCATTGTGTTGATGCAGCATTTTGGAGCCGTTGCGTATTTATGGAGCGAATTGGATAGAAGAGCTTATGGAGGATTTTTATCAGGAATCTTAGGACCCAACAAGATTGTGTTAGGAATGGTGACGATGATTTCTGCGATTACATTTGTGGGGTTATTTCTTCAAAAAGGATTGCGAATTAATAAAATTCTGTTGATTGCGGGAATTGTTTTTGCATTGATCGGATTGGGTTTAAGTGGTTCTAGGACTAGTTATTTAGGCATTTTAGTCTTTTTATTGTATTTGGCTGTGCGTTCCACGGGAAAATTTATCTATATATCTATTGTGATGGGAATTGTCATTTTTGGACTCGTTAGTTATGATTCAGAAATATTTTCGATGGTTACCAATGTTTTTGAAGGTAGAGTGGTGAATAAAATTTCAGATCCGTCGTTGATCGCCGAAGGAGATGTAGACCAATTGTATGAAGATTTGGGTTCGGGACGGAAAAACTTATCATTAAGATACATTGATTATTTACTGGAGAATGTCTACGTAGTTCCTTTTGGTTCAGGATTTAACAACTTTATTTTGGTCGGTTATTCGGCACATAATATCTACTTAACCCTTATCAATGAAGTTGGTTTGCTCGGATTATTCTTTTACGTACGTTGGTTGTTGAGTTACTTTGCTATACGTTTTATACGGTTCAAATTTTTGGGAATCTCGCTTAGAGGACTCGTATTTGCGATGATGGTCACTTTATTATTTGGAGAACAATTGTATGTTTACCGACCTGTTTTTGCTATATTGGGCTTGTTTTTATTTGCAACAGCAACTTTATTAAGCCCTCGATATTACAAAAAGATATGACACACTTTGCTGAACATATTATTGGAGTCGTTATTCCGTATTATAACGCCGCAAAACATATTGAAAATGTAGTGCGAAAATTGCCAGATTATATAAGCAAAATTATTATTGTGGACGATTGCGGTAAAGAACCCATTCCGGAAGCATTGGTAACGAAAGCAGCACAAGGCGATCGGATTGTGATTGTACGAAACGAAAAGAATTCAGGTGTTGGTGGCGCTACTAAAAATGGTTTTTTAAAAGCGATTGAGCTCGAATTGGAGTATGTGATTAAAGTCGATGCCGACGATCAAATGGATAGCAAATTTATCCCCAATTTATTGGAACCTTTGATTGCTAAAAAAGCAGAATACGCCAAAGGAAATCGTTTTAAAGATTTTAAAGCATTGCGACAAATGCCGTTTGTGCGCAAAGTGGGAAATTTAGGCTTGTCGTTCCTAGTGAAAGCAGCTTCTGGTTATTGGAATAATTTTGATCCGACGAACGGTTTTTTTGCCGTAAAAGTGGAATTGTTGAAAAAGCTCGACTTTAAAAACATTCACCGCGATTATTACTTTGAATCTTCGCTGATTGCAGAATTGTATTTTCATGAAGCAAGAATCAAAGATGTGCCAATGCCCGCGCATTACGGCGATGAAAAATCGAGTATGAGCGTTTGGAAAATTCCGTTTATTTTCATTCCTAAATTGACAAAAACCTTTTGGAAACGCATCTTAAAAAGCTATTTTATTTACGATTTTAATATTGCTTCGATATATTTATTATTCGGTTTACCGATGTTTCTCTTTGGTGTCGTCTTCGGAATATACAATTGGGTGTATTATTACAATTTAGGAGAATTAACGCCAACAGGAACGATTATGTTGATTACAGTTTCGCTGATTCTTGGTTTCCAATTGCTCTTACAAGCCATACAGTTTGACATCTTAAAAGCTCCAAAATCTGTATCATGAACCGAAAACATATTTTTGTCATTGTACTAAATTTGTGTATTGCTTTTGGGTATTATTTTGGGAATCTTTCTGCGAATGAAACACATTTAAGTTCTGATTTACACAACATCATCCCGATTTGTTTGAAAATGGATGATCCAACAATGTTTCCGCATGATACGTTTGCCAATGACTTGGAGAATGTAAAATATTATACGCCGTTTTATGTAGAAACCTTGCGTTTTTTGGCAAAATTTACAGACGGTGATTATGTGCAAGCGCTAAATATTCTTACGTTTATTTGTCATATTTTATTTGGGCTATTATTGTATTTTTTATTATTCAAAATAACCAATAACTTTTGGGCTTCCTTAGTAGTATCCTTATTACTCAGAGGAACAATTTGGCTTCCAGGATTAGAATACTGGGGCATTTCAGATTTGTGGTCTATGATGCCACGCGTAGTATACTATGCCTTATTGCCACTTCCGTTTCTATTTGTAAATTTTACAAAGAAATTAAAACTATTCCTAGCAGCTTTCACCATAGGATTCTTATTAAATTTCCATCCAATTACTGGATTGAGTGGAATTTTAATCTTTTTGGGATATCTTATGACACATTCATATCTAGAAAAAAACCGTTTTTTGGCTATTTTCAATTCCAAAAACCTGCTTTGTGTTTTCTTTATTTTTCTAGGAATGCTTCCGTTTTTTATCAATTACACCAACACTATTTCTGTAAAAGCAGATTATGATCTCACTCTTTACAAAGAAGCTTTTGCAGCAAAGTATCCAATATATTTTACAGATCCGACCACTTTTTGGAAAGAATGGCTAAAACCAAAATTTTTCATTTATGGATTGGCTGTGATTGCTTTTGTCGTATTAGCGTATCGAAAAGGCATTCAAAAAGATAAGCGGCGAATGAAATACATGCTGATTATTAGCACTTTACTGTTTTTGCTGCCAAATGCAGCCGCTTTTGCAGAAGCTATGCTCAACAAGCTTTTCGAAGTGAATATTAGAATGTCTTTTCAGTTGGTTCGCATGCAGAAGTTGTTGATTTTAGCAGCATTCTTTTCGATACTTTTCAGCATAGATATTTTATATAGAAATCAGCAATTTAAACGTATTTTTCCAATGATAGCTGGAAGTTTTCTGCTCGTACTCGTACTCGCAAAACACTCCACATTTGATAACATACCATTCGTTTCAAATGATTTAATTCGTCGTGTGTTGCCAAATTCACTTTCGCTAGGAAACATACAAAGCGGAGCTGAAAATGAGGGTTTGTATGAAATATTGACATTTATTCGGAATGAATTGCCAAAAGATGCACTATTATTTGCTCCTGATGTTGGGCGTTCTGGCGGACAACGCTCTGTAGTATTGGATAGCAAAGGTGCAAATATGCTGATTGAAGGAAATCCGAAACGATTTTTAGAATGGTATACAGATTATAAAGCATTCAAAAAATTATCAGGTAAAGCTTCCAATCAATTTTTACGTGATTATGGTGTGGATTATGTTTTAATTTATATAGATTTACCCGAATTTAAAACCATCATGAAAAAAGGGAAATGGCGTTTGTATGAAGTAAATAAATAACTGAAATTGCCCTTAATTTTTGCCTGAATTAACACATCATGAAAGCAACAAAGAAACTTTTTAAAACAGAAATCACCAAAAGACTCAAAGCGCAAGGAACCGACGAAGTGCTTTCAGAAGCGGCGTTGCCTGCATATGCACATAAAAACCCATTGATTGATTATATTTTTTGGAAACGACTCAAAGTAGCGGCGAAGTATTTGCAACAAAAAAATAAAGGTTCGCTCAAAGTTTTAGATTTTGGCTGCGGAACTGGTGTAATGTCGTATGAATTGGCATCAAATTCACATGAAGTTATCGGTTTGGATTTGGATTTACGACCTGTAAACTTACTCAAAGAAAACATCAACTATCCAGATTCGATAACGTTTATGGAAGGCGATTTGTTTGATAAAGATTTAGAAGAAAATACCTTTGATGCGGTAATTGCCCTAGATGTGTTGGAACATATGAACGATGCACAATTGCGAAAATACATGGCAAAATTTTTAAGTTTGCTAAAAAATGGAGGAGAAGTAATCATTTCTGGACCAACGGAGAATTTCTTGTATAAACTCGGAAGAAAGATAGCTGGACAAGATTTTACAGGCGATTACCACGATTCTGAAATTCAGTCGATTCGTAAGATTGTGAGTGAAACGTATGAAGTGAAGAGTTTGGCGAAAATCTTGCCTATTTTACCATTGTTTGATGTTTTTGTAGCGCATAAAAAAGCATGATTGTCTATGTTGGAAATATCATTTCTGGTCACGGTAAAACGGCAACCACTATTGAAACCTTGGGGAAATTGCTCCAAAAAGAAGGTTTTGATGTTCGTTTGACTTCCAACAAGCAACATAAAATCTTGCGATTGCTGGACATGCTTTGGACAGTTTTTAAACACAGAAAAAAGCTTCAATACGTGTTGATTGATACGTATAGCACCACAAATTTTCTGTATGCATATTATGTGAGCAAGCTGTGTATTTTTCTGAAAATAAAGTATATACCAATTCTGCATGGTGGAAATTTAGAAGAACGTTTGAAAAACAGCAAAGCTAAAAGTGATGTCATTTTTAAGAATGCACATGTAAATATTTCGCCTTCGTTGTTTTTAAAAACAGTGTTTGAGCGGTATGGATATTCTAATTTGAAACATATTCCTAACAATGTAGAACTGAAAGCATATCCTTTTAAAGAGCGCTCAACACTAGGAGCGAAGTTGTTATGGGTACGTTCGTTTGCCGAAATATACCATCCGCAATTAGCGGTGGAAGTATTGCACGGTTTGAAACAACACGGAATAGCCGCTTCCTTGTGTATGGTGGGACCGAAAAAAGACAATTCTTTCGAAAAGACACAACAATTAGCTAATGAATTAAATGTGGATGTACAATTTACAGGAAAGCTTACCAAGCACGAATGGATTGCGCTTTCTACGGAGTTTGATATTTTTATCAACACGACAAATTTTGACAATACACCTGTAAGTCTCATAGAAGCCATGGCATTGGGAATGCCGATTGTGTCTACAAATGTCGGTGGAATTCCGTATTTAATTCAGGATGGAAAAGAGGGAATTTTGGTCAATCCGAATTCAAAAGATGACTTGATTTTTGCTATTGAAACATTGATCAATTCTCCAGAATTGGTGCAACAGTTGATACAAAACGCACGTAAAAAAGCAGAATCCTTTGATTGGGAAACGGTTCAAAAACAATGGAAAACGCTTCTAGATTTTTGATATACGCTAGTAGATTTTCGATTTGTTCGATTTGAAGATTACTATTTGTGAATTTGATAACTGTACTAAAGAATTAGAATGATGAACAAAAGAAAAATATATTTTTTCACAGCACTAGCGTTAACTTTAGGAAGTTTGTTATTGTTGGTAACAGGTTCTTCCATACTCACGACGGCTTTAGACAGTACTAATTCTGTTCCTTTAGGAACTTTTATTACTTGGATTGGACTCTTTTCTTTGCCAATGACACTATTTTTAGGCGCACGCGAAATGAGAAAACCATCAAGAAGAATTTATAAAATACTTTCAGTCATTTTAAAAACTATTACAGTACTCGCCATTTTGTGGGTTCCAATTTCATATTTATTAGCAGGAAATATTTCGTTTACATTTACCGAAAAGGAAGAATTTCAAGGTGGTCAAGAAGCGATGCGCCTGTTTTGGCGTTTTACGTACGGAATTGTCATAGGAACAATAGGAACGTTGTTAGCGTATTGGATTTCTTTAATAGTCAAAAAAAAATGATTGAATGAATCTTGAATATCTATAAATCAAGCTAATTTCAATAACACATTGATGCTTCCTGCTAATAATTCTTCTTCAGTATAGCTTTCATAATCTTTATGAAGTGTGAGTTCTTTGAATTTTTGATACTTTTCAGAGTCTTTTTCGCAGGTATCATAATCTAACGAAACGATTTCATATCCAGCTTCTTTAAAGATATTTATATAATCTGGCAAGCGCAAACGATTGTGATAATCAAATTTGGTATGTTGTTTTTTCCATTCCGCTTTGCTGTATTTTAAAAAGTCGTAATAGGAAAGTGATTTGTCTGTGTATGCTCGGTGATCACTTGGTGAAATCATGTGTAGAATGTAAGCTGATTTCGGTAGAATCTTCGCAAAACTTTGATGAATTTTCAATAAATCTTCTGTTGGGATGTGTTCTAAAACGAATCGTGAAAATACCAAATCAACTTGTTCGTTGAGTTTAATAGATTTGTCTGCCAAATTTGTTTTTGGATAATAGGTAATATTCTTTGGAAGTCTGTATTTTCCTTGTGTTGCATTGATTTCGATTTGATAATTTTCCTTATAAAAAGCATTGAGTTTATCAATCGTTTTTGCGTCGTAATGTTCGTTGATGTCATAGGTTACTACGCGAGCTGCATTTGCAAAATGTGTGAAAAAGTACGGAATGATGGGCGCCCAACCAGAACCCAATTCCAAAATGGTTTTGTCTGTCAAGTCAATATCTTGCTTTTTCAGAATTTGTAAGGCTTCTTTAAACGAGCGATCGTTGGTTTTTATTTTAAAATTGACACTGTTTCTGTTGAGAAACTTCTGCAATTGGTGATAAATTCCGTAGCCTAAAGAATTGGGCAAGACATCAAGCGACTTAAAAATTAAAGATTTGGTTTTATGATTCATACTCACAATGGATTCGTTTGCAAAATAACAAATAAAAACTGATTATTTTCAACTCTTTGCGGGTATTCGGTAATTTTAAATGCGAAACTTCACTTGTCTGTAAATTGATTGGAAATCCCCAATTTTTATGGTACATTTCGCCATTGATTAGCATATAAATGATGTTGTATAAACTTATTTTTCAATTGGGCGAACGCTTCCGGAATCCTTCCATACGGACATGGTTTGCGTTTTTAAAACAGTCTGAAAAATGGTCTATTAACGAATTGGAAGCGTATCAATTGCAACAATTAAAAGCACTGGTTTCCTTCGCGAAAGCACATTCTGACTATTATAAAGAAAAGTTTGCAGCTATTGACGTAGAATCATTTTCCAATTTGTCAGACATGCAGCAGTTGCCGTTATTATCAAAGCAAGATGTATTAGATTACACTGAAAAAATTCACACCAACTACGATTTTAAAAAAACATTTACGGCCACCACTTCAGGTTCTTCGGGCGATCCGTTAGTGTATCAACGTGAAGAACCTGCCGATTCTTTTAATAGAGCTTCTATTTTTAGAGGATATTCGTGGCACAATGTACAACCGTGGGAACGCAATGGGTATTTTTGGGGATTTGATTTTTCACCGATTAAACGATTTAAAATCAAATTGTTAGATGCGCTTCAAAATCGTTTTCGTGTGTTTGATTATAAAGAAAAAGCTTTTCAGAAATTCGTAAAAAAGTTACAAAAAGCACGTTATATTCACGGCTATTCTTCTATGATTTACCAATCTGCCAAATTGATCAACGACAAAAATCTTCCCAAACCCAGACATCTAAAAATGGTGAAAGGAACTTCAGAGAAGATTTACGACAGTTATAAAGAAGAAATTAAAAAGGCTTTTGGTGTGCCAATTATTAGTGAATATGGTGCTGCCGAAACGGGAATTATTGCATTTGAATGTACGGAAGGAAACATGCACATCAATATGGAAGGTGTGATTGTGGAAGCCATAGAAAATCAGATTGTAGTTACGAATTTGCAAATGAAAACCTTTCCGATAATTCGCTACCAATTAGGAGATTACATTCAGTTGGCTTCCAAAAATAAAATTTGCACATGTGGAAAAGCGCATTACATTTTGGAAGAAGTGACTGGAAGAATAGGAGAGAACGTCTACGGAAAGCAGGAAATTTACCCAAGTTTGTATTTTTATTACATTTTTAAAAACTTGTCGAGTAAACATAACATAAAACTTACGTATCAAATTATACAAAAAGAAAAAGGAATTCTTATATTTAACCTCGAAGAAAACTTAACCAATACAAATGAACAAAAGCTAAGACAAGAGATTCATAGTTATTTTGCCGATGATATCATCTACACTATTTGCCCAAATGTAACAAAGAAAGTCGGGACGCAAAAAACAAAAAGTTTTATCTCTTATCTTTAGGATCAAGTTATGGCATCAACTTCAAATATGCATTTCGAAATTTCGGAACGTAAGCTCCTTTTACGTATTGTCGATGTCTTGACATTACTTTTTGGGTTGTATGTAGTTTCCAATGTGTTCGATTTTGATTATTTCAGATTTACCCAAGAACGATGGTCATGGAGTCTTGTGTTGATTGTATATTATGTGTTATTTTCCACTATTTTAGAGTTGTACGATTTGCAGAAGTCAAGTCGCTATGACAGTACGTTTCAAGGGATTATTCTCTCGGTTTCTATTACGGTTTTATGTTATTTGTTAACGCCATTTTTAACGCCAGAATTGCCAGAAAATCGTTTGCAAATTCTCTATTTTTTCTTGGCGATTTCGGTTTCGATCTTTTTGTGGCGTTGTGCGTATATCTTCTTTATTTCGTCACCAAGATTCTTCAAAAATATTCTTATTATTGGGAATACGGAGGAAATTAAAATCATGTCCGATGCAATTAATAGAAACACCAAGTACTTTAAAATTGTTGGATATATCAACTCCAATCCCGCACAAAAAAGTGATATTTCTTTAGATGATTTAGAAGAAATTACCAATTTGGATTTAGGTGTCGTGACGCAAGAAAAATACGTTTCCGAGATCATTATTGCGAGTAATCCGCGTGAAGAACTCAGCAAAGCTTTATTTGACAGTTTGATCAGATTGTTGGAAACTGGATTGCCAATCAAAGAATACATTCAAGTGTATGAAGAATTGACGTTTCGCGTGCCTGTACAATACATCGCAAAGGATTTTTACAAATATTTTCCGTTCAGCCGAAGCAATCAAAACAAATTGTATTTGTTCTTTCATCGCTTTTTTGATATTGTTTCTGCCATATTGGGATTGTTGGTTAGCTTGATTTTTATTCCTTTTATTTTAATTGGAAACTTGATTGGAAATCGTGGTCCATTATTATACACACAAGAACGTGTCGGGAAGAATGGTGTGCCGTTTAAAATCTACAAACTTCGAAGTATGGTTGTAAATGCTGAGAAAGATGGTGCTGTTTGGGCAACAAAAAATGATGCTCGTATTACCAAATTTGGAAAATTTCTACGAAAATCACGTTTGGATGAAGTGCCACAGTTTATCAACGTCTTAAAAGGCGAAATGAGCATGATTGGTCCACGTCCAGAACGTCCAGCATTTGTAAAACAGCTTTCTAAGGATTTAACTTTTTATGAAATTCGTCACGTTGTAAAACCTGGCGTCACAGGTTGGGCGCAAGTAAAAACCGATTACGGTGCTTCTGTAGAAGACAGTTTGCGCAAACTTCAATACGACTTGTATTATATAAAACATCGCGGTTTCTTTATAGATTTAAACATTATTGTCAAAACGTTGAGTACGGTGTTGTTTTATCGGGGACGATAGGTTTTTTTAGACTGTTAGATTATTAGATACCTATGAAACGTCTTTGCGAGCATTTTGAAAAAATGTGTGGCAATCTGTTTCTTGATAAATACAAAACTTACAATAACCATATTTTGATTTTTCGAGTAAATTGAAGAAAAATTGTATTTCGACTCCGCTCAATAGAGCTAACGAGATGTACTTTGAAGTTGTATCTCAATTCTGCTATCTCAATACTCATTACTATTCTACGGTTTTCCCTTAACCAAATGTATATTTTATTGCTTATTTTTAAAGTACATAAAATTTTATACCATGAAAAAATCAAATTTAAAAGAATTGCGTTTGAACAAGAAGTCAATCGCTGCATTCATGTCGCAAATACAAGGTGGCATCAAAGATAGTAGTGTGCATAATCGAACGAAATCAGCACTTCCTTTATGTCCAGGATGTCAAACAATTCCGGGGCTGCAACCTGAATGTGATTTGGAACAGCAATAGTTTGTTTATGATTTTGATCCGATGAAAGATATGTCTTTATTTTCTTTACAGTTCAAAAAATAATACGTCACATACGCATAGCGAACCAAAAGCATAATTAATAACGGAATTGCTGCAAAGGCAAATATCTGAAGGTTAAGCAACCACAAAAATAGCATGATAATGATCAAAGTGATCAGTGTTGCCGAATGTTTCCACAAATCTTTGCATTCTTTGCGTTTTAGCAAGAATTTACGAATAAACAATAGATTGATCGGCATGAGCCATAAAACATTCCAATTGTATACGGTCATGGAATGATCAGTGGCAAACCAAAGTAACAAAATCATTATACCGCCTAATCCTGTAAATAGGAAGAGGAAAGCATCTAACCAACGCGTGCGTTTTTTGTTTTTAAGATCGAATGCAGTAATGACAAGAACAATCAACATTAAAATCGTGAAAATTACATACGGACTCAACAAAAAACTACTTGAATCTTGTTTGTTATTGGGTTCTTCTAAGATGACATTTACGGCTGTCACCAATGGCGAACCGTCTTTTAATGTTGCATGTTTAAACGTTTCAAACACATAATCTGGCAGGAATTCATATTCCAACGGTGTTGCTTCTCTGTCGATAACGGCACCCAAAGCAATATCAATTCCGAAACTAGACCAAGAATTTTTGGTAACGTAATCGTAAATTAAATCGCGAAAGGTTTTATCTGCTGTAATGTGATCTTCTGGAAAAACAATAGTTTCGTCAAAATTTTTAGTGATAATTTCTCTAATTTTCGTCGCGCAATTGTTATAGAAAAAATCATATTTGTACGATCGGTTTTCTTCTTTGTAATTTTCTTCTAAAAAGGCGAGAAGTGTTTTGTTTTGTTCAGGTGTTAAATTTAACACTTGTTCTTTTACCCAGCGTTTTTCATATTTATATGCATATACAAACTTTTTAAAACTCGTTCTTCCCAATTGATATGGCAGTTTTCCGCGCGCAAATTTGATGTAGAAAAATGGCGTATTAAAGTCAAACGTTCCATAATTATACACCACATCATAGTTGTATACAGGATCTTTTAAGCGAAACGCGTTGTGTCCGAAGGTAGAATACAATTCTGAACCAGGACCGCAGGTAATTACTGAAAAAGTCGCTTCTGACGAAAGCTTAATTTGAGAAGTTTGTTGTCCAAAGGCAATTCCCAAGAAAAAAAATAGAAGAAATACGAGTTTTTTCATCCGTTAAAAATATTACTTTTTATTTGTGAGATGAAACAACAAGCTTGTTATTTTTGTGTTAAAGTAGATTTTTGGTGTGAGAATGAATGAGCATTCTACTAACGAAATAAACTCCAATCAATTTTTAATGAAAAGACATTTGAGTACACAGCCGCACTTTGATCGCCAATATCGGTCAGCGCATAATCAATTTGAATTCCTTTGTATTTAAAACCAATTCCTAAGTTGGGTTGAAACGTTAACGATTCAGAACCAAAATTGTTTTCATTTTGGAAATTTCCAACGCCAGCTCTTACAAATACTAAATCTGTATAGGCAAATTGCAATCCAACCGCAGGTGTTACACTCGCAAAACCTGTAGAAATGATATCGTTGGTTTCTGCAAAACGCATGATCATGTCTACTTCTGCGGTAAGCGTATAATCATAATTAAAGGTAAAACTACGCGCCACTCCAAATTGTAACTTCGGAATGGTAATTTCGGTGGTTTCAGGCAAATCTTGTGTTGGTATTTGATCGCTCACACCATCAAACAAATCTTCATCAATGCTCCACGTATTGAAGGTTGTCGTAATGTCACGCGCCATCAACCCAAACTTCCAATCTTTATGTCTAAACTGCAATCCGAAGTCAAACCCAAATCCCCAAGAAGAAGCAAAATCCCCAATAATTCTACGAATTACTTTGGCATTTACACCATAATTTAATCCTTGTACGGGCAATCTACGTGCATACGAAAACGTAACTCCGTAATCTGCCGCAGAGAAGAGACTGATTCTATTAAAATCTATATTTCCTTGTGCATCAATTAACTCGGTTGTGTTTAAGATGTCATCCACTCCAAAGCGGATTAAAGAAATTCCCCAAGCGCTTCTGTCATCAATTGGCATGGCAAACGCAGCATAATCATACAATGCAATATTGGCAAAATAGCTAGAGTGCATTAATGCCAATTGTTTGTCTTCCAATTCTACCAATCCTGCAGGATTCCAATATCCAGCATTCACATCATCAATGTTTGCGACTACGGCATTTCCCATTCCAAACGCAGCAGCATCTACACCAATATTCATAAATTCATTCGAATATTTAGCAACAGATTGTCCGTGAGCAACATGGGCAACTATTATAAAGAGGAGTATAAGTGACTTTTTCAAAAAATAAATTTTTTACAAATATGCAATTTTATACCCTAATAAACTCAAAAAATACGTAGATATTGTATGGAAATCCTTAACATTTTTTCATCTGCGCTATAGAGTTTGCAAAGTTTATTTATTTTTACAAAAAATCAACTCGATGAACATCAAAAAACACATTCCAAATTTTATTACATTGTTGAATTTATTTTGCGGATGTTTGGCAGTAATTTTTGCAGTGAAAAATCAATTAGAAGCGGCGGCACTTTTTGTGTTTTTAGGAATCTTTTTTGATTTTTTTGACGGTTTAGCAGCCAGATTGTTAAATGTGCAAAGCGAATTTGGTTTACAGTTAGATTCGCTTGCAGATATGATTACCAGTGGTGTTGTTCCTGGAATTGTCATGTATCAGTTATTCAACCGAGCTTTAAACATTCATGAAGAAGTGAACAATGGACATTCGTGGTCAGACACGTGGCATTGGTTGGAAAATGAAGTGCATTTGTTGCCACTTTTCGGACTTGTCATAACTTTGGCGTCTGCGTATCGTTTGGCAAAATTCAACATTGACGAAAACCAAGCGTCATCTTTTATCGGACTGCCAACACCAGCGAATACCTTGTTGATTATTTCTTTTCCATTAATATTAGCCTATCAAGGAAATACAACCATAAACGATATCATTCTCAACAAATGGTTTCTCATTGTCATCACCATTGTGAGTGCGTATTTACTAAACGCCAAAATTCCGCTTTTTGCGTTAAAATTTAAAGATTGGAGTTTTAAAAACAACGCCGTAAAATATATTTTTTTACTCATTAGTGCATTGCTTTTGGTTTTTCTTCAATTCGCTGGCATTCCTGTAATCATTATTTTATACGTAGTAATTTCTTTATTTAAAAAATAAAATATGCTGATTGATATTACGAGTTCGCCTTATAACGCTTCCGCAGATGGAACGCATGATGATACGAAAGCGTTAAAAGCTGCTTTTGAAACTATTGCCAACAATGGCGGCGGCACTGTAGAATTTCCTAAAAATGCGTTTGTGTGTATTTCGGAAGCATTAAACTTACCGAGCAACATACATATCACTACGGCAAGTGGAAAAGCACGAATAAAGTATTATAATGCAGCAAATGAAGAAACAAAATATCTTTTTTTAGGGAACAAAATTTCCAATGTTACCATTTCTAATATTGCATTTGACACACAACACCAAAGTCCGGCAGTAGCGGCAATTTTAATAAATGGTTACGGCAAAGAAGCGCTAGAAAACTCACAAATATCCATCGAAAACTGTGAATTTAAAGGAATCAACAAAAAAGGTGCTTGTGCAGTTCGTGTGCAAAAAACAAATGGAATTACGGTAAAAAACTGCCTTTTTGAAGATAGTTATATCGGAATTGGTCTTTGGAGACGAAACTCTACTATAACCATTCACGATAATATTTTTACAGACAGCATGCTTAACAATGCCATTCGCCTTACGGGAACTGTTGATACTAAAAAACCTGAATACTGTGACGATGTTAGCATACAAGATAATCATATAACCGTACAAGCAAAAAAATCAGTCATTCAAGCCAATGGAAAACCAAAAGGACGCCCAGACAGTGCCAGTGGTATTTATTTGACATGTGGCGACAAAGATTACAAGGCAAGTTTACATGGTGGAAAATCTAACTTTCATTGCGATGTACGGATTGTTCAAAATCGAATAGAAGGTCCTAGATTGGGCTTTTTTAATGGTGGTTCTGCAGATTTATTTGCCATCAAAGACACTAAAAACTTTTTGTGTACTAAAAACGTTGCCATTGGTTCGGGCGATTTAGGTTTTGCTTTTGAACGTTGTCATCACGGAGAAGTCAGTCACAATACTGCTGAAGAAAATAATTCTTGTGGTATCGGATTTGCAGGTTCTACCGCAATACATGTTTTGCATAATAAATGTGGGAGCAACGAACAAACCAGAGATGGTATTTATCAAAACACGCCGTATGGTGGCATACGAATAGAATATGGAAGTCGTGATATTTTTGTAGAGAACAACGTATTTTACCATTTGCCATCACTACCGAAAGTAACACAACAATATGGTGTTGTTATTAAGTATACTTATAAAAATAAAATAAAACATTACCCAAGCAATATAAAAGTGGGCAACAACCAAAGTAGCGATCAAGTATTTGGAGCTGTTTTTAATGAAGCTGATGATACGCAGTTTTTTTAATTTTTGTAGGCTTCAAAATAGATAAAACCAAAAAGAGGCGAAAATTTCGCCTCTTTTTCTATTCTTCTGTAGATGTTTGTTCAAAATCCAATTTCTTTTCGCGCAACTCGAAGTTTTGTCCAAGATATACTTTTCGAACCATTTCGTCTTCTGCAAGTTCTTTAGGTTTTCCTGCTTTTAGGATGCTTCCTTCAAACATTAAATAGGTTCTATCTGTAATGGCAAGTGTTTCCTGTACGTTGTGATCTGTAATGAGAATTCCGATATTTTTATTTTTTAAATGCGCTATGATGCGTTGAATGTCTTCTACGGCAACTGGATCGACTCCTGCAAAAGGTTCGTCTAACAAGACAAATTTAGGATCTGTAGCCAATGCGCGTGCAATTTCTGTTCGTCTTCGTTCGCCACCAGACAACAAATCGCCACGGTTTTTACGAATGTGTCCCAAACCAAATTCTTCTATCAATGATTCCATTTTGCGAAGTTGTTCTTTTTTGGACATTTTTGTCAATTGCAACACACTCAAAATATTTTCTTCAATGCTTAATTTACGAAATACAGAAGCTTCTTGTGCCAAATACCCAATGCCGTTTTGCGCACGTTTGTACATCGGAAATTTAGTGATTTCCATATCGTCCAAAAAGATTTTTCCACCGTTAGGCTTTATCAATCCTACAATCATGTAGAAAGAAGTTGTTTTTCCAGCTCCATTCGGACCTAACAATCCTACAATTTCTCCTTGGTTTACTTCCAGAGAAATTCCTTTTACAACTTTTCGTCCTTTGTAGGACTTCATGATACTATCGGCTCTTAAAATCATATACTTTGATTATGTAAAACGTAAAAATAACAATTTCATCAAAAGCCATGTACTTTTTAGTATGAAATTAACGTTGCTGTTTGTTTAGTTATTCGTTGCTTGTTGTTCGTTGAAATCAAACTCTAGTTTGAAATTAACTAAAGCCTATAAAGTTTAGTGGTTTATAAGTTTAAGAGTTTATACTATGATATAGCCATAAAGTAAACAAGTTGACTAACAACTAACAACAGGAGCAAAGCGACAAATCTAACTCTGAGCTTCCAACGCTTCCCAATATTCGTATGCTCTACGCAAATGTGGAATTACAATAGTTCCACCAATTAAAGTAGCAATACTTAACGTTTCTACTACCTTTTCTTTGCCCAACCCTTCTTTGTAGCAAGATTCCAAGTGATATTTGATACAATCGTCACAGCGCAATACCGTAGAAGCTACCAAACCGAGTAATTCTTTGGTTTGTACATCTAGCGCTCCAGCCGTAAAAGCATTGGTGTCTAAATTGAAAATTCGTTTGATGATTTTGTTATTGTCTGCTAAAATTTTGTCATTCATTTCAGCTCTGTAGGCATTGAATTCTTCTACTTGATTAGCCATGTTTAAATTTCTTTTTATAATTTTTTTCTACTCTTTTTGCGATAACGATTCCAACTTGATACAACATCATTATTGGAATTGCCACGACGATTTGACTCGCTACATCGGGTGGTGTAATAATAGCGGAAAGTATCAATACGACTACAATAGCGTGTTTTCTATATTTGCGTAAAAACGCAGGTGTGATCAATCCTAATTTTGCCAAGAAATAAATAATGAGCGGCAATTCAAAAACTAATGAAATCCCTAACAATGTGTTGGTTAGTAAGCTTATGTGCGATTGTACCGTAATGGTGTTTTTGATCGTTTCGGTCACCGAAAAATTATAGAAAAAATACGATGACATTGGCATGATTACATAATAACTGAATAGTAATCCGAATAAAAATAGGAGCGAAGCCAAAAAGATAAACCAACGCGATCTTTTACGTTCTTTCGGACTCAAACCGGGAGCAATAAATTTCCAAGCTTCATATAAAATGTATGGAAATGCTAGGATTAATCCTAAAATGAGCGATGTCCAAATTGCCATGGTAAATTGTCCGGTAACGCTCAAATTGACGAGTTTATCATCAAAATTAAGTGTACAAAAGTCACTTTCAACACCAAATAATTGAAAAGCATCACAGAAAAATTTATACGTTACAAATTCACCATCCAAATGCACTACTAAAAAATGGTCGTAAATAGGCGTAATGAATACAAAAATAACACTAGCAATGATTACAATTGCTACAAAGCTTCGAATTAAATGCCATCTTAGTTCTTCTAAATGTCCTAAGAACGACATTTCGTTTTTATTTTTCCCCATTAGAGTATGCCTTCTTTTACTAAATCATGCAAATGTACGATTCCTGCGTATTTTCCTTGCGATTCTACCAATATTTGTGAAATTCCTTTGTCTTCCATGACTTCCAGGGCTTCTACTGCCATCGCGTCAATGTCAATTCGTTTCGGATTCGCCGTCATGATGTTTTCAGCTTTTAAATCGCCAATAAAGTCATTGTTCGATAACATTCTACGGATATCTCCGTCAGTAATGACTCCAATAATTTCATTGGCTTTGTCAACAACAGCTGTGGCACCTAACATGCCTTTGGAAATTTCGACAATTACATCTTTTACAGAGCTATTTGCAAATACTTTTGGTTTTAGATTGACCGAAGACATGTCATTTACACGTAAGTATAATTTTTTACCTAAGGCGCCACCAGGATGATATTTTGCAAAATCTTTACTAGAAAATCCTCGTAATTCCAACAAGCAAATTGCAAGTGCATCGCCTAAAACCAATTGCGCTGTTGTACTTGTTGTAGGTGCTAAACCATTGGGACACGCTTCTTTTTCCACATACGCATGCAATACATAATCGGCTTGTATTCCTAAAAAAGATTCTTTGTTAGATGTGATTGCAATCAATTTGTTGTTGCTGTTCTTTATTAATGGAACTAACACTTTGATTTCAGGTGTATTACCACTTTTGGAGATGCAAATTACCGTATCGTGTTCTTGAATGATTCCTAAATCGCCATGTATAGCATCTGCAGCATGCATGAAAATAGCAGGCGTTCCGGTAGAATTTAATGTTGCCACAATTTTTGTAGCAATGTTAGCGCTTTTTCCAATTCCAGTTACGACTACGCGTCCGTTAGAGTTGTAAATGTATGAGACTGCTTCGGCAAACTCACTGTCAATCAAGGGAATTAAATTTTTTATCGCATTATATTCTGTTTCAATGGTTTGCTTGGCAACACTAATAATACTATCTTTATATTTCAAAATGAATAAATTTAAAAAATTGTGGTTCCTAAAGAAAATAGTATCTTTAGTGAATGCAAATGTATGTAAAATTGTAAAACGATAGAATGAGTTTAGTAGAAATTGACTTATACAAGGAACTAAAGAAGCACTTCGGGTTCGGTCAATTCAAAGGACTACAGGAAGAAGTTATTAAAAGCATTATCAGCGACCAAAATACCTTCGTTATCATGCCTACTGGTGGCGGTAAATCTTTATGTTACCAATTGCCAGCGTTGATGAAAGAAGGTACAGCCATCGTTGTTTCTCCCCTAATTGCCTTAATGAAGAACCAAGTAGATGCCTTGCGCGGGATTTCCTCCCAAGATGGTATTGCTCATGTGTTAAATTCTTCGCTTACGAAAGCGGAGATTCGACAAGTTAAAGAAGATATTACAAATGGAATTACAAAATTATTGTATGTAGCTCCAGAATCATTAACCAAAGAAGAAAATGTAGAGTTTTTACGAACCGTCACTATTTCTTTTATGGCGGTTGATGAAGCCCACTGTATTTCAGAATGGGGACACGATTTTCGCCCAGAATACAGAAATTTAAAAACAATTATTAAAAAGATTGGAGACGATATTCCTATTATCGGTCTCACAGCAACGGCAACACCTAAAGTACAAGAAGACATCTTGAAAAATTTAGGAATGTCGGACGCCAACACGTTTAAAGCGTCTTTTAATAGACCTAATTTATTTTATGAAGTGCGGCCCAAAACGAAAAATGTCGATGTAGATATTATTCGTTTTGTAAAGCAGAATCAAGGGAAAAGCGGAATTATCTATTGCTTGAGTCGGAAACGTGTAGAAGAGTTGGCGCAAGTACTTCAAGTTAATGGAATTGATGCAGTTCCGTATCACGCAGGTTTAGATCCTAAGAAACGAGCCAAACATCAAGATATGTTTTTGATGGAAGATTGTGATGTGGTAGTTGCTACAATTGCTTTTGGTATGGGAATCGATAAACCTGATGTGCGCTTTGTGATACATCATGATATTCCAAAAAGTATTGAGAGTTATTATCAAGAAACGGGTAGAGCTGGTCGTGATGGTGGCGAAGGTCACTGTTTGGCATTCTATTCCTATAAAGATATTGAGAAGCTAGAAAAATTTATGTCTGGAAAACCTGTGGCAGAGCAGGAGATTGGTCATGCTTTACTGCAAGAAGTAGTCGCGTATGCGGAAACCTCTATTTCTCGACGCAAGTTTATTTTACACTATTTTGGTGAAGAATTTCCAGATGATGGAGATGGTGCTGAGATGGACGACAATGTTCGGAATCCAAAAAAGAAAGTGGAAGCGAAAGATCAAGTTGTCACATTGTTGAAAATCATTCAACTCACAAAGCAGACCTATAAATCTCGGAATGTGGTGAATGTGTTAACAGGCAATGAAAATGCTTTGATTAAATCGCACAAAACACACTTGCAACCTTTCTTTGGAAATGGTACATCGCATGATGACAAATATTGGATGGCGTTGATTCGTCAAGTTTTAGTCGCTGGTTTGTTACGAAAAGATATTGAAACCTACGGAGTTATTAAGTTGACGGAAGCTGGTATTGCCTTTATAGAACAGCCGACATCTTTTATGATGACCGAAGATCACAGTTTTGAGCAAGCCAATGATGATAAAATTATTACAGCTTCTAAAGGTAGTGGTGCAGTAGCTGATCAACAATTGATGAGCATGTTGAAAGATTTGCGTAAAAAAGTTTCAAAACGTTTAGGTGTGCCACCATTTGTAGTTTTTCAAGATCCATCATTGGAAGACATGGCATTAAAATATCCAATTTCAACCGAAGAAATGAAAAATATTCATGGAGTTGGAGATGGGAAAGCAAAAAAATACGGAAAAGATTTTATCAATTTCATCAAAAAGTATGTTGATGAAAATGATATTGTGCGTCCAGATGATTTGGTAGTCAAAAGTACCGGAATGAATTCTGGCTTGAAACTTTATATCATTCAAAGTGTAGATAGAAAACTTCCGCTAGATGATATTGCTTCTGCCAAAGGTTTGGAAATGCCTGCTTTTATTAAAGAAATGGAGCAAATTGTATACAGCGGAACTAAATTGAATATTACGTATTGGATTGATGACATTTTAGATGAAGACCAGCAAGAAGAAATTTACGAATATTTTTTAGAAGCTGAAACTGATAAGATTTCTGATGCTATGGAGGAATTTGATGGTGATTACGACGACGAAGAACTGCGTTTGTATCGCATCAAATTTATTAGTGAAGTTGCGAATTAGACACATAATTATATAACAAAAAAAGCGGATTAAAATTTTCAATCCGCTTTTTTATGTCTTTTGATTTTTCTACAAAAACCCTGTGTTTCTTGCTTGTTCTAGTAAAGATTCATCTCCTTTTTTCTCTACATCAAATACTTCTTTTAAATGTCGTTTTCGCTTTTCGATCGCTGCTAACGACAACGGAATGTATTCAGTTAAGTTTTTGGTTTTAATTCCTTTAGAAAGGTGGAAAAGAATGTTTCTGTCAATATCATCCAACACGACTTCATTGATAATACGTGTACGCAACAATTTTGTTACGGTATGACTGTAATACGGCGGATCGGTCAATACGACTTGAAAGGCGCGCATCAACTCATCGGAAGTCACGTCACTTTTTACCAAAAAGCCATCAGGATTTATATTTTTCAGAATATTATGAATTCTAAAATTGTTATTAAACATGGTAAGAATCACCACTTTTGTGTCTGGTAATAATTCTTTCACTTTGATTCCTAAGTCTTCTCCTGAAATGATTTTCCCATCGCTGGATGGTGGTAATTTAATATCTAAAAATACCACATCATACGGTGTTCCTGTGGACGCATTTTTAATTTTTTCGTAGGCTCCATCACATGTATCAGAAGTGTCTATTCGCAATGTCATTTCACTGGAATTGATACCTAAAAGGGCATTTTTGTAGCCTTCAATGATCATTGGGTGATCATCTACGATAAGTACTTTTATATCTTTGTTCATCTGGTAAGGTTAAGTTCTACGTCATAGGAACGTCAACACTGATAGAAGTTCCTTTCCCTGGAATGGAATTGATGGTAAATTGTCCATGAAGTAAAGTTACTCTCGATTTCATATTTTTCAATCCAATACCGCTACTTCGTTTACTTTGGTCAAAACCAACGCCATCATCTTTTATGGAAAGGATAATACGGTCATTACTCTTCTTAAAATCTAGTATCACGTTTTCTGCTTGCGCATATTTATTTATATTTTGAATAGACTCTTGAATGATTCTGTAAATATTAATCTTTATATGCCCAGGAATGTCTGTCCATAGAATTCGGTCGTCATCTTCAATTTGGTATTTAAAGTTAGTTATTTTCGACTGTTCTTCCAAAAGATTTGTAATCATTGTACTATAACTGGTCGATTTGTCAAAATTATCCAATCCGAGTTCATGCGAAATGTTTCGTACTTCTTCTTCTATGCTTTGAAGTTCATTGATATACTGTTCTCGAACTCTTTTAGAATTTGCATCATCTTTTGCATTCAAACTTCCTAAGCTGAGTCGTGTTCCAAACAATCTTCCTAAAATTCCGTCGTGTAGTTCTAGTGAAATACGTTCTTTTTCACGTTTTCTACCTTCTTCAATCTTATCTTGTTGATCGATCATCAAGTTATAAATCTCTTCATTGGCACGCTGTTGTTGCTGTTCCATTTCGAGTTCTTTGTTACGAGTTCGCTGCTGCGTGATGACATAAATCAAAAATCCGAAGAAAATAATTGCCGTGGAGATGGCAACAATCCATGTATTTTGAAGGCTTAGTTTTTCGTTTTGGTTTCTGACAGCATCAGTTTCATATTGAATACGTGTAAATTTATCTCTAAGAGAACGTTCATGCTTTACCAAACTGTCATTGATTCGTATGTATTCATTTAAGTATTTTGAATCATCATTTGGGTTGATCTTTGCTAATAATTTGAAAGAAGCTAAAAGATCACGCAAAGCATTTGTTTTTTTAGCCAGCCTCATTGCCTCCATAGAATATTTCTGACTTTTCAAGGTGTCATTTTGATCAAGATAAAACTCTGATAAATGTAGTTTATTAATGATAATTCCAGCAGAAATATCCAAGCTATCTCTTATTTTTAGAGCCTTATCAAATAAATATGGAAGGTCTTTTGTATCGTTTAATTTGAATTTTGAATATGCTAAATTATCTGTTAAAGTAGCATATAATCTCGGGTTTTTCATAAATAAACTGTCATATTTAAGTCCTTCTAAATAATTTTTTACAGCTAATAAATGATTCCCTTGATTTCTGTAGACTACACCAATATTATTAAGAGTAGCAGCTTCACTCAAACTATTTTTTTTAGTTTTTTTTAAATATTCTAAAGCACTATTATGATAATCAATAGCTTTTTCATATTCTTCTAAATTATTGTGAATAATTCCAAGGTTATTATAACAACTATATAATCTATTATTTTGTTTTAATTTTTTAAAAATTTTAATTGCTTCAGTTGTTGTTATCTCACTACCCGTGTAATCTTTTCCATTTCTCTGAATAATTGCCATATTCAGAAGCATAGATGCAGATTCAGCAACCATATCAAGATCATCATACTGTTCTTTTGCATTATAATAGTAAGAATATGCACTATCACTTTTTTTATTCTTCACTAAAAAATTACCTAGTTTCCAGTAAGATCTGGCTAGCGTTATAGAGTCATTATTTTTTTGTGAAAAATATTTAGACTTGTTAATTGACTTCCTAAATAATAGCGTATCATTAATCGCTGTATAGTGAGTAGAAATATCTAAAAATAGTTTACCTACGGCAGGATCTTCCTCTTCAAGACTTTTGGCGCGGTTAAACGCCTTATCTATAAAGGCTTTCTTTTCGTAGTTATTCAAATCTTTGGATTTAGACTTTGTAAGAAGATTATAAATATCCTCAAAATTTTCTTGGCCAAAAGAAAAGTTACAAATGATGCAGACTATTATTAGTGATATTTTTTTCATACAAAAGTTATTCATAACAAAGATTACTTCAAAAATATTTCTTTTTTCTATGAAAAAAAAGTCTCATTACAAATGAGACTTTTTTTAAACTATATATTTTTTAAACTATATACATATATAATGTTATTAATTTGTAGCGCTACTCGTTGAAGTGTCTTCATCTACAACTTCACCTTCTTCATCTCCTGTTCCTGTCACGTTTTCAAATACATTGTCATCTCCTGCATCTGAAGTGCTGTTTGGTTCACAAGCAATAAATCCTAAGTTTACTACTAATAATAATGCGAATAATCCGAATACTTTTCTCATCTTTTTTAAATTTTAATTAAGTTACTTACTAGTTTTATTTGGTTAATCATTTTTTATAAATTGATAAAAGTGTTTTGTAAATGATTTATAGGTGATTACCGTAATACTTTTCCTGTTTAAAATCATTCTTTTATTAAAAAACTATGTATACTTTCAAATTGTTTCTAGAAGATTCTCTAAAATTCTAGTGAACACTTAAAATGAATCGTTTTTTTCACTTTTACAGAACGTGAAATTAAGTTAAATACTTGATAATCAGCACTTCGAAAAAGATAGATTTCTAACTTGATTTCAAAAATCAAGTTAGTGCCTTAATTTTGTTTTTAGATATGGTTTTTCGGTAAAAGAAATACGGGATTCCAATACTATTGTTGGAAATAATATTTACTCCTGTGTATTTTCTAATTGTTTTAGGTTGCGTATCTTCGCATCGTTAATTAAAAATATACACATGGAAGACGGATTATACGCAAAATTTCATACTAGCAAAGGAGAAATCCTTGTAAGCTTAACGTATCAAAAAACACCTGGTACAGTTGGTAACTTTGTTGCACTAGCTGAAGGTAATTTAGAAAATAAAGCAAAACCACAAGGAACTCCTTATTATGATGGACTTAAATTTCATAGAGTGATTCCTGATTTTATGATTCAAGGTGGTTGCCCATTAGGAACAGGAACAGGAAGTCCTGGATATAACTTTGATGATGAATTTCACCCAGAGTTAACACACAATGCGCCTGGCGTACTATCTATGGCAAATGCAGGACCTGGAACAAATGGAAGTCAATTTTTTATCACACATATTGCAACTCCTTGGTTAGATGGAAAACATACCGTATTTGGACATGTGGCACACGGACAAGAGGTAGTAGATGCTGTAACACAAGGTGATACGATTGAAAACTTGGAAATTATTCGTGTTGGAGCAGAAGCAGAAGCTTTTAATGCTGTTGAAACGTTTAGAGCATTTAATGGTGCAAAAGCAGAAAGAGAAAAAGCAGCCAAAGAAAAAGCAGCCAAAGAATTAGATGAAATCGCTACAGGTTTCGATACAACAGAAAGTGGCTTGCGTTATAAAATCATTCAAGAAGGAAATGGCGCAAAAGCAGAAGCTGGAAAAACAGTTTCTGTTCATTATAAAGGAATGTTTCCTGATGGTGGCGTTTTTGATTCTTCATATAAAAGAAATGAACCAATCGATTTTCCGTTAGGACAAGGAAATGTAATTCCTGGTTGGGATGAAGGAATCGCGTTGTTGAAAGTAGGAGACAAAGCACGATTTGTGGTGCCTCCACATTTAGGATATGGAGCGCGCGGTGCAGGTAGTGTAATTCCGCCAAACGCAACACTCATGTTCGACGTTGAATTGATGGATGTAAAATAAAATTATACAAAACGCTCTGAAAATCTCAGAGCGTTTTTTTATACCCTATTATATAATGGAGTTAGAATTGCTAAAATATCCAATCGGAAAACCTCAAATTCCCGAAATGATTACTATGAAACATATTCAAGAGTGGATCAATGTGTTGGAATTGTTCCCGAAACGATTGAAGCTATTAGTGAAAAATCTCTCGAAAGAACAATTAGATACTTGTTATCGACCAGAAGGTTGGACGATCCGGCAAGTAATTCATCATGTTTCAGATAGTCATCATAATAGTTATACACGTTTCAAATGGACGTTGACAGAAAATCAACCTATTATAAAAGCGTATTATGAAGATCGCTGGGCGGAATTATTCGATAGCAAATCCGCGCCCATTGAACTTTCACTAAACACAATAGAAGCTTTGCATGCAAAATGGGTGTATTTTTTAAAAGGACTTTCCGTAGAAGATTTAGCACAATTTTTTATTCATCCAGAAGGAAATGAAAAAGTATCACTCAAAGAAAACATAGGAATTTACGCGTGGCATTGCAATCACCATTACGAACATATCAATCAATTACTGATTCGTAAAAATTGGAAGTAGTTTTTGTAAATTATGAATTTTAAATTTTAAATTATGAATGTTGAATTTTAAATTAATTTCAATCTAACAATCTAACAATCTAACAATCTAACAATCTAACAATCTAACAATCTAAGTAAATCTATGTTAAATCCACTTAATGCCACAACCAATACTAGGTTTTTGATCGGCTGAAATTTCTGCTCCTTTTAATAACATATCGAGCGCATTTCGCATGTCTTTTCCAGTAACAGGAATTCCATTATTTGGCCGTGAATCGTCTAATTGTCCACGATAGACCAATCCTAAATTCGCATCAAAAATATAAAAATCAGGCGTGCACGCAGCATCATAATCTTTGGCAATTTCCTGCGTTTCATCATACAAATATGGAAAAGAAAACCCTTCTTGTTGTGCGTTTTCCTTCATTAAATGCGGTGCGTCTGCAGGATAATTTTCAACATCATTGCTCGAAATCGCAACAAAACCTATTCCTTTTGATTGATAATCATTCGCTAATTTTACAATTCCTTCGTTTACATGTTTTACAAATGGACAATGATTGCAGATGAACATAAGTACCGTTCCGTGTGTTCCTTTTGCATCGTTTAGCGAAATGGTTTTGTCTGAAACTGTATCGATTAAAGAAAAATTAGGAGCTTTTGTGCCTAAAGAAAGCATATTGGAAGGAGTCAGTGCCATTTGTGAAATTGTTTTTTAAAGTATAAATTTACTCAAAAAAATACAATGAGTGAGGTATCTTGGAGCGATTTTGAAAAAGTAGACATGCGCATTGGAACCATTATTGAAGCAAACGATTTTCCAAAAGCCAGAAAACCAGCCTATCAACTTACCATTGACTTTGGTGCCAACATCGGAATTCGAAAATCATCCGCACAGATTACCAAGCGTTATACAAAAGAAGAATTGATTGGCAAACAGATTATGGCAGTTGTGAATTTTCCTAAAAAACAAATTGCGAATTTCTTCTCCGAATGTTTGGTCATGGGCGCTGTTGATGGTGATGATGTTATTTTGATGCATCCTTCAGCTAAAATTCCAAATGGTTTGAAGATATCTTAATAGTATTGAGTATTGAGATTTTAGTATTGAGAAGTTTCAAAGAACAACTTTATAAGTCAACAAATTAACGAAATAAAAATCCCCTAAAAAAATTACTTCTTAGCTTCCACCAATTCTAATTGATCTACGGAAATTTTCGTAGTAAATATTCCGTAATTCACTATAGCTTTTCCTTTTTCCATTTCGTCAATCGTTCCTACAGCTTTTCCATCATGCATACGAACGCGATCGCCGATTTTTAAAATTGGTTTTGGCTTTTCTGCTTCTTTTTTGGCGGCTTTTTTCTGCTCGATTTTCTTTTCCTCACGAATAACCGCCACTTTTTGAATGACTTCTTTTTTAGCTTCTTTTTGTTTTGCCTTTTGTATGTTTTTTTCCTTAGCGGATTGTTTTTTTCGTTTGGAATTTTCAGTCTCTACAATACGTAAAAACTCAGAAATCAACGGACGTTTCTTTTTATTGTCAAAATAACGTTCGGCAATTTCATTGATCTTATTTCCAAGATGAATCATGCGTTTGTCATGATCATACAACTGCTGATAACTCTCTAATTTGGACTTTGTTTTCACATTCAACGCTTCCAAACGTTCGTTTTCTTCACGCGCTTTGATTTCTTCTTCTCGTAACAATTTAGACGTTTTTTCCATGGCGCTGCGTTCTTTTTGAAGCTTTGCTATCGTGGCATCAAAACGTACTTTTCCACGCTCAATTTTCTTCTTTGCTCTGTTGATCAAACTGTACGGAATGCCATTTTTTTGTGCAACTTCAAAGGTAAATGAACTTCCTGCTTGTCCCAACGCTAATTTGTATACAGGTTGCAACGTTTTGCTATCAAACATCATATTTGCGTTGGTCGCGTATGGCAATTCGTTCGCCAATAACTTTAAGTTGGAGTAGTGCGTTGTGATGATTCCAAAAGCTTCTCGCTCATAAAAAACTTCCAAGAAGGTTTCCGCCAAAGCGCCACCCAATTCAGGATCACTTCCCGTACCAAATTCATCAATTAAAAACAGCGTTTTATTATTACATTTTCGCAAAAAGTAATTCATCTGCTTCAAACGATAACTATACGTACTTAAATGATTTTCAATAGATTGTCCGTCTCCAATATCTGTCAAAATTCGTTCAAACAAACACATTTTACTGCGTTCATGCACAGGAACTAACATACCACTTTGCAACATCAATTGTAACAAACCGATCGTTTTTAAAGTGATACTTTTTCCACCAGCATTTGGTCCAGAAATCACAATAATTCTATTATCTTGACTTAGTTCAATTGTCTGCGGATATGTTTTTTCGTTACGTTCTTTATTTGTTAAATAGAGGAGTGGATGGTACGCATCTTTCAAAAATAATTCGCGTTTCTCTGAAAGTTCAGGTAAAATAGCGTTCATAGAAGCCGCATATTTAGCTTTGGAATAGCTGACATCTAAATCACTTAAAAAGTCTTGATATTCCTCTAAAAGCGGCGCAAACGGTCGTGTAAAGTCTGTCAATTCCTTTAAAATACGCGTAACTTCTTCCTTTTCTTCATATTCTAAATTCGACAATTCTCGCGAATAGCGCAACGTAATTTCAGGTTCAATATAAACAATGCTTCCCGTTTTAGAATTTCCCATAATGGCACCTTTGACTTTGCGGCGATGCATGGCTTTTACGGCTAAAACTCTACGGTTATCAACCACCGTTTCGCGAATTTCATCCAAATAATCAGCTTGATTATATCTGCTCAAGGCAGAAGAAAAACTCTGATTTATTTTTCCGCGAATGCTTAAAATTCCACGTCGAATCCGTGCCAATTCTGATGAAGCCGTATCTTTTACTTCTCCAAAACGATTGATGACGTTGTCAATCTCGGTAATCAGCACTTTTGTAAATTCAATACGTTCCGATCGTTTGTGAAGCGTTGGGTAATATTCGTGAAACTTCTTAAAGAACTTAATCAAGAGATTCACGGCGCTAGAAATGGCAGAAATTTTACGAAATCCTAAAATTTCCAAAAAACTATTTTCAATCGCTAACAGTTTAATTTCCAATGAAATTCCTTCAAAACCATGATTCGGAATCACGTTTTCATTTTCAAAAGATGCCAAGTATTCATTGACGTACGACAAGTTTGTTAGCAATATCTCTTTGTCTTGAAAAGGTTGTGTATTGCTAATTTTCTGTTTTCCGTAGGTCGTAACAGCATGCTCTGAAACTTGTTGTAACACAGTTTCAAACTCTAAATCATCTAATGTTTTGGAATGTATTTTAATCATTGTAAATTTGGACTACTAAGAATCTCGATTGTGGTCTAATTTTTTCAGACGATGGCAAAGGTACTTATTTATATGTTGATTTTGAAATAATAAACAATCTTATAAATGGGCCATTTTTGTGCAATTTTGAGGTAAAACGCTATTGAAAAGACAAAATATGAATATAAAAATTGAAGAAAGCTGGAAATTTCATCTACAAGACGAGTTTGAAGAACCGTATTTTAAAGAATTGATCAATTTTGTCAAAACGGAATATACACAACATCAATGTTTCCCGAAAGGGAAGGACATATTTGCCGCATTTGATCATTGTCCGTTTCATCGGTTGAAAGTGGTGATTATTGGACAAGATCCGTATCATGGTGTGGGACAGGCAAATGGATTGTGTTTTTCTGTAAATGACGGCGTTCCACAACCACCTTCATTAATCAATATTTTTAAAGAAATTAAACGCGATATCGGCATTGATCCGCCTGTGAGCGGAAATTTAGAACGTTGGGCAAAACAAGGTGTGTTGCTATTAAATGCTACATTGACGGTTCGTGCGCATCAAGCAGGAAGTCACCAAGGAAAAGGCTGGGAAACCTTTACAGATGCTGTGATCAAAATGATTTCAGAGAAAAAAGAAAACGTGGTTTTTTTACTTTGGGGCGGATATGCCAAGAAAAAAGGGGCTAAAGTTGATCCCAATAAACATTATGTACTTACGTCAGGACATCCATCACCGTTGAGTGCCAATCGTGGGTATTGGTTTGATAATAAGCATTTTAGTCGTTGTAATGATTATTTGGTGAGTCAGCGTATTGAGGGAATTCGATGGTAGCTTGCTTCGCTTTTAGCTCGCCTTTGCCTTTTAGACTTGTTTCTCGCTTTCGCGAAATCTCTATGATACGATTTTAGTGAATTTATCGTCAAGCTGAACTTGATTCAGCTTCTCATAAAGATGCTGAATCATGTATTTACAATAGAAATGAAGAGTTTACAATACTTTTCAGCTTGACCTTTCAATCATCTAAAAATAAAAAAGGTCACAACATAACGTTGTAACCTTTCGTATATATAATTGGAAAGTTTTTACTAGTATACTTCTACGCAGTTTGCTTCGTCTGCGCTTGCAGTCATAATGTAGTTTTCCTTTGCGTCGTCTGCATCTGCAAAGTTAACTCCTTTGCCCATGCAATTAGATCCACATGACGCTAATAATAAACCTGCTGCTGCTAATGCTATAAATGATTTTTTCATAATGATAGTTGTAATGTTAATAATCTGATAAATAATTTGGTTGTAAATAGAAAGTAACATTTTGCCCTTATTGCTTTCTGATAACAAATGTAACATGACAACCGGCAATCGTATCATTTTATCGTTTACCTGTTTAAATTTTCGTTAAATTGCATAAAAACGTCATTTATCGACCATTCGCAGGGTGAAATACACCATTCGTCGACATAAATACCCTTTTGAAAAGGGGAAAAATCCCCTGTATAAACGGGTGTTTCTACGGATGTCTAAAATTTGTAAAATTGAATAAAATGTAGTATAAATCTGTATTATATACATGATTTTTTTAGAGAAAGAAGTATTTATACTAATTTGTGTGTCAAGCTCTTATAACTCCATTTTTCAGGAATGATATCTAAACTGAGTAGTTTTTCTTGGACTTTTTCAATGGTTTCTTCGTCGATTAATTCTTGACTCCATTCGGTTAATGATAACCATTTTTGTACATCATCCAACTGCTGTTCGTAGCGTACAGCTATCCGTTCGTCGATATTTGGAATGTCTTTGAATTTTGACGTCATCTCGTTGATAATTCGTAAAACAGTTTTTACCGTTTCTTCATCTTCAGCTAACAATTCTGATCGCACAGCAATCACAAAACAGGGCCAAGGTGTTGGACAATCAGCAACACGTTTAAATATTCCTTGATCTACCAACGGTTTTGTGGTAAAATGTTCCCACATAAAATAATCGCCTTTTCCCTTGTTCAATCCATCAATAGCACCTTCTAAATTGTTAATGACTTCGAAACCAAGATTGTCGGTGTCCCAGCCATTATTTTCGGCATTGATATACGCCATTAAATGCGAGCCAGAACCAAAACGACTGATGGCAGCTTTGGTTCCTTCTAAATCGTCTATCGTATTATAAGTAGCATCAGCCGCAACGTGAATTCCCCAAATTAAAGGCGATTGCACATAGGTTTGTACAATTTTAGCAGGATTTCCCGCTATGATATCTTTAATGATTCCTTCCGTAAGGATCACAGCAATGTCTATTTTTTCATTCCTAAGTGCTTTACACATGGCACCTGTTCCGCCAGGATAATCTTTCCAACGCAGGTTGATGCCTTCTTTTTCGTACGCACGTTCTTTAAGTGTTAAATACCAAGCCAGATTGAAGTGTTCTGGAACACCACCGATATTAATTTTCTTCATTAAATTCTCTTTATACTAATTTCTCTAAGGTGTATTGAATTAACTGATCTACGGTTTGTTTGGGAGCCTTACTGAATTCGCCAAGTGGACGATTTGCAATAATGGCATTCATGGAAAGGGAGCGATGTCCTAGCAAATTTGCCAATCCGTAAATTCCTGCGGTTTCCATTTCTAAGTTTGTTATTTTTTTATCTTGATGTGTGAATGTTGCCAACTTTTCATTTAAGTCTTCATCTTGAACGTTTAATCGGATTTTACGACTTTGCGGCCCGTAAAAACCAACATTGGTTCCTGTAAAACCTAACATAGTTTGCTCAGACGATAGTTTGTCGATCAACTCTTGACTTCCTTTCACTACATACGGTTCTGATTTCTTGGGCGACCAGTGGGTTTGTTTCATGAACGCTTCTGAAAATTCGGTTTCGAGTACATGATCGCATTCATAAAAGTGTAACAAACTGTCAAAACCAATCGCATATTCGCTAATTACAAAACTATCTGTGGGAACGTTTTCTTGAATAGAACCCGAAGTTCCAATTCGCACAATATCTAAGGTTGTCAATTCTTTTTTAACGGTTCGCGAAGCAAAATCTACATTGACAAGTGCGTCCAATTCGTTAAAAACAATATCAATATTATCGGTGCCAATTCCTGTAGAAAGTACGGTGATGCGCTTTCCGCGAAGTGTTCCAGTATGTGTTACAAATTCGCGTTTTGTTTTTTTAATTTCGATGGTGTCAAAATAAGCACTTACCATTTTTACGCGATCTGGATCGCCAACAATAATAATGGTCGTAGCTAGGTCTTCAGGAAGTAAATTTAAGTGATAAATACTTCCGTCAGGATTTATAATAAGTTCTGATTCTGCGATTCTATGCATGTTTTGTAAGTATTTGTTCAGAAGAATGATAGCAATAGCTGTACTTATGGCAATTTCCAAAAGTGGTATTGTCAGAAAGTTGATCGTAGAAATTTTTCATTTCATCAATCGCTAACAATCCTATTCTGTTTAAAGTTAAACGATCGTTTTTAGTGTCATAAAAAGCAGCTAATTTTTCAATAATTCGTGCGATTTGCAAATCGCCAAAACCATAATATCCTTGGTACTGTAAAATGTACCCTGTAAGCTGTCGTGTGTTTTTTATTTCTTCTTTGTGAATAATTTTGAGAATGTGCGATTCTAGGACGTTCAATCCACTCGAAATATTTGGAAAACGCTTTAAATGCGCATTGATACAGTTGGAAAGATAGGGAAAGGAAGAAGATGTGGTTACATATTTTTTAAAGTCAATATGATTGTCAGAACAATACAATTTCCATAAGGTATCTGCTAATTCGAGATCATCTTTAGTTAATTCAATCTTTTCTTGATAATGTGTTTTGAGTTGTTTATCAGAAAGTTCGCCCAATCCTTTTAAATTTTTCTCATGTTCAATCCAGCCACTACAGACCAAATAAATGTTGCCAGTAATTTTTAAATGTTTCAGGTGACTCAACGCCGCCATCATATTAATATGACAAAACAAATCATATTCAAACCATAAAACTACCGAAGTATATTTTGCAAAATTGGTTGTCAATAATGGAATTAAAAACGAAGTATCGTACGTCATTTCAGTATCAATAAATTGTTTTAAATATTCCATACGCGCTTCTTTAAAAGCATCCGATTTTAAATCGTAAGCTGTTTTTCCTTCGCACAGCATTTCACGCCAAACCAGTTGATCGTCTGTAATGCCTAGTTTTGCGAGCCTCGGCGTTAAACTATCGCCATTTAATATGTGTAAGGTTTGTTGTAACATTATCCACCTACACGTTTTACATTGTATCCTTCTTTTTCAAGAATTTGTACAATTTTATCTCTAAAGTTCCCTTGAATGATAATTTCACCATCTTTGACACTGCCGCCAACACCACATTTTACTTTCAGTAATTTACCCAATGCTTTTAAGTCTTCTTCAGAACCGACAAAACCTTTGATCACTGTGACTATTTTTCCACCACGACCTTTATTACTAAAATGTGCTTCTAGTTGTTGCTGTTTTTGGGAAAGCGTTTCTTCAACAGTGTCGTTTTCCAATTCAAAATCATCATTGGTTGAAAAGACAAATCCGCCTAAATCTTCCAGACTGTTCATTTTTTTCTTTGCCATACAGTTGTTTTCTTGCAGTTTGGGTTTTTATCAATTGTTTATAAAATCCAATATATGAAAAATCGTTTGTTTATTTATAAAAAATAACACCAACAGCGTCACTATTGGTGTTATTGGTATATTATAATATATATGTTACTTTTTAATCAATCCCAATTCAATCAAACGCTGATTTAAAAATTCACCCGCAGTAATATCTTCAAATTTTTTCGGGTTGTCTTCATCAATACAATTTTCCAAGCAATCCAAAGGCATTTCACTGATTGGATGCATAAAGAAAGGAATGGAATAACGCGAAGTTCCCCACAATTCTCTTGGCGGATTCACCACACGATGAATTGTAGATTTTAACTTATTATTACTGTGACGCGATAACATATCGCCTACATTAATGACCAATTCGTCTGGCTCTGCAATGGCATCTAACCATTCGCCATCATGACGTTGAACTTGCAATCCTTTTCCGTGCGCGCCCATTAACAATGTAATCAAATTGATGTCTCCATGCGCTGCGGCACGTACGGCATCTTTCGGTTCACTTGTAATTGGTGGATAGTGAATTGGACGCAAAATACTGTTTCCATTCTTAATGAAATTATCAAAATAAAATTCATCCAATTCTAAATACAAAGCCAAGGCACGCAATACATACACGCCCGTTTTTTCTAGCATTTTATACGTTTCTTTTCCAACCGCATTGAAATTTTTCAATTCAGTAACAGTCACGTTGTCAGGATATTCTTCTTTCAATTTATCATTACCTTCTACATATTGACCAAAGTGCCAAAACTCTTTCAAATCGCCCACTTTTCTTCCTTTGGCACTTTCTTTTCCAAACGAAACATAACCGCGTTGTCCACCAATACCTTCAATTTCATACTTGCTTTTTGTTTCTACAGGCAAGGCAAAAAACTGTTTAATTTCTTCGTATAAATTATCTACCAAAGTGTTGCTTAAAAAATGTCCTTTCAAAGCCACAAAACCAATGTCTTCGTATGCTTTTCCTATTTCGTCAATGAATTTTTGCTTTCTTGCAGGATCGTCAGACAGGAAATCGCTTAGGTCTACGCTTGGAATATTTTTCATGTGTTTATATTTATTGTTTTAATGATCACATGCAATTCGCTAGTCACCTTTACAGTTAGGTGAGACACTTCTTTGCATGCTCGGGTCATGTAATTCAGGTTTTATTTTTACAGAAATTTTAAATTTCAAACGATTTCGAAATTCGCTTGAAACTTAAATTGTTAATAACTTTATCGCCGTTAAAGGCTTATTTTTACAAATGTAGCTAAAAATATACGGTTGAAAAAAGAGAGTTATTAACAATTGTAAAAATTCTCTACTTGCGCTTTGACGAACCGTTTTTTTTCTTGATTTTTGAATATCTATTTAAACCAAAGACTATTCATGCCAACTACACTAAAACCAATGGTATACGAAAAAGGAAATTTGACCAACGAAACGTTGCTCGATTTATACAAGAAAATGCTGAAACCGAGAATGATAGAAGAGAAGATGCTCATTCTATTGCGTCAAGGAAAAATCTCCAAATGGTTTGGCGGCATTGGACAAGAAGCCATTGCAGTTGGTGTAACTTCCGCATTGACAAAAGAAGAATACATTTTACCAATGCACCGAAATTTAGGTGTATTTACGACACGCGAAATTCCGTTATATCGCTTGTTTTCGCAATGGCAAGGAAAAGCCAACGGTTTTACCAAAGGACGCGATCGTAGTTTTCATTTTGGCACACAAGAATTTAAGATTGTGGGAATGATTTCGCATTTAGGGCCACAATTGGGCGTAGCAAGCGGCATTGCGTTGGCTAATAAATTGAAAGACAATAAACACGCATGTGCTGTATTTACAGGTGAAGGCGGAACAAGTGAAGGTGATTTTCACGAAGCGTTGAATGTGGCTTCTGTGTGGAGTTTGCCTGTATTGTTTTGTATAGAAAATAATGGTTACGGATTGTCTACGCCTACGGCAGAACAGTACAATTGTGAGCATTTGGCAGATAGAGGCAAAGGCTACGGCATGGAATCGCATGTGATTGATGGCAATAATATTTTGGAAGTCTATTCGAAAGTTTCCGCCTTGGCAGATAGTATTCGCGAGAATCCAAGACCAATTTTGTTAGAATTTAAAACATTTCGCATGCGCGGACATGAAGAAGCGAGCGGTACAAAGTATGTTCCAAAGGAATTGATGAATGCCTGGGCAGCCAAAGATCCGATTGATAATTACCGCAATTTTTTACAATTGGAAGGTGTCTTGACTTCTGAAATTGAAGAAGCATTTCAACGTGAGTTTTCAAATGAAATTAACGAACATTTGCAGAAAGCATTTGATGAAACTAAAATCACTTCAACTATAAGTAAAGAATTAAGTGATGTATATAAAGAATCTTTAAATGAGGAAGTTGTGCCAAATTCAAAGGTAGAAAATATACGTTTGATAGATGCAGTTTCACAAGGATTGAAACAATCTATGGAGAAGCATGACGACTTGGTCATTATGGGACAAGATGTGGCAGAATATGGCGGCGTTTTTAAAATTACGAATGATTTTGTGAATCTTTTTGGAAAAGAACGTGTGCGCAATACGCCAATTTGTGAATCTGCCATTGTTTCTACCGCGTACGGATTGTCTGTGAACGGAATGAAAGCTGTGATGGAAATGCAATTTGCTGATTTTGTTTCTAGCGGCTTCAATCCGATTGTGAATTTATTGGCAAAATCACACTATCGCTGGAATCAGAATGCGGATGTTGTGGTGCGAATGCCTTGTGGCGCGGGCGTGGGCGCAGGACCTTTTCACTCGCAAACCAATGAAGCTTGGTTTACCAAAACACCTGGACTCAAAGTACTATATCCTGCATTTCCGTATGATGCAAAAGGATTGTTAGCAACCGCAATCAATGATCCAAATCCTGTGTTGTTTTTTGAACACAAAGCCTTGTACAGAAGCGTGTATCAAGATGTTCCAACGGATTATTATACGTTGCCTTTCGGAAAAGCTTCTGTGCTGAAAGAAGGAAACGATATTACCATTATCGCCTATGGTGCAGCTGTACATTGGGCATTGGAAACCTTAGGAAACAATCCGGAAATTTCTGCCGATTTGATTGATTTGCGTTCACTGCAACCGCTAGATACGGAAGCAATTTACAATTCCGTCAAAAAAACAGGTAAAGCGATCATTTTACAAGAAGATTCACTGTTTGGAAGTATTTCGAGCGATATTTCTGCGATGATTATGGAAAATTGCTTTGAATATTTGGATGCGCCCGTAAAGCGTTTGGCAAGTTTAGAAACACCCATTCCGTTTGATCAAGGTTTGGAGCGTCAGTATTTACCCAAAAACGACTTTGAAGCTGCGTTGTTGGAGTTGTTGGCGTATTAGATCGTTTTGCTTTTTGACTTTTTCCCGCGTAGGCGGAAACCTTTTAAGCTGCTTCGCTGTTAGATTTATTAGTTCTAGTTTTAAAATTAGATATAATCATTTTATTTTTTCTTCATCCCAAATACAATTCGCGTTAGCGTAAACGGATAGACGAGATATCTGTATATCAATACAATCACAGGAAATGTAGTGATCAGTAAAAGCAAAAGTTTCAAACCAATTGACATGTCGAATTGTACTATGTAATAGGCAAATACCACAATGACTGTTTGATGCAGAATATAAAACGGATAGATGGCTTCGTTGAGTTTTTGAACTAATTGACTTTTCTTGTTGAGCCAAACTTGTCCGTAACCCAACAACGTGATTACAAAACTCCAACCGACCAAACAACACACCAAATACCAAAGCATCCAGCCTTGCGTATTCGTCAAATATGGCGCTAACCATTCGCCAGGGACAAAGTAATACGCGTAAAATATGAGTGAGCTAAAGATAAATAAAAGGAAGTTGAGTTTGCGATACTGCTTTAAGTGCAACCAAGTCGATTCTGCGGAAGCGAACAACATGCCCAACACAAAGAAAAAACCATAAAAGAAGGTAGAAGAAAAGTTGAAAAGATCCTTATCGTAGCTCGGATAGTATTGTTTTAGTAAAATAAATAAGAGACTTAAAGGAATGACTAACCCGAACAATCCGAAGCGTTTTGCAGTGAAACGTTCAAAAAGCTTCAAAAATGTGTTGGATTTGCTAGATTTTAAGAATAAAATAAGCGGAATGGTACACATAGACATCCAAAATAAGTTGCCAATAAACCATAAGTGATTGATTCCAAAATCGGCATTGGTGTACAGTTCCCAATAGGAAGTATAGGTTTCCCGATGTTCAAAGAATGTTTGTAGTGGCACAATGAACAATACACCGAATACGAGTGGAATAATAAGTCGCACAGAACGTTCTTTAACAAATTGGATCCACGTGCGTTTTGAAAAAGCAAAAATGGTGCCTGTGCCCGAAATTAAGAAGAGTAATGGCAAGCGAAATTGCTCAAAAAATACCATGATATCATCTAATAATTTGCTAGAATCTTTATTCATGATGTGAAAATCGTCACCATTAAACGGCATGCCAATGTGATGAAAATATACCGCTAAAATGGCAATGACGCGAAGCCAATCTAAATCATATCTACGTATTTTTGGAGTCATGAATCGTTCGTTTTTTTGATATGACAAACCTACGCAGGATTTTAATACTATTTTTTAAAAAGTGACTGTTTGCAAGGGAAAGTGACGAAATGCAAGTGCTGTTTGAAGTTATTCGAAGTCTCAGATTTCGAACAACGTTATTTTAAAAAGTAGGCGTCGAATTCTTTTAACTTTGAACGCGAAACTGGAACCGTTTCGGAGTAATTTTGAAGCGATAATTGATAGCCTTGTGCGTTTCCTTTGCAGGAAGTTATTTTGTCTAAATTGATCAAATAGGAGCGATGCGATTTGTAAATGTTTGGAAATTCCTGCAAACGTGTTTCCAATTCTTTGAGCGTGATGCGAACCAACGTTTTTGAAACTCCGTCTGTGTCATTCAAGAAGATTTCTGTGTAATTACTTTCTACTTTGGCAAAAAGAAAATCTTGAATGGTAAATTGAAAATGTTCGTTTCCAGCTTGAATTTGCATCGTTTGCACTATTTTTTGCGATTCTTCTGCTGAAAATGATAATTTTTCTAGATTTTTTGAATGTTTTTGAATGAGTCGTTGCAAGTTTAACGGAAGAATAATCGCTAATAATAAAACTCCAACCAACACCGAATTTCGAATTTCTTCATAAAAATAGCGAAACGACCAATTATTTGGATTGTCATAAATGACATCTCGCACTAAAAAGCTTCCGATACCAATCAAAATTAATGCAATACTCAAATGCAGCATTTCTTTTCCTATCGTCCAACGCGCATCGTCTTTTACACGCCAATTCACCAATAAAAAGTATAAAAACACAATAGGAACAGGCAAAACCGCATGCACAACGAGAATCCAAACGTGTGGTATTTTGTGTTCGGCAGTGTTGATTTCAAACGGTTCAAACGCATAGGAAAATAGAAAACTTGCCACGGCAATGATTCCTAAAATACTTAGTATAAGTTGTTGATTTCTATAAAGAAACGGATACGGTTCGCGAAGGTAGTTTGTGATTTTTTGGATCAATGTTATATAATTGAGGAGCTAATTTAACTGGAATTTAGAAATAAGGCAACTATCTTTTATGAGCAATCTGATCTTTGCTAAGTCTTAGAATATATTCTCTGACCTCTTTTTGCGAAGGATCATCTGCATCTAATTGCACATAGTAAAATTCGCGATTAATTATTTTTTTATTGCGCTTAATGAGTTTGAGATACGTAGCAAATACAGGCTTTTCATTGTCGTAATAGATATCAATTTTTAATCTTTCAATTTTTCCTTTCAAATCACTTGCTGCATTTTCATTGTAATCTATGACATCACTGTGACTCGATTTTATGATTTTATTTGTGTTTTTATCTTTATATGTATCTGTTGTAAATGCTCCTGAACCGATTTCAACCTGCGCTCCATTAATTGAGTCAATTAGTATCATTGAACCTTCTTTGATTCTATGACTAATATGTGTGAAATCAAAATGTTTACCTTTAGCATCTTCTATGACGCGATCTATAAGATGTGTCCAAGTCAGTAGTGACTCTAACTTAGATGTTGCTTGGTTCTTCTCTTGTCCTATTGCACAAAGTGAACAAAAAACAAGTAGCAGTGTTATTTTTTTATACATTACTTTTTCATAAAATTATTGAGTTGCGTGCCAATTTCTTGAATGGTAAGTTTAATTGCTTCATTTTTAATGCGATTGGCAGCTTCCGCTTCATTGAGTTCGTTTTGCTGTCGTTTCGATTGAAATTCTTTAGTGACGATGGTAGAAAACGGAATTAAGCCTGTACGGACGTCTAAAATGATCAATTGTGTCGTGGCAAACGCTTTGATGTCAGATTTTGAAAATAGTTTGTAACGCGCATACAAATCGCTGTTGATTGCGTAAATCACGACAATGTCTGATTGTGTTCGAACCGCAGCTTCACGAATATTGGTAAATGTTGGATTCTGAGAAATGAGAATGTCCGGAATTTGTGAAACTTTCACCACACGATCCGATGCTTTGAATTTTGCCGTAAACGCATCTAAATATTCCTGTTGCGATTTTAAATAATATTCGTCGTTTCGGTAATAAAACCGTTGACTTTGCGAACTTTCAAGTTTTACCAAAGAGATTCTTAGATTGTTTGGTAATGTATAGTTTCCATCTAAGATTTTTTGAATGTTTGCTTCTGAAATGGTTGAAGCTCTATCGTTAAACAACGATTTTGTAATGGACGTATCTGGCTGATAGGATGCTTGACTTGGATATCCTTGTCCAACCTGACTTCCCAGAGCACAGGACGAAAAGCTCAAAAGTAATAATGCATAAAAAGCGTATTTCATGTGTTTCAATTTGATGTTACTCTATTTTTGAAAGCCTAATTTACACCAAAAAATGAATTTTACTGTGTTACAATCAACTTTTGTCCAATCCGCAAGGTAGACGTTTTACGAATAGCATTAGCCTTACATAATGAGGCAATAGACACATTGTATTTGTTTGAAATACGCGATAAAGTATCACCACGTCGTACGGTATAAATCTTGGTTTCATTGGCTTTGCTGGCAATTGCTTCAGCTTCTGTAGTACACAATTCTATGTTAGATTTTCGCTTCGAATTGTGTCGGTACGCAGTAGTCCATCTGCGCGTTACCCAAATTTCATGATTGCGAATTCGGTTTTCTTCATTTGATAAATCAAAAACATATTCTGGATGAATCGGAATGCCTTGATACAATACTTCCAAATGCAAGTGACTTCCGCGTGCGTTTCCAGTAGTACCGCCTTTGCCAATAACTTGTCCTTTTTGAACCGTATCATTCACTTTTACCAATTGTTTCGATAAATGCGCATACACCGTTTCCAATCCATTGTAATGACGTACAACCACCGTTTTTCCGTGTCCCGAATGGTAATTGACATAGCGAACCACACCATCAAACATAGACATGACTTTATCGCCCGTAATTAAATCAATATCAATTCCGTTGTGCGGTCTGCGATTTCGCCAGCCATACCGCGAGGTAATCACTTTTTTTCGTGGAATTGGAGACGCGTATGTGCTATCGTCAAATTTGATTTGTAACGGATATTGCTTTTTTACTTTTTTATATGGATTGAATACTTTGGTATTCCAGTTTTCAGCAATCCAATCTTTCGTAGCCGTTTTAGGATTTTGTAACTGATGTAGAATGATGGAAATGGCAGGAAATTGTGTGTGTAGCTTTGCCATTGGATCACTCGTTTCCAATAGAATTGTCTCCTTTTTGTTGGTTTCAAGTTGTAAACTATCTTTTGTTTGACTGTACACTGCTTGAGAAATACAAAACATGCAAACGAACAAATACAATAATTTCATGAGTACTATAATTTAGTTTTATAAAATAGATTTCTAGGGAACTGCCATTATAACGTGTTCCTGTTAACTTAATTGTGAGTTTAATTTTAGATTTTATTCCGAAATATAATGCATGGGATCTAGGCGTTTTCCGTGCTGACGTACTTCGTAGTGTAAATGTGGTGCTGTGGATACACCTGAATTTCCTACATACCCAATAATGTCACCTTTTTGGACTGTGGCACCCAATTTTGTATTGAATCCTTGCAAATGTGCGTACCACGTTTCAAATCCGTCGTCGTGCGAAATGATGATTAAATTCCCCCAATTTCCTTCAACTGTTGCTTTTAATACGATTCCGTCTGCAGTGGCGATAATTGGCGTTCCTTTTGCAGCTTTGATGTCAATTCCGCCATGTGCCGATTTGTGCTTTAGTTTTGGATGTTTCCGAACGGCGCCAAATTTGGAAGAAATATGTTTGACCGTTTTGTTTTTCACTGGAAATAATGAGGGAATTCCTTCTTCCTTTACAAAAGCCGTTGGAAGTGTTTCTACGGGAATGCTGGTCATTATTGGGCTTTTAAATGCCATACATGCAATTCCGATGACGGGAATTAACAATATATAGACAAACTTTAAGTTGTTTTTTGAAGGTGATTTTGTAATCATTTCTATTCGTTTTTTGAGTGTTGGATGCGAAAAATAATTATATATAGGATTGGTGTTTTTTGGTTCAAGACTTGCCAAAAGAAGCTCCAAATAAGATGATTTTTTAACCTTTTCTTGTTGTAATACCAATGCGTCTGCTTGAAATTCGTGAATGGATTTTATAGATTTTCTGTAGAAATAGGCGAGTGGATTGCACCAATTCATCGCAATGAACATTTCTGCCAAAAGCACATCTAGCGAATGTACTTTAGAAATATGTGCTTTTTCATGTGTGAGAATACACGCATCTATGAAAGTTGCTGTTGATTTTGGAACGAAAACCCAATGAAAATACGAGAATACTTCTGCAACATTGGCACTGTACACTTTTGTTTCATGTAAAAGAACTGGTTTTGAATTGCTTTTTAGTTGGAATACTTTAAAAGTTGTTGCGACGAATCGTCCTAAAAAACAGAGAACACCAATAGCATAAAGTGAAAAAATCCAGAAACTATAGTGTATGGTTTGAAAGTTTTCGGTTTCGGTTGTTGTTGAAACATTCGTTGCTGTTTCTGACAATATTGCCAATTCATCAAACAGCGGAATTTCTAGGTAAAACTGCATTTCTGGAAACAATGCATCACTCAAAGGAACGAGCAATGAGAGTGGAATTAACAGTAAAAGAAAGATTCTATTAAATGCATGAAACGTAAATCGGCTAAAACACCATTTGTATAGCAAATAGAAGCTTCCAAACACCAAATTCGCCTGAAGTATATACAACAACCAACTATTCATCGTTTGCTTTTAAGGTGTTAATTTTTTCTTCTAAAATGGCTTTCATTTGTTCCATTTCGGTCAGATTGAGCGTGTTACTTTCCGCAAAAAAAGAAGCAAACGAACTCGTAGAACCATTAAAAAAGTTACCAATCACTTGCTTAAAATGCTGCGAAAAATAGCGTTCTTTGGAAATCGCAGGCGAATATTGGCGAATTTTCCCAAAGGTTTCAAAATGTAAAAACTGTTTACGTACCAACACACGAACCACGGTAGAAATGGTGGTGTACGCAGGTTTTGGCTCTGGAAACTGTTCTACAATATCTTTCAAAAAGGCTTTGTCCAATTTCCACACATAGTGCATGACTTGCTCTTCGGCTTTTGTTAACTCATTCATGTGGCAAATATAATATAATATTTTACTTTATAACTATTTTTATAGTCATAAAACTATATTTGTAGTCGTGAAATTTAAAAATACCTATAAATGAGTATGTTAAGACGCATTTTTTAAAAGTACATTCGTTCTAATAATAATATTAAAAACATTGAATTATGGCAGAATTAAATTTTGAAACCGTTAACGCTGAAATTGAAGCATTGAATTTAGAGGAACTTGAGAAAAAAATGCCACTTCGAGCAGATGTTGGAGTTGCAGCAATTCCTTCTTTTTTATGTGAAATATGGAGTAAAATTGGCGGAATTATTAAGTTGATAGCAAAATTTCCTTTTTTACCTCCTAAATGGCGAAAAGCGTTAGAACTATTAATCAGAACCATGGATGGACTTTGTTAATATGGAGAAAAATTCTCATAGTTCGTATCTAAAATTTCGATACGAACTATGTTATACCAATTTACACATAAAATGGTATTATACATGTTTTCTAGCAATGTCTATATATTTTTGTATTTCTTCCACGTCAGCTCCCATATCTTTTGCTTTCATAAAGTTTTGTAGCGCATTTTCATACAATCCTTCATGCAGTTGAATTCTTCCCAAGTTTATAAAATCGAGTATTTCAAAAGCTTCTGAAAAGCGTTCGCTAAATTCTTTTTGTATGTTTTTAGCATTTGTATAATTTCCGATCATCAAATTAGCCTGAATTGCCAAACGATAAAATACTTCATGATCGGAGCGAGTCATCAACAGTTTTTCAAATGTTTCAGCAGCTTTGGCATACTTTTCTTGTTGAAAATAAGAAACTCCGTCACTGTATATCTTTTCAACACTGTCATTTTTAAAAAGATGCACTAAATGTGTTCCATCATTATACGCAATCATGCCATTGTGCAATTCTAACATGGTTTGATTGGGAATCATGTTATTTATAAAATCAACGATACACGAAAAAACCAAAGCAAAAATGACCAATTTTGTCACATCGTCAAATTCGTAATTGGTGAGAATTAGGATGCCAATTCCCGCAACCAACAACGAGAGTAGTGGACCGCAAATTGTCACAATAAAACTGGTTCGCACAGAAATATCTTTTGCATGCATGACACACAATCCGCCTCTCCAATAGAATAAATTGAACTTGAAAAAACATTCCAAACGACCTAACTGAAATTGAAACGATTTTTCAGGATTTCCCAACGAACCCATATACACTGTGACTTTCTTTTTGGTCAACAATAACGCAGGAATTGCATGTCCCAACTCATGAATTACGGTGGTGAGCAAGCGAAACGTCAGTAAAGACAGCATAAAAATGAGTGCGACGTCGAGTGGCATGTAGCAAATTTTGTCTGTAAAGTTAAAATTATCTATCCAAACCTAACCATTTTTCTTTTATTTGAAAAAGCAACACCAATTTTATAGCTGTAGTTGGTAAAAGAATGATTGAATTTTTAAAACAGAACAGGTCAAAAACTAAAAAAAAATAGTAATTTGACTCGTTGTTCATTTTGATAAAATTCACTCGAACGGACGTTTGATTAAACTTTTGTATTTAAAATGCACAACGGGTTTATTTATGCTTTTAATATAACAACCAATGAAAAAAATAATCTTCACATTCGTATTCGTCACATTTTTTGTACAATTTGGCATTAGTCAAACTTACTCAGGAAATCAAAAAGACATTGATCAAATTTTAGAAAATGTCAAAAACTTTTCGAGTTATGTAAATTCGTCTAATTATAAAATGATTGGCGCTTCTTATACCGAAGATGCCAAAATATTTCCACAACGCGGAGAAATTATTTCAGGAGTGGAAGCCATTATCAAGTATTGGACCTTGCCAGAAGGTGTACAAACAAAGAATCATAAAATTACGCCAAGCGAAATCACGATTGTAGGCGATACAGCCTACGATTACGGGCATTATGAAGGCGAAACAATTCGTGCAAATGGTGAAAAAAACTCTTGGAAAGGAAAATATGTTATTGTTTGGAAACGCGTAGGAGCAGAGTGGAAAATGTATTTGGATATTTGGAATTCTATTTAAAAAGAGAAACATCAACATTATAAATAGTTAACATAATCAGCCAACATTCTTTGATCGTACACAAAGAATGTTGGCTGCTATATTTTGAATCAATCGGATGGCAAAATACTCATCTCAAAGTTGAATAACTGTGTTGGATCGTATTTTTTCTTGATGCCGCAGAGCATGTCTAAATTTTTCTTTGTGTAATATATTTCTAATAATTTCAATCGGTTGGCATCTTCTTCAATATCAGCAACCAAGGTTTTATCTACAAAATTGATAAAAGAACCTTCTGTAAACTCAGCAATTGACTCTCTAAATTGTTTCACCCATGCTACATAAACGGTATTTCTTCCAACATTGGTAAAAGCGTTTGAAACATCATCCCACCAACATTGAATTTGCAGCATGTAAGGCTTTTGCGAATACCCAAAACTGTTATCCGTACTTCTAGTAACTGCGCCGCCCATACAATGAAAACTCATATACATATTTACATCAGCATAATAGCACGATGTGTCTAAATAAGTATAAATGGCTTCTACTAGAACTGCATGATCTACATCATCCTTTGGAAAACTAGAAGATACTTTATGCGGATGCGGACGGTCACATGTAGAACTTGGCCCACTATTTGGCAATACTGTCAAATCTAGTTTTTGACAAGAACCATGATTAATATTAACATACTGAATTTTTCCTGCAGGATTTATAAAATCAATCAATGCACGCTGATCTGTCGCATACGAAATAACGTGCTCATTTTTTTGCGATTTCTTTGTTGAATTTGAAGGTATTTTATCATAATCCTCTGGAATTTGGTTGAAATTAGCAGTATCAGCAGTTTCAATAACATCTTCACCAAAATATTCTTTAAGCAAGATTCTTAAGTTTTTTTCAGAACCATAAAATTTTCCTCCCATACGTCCGTGAATCTCATTCCGGTCTTTGTCAATTGTGTTTGCAATGATCATCGTGCATGTAGCAGAAAGTGATTCGTCAATTGCTCCGCTGATTGCGTGCAATTTTGCCCATTTTGTTATAATAGGCAGGTAAGTTTCTGGATTTTCCCATAACAATCCAAATGTTGTTACCACTGGGAGAATAGAAACTAAATTGAATTTAAAACCTATCACAACTCCAAAATTTCCACCACCACCACCTTTAAGTGCTTTAAACAAGTCTGAATACTCATTGAGTGCATTTGCAATCACAATTTCTCCTGAAGCCAATACAATTTCAATTTCTGTAACAGAATCACAAGTAAGTCCAAACTTCCGAACCGAAACTCCCCAACCGCCACCTTGGGTAAGTCCACCAACATTTACGGATTGACAACCGCCACCAGGAATTGTTTTTCCGTGTTTCGCTAATTCATCATACACTTGTCCCAATTGTTTTCCAGCGGGAATCCAAGCAGTAGTATCGCTTTCATAAATAATTTCATGTATTTCTGACAAATCAATGATAATGACATTATCAGCAGAACACATACCTTCATGTTGATGTCCGCCAGAGCGAATTCTAAAAGGAGCATTATTGTCGCGGCAATAATTGATGCAGTATTGAACATGACTGGCTTTTTTACAATAGGCAATACAATCGGGCATATGCCCAAAACGTGTGTTCGAAATTACGCGTGCGTATTGATATAAAGGATCATCTTTACAGACAATTTTTAAATATTCAGGTGCTTTTTCTTTAAATGATGAATTCATAAAGTAGGATGGTTATATTAGTAGTTTATTATTCTTAAAAGTAAGAAATATATTATAAAAATTCTGTACATTCACTACGTATTACACTAAATATTTTTAAAAATACTATGAAAATTTATTTAAGAACGCTCATTATCATTGTCATTACCGCATCTTTTGTTGGATGTGGCACTTCTAAGTTTCAATCAAATTATATTAAAACAGAACTGTATTTTGGACTTTCCAAAAAGAATGGAATCGTTACAGAAAAAGAATGGAATGCATTTAAAGTCGATTATATCAGCAAACGATTTTCTGGCTATACAGAAATACAAACTAAAGGTTTTTGGACCAACCCAAAAGGTGAAACGGTTTCAGAAAACTCCAGATTGATCATTTATCTCAACAAAGGCAGCAAACAAGACAGCTTGGATATTGTCTACGTCATTAACAATTACAAACAATTATTCGATCAAGAATCTGTATTAAAAATTGATACACCTGTGCGTGCTTTTTTTAAGTAGCTATCTAAAAATTATACAACAAAGCGTATTTTTACAAAAAAATCTTCATGACGCAAAAACCACTTTTACAACCGTATACTTCCAAAAATTTACAACTCAAAAACAGAGTCATTATGGCGCCAATGACGCGCAGTAGAGCCAATACTAACGGAAACGTACCAACGGATGATTTACACGGAATCTACTACGAACAAAGAGCTTCAGCGGGATTAATTATTACAGAAGGTGCTCAGGTTTCCCAAGAAGCGGTCGGATACATTCACACACCCGGAATTTACTCAAAAGCACAAGTAGAAGGTTGGAAAAAAGTAACGAAACGCGTGCATGATCACGGTGGAAAAATCTTTATTCAATTGTGGCATGTAGGACGAATTTCGCATCCTGATTTCCACAATGGCAAATTGCCAGTAGCGCCTTCTGCCATCAATCCGAATCGAAAATCATATACACCAGCAGGTTTTAAAGATACCGTAACGCCACGCGCCATGACACAAACAGATATTGACAGCACCATTCAAGACTTTGTCAATGCTGGGAAAAACGCCATGGAAGCAGGTTTTGATGGCGTAGAAGTGCATTCGTCCAACGGATATTTATTTCATCAGTTTTTTACCAACTGTTCCAATGTACGAACCGATAAATATGGCGGAAGTATTGAAAATAATGCACGGTTTTTCTTTGAAACATTGGACGCGATGAAAGCAGCAATGCCCGAACAGAAAATTGGCGTCCGTTTCAATCCGTCGTTGCATGGAATGTCGGGAATTACGATAGATTCAGCAACCATTCCCACGTTTGAATATATTATTAAAAAACTCAACGACTACGATTTGGCGTATGTGCATTTGTCCGAACCTTTTACTGATGTGTCTGATGTAGAACACGCCGTCACAAATATAGCAACACATTTTCGACCTTTATACAATGGAACTTTGATGATCAATACAGATTTTGATCAAGAAAAAGGAAATAAAGTTATAGAAGATGGAGAAGCTGATTTGGTGGCGTATGGAAAACCATACATTTCCAATCCAGACTTGGTAGAACGTTTTGAACATGTAATTCCGTTGGCTGATTGGGATGCAGATACTTTTTATACTACAGGCAAAAAAGGATATACAGATTATCCGAAAGCAGAAATTGATTCGCAGTGACTTTCCGTATAATTTGTTCATTTCTAAGCGAATTGAAACGCATTTTGCACATATTAAGACATTTATCCTAGTAAAATTTAAAAAAAATGCCATTGATCCATTGTAAATCAAATTATTGGTCTCATCTTTGTGCAAAATATAAATTTTATTACAATGAGTAAAGGAACAGTAAAATTCTTCAATGATACCAAAGGGTTTGGATTCATCACTGAAGAAGGATCAAACAAAGAACATTTTGTACACATTTCAGGATTAGTTGACGAAGTTCGCGAAGGTGACGAAGTTGAATTTGACCTCACAGAAGGTAGGAAAGGATTAAACGCAGTAAACGTAAAAGTTATCTAAATATATATTCGATCTTAAACAAAAAAGTCTATCAAAATTTGGTAGACTTTTTTAGTTTCTGCATATTTCATCAATTCTTAGCGTCAATCTAAAAAAGAAAAACGTATATTGATACCATATTAATTATTACATAAAAAACAATTTTAAAATCTGAATGGGTAGATCACAACAAACATTTAATAAAACTGAAAAGGTAAAAAAACGATTAAAGAAGAAAGAAGAGAAGCGCAAAAAAATGGCTGCGCGAAAAGCCGAAGCAAAAGAAAGTGGAAAGAAAGGTATTGAGTTCGCGTATGTGGACCACAATGGAAATCTAACAGATACGCCGCCTGATCCATCTCAAAAAGTGAAATACGAAGCTGAATCCATCGAAATAAGTATTCCCAAAACGTTGGAAAGCGACAAAGAAGAAATTGATCCAATTCGCAAAGGAAAAGTCTCTTTCTTCAACAGTTCTAAAGGATTTGGCTTTATCATAGATGCTGAAAATAATGAAAAATACTTCACACATATCAGTGGAATTATTGATGACATTGACGAAAATGATAAAGTAACTTTTGAACTAGAACAAGGAAAAAAAGGGCTGAATGCCGTAAATGTTACCTTGATAAAAGAATAAATGTTTCTCATTATTTATAAACGGCAGCTCACGTAATGACCTTTATAAGTAATTAAGAAAATTATAGATAACAAACGCATAGCTTTTTGGAGTTATGCGTTTGTTATATAACCTACACCAGTTTCTCTTCATCATCTCTACAAAGACGAAGGCTATACTTTGATTTTATGTCTTAAATACGCGAATAGTAATCTTAAATTCTATACATCACATTTTGTAGTAGAATTGGTATTACTTTGTGATTTCAGATAATTTTACCCAACATCTCAATAGAAAAAATTGGGGAATTGCATTTAAAATAAACAAACGATTTGATTTTTTTTATGTAAAATAATTCCATAAACCATTAATTTATAAACATTTACAGTTTACCATAGTGTTGATGTCTAAAAAATCAGTAACTTATGTAAGTAATTCTCTATAAAACTAATTTTTTCAGTTATGTGGTACAATGATATACGTCCGGATAAAGACCTAAAAAATGACCGTTATTCTTTGATAATGCTCGATTCTAGGAAGAATCACTTTAAGCGTTTACTAACAGATGAAGACAAAAAACGAACCATTGAAAACCTAATTCGACTAAAAGAAGGTTTGGTTGAAAAAGTTCCTGCTAAAAAAGTAGATGATAATTTATTGCTCTGTTCGTGGAATATTAAAAATTTTGGGGAAATCAAAAACAGAACCGCAGAATCATTATATTATATCGCAGAAATTATCAATGCCTTTGATATTGTCGCATTACAAGAAGTAAATAAAGATATATCTGAATTTAAAAAGGTGCTTAAATTGCTTGGAAGTCACTGGAAACATACCTTGAGTGATGTGACAGAAGGAAGTTCAGGAAACAATGAACGTTTTGGATTTATGTACGATTCCAGGCGTGTCACACATTCTGGTTTGTCTGGCGAATTGGTCATTTCTCCTGAAATGATGAACGAGAATCCAATCATTCGTCAACTAAAACGAACGCCAAGTTTTACAGGGTTTGAAAGCGGTTGGCAAAAGTTTTCAATAGTAAGTCTGCATCTACATCCAGGAGAAGGAGGCAATGGTGATGGTCCTAGCGATAAAGAAATTCGAAAAGAAGAAGTCAAACTATTGATGAAAATCATGAAAAAGAAAATGAGCAAAATGTCTTTTGAAGATCGCAATATGATCATTTTGGGTGATACAAATATTTACAAAGAAGATGAAGACATTGTGGAGTTGATTGCTGATAAGGGTTTTGTAGAATGTGGCGGATTAAAAGGAAAGTATACCAACACCAGCCAAAGTGAAATTTATGACCGTATTTTTTTAAAAGTTCAAGACTATTTCAAAATTGGTACAGATGCAGCAGGAAATGAACTAGGCGATGTGTTTCACCTCTTTGATTATGTGTATAAAAATGAACCTTCAGAAATTAAAAAATACCACAAATTAATGTTGAAGCATAAGGGCAATCCGAGTACACTCACAAGTGATGCAAAGTTTAAGACATATTTCAATCGGTATTGGAAACGTGATCAAATGAGCGATCATTTGCCCGTTTGGCTGGAAATAAAGACCAATAGCAGTGTGAACTTTTTAAAGAATACGCTCAAAAAATTCTAAAACTATTCCGTTATTTTCTTACTGACTGCAATTTCCATCAATAATATTTTGCAAAGTTGGATTGAATTGATTCTCAGAAACATTGTAAATCGTCAGTTCGGGATTGTTTTGCAACGGTGCTTGTAAAATGCAATAATTGGTCAAAATATCATTGTTAAAGATAAAAACCGTGGTGTCAATTCCAGACAAGCCTTGCAAAGCAGCTAACGAAGCCAAATTGTCATTGTTGATGATTTGCAACGTAGCCACATTCGTAATGTTTTCCAAACCTGCAAGTGACGCAAGTCCTGTGGTATTCACAGAAACGCGACTCAACACTTGCGGATTGATGTTGCTTAATCCTTCTACGGAAGTCAACGACGGATTGTCCAACAACGAAATCACGCCACCAATAAAAACATTTTGTCCTGTAAGAATAGAATTCCCTTCAATAAAATGCAAGCCTGACAATCCATCCAGCGAAGTCAAATTTTCATTATCATTCACAATCAGACCAGAAACCACAGACAAGTTGGACAATCCATTGAGCGAAGTCAACAGCGGATTGCTTTGTATTTCTAGCTGTCTCACTACGCTCGTAATCGTATTTAGCGGTGATAAATCGGTAATATCTGAAGGAACGGGCGTATTGGTTTCCACAAAAGGATCACCGATATACAACGCACCATCAATCACATTATAGCCTTGCGCGCCAAAAGCATTTACTTCTGCTTGTGTTTTTAAGACCAAATTTCCTTGAAATACAAGCACAGGTAGCGTTCGAATCGCATCATCTGTAGCACAACTAAAGAATAATGACGTTACGATGGCAAGAAGCACTATTTTTTTCATAATGAAAGTTTATAAATAGATGTAAAAATATACAAATGGTTGCGCGTGATTGGTTCGTATGATGTTTTGTAAAATCTTACAATTGTATCAAAATTCAACAAATTTGTGATCCTTTAAAATTAATAATAATGTGTGTAAAATAATAAGCAAGAAGTGAAAACAAGATTGTATTTTTGCGATTTACTAGCTGACATGAAACCAATCTCATCCAAAGTCCTCATTATTCTAGCGTTCATCGCCATTTATATCATTTGGGGAAGTACCTATTTGATGAACAAAATTGCCGTTACGGAATTGCCTGCGTTTTTTATAGCAACCGTTCGTTTTTTATGTGCCAGTCTCTTAATATTTGGAATTGCTGCCCTTTCGGGGAAAAAACTCTCGATTACCAAACGACAATTTCTAAATTCAATATTCGTAGCGTTTCTTTTCATGGTTTCTGGAAACGGATTATTTGTATGGGCGTTAAAATTTCTCGACAGTGGATTTACAGCATTATTAGCTTCTACACAACCTTTATTTGTACTACTATTGATGCGATTGATTGACAAAAAACGCATGCGACGAAAATCTATTATCGGTGTTGTTTTTGGCATTCTAGGAATGTATCTATTGGTAAGTCAGCGCGAATTGATCATGGATGAAGATACACTGAAAGGAATTGTGCTAGTATTTGTCTGTGTTTTGGGTTGGAGTTACGCGAGTGTATTTGTTTCCAAAGCCGATTTGCCTAAAAACCACTTGGTCAGTACAGGTTATCAAATGGGCATTGCTTGTCTCATGTTAGCAATTGTCAGTTTTGCCATAGGCGAGGAGTGGACTTCTCCCTTAAACTGGAGTTCGGACGTACAATGGTCCATGATTTTACTGATCGTATTTGGAAGTTTGGTAGCGTTTACAGCGTTTAATTATCTACTCAAGCAAGTGTCTACAGAAAAAGTGTCTACAGCTTCCTATGTAAATCCTGTGGTCGCTTTATTTCTAGGTTGGTGGATTCTGGATGAAAAACTCACCACACAATCCTTAATTGCTGCGGGAATTTTATTGATTGGAGTTTATTTTATTACGTCTCGGAAGAAGTAGATTGGCTATTTCAAGAATATAAATTTAGCAGTTGTTACAGGTGGTTATTGTTTCTTTATAATGTTTTTGCTTTTTGTTGCTTTGTTTTGGCGAAAGTGAAGTTTATGCTTTAAGTTTTAAAGAGAAGTTAGTACTGGAGAGTTTCTTTGTGAAAGGTAATGGACAATTTTTTTTGCGACGAGTTTACACTGAGTTTGTCGAAGTGTAGGAGGGAAGCGGAATAGTTGTGGAATGGAAATTTACATTAATTTTTGGCTGATTACGGAATTCCGTATGGATTCACTTTTTAATTTTTATAAATTGAATTATTCAGAATACTGATCTACTATATTTTATAAATCTATAATACCCTTTATTGGGTATTCTCTATAAATGGTATATACTTTAATTTTGATTATAGATAAACAATAAATTATTATCATGAATTATAGTTATATAGTAAAAGGGCAAAAAGTAAAATTGGAACCAATTAATAGTAAAATTGCGATTAGATTCCATGAACCAAGCAAACGAAGTGATAGATTTAAAATCATCAATAAAATAAATAAAATTGATTCTTTTGATAAACGATTAGAATTAACAAAAGAAAAATATACTGTTTTTGATACTATTTCAGTTAAAACAAAAAGAACATTTAACAAGTTGAATAGTCAATTAAAGATGGTTAATGAAATTGCTAATTCTACTCCTGTGTTCAAGTCAGCAGATAATCTTGTTATTCCTACTGATAGATTATTAATAGGTTTTAATAAACCAGAAAAAGTCAATCAATTAATTAATGAAATAAACGGTGAAATAATAGATAAAGAAGGTAATGAATATGTTATTAAGTTAAATGAAGTAGATGACATATTCGAAATAATTTCCAAACTAGATAAGAATCCTGAAATAGATTATGCAGAACCTGACTTCATTATTTTAGGGAAACACCTTCCTCGCTTAAATTCAAAATATAATTCAATATCAAACTTTAGTAATTATAGTCAGTTTCAATATGCTCTAGATATTACAAAAAGTCGAGATGCTTGGAAGTATATAAGAGGTAATAAAACTATTAACATCGCTATTTTAGATGAAGGTGTGGATAGTTTTCATGAAGACCTTCAATCAGCAATTGTAGGTAATTATGATGGTACAGATAATGATGAATTTCAAGAACCATTTAATAATGATGCTCATGGAACAGCATGTGCTGGATTAGTAGCTGCAATTGGTAAAAACCACATTGGTAATGAAGGAGTAGGCAGTGGTTGTTCTCTTTTGGCAGTTAGAATTGCATTCTCTAATAGTATAGGAAGATGGGAAACAAGAAATCATTGGATTGCAAGATCGATAGATTGGTCTTGGAAAAATGGAGCTGATGTATTAAGTAATTCATGGGGAGGTGGATTACCTTCTACCAAAATAATAAATGCTTTTGAAAGAGCTAGGACTAAAGGTCGTAATGGTAAAGGTTGTATTATTGTTGCCGCAGCTGGAAATGATTCAGGAGCTGTGTCTTTTCCAGGAAGCTTAGTAAATGTTTTGACTGTTTCTGCATCTAATGAATTTGATCAACCAAAGACTAAAACTAGTGCAGATGGAGAATCTTGGTGGGGAACCAATTTTGGAAAAGAAGTAGATATATGCGCTCCGGGAGTTCATAATTATACCACTGACATATCAGGCAAAAAAGGCTATAATGATGGATCCAAAGGAATCAATGAAAATTATGTAGATAATTTTAATGGAACATCATCATCTACTCCAATTGTTTCTGGTTGTATAGGACTTTTACTTTCGATAAATTCAAATTTAACAGAGAAAGATATTAGAAAGATTATTAAAGAAACAGCTGATAAAGTTGGCAATGTAACATACAATAAACAAGGACATAATTCATATATGGGATATGGCAGACTTAATGTTCTTAAAGCAGTATTGAGGGTTATAAAAGAACAAAAATGACAAATAAATTAAAGGTTAATCACTTAAAACAGATTTATAAGGTTGCATAAAAGAAACAACCGAAGAAACGCAGTAAGGGAAAGTATTCATTCTATTTTTCTCTGTTATTATTGAAAGGTTACTAAATATAAATTGATAACAATTCATATTACTCAAACTTCCCTGTACCATAATTAACTCGCTTTTTAAAATCTATAATTTCATCTTTTAGTTTCTTATTAGCATTTTCAATAAGTTCATTTTGAATTTTCATAATGCGTAACAAGTCATGAATAGCATTCAAGTTATCTAATTGTGTATAAACGATTTTCTCTAAGTCTGCTTTTGTGTATTTAGGAAATGGCATTGTTCTTGTTTTAAGATTAAATATTCCGATTATCAGAACAAATATACATAAATACGGATAAAATAAAAATCAATAGTTCATAAAATCAGAATAATTTATCTTATTATGTAAATTTATGTTCTTAAAATCAGACAATAATGACCGAATTAGGTTTATTCTTATCAAAGAAATCAGTGAATCGTTCCGATGTTGCTAGAAAAACAGGAATTAGTAAAACTAGACTTAGTGAATTGGCTAACAACAAAAAAACGAAGCTTAGAGCTGATGAATTATATCTAATTGCTTTAGCTATTGACGTTGATCCTTGTGATATCTTCAAAGAAATTTGCGCAGACCTTAAATTAAAAGACGAAAGCTAATTCTTAAAAGATTATATAAAGCTTTAGTAATGAAAAGTATATATTCAAAAATAACTAAATGGTATCGAGATAAAAAAGAACTGAAAAAATCAAATTTTGGAAGGAATTATGGTTGGTTCATCGAATATGAAGATAAAGTTGTTGGAGAATTATCTAATTTTAATTATGCTGCAGATTATGATGTCATTGCATATAAAGGGTTTGAAGATTTAGTCTATGATGAGAGCATATGGATGAATCAAAGTTTTAAATTACAAAACAAAGTATATAAACAATATTGTGATACTTGGTATACAGGAATTTATCCAGGGAACTTAATGAAATATAAAACTTTAAGGTTTAGATATCTTTGGATTAATAAATTATAAAATAGAAATGCTCCGAGTAATTTTGCATAACGACAAATTATGGGACAAATGTTTAACTAAAAATTCGCCATTTTACTAACAGTATACATTTGTGTTATAATGTTCTCGCGTTATGTTACTTTGCTTAGAGAAAAAGCAAAGTTTATACTTCACATTTTAAAAAAGTTATTACCAAAAAGTTTCTTCACGAAAGGTAATGGAACAATTTTTACACAAGTGACGTAGGAGCGAAGTGGAATAGTTGTGGAATGGATTATTTAATCAAAGTATTCATTTCATTAATCAGAGTAGTTGTTAAATCAACAGGCTTTTTTGAAAGAATTTTATCATGAATATATCTAAGCTCTTTTTCAGAATAATCTTTTTCTAAAAATCGAAAAATTGAATTAGCTACATAATTTCGATCCATTTCAAATGATAACCATTTTCGGTTTAGTCTTTCAGCAGCTTCTCCTGTTGTATTTGAGCCTCCAAAAATGTCTAAAACAATATCTTCTTCGTCTGTTAAAAAGTTAATAAAAAACTCTGGAAGCTTTGAAGGAAAACGAGCAGGATGCCCTTTGATTTTAAGTAATTTGCAATGTGCCATATACTTAGAATTAGATTCTGAATTTGAAATTGATAATAAATTAGACGGAATTGCCCCACCATTATCATTTCCAAAACTTTTTCCTATACTATGTCCTGAAGGTCTAACAGCTGGTTTATAATATTTATCTGGGTTTTTTATCAATTTTTTCATTCTATCACTATAAGGAACTAATACTTTTCGAATATCTGCTTTAGGGAATTCTGTTTTTGAAAACCACCATACAGTATTTACAGAATCTTTAGTTCTTATTTTTCTTTTATTAACCCATTCTATCGGACCAGGTAGTTTAGATGGATTATACCAAAAAAATTCTTCTGCTAAATGATAACCTAATGTATCACAAAAATGAATAAGTACTCTGAAATTATACAAACTGCGTGTTGGAAAACCTTTTCTATATGCACCGCCTAAATCAATAACTAAGCTTCCATTTTCCTTGAGTTTTGGCATAATTAGTTCTCCAAATTTAGCTAACCACTCAACATATTCATGTTGATCCTTATTTCCATATTCTTTCTTCCTTAATAATGCAAATGGAGGACTTGTCATTACAAGGTCAATACTCTCATCTTCTAATTGTGGGATTAATTCCAATGAATCTCCACAAAAAGTTCTTCCTAATTCAGTTTTGTAAGTATAGTCTAGTCTTTCAAACATTTGTTAAATACAATTTGCTGCAAATATATAAAAAACATAACCGAAAATATTCGGAAAAGTTAATATTTTTATTTTATAAATTCCGAATATATTCGGTGGTGGATAACATTATACTTAGTGAACTTTGTATGTAACAATTTTTAATTGACAAATACTAAGTATGAGTAAAGAAAATCCTGATAAACTTCAGTATTTTCAGGATATAATAGCTGAAAATATTATTTATTACAGAAAAGAAATTGGTTTAACCCAAGAAGAGTTAGCTCACTTGGCTGACATAGATAGAACTTACATTGGGTACATTGAAAATTCAAAACATAATGTTACATTAGGTGTGTTAATAAAAATATCTGAAGCACTAGGAATAGAAATTCAAGATTTGCTAATAAAACAAGTAAATAGAAGCCCAATAGACGAGTTAAATCATTTATTTCCAAGTATTAGAAAGTTTCAAAGACTAGCTGAAAAAACTAATGGGATAAATGACATATTTCAAGATAATGGTGGTAAGTTATTACAAGTTCTTTTAATTACTGGATTAAAAGATTTACCTGGAAGAGAAGGAAATGATGCTGTTGATAAAGATGGAAATGAATATGAATTAAAATCTGTAAATATAAAGTTAACAAAAAGTTTTTCTACGCATCATCATATGAATCCAACTATTATTGAAAAATATAGAAAAGTAGATTGGATTTTTGCTGTTTATGAAGGAATAGAAATTATTGAGATTTATAGATTGAAACCAAAAGATATAGAGCCTTATTATTCAAAATGGGAAGAAAAATGGCATAGAGATGGAGGAAAAGATATTAATAACCCTAAGATTCCTTTGAAATATGTTAGATCAGTAGGGCAATTAATATATAGTATTGGAGACGATAAAATATTTAAAGAATCAAAATTATAATTACTTAATTCAAATCTATCTAGAATCATGTCATATTGTAATAAATTTTTAAGATAAAAAGAGTCCCTCTCACTCAAACTTCCCAGTACCATAATTAACACGTTTCTTAAAATCAATGATTTCATCTTTGAGTTTCTTATTAGCATTCTCAATAAGCTCATTTTGAATTTTCATAATGCGTAATAAATCGTGAATTGCATTCAAGTTATCTAATTGTGTATAAACGATTTTCTCTAAGTCAGCTTTTGTATATTTAGGATATGGCATAAAGTTTGAAATTAATTTTAAACAATAAATATTTAATAAAAGATTATATTTATATAATTTATACTTACATAAATTTAATGTAAACTTATAATTTAATTTTCAAAAACACAAGTTTAAATTAATAAAATGTAATCTAAACTTATGTTTTATTAAGAATGTGTTATATATTTAGAGAAGAATACAGTAATAAATATGGCAGTAGAAAGAATAAATAGAATCAAAGAAGTATTAGTAATTCAAGGAAAATCGCAAGTTTGGCTTGCGGAATCACTTGGAAAAAGCACAACTTCTGTAACTGCATTTTGCAATAACAAATCCCAACCACATTTAAAGGATTTAAAAAAGATCGCAGAAATCCTAGATGTGGATATTCGAGAACTATTAGTTTCTACAAAAGAATAAATTTCAATCGAAACTTTAGCGACCTCAGAAAACTTTGGCGAAAACAATAGGCGAGTGAGCGTCCATATTCTAGAGATGAAGCAATATTGTCATTGAGAACTCTGTATTTTAATCGAAATCCAAAACAAGCTAAAGAACTCAAAACGCTTCTAGAATATAGCGAACGAGCCGTAATTGTTTCCAAAGTATTCTGAAGTCTTGATTTTTGTTTCTTTTTATCAAGAAAAAGACAAAATAAAAAACTGCTAAAGGTTCTCATTAAACTCAAAAGCTATTTAACATAACGAAAAACCAAAAAGGTTTTTATGAAAACAAACAGTTAGCATAGTTATATAAAATTCTTCGTAGAAAATTTTTATAAGTATGCGGCAAGCTAACGTACAGGTCATAAAACTTTTTCTAACGGAAAGATTCTCGTATAACGGAACATTTAAATAAAATTTCTAAAGTAGCTTTTGTGCGGCTGGAAAGCGTTGGAAAATTGCGTATAAAATAAATTGTAATAACAATTTGATTTTATGAAAGCAATCGAGCATTTGAGCGCGGCAATTTTGCATAACGACAAATTATGGGACAAAGAATAATGTAGCGAAGCGTTCCAATTAAATAAAGGTTAAAACCCAAGCACAATGATTCTAGTAGCAAATACAAAGGTTCTGGGATATTTAGCATAATATCATTATGGTTTACAAATACGGGAATTGTGCTATTTTACGATATATAGTATTTGTGCCATAATTTATATTATGTTAAATAGAATATTTCAAGAATACCATTATAAACACACACCATCCTAAACTATGAATCCTCTAGTTCTCTATGATATTGTATTTTATAGACAAATTGGTTTAATTAAAATTGTCGCAATAAAAAGCTAACGTATAATAATAAAGTCATCAAAACAAAAAAACAGACTCCAAAAACACTTGTGCTGAACCTGTTGACGCAAAGCAATCTTGACGCTAGAATCTAAAAAAAGTCAAACTCTAAAAAAACATTTTTCTCCCTAAGAAGCCGTACTTTTGCAAAATGATTTCAAAAAAGCAATCGCAAACCGAATTTATCATCCTGATGGCATCGCTGATGTCGATTGTCGCACTGTCCATTGACGCAATTTTACCAGCCTTAGAAGCAATTGGTGTCTCTATCGGTACAACAAACGCCACACAGAATCAAAAACTAATCACCATGATTTTCTTAGGTTTAGGTTTCGGACAATTGATTTTTGGACCACTTTCCGACAGTATCGGACGAAAACCCATCATTTACATGGGATTTACGTTATTCGTACTGGCAAGTTTTCTCTGTGTCATGGCGCAAAGTCTAGAAATGATGATTGTTGGACGCATTCTACAAGGCATCGGATTATCAGCCCCAAGAACCATCAGTATTGCCATGGTTCGCGATAGTTTTAGCGGCGATTATATGGCAAAAATCATGTCGTTTATCGTGGCGATTTTCATCTTAGTACCTGTAGTCGCTCCTGCTTTAGGAAAGCTTCTTCTCGATACATTCGGCTGGAAATCCATCTTCAACGGACAATTAATTTTTGGCGCCGTCATCATGATTTGGCTCTGGAAACGACAACCCGAAACACTTCATCCAGAGCATAAAATAAAGCTGTCTAAAGAATTATTTATCAATGGTTTAAAAGAATTTTTTAAATTCAAAACCTCTATTGCATTCACATTAATTTCCGGGTTGATTACAGGTTCGTTCATGGTGTATTTAAGTGCTTCGCAAGACATCTTTCAAAACCAATACGGTTTGGTAGAAGAATTTCCATACATCTTTGCAGCATTGGCAATTTCGGTAGGTTTTGCCACGTTTCTCAACGGAAAATTTGTCTTAAAATACGGCATGTACAAATTAGTACGCGCGTTCTTACTAGTATTCACCACGATTCCGCTCATATACATACTTTTCTTTTACGGAAAACCAAATCCAACTGTATATACCTTAGTAGCTTTCTTTGGAATTCAGTTTTTCTCTATAGGATTCCTTTTTGGGAATTTACGCTCGTTAGCCATGCAACCTGTGGGACATATCGCTGGAGTTGGTGCTGCTATCAATGGTTTCGTCTCCACAATCATGGCAGTTCCAATAGCTACATACATTGGAAGTTTCATAAAAACCACGGCTTCTCCTCTATTTTTAGGCTTTCTTGTATGCGGAATTGGCTCATTATTAATTTTAGTCATCCTGAAAAAAGTAACAAAAACCGCTTCATTGTCAACCACATAGTTTGTAAAAAAACAATCTTTTGCCTAAGTTTACAGCGAAACCTCGATCAACCCAACAATGAAAAAGATTCTTGCAGCGGCTTTTCTAAGCCTATTCCTCTGTATTCCTATAGTTCAAGCGCAACATTCCGTAGCACGCGATTGGAACGAAGAATTATTAAGTGCCATTCGTAATGATTTTGCACGTCCCACTGTGCATGCGCGAAATTTATTTCACAGTTCCGTTATTATGTATGATGCCTGGGCTGTTTTTGATGCGAATGTGGAAACGGTCTTTTTAGGAAAAACCTATGGGAATTACACAAGTACCTTCAACGGAATTGCTTCACCAACGAACATAGAAGCGGCACGACACGAAGTGATCAGTTATGCAATGTATCGCCTGTTAACACATCGTTTTGCCAATTCTCCAGGATCCGCCACTTCCCTACCGAGCTTTCAAACACTGTTTGAATCGTATGGATATGATGTGAATTTTTCATCTACGGATTACAGTTCAGGATCTTATGCTGCACTAGGAAATCACATGGCGAATGAAATCATTGCATTTGGATTGCAAGATGGTGCAAATGAACAAAATGATTATGCAAACGAGCACTATCAACCGATAAACAGTCCGTTAATTCTTGAAATCTATGAAAATACCAACGATATCAATCCTGATAGATGGCAACCATTGGCGTTTGATGTGTATATTGATCAGAGTAACAACGTATATCCGTTAAACGTACCGTCGTTTCTAAGTCCTGAATGGGGAGAAGTAACGCCTTTTGCGCTAAAAGCAGAAAACTTGCAAATCATCAATGAAGGATTTGATTGTTATGTATACAACGATCCAGGACCTCCAGCGTACATTCAAAACTCAAATGAAAATGGTATTGATGATCCGTATAAGTGGCATTTTGCGTTGGTTTCATTATGGTCATCACACTTAGATCCTGCTGACAATACGATGATTGATATTTCGCCTGGCGCGATTGGAAACTTACCAACGACCGCATTTCCACAAACCTTTCAAGAATATCAAGCATTTTATGACATCTATCAAGGTGGCGATCCTAGTACGGGACATGCTATAAATCCGGTGACGAATCAACCCTACACACCACAACTTGTAAAAAGAGCAGATTATGCACGGGTTTTAGCAGAATTTTGGGCAGATGGACCCGATTCAGAAACACCGCCAGGACACTGGTTTACCATCATGAACTATGTGAGCGATCATCCAATGGTAGAAAAACGCTTGAACGGTTCTGGACCAATTTTGAGCGATTTAGAATGGGATGTAAAATGTTACTTGGCGCTCGGCGGCGCGATGCATGACGCAGCTGTAAATACCTGGGGAATAAAAGGTTATTACGATTATGTACGCCCAATTTCTGCCATTCGGTATATGGCTGGAAAAGGTCAAAGTTCAGATGCTGCGCTTCCCAACTATGATCCGCACGGTTTGCCGTTAATTCCCAACTATATAGAACTCATACAAACAGGCGATCCGTTGGCAGGAACCAACGATGAAAACGTTGGAAAAGTAAAAGTATACGCTTGGAAAGGTCCTGATTACATCAACGATCCTACACAAGATATTGCAGGTGTCGATTGGATTTTAGCAACAAAATGGTGGCCATATCAACGTGGAACCTTTGTAACGCCGCCTTTTGCAGGATATCTCTCAGGACATTCTACCTTCTCAAGAGCAGCAGCAGAAGTATTAACATTACTCACGGGAGATGAATTTTTTCCTGGCGGAATGGGAACGTTCTACATTCCACAAGACAACTTTTTAGTCTTTGAAAAAGGACCAAGTGCGCCTTTCACCTTGCAATGGGCAACCTATCGTGATGCTTCTGACCAAACAAGTTTATCCAGAATTTGGGGCGGAATCCATCCACCAATCGACGACATTCGCGGACGAGAAATTGGAATTCAGATTGGAGTTGATGCCTTCAACAAAGCCAATCAATATTTTAACGGAACTTTAAGCACAACAGAATTTACGGCAAATACGATAAAAATCTATCCAATTCCGTTCACCAATCAACTGACGATTCAAACAGAAAACGAGCTTGTTTCTACCGTAAAATTATACAATATTCAAGGACAATTGTTAGTAACAGAAACCATCAATTCCACCCAAAAAACAATGGAATTGCCCAATTTGCAAGCAGGAATTTACTTTGTAAAAGCGTATGATGCTGTTGGGAAAATCTTGCTTCAAGCGAAAGTGATAAAGAACTAATTTTCAACCTGTTCATACATAAGCAACAATCACTTACAGTATGGACTAACCTTCTAGTGCTTTTCAAATGGTCAGCTTGCGTGTTTATTCATAAAAAATAGACTCCAAATTAATAACTTCACACCTAAAAATCTTTTACAAAATATAAACATAAAATTCAATTGGGAGATAATTTGAAAACAGTCATAAAACTAAATAATAAATTTATAATGGATTTTTTATCAATAGTTGAAGGTGATGATCCGATTTTTATTCGCAATTGCGAAAAGATTATTCAAGATCGCATCCTCTATTGGAATCCCAAAGAATTATTTATTATCAGTATAAATACCACCTTTGCTAAAGCTTCTATTGAATACAACGCAGCTGATCCAAGAGAATTTGCTTTTTCGAGTGCTGGTGATAAACTTACAGTGACAAGATATCATCCTAATATATATGAACCTTCATCTACGGTATTTCTAAGAAGTTACAGAGGTTATGAACAAAAAGCGGATGCGAGTTATATTAAAAAAAGAAAAAGAGAAGAATATCGCAGCTATGAAAATTCTTATGGTCCCAAAGAATGTTATTATGAACCCATAGATGACGGACTGATCATTTATTATTCTCAAAATACACTTTCCAGAGAAGAAGCCACGATCATGTTTTTTCAAAGATTTGAAGCCCAATATGATGGAATTCTCGTTACTCTGAGTAAAGATAACAACTGGAATGTTTCTGATGCGCATGGAATTTCAATGTCTGAAATGCAGGAAATCATCAATAATATCTAAAGATACGAATTACCACAAGTAGTTATACTTCTCGCTAAGACGTAGCAAGCATCTCTAAAATCTAAACAACTTCACTCTCAAAAACTACCTGACTCGCCAAGGTCTTATGCACAGGACATTTTGCCGCAATCTCCTTTAAACGTTGTTTTTGTTCTTCTGAAAGATCGCCAATAAATTTTAGTTTTTTTGTGATGAAATCCAATCGTGTGGGTTTTTCGAGTTCAATTCCAAGTTCGGCATTTTTCTTTTTACGGTGTGAAATGTATACAAACACTTCCTGCAAATCCCAACCTTTACGATCTGCATACATTTTGAGTGTCATTGTGGTACACGCTGCCAAACTCGCATATAATAATTGATATGGCGAAGGTCCAAAATCGTCTCCACCCACGGAAATAGGTTCATCCGCGATTAAATTATGATTTTTCATCTGAATTTTTGTGGTGAAATTGTCTTCAACCAAATTCAAATGTGCAATCAATTGTTCGCCTTCGGTAGCTAACATGGCATTTTCTTGCTTTGGAAAATACCGATCTACCCAAGCACCAATCATATTTCCAGCATACATACTATCGCGTTCGTTCGTCAATAAATGATCGGCATTATCTAATGAAATAAAACTTTTTGGATGATGTGCATGTACATACAATTCTTTTGCATTTTCAATTCCCACAATCGTATCAATTGGCGAATGCATGATTAACAATGGTTTGCGTAAGTTTTTCACAATGACAGGCAAATCAGTTTTATCAAAATCGCTCACAAATTCTTGATTGATGACAAAAGGTCTGCCACCAATATTTACTTGAACGTCAGCATCATCTTGAATTTTATGAATATCATGCGAAAACAAGTGTTTTACGTGACTTACATTTGCTGGCGCACCAATTGTAGCCACCGCTTTGATATCGTTTAATTGAGAAGCCGCGACCAACACTGCCGCTCCGCCAAGTGAATGTCCGACTAATAGACTTGGTGCTGCATAGTTACTTTTTATGTATTCATGAACCGCCAAAATATCTGCGACATTTCCTGAAAAGTGACTTTCCGAAAATTCACCTTCACTCCTACCCAAACCTGTAAAATCGAAACGAACGACGCCAAAACCATGTGTTGTCAACGTTCTGCTGATATTTTTTACAGTATTTAGCGTGCTGCTACAGGTAAAACAGTGCGCAAAAATGGCGTAATAATTCGGTTTTTGATTCGCGGGTAATTCTAAAAATGCGTTTAAATTATGTCCGTTTGTGTTTTGTATTTGAAGTTTGGTGCTTTTCATCCTCTTTGTCCTTTCAATTGTATCGTATTTTAATACAAACTTAGACGTTAAAAATACGAAACATTACGAACAGCAAGAAACGGATTGTAAAAATTCAAATACGATAACTTCTGTATCAGTTCTTTAAAAAATTAAAAACTTCTTCATTGCTATACACATTCCAAGCGCTTAATTGATACAATAAATTTACTTGCGGTTTTGTCAAAGAAATTCCTTTGGTAATGCCGTTTTCAAAGATCAATTTGTATAATGGAAAATCTGGAAATTCACCTTTAGGACCTAAACAAATTTGTTCTAACACAGGCGTTTGTAGCTGATTTTGCCATTCAGGAACAGTTTCGTTGTATACCCACAAAACTTCAACCTTGTGTCCTGCGGGAATTCCCCACCATTTGTTTTCCACAGTCGTTAAATTCGTTTTGACCATGACCGTTTTTCCTTGTTTTTTAGCATCACTCAATCCTTTGTAAACAACATCAAAAGCATCTTTGGAAAAGACTTTATTGTTGATCATATTTCCGTTATCATACCCAAATAGCGGAAATAAATCACTATCAATTTGATTGGGCAATGGCGGACATGTCGCACTTGGATTCAAATCGACCGTAATTGGCGTATTTGTGTTGATAAATACCACTACTTTTTCCACACCGCGTTGTAACAGTGTGATCAATCCGTAGTTTTCCAAGTTTCCACCGTCAGTAAAACGGTATTTTTCTGCTTTTTGAATGACGCCGCTTTTGGAAATTGGCCAATATTCTTCTTGTGGAATCAAATGATCTAAGGAATACCTTAATAATATATCTGAAGATAATTGCAATAGTATATTCGAACTCACAATGGCGCCAAAAGCTGCACTACTCGTTCCAGTAGCATCTACAGCTTCAAATCGTTTTTTGGCTAGTTTTACCTTTAGTTCGTTCGCTTTGTTCTTTTCGAGTTGTGTATTTTGAGAAGAACGCAAATCGCTTCCAAAACCAAACGGCTCTACAAATCCGCCACCAACATTGAAACTTACTTTTTTACCAAAAATAAGTTCTGTATCGCTTACCGTTAACGGATGATTTGATCCTACATACAAAGGTGTATAATTGAACACGGACAAACTTTCTGGATTTCGAATTGGCAAATCTTTATCAGGACCAATTACACTTGAGTTTACTACTAAAAACGGTCGTTTTATGTCTCCTTCTTGCGAATGCACCATGATAAAATCAGATGCTTTCAGTTTCGAATTTCTCCCCAAAATAGCGTCTCTGGTAGCTGCATTCAATGTAAAATATTTGGGATTTTCAGGATCGTACAATCCAAAGGGTTTTAAATACGTATGACCAATTCCATCAATCCAAATAAAGTCCATTTCTTGAAGAATTCCAAAGGAAATTAAATCCAAGCCCAATCGCTTAAAAAGATCATCCATTAAGTTGTTCGAAATCACTTCGCCCATAAAACCTTTTGGCATTTGCTGCAGGTTTTGCAAGGTAATCTCTTTAGGAGCCATGATTGTTCCTAGAAGTTGTTTGTCATTTTCGGCACCATCTTGATAATAGGTAAAAATTGTAGACGCCCACGATCCGCCCGAAACCGCAGAAACATAGCCGATATCATCCCAAAGCTGCAAACTGTCCAAACCTTTCATTTGCCCAATGGCACAATTCATAGCGCGTGTACCGCCACCAGAAAAACAAACACCTGTTTTGGGTAAATTAAGACTCGCTTCAGGAAAATCCTGTGAAGTTTCTGCTGAACTCCACGCTAAAACTGTTGCTTTTGTTCTACAACTTGTAAAAAATACTATTGAAAAAATAAAAATAATAAGGAGTGTGAACCCTTTGTGTTGGTTCTTGATAAATGGTTGCATAGTGTTGGTTTTTAAAGTTATAATATATAAAATTTTAAACCATTAGTACCGAGTAGTTTCACGTGAATTTTAAGGGCATGAATGCTCCATTAATTTGAAGAAAATAATAAAAAAAGTGAACCGAAGTTCACTTTTATGTGTATTAAATTACGCGCACACTTGTACCGACTGGCATGTATCCGGAATTCCTCCATTACAGTATGAAAGTTCTACTGTAGGTCTAGTACAACCTTCGGCACATGTTGCTACAAGAGTATCACCTGTTACAACACAATCTCCAGAATAACATGGTCCTCTTTCAGATTTTACGGGACAAGGATCTTCTCTAGTAACGTTATTCCCTCCTGTATTATTGATGAAGTGTAATTTAGAGATTGATTTTTTGTTGAGTTTTAAAGCACTCAGATTTCTTTTTTTCATGATATTTAATTTAAAAATTATGATTTGAAATTACATTATTGAAAGTTCAAATCAAAGAAACTAATCTCGGGATTTATGAATCTGCACTAGTTTTGATTTATATGCCAAAAATATGTTAACGTGTTTTTAATCAATATTTTACAGAATAAATGCAATTCTTAAAAAGTGCTGAATCAACAAAAAACAGTTGATTTTAAAGCGCATCATGAGCTACATGAAAGCATGCTACAACCAACTTTATTACGTGCCCATTCTGGTCGTTTTACATACCATTTTTCATATTCGGGCTGTTCGTTATATGGACGTTTTAAGACTTCGTACAATTCTTCAATGATGGAATAATCGCCTTTATTCGCAGCATCAATGGCGAGTTGCGCCATGTAATTTCGCAATACAAATTTTGGGTTGACTTCATACATTTTGAATTTTCGTGTTTCGTCTTTGTCTTCTTCTTTTTGTAAGATATCAATGTATTTTGCAAACCATTTGAGCCAAGCATCTGTAGTTGCGCCTGCTAATTCTAAAGGTTTGTAAAACGATTTGTGTATTTTTTGAAAGGCTTCTTGTGGCGTATTTTTCTTTTGTACACGTGGCAATTCGCGGAAAAAGATCGTCATGTCGGTTTCTGTCAATTGTAGATTTTGTTCAACTTCTTCTATCAGTTGTTCAACTTCTTGATTTTTTTGCGTTAAACCGAGCTTTTTAGACATCATTTCAACATATTTCAAGTCGAAATTCTGCTGATAACTTTCCAAAATGTCTTCCAAAGGTTTCGCTTCTTCAATCAATGGATAGAGCGCGTTTGCAAGTTGTACTAAATTCCACAAGGTAATTCCAGGTTGATTTCCATACGCGTATCTATGATTTCTACTATCAGTTGTATTTGGCGTCCAATTGGCATCGTAGCCTTCCAGCCATCCGTACGGTCCGTAATCAATTGTGAGTCCTAAAATAGACATGTTATCCGTATTCATCACACCATGTACAAAACCAACACGTTGCCAGTGTAGCACCATTTCCAACGAATTATTCACTACTTGTTGAAAGAACGCAATGTATTTTTCTTTTCCTTCCGATTTTATATCTTTAAAGAAGTTTCGAATGGTATAATCGGCTAAATTTTTTAGGTTTTTATGATCTTTTCGAGCGGCAAATAGTTGAAAGTTTCCAAAACGCACAAAACTTGGGGAAACTCTACACACCACCGCACCTTTTTCATAAGCTTGATTGCCATCGTACAGCATGTCACGCAACACTTCATCACCTGTTAACATTAACGATAGTGAACGTGTTGTGGGAACGCCCAAATAATGCATGGCTTCACTGCACAGATGTTCTCGAATCGAAGATCGTACTACTGCCAAACCGTCCGCAGTACGCGAATACGGCGTTGCTCCTGCTCCTTTGAGTTGCAATGCCCAATGTTGTCCGTTGGCACGAATTTCCATTAAATTAATCGCTCGTCCATCGCCCAATTGTCCTGCCCAATGTCCAAATTGATGTCCGCCATAACACATCGCAAACGGATGTGTTTTTGGATAAACTTTTTTCCCTGAAAATACTTCTAGAAAATCTTCAGACTGTGTATCGCGTTCCAAATCGAGCATTTCTGCCAGTTCATCGGCAACATGAATCAGTGTAGGATGTGAAGGAATTCGCGGTGTCACATACGAATAACAGGCTTCAAACACTTTTCGGCGTGTGTTGTTTTTGTTGGGATCGGCAGGTAATTCTTTATTGAAGGTATCTTTTATATTGAGTTTCATAAGATGGCAATTCTTTTTTGTGTACTTTTTCTAAGAATTGTAAAGATACTACATATTCTGTATCACAACAATGTGTGATTTGCAGGTAAGTTTCTTAATTTTACACATGATTTTATACGAAGATGATTTTGTGGTTGCGGTAGCAAAACCTAACAATATGTTGGTACATCATTCGGCAATGGCGCGAAATCAGTCGGAAGCACAAACCTTGGTTGAAATACTGTTTGAAACATTCGGAAAACACTTTTATCCGATGCATCGCTTAGACAGAAAGACTTCGGGCATTGTGTTGTGTGCGAAAGAAAAACAGTATGTTTCGGCTTTTCAAGAACTTTTCATTACGAATCAAATTGAGAAAGTGTATTATGGCGTCGTCAGAGGATTTTCTCCCGAAAAAGGAACTATTGATTCTCCTGTAAAAGGCAGAGATGCAACTGTTCATAAAGATGCGCTGACACATTTTGAAACTGTAACAACAATTGAATTGCCAATTCCTGTACAACCGTTTGAAACGTCACGCTATAGTTTGGTAAAGCTGCTTCCCAACACAGGCAGAATGCATCAATTGCGCATTCACTTGAACAAAATTAGTCATCCGTTGATTGGCGATCCAAAATACGGCGATCGTTATCACAACCGAATGTTTCAAGCGGAATTTGAGATTTTTGAGCTTTTTCTACACGCAGCTTCGCTTTCGTTTGTGCATCCTTTTCTACAGAAACCAATGGTGATTCCGTGTTCATTCCCAAGACATTGGCATAAAATTTCAGAAAAATGTAATTGGGATTTGACGGATGATTGTTAAAAGTTTGCGCTGAAAATATAGGTCAAAGTTTGAATTTTTCATTTTATTTTGTAAATTGCTATCAAATGCGAAAGCAATATTTATAATTTCTAAAAGTAAAACATGAGTTGACAAAACTTCTAATTTATTTGAAAATAAGTTCATAACAACATCTTTTTACAGGTGAATTATGTCTAATTTTTAAATAAAAACTCATGATGAAAACAAACAAAATCGACACAATTTTAAGAATCACATTTTGGATAACAACATCTGCTATGGTTATTATTCAGATGATTTATGGATATTAATAAAACTTAAACTTAGAGAGAGTTGCGGCTCTCTCTAATAAACTAAATTTAGTATGAATTATTGAATTAAATCTTATTGGCAAACAATAATAAAAAGACTCTAATAGGATAACTATGTCTAATTATGAATAGTTATTGTCAAAGCCAATAAGAGATCAAACACCTATTAGTTTGACCTATAAATTCAATATTATGAGTAAATTAGAGATTATAGTAAGTAGATTTTTTTATGTTGTTTGTTCTTTAGGAGCAATTTTTAGAATAGTATATTTATTAATGAGGATTGAATAATCCTCATTAATTTTTTTATGTGAAATAATGAACAAAGCTGTTCATTTGAACAAAATTAGTCATCCGTTGATTGGCGATCCAAAATACGGCGATCGTTATCACAACCGAATGTTTCAAGCGGAATTTGAGATTTCTGAGCTTTTTCTACACGCAGCATCGCTTTCGTTTACACATCCTTTTCTACATAAACCTGTGGTGATTTCGTGTCCGTTCCCAAAACATTGGTATAAAATTTCAGAAAAATGCAATTGGGACTTCACTTCCTTATTGAATGTCTGACGAAATCAGTAGTTTTGTGTCTTAATTGATTTTTGATGGAACTACTTTCTTCGTTTGGACTAATTTGCATTACCTGTATTGTGATTTGGCGTGCTTGTGATGGTTTTGAAATGGCGTCTGATTTTTTGGGAAGAAACCTAAAAGAAGGCATCAAAGGTGCTACGATTAATGCGATTGGAAGTAGTTTGCCCGAGTTGTTCACCACACTATTTTTTCTGTTTGTATTGAAAGATAAAGACGGTTTTTCGGGCGGCATTGGTACAACAGCGGGAAGTGCCGTGTTTAATGCGATGATCATTCCTGCAGTAGTGATTATGGCAGTGATTGGAAAGGGAATTATTGATCGGATTCAGGTTTCTAAAAAAGTGATCAAACGCGACGGAATTTCGTTGATTTTGTGTGAAATTGTGCTGATTTTGTTGATTTCAGACACCACTTTGGACTGGTATCACGGTTTGGCGTTGATGATTTTGTACATCCTTTACATTGCATTTATGTTGCTGAGTCAAGGCTCTGGAACAGTTGATAACGATTATGAAGAATCAACCAATGGCGGGAATCGAGCAGTCGCTTTTTTTAAAGGCGATTTTGCAACGACGGTGTTGGGCGATACAAAAATCAATGTGACCAAAGCGTGGATGTTACTACTGGTTTCAATCTTTTTTATTGGAATTGCTTGTTATTGGTTGGTAGCCGCTTGCGAACAATTTGGCGACGCTATTGGAATGCCTGTATATTTTGTATCTGTTATTTTGGCTTCGGCAGCAACAAGTGTTCCCGATACTATTATTTCATGGAAAGATGCGATGAAAGGCAATTATGATGATGCGGTTGCCAATGCCTTGGGAAGTAATATTTTTGATATTTGCTTTGCGTTGGGCTTGCCGTTGTTTCTTTTTACGCTGATGCACGGACCGATTACCATGAGTGCAGATACTTTGGAAAATGTGGGACAATTGCGCGTATTACTACTAATTATTACCGTGATTGCATTTTTTGTGTATTTGGTACCAAAAGCTATTAAAAAATCGCATGGCTATTTTTTAATTAGCTTGTATGCGCTGTTTGTGTTGTATATTATTTTTAAAGGAATTGATAGCGATTTGTCAGTAATTACAAGCATTTCAAATGGATTGTCTGCAATTTCAGATTTCTTTAGTTCGATTGCTGCTGCGCTGTTCTAATTGTCATAAAAGTTAAAAAAGCGAGCTGTGACACTCGCTTTCGTACTTCTAAGCAATCGTGCAAAGTGTACACGTATGATCGTCAATAGTATCGGCACAACATAACGAACACACCGTAATTGATTGGAATGTATCTAGTGTTGTAGTGAATGTTGGATTTCCACCTGTAACTCTATTTTCTGACAGATTGGAAATAGCTCTTTTGTTTAATTGAATTTTCTTTAATTTTTCACTTTTCATATTACTGTTTGATTTTATGTTTTCTTAAAATTAATGGGAAGTTTGTGGCTGAAAAAATTATTTGAGACCTAAAGTGCTATTTAGTAGTCGTCTTTTATAAATTGTTGGGTTTCAAGTGAATTTTGAATTGCAATTTGTCTAAAAATCGCTGCTGCATTAGCCATTTGATAAGTAGAAGAAGCCTATTCTCGGCACTACTTTTGATGCCTTAAAAGCATTAACATTAAAACCGATTTTATATGAAAATGTCCAGAAACACCAATTCCGGCGTAAACGCAGGCTCTATGGCAGACATTGCGTTTTTACTATTAATTTTCTTTTTAGTGACGACTACTTTCGCTAAAGATGAAGGCATTCGTGGCGTGATTCCGAAACCTTGTCCCGAAGGTGTCGATTGCAATTCAGAGGTCAAGAAAAAGAATGTTTTTACCATTCAACTGAATCAGCATGATGAATTATTGGCCAATTACGAGCTGATTTCTTTAGCAGAATTGCGCAACACCGTTAAAGCTTTTGTAGATAATAACGGCGATGCTTCTTGCGAGTATTGTAAAGGAGAAAAAGCAGCGAATCTTTCTGAAAATCCTAAGAAAGCCATCATTTCCATCAAGACAGATCGCCAAACTTCCTATAAAACGTATGTTAGCGTACAAAACGAATTGATGGGCGCGTATTACGAACTGCGCAGCGATTTGAGCAACACCAAATTTAACAAAGCTGTAGAAGACTTGACCGAACAAGAATTGAAGGTTTTACAAGATTCGTATCCGTTTCGCATTACGGAAGCAGCTGTGAAACAATGATTTTTTAACAATTAAAAAGCCCGACACAGTTTAGTATCGGGCTTTTCTAATAAACGTGAGTTCGACTTAAAAAACCTTTATTTTACTTGTAATTTACTGAAAAATAAACACTTGTCAGTTCGAGCGCAGTCGAGAACAGCTAAGAATTGATATTTTCAAAGGAATCTCGACTGCGCTCGATTTGACATTAAGTGTAATGTATTAACAATAAAGTACATAGCATAATATTTATATCGAACTCACGTTAATAAGTAATTATTTGATTTACTGTTTGATAAACTTCTTTGTTAAAGTATGATGTCCATCAGAGACTTCTAAAAAGTATACTCCCGAAGGTATTTTATGTAGTTGTAGTTGTTTGCTCGCAGTTCCTGAAGCAATGGTTTGTCCGTACACATTCATAATGGTATAGGTTTTGGCTGTTCCACGATCTAATTGAATGTTAATCAAATTACCACGCACAGGATTTGGAAAGATTGTCAACGTATTTGCTATACTAGTATCTACCAAAGTGTCTTCTTTCGTTTCTTTCGTTTCTTTGGTATTCACCGTTTCTTGGCGTGGTAACATTGTTGTATTCAGTGCGATATTGTCAATAGCAACATCCGCTTGCCAAGTGCCGCCAGTAACTCTGTTGAAACGGAACTGCACACTTCCGCCAACATATTCTGAGATATCTAAATTGACGTTATTCCATTGATTTCCTTTGTTGCCAGATTCTAACCAAATGGTTGTCCATGATTGTGCATTGTCTTCGCTAATATCAAGTGAGATGGTTCCTGAATCACTAGATCCGAACATGTGATAGCTAAAGCTAAAAATAGCACTAGTTTCATTTGTTAAATCAAAACATGGTGAATTGATAATTGCTTGTTTGTTAGGAAAACCTGTACCATTTCCAGAAGCTTCTACATAAATGTATGTGTTTCCATTAATAGCACCTGAAGGGCCAGTTCCGTTAGAAGGTGTTCCTCCTGAACGCACTGTCCAATTAAGGTCATCTTGAAACGATTGTGTCCACGCTCCTATCGAATTTTCATAACTTTCCGCGTATGGAAATGTTCCAATTCCATTTGCACAACCTTCTACTGTAATTACTTCATCTAACAAGCGAATGTTGTCAATCGCAATATCAGCGCGCCATGTACTTCCTGTAATTCTGTTGAATCGCAGTTGTACGGTGCTTCCTGTATACGCGGTCAAATCAATATTGGTTGTTTGCCAAGCATCTCCTTGATTTCCTGTTTTGGTCCAAATAGAAGTCCAGGTAGTTCCATTGTCTTCACTAATGTCAACATCTAAGGTTCCCATATCGGTTCCAAACATGTGATAACTGAAACTAAAAGTTGCTGCTGTCAATTGTGTCAAATCAAAGCATGGAGATGTGATAATTGCTTGTTTGTCAGGATACCCTGTACCATTTCCAGAGGCTTCCACGTAAATATAGGTGTTTCCATCAATTGCACTTGACGGACCAGTTCCGTTAGATGGTGTGCCGCCTGAATTCAGCGTCCAATCAATATCATCTTGTGACGATTGTACCCAATTGCCTAGTGTGTTTTCAAAACTTTTGGTGTATGGAAACGTACTGATTCCATTGGCACATCCATTTCCAATCGCTTCTACCAACACCGTTCTAATGACTTCTACGGCAGCATTTCCAGCAAGATCCGTCACGTTGTAACGAATTATATATGTTCCTACAACAGAGGTATCAACTGTTCCGCTAATAGAAATGTTTGAAGAAATATCTCCGTCAATATTATCTAGAGCTGCTGCCCCAAATTCTGTATACACATCGCCGACATTAAGTGTTATCACAGCCTCTCCAAGTAAGGTAATGACAGGAATGGTTGTATCGGCTATGATGTTTACGGTACGCGTTACTTCTGTGGCAGCGTTTCCAGCAGCGTCACTTACATTGTAGGTAATGAAATATGTTCCTGCTACAGAGGTATCAACCGTTCCATTAATCAGTATGTTTCCTGTAAGATTTCCGTCAATATTGTCTGTTGCTGTGGCGCCTAATTCATTATACGTATCGCCCACATTTAGATTGATGGTTGCGTCTCCGTTTAAGGTAATGACAGGAATGGTCGTATCTGCAAATACATTGACAGTACGCGTTACTTCTGCGGCAGCGTTCCCAGCGGCATCACTTACATTGTACAGAATGATATAGGTTCCTGCTACGGAAGTGTCTACCGATCCAGTGATATTGATGATGTTGGAAAGATCGCCATCCACATTATCAACCGCAGTGGCACCAAGTTCCGTATAGAGATCACCCACATTTAGATTCACCGTTGCGTCACCGTTTAGGGTGATGACAGGTGGCAAATCATCCACAGGTTCTATGACGTTTACCGTTCTTGTGACTTGTGTAGCTTCATTTCCTGCGGTGTCTCTTACATCGTAAAATAGTGTATAGCTTCCTACAACTGCTGTATTTACAGTTCCCGTTACTTCAATTAGATCCGTAAGATCACCATCCACATTGTCAATGGCAGTAGCACCTGCATCTGTGTATGATTCGTTTACAACTAGTTGAATAGGATTTTCTCCTAATAGTGTAATAATAGGCGGAACCGAATCTTGTTCGCCAGAAACGATCGTTACAGTGTAATCTTCTACTTCACCATAATTGAATGTTTCGCAAGGTGTTGGCATGGCGTTGTATCTCATTGAAATTCGCATTCTTGTGGTTCCATTCGGTACTGATGTTGGAATGGTAATCATTGTACTTACAGGAGTTTGTTGCGTATTGCTTTGTGTCCATACTTGTTCTCCAGCATCTGTAAAATCACCATCTTGATTGTAATCAATCCAAGCGGCATAGGATTCGTTGTATACGGTTGTTGGCCAAGTTGGTGTTACCGTAAGGATGTATTGTCCATTTTTGATCAATTCCGTAGATATGTTTGTAAAATCTGAATAGAATTGCGCACCAGAAGCATTGTTAATAGCTCCAAATTGCACATTGCTAATGTATTCATCGTTTTGACTTGTACTTTGTGAATCGCAATAGTTCAATACAGCGCTTTGTAATGTTATAATTGTAACTTCATTACTGGATGCAGATTCGTTTCCTGCCGCATCAAATGCCGTTATTTTAAATGTATAAATTGTATTTGGTGCTAAATTGGTCACCACAAAACTATTGCTTACTTCTGTTGCTACGATTACATCATCTTGGTATATATTATACCCTGTAAGATCTACATTGTCCATAGAGGGCGCCCAAAGCAAATCTGTTGTTGTCTCAGTAGTATTGACTGCTGTTAAATTAGATGGTGCTGTTGGCGGTTCGGTATCTTGTGCTATGTCTGTAACAATTGCGATGGTTTGCGAACTAGAAAAGTATCCGCAAGTACCTGCCGTATATGTTATTACATAATCTCCAAGTGCGGAATTTGCCACATCAATTTCTCCTGTGTTGGCATTTATTGCCAATCCTGCAGGTGCAGAAAAGATGCCGTTAGAAACTCCTCCTATAATTGGTGATGGATTTGGACCATTGATAGTATACATATCTGACGCATACCCAAAACTCGTATAGTTGTTGTAATGTGTGTTGATAAAGTTTAAAACCACTGCTGCATAGTCTTTTGCAAATGGAACTAAGGTTTGCGGACGCGTATCATACACTTGACCATTGTAGGTTCCTAAGTCGCGCACACGTCGGTTGACTTCCGTCATGATGCCGTCAATGTTTCCAGCTCCTCCTACTCCATTGCTGGTTCCGTTTCCAGATCCGTGACGACGATTGTTGTAAAAGTCACCATCAAAATACGGAGTTCCGTATGGACGCGTATCATCACAGGTTACTGTTCCGTTGCTGGTGGCACTAGGGATGGCTCTGTATCCGCTTGTGTTGCCACATTCTGGATAGCCTAAACTTGCATAGAACGTTCCGGATGCATCTTGAAACATTTGTCCTAAACTGTTATTTCCTCTGATGAGTTCTTCGTGTGTAAGATTGTTTAGATTGTTGTTTACTAGGTTTCTAATTGTAGATTTATTGATGATGTTTGCAGCATTTAGGTCGCTATTGTTCAATTCTGCGGAAGCGATATTATACCCAACTTCAATGCGAGGAATGGCATGACTTTGACCGTGTAAGTCAATGTAGAGTCCTTTTCCCCAGTTGGTTTCTACCGATGCACTGGCTTGATCAATGAATCCGTGAAAGGCATTCCAATGATCGGCTGCGTTTGCATTGCCACAAGTTGCTTCGTTGATGTCACGGTTCGGATCGAGTTTTGATCGATGTAAGTTATTGATGATAACGTGCGCATAACAACCTGTGAGTTCAAAGATTTCTTTTTGAATTTCACGTACCAAGATGTCGGTATTGTCATCTCTTTCATTGGTTCCGCAGGTTCTGTCGGGTAACGAACTGTCATTATCTGGATAAAAAATACCGCCAATCGTTTGTCCTGATTGCTGTATGCCGCCATGTGGTGCTGAAATGATGATGGGTAAATTTCCTGGAATATACTCAATGTAGTTTCGCGTATCGCCTACGGTTTGTTCGTAATACGTAGATACGCCTGGTGTTTGTGCTTGAACATAGGATGTAAGCAAACAGAACACCATAAGGTGTAAAGCTTTTTTCATGGTTTTTACAAATTTAGGTTAAGTTCAATCGATTATTTATTGGGATAAATAATCTCTTAAAACAGTTTCGTTTTTGTGAAATAGACATTTAGGGCAAAATGTATATTTCTAGGGCTATTTGGTAATGATTTGATATAAATAGATTCATTTGAAATGATATTTGAGTCTATTTAGTCAGCTACAGTAAAACATTGTTAGTAGGTAGCATTTATCGTTTAAATGCAAAATAAATCGCTTAAATGCAGCTTTCTTTAACAAATTTAAAGAATATAAAAAGGGAAGTGCGTTGGTTTAGCCTTATAAAGTTTAGGGTATTAACCTATATAATTGTAACATTCCGTGGTATTTTTAACATTTTTTCACAATTTGTTAAGAAAAAAAGGCACTCTTTGTTAAAAAATGCCTTTGATTCCTAAGAGGTGAGTTTTTTATTTTTTTAATGCTTCTACATGAAACATTGGATCTTTATTGAATTGTTTCCAGTCAGCTTCCAAAGCCTTGTAAAGTGCATCTATATCTTTTAGTGCTGCTTCTGAAAGTTCAATTTTACTGTTTTCTAATTTACTGTTTTTTGTTAATTTGATGATGTAATCCATCAGTGTGTAGCAGGTTGTAAATTGACCACACGCGATGAGTGTATCCATTCTTCCTTTGGCAATATCTGTTTTGTCCCACCAAAGTGTGGTAGGCGTTTCAGAAGCGGTTAAGGCTACATTTTCCAATAATGTGGAAGGTTTTGTCGTAATGTCATTGTTGAATGCTGCTCTGCCATATACGGTTTTGGCGCCATTGAGTTGATATACCGTTGAGGTAACCGATTTGAATTCGCGTCCTTTTTTAAAGTATAGAAATTTATAATTTAAACGGCGTATTTGCTTTAGAAAGATGTCATTTACCATGACAACCGTGGTACTGATACGTTCTGTGAGCATACGCTGTACCAAGTCTAACCGAAGTTTTCTAAACGTTAACACATCGTCAACCAAGGGTTTTGGTACATTTTTTCGGAACATGGAAGAAACCCAATTGACTGCAATTCCTTTAATGATTCCTGCAACAATTCCAAAAAGCATAAGTAAGATTCCTACTCCTGTGATGATTCCTCCAATGATGTATAACGCTGGCCATGCTTGCCCTTTGATGATTTCAAAAGAATTGAAAACCATCATCAAGATTCCAATCAATAATAATATCCAATAGAGTGGTTTTACACCAAAGTAACTGAGTATTTTGGAGGTTTTCGTTTTAATGTCATCACCTTCATAGATTGTTTTCGGTTCTGGTTTCCAAGGTATCATTTTATAACTCGCCACGTCACTTACAATGATCAAGTCTAACTCACGTTTTTTTGTAGGATCGTTTTCGTTCTTTCTGCGTTCACTAATGCGCATCATGCTTCCAATTCCTTGATTGTCAGCAATTCCGCCATCCATAATTCCAACACCGTCTGCAAAGAGTTCTAAATTTTTGACGGCTTTGTATTGACTAGTTTCTTGGTCACTGATGTAATCATCGGGAAATACCAAGGGTTCAAAACCTAACGGAAAACAAGAGGAAGAAGCAACAATATCCGCCAGTTGTATGTCATTTTTTATTTTGGTGACTTGTGATTTCCCCAAAGGATTGTTCCCAAATCGTCCTGTGTTTTGAAAACGAAATACGAGTCCGAAAGAAAAATCGGTAGCATTAAAGCAGACATATTTTAAATTCGGCGCTGTTGGTTTTGCAAACAGTCCAAAATCACCTTGATAAATGTCCATATCTGCATACGTCAATGCAAACGCGTTGATGAGCGAACGTTTTTTATGTGGATGATCTTTCCATACTTGGTCATTGCTTAGTTTTGCAATCGCTGTTTGTAAGAGTTTGTCCTTTTCCGGATCAAAGTTGGCATAGAATTTTTGAAAGAAGGTTTCAAAATCAAAATTTGGATCTTGCACCGCTTTGGAATACGCAACACCAAATAAGGTTCCGCCACTCACGGTACTTACCGCTTCTACATTATTAATGAGTGCACTTCCTTGATATTGTATTTTATGAAGGTACGAAACAACTCCAAGCGAAAAAAACGTAGCGCGATACCCGCCGCCACTGAAGCAGAGTCCGATGCTTTTAAATGGAATAAAGTCTTTTGACATAATAGGTGTTTATGGTTGGTTTTAGTTGATTACTTGTTTAAAAAGGCGCTATTTATTTGGGGAAGTCTTTCAAATATAGTGAATTTTTCACTTCGACAAGCTCAGTGGAAACTTTTCGACAAAGTTCAGTGTAAACTATATCGACAAGCTCAGTGTAAACTTTTCGACAAGCTCAGTGTAAACTTTTTGAAAAGCTCAATGTAAATATTACTGTACTTACATTTGTATAGATGAATTGAAAAACTTTAGAAACTGCTCATACAATCATTAAAAGCGGTTGTTTGTCCTTTTTAATAGGTTCGCAAATGGTCTTTGCCCCTCTAAGAGATGGTTTGAAGCGGTTCTGTATCGCTTCGAGTCGGTGTTTTATAGACTATATTGGGTTCAGAACTGGTTGCAAGCGGTATGTGAACCGAATATATTCTTTATGGAATTCAAATTAAATGTACATCAACGTCAAATAATGATTTGCACTACCGAAAATAAACGGCAAGTAACCTTACAAAACCTTTACAGTATTGGTTGAAAAGATTGTTGAAGTGCTTTGTATGATTGATTTACTACGTATTTCATTGAACGCCGTCAAAATGTTAGTAGACACCTTTTATTGTTTAAAAAATGATACTGTCAAGCAGCTATACTTATTCTGTTTTATTGTCGTCATCCACTTTGCCTTCCATGATGCGTTCGTAGATTTTTTTGACTTCTTTGGGTAAGTTTGTATCAAAATTTGGATCGTTGTCGTGTTCAATGGCAGTTCTGATCGCTTCTTCAATAATGTACCACGCCATGTTTTTATTTTTAAAATCTTTTACAGGTTTGGCGATGTACGGCAAAGCAGTGTACTTTCCTAAATCGTATTTTGCATCTTTTCGTTGCCAACGACAGAAATCGAGAATGATTGGAATGATTTTTACCTGTTTGCTTGGCATCAACTTCGCTTCTATTTCTTTCTGACGACGTGCAATGGCTGTTTTGATTTCATGTTCCTTGATGTATTTCGTTGCCAAAAAGTTGGGACTCACCATAAAGAAAATGATATCTGCTTGATTAAATTTCTCTTGAATTTCCTTATTCCATTCCGTTCCAGCTTCCAATTGCGAACAATACCACGGATTTTCTATCAAACCATCGTCATGCAACGGGACTAAGTTTTTGATGAATTCATTCACGAGTTTTAAGTCGTCTTTGGAATAACTAATGGCTACTTTTTTCATAGTTCCTTGCAATTCTTTGTCTAAATATGTATTGAATTGAAACACCGAAAACGCTTTAAACGAGGTTTCATCGTCGTACTGAAACGCTTTGATGGTGTATATTTTGTTTTGAACATTTTCATACAGTTGTTGCACGTTTACATAATATTTTCCGTCCACACTGACGCCAATATTGACTTTGTCACTGTACCAACCACTATTTTTTGAAATGCCGTCTTTTCCTTTTGAATGTAATTTGTAATTTTTAAAGCCAGTTCTGTCCATTTCATTTTCTAGACTTTCCAATTCATACTTGGAAACTTTGTCTTTGTGAATGACGCTGATGATGAAATCCACCACTTCTTTTTGCAAGGGCTGATTTTTCTCTTGTTGATCGCCATACAACAACAAACGCATTTGCTTTCGATCGTATTCTATCAATAACAAGTGTCCGTCTTTTTCAATGACCAAGCCTTTTTGCCAAAACATAAAGGAATTGTCTTTTTTAATGACACTTGCATATTCCGTAAAAATATCTAACAAAATGCTATTCATTAAATAATGATCAGAAGACACCATAATTGTTGCCGCACCAAAGGTATATTCTTTAAGCAATTGCAACCAAGTAGGCGCTATTTCGGGTAAATATTGTGGTGCGTACCAACAACCATCTTGCGCTTTAAAAATCAATTTGAAACCGCTTAATAGTTTCTCTAAATCTTTTTCGTTTAAGCCTAATTTATTATTGTCAGCAGCTTTTTTTAATTCATCGCCTAATTTCCCTTGCTGTGTTTTAAGGTTTTTGTTTAAAATCTTTTCATAAATCAAGTCTAACAATACTTCGGGTTGTGTAAAAATTTTATTGGGCAATTGCTCATGAAAATACAGCAAACAACCTAATTTATGAAGTGTTTGTAAAATGATATTGTCTATTTGTTTGAACCGTTTTTTATACGCTTGTAAAGTCCACACGTTTTCTTCTGAGTCCTCTAAAACATCACGAATTTCAGCATATTCTGGCGGATGTTTATTTTTTTGATGCAACATGTCAATCCGTTCGTCTAGCAACTCAAACATACCTTCCAACCGTTTTTGATGCCATAAACTGACCGAGCAAGTATTCAGCATGAATGTAGGTTTGCTTGTATCTTTTTCTTTGTGTGGCGAATAGATATTGAACTTTTTCAAATACTTGTGTGCTGGAAAATGCGCATAGAATTCTACTTCGCCTTTATCGTCAATATGATCAATTTTATTTTCGATCAATACCATTTCAATAGGACTTTCGTCTTTGCTCAACTGTTCCGAACAACGCAGCCAATAATCCAATTGAAAAACTTGTTCACCAGTTACACGTGTGTTCGACATGTTTTTTGCCCACAACAACACATGCAAGGCTTGCGGACTGAAAAACAATTGGTGTGTGGCATGAAAATACTCTTGTCCGCCAAAATCCCAAATATGCAATAGTGGCTTTTCTAAACCTTTTTTTTGCAATTCTTCATACACCAATCCGTGTGTGGAATCACTATGTTCAGGATAGGGATTAGTAATTTTTTTGTCTTTATACCATTGCTCCCAATACGATAACAAATTCGATTTCCCAATATTAGTATTTCCCAATAGCAATACTTTAATATCATGTAAAAGTACTTTTTCTTCTTTCTTTGCTTTGGCTTTTTCGTTTAGCTGCAACCAACGTACAAGTTCTTTAGGGGAACTTTTTAAAATCGTTTCTGGAACGTTTTCGATGGGATTATCATTGAGAAGTAAGTATTGTAAAGAAGTTAATTTGGAAAGTGCGGATATATCTTGAATTTGATTATCATAAAGATCCAAATATATTAAGGAAGTTAGCTTTGAAAGTGCTTCGATATCTTGAATTTTATTATTAGAAAGATACAATTTTTCTAAAGAAGTCAACTTGGAAAGTGCTTCGATATCTTGAATTTTATTTTTAAAAAGATCCAAGTATTTCATCGAAGTCAATTTGGAAAGTGCTTTGATATCTTGAAGCTGATTAAAAGAAAGATCCAAAACTGTCAACGAAGTCAACTTGGAAAGTGCTTCGATATCTTGTATTTGATTACTAGAAAGTGACAACACGATCAACGAAGTCAACTTCGCAATAAAATCAATGTTAGAGATTTCTTTGTCTAATATAATCAATTTTATGAGCTTTCCATCTTTGTTAAGTTCATAATTTTTTTTATGAAGCGTGAATCCTAGTGCGGCTTCTACATAAGCTAATTCGTTTTTAAAATCTTTTGGATCGAGTGTTGTGGACATGTAGTGTGGTTGCTGGTTTTGTTTGGTCTTACGAAGTTAGGGAATAAAATCTTACACTTCGACAGGCTCAGTGTAAACTTATCGACAAGCTCAGTGTAAACTTTTCGACAGGCTCAGTGTAAACTTATCGACAAGCTCAGTGTAAACTTATCGACAGGCTCAGTGTAAACTTTTCGACAAAGCTCAGTGTAAACTTATCGACAAGCTCAGTGTAAACTTTTCGACAGGCTCAGTGTAAACTTTGGACTAGATTTTCTTATGTTTTTGGACTTTATTTGTGGTAATCTTATGTTTCAAATTGTACATACGTTTTACAACAAACAGACTGCCACGTCGCTTTGCTTCTCGCAGTGACGTTTTAAATCTCAAAATGTAAAATGTGTCACATCAAGCGCAGTGACGATTCAAAACTCAAAATATAAAATGTGTCACATCAAGCGCAGTCGAGATGCTAAATTTTAACTGTAAACGTGCTAGAATCAAAGCTGTTCTCGACACATCAAATCACAGATTTGACACTCGAACTGACGGACAGTAATAATAAAAAATAATTCGTGTATTCGTGGTAAAAAAAATAAAGAAACTAGTGAGTTCAATCTTTTAATCAAAATCGCTTGTTTTTGTCATAGAAATCGAACTGACGGACAGTAATAAGAAAAAAAATTGTGTATTCGTGGTAAAAAAATAAAGAAACTAGTGAGTTCAATCTTTTAATCAAAATCGCTTGCTTTTGTCATAGAAATCGATCTGACAGACAGTAATAAGAAAAATAATTCGTGTATTCGTGGTAAAAAAATAAAGAAACTAGTGAGTTCAATCTTTTAATCAAAATCGCTTGCTTTTGTCATAGAAATCGAACGGACGTTTGGAACTTCTTTCTATAATACGTTTTAAAATAAACAGACTGCCACGTCGCTTTGCTTCTCGCAGTGACGTTTTAAAACTCAAAATGTAAAATGTGTCACATCGAGCGCAGTGACGATTCAAAACTCAAAATATAAAATGTGTCACATCGAGCGCAGTCGAGATGCTAAATTTTAACTGTAAACGTGCTGAAATCGAAGCTGTTCTCGATACATCAAATCTACGATTTGACACTCGAACGGACGTTTGGAACTTCAAACAACAGATACGTTTTTATAATAAACAGACTGCCACGTTGCTTTGCTTCTCGCAGTGACGATTCAAAACTCAAAATGTAAAATGTGTCACATCGAGCGCAGTCGAGATGCTAAATTTTAACTGTAAACGTGCTAGAATCGAAGTTGTTCTCGATACATCAAATCTACGATTTGACACTCGAACGGACGTTTGGAACTTCAAACAACAGATCCGTTTTAAAATAAACAGACTGCCGCGTCGCTTTGCTTCTCGCAGTGACGTTTTAAAACTCAAAATGTAAAATGTGTCACATCGAGCGCAGTCGAGATGCTAAATTTTAACTGTAAACGTGCTAGAATCGAAGCTGTTCTCGATACATCAAATCTACGATTTGGCACTGGAACGGACGGTTGGTAATTCACAAAAAGGCAAATCCATGAATTAACACATTAAATATTGATAAATTGATACATTAACAAATTGCTACATCAAAAAATAGTTTCCATAAGTCATATTTATTGCCTATTTTGGAAGTCCCGAATATGAACATGCTACTACGAAATAATTATTTAACGAACTTGTTGCTACGCGAACACTACATGAAGTTTGTATGCTGTTTGAGCCTGTTTTTGTTGACAGTACAGTTTCACATTTGCTTCGGACAATCTACAGCGCCATTCGATAACGATACAGAAATTGCGCTGGAAACCGATTGGGAATTTTATTGGAATGAATTGCTTGCACCTGAGAATTTCAATACAAAAGTACCTTTTACGACAGTTACTCTTGACAATTGGACCACATTTCCACTTTCTGACACTGAAAACCTTCCTGCGTTTGGTTATGCTACGTATCGAAAAACAATAGAACTTCCCAAAGAACGTCCACACATTTCACTGTATATTCCCACTATTTATGCGGCTTCCAAAACGTGGATTAATGGCAGATTGGTCTCCGAAATTGGAACGGTTGGCAACACTTCAGAAGCTACGTTTCACAGACGTTTTCGACAAATTATTCCGCTAAGTACGGAAGAAACACGTTTTGAAATCGTGATTCAAGTGGCTAATTTTTACCATCATAAAGGCGGTATTGACGATGCGTTGATTGTAGGTGCAACACAAAAGCTACAGAAAAAAAAATCGAAGCGTGTCATTGCTGATATGGTGTATATTGGAAGTTTGAGTTTTATTGGAATCTTCTTTTTACTCTTCTTTTTATTGTATTGGAATAAAGATCGTGCCGTCTTATATTTCGCCATCTTGTGTTTGTCACTTGCGTATATGTCGGTTAGCGATCGCTATGCACCGTTAGCGGAAATTTTTGACTCTGTGAGTTGGGTATTCTTAACGAAGATTGAATATGTCGCATTGTTTTTAGCAGGATTGTCTGCCAGCTTGTTTTTCTATACGATCTTTATCAAATTCGTGCCAAAAACCTATAAAAAGATCATTGTTTATGGTTTTTGTATGCTTACGGCACTTACTGTTTTGCTACCTGCGCCCTACTTTACACGCTTTGTGTTGCCGTTTTTAGTATTGATGATGCTGAATTTGGCGTATGTAGCTGTGATTATCTTTAAGGCGATTGCAAGTCAGCGCCACGAATCTATTTTGATGTTGACAAGCATGTTATTGGCTTCTTGTATCTTTATTACGCATATTTTTATCTTTTTAGGTGAGAATGGAAACGCGATTATTTATGTGAATTTCGGCTATATTGTCACTTTTATTTTGCTTTCCATGTTGTTAATGACACGATTTGCCAATTCGTTTCATGCATTGGAAAAGGCAAAAATAGTCGCGCAAGCACAACAGAAAGAAATTGCTGAAAAGTCAAAAGAACTTTCAAAAGTCAATTTGGAATTGAAAGAAAATGTACGTCAGTTAAAGAATTACAATGCAGAATTAGACAGCTTTAATCACATTGTTTCGCACGATTTAAAAGCGCCGTTGGTCGCGATGCATTCGCTCGTTTCTTTTATTGAAGAAGATATAGATCAAACGGTAAATACGGAAGAAGCTAAAACACATTTTGAATCGCTGAAAGGCAGAATTTCCAAAATGTACGCACTGATTAATGGAATGCTAGAATATTCACGAATTGCACAAGGGAAAAAGACGAAAGAAACGTTTAGCATTAACGAATTGTTACTGGAAATTATTGACATTCTCAATCCTGAAAAGAAACATTTTATTCAAATTCCCGAGAAGGATGTAGAAATTTTTACGAGCAAAGTAGAGCTGGAACATGTGTTTTTAAATTTGATCAGTAACGCCATTAAACATTGTGATAAAGAACAAGCGATTGTTCATATTTCATACCAAAAAACTTCCGATATGTATACATTCACCGTGCGCGATAACGGTCCTGGAATTGATAAAAAGTATCATCATAAGATTTTCGATATGTTTTACCAACTCGAAGAAGGCGATAAAATTGAAAGTACGGGCATCGGACTCACGATTGTAAAGAAAATCGTTTCTGGAAATGATGGGAACATCAAAATTGACTCCAAAGATGGCGTTGGCACTACGATTTCGTTTACTTGGAAGGTTTGAAGCTTGAAATGTTAGATTTTAAATGTTGAAGGTTGATTGCTTCATTCTTTGAAACTTTTCATATCGAACTACAAAACGTCATCTCGAGTGGTTTCCGTAACATTGCCCCTTTCGAAATGTTAGCTGTTGCATTTTGAATTGTTTCACAGCTAAACTTTTAAACTTCCAAGCAGCTCTCGATACAAAATTCTTGTCAAAATTTCACTCGATCTGACGTTATTGCTACATTAAAATTTGATACGTCCTTGCGAGAATTTTTGACATTGAGCGGAGTCGAAATGCAAAATTCGTGGCAATCTGTTACTTCAAATAACAAATTCGTTTTACAATACACAGACTATCGCGTCGCTTTGCTTCTGGTAGTGACGTTTCGAATTAGCACATTAAAAAAACCGTCATTGCATACACAATAACGGTTTTTGAAATTATCCAAAAAGTCTAACAGTCTAACAGTCTAACAGTCTAACAATCTGCGCAAGTCTATAAATGTCTAAACATCAATGATCATCATGATGTTCGCTATGGTTTCCAAACGGTTTGATGATGATTCCGACACTTAGAATGAATCCATCCATTGGTGCGTAAATTTCTGAAAACGAAGCATTGGTAATCGTTGGTGTTACTAATGGCGAGAAACGACTTTGCCTACGATCGGTAAAGTTTTCGAAGTTCGCGTAGATTCCGCCCCAAGAAAAGTTGCGCATTCCCAAAAATCCCATCGTAATGAAATCGATGGTATCAGTTCCGTTCGATAATACTTGCGAACCTGTGTAGTAGGTTTCAAAACCCAAACGCCATTCGCTGGTTTCATACATGAGCACGCTTCCTGCATTGTGTCGTGCTGTTAAGGGTTTTTGTGGATTTCCTGGCAAATATCGAAGTCTTGTATCAATCAACGCATAGTTGACAAACCATTTGAAATGATCGTATGAGAATTTAATATTCGTCTCTGCTCCTTGCGTAAGAATCAATCCGTCAGCATTTTCATATTGAAAGAAGTTATCTGCATTCAAATTTAACAACAAACCATTGTCAATCGCCGTGAGATAGAATAATTGATTGATTGAGAAGCCCACAGTTTCATTGAAAATTTTTGATTTGTAGTTAAAATCAAGGTTTAAACCATACGAACGTTCTGCTTTTAGCAAATCTTCATCAATTTTTAATATATTTTCAAAGTTGATAAATTCTGCTTCTTCCGTAAATAAATCGGGTGTTTTGTAGCCCAATCCACCACCGAAACGACTCGAAAATCCGCTGTCATTTTTGTAGAGTACCGAAACTCTTGGCAAGACAAATATTCCCCAACCTCTCGCAAAATCGGTACGCAAGCCTGTTTCAAGAATCCAATTGTCAGAGAAATCAAAGTTAGAGTTTACAAACGCTCCAAAGGTCAAATCATTTTGATCGCGTTGCAATGGTGCGCTGTCAGCTTCATCAAAACTTGTTGTGTATAAATTCGCGCCAAGCGTCCAATCGTTTTTGTCATAATTGTGCTGTATGGTCACTTCACTGAAGGAATTTAACTGACTTCCTTTGAATTGCATATTTGGCACATTTAATTCTCGATTAAAGTATGAGAAACTGTTTTTTATCGAGAATACTCGCGTAGAATCTAACTTGGTCGTATACACTGCCTGCGAACTTACTCGTTGTGAAATGTTTTCTTCTGTGTATTGATTCGTTCCGTCTGAATCATTTTCAATCGTAGCGACATCTCCACCAATTCGATCGTCGTACGTTCCGTTGAGACCAATCCAAAATGTGGTATCTTCCGAAGGATAGTAATAGAATTTCGGATTGAACGTTATGGAAGTCGTTTCTGGCAAGTTGCTGAATCCGTCATCTTCCGGATCAAATACTTCTTGATAGTTGGCAGATGCATACAAACTTACGCCATATTTGTCGTTTCGCTTGCTGTAAAAGGCGTTTAAAGTACTTCCCCACGCGCTTGTTTGGGTAAACATCAGATCGAAATCTGGCTCATAGTCGGGCGATTTTGATACTAAATTCACCAAACCTGCAATGGCGCCGCCACCGTATAATGTGGAAGCACTTCCTTTGATGATTTCAAATTGTTTTAAGTCTAAGGGTGGAATTTGCATGATGCTCAATCCGCTTGAAAATCCGCCAAACAGCGGAAAACCGTCGCGTAACAGTTGCGTGTAACGTCCGTCCAAACCTTGAATACGAATGTTTTGATTTCCACTACTCAACGAGGTTTGCTGCATTTGAATTCCCGTACTTTCGCGCAATACCATGGAAATGTTCGTTGGATTCATCATGTTTTTTTCCATCAATTCTTCGCCACCAATGACTTCTATCCGTGTTGGAATTCTTCGGATGTCACGTGTGCTACGCGTTGCTTCAATGGTAACTGCGTTTAGTTCACCTTTGGCTTCTTCCATGTAAAAAATCAATTCGGCTGTAGCCGGAATCGTTACAGTGGTTTCTATTGTTTTATAACCTACAAATGAAATCATAAGATGGTGTGAACCGCTAGGAATTTCTTTGAATGTGGCAATTCCTTCCGCATTAGTGATGGCTCCTTTTTGTAAGTCTTCAAACAATACATTGGCGCCTAATAAGGCTTCTTTTTCATGTTCAGAGAACACTTTAATGGTAATATCGTTTTGTGCGTTTATAAGTCCGCATAGCATACATAGGAACAGAAGGCTCCATTTTTGTCCTTGCATAGTTTATATTTTTATTGTTTTTTATGATTAGAGTCAAGATTCTAGATCGCTTCGCTTTTGGAATCTAGATGAATACTTAGCATCTATTTAAGTGAATATCATTGTTTAGTATGGTATTCTTTTTTGTAAAAAATCAACTTATAAACTTCGGTGGTTGCCAAATGGCGAACAGCATATCAAATCGGTAATGTGATTCAAAATGTGTGAATATTTGTGTAGAGATGTTTGTTTTTGATTGAAGCGTGAAGGTTTCTGGAATTTGATGCACCACTAAGACGCCGCAACAGTTGCATACACAAAGCATGGCACAGGAATCTTCATGATCGTCATTGTGTTGTTGTGAATCTTCTGAGCAGATTTCAGTGGTATTTTCATCTTCTGAACAGAATCCGTCTGCACAGGGTTTTAACGCCAAGGCAAGAATTAGAATTCCGAGTATGAAACTGATGCTTTTCATTTGTCTTACAAATATAGGGTAAAAGAAGTTTCGTACAAGGGATTTTTAGGTTTTAGGTCTTGGGTGAATGAATTTAGAAAAGAGTATTATTCAGTTATTGATCTCTTCGGACACGAACTGTTCCAATAACTCTTTCTGTCCATTGATTTCCTTCATCTTGCTGAATATGTTCTCCCTCAAAAGTAAAAGAAATATATTCTCCAACTTCTCCAATTTGACTAAAATTTAATGTCATTTGGTTTGTAGTCACAAGAATACCTCCTAAGTTTAACCTCCAATTTATGTATGGGGATTCTCCTGTGTTATGACTAAAAAAGAAATAAGGATCTACTTCATAAATTCCTAAGTTTATAAATTGCTCTCCATCTTCGGGATTAAATTCCATTTTAAAGTTTTCTCCAATAGTTTTTCTTATAAATAATCTATCAGATTCAATACTTACATCAAATGGTTCGGTTACAATTCTTGTAGTTGTTGAAGATACAACGGGTCTAGTAAAAGTATAAATTATGTATTCATCCACATCGTTACAGGTCATCAAATCTCCCACTTGTGTTGTTGGAATTACATAAGTGTAGCTATTTTCTCCTGTACTTTGAAGGTTGTCAAAATCATACCCTTCTAATGTAAATGACGTTTCTCCATTACAGAGAAGCGTATCAAATTCAAAATCTCCGTTAGTTACTGTATAAAAAATGGATTGATTGTTATCAGTCCTCATTATAACATATCCATTCGTAACATTTGAGTTATCACATTGTTTTAAAGTTCCTTGTACATGTGATTGAGACATCATATCACTGGTGATAATTATTTCAGGAATTACATTTATACTTTCTTCATCAAATGGGCCAATACTTAATGTCGTTATTACTTCATCACAATATCCTTTAACCTCTAAATTTATGATGCTATTTGCAGGAATAAAACCACATGCCTTTCCATCTTGATTTGTAGTGAATATACTTGGAATTGTTTCACCATCCTTATATGCATAAATATCTATATCTAATAAAGCAGTATTGTTTTGGTTTAACACCGTAAAATCTACTTTTGCAAAAGGAATAGGAATATCTACATTCCACGGTGTGAAATGCGAAACAGTTCCCACATATTGATCTCCTACTCTTGTAGCTTGTCCATCTTCAATCCAATAGCCATTTTCTTCATCAAAATACCAAAGGGGAATCGTGTTTGGCGCTGAACTTAATTGTTCTGTTACAATTGGAAATTTGAGTTCTGAATCTGAAGCAATTTGTAGTTTTTCATTGCTGCTACCTGTCAATTCAACCGTTAACATGCCATAAGTTTCTAAAAGATTTGGTTCATCATTACTGTCTTGACCTAATAGCATACCAGGCATTAAATCATTTAAATTTTCATCTGTTGGGTTCAAGTAATTGAAGGCAATATTTACAGATCCTATATATTCAGAACCATCTTCTTTTACAAAATCACCACTAAATCCAATAGCATATTCATCATATTCTAAAGTAAAAGGTGTTCCTGCTTCTCTGACAACACTAAATTTTTCTTTCAACATGATATTTATACGATTTTCTCCATCAATTGGTATAATGGATCTAGAACCGTTGAAATATCCTGATAGGGAGACTTTTATGTAAGCAAAATTTTCTTTTACAGAGATATTATTCATCACAAACATACCGTTTAAATCAGTTTGTGTAGATGCATTTCCAATAGTTACTGTCGCAGCAATTAGTGGTTGATTTTCTTCATTGATAATTCTCCCAATAAAGTTTCGGCTGACGGCATTTCCAAAGTCATAATTGAAAGTGGTTGGATCTGGATTTTGCCCTGTATCTGGGTTTTCAGTAGCAGTTTCTGTCATTTCATCATTTTTGCAGTTGGTAAAACTAATGATGATTAAAAATGCGAGTACTAGGAATCGGTATTTTTTCATAAGGTTCAGTTAAATAATCAATATACAAAAAAATCAATCCATTCCTGGGAAGCTAGTGACAAATTTGACTTTGATGTCTGCAAAATTCTCTGCGACATATACTTTTAGATCTTCGCCATATTCCACTACTTGCCATTCGCCACAGTCATCGGCAAAGTTTTCTACGAGTTTTACTTTGATGTCGGGAAAGCTGTTTACAATTTTAATTTTGACATCTGCATCGCCTCTATTTTCTACAAAACGAATTTTTCCATAGAGTTTTTTGCCTTCAAAGGTGCAATTATCGTCTTGTGCTTTGGGCAATACCGCAGAAATACAAAATATACTGATTATGAAAAGGAATAAAAATTGACCGCTTCGTTTCATGATGAATAGTTTTTTCTAAAATACTAATTTTTAAAAATACCTATGCCATATAATACAAAAAGCGAACCGAAGTCCGCTTATATGCTATTATTTTAAGAAAATTAATATTAACATACTTCGATAATCGAAAAGATTGGTTCTGGATCCGGATTTGGAAGCGGATCTGGAGCAGGGTTATTAATTGGAGGTAATATAGGGCAAGCACCACCACCAAGTGTATTTCCTCCTCCTTTTACTGTTTGTTGGTTTAAATTAGAGATTGATTTTTTGTTCAGTTTTAGCGAATTTAGATTCAACTTCTTCATGAATATTATGTTTTGTAGTTAATAATGATTCAAATGAAGGAAGAAATATTCGCAGATAAAAACAATTGAATTGACGGTTTATAAACGATCAATAAAGTGATGAAAATTCGATGTAAAGTCTTAAAAACGTATGAAGAATGTTCTTTGAATTGCAGAGAAATTCAAGGTGTCATTTCGAATTGACGAATTTTATGATAATGCACAACGGATTCGGAATGTTACTTTTTGCCAAGTTTGGAGTTCAACATTTTTAATCCTGCTATGTTTCTTTCTAAAACGACTTTTACATCTTCTGTTTTTATGTGTCCTAAAATGCCCCAAGGACCAGCATATCCTTCTTTAAGTAATGTGTTGATCATTTCAAGTTCATAATCACCTTTGCCAATATCAAGAATTTGTGGCCCTTCTTTTTTGACACCATTTAGGTTTACAAACGACAAATACGGTTGTATTTTTTTGGCAATGTCTTGAAATTCATCTACATATTCATGTGCATGATGAAAGTTATACACCATAGTAAGCGATTCATCGTTTAGTTTTTCTAAAATTTTGAGTTGATTGTACGGATTGCCAAACCAACCATGATGATTGTATAAAGCGAGTTTACAACCAAGTTCGTCCGCTTTTGATTTGACAAATTGAATCATTTCCACCGATCGTTTTATAGATGCTTCTTCAGAGAGGTTTTTAAAAAAGTTATCGCTAAAACTTACCCAAATGACTGGTTTTTGACTGACTTCACTTATGTTTTGCAATAATTCTTGATTGGCAGGACTCAGTTTCCCAATACTGTCTCTTTCAGCATTGAGCCATAAAAACACAGAAGTAATTTCTATATTGTTTTCTTCGGCAAGCTTGAATTCTTGTTTCATGGTACTGAAATCGCCTTTGCCTTTGTTGAAACCATATTTTTTTAATCCTAATTCTTTTATCAACGCTATTCTTTGTGCAGGTGTTCTGTCTGCAGTATCAAAACCTAAGATACACCAAGGAGCTACTTCGCTTATTTTAATACGTTGTGTATCATTTTTTTGACAAGCTACGTTTAGTGTCAAAAAGAAAAATACCGCTCTAAATTTTATAAAGTTCTGCATGTATTGTTCTGTGTTTTATGAGCTTAATTCCTTATTTGTAGCGTAAATTACAATCATTTAGATACGCGAAACTCTCACCTTTTTCTTCTTCAAGCGTGTATTATTTGTGTTTTGAATGACTTCTTTGACTTTGGAAGCTTTCACCGCTACAAATGCACAATCGCTCTTCAATTCAATCATTCCCAATTCGTCTTTGGTAAGTTTTCCTTGCTTCATGAATAAACCGGCTATGTCACCTTTGGAGATTTTGTCTTTTCGTCCGCCAGAAATAAATAAGGTTTTCCAGCCAGAAGCTTTCGGTCTTTTGGTCGTTGGAATTTCTTCAATTACTTCTACTTCAGAAATGAAATCTGGAACCGTTTCTTCTTCCCATTGCAATACAAACGCCGTTCCTTCTGCGTGCATACGTGCTGTACGACCGTTACGATGTGTGAATTCCTGTGCTTTTAATGGCAATTGATAATGCACAATAAATTTGATTTCTGGAACGTCAATTCCGCGCGCAGCCAAGTCTGTTGCAATGATGAGTTGGTGCGTTCCGTTTCGGAATTTGATCAATGCGCGTTCGCGATCTTTTTGTTCCATTCCGCCATAGAAACAACCGTGTGGAATGCCGTTATTGTTGAGAAAGTCACTTACGTACTGAATGGTATTTTTAAAGTTACAAAAGATGATTCCGGGTTGATTCGCCATGAGCGAAATCGTGTTTAAAAGCGTATCTAGTTTGTCTTTTGTGGGTGAAAGTATCCGTTTTACCGTCAGTTTGGCGATTTTTTCTTCTAGATAATTGATCGTGAGCGGATTATTCATTCCGACAAACTGCGGAATCTCCATGTCTTTTGTTGCAGAAGTCAATACACGTTTTTCAATGTGTGGTAACAACGAAACGATTTCTTTCATTTCTTCTTCAAAACCGACTTCGAGTGATTTGTCAAATTCATCTAAGACCAAGGTTTTAATCGCGCGTGTATCAAAGGTTTCTCTGCGCAAATGATCTGCGATTCTTCCAGGTGTTCCTACTAATATTGCCGGATTGTGTTTTAAATCGACTTTGTCTTTAGAAAAATTGCGTCCGCCATATACTTCATTGACTTTGAAGCCTGTGCCCATGTCGCGTGTGACTTGTGCAATTTGAATTGCCAATTCGCGCGACGGCGCTAAAATAACAACTTGCACGGCATCACTATTGATATCCAATTCGGCAATTATCGGCATTAAAAATGCCAGTGTTTTTCCCGTTCCTGTTGGTGAAAGTAAGATTGTATTTGGATGCGAACTGATTGAAAGTTTGGCTTCTTCCTGCATTTCATTTAGGCGTTCAATGCCTAATTTTGCTAAGATTTCTCGCTGATTTTTTATGATTTTTGACATGCCACAAAAGTACAGTTATTTTTTTGTTTGTTTGTTTTTTGATGAAATGATTCAAAAATTAAATGATTCAATAATTGAAAGACCGAAAAGATTCTTTTTCTGTCACGAATGCATGCATTGTTTTTCTGTTTTTTAAGATTTGTTCTTGAATTATTTTTAGTTGCTTTCTATAACGTCTCATCGAGTGGTTTTTCGCAATGTTTACATTGAGCGTAGTCGAAATGAAATGAAGAAAATTGTATCGAGATGTACTTATGAAACAGCATGAATACGTGCTTACTTAATCTTCTTTGAAAGTCCTCAATACTAACGGCTAACATATTCACAACTCACAAACCTAAGTATAGATTTTACGGTATTCCCCTACACGCTCACGAATTGTTTTTCGTAAATTTAAGTATCACAAACAAAAAATTTAATCATGAAAAAAAAGAAAATCAAATCGTTACAATTTTCAACATCCGTTGTTTCTAATTTAAATCCAGAATCTGTAAAAGGTGGACTTTCAGGCGCGTGTACTTCAAGCATTAATAATCTTCAATGCTATTTTGCTTGTCCAGAATCTGTGTATGCGCCTTGTGGATAGGATGTTTTGAAATGAAAAAAATATCGAGAACAATTTAGTAACGATCAAATTGTTCTCGATATTTTAATTATTTACTAAAAAACTATTCTTCTACTTCTTGAAATTCATAGATTAATAATTGACTCTGAATGTTCATTGGCAATGCCAAGAGTTTTTTCTCAGGAATGTATAAAATATCGCCTACACTGCGTCCAACCGTAAGAATGTCTTTTACGTCTCCTTTGTTGTTGATGGTCATGATTTTCCCTGTTTTCCATGCAGAAATGATTAGTTTTTCCGTATCGTAGATTTGCACACCATCCAAGTTTCCGAGCGTATCTTTGGATACTTTTGTGATTTCTTTGGTTGCCATGTCTACTTTTAAAAGGTTTCCGCTTTGTTTCTGTTTTCCTTCCGGTCCAACCATGTTTCCCCAAGCGGCTACATACATATTAGTTTTTACTTGCAACAAACCATTTGGATGTTCCAACGCATCTGATTGCAGCCACGCAGAAAACGTTCCATCTTTTTTTAAGGCAAAAATAGTAGAATTTGCAGTGTCTGATACATACACAGTACCATCGGAAGCAACATTAACATCGTTTAGAAATTGTGTACCTTCTGTCGTATGTGTTTTTAAAACTTTTCCTGTTTCTAAGTCTGCTTCAACCAAAACGGTGACGTCACTTACGTATAATTTATCGTTCGTAATGGCAATTCCTTTCGGATCATTCAAGCCTTTTACAAACATGGTGTCGATTACTTTTCCATCTAAAGAAATTTTAGCGATGCTTCCATCTCCATTTTCTCTATTTCCTATTAACGAAGCGTATAATACATTTCTTTTTGAATCATACACAACAGATTCACAATGTGTTAAACCATTTACTTCGTGTATTAGTTTAGGTTTTAAAACTTTTACTTTTTGATCTTCACTTGAAGCTTTTTGTACTTCTTTTTTTTCATTATTACAAGCGATGATACACAATGAAAGCAACACTATTTTACATACATTTTTCATGAATCGGTTTTTTTGATTTCTTTCTAAAATTACAGAATCAATCTTAATATTTATAATTTAGTTTTAGTATTTTGCAAAATATGAAAAGAACGTTCCAACAATATTTACTATTCACTTTTCGCTCCATTCTATTTTGGGTACTTGCCTTTGCCTTTATGATAATCATTCGCTATTTTGGAATTTATGAAGAAAAAGGCGTTAGTATTCTACCAAAATACGAGCTTCCTATACAGGATTTACTCCTGTATGTAGGCATGTCTTCTATTCCCTTTGGTATTTTTTATGCGGCTATCGAGTTTTTGTTTGATCGCTTTTTAGCGAAACGAATTTCCTTAGGTGTCATCATTTTTACAAAAACGTTCCTGTATCTAGTGATGCTGATCTTTTTGGTAAGTTATGTGGTGGAATATACAGGTTATATGCTGGATGTTTCTTTGACAGAAGAACGCGGTTGGTGGCGCACTAATAAAACGTTTTGGTCCATTATGATCTTTTTTGTGATTGCTTCTTTGGTATTTTCTTTTATTCGAATTGCCAATGAAAAGTTTGGTCGTGGTGTGTTTCTTAAAATGCTGCTTGGAAAGTATCGCAAACCCAAAGAAGAGAAGCGAATTTTTATGTTTCTCGATTTAAAATCGTCTACTACCATTGCAGAAAACTTGGGCCATTATAAGTACAGTCAAATGATTCAAGATTGTTTTTATGATTTGAATACCGTTGTTAGAAAGTTTGATGCAGAAATTTACCAATATGTTGGTGATGAAGCGGTATTGAGTTGGGAGTATAAAAGAGGTTTGAAACAAAATAATGCCTTAGAATTGTATTTTGCTTTTATTGATAGAATTCATCATCGAAGCGAATATTATCAAGAAAAATACAACTTACTTCCCGAATTTAAAGCTGGAATTCACGGTGGAACATTGATGGTAACAGAAGTTGGAAGTATTAAAAAAGAAATTGCCTATCACGGTGATGTGATTAATACGACTGCAAGAATTCAATCGCAATGTAACGCCTACAATGCCAATGTGTTAATTTCAGAATCTTTATTAAACGAGTTGCAACCTCCTAAAAAGTATGTTACCAAAAATATTGACGATTTATTATTGAAAGGAAAAGTAAAAAGCGTTAATATTTATAGTGTTTCTTTATTGTGAGTTTGTAACTCACAATAACGTTACAAACTCACGTTAACTTCTCAATACTCAATACTCAATACTCAATACTAACTACTCAATACTAACTACTCAATTCTAGTAACCTAATCCGTTTCTTCCAAAAAGAAAAATTCGTTTACAGGTTTTTTAAAGAGTTCACTTAACTTTAATGACAATACTGTAGAAGGCACATAACGTCCTTTTTCGATGGAATTAATGGTTTGCCTTGAAACTCCTATGCGTTTGGCTAAATCGTCCTGTGTAAGGTCTAAAATAGCGCGTTCTATCTTGATACGGTTTTTCATTTGAGATTTTTTTTAATCAGATAGAAAAACAATAAATACATAAAAAGCATGAACCAAAGTATTTGAAAATCGCCTGTATCTACTAATTTAGGCGTTTTATTCCCCATAACAACGGCGGCTGCATAGGTAATTGCTGGATAAATTAAAGTATACACAGCGCCACCAACAAATGCACCTGCGAGTGCTTTTCCGCGTATAGCGAGCATCATTTCATCTTCTACTTTTTCTCTAGAGAGCACTACAATTAGAAGTCCTAAAAGAACAACACGTTTTGAAATAAATTTGAGCGTTTCGGAGATTTCTACACCTGTAATTTTTAAGATAATAAGCGTTAAAAATGAGAGTACTGCAATGGCAATACCTATTTTTTTGTAATGATTGGGCAAGCCAAAATTGACTATTTTTTTGAGTCTTCGTTCTTCTGCTTCGCAAAATGTTTCTTTTGCCATGATAATTTTTTTGATTGATTGACAACTGTATTTGATATAATGACAAATATACTTTACATTTTGTAAACTACAAACGATATTAAGAAAATTTTATACAGCATGAGTTTAAACTCGGGCAAGCTTTTTTTTTTGAAACGTCTTCCTATCTTTCCAAGGAGTTTATGAAAGCTACATGGAATAAGAAGTTGAATCAAGTCAAAAAGCGATAGCAAGTGTAAAGCACAATGTCTATCAAAAAATACAGAAAAATAACACTTTTGATTACATAATTTTTTTGTACTTTTAATTTCTCATGAAAAAAAATAAGTTATGTTAGATAAAATTTCAAATCTCGACGGATTTAGTTTTATTAATAAAAATGGACAACGAAATATTGTTGGTGGTCTTCCGCGTTTTTGTACAGATGAAAAGCCTTGTGAGTATCCGTATAAATGCTACAGTGGTATTTGCAGATTGCCGTAAGTTCATTTCCATATCTTCAAAAACATTACTATTTTTAAGATTTTACATATTTATTTTATAAGATTCTTAACTCAAATACACATTCTAATTCTTGACTTTTAAAGTAATTATTAATAAAAATTGCTTAATTATGAAAAAGAAAGAATTAAAATCATTAGTCTTACAAAGAAAACAGTATCTAATTGAACTTCACATGGACTATCAGGAGGAAGCAGCGACAGCCACGTAACAGTAAGAACTTCTAATTTATGTACTGCATATTGTTCGCTAGATTGTACTTGTGAAAGTTGTCCACCAGAAACGGAGCTATGTACCGGTTATACACAAGATTTAGCTAGTGATTGTATTTGTTTGTAAGATCAGGAAAAGACACTAAAAAAGTCCTTTGAAGTTTATTTTCAAAGGACTATTTATATTTGTTGAATAAAATTATGCTTCTATCGCATACATTTTTTCGCGTTGTTCTTTTATTTTTTTGTCGTTCATGTAATCATCAAATGTCAAGTATCTGTTAATAACTCCTGTTGGCGTTAATTCAATGATTCGGTTGGCAACCGTTTGTGCAAACTCATGATCGTGCGTCGTTAGTAAAACTGTTCCTTTGAAGTTTTTGAGCGAGTTGTTGAACGCTGTGATGCTTTCCAAATCTAAGTGATTTGTAGGCTCATCTATCATTAATACATTGGCTCTAGTCATCATCATGCGCGATAACATACAACGCACTTTTTCGCCTCCAGAAAGGACTCTTGCCGTTTTTAAGGCTTCTTCCCCACTGAAAATCATTTTCCCTAAGAATCCACGAACGTATACTTCTTCTCTTTCTTCTTCTGTGGTTGCCCATTGACGTAACCAATCAACCAATGTTAAATCGTTGTCAAAGTATTCAGAGTTGTCTACTGGCAAATACGATTGTGAAGTGGTAACTCCCCATTTGTACGCTCCCGCATCAGCGTTCTTTTTACCATTGATAATTTCGTAAAAAGCGGAAGTAGCACGTGAGTTTTTGGAAATTACAGCTACTTTATCGCCTTTTGCCAAGTTGATATCTACATTTTGAAATAATATTTCGCCATCTGCACTAGCTTTTAACCCTTCTACATGTAAGATTTGATCTCCAGCTTCGCGATCTCTTTCAAAGATAATCGCAGGATAACGACGACTTGAAGGTTTAATGTCTTCTATTTTTAAACGCTCCAACATCTTTTTACGCGAGGTTGCTTGTTTCGATTTTGCTACGTTGGCACTGAATCGCATGATGAATTCTTGCAATTCTTTCGCTTTTTCTTCTGCCTTTTTGTTTTGTTGTGCGCGTTGTCTTGCCGCTAATTGGCTGCTTTCATACCAAAATGTATAGTTTCCACTGTAGTGGTTTATTTTGGCAAAATCAATATCTGAAATGTGCGTACAAACTGCATCTAAGAAGTGTCTGTCGTGTGAAACTACAATGACACAGTTATCATAATTTGCTAGGAAATTTTCTAACCAAGCGATGGTTTCAAAATCCAAGTCGTTTGTAGGCTCATCCATAATCAACACATCTGGATTTCCAAAAAGTGCTTGTGCCAATAACACACGTACTTTTTGTTTTCCATCCAACTCATTCATGGTAGAATAGTGATTGGCTTCTGAAATTCCTAAATTTGACAACAATGCTGCGGCATCTGAGTCTGCATTCCAACCGTTCATTTCTTCAAATTCCACTTGCAACTCTCCTACGCGATCACCATCTTTATCAGAGAAATCTACTTTAGCATAAATCTCATCCATTTCTTTTTTAATAGCGTACAAAGGCTTGTTTCCCATGATTACAGTTTCTAGCACGGGCAAATCGTCATAGGCAAAGTGATCTTGCTCCAACACAGACATACGTTTGCCAGGTTCTAAATGTACGTGTCCTGAAGTCGGATCCATCTTTCCTGATAAGATCTTTAAAAAAGTGGATTTACCAGCGCCATTCGCTCCGATAACACCATAGCAATTCCCAGTGGTGAACGTGGTATTTACTTCATCAAATAAAACACGTTTTCCAAATTGTACGGATAAATTAGATACAGATAACATTTTTTTCTTTTTTTAAACTTTTTTATATGGCGCAAAAGTAAGAATTACATTGAATATTACTAAGTTTTAAGACGAATTTTACGTAGATGTGTCTTAACGTTTTAACGACTATTTTTAACAACGCGTTAACACCCTATTGTATTTGTGATGGTTAGTTTTGTTAAAATCTCAAAGAGACCACTAGATCACTATGAAATATTTTACCCCATTATTGCTCTTATTTATCTGTTTCGGTTGTAATGATTCTAAGAAAGAAACTGCAGAAGATGTGGTGTATTTTGGTGGAGAAATTATCAATCCAGGGAACGATTATGTAGTTTTGTATCATAAGGGAGAATTCGTAGACTCTTTAAAACTAGACGATAAGAACAGATTTATGGGAAAACTGAAAAACCACAAAGATGGTTTGTATAAGTTTTATCATTACCCTGAATACCAATATATTTATTTAGAAAAAGGCGATAGCTTGTTGCTTCGTTTGAATACCTATAAGTTTGACGAATCGCTATTTTTTACGGGAAAAGGTGCCGAAAAAAACAACTTTTATATCGAATTGTTTCTGCTAAATGCGAGTCATGAGCGACCTGTATATCAGTTTACAAAGTTGAATAGTGAAGATTTTCTTAACAAAATTGATTCGCTACAGGATATAAAATTGGCAAAACAGCAAAAATTTTTAAAGGAGAATCCGAATGTTTCGGACGCATTTAAGAAATTTACAGACAAAGCTATTCAATATAGAAATTTTAGATATCGCGAAACGTATCAGAATATGTTTTTTAAGCGTAGAAAGAAAGATTCTACCTTAACAATTGTAGATTCTTTTTACAAGTACAAGTCAAAAGTAGATATGAACGATTCTACGATGAGTTATTACCGTCCGTATGCAAGGTATATTATGCAATATATCAACAATTCGTCGTATAGTGAATGTTTGCAACGCTCTTGGAAAGGTGACAAACCGCTAAATACTTCTTTGACATACAATAAAAATAAATTGAAATATATTGACAGTTTAGTGACGTATCCGTATTTGAGAAACGAAATGCTTCGCTACACTGCATATTCGTATTTTAGAAACAATACCACAGATATTATTCAAAATAATGAATTTTTCAAGCTGTATCAAAAAGTAGCTACCGACACCAAATCGAAAGAAGAAATCACAAATCTCCACAACGGAATTAAGAGTTTACAGCCTGGCAATAATTTTTCAAAACAAATTTATGTGTATGATGAGAAACACATGCGTGTTCCTGTGAATAAGTTAAGTGCCAAACGTGGAAAGAAAACTATTTTTTACTTTTGGACATCCTCTCAAAAACGCCACAAACGATTGATTACAGGAAAAATAAAAAGTTTGGCTAAAGAATTTCCAAACTTAAATATTGTGGGAATCAGCTTGGATGAAGATCATAAACGTTGGAAAAAAGAAGTGAATGATTTCAATTTTCCAAGAAGCCAACAATACCGCATTGGAAAGCGTGATCATGTGTTGCGCGACTTCGCTTTGATTAGCATTAATAAATTGATCATTACTGATTGGAAAGGTGATATTGTCAATGCCTTTGCTAGTATTTACAATACTGATTTTAAGAAAGCGTTAAAGTAAAAGTACCTTGGCTGTTATTTAAAAAGTGCTTGGATTTTATTCCAGAAACTCGCTTCATTATTTTTAGTTGCTTCTAAAGTATCGAAAAAATCTTCCGGATCCTTTAAAAAGTGTACTGCTCTAGATTTTTTTATATCTTTCAGAATAAATGCTATATCTGGTTCAAAAAGATCTCCGTCAACATTAAAAACTAAACATTCTAATTCTTGACAAAGTTGCAACATCGCATTTAAAAATCGGAGTGCTTTTTCTTCATTTCGTAAGTCTGCTCTAAATTGAAATTCTGAAATACTATTTGTTTCCTTGTCGTACGAAATGAAAGCATCGTGATCTTCTAACAAATTAGTAGTTCCTTTCCAATAATAAGAACCAAATTCACCTCCTTTATCCCAATGGGCACGTTGCACGCACATATCTACTTTTTTTACCAGCTCATCCACAACAACTTTTGTGTTTGACCACCAATTTTTAGTATGTGCATCTTCAAAATCAGGATTTGGAAATCTATTTCCATCATACTGTACATTTTTCCAATATGCTTCCCAACTTTGGTGATCTACAAAAATAACACTCGGTATTTTGCCGTACTGCTCTAGAACTGCTTTTTTTGGAATGATATGTAATTTATATTGCCAAATTGCCATTGTATGAATTTAGTATAAAAAAAGCGTCTTAGGAAATTCCTAAAACGCTTTTTTGTGTATAATTTCAAAGAATTTCTCGATACAATTTTTCTTCATTTCATTACGAAAAACCAATCGAAATGACGTTGAACTTTAATTTCCTTTCTTGTAATCTGCTAAGAATTTTTCCAATCCGATGTCGGTTAGTGGATGCTTCAACAGTCCTACAATAGATGATAATGGTCCTGTCATCACGTCGGCACCAATTTTTGCACAATCAATGACGTGCATGGTGTGACGTACAGAAGCCGCTAAAATTTCCGTTTCAAATCCGTAGTTGTCATAAATCATTCTGATTTCTGCAATCAAGTTCAATCCGTCTGTAGAAATATCATCCAAACGACCAATAAACGGCGATACATACGTGGCTCCTGCTTTGGCTGCTAACAAGGCTTGTCCCGCAGAAAATACCAACGTTACATTTGTTTTAATGCCTTTATCTGAAAAATATTTACACGCTTTGATGCCATCAGCTATCATTGGCAACTTTACCACAATTTGCGGATTCAACGCAGCCAATGCTTCTCCTTCTTTGACCATTCCGTCAAAATCGGTAGCAATGACTTCCGCAGACACATGTCCATCAACAATCTCGCAAATGGCTTTGTAGTGATTCAAGATGTTTTCTGCACCCGTAATTCCTTCTTTTGCCATCAACGAAGGATTCGTCGTTACACCATCTAAAATTCCCAAGGCTTGCGCTTCACGAATTTGATCTAAATTAGCCGTATCAATAAAAAATTTCATCTGTTAGTTATTTTAATATATGAAAGTTGTGTTTACTTTTTTGGGCGTTTTAACAGGCTATTCGCTATATCTTTTTTAAACAAAACGTCTTTCAAAGGATTTTTAGAAAATGTATGACAATCTGTGTAGTCAAAAAACAGATTACTTCGTCGTTCCTCCTCGTACTAACGTATCAAAATTAAAAAAAGGATGCCGCTGCTATCCCTAACGCAATTTGGCGTAAAATTACAATATTATCGTATGTAATAATCAACTTGTATTGTAGAATAGTCCGTGAGTTATTAACATTTTTTAAATCAAACCTAAAAGCTAAAACGGTCGTGTTTTACAGGAACTTCTATGATTTTTGGCGCGATTCATTTCAGCAGGATTAGTTCAACTTACACTATTGAATGCGCCTTTTGGCTTTTCAAAGTCATCATATCAAAGAAAAATAGAAAACTTAAAAATCGTTGAAGTTCGAAGTAAAAGATCCAGCTTTTCAGCAGGATTAGTTCAACTTACACTATTGAATGCGCCTTTTGGCTTTTCAATAGTGAGTTTCACTAAAAAAAGCCTGCATTACACAGGCTTTCCAATACAAATTTCAAAGTATGCTACCGTTTAGTTGGTCTAAATACAGTAGTATGATGTAATTATGTGAAATGCAATGATTAATTATAATGTTAAAGTACATAAAACTTGTAAAAATTGTACCCGAAGATGTGTGAATGTCACCTTTGTGTGTAATGTTGGTAAACTATACTGTTCGTTCAAGTGAAGTTGCGGGAAACTTATTTTGCACTTTTTCCGTGAGATATACATTGTGTTCCGATTTTTCAACAAGGATTTCTAAAAATGCTCTAAATTCTTTTTTGTCATACTCTCGAAACGGCAAAAGCACATCGCGTTTTTTAATGAATCCTAATACCAATTCTCCTGCTAAAGGAGAAATGCCGATATAATTCAAGTTTTTTAAATTTCTTTTTTTAAGCCAACAATTGTTAAATATGAACTCGTCGTTATGAATAAAAATTGTTGCGGGATGCTTCAGTTTGTACAAACTATAGACAATAATATCAGCACTTACAATGGCAACGGCAAAAAACAGTATACTCATCTCAAAAGTACTTAGATCGTTCCAACTACTTTTTTCAAATACTAAAAAAACAAACATAAACAATCCTAGATATTTTAATAAATCCAAGGATTTCTTATAACTTTTCAAGGCAAAATCGCCTTTAAATTTGTTTGTAAACACCGAAAGTTCCCAAAATAATAATGTGGCAAAGATGAGCATGTTGAGTGTGATGAGAAGCCAAAGAGGAAAATCTAAAAACAGGCCTAAAAAAAAGACACTAGTTATACATAAAATGGTTACATAATATTTCATTCGTAAAAAGTTTATAAAGTATCAGTGTTTAGGGACACAAGAATGTTACAGATCGTAATTTACAATAAGTGATTGCTATGTACTTTCTTGAATTACTCGCAAATACAACTTTTCTACTTTTTCTCTTGCCCAAGGCGTTCTGCGTAAAAATTTTAAACTCGATTTTACAGAAGGGTTGCTTTTAAAACAATTGATATTGATGCGTTTGCTCAATTCTTCAAAACCGTAATAGTCCACTAAAGTTTCTACAATAGTGGCAAGTTTTATTCCGTGTAGCGGATTGTTTGGTTGTTCATTACTCATTGTTTAATTTTCATTTGAATTAGAAAAGAGAAATTATTAAATAGCATACTATGATTTACTTTTTATCTTTTTTCGGTGCCACTATGCGTTGGAGTTCATAATTTACGGGTATAGAATCGTTCAGTGATTTTAAGTGCAAAGCTTCCTTTGTTATTTTTAAAACCGCATACTTGTGTCTTCCAATAGTAAGTATGGAGTCTTTTATTCCGTACTCAGCATGCAATAAAATATTTTCAACTTCAAAAGCAATATCCTTAGTGCTTTCAAATCTAAGCAAAACATCTTTCTGCATCAAAGGATCTTTTTGCTCTTTACTGAGATGAGTTTCAGTTTGCTTTGAAGTATTTTTTTCAGCATCTGTAGTGGCTTTTACAAATTTCCACTTCCCTAAAATATCTTGTTGTAAATCAGTTTGTGCATTTACGGAATACATCGCAAAGCATAAAAGGAATGTAATTAAAATTCGCATATTGTTATTGTATAAATTTAATTCCCAATAATACGCACAATAAATGCTTCTGGAGTTTCTCCTTTTGTCGTATCTAAATTTATTTGTGGACAATGATAGCTACCTTTTGCGCCTACTTTTTCCGCTTGTTGCTGAATGGTTTTCACATGTAATGGATGATGAAAAACTTCACTCATGTTTGTGGGAATGTCTCCTGAAAACTTTGTATTCATAATATAAAATGGCGGATCATCCGCAGATAACATTTTCAACATGTTGGTCATTTTTAGGTAATTTTGCATTTCTTCAGAAGACAAATCTTCCCGATTGTTAACGCCGTAATACAGTAAAATTCGATACTCTTTTATCAATGCTTCCAAAGATGCTGCGGTAAATCCATCTTTTTTGAACGATGAAAATACAGTTTCATGCCAATTGGCAATGTCATAATTAGCTTGTGTTGAAACGCCAACGATTCCTTGCACACGTGTAGTTTCACTCAATATTGGATTTTTGTCATGTTTGATTGCCATATCATCTTGAAACCCAATCCACATTGCTGCCGCGCCACCAGCCGAACTTCCTTGCAACATGACTTTCTCCGAATTAAAATGTAAACTATCTGAGAAGTAACGCATGTGTTGCAACGCCAATTTTACATCTGTCAAACTGTTGAGAATTCCTTGTTTATCAAAAGGATCTACAAAACGATAATTGATGGTAGCAACCGCAATATTTTTGTCCAACATCCGATTGACCAATCCGCGATAGCGATACGAATCGTAGTAGGTAGACTTATCGCCCGAAACAAATCCGCCACCGTGAATTAAAATTAACAACGAAGAAGGTGCTGCAAAATTTGGTTTGAAAAAATCATACTTATTTCGTGCGGAATCACCATACACAATATTTGGATGAAAACTTGCAGCATCAAGTCCCATAGAAAATGGGGCTTCAGATGTTTGCAATCCTTTTTCAATATGCTGCGAAGGAATGGAATTTATGTCACGCGTACAGGAAAAATGGAGCACAACAAGACAAACCATCCATAGTTGAAATTCGAAAAATGTTCCTTTGGTACGCATATTGCAATTTATGAATTTAACTGAACATGCTGTTCAAAATAGTTGACAAACCATTGCAAATCGTCCGTAACATATTGCTCTGTTTCTGCATCAAAACCCATCAAAAGGTGTTCATTTTGATTGGTGTCTATTAAATATAATGTTCCATGATACACTTCCTCTTCCATCTTTTCAACGGTATAATCAAAAAAATCAATCGTATGTGCATCAAAACGTGTAGAAGTCTCCTTGGTTTTAAGAATAATTTCCTTGTAGCCTAAAATTTTAATGTCTTTATTTTCTTTGTGTTTGATCAATATTCTAAAAAGACTTCCAATTCCCAATGTGTAAAAAAATACAATGAAAAAGATGATTTTTTTGAAGTGTTGCAGGTAGATTTCTCCATCTCCCACAATTAAAAATACCGTTGCACATATTCCAAAAAGTAATGGAAAAAAGACCAATCCTATTAGAATAACATAATCTCTTTTGGCTTGAGAAATCATAATCTTTCCGTTTTCCTTGGAAAACGAAATTTTTAAACGTTTCAGTTTAGATTCTAGTAAAAAAGTATCTGAACTTTGCATGAATTAAATTTTGGTATTGCAGCTTTTTTTATAATCAAAAGCTTAAGAACTACTTATTATTTCTTAGGAATTCTTTTAATAACAAGTCTAATTTGCCCCATGTGATTCGCTTGATGCTCCATAACATGATACCAAGCATATTGATTACTCATAACATCTTCAGCGCCTAAAGATTTGAACCAAGTATCGTCTTTCTCTTTTAGCTTAGTCAAAGTTTCTTTTCGGACTTCATCCCAAATTTTTAAATAATAATCAATCGGTTTGCCAACGTATTTTTCTCTTGCCTTTTCTCCTAATCCCAACGCTGTCATCCATGCTTCCTCTTCTTCTTTATTAAATGCACGACCTTCAAAAGTATATACCTGATAGTATTTTTCTGTAGCCGCTAAATGTAAAATCATCGCTCCTACACGATTGGCATCTTTGTCTAATAAAAAGTCGGTTTCTTCCTGCGAAAGATTTTTGACACTACTAGTAACTCTAGTTTTTAAATCTTCAAGCATGCTTACCATATTTCCAATTTGTGTAGTATATCCTTTTGGAACTTCTATAGTGCTTTGTGCGTTTACAGAACAGTTTACGCTCAGTATCAAAAACAAAGCAAGTATTATGTTATATGATCGTTTTTTCATGATTTTATGGGTTTACAGTTTATAATGATTCATCAACATTTTCTCATATACTTTATCAGGCAACACACGTTTCAACACAATTGAAAATTTCTGCATAAATGCACCTACTTTGTAATGAATTTTAGGTTTGTTGGTTTCGATGATTTTTAAAACGGATTCTGCCATAATTTTCGGATCTGATCCGCCATCCACATGCGCGTCCATTTCTGTGAGCATATTGCCGTAGACTTCTTTGTATGGAGAATTGTCAAAAACAGGCGTATGATAGCGTCCTGCGGCAATATTCGTAGCAAAATCGCCAGGAGCTACATTCGCTATTTCCACACCAAACATTTTGGTTTCCATGCGCATGGCTTCTGTTATCAATTCTAACGCACCTTTGGTAGCAGAGTAAATTCCGCGGTACGGCAATCCCATATACCCTGCAATGGAAGTCACATTTATAATATGTCCGCTTTGTTGTTTGCGCATTTGTGGTAACACGGCTTTCATTACTGAAATTGGACCGTATAAGTTGGTTTGAAATGCTTTGTGGATTTCATCATCGGGTGTTTCTTCGATCGGACCTGTAATTCCAACACCTGCATTGTTGATCAACACATCCAAACGTCCTTCTGCATCAATAATCGTATTGACTGCTTTTTGAATGGTTTCTGTATCACGTACATCCAAGGCAATCAATTTAAAAGCTGTGAAGTCTTTGAATTTATTAGGGTTTCTACTGGTTCCGTACACGGTATATCCTTTTTCTGCGAGTAAAATTCCAATAGATTTTCCAATTCCTGATGAGCCACCAGTAATCAATACAACTTTTGACATTCGTTTAAGTTTTGGTTAATTTTTACAAATATGCTTAAAAAAAAGGAGAACGTAATGCTTGACTTTAGGGAATAAAAAAATGGCAAGCTACCTACATCACACCGCTACGACCATTTACCTTTGCTGCGTTCCCGCCCTGGAGGATTCAACAGGAGCTGGTTGTGTAGGACTTGCCGATGCAAAGATAATATGTTTTTACATTTAAGCAATGATTTTTTAAACTGATTTTTATGAATTACCTTGCCAAAAATTAAGAAATCCAATGAAGTTTTATAAGGTATTCATAATCACATTTTTAAGTTTTGCTATTTTTTCTTGCGGAAGCGAAAAAAAACCAACTCCGGCTAAGTTTACACTACAAGTTGATGGAAAAACACAGAAATTTCAGCTAAATGCGCCTTTAAAAGCAAACATAATCAACACGAATAATGGTCCTATTACGGCTGTTGAATACTCGTTGAACGATCAGAAGTTAGAAAATTCGAGTACAAATCCTGCAATATTAGAAACAACGATTCCTGAGAATATGCTTTTGGGAAAACAATTGTTGAAAGCTTCTGTTACGTATGGAGAAGGAAAAACGGTGCCTGTGGTTAAAAATATTACCGTGTTATCAAATAGCAAACCTAAGATTTATACGTACAAAATTGTACAGACGTATCCGCACGATATCAAAGCCTACACACAAGGTTTGGAGTTTTTTAGAGATACCCTTTTTGAAAGTACAGGACAATATAGAGAGTCTTCACTGCGTAAAGTAGATTATAAAACTGGGAAGATTTATCAAAAAATTGATTTGGAAGCGAAGTATTTTGGTGAAGGTATTACAGTATTGCATGATACTTTGTATATGCTCACTTGGCGATCAAATACAGGATTTGTGTTTAATCCTGATAATTTAGAAAAAATCAGATCGTTTTCATACAAAAAAAGTAAACAAGGATGGGGATTGTGCACAGATGGCGAAAAATTGTATAAAAGTGACGGCACGGAGAAAATCTGGATTTTAGATCCGAAAACTTTAACGGAACAATATGCAATTCAAGTGTGTGACAACAAGCGTTCGTATGTAAAATCGAATGAATTGGAATATGTAAATGGAAAGATTTACGCAAACAGTTACACCAAACCAAGCGTAATGATCATCAACCCAAAAAACGGCGCTTTGGAAGGTATTGTTGATTTTAGAGGTTTGAAGGAAAAAGTAACCAATCATTCAAAAATTGATGTTTTTAATGGGATTGCATATAACTCAAAAACGAACACGTATTTTGTAACCGGAAAATATTGGGACAAATTGTTTGAAGTGGAGATTGTGGAGAAGTAGATTTGTTGTGACGCTTCTGTTGTCGGTTGCCTGTTAAATTACTTTTTTATTTAAAATTAGCATTCTACATTTATCATTTCACTTTCGTTATTCGTTATTCGTTATTAAAAATATTATCAAATTTACATCTGAAACTTCTAAATTCTCAATACTAACATCTCAATACCAATATTACTTCTCACGCGCTTTAAGCACATTCACAATATCATTGAGTTTATAGCCTTTTGCTTGGAGTAAAATTAAGTAATGAAATAGCAAATCTGCACTTTCGTTGAGAAATAAATCGTCATTATCATCTTTGGCTTCTATCACAACTTCTACGGCTTCCTCTCCTACTTTCTGCGCAATTTTATTCATTCCTTTTCGAAAGAGTGAAGCTACGTAACTTTTTTCATCATTTTTATTTTCTTTACGATGTTGGATCGTGTCTTCTAAGTGACTTAAAAATCCGAAAGTCATGTTGTTTTCTTCGTCCCAACACGTGTCTGAACCTTTGTGACACGTTGGTCCAACTGGCTTAACTTTAATGAGTAATGTATCTTGATCACAATCATTTTGAATGTTGACTACATTTAGAAAGTTTCCGCTTTCTTCACCTTTGGTCCATAAACGCTGTTTGGTTCTACTGTAAAAAGTGACTTTTTGAGAGTCTACTGTTTTTTGGTACGCTTCTTCGTTCATAAATCCTAACATGAGTACATTTTTCGTCTCGTTGTCTTGAATGATCACTGGAACCAATCCGTCGTTATTTTTATTGAAATTGATGTTCATTTTGTTGTTGTTTGTTTAGCTTCGCTATTTGTGTATTTGTCAATCTGTACGCTTCGCTTGTTTGTTTAGGTCTTGGGGCGTTTTTTTTATTGAAATTTAGTATTTCAAAGTACTTCTCGATACTAAATTCTTCCAGAATTTCACTCGAAGTGACGTTTTTTTAATCTAAATTCTGACATTAATTCCATTAGCTTTTAAATGTTTTTTGAGTGTTGGAATTGGAATTTCTTTGAAATGAAATACACTTGCGGCTAAGGCTGCATCTGCTTTTCCATGAACAAACGTATCTTCAAAATGTTGCATGTTTCCCGCGCCACCAGAAGCGATAATTGGAATGTTGACGATTTCTGAAAGTGTTGCCAATGCTTTATTTGCGAATCCGTTTTTGGTTCCGTCATTGTTCATGGATGTGAATAAAATTTCTCCTGCACCACGTTGTGCGACTTCTTTTGCCCAATCGAACAACTTGATTTCCGTTGGAACTTTTCCACCAACCAAATGCACTATCCACTCGCCATCAATTTCTTTAGCATCAATGGCAACCACAATACATTGATTTCCGAATTTAGACGCCAATTCGTTGATCAATTCTGGACGTTTTACTGCTGCCGAATTGATAGAAACCTTGTCTGCACCTGCTTGTAACAAGCGATCCACGTCTTCCACAGAGGAAATTCCGCCACCAACTGTAAATGGAATATCTACTTGTGCAGCAACATCTAACACGAGTTTTTGCAATGTTTTCCTGCGTTCTTCCGTTGCAGAAATGTCTAAAAACACCAATTCGTCAGCACCTTCATCCGCATAAATTTTTGCCAGCTCTACAGGATCGCCCGCATCACGAAGATTGACAAAGTTGACGCCTTTTACCGTACGTCCGTTTTTGATATCTAAACACGGAATGATTCTTTTTGTGAGCATTGTATGAAATTTAATGATTAAAAAATTAAATGATTTTTGTGTTTTGTCATTTTAGATAAAATGAAGTAATCCATTTCTATGATAGTACTTCGTCATGCTTCCTCTCAATGACGTTTTTGAACGTTATAATAATATTTCTAATTGTTTGAGTGATATTTTGTTTTCGTAAATTGCTTTCCCGATAATGACACCTTCGCAACCTAATTCTTTTAGTTTTGGCAATTCATCAAACGTAGAAATTCCACCAGAAGCGATTAATTTCAAGCTATCACTGCACGTTTTTAATATCTTTTCATACAAATCAAATGATGGACCTGCTAACATTCCGTCTTTGGCAATGTCTGTACAAATTACATATTCAATGCCTTTTTGCTGGTATTTTTGAATGAATGGAATCAATTCTTCATTGCTTTCTTCTTGCCAACCACTAATGGCAATTTTTTCATTATTCGCATCAGCGCCTAAAATGATACGTTCGCTTCCGTATTTTTGAATCCATTTAGTAAATGTTTCGCTATCTTTTACAGCAATACTTCCGCCCGTAATTTGTTTGGCACCACTTGCAAAAGCGATGTGTAAATCTTCATCAGATTTCAATCCGCCACCAAAATCTATTTTTAAATTCGTTTTAGAAGCTACTTGCTCTAATACTTTATAATTCACGATGTTTTTGGCTTTTGCACCATCTAAATCCACCATGTGCAAGTATTGAATACCAGCATCTTCAAACTCTTTTGCGACTTCCAATGGACTTTCGTTGTATATTTTTTTCGTGTCATAATCACCTTTTGATAATCGGACACATTTTCCGTCGATGATGTCTATTGCAGGTATGATTCTCATTTTTTTAGTTTTGAGATTAGTATTGAGTATTGAGATTGCTCTTTTTTACTCGTTTGTTTTACGCTGAGCTTGTCGAAGCGTTGTTTATTCGTTTATTAAAAATACTTTTATATTTAAAATTTCATAGTACTTCTCGATACTAAATTCTTCCAGAATTTCACTCGAAGTGACGTTTTGTGTTTCTTATTATAAATCGTAAATGAACTCATTTTACATTTAAAATTTAGCATCTCGACTGCGCTCGATGTGACACATTTTATATTTATAATTTCAAAAAGTTCTCTAATATTTTGCTTCCAGCTTTGCTACTTTTTTCTGGGTGAAATTGTACGCCAAAAAAATTATTTTTTTGTAATGCGGACGCGTATTTTAGATCGTATTCACTTTCGGCAATCATATCGCTTGATGTTTTCGCATAATAACTGTGTACCAAATACATAAATTCATTTTCACGAACACCTTCAAACAGCGGACTTTTCAAATTTTGAATGGTATTCCAACCGATTTGTGGCACTTTTACATTCTCAGAAAAACGAAAAACTTCCGTATCAAAAATTCCCAATCCTTGTGTATTTCCTTCTTCCGATGCATTACACATCAATTGCATTCCTAAACAAATTCCCAAAACGGGTTGTGTCAATGTCGGAATTACGGTTTCTAGTTTGCTTTCACGAAGTTTTTTCATGGCACTACTCGCCTCGCCTACGCCTGGAAATATGACTTTATCCGCATTTCGTATTGCTGAAGCATCATGACTCAAAATTGCTTCCACGCCCAATCGTTGCAAAGCAAATTTGATACTTTGTATGTTTCCTGCGCCGTAATTTATGATGATTGTTTTCATTGTTTAGTATTGAGATTTTAGATGTTAGTATTGAGATCACATAATACTCAATTCTCATTACTAACATCTCACTTCTATTTTAGAGCATTCCTTTAGTCGATGGTAAAATCATTTTTTCAACATCTCGTTTTACCGCTGCTTTGATGGCTTTGGCAAAGGATTTAAAGATGGCTTCAATTTTGTGATGTTCGTTAGTTCCTTCCGCTTTGATGTTTAGATTTGCTTTGGCGCCATCTGTAAACGATTTGAAGAAGTGATAGAACATTTCGGTTGGCATTTTTCCGATCATTTCACGTTTAAAATCTGCTTCCCAAACTAGCCAGTTTCTTCCGCCAAAGTCAATTGCCACTTGTGCTAAACAATCGTCCATTGGCAAACAAAAACCATAACGTTCTATGCCAAGTTTGTTTCCTAAAGCTTCTGCAAATACTTCGCCTAGTGCAATCGCCGTGTCTTCAATTGTATGGTGTTCGTCTACTTCTAAATCGCCATTTACGGTAATATCCAAATCCAATTGTCCGTGACGCGCAATTTGATCCAACATGTGATCGAAAAAGGCAATTCCTGTTTCTATGTTCGATTTTCCTGTTCCATCCAAATTCAAATCAATTTGAATTTTGGTTTCGTTCGTATTTCGTGTCAACGAAGCTTTGCGTTTTTTGGCTTTTAAGTATGCGTAAATTTCGTCCCAATCATTCGATTCTAAACCAATGTATTCATCTAATTCGGAACGCTTTACGGTAATTTCGTCCGTTCCCAAAAAGGTTTCATCATTGATGTAAATTCCTTTTGCGCCTAAGTTTTTTGCCAATTCTATATCTGTCAAACGATCACCAATGACAAACGAATTTGCCAAATCATACGCTTCTGAAAAATATTCCGTCAATAAACCTGTATTTGGCTTTCGTGTTGGTGCGTTGTCTTTGGCGAAAGTTCTGTCAATAACAATATTATCAAACACAATAGCTTCTCCTTTTAGCGTATCCAAAATAAAATTGTGCACAGGCCAAAAGGTGTTTTCTGGATACACTTCCGTACCCAAACCATCTTGATTGGTAATCATGACCAATTCAAAATCGAGTTCGTTGGCAATTTTCCGTAGTGCTGACAAGGCTTTCGGATAGAATTCTAGTTTTTCAAAACTATCTATTTGTTCGTCTGCTGGTTCTTTGATGATCGTTCCGTCACGATCTATGAATAGTACTCGTTTCATAATGATATTTTTTTATTCCTGCGAAGGCAGGAATCTCATCGTTTTTTCTTTGTTATTCCTGCGGAGGCAGGAATCTATGTATATTTTGTAATTCCAGCGTATATCTCGACTGCGCTCGATATGACATGCAGGAATGAATGCATTAATTATTCAATTTCTTTTAATACAGCAATTAATCTTTGATTTTCAACAGCTGTTCCCACTGTAAATCGCAAACAATTTTCACATAAAGGTTGCGTTGTACGGTTTCTGATTACGATTCCTTTGGTTATTAATTGCTGGTAGCGAAGATCGGCATTATCTACTTGAACTAAAATAAAATTCGCATCCGATGGATATATTTTTTTGACAAAAGGCACATTTTCCAATGCGCTTATTAATTGTGCTTTGTTTTTTTGAATGTTGGCAATTTCTTGCGCTACACTTTTTTGATCTTGAATTCGCTCCAACGCTTTGTATTGTGTCAGTAAATTCACGTTATACGGCGGTTTAATACGATTTAACACATCTACAATAGTGAGCGAAGCATAACAGATTCCAAGTCTGATTCCTGCCATTCCATACGCTTTCGACAGCGTTTGTGTAATGATTAGGTTTGGAAATTCTTCTAGTCGATTCAACCAACTTTCCTGACTAGAAAAGTCTGTATATGCTTCATCGATCACTATAATTCCGTTGAATTCTTTGAGTAATTTTTCTACAGCTTCGTTGCTGAAACTGTTTCCTGTAGGATTGTTTGGCGAACAGAGAAAGAGAATTTTACTATTTTCATCTGCTGCGCTTAGTATGTTGTCAACATTCGGTTGAAATGCTGCTGTTAGGAACACTTCTCTGACTTTTACATCGTTTACGCCAGCCAATACCTTGTACATTCCATACGTTGGTGGTAACGTGATGATATTGTCTTGTTTTGGTTCACAGAATGCTCTGAAAATTAAATCGAGAATTTCATCACTTCCATTTCCCAATACCATATTTGCTGGATTGCAATTTTTGACTTTCGCCAACGCAACTTTTACGGCTGACTGCTTCGGATCTGGATAGCGATTGACACCATTTTCATACGGATTTTCGTTGGCATCTAAAAATACCATATCTGTCCCAGTAGCTTTGTATTCGTCTCTTGCGGAAGAATAAGGTTTTAGTGTTTTTATGTTGTCTCTGATGAGAGAATTTATATTGAATGTGTTCATTTTTACTTTAATTAGTGTGTCAAACGCATCTCGACTGCGCTCGATGTGACAGAATGTTTTATTTTAGACTTTCTAAACGTAATGTGACAGCGTTTTTGTGTGCTTGTAAACCTTCTGCTTCCGCCATAAGTTCGATGGCGTTTCCAATATTTTGAATACCAGTTTCGGTTATTTTTTGAAAAGTGACACTTTTTTGAAAACTTGCTAAATTCACGCCTGAATATGCTTTTGCATAACCGTTAGTTGGCAGCGTGTGATTGGTTCCTGAAGCATAATCGCCTGCACTTTCTGGTGTGTAATTCCCTACAAAGACCGAACCTGCATTTTGAATTCCGTTGGTGTAGAAATCTTCATCTTTAACACATACAATAAAGTGTTCTGGTCCGTATTCGTTGATTAAATCGAGTGCAATTTGATCGTTTTCTACATAAATCAGTTTGGAATTGTCAATCGCTTTGGTCGCAATTTCTTTTCGTGGCAAGACGTTTAGCTGTATTTCTATTGCTTTTTCCACTTCCGTGAGAACCTTCTCAGAGGTTGTTACTAAAATCACTTGACTGTCCGTTCCATGTTCTGCCTGACTTAATAAATCGGAAGCCACAAAGGCTGGATTTGCTGAATCGTCTGCTACAACGAGTAATTCACTTGGTCCTGCTGGCATGTCAATAGCAACTCCGTATTTGGTAGCGAGTTGTTTGGCAACTGTGACAAATTGGTTTCCTGGACCAAAGATTTTGTACACTTTTGAGATGGTTTCTGTTCCAAATGTCATTCCGGCAACAGCTTGAATACCGCCAACTTTGTAGATTTTAGTGATTCCGCACAATTGTGCTGTATACAATATTGCTGGATTTACGCTGCCTTCTTTGTTTGGTGGCGTACACAATATGATTTCGTTACAACCTGCAATTGTAGCAGGAATGGCGAGCATTAGTATTGTAGAAAATAATGGTGCTGTGCCGCCCGGAATATACAGTCCCACTTTTTGAATGGCTCTTTTTTCTTGCCAACAGTATACGCCCTGAGTTGTTTCTATCGTTATTCTGTCGGTTTTTTGTGCATTGTGAAACGAAGTAATATTTGCCTTTGCGATAGCGATGGCTGCTTTTAGATTTTCTGAAACGTTTTTTGAAGCAGCGTCCATTTCAACTTGACTGACAACTAGAGTATCTAACACAACATTGTCAAAGAACGAAGTATATTTTTTGATTGCCTGATCGCCATTTTTTTGTACTTCTGAGAATATTTGCGAAACTGTAGCTTCAATGTCGTCTACAGTTTGCGTTGGACGTTCTAAAATGCTTGCCCAAGTGTTCGGTTGTGGATTGAATATTTTGTTCATTAGAGTACCATTTTTTCGATTGGACATACTAAGATTCCTTCAGCGCCATTGGCTTTGAGTTCGTCAATGACCTCCCAAAAATCTTCTTTTTTGATTACCGAGTGTAATGAACTCCAACCTTCTTGCGCTAACGGAAGAATGGTAGGACTTTTTAAGACTGGCAAAATGTTGCTAATCGCGTCTATTTTGTCGTTTGGCGCGTTGAGTAAGATGTATTTGGAAGAACGTGCCGTTAATACGGATTGAATTCTGAATTGAAGTTTTTCAAGTAGTGTTTGACGTGCTGCATCTATTTTTGGAGAAACTGCCAAAACCGCTTCACTTTTTAGCATGACTTCTACTTCTTTGAGATTGTTTTTGAAAAGCGTGCTTCCACTGGAAACAATATCGCAAATAGCATCGGCAAGTCCGATGTTTGGTGCAATTTCCACAGAACCGTTGATGATGTGCAATTCTGCATTGACACCTTTTCCTTTGAGGTATTGCTTCACGGTTTCTGGATAGGAAGTTGCGATGCGCTTGCCTTCAAAGTCTTTGACAGAATTATACGTTTGTCCTTTTGGAATTGCCAGTGAGACTTTACATTTGGAGAATCCGAGTTTTTCGGCAATGGTGATGTTTGCTCCTTTTTCGATCAATACGTTTTCACCTATAATTGCGATGTCTACAACGCCATCACGCAAGTATTGTGGAATGTCGCCATTTCTGAGATAGAATACTTCTAGTGGAAAGTTTCGCGCAGACGCTTTCAGTTGATCTTTTCCGTTGTCGATGGAAATTCCGCAGTCTTTTAGAATTTTGAGCGAATCTTGGTTGAGTCGTCCCGATTTTTGAATAGCAATTTTTAACTTCTTCATTGTTATTTTGTTGTGCTTGAGTACAAAAACTGGGCATGAAAAAACCCGCTTGATGTACTCAAACGGGTTTTTAATATATTGTTTATTACATCAATACACTAACAGCTCGCTTGAGGGCAAGTATGAAAATGATGGTGATGTAATTGTGTGTAAGGCATATTTATTTTTATTTGATGCAAATGTAATTAATATTTTTCATTGCCTGCAAGTCTTTTTTAAAATTATTTTGTGCTTTTTGTCGATAATATGTGCTTTACAGGTTTTTTTTTGCTCTTTATAATTGTGATATCAAAAATGAATTCCTAATTTTAAGGACTTAATAGTCAGCCCACCTATGAAACATTTTTTGATCGCCTTTGTACTTTTTTGTACTTGGCTTTACTTTGGTGTTCGTTATTACGAATGCAATGTAAAGAACCTTTGTGAGGTCGAGACTCCTGTAGTCATAGACACAATTAAGGTTTTCAAAGAAATTCCTGTAAAAAAACCACTTTCTTTTTTACCATTTTCGATTACTAAAAATGCGGCTACTATTTCATTGATGGATTCTGTTTCGAATCCGTTGCAATCTTTTTTTGAGTATTTGAATACAAATCAACAGGAAGAAATGGTGGTTACTTCCTTTTTTAGCAAAGCAGAAGATGGCGCAGTAGCACTTTCTCGAAATGATCAACTCAAGCAACGATTGGCCGATTTTGGAATGAATACCGATCGTGTGGTGATGCAAACCAAACAAGAGGATTTTACATTTGCAGCGAATGATCAGTATGAAAAAGGATTTGCGTACGAATATCAACAAATGTCCGAAGAACGCATGAAGGCTATTGATAAAGGCATTGCTTCTAAGATTTTGTACGCGGGTTTTGGTTCAAAAACATTCAAACCAGATAATACTTTGAATGCGTATGCATTAGAATTGAAAAATTATTTAGCCAAGAATCCAACAAAAAGTGTTAAAATTATTGGTCATACAGACAGTAATGGTGACGCAGAAGCAAATATGTGGTTTGGAAAAGAACGTGCTAAAAGTGTGATGAACTATTTTATTTCGCAAGGAATTGAGGAACATAGATTGACGATTTCTTCGAAAGGCGAAACAACTCCAATTGCTCCGAATGCGACTTTGGAAGGACAACGATTGAACAGACGTATTGAGATAAATATTACAAATAATTAATTATAGATAACGAATACTAACTGACTAATACTAACAAATTATATGTCATCTATATTTTTACAAAGCTTGGCTCCTGTTTCTGGTTGGGAATATTTTAGTGTATTCTTGATTGGATTTGGTTGTTTTTTGATCGGCTGGATTTTTGGAAAGCGGAAATCGAAGCGAAAATATGAGAAATTACTCGCGGCTGAAAAGTCGAAGAAAGGAGACTATATTAATACCAATTATGCGCCATCTAAAGGAGTGCGTGCTAGGAAAACACGAGAACGTTCAGGAAAAGCAGTTGATTCGAATGATGATGTGGCTTCTGTAGATACTGCGAATTCTCCATTAAATTTTGACAGTTTTGGCGTTGCCGATGCTTCTCAGAAAGATGATTTGAAACGCATTAAAGGTGTTGGTCCTTTTATTGAAGAGAAATTGAACGCTATTGGAATTTATACGTTTGATCAGATTAGTAAGTTTACACTTGAAGATATACAAACCGTAACTGAATTGATTTCCTTTTTTCCAGGAAGAATTGAACGTGACGATTGGAAAGGACAAGCTGTTGTGTTGAAAAAAGGTGGCGATACCGATTTTAGCAAACGACTCAGTTCTAAGAAATAAGATATTGTAAAATATTCAAACGCTTTTAGGTTGGCTAAATGATTATAGCTTCCTCCATACCTAGAATTACTCAGAATTAAAAAAGGGAAACTTTAAGCCAGTTTCCCTTTTTTTATGTTTTATGTATTCCTATTTTACTGATTTCCTCCTAGAATTAAAGGCAATCCGCTGTCTCCAGAACCAATTACAATTACTTTGCTATTTGGAGATTCAGATAGTTTTATTGTTGCTTCAATTCCTTTGTCTTGAAGAATCTTGTCCGTAAGTGACGTACTTAAAATTTTGTTTGCATCTGCTTTACCTTGCGCTTCAATACGTACTTTTTCAGCTTCTTTTTGAGCTGTTACCAGTCTAAATTCATATTCTAAAGATTCTTGCTCCTGCTTTAATTTACGCTCAATTGCTTCTTTAATTGTTGGAGGCAAAGTTACATCTCGCACCAATACCTCATTTAATTGCACATATTGTTTGTCAAGTATTTTCTTGGTTTCTTCATAAATTTCAACCTGAATTGCATCACGTTTCGTTGAATACAGATCATCTGGAGTATAACGTCCAATAACACTTCTTGCGGCACTGCGAATAGCTGGTTGTATTACACGCTGTAAATACCCTTGTCCTAATGACTGGTGTAGATTCCCTAATTGATTATATACTGGCTCATACCAAGCAGATGCATCAATTTGTATTTCTAATCCATTTGAAGATAATACCTTCATTTTTTCAAAAAGCTCTTGTTGACGTACTTCATAAATGTAAACCTTGTTCCAAGGTGCTACAATATGGAAACCTTCTCCCATTGGTGGTTCATCAGTTACCACACCATCACCAAAGGTTTTAAATAATACACCTGCTTCTCCAGAGTTTATTGTTACCGCAGATTTTGCTATAAGTACAATTGCTACAATTACAATGATTAATATTGGAATTCCAATTTTAGGTAATTTGTCCATTTTTTTTAGTTTTTGATTATTTTTTAGTGTTTATTTTTCGTTTTATTGAATCACAACTTCAATTTTCATGTTTTTGTTGATGAAAAAATCGCAAAACAAATTATTGATATGTGTATTGGAGCTACGTTTTGTTACATTTTGAATCAAAAATTCTGTGTCAATGATTGAATGATTTGAGATTGATTTTACTTGTAATTTGAATGCACGAATAGCTTTTATGTACTTGTATTATCTGTATATCACGTTATTAAATCAAGCCAAAGTATTTTCTCAAAAACCACTCTAATGCCAAGAATACTGCTATCAATGCAAGCAAGTATTTCCAATCTATCAAAGATACGACCTTTTCGTTACTTTTCTCAATTGTTTTGAAGCGTTGATCGTTAATTATTTCAGAAATTATGTTTTGAGAATTGTCATTAATATGAAATGCTTTTCCGTTTGTTTTCGCGGCAATCGCTTGTAAACGATTTGTATCAGCGTTTAAGAATTGTTTTTCGATGTCAAATTCTAAGATTTTAAAACTTCCCGATTTGCGGATATTTTTGCCTTCCGCGCGTACTGTAAAATCATACGATGCTGGCGGCAAATTGTTTAAATCGACCGTATAAAAACCTGTGTTTAGCAACATTGGATATGTAGTAGTTTCATCCGTGTCCTTGTTTTTGATAATTGCGGTGAGATTGGCATTCGCATCAAATTCATACGAAGGATTGAAGTATTGTGCTGTGAGTTGAATTTCACGATTTCCATAGTAAAACGATTCGTATCCAACGGTTAAACGTTCTCGTTTTTTATTCGATGCTAGATATTGCACTAATTTCCCTAGAAAGGTGTCAAATTCGATAAAGTTTTCTTGTGCTAAAAAACTGTTGGCGCGCCATTTCCAGATGTTTTCTCCTGCTAAAATTGCAGCACGTTTGTTGTTATCAGTATAGGTTGCCAACAAGGCTGATTTTGTAGAAACACCTGAAATGATTTGCGTTAGAATGATTTCATGGGCTACGTTGAATTCTACTTCGCCAAAAGCATTTTCGAGTGGTGGATAGTCTGAGAAGTCAATATTATCAATTAAGAAGTTGGCATAATTGGGATTGAGTTGTCCTTGTACTTCTTCCCGTTCTTGCAAATCGTCTTTGCGAAAACTGGTTTGGATGTCGTTTAGAAAGTTCCAATCGGTTTGCGTTCCTGTAATGGTAAACGTGTTTTTTTCTAAACGTTGACTGTTTTCATATACTTTTTGAAACTTTGTGTTTGGTTGATACAGAATTACTAACTGATATTCATTGAGTCTGCCAGAAGCTTCATTCGGTTTTAAAATGTCTACTCCGCGCAATTCGTTACTTTCTAAACTTTTCTTGAGTGCGCCTAAATCGGGATGAATGATTTCAGAAACTAACGCAATTTTTACTTTCTGATCAATCACTTCTACGGCGAAATAGCGCGAATTGTTTTGGGTGTTTTTTTCAGCTTCTAAAGGCGTTAACGTAGCACGCAAGGTTTGTACGCCAATTTTGGTTGCCGAAATATTCAAATTCACCACTTTAGAATTGTCTGTTGGCGAAAACGTCAAGGCTTTGCTTGCCAAACGTTTTCCATTTGCGGTCAGCACTAAATTCGTTTGAACCGTTTCATTTCCAGTATACGTCGCAATCACTTCTACAGGAAATTTATTTTTTAGGTATGCGTATTTATTTGCGTTTAACTGATCAATTTTTAAATCCACAAAAGTGGTTGTATCGCCAGCAACAACAGGAAATATCGGTTGTTTTATTTTGGATGATAGAAACTGATAATCGTTTCCATAGGTTTGGTTTCCATCTGTAATGAGAATCGTAGGTGCAATGGCGTCTTTGTAGAGATTATTAAGGTCTTTTAACGCTTTGCTAATGTTTGTTTGCGTTCCTGTAAAGTTGATAGAATCGCTTTCTTCTAATTTTTTTGAGAAAGTATAGGTATCAATCTCAAATTTATCTTGCAATTCTTTGGAGTTTTTTAATTGTCCAACAATTGTCGTGACTTTTTCGTCATAACCCAATTCTGCTATGGAAGAAGAATTGTCCACCGCAATCGTTAAAACAGGTTTTTCCGTGTAGTAACTTTTTTGTTTAAATTTTGGATTGATAATGAGCAATAATAGTGCAAAAACACTTAAAAATCTCAAAAACGAAAAAAGCACTAGTTTTTTAGTGCGTTTTTTCGTTTTGTAATAATAGTGAAATATCGCAACAAGTGCTGATATTATTATTGCGATACAAATGTATGCTATGGTCGTATTAGACAATTGTTAGTTTTTTGATATTTTTTTTGATATTTCTTTTAAGTTCTTAGGCTTGAGATTGTATGACATAGATTTATATTTTGAAAATATAATATCTCCCGTTTTTCCATTGACAATAGAGTATACCTTCACACTTACATTTTGATTGTACATTAAATAGTAAAAATCTTCATTGTTCAGTATTTTATTATTTAATTCTTCATCAGAGATTACTTTGTATGAATACTGGTAATCTTCAAATAGTTTTTCGGGAGTCATTTGTTCATCTTTCTCATCAATTTTATGCGGTGAATAGGAATAAATGAAATTTTCCGAAATGTATAGTGTTTTATTTTTTAGTTCTCCTATTTTTTCTTTATCGATGGAATCATCAAACATATTAAAACTCTCTTTCTTCTCTAAACTACTGTTAATAAACTGAAAGTAGTTTTTAATATATCCAAGTTTGTAATTCATCAAATTTCCAGAAATAGAATCTTTACCTGAAACAATTTGCTGTCTGGATGAGATATCGGGCGTAAAGTATATGGCTGCTACACGATCATCTTTCCATTGAAAAATTCGCTTCCCTTTCTTTACTTTGTCTTTCGTTATTTTTTTTATGACCGAAAAATCTATCACATGATAGGAACTTGTGGAAGCGCCATATTTACCAAATCTAGTAATAGAAAAGCTAATAAATCTAGCGAAAGCTACTCCAGGTTTAAAGATATCATACATATCTTTCTCTTCTATTATTTCATAAGGTGTAAATGTCCAAACTTCGTCTAATAATGTTTTGTAATCAGATCTTGTGTAATTTTTATTATCTTCATTAAAAATAAAATAGGTAGTCGTGTTTTTAAATTTTTCTACAGTTTTTTTACTTAATTTTTTGTGTTTTCCTGCAATGTAAAAATTTCCAATACGGATTTGAGCTGTTGTCATCGTTATAAAGCATAGAAAAAAGCATAACGATAAAAAATTATTCTTCATTATTAATATTTACTTTGTTTTTATAAGTTCAAAAGATTTTAGAAAGCGATAAATACTATCATTATGGTCTTTATCTGCCGTGCAAATTACTTGCGTAATGAACATTGAGTTTTCTACGAGATACGCATTGATGTAAATAAAACCGCCTTCCATTTGAATTTTGATGCTTCTGCCTGGGTATCCATTGAATTTAACAGGATGATCAAAGTTTAAAAAGCCTTTTACATTAGAAACCGCTCCTTTTACAGCTCCATCTAAAACAGAAGCATTATAGTCATCATCTGCATTTTTGAATTGTTCTTCGGGATAGTCTGAGCGAATTACAGAATATACCGCATTGTCATCGCCAGAAGTTGGTGCATACATAATCATGTGCATGTCTAATTCTCCGACAGCTGTTGATACTTTTTGTACTGTTCTTTTTGGTTCAGCAGGATAGTACGCAACAAATTCTAAGTCTTCTGCTTTATACTTTTCCCAATCTTGAGCGTTTACAGCGTTGATTGACAGCAAGAAAACTGTCATTAAAAGAAGTGCTTTTTTCATATTGTTTGTATTAGTGATTTTCTATGTTAACATGCCGCCATCCACATTGAGCACTTGCCCAGTGATGTATGCTGACATATCGCTTGCAAGAAACACACAGGTATTGGCTACATCTTCGGGTGTTCCTCCTCTTTTTAACGGAATTGCGGCTCTCCAACCTTTTACGACATCTTCAGGCAATTTTCCTGTCATTTCTGTTTCTATAAAACCTGGTGCAATCACGTTGCTACGAATATTTCTGGATCCCAATTCCAACGCTACCGATTTTGAAAAACCAATAATTCCTGCTTTGGAAGCGGCGTAATTTGTTTGCCCAGCATTTCCTTTGACTCCAACTACAGAACTCATGTTTATAATAGATCCTTTTCGTTGTTTTAACATGGTGCGTTGTACCGCTTTGGTCATGTTGAAAACGGACTTTAGGTTGACTTCTATTACTTTGTCAAAATCTTCCTCTGAAATACGCATCAACAAATTATCTTTCGTGATTCCTGCATTATTGATTAATACATCAATCGAGCCAAAGTCTTTTAATACTTCTGCGGCTAACTCTTGTGCTTGTTGAAAATCGGCTGCATTGCTTTGATATCCTTTCGCTTTTATGCCTAATCCGTTTAGTTCTTTTTCTAATTCATTGGCAGCTTCTACGGAAGAACTGTATGTAAACGCAACATTTGCGCCATGTGCCGCAAATACTTGTGCTATTCCTTTACCTATTCCTCTACTCGCGCCTGTAATGATGGCTGTTTTGCCTTCTAGTAATTTCATACGTATGTATTGGTTGATTTTATTTGATTCAAATATACTTAGAATAGTTAGGTTTGCAATAGTTCGTTTTAGGATTCTTTATAAAATAATCAAGGGATTCAATGTTATTAATTTCACATTGAATAGGTTATAAATTTATCATAAAAAACTAAGAGTTACCGCTAATTTTATAAAAATGTTTCAAATAGTGTAACAAGACATTCCATTTTTCGTCATATAAGGATATCATACAAAAAACAAAATCATGAGAAAACTACTGCTTTTTTCTTTAGTGATGCTTTTTATGGCATGTACCGAGGAAACCAAAAAACAACCTGAACTTGTAGAAATGAAACCCGCTCCAAAAATTTCTGTTAAAGATTTTTTTAAGAATTCTGAAAAAACATCGTTTAATTTATCTCCAAACGGTGAATATTTGGCCTACTTAGCGCCATATAAAGACCGAATGAACATTCACGTACAAAAAATAGGAAGTGACGACGTTATACGAGTTACTAGCGTTGAAGATCGTGACCTTGCAGGATATTTCTGGGCAAATAACGACCGATTGGTATACGCAAGAGATAAAGGCGGAAATGAAAATTTTCACATTTTTGCCGTAAATAAAGATGGAACCAACGAAAAAGATTTGACACCTTTTGAGGGTGTTCGATGCGAAATTATTGATTCGCTTGATGAAAATGAAGCCGAAATGATTGTTGGATTGAACAAAAGAATTCCACAAGTTTATGATCCGTATCGCTTGAACATCAATACGGGAGCATTGGAAATATTATACGAAAACCCTGGAAATATTACGGGTTGGCAAACTGATCATGATGGAAAATTGCGTTTGGCGTACATGACCAACGGTGTAGATAATACCATATTGTATAGACCAACGGAAGATGCTCCATTTAAAGAAGTAATGACAACAAATTTTAAGCAAACGTTAGCGCCTCAGTATTTTGATTTTGACAATGGAGATGTTGTGTATGCCGTTTCTAACTTAGGAAGAGACAAAGCCGCTGTTGTAAAATACGATTTGAAAGAAAATAAAGAAATTGAAGAAATTTTTATGGATACCGAAGTGGATGTAAGCGGTATTTCATATTCTCCAAAAAGAAAAGTGCCTACTTTCATCAACTATACAAGAGCAAAACTTAACAGAAAGTTTTTAGATAAAGACGCCGAGAATCTTTTTAAGATGTTAGAGGAAAAATTAGGTGCAGACAACACATATTATATCGCATCAAGCAATAAAAGTGAAGACAAATTTTTAATCTATGTTGGAAACGATAAAACACGAGGAACGTATTATTTTTATGATACAACAACAGAAGATTTAAAGCATTTGGCAGATTTAAGTCCTTGGATCAATGCTGAACACATGGCAAGTATGAAACCTATCTCCTACACATCTAGAGATGGCTTAACGATTCACGGATATTTAACCTTACCGGTTGGTGTAAAAGCTGAGAACTTGCCTGTGGTGGTAAATCCGCATGGTGGTCCTTGGGCGCGTGATAATTGGGGATTCAATCCAGAAGTACAGTTTTTAGCAAACAGAGGTTTTGCGGTTTTACAAATGAATTTTAGAGGTTCTACGGGTTATGGAAAGAAGTTTTGGGAAAGTTCTTTTAAGAAATGGGGACAGGAAATGCAAAACGATATTACCGATGGTGTACAATGGCTGATTAAAGAAGGCATTGCTGATAAAGATAGAATCGCGATTTACGGCGGAAGTTACGGTGGTTATGCGACACTAGCAGGAATTACCAACACGCCCGATTTATATGCAGCAGCGGTTGATTACGTAGGTGTTTCAAACTTATTCACGTTTATGGAAACCATTCCTCCATATTGGGAACCTTATAAGAAAATGTTATACGAAATGGTGGGCGATCCAAATACGAAAGATAGCATTATGATGAGACAAAATAGTCCTGTGTTTCATGTAGATAAGATTAAAGCAGCATTATTTGTGGCACAAGGAGCAAACGATCCACGTGTAGTTCAGGCAGAATCTGATCAAATGGTAAAAGCATTGCGTGATAATGGTGTGACTGTCGAATATATGCTGAAAGAAAATGAAGGTCACGGATTTAGAAATGAAGAAAATCGTTTTGATTTTTACAATTCTATGATCACATTTTTAAATGAAAATATGCGTACCAAAGTGAAAGGATAATTTTTTTATTACGGAATATACTAAAAGAAGCTGTCTCAAATTATGAGGCAGCTTCTTTACTTTTTTCATGGTTGTTATTTCATTAGTAAAAGAATTACTAAACAAATAACAAGTTAAAAGTACATGTCTAAGTTTACTTTTAAAAGGAATCGTTCTTTGAATTTATAAATCATAAGCAATAGTTTTACTTATAAGTAATTGTTTTTTAACAATTTAACCTTTTAAAAAACGAAACTTGTCAACTTTTTAGAAAACTAGTGTTACTTAGCAAATTCCAGCACCTGGACAAGAAATTGTTTCTTGGTTGCATGCAAGATTACAGGTTTGTGTGCCTGGTGGATTCGTAGTTCCTCCTCCAGTACAATCATGTGTCGGACACGCTGAGTCATGTGTTGGACAACAAATTCCTGCGTCTGGACATGATTCTGTTTTAAATCCGCCGACAATTCCGTTTTGGATTCCTAATTTAGAAATGGATTTCTTGTTTAATGCTAGACTTTTTAAATTTCTTTTTTTCATGGTAGTTTTATTTATATTAAATTTCTTACTTAATTTACAAATAAAATCTGTAACACAAAAGTATTATCAAAAAAAAGCGCATTATCAATAGTTTGGCAATGCGCTTTGTATATGTATGAGAAATGAACTTACGCCATTACTTCTGCTACTTTCTTTCCAATTTCTGCTGGCGAATCTACTACATGAATTCCACATTCGCGCATAATTCTCTTCTTTGCTTCTGCTGTATCATCAGCTCCCCCAACAATTGCTCCTGCATGTCCCATGGTACGTCCTGCGGGTGCGGTTTCTCCTGCAATAAAACCAACAACTGGCTTTTTGCTTCCGCTTGCTTGGTACCATTTAGCCGCATCTGCTTCTAATTGTCCACCAATTTCACCGATCATTACGACACATTCAGTTTCAGAATCGTTGATTAATAATTCAACCGCTTCTTTTGTGGTAGTTCCAATGATTGGATCTCCACCAATTCCGATCGCAGTCGTAATTCCTAATCCTTGTTTTACTACTTGATCCGCAGCTTCGTATGTCAACGTTCCTGATTTAGAAACAATTCCTACTTTACCTTCTTTAAAAACAAATCCTGGCATGATTCCAACTTTTGCTTCTCCTGGCGTAATGACACCTGGACAGTTAGGCCCTACTAAACGACAGTCTTTATTTTCAATGTATGCAGCAACTTTTGTCATGTCAGCTACAGGAATTCCTTCCGTGATCGTGATGATTACTTTAATTCCCGCATCGGCAGCTTCCATAATCGCATCGGCAGCAAATGCTGGCGGCACAAAAATGATAGTTGTGTCTGCTCCTACTTTTTCCACAGCTTCAGAAACTGTGTTAAAAACGGGTTTGTCAAGGTGTGTTTGTCCACCTTTTCCTGGCGTTACACCACCAACTACGTTAGTTCCGTAGGCAATCATTTGACCTGCATGAAATGTTCCTTCACTTCCTGTAAATCCTTGAACAATTATTTTTGAATCTTTGTTTACTAAAACGCTCATTTGATATTTGTTTTTTGGCTGAACAAAAATAGTTTTTTCTAAAGTATTTGTAAAGTATTTTTTGAGATTTATGTATAAATACTTTTTTAGAGAAATAAACTACTTGTCTTCTAGTTTTTCTATGCGTGCAATCAATTCAGGTATTTGACGAATTGACGCAATTTCTTTGTATTTTTTTCTAAAATCATCTGCAGGAGTTCCGAAGTAGCTTTTTCCACCTTCTAAGCCTTTGCTGACTCCAGATTGTGCCGAAATCACGGTCTTTGCTCCTATGGTGATTCCGCTTGTAATTCCTACTTGTCCCCAAATCGTTACTTCATCTTCGATGACGACACAACCTGCGATTCCTGTTTGTGATGCGATGAGACATTTTTTTCCAATCACAGTATCGTGTCCCACATGTACTTGATTGTCTATTTTTGTGCCTTCTTTGATCGTCGTATCGCCAGTCACACCTTTGTCAATAGTACATGATGCTCCTAAATCTACATGATCTTCTATAACAACTCTTCCGCCAGAGCGTAATTTATCAAAACCTTCGGGACGTTTTTTATAATAGAAAGCATCTGCTCCCAAGACTGTCCCTGAATGAATAGTGACATTGTTTCCGATAACCGTATTGTCATAAATTGCTACGTTTGCGTGAATCAGACAGTCGTCTCCAATGGTTACATTATTTCCAATAAAACAGTTTGGCTGAATCAGTGTGCGTTCTCCGATACGCGCCGATGGTGCAATGGGCGATGACGAGTTTTGAAACGGTCTAAAATGTTTTGTCAACACATTGAAATCTCGAAAAGGATCCTCCGAAATTAAGAGTGCTTTTCCTTCTGGGCAGTCCACTTCTTTGTTGATGAGTACAATTGTTGCTTTCGACTCCAACGCTTTGTCATAATACTTTGGATGATCTACAAAAACGATATCACCAGCTTCTACAACGTGAATTTCATTCATTCCATGCACTGGAAAGGATGCGTCACCCACAAACGATGTGTCAATGATTTCAGCAATTTCTTTTAGTGTGTATAATCTAGGAAATTTCATGTATTCGTGTTAATTTTTACATAAAAAAAGCGCAATGTACATTATTGCGCTTTTTTAATTATTATTCTTTTATACGTTCCATATAGGAACCTTTTTCTGTTTCAATTTTAATTTTGTCACCTTCATTGATGAATAAAGGTACATTTACCCTTGCGCCTGTTTCAACCGTTGCAGGTTTTGTTGCATTGGTTGCGGTGTTTCCTTTGACGCCTGGTTCTGTGTGTGTTACTTCTAAAATAACACTTGCTGGCATGTCTACTGATAATGGCAGACTGTCTTCAGAATTGATCAGAATTTTTACATTTTCACCTTCTTTTAGTAAATCTGGCGCATCTAAGGCAGATTTTTGAAGCGTGATTTGGTTGTAATCAGAAGTGTTCATAAAGTGAAACGTATCTCCATCACTGTATAAGTATTGAAATGTGTGTGTTTCTACACGTACGTCGTCTATTTTGTGTCCCGCAGAAAATGTATTGTCTATCACTTTCCCTGTCGTAACACTTTTTAGTTTTGTGCGCACAAATGCTGGTCCTTTTCCTGGTTTTACGTGTAAAAATTCTATGATTTTAAAGATGTCGTGGTTGTAACGAATGCACAATCCTTTGCGAATATCTGAAGTACTTGCCATGTTTTATTTTTTAATTTGATGTAATGTATCCTTTCATGATTCCTCTGTGTGAGTTTTTGATGAATTGTAATATTTCATCGCGCTCAGTAGTGGCTGCCATTTCTGCTTCAATGATTTCAGCAGCTTGGGTATTGTTGTAATTTTTTTGGTAGAGAATTCTGAAAATGTTTTGAATTTCTCGTATTTTTTCGGTGGTGAATCCGCGTCTGCGCAATCCAACCGAATTGATTCCGACATACGATAATGGTTCACGTGCAGCTTTTACATACGGTGGCACATCTTTTCGCACCAACGATCCGCCTGTAACAAACGCATGATTTCCAATGGAACAAAATTGGTGTACGGCCGTCATTCCCGCAAGGATGACATAATCGCCTACTGTAATATGTCCTGCCAAGGTACTGTTATTCGAAAATATACAGTTATCACCCACAATACAATCGTGTGCAACGTGGCAATACGCCATGATGAGGCAGTTTTTCCCAATTTTGGTTTTCATACGATCTGTAGTTCCTTTGTTAATGGTTACACATTCTCGTATGGTAGTATTGTCTCCTATTTCAGCAATGGTATCTTCTCCTTGGTATTTTAAATCTTGTGGTGGTGCTGAGATTACCGAACCTGGAAAAATATTACAGTTTTTTCCAATTCGTGCTCCTTCCATAATGGTTACGTTGGACCCAATCCAAGTTCCTTCTCCAATGATGACATTGTTGTGAATGGTTGTAAAAGGTTCTACAACAACATTTTTGGCAATTTTTGCACCTGGATGAACGTATGCTAAAGGTTGATTCATCTACTACTTTTTAATTTATATTTTGAAATTGATCGTAAATTACACTTTTTTTTGGAAGTGCTATTTTTTTACAATGTCTTCTTCTTTTTTACGTGCGATTTGTGCCATCAACTCTGCTTCTGCTACGAGTTTTCCATTGGCGTACGCATACGCTTGCATGTGACAAATTCCTCTACGAATTGGCGTGATTAAATCGGCTTTGAATATGAGTGTATCTCCTGGAACTACTTTTTGTTTGAACTTTACTTTGTCAATCTTCATAAAGAAAGTTAAGTAGTTTTCAGGATCTGGCACTGTACTTAATACGAGAATTCCTCCTGTTTGTGCCATGGCTTCTACTTGTAAAACTCCGGGCATTACGGGCGCTCCTGGGAAATGCCCAACGAAAAATGGTTCGTTCATCGTTACATTTTTCACACCAACCACATGACTATCAGATAATTCTAATATTTTGTCGATGAGTAAAAATGGTGGCCTGTGCGGCAACATTGTCATGATTTGATTGATGTCCATTAAGGGCGTTTGATGCAAATCGTAACTTGGTACTTTGTTGCGCTTTTCTATTTTGATAATTTTGGACAGTTTTTTTGCAAATTGTGTATTTACAAAGTGTCCTGGTTTGTTGGCGATGACTTTTCCACGAATGCGCGTTCCTACCAAAGCTAAATCGCCAATAACATCTAGTAATTTGTGACGTGCGGCTTCGTTAGGATGATGCAATGTAAGATTGTCAAGTATTCCATTGGGTTTTACCGCAATGTCATCTTTGCCAAAAGCAACTCGCAGTTTGTCCATCGTTTCTGGAGATAGTTCTTTATCTACGTATACGATCGCATTATTTAAGTCGCCACCTTTGATAAGTCCGTGTTCTAATAACATTTCCAATTCATGTAAGAAACTGAATGTTCTGGAGCTTGCAATGTCTTTTTTGAAGTCAGAAATGTGTTTTAAGGTAGCATTTTGCGTTCCTAATACTTTCGTGCCAAAATCTACCATCGTTGTTACTTGGTATTCATCCGATGGAATGATGGTGATTTCGCTCCCTGTTTCATCGTCAATATAGGAAATGACATCTTTGACAATATATTCTTCGCGTGGTTTTTCTTGTTCCACGATTCCTGCTTCTTCCAAGGATTCTAAAAAGAATTTCGCCGAACCATCCATAATTGGCGGTTCAGAAGCATCTAATTCTATAACTATGTTGTCAATTTCCAATCCTACCAATGCCGCTAAGACATGTTCGCAGGTTTGAATTTTGACGCCGCGCTTTTCTAAAACTGTTCCGCGTTGCGTATTTACTACGTAATTTGCATCTGCTTCAATGATTGGATTTCCTTCGAGATCCACTCTGACAAATGTGTATCCGTGATTTTCTGGTGCAGGCTTAAAGGTTAAGGTAACTTCTTTTCCTGTATGTAATCCGACGCCTTTTAAAGAAACTTCTTTGGCAATGGTCGTTTGTTTAACAATAATTTCACTCATTGTCGTTTATTTTTTTTTCGAGTTGATTGACTGTTTTTGCAAGTTTTGGTAAGTTTTTAAAGTATACATACGATTTATTATAATCGCCGTAATTTAGTGCTGGAGAACCTTGCAGTGTTTCTCCATCTTTTACATTTCGTCCAATTCCAGATTGCGCTTGTATGCGAACATTGTCACCAATGGTTATGTGACCAACGATTCCAACTTGTCCACCGATCATACAGTTTTTCCCTATTTTGGTAGAACCGGCAATTCCTGTTTGTGCCGCAATAACGGTATTTTCTCCAATTTCTACATTGTGTGCAATTTGAATTTGATTGTCGAGCTTTACACCTCTTTTGATCACTGTAGAACCTAAAGTGGCACGATCAATCGTAGTTCCGGCACCAATATCTACATGCGCTTCAAGAATTACATTTCCTGTTTGTGGCACTTTTTGGTATTCTCCTTTTTCATTCGGCGCAAAGCCAAAACCATCTGCGCCCACAATAGCGCCACTGTGAATGACACAATTGTCTCCAATGACTGATTCCGAATATATTTTAGCTCCTGCAAAAATGATCACGTTGTTTCCAATCGTTACATTGTCGCCAATATACGCGTTTGGATATACTTTTACATAATCACCAATTTTTACATTTTCGCCCATGTATGAGAACGCTCCAAAATACAATTCTTCTCCGTACGAAGCAGAATTTGAAATAAACGTCGGTTGTTCTACACCAACTTTATTCATTTTTACTTTGTTGTAATATTCTAGGAGTTTGGAAAATGATTTGTATGCGTCTTCGACTTTGATAAGCGTAGTCGTTAGTTCTTCTTCTACAGTAAAGTCTTTATTTACAATGGTTATGGATGCTTGTGTACTGTAAATGTACTGTGTGTATTTAGGATTTGCTAGGAAAGTTAAAGAACCTTCTGTGCCTTCTTCTATTTTAGAAAGTTTAGATACTTCCGCTTCTGGATTCCCAATAATGTCCCCTTCTAAAATACCTGCTATTTGTGTCGCTGTAAACTTCATTCCCGCAAAAGTATAAAAAAAGTCCTAAAGTTTGTCTTTTGGGTAACATATATAATATTTTGTCACGGGTTTTGAGAGTGCTTTCAAGTTTAATTGGTCAGAAGCTTTGACAACATCTTGAATTTTTCCCGATTTTAGTAAGATGTTTATGTTCTGACTTGTGGTGTTGTAAGCTTGATTGAAAATTTCGCCCGAAAACACAAAATACGCCGCTTCTTGCTTGCTAATGTTGTGTTTTTCCATGAGATTTTTTGTCTCGTTCTGAATTTTTTTCGATGCGATTTTTTTGTTTTTGATTTTGATGCGCAATAAATCGCGATTGATGATCATTTTGCAGAGATTGGACAGCACAAAATCGTCTTCTTCCATCCATTCTTTCATGGCGGAAATAATATCGTAATCGTCTAATCGGGCAAACCGATCTAATACTTCATCAGTAAAGTCTTCAATAGAGATTTCATGCTGAATGAAAAAAGATAATGCCGCACTTGCGTGAAGATTCGCGCCTTGCAAGGTCAATTCTTTCGCTCGTTTCAACACTCTGATCAGCAATTGTTCCGCGACCAAACTTGTTTTGTGCAAATAGACTTGCCAATACATTAATCGTCTTGCTACCAGAAACTTTTCAACCGAATAGATGCCTTTTTCTTCAATGACCAATTCGTCATCAACCACACTTAACATCGTGATGATTCGTTCTGAATTGATGTTTCCTTCCGCAACACCTGTGTAAAAACTATCGCGTTTTAAATAATCGGCTCTGTCCATGTCAATTTGCCCAGAAATGAGCTGATACATGAATTTTCTCGGATAGTTTCCTTTAAATATTTCGATGGCAAGCGTTAAACTTCCGTTAAATTCAGTGTTTAATCGTTCCATGAGCAACAACGAAATTTCTTCGTGATGTACACTATTCACAATACTGTGTTCCATAGCGTGTGAAAATGGCCCGTGACCAATATCGTGTAGTAAGATGGCAATAAGCAGGGCGTTTTCTTCTTCAAGAGAAATCTCAACACCTTTAAAACGAAGTACTTGAACTGCTTTTTGCATTAAGTGCATACAGCCCAACGCATGATGAAAACGCGTGTGATGCGCTCCTGGATAGACCAAATATGACATGCCCATTTGTGAAATTCTGCGTAAGCGTTGAAAGTATTTATGCTCGATCAAGTCGAAAATGAGCGGATTTGGTATTGTAATAAATCCGTAAATTGGATCGTTTAAAATTTTGAGCTTGTTTCTAGTATTCAAAAGTTTGTTTTTAGAATCAGCACAAATATAAACACAATACAAGACACCTTACTAACAATTTATAAAATATAAGATTTACATGAGTACATTCAAAATTCTTTGGGTTGATGACGAGATTGATTTGTTAAAGCCACATATTCTCTTTTTACAGAAAAAAAATTACGAAGTTACCACGTGCACAAGCGGAACGGAAGCAATTGAAATGATTGACGAAGATCGCTACGATATTGTCTTTTTGGATGAAAATATGCCAGGTTTGACAGGAATTGAAACATTAGCAGAGTTGAAAGAGAAGCAAAATAACCTTCCTGTCGTGATGATTACCAAAAGTGAAGAAGAATATATCATGGAAGAAGCCATTGGCTCTAAGATTGCCGATTATTTGATAAAACCTGTGAATCCGAATCAGATTTTATTGAGTTTGAAGAAGAATTTGGATCATTCACGCTTGATTTCAGAGAAAACGACTTCCAATTACCAACAAGAGTTTCGAAAGATTGCGATGGACATGTCGATGGTGAATTCGATTGAAGAATGGATTGAGTTGTATCAAAAGTTGATTTATTGGGAATTGCAGTTAGAAGATATTGAAGATACGGGAATGTTTGAGATTTTGGAATCGCAAAAGAATGAAGCCAATGTGCAATTTGGAAAATTTATTGATAAAAATTACCCAGATTGGTTTGGCAATGAAGAAGCGCCTATTATGTCGCACACCTTGTTTCGTGAATTGGTGGTGCCTGAAATTAGCAAAGCGCAACCGACGTTGTTAGTTGTGGTTGATAATTTACGCTACGATCAATGGAAAGCGTTTGAACCCATCGTAAATACACATTACAAAAAGGAGAAAGAAGTACCGTTTGTCAGCATTTTGCCAACCGCGACACAATACGCACGAAATGCTATTTTTTCAGGATTGATGCCATCGGACATGGAGAAATTACATCCTGAATACTGGAAAAACGATACCGAAGAAGGTGGAAAGAATTTGCATGAAGATGATTTCTTAAAAGCGCAATTAAAGCGTTTGGGACTCAACATCAAGCATGAATATCATAAAATCACCAGCTTAAAAGGCGGTAGGAAGCTCGCAGATAACTTTAAATCGCAAAAAGATAATGATTTAACAGTTGTGGTTTATAACTTCGTAGACATGCTCTCACACGCGAAGACTGAAATGGAAGTTGTGAAGGAATTGGCTTCTAATGATAAAGCCTATCGTTCGTTGACACAGAGTTGGTTTAAAAATTCTCCTTTGTTAGATATTATTCAGCAATCGCAGCGTTTGGGTTTCAAATTGATTATTACGACCGATCACGGAACCATCAATGTAAAACATCCTTCAAAAGTTGTGGGCGATAAAAACACCAGCTTGAATTTGCGTTACAAAACAGGAAGAAGTTTGACATACGAGCAAAAAGATGTCTTGGCGGCTAAAGATCCGAGAACCATTCACTTGCCAGCAATTAACATGAGTAGTTCCTTTATTTTTGCGAAGACGGATTTATTTTTTGCCTATCCAAACAATTACAATCATTATGTAAGTTATTACCGAAACACCTACCAACATGGAGGAGTTTCTTTGGAAGAAATGATTATTCCGTTTGCGGTTTTATCGCCAAGATAATGTCATAAATTAAGGTTGAACAAGTGATTTTATTAGCATTTAGAGATTTTTTACTAAATTTGGAGAAAGCCTCAAAAATAAAATTCGAGTGAAAAAGGAATACCATCTTTCTCAAATTGATGAGATTGCCAAAGCTATTTTAGCGGAATCTAAGTATAAAATTATTGCCTTTCATGGAGAAATGGGTGTTGGAAAAACCACACTTATCAAAGTACTAGCCAAGCAACTTGGTGTAAATGAGTTGACTAGCAGTCCGACGTTTTCTATTGTAAACGAATATCGCACACCGACCGATATTTTATATCATTTTGATTGCTACCGAATGGAAAATGAAGAAGAAGCCTATGATATTGGCATTGAAGATTACTTGTATAGCGATGCTTGGTGCTTTATAGAATGGCCAGAACGCATCGAAAATATATTGCCAAGTGAAATTACAAAAGTGAGAATTGACAAAATTAATGAACAATTGCGCGCAATTCACCTAAAAAATTGAACATTTTACCGAAAACTAGAAACTATAACCTGAAAATAAACCTAGAAAGACTGACAAATACGTGACTTTTGTACTATATTGAATGAAAATTCTTATAGAATACAAAATAGAAAAATTGATAAAAATACGGAGAAAATAAAATATAGTAATTTTCTGAAAATCATTGCTTTAGTTAATAAGTTTGCTACATCGTAAAACTAAAACCTAAAACAAAATGAAATTAAGAAACTTTTTATTCGCAGCAGTCGTATTAGCATCAGTAACATTTGTGTCTTGTAACCCAGATAGCATTGCAGACGAAGATAACCCATACCAAACAGAAGAAGGAATCGATAAGGACAAAATATCCATTCCGGGGCAAAAAAAATAATAAGTTTGCATACAGGAGAAATATTATTTCTAATACTATAATTGTAGTAATCATAGCAATAACGCCTTATTTATTTCAATTATATGAATATGTCCCAGAAGATACTAACGAATGGAAAACCGCATTTTTCACATTAAAAGACAACAATTATTCTGATGTAAAAACCCTCGTTTGGGTTAGCATGAGTAAAGCTATCCCCTTATTATTGATGATTATATGGTTTTTCACTTGCAATAAATGGTGGTATCATGTATTATTAATTCCAATGTTTATGTTTGGATTTCAATTATTTACAGCAATAAACAATAAATCAGGAATTTTAGATGTGGTTGAAATTTATTGGTTAGTTCCTATAATGATGATTGTAATACCCTTTGTCTATTTAATACGAATAAAATTAATGGATAAGTTAGTACACGGAATTGATTTAAAAAAGATAGATGCAGAATTAGAAGAATATGAGCGAAAGGAATTAGAACAATTAAATTCTGCCACAGAAGTAAAAAAATAAGAAGTTCATTGAAATACAATTAATATACTATTTTCTATGTATTGCGTTCATTTTAGATAAATCTAACAAAAGTACATAGAAAATATATTATGCTTTTTTTAAAGGTAACATTTGGATATTCAATAAGTTTGACCCATCGTTAAACTAAATAATCTAAATTAAAATGAAAACTAAATTCTACCTTTACCTATTAGCAGCCGTATCGTCAATTTTATTTGTATCTTGTAATCCAGATAGTATTGCTGATGAAGACAACCCATACGAAACAGAACAAGGAGTTAAAAAAAGTGAAATCACTGAAAACATGGTCGGTTAGAAAAAAACTTATCGTAGATAGTATCATAATTTTAATCATTGTAAGTTCACCTTTCTTGTATTATCTTTATGAGTACTCTCCAGAAGGAAAAGTTTGGGATACACCCTTTTTCACAATAACTAGTAATGGCTACAAAAACTTATACATATCCTTTTGGATATATCTAAGTAAAATTGTTCCTCTTTTAATGTTTATCTTATGGTTTTTGACATGTAAACATTGGTGGTATCATGCAATTTTAATACCGATGGCTATGTATGCCTTTCAGTTAACCAATGCATTGTATAAAAACCAAGCTAACATTGATGAAATTGAAATTTACTGGCTAATACCTATTATGATGGTTATAACTCCAATTGTTTACTTAATAAGGTTAAAACTGTTTGATAAATTAGTATTAGGCATAGATTTAAAGAAAATTGAAGCAGAATTGGATGAATATGATCGAAAGGAAAATGAATCGCAACACAAAAATGACATAAAATAATTCGTATATTCGCGAAAATACTTACGTAAAAAATACAAAAATATATATTTTCTACGACTCTTGTTAACAACACTCCAAACTAACAAAAGTACGTAGAAAATATATATTGCTATTTTTCTGATAATTAGTTGGTTATTAAATAAGTTTGTACCATCGTTAAACTAAATAACCTAATTAATCAGATGAAAACTAAATTTTACTTTTACTTACTAGCCGCTTTTACATCAATTTTATTTGTATCTTGCAATCCAGACAGCATTGCTGATGAAGACAACCCATACGAAACAGAACAAGGAGTCAAAAAAGATAGGCACATTCGCCCTTCTAACGGGTAGTATAATAGCAATATTAATTGCTATTACACCCTATATATTTTATTCATATCAAAGTTTCCCTGAAGAAAAAACATGGGAAACTTTTTTATTTACGTATGAAGCCAAACATTATAAAACTGTTGATTATGCAGTTTGGATTTTTATGGGTAAAATAGTTCCATTAGTGCTACTCATTTTGTGGTTTTTTACATGTAGGGATTGGTGGTACCACGTGATCTTGATACCTATAGCTATGTATGTTTTTCAATTATATAGCGCAGTGAATGATGATTTAGAATATCATGATGAAGTTGAAATTTATTATGTCATACCTATTATGATGATTATAGTTCCTATCGTATACTTTATTAGAATTAAACTTTTCGATAAATATGTTTACGGTATTGACCTTCAGAAAATTGACGCCGAACTCGCCGAATACGAACGAAAAGAAAAAGAATTGCTAGAAGAAAATAATAACTAGTTTTTTAACTTCTTTTTTATTTGTAACTTCATGTTTTAACCAATCGTAATGCTTCATGGCTGAATCTTTATCACCTTTCACCAAACAACAATTACTTCCGCAAGAAGAAACGCTCGAAATCTTAAAACATAAGAAAGAATTATTTATTGGAATTCCGAAAGAAACCTCATACCAAGAGAAACGCGTTTGCCTAACTCCCGATGCAGTTGCCGCAATTGTAGCACATGGACATCGCGTGTTGATAGAAAGCTGCGCAGGAAAAGAAGCTAATTTTTCAGATAAAGAATATACGGAAGCTGGCGCCGAAATTACCAATGATACGCAAAAGGTATTCTCCTGCCCTATTGTGCTAAAAGTAGAACCGCCAACACTAGAAGAATTACAATTACTGAACCAACATACGATTTTGATTTCCGCTTTGCAAATTAAAATTCGTTCCAAAAAATATTTTGAAATTTTAGCCAGCAAACGTGTCACAGCGTTGGCTTTTGAATACATTCGTGATGAAGATGGCACGTATCCAGCAGTACGCTCATTGAGTGAAATTGCAGGAACAGCTTCCGTGTTGATCGCTTCTGAAATTATGGCAAATGTCAACCGTGGAAATGGTTTGATGCTCGGTAATATCAGTGGTGTTCCACCTGCAGAAGTCGTGATTCTCGGTGCTGGAACTGTTGGAGAATTTGCCGCACGTTCCGCTTTAGGTCTCGGTGCAAATATTAAAGTGTTTGACAACTCCATAACGAAACTTCGAAGAATTCAAACAAATTTAGGAACACCAATTTATACCTGTACGGTGCAACCGAAAAATTTACTGAAAGCTCTAAAACGTTGTGATGTATTGATTGGTGCCGTTCGCGGAAAAAACAGATCGCCAATTTTAGTCACGGAAACGATGGTTGAAAACATGAAAAAAGGTGCTGTCATTATTGATGTCAGTATTGATATGGGCGGCTGCGTAGAAACTAGTGAAATTACGACGCACGACAATCCAACGTACGAAAAACATGGCGTCATTCATTATTGTGTGCCCAATATTCCTGCAAGATATTCTCGAACTGCTTCAGTATCAATCAGTAATATATTTACACCTTATTTGCTAAAAATTGCCGAAGATGGCGGATTGGAAAATTCGTTGCGTTTTGACAAAGGATTGCGAAATGGTTTGTACTTTTACCACGGAGTTCTCACGAATAAATCAGTTGCCGAATGGTTCGATTTGCCGTACAGAGACATTAACTTATTAATTTTTTAATACATGAATAGCAGTCTTTTAAGACGTTTTGGATTTTATTTTGCCGGATTGGCCATCGGGTTAATTTTGTTTGCTTTTTTAGTAAAAGGTCGTGGCGTAACGTGTGAATTTGATTATTTGCCAAATGCCCGAACGTTAAAAAATATTCGAGTGAAAGAACGCCGTTTTTCTCCTGAAATTCGTCAACTGATGGATAATAGACAAATTGATACTACCGAAATTTCAAATATTCTGAAAGATGGCGATGTCGATTTCTCCAGAAGCAAAGCAAAAGTTGATGCCGATACCTGTAAAGTATACATCATTGAAGGAACACTTCGAAATAAAGATATTGAATTAACGGTTCATAATTGCGATAGTACAGCGTTGATCAAAACTATCAAAATGATGAATTAAACAATTGAAAATCAACTACTTTAGTTCATTTCCATAAATATCAAGCTCAATTGCTTTTCCTTTTCCAAAAGCATTGACTTCTTGCAATTGTGTTTCTTTATCGCCTACCACTAAATAGAACATCTCATTTTCTTGAATATGTGTTTTAATCATATTTTGGAAATCTTCAAGAGACATATTGACCAATTCTTCTTGCTCTTTTTCTAGAAAATCGTCTGCTTTTCCGTAGGTGCTGATTTGCATCAAAATTCCTAATTTCGCTCTTAATTCTTCATAATCTTTCGCACTACTTTTTACGATTTTATTCTTAGTAATCGCTACTTCTTCTTCGCCAAATTGATTTGAATAATTACGCACCAAACTATCAATAATTTTTAAAGAAGGTAAGGTAGCATTGGCACGAACACTCGTTTGAATGATAAATGGTGCTTTTTGTTGTAAACTTTGTATAAACGAATACGCTCCGTATGTATAGCCTTTTTCAATACGTAAGGTTTGAAACAAACGTCCGCTCGATCCACCTCCCAAAATTTGATTGGTATATTCTAAATTATTATACATCGGATCGTTTTCCGACAAGGCCAATTTTCCAGCATAAATAACCGATTGTTTCGCACCAGGAAAATCTATAAAGAATAGTTTCCCAGCTTTGTCTTGTGCTGGCAATTCGTACGTTGGTATGTTCACTTCGGTAGATTTCCAATTGTCACCTAAGTCTGCAAGCGATTTCATAGCTTTCGCTTCACTGACAGCGCCTGCAACATGAACATTGGCGACACTTGCGGAAATATTAGTTTCATAAAATGTTTTTAAGTCATCCAAAGAAATAGTTGAAATGGTTTCTGTACTTCCTACAATCGGAACTCCTAAAATATGATCGGCTCCATAAATTAGTTTTCGAAACGATTGATACGCAATGGTTCTTGGATTCGCTTCTCTTCCTTTTAAACTCGTCAACATTTCTTTCTTTAATCGCTCAAAATCTGTTTCATCCCAACGAGGTTTCAATAAAATTTCTTCCACCAAAGCAATGGTTTTATCAAAATTTTTCGCGAGACAACTTCCATAAAGAGTCATGCTTTCATCTCCAGTACCAATACTGATGGAAGCTCCTAACAATTCGATCGCTTCTTCCAACTCTGTCGCTGTTTTCAGTTCGGTGCTTTCTTTCAACAATCTTCCTAAAAGTGTAGCTGTACCTGCTTTATCAATCGGATCCAAATAATGCCCGCCATCAAGGGTAATCGTGAAAGAAACTAATGGAACTTCCTTATTTTCAATACCATATACGCCAATTCCGTTGGACAATTTACGTTTCCATACATCTGGAGATTTAAACAAAGGCAATTCGCCAAATGCTGGCTCAGAACGATCGTGTTTGGTTACTGTTTTTTCGTATTGTGCTTCTGCGCCTTGTCCAACTTCTTCATTCGACTTTCCTTGTACAATTTCTTCTTGATATACTTCGGCTTTTTCCGAACCTTTCATCACCAAATCTATTTGCCCTTTCGGAACAAAAGAAGTCATCACATAATTTTTCCCTTTGATGTATTTGTTATACACGCGAATCACATCTTCTTTCGTTACTTTGTTTGTCAGTTCCGCTTCTTTAATGACATGTGCAGGATCATTTGCATATTCGTTTCCACTTGCCAACGCAAACGCTTTATTCATCACAGATTCTGTTTCGCTATACAATTGTACTTCTTGTTGTGCTTTGATACGTTCCAATTGCGATTCGTCAAAGTTTGCTTCAAAATTTTGCAATCCTTGATCAATTGCAGTTTTTACTTCGTTTAAATCCACACCTACATTTGCACGAACGACAAAGTTAAATTCCCCAGCCAATTCATTGCTACTATTATATGAGGAAACTCTAGGTGCTAATTTTTTAGAAACGACAATTTCCTGATACAGCGGCGATTTTTTACTGCCGCTCAACATTTCCCCCAAAATATCCAAGGCATATTGATCTTCATGAAACGATTCTACCGTTGGAAACACCATTTGTAACTGCGGAAGTTTGGCAAAATTATCTTCAAAATATAAGGATTTTATCTCCGAAAGTGTTACTGGCATTGCTTCTAATGCTGCCACATCTTTTCCTCTTTTAATTTCTCCAAACCACTTTTTTACTGCTTTTTTAGTTTCTGCAATATCAATATCGCCCGCAATCACTAAAGTTGCGTTATTTGGTCCGTAATACATATTGTAGAACTCCTTTACATCTTCTAAGGTAGCAGCTTGTAAATCAGGAAGTGAACCAATCACGGTCCAATGGTATGGATGCTCTTTTGGATATAAATTGGCTCGAATAATTTCAGACGAAAAACCATACGGAACATTGTCATAATTTTGACGCTTTTCGTTTTTTACCACCTGCTTTTCACGTTCCAACGCTTCTGTTGTTACGGTGTTGATCATGTATCCCAAACGATCAGAATCGATCCATAAAATTTTCTCAAAAGCATCTTTTGGTACAACTTCGTAATAGATAGTTCCATCGGACCAGGTTCCTCCATTACGACTTCCGCCCCATTCTGGAATCACTTTTCGGTTAGAACCGCGCGGAACATTCTCAGAATCGTTAAACGCCATGTGTTCAAAAAAGTGTGCAAATCCAGTTTTTCCTGGTTTTTCTCGGTTAGAACCTACATGCATCAACGTAGCCACTGCCACCATGGGATCGGAATGATCTTCATGTAAAACTACTTCCAAACCATTATCTAAGGTGAATTTTTCATAATCTAAGGTAAAACTTGCATCACTTTTAGAAGTCTCATTTTCTTTTTTGCTTTCGCAAGAAATGATTGTTATTATAAAAAATACGTAAAGAATGTATTGTAAACTATTATTTTTCATGGTATGTAGTAGTTTTTTTTGGTAGTTGGTTTTCGTCAGATTGGTTATTATATTTTTCTTCGTTTTCGTTCTTGTTTTAACAAACTTAACTCTCTCGAAGTTTGTCCAGCAACAGAAGTATTTTCTTCAGCTCTTCTAATTAAATACGGCATTACGTCTCTTACAGGTCCAAAAGGTAAGTATTTCGCTACATTATACCCAGCTTTTGCCAAATTAAAACTGATATGATCGCTCATTCCATACAATTGTCCAAACCAAACACGCGGATCATTATTAGGAACTCCTTTCTCCTTCATGATTTCCGCCAATTGATACGAACTTTCTTCGTTGTGCGTTCCTGCAAAAACCGCCATGCACTCCAAATGGTCTAACATATAGGAAACTGCCGTATCAAAATTTGCATCCGTCGCTGCTTTCGATTCACATATTGGCGATGTATACCCTTCTTCTTTTGCTTTGTTATTTTCTTTTTCCATGTACGCACCACGCACCAACTTCATTCCAATATGAAATCCTTTCGCTTTCGCGTCTATATGAAGCTGTTGTAAATATTCCATTCGATCCCAACGATACATTTGCAAGGTATTGTATACAATGGCTTTTTCTTTGTTGTATTTTAACATCATAGCTGCCACAATCGCATCTGCGGCGTCTTGCATCCAGCTTTCTTCACCATCAATCAATAAGGCAACGTCCATTTCATGCGCTTTTTTACACACTACATCAAAACGATGCAACACACGCTCCCATTCTGCTTGTTCTTCGCTAGACAATGTTTCGCTGTTCCCTACTTTTTCATACAAATCAATTCGCCCAAAACCTGTGGGTTTAAACACGGCAAATGGAATGGCATCTTTTTCCTTGACGAAATTTAAAATTTTCAATATTTTTTCCAAAGTGGCATCAAACTGTGCTTCTTCTTCTTTTCCTTCTACAGAATAATCGAGCACGCTGCACACGCCTTTTTGAAACATGTTATCGACGACTGGCAAGCATTCTTCTTCTGTTGTTCCGCCACAAAAATGATCAAAAACGGTCGCTCTGATCAAACTTTCCACAGGCAAATGTGCTTTAATGGCGAAGTTTGTCACCGCAGTTCCAATACGAACTAAAGGTTGATTGGAGATTAATTTGAATAAAAAATATGCTCTATCGAGTTGAGAATCTGTTTTGAGTGCAAAAGCATTCTCCGTGTTATTAAAAATAGGATCCATTTATAAATAATTACTTTGACAAATATAGTTATTGAATTATTATTTTTTTGTTTAAAAAAGGCTTTATTTTGTTGCAAATACTAGTTTTTACAGATTATGAATTCTATTCAAGCGGCGAATTATTTAGTACATTTTAACGCAAATTGCTACACACATCTCAACAAACATTTGGCAAATTCGAATTATTCTAAAATTTTTATTTTGGTAGATACGAATACGCACGAACACTGTTTGTCCTATTTTATGGGCAATTTACAGACAGAAACTGCCGTAGAAGTCATTGAAATTTCCGCAGGAGAAATTCATAAGAATATTGAAACTTGTACAGGCGTTTGGAATGTACTTTCTGAATTGGATGCTGACCGAAAAAGCTTGATTATTAATGTTGGTGGTGGCGTTGTGACGGATTTAGGCGGATTTGTGGCATCTACGTTTAAACGCGGAATTTCTTACATCAATGTTCCAACTTCATTATTATCCATGGTTGATGCTTCTGTCGGAGGGAAAACGGGCGTAGATTTGGGAACCTTAAAGAATCAAATTGGCGTAATTAATATTCCAGAAATGGTATTGATTGACACTTCTTTCTTAAACACATTGCCGGCAAATGAAATGCGCAGCGGTTTGGCAGAAATGTTGAAACACGGTTTGATTTACGACGAATCTTACTGGAAAAAAATGATTGATCTTTCCAATTTCACTATCGAAGATTTAGATCAGTTGATTTATGATTCTGTCATCATTAAAAATGCCGTTGTCACGGAAGATCCAAAGGAACACGGATTGCGAAAAATTTTAAACTTTGGTCACACCTTAGGACACGCCATTGAATCCTATTTGCTAACACACGAAACCAAAAAAGCGTTATTACACGGCGAAGCGATTGCTGTTGGAATGGTGTTGGAGTCTTATATTTCCAGCAAACAAGAACAGTTTCCACAAGAAAAATTAGCCGAAATCAAACGTGTCATCATAGACATGTACGGCAAAGTTTCTTTTGAAAATTCTGATTATGAATCTATCATCGACTTGATGAAATATGACAAAAAGAACTCACACGGAAACATCAATTTCGTTTTGTTGAACGATATTGGTGCGCCTGTTTTAGACAAAACCGTTCCGAATGAAACCATTGTAGAAGCTTTCAATTTTTACAATTCTTAACATAAAAAATACAGTTCAGTTACATTAATTCTTTCTTATCAAAAAAATTAGTCGTACTTTTAGTAGGCACTAAGTGGCTAAAATTCTCCTTATTTACCTAAGAACGTAGTATTAATTTTTTAATGATTATTTCTATGAGAAAAGCTATTATCGACTACAAAAAAGTAACACCTGAATTGTTTCAGTTATTACAAGAGCGCTATCCTGGCGGATATGCAGACAAGGATATTATTATTTTTGACGACCATCGTAATAATACGATTGAAGCCGTTGAAATCCGAACGGAAGACACTATTTATTTGGTAAAAGTCAGCAGCAAACTCCATTATACCATGGCAAATGTAAATGCAGCTGATTTTGAAGAAATTACGCCAGACGAAAGTATTGTGAATGATTTTTCGGAAGAATAGTTTTATAAATAGCGCTCGTTAATGACATTTATATGATGTTTTTCGTGTCCTGCGGTAATATATGCCAAAGCACGAACAGTTATTTCATTGCCGCTTGCTACGCCCACTCTAGCTAACATTTCATCCGTAAAACTTTTAAAAAGCGTAATCGTTGCTTGTCGAATCGCATTGTATTCACGTAGCATTTCCATGCTATTGCGTTCGTTCGCGCCTGAATATGGTACATACTCATCTTGGTCAAAACCAGGTAAATCCGTTTTGTCATTTCGTGCAAAACGCAAGGCTCTGTTACAAAATATGCGTTCTGTATCCATGATGTGTTGCAGCACTTCTTTAATCGTCCATTTTCCTTCCGCATACGCACTTTGTAGTTGTTCTTCTTTGAGAGATGCCATTAATTCTGTGACTTCTTCGGCACCTTTGGAAAGTGCGGCTACTATATCTTCTCCTTTGTATTGCTGAACAAACGATTCAAAATACGGATTGTACTCGTTGGCATTGGGAAATGGAATCATAGCGATTTGAGATTTACGATTGTAGGTTTTTGATTTTTTTTGGAATTTCGAAGATACTATTTTTTTGGAAATGCTTTGCTTTAAAGTATTTCAATTTCAATTCAACTTTGCATGTTGTTGTTCGAAGCCTGAAACTTTGAAGCATTTTTGAGCAATGAAATTCATTATAATAAAAAAACTCATTTTTTTTGAAATAATGAATAATTCTTGAGATTCGATAAAAAAGTTTTATATTGTTGAAAATCACTCAAAAATCTGTATATTTGCGAAAATTCTTACACAAAAAACTTTAAAAAAACACTTTTTCTACACTTCGTAAAAGTTAAGTTAAACTAACAAAAATACGTAGAAAATTAAATATGATAATTTTCTGAAACCATTTTTCGATTAACTTAAATTTATCACTGATTTACAGTAAGTTATGCTGTAGACATACAATGTTGAATGACAATTGAAAAATTGGTGAGTTAATGGATATTTTACAAATTATAAGAATAGTAATATTAGATGGTGGAATCATAATTGCTGCAATTTACATTGTATCAAAACTTATTTCATCTATTACTAAGTACATTTTAACTTATAAATTGACAAAACTAAAATTATCTAATGATTACAAAATTCAAAGTAAAAAACAATCCAATCAAGAGCTAGCTATCAAACTCAGTAATTTAAATGATAAATTTGATAATTTGCATATCGAAGATGATATTATTATTATCAACAAACAGAAAGAGTTGGCTACAGAAAAACCAAGAAGGTATAATAGAAATCAAGAAGTAGAACTCACTGTAAAACATAGAAATAGTTCTGAATCTTGATATATTTCTTTCAAAGTACTTCTCGATACAATTTTTCTCCGCTCCACTCTGAAAAATCACTCGAAGAGACGTTTTGTGTTTTAGAAAGGCAATGGCTAAGCGACACAAAAAAGAAAAAGATTCAGAACTTACTGTGAAGCACAGAATAAGTTCTGAATCTTGATATGCATAGATTCTGCAGCGAGTGCGGAATGATATTTATAGTTCTCAAGAAACAGATTGCCACGCATTTTACAAATGCTCGCAAAGACGTTTCAAAGGAATCTAAGAAAACACGCGAAGCAATCCAAAAGCGGCAGCTGAGCTCGTCGAAGCTACGCCGAATTACGACTCGCATTTATGTTTCCAAATAACGAACGTGTCACCATTTTTTCATAGGTTTTGATTTCGTTTTCATCTGCATTTGGATCTTTTTGCAATTCGTGAATTCTTCGCAATGCGTATTGTTGAATCGTAAGTAACGGTAACACAATCTTTTCACGTGCGTGAATTGAAGCTTTCCCTGCCAATTCATTTTCCATTAAGGTTTCGTAACCCGTTAGTTTTAAAAGCATTCGTTTTGTACGATTGAATTCTTCAAAAATAACCGTCCAAAATTCACCAAACTCCTCATTATCTTTCATATATGCCGTTAACTTAAAGAACGACTTCGTTAAGCTCATCATACTGTTGGCAAGCAATGTGCGGAAGAAAGAAGAGTTTTTGTAGAGTTTTTCTACGGCTTCAAATTGACCGTTTTTCTCCATGTGTTCTAACGCAGTTCCAACGCCGTAAAATCCTGGAACGTTTTGTTTCAACTGACTCCAGCTTCCCACAAAAGGAATGGCACGTAAGTCAGAGAAATTGAACTCTTTAGACTGCGATCGTTTCGATGGACGACTTCCAATGTTAGTTTTTGCATAGTATTTTAACGTACTCATTCGCTCTAAATACGTTAAGAATCTTGGATGTTTTTTAAATGCCACATACGCATCATAACTTACGGAAGCCAAGGTTTCCATTGTCTTTTTATCATCTTCTGAAAATTCTGCCTTTGCGCCTGAAAATATTTCATTTGAGATTCCTGAACTTAACAATTGCTCTAAGTTGTATTGAGACGATTCTAAAGTTCCAAAGTTAGAGCTAATCGTCTGTCCTTGGATTGTTAATTGAATTTCTTCATCTTCCACCGTATTTCCTAAAGAAGCATAGAATTGATGTGTTTTTCCACCTCCACGCGCTGGCGGTCCACCTCTACCGTCAAAAAATATGACTTTGATTCCGTATTCGCGAGAAATTGCGGTGAGTTCTTCTTTTGCTTTAAAAATACTCCAATTTGCCATTAAATAACCGCCATCTTTGGTTCCGTCAGAGAAACCAAGCATAATGTATTGTTTGTTTCCTCTGCGTTTCAAATGTGCTGCATACGCTTCGTTGGTATACAAGGTTCGCATCACGCCTTCTGCCGCTTGTAAATCGGGAACCGTTTCAAATAACGGAGAAACATCTACATCGGGTTGTTTCCAATCGCATAAGCGCAACATTGTAAAGGCTTCCATTACGTGCAATGCCGATTGATTGTTACTGATGATATAACGATTGGAACCGCGTTCTCCATTTCGCGCTTGGATGGTTTTCATCGCATATATAGACGAAATTGTTGCGTTGGTAATTTCGTTTTCAAAATATTTTGCTTCTACGGTTGCATCAATTTGTGTTAAGACGTTGATTTTTTCTTCTTCCGAAGCATTTATATAATCTATTGAAAATAAAGCTTCTCCGCGATCTTTCATGGTTTCTACAATATTTTCAAATACACCTTGATGCACTCTCGAATCTTGACGAATGTCTAACATCGCAAAGTGATACCCAAATAGTTTTACTTTGTTGATTAAATCATCCAATTCTGCCACAAAAAGCGATTGATGATCTGAAATAATAACCGCTCTGATGCCTTTTAGTTCTGTTTCAAATTCAGCCAATGACAACATGCCTTCTTCTTTTCGCAGATACACATTGTTGTACAACATGTGTTCTAAATTCACCAAACGTTGTTCAACACCTTTAAACGTTATTCTACGCTTTAAATCTCGTATATCGCGGTAATAGTTCACTAAAATCGTATTTCGCAAACGTTCTGCGACTTTGAGTGTGATATCTGTAGTTACAAACGGATTTCCATCACGATCGCCACCAGGCCAAAACCCTAAATCAATGACTTGATTGTCCATTTCTTCCCCTTCAAATATGTTTTCTTTGATGTAACTGTAAATTTTACTTGCCGAATGATAGAACACATTTTGCAAATACCAGATTAAGCTTACCGCTTCGTTGTACGGCGTTGGTTTTTCTTTTTTGAAGAACGGTGTTTTTCCTAATTGCGCCAAAAGCTTCTTGATGGTCAATAAATCATCTACTTTGATAGCTTCTGCCAAATCCGTAATGATTCCTAGCACTTGCCCTGGATAGAATTGCGTTGGATGTGCTGTTAATACCGGACGGACTTTGAAACGCTTTAAATAGGTTTTTAGCGCGTCTAGCTTGTGTTTTTCCTCTGCTTCTTCCTTGATGTTTCGAAGCGTACCACGACCTTCCATATTATTTACTATGGAAAATGCGGCATCTTCTACGGCATCAAATAGTACGACTTGGCGCTCAATATATTGAATGAAACGAAAGAGTAGATTGTTTTTTTCGTCTTTTGTTTTGTTGTGATTCACATATCGCTCAAAGAACTTTTCAACAATTTGTGATGGATTTCTGTCTAAATCGTATCCTTGCTCGCAAGTATCACTAAATAAGGGCAATAAAGCACCCGTATTTGAGATCTCGTCAAAAGGCAAGGTCATAAAAATACTGTTGTAGATTTGGTATTTAGAAGAAACATTTTCATTAAAACGTTTCAATTTGGGTTTACGAGACATAAAATTTGAAATTTTAAGTTTGGTTTTTAATAAACAACCCTCGTACGAAAAGCACAAGGGTTGTATAAGAATCTATATTTTTTGCTTTTCACTTTATAAATCGTTGAAAATTGAATGCATCAAGCGTTTTTTGTCGTTAATGCTTTCTTCTAACGAAATCATCGTTTCCGTGCGTGACACACCTTCTATATCATCAATCATAAAGATGATATCTTTTGCGTGTTTTGTGTTTTTTGCGCGTACTTTACAGAAAATATTGAATTTTCCTGTAGTGATGTGTGCTACCGTAATGTATGGAATTTCATGTATTCTATTGAGTACAAACTTTGTTTGCGAGGTTTTATCTAAGAATATACCTACGTATGCAATAAATGAATATCCTAGTTTTTGATAGTCTAATGTTAAAGAAGAGCCACGAATGATGCCTGCTTCTTCTAATTTTTTAACACGAACGTGAACCGTTCCTGCGGAGATTAATAATTTCTTTGCGATGTCTGTAAATGGAATTCTAGTATTTTCAATCAGCATGTCTAATATCTGATGATCCACTTCATCTAACCTAAATTTTGCCATGATTATCTTATATTATTTTTTAAAGATAATGCAAAAAAACCAAAAAAAATCGAATAATAATGCATAAAACACCATTAGATATGTTAACTAATTGTCAATTTTATTGAATTTTCTTAAATATTCCACAACATCAGTTTGCAGCGAAAACGATTGAAATATATGCTTCGGAGCGATTGACTCCTGAAAATCAATTATTTTGTGTGCGAACGATTTTTTTAACATTTTTTTGTCTTCAATATAGGGTTCGAAGTGAATTTTTCCATTTTTAAGGACTTCTTGGTACATAATTCCCACATCGAAAGTTTCGTTTTGCTCCGTTTGAAGGTTTCTTAAAATGATATCATAATGCTGTTTTTTATTTTCAGGAATCTTAAAATAAGCGTCTGTATAGGTGCCAAAAATTTCTGTGGAAGCAATGTATTGAAGTGCTTCTATGCATGCGTAAAAAATCAATTCTCGCGTGTTTTCACGTTGGTAGTCGTTCGGAAAATGTCCAGCTTCGAATAAAACAGTGGGCGTTCCGAGTGATTGAAAGGTGTCTCCAACACAATTGAGATTGAATCCGTCATCATAACGTCCAACATGATTTGGAATGCTTTTTTGCAGCATTTCGTTCATTTTTACAATGATTTCCATGCTTTTCTCACGGTTTAGAGTAATAGAGCGCTTTTCATCCTCAGAAGGCGTTAAAAACGATACAATTGCTGATTTATCTATGTTTCCTGCACTGAAAATTGTGCGTTGTCCGTGTAAATTGAAACAGTAATCTGGTTGAAACTCCTCATACACCGTTTTTAAAACCACACTTTCGGGCTGTGAAAGTGTTTGTGCATCACGATTTAAGTCGATTTCATTCGCATTAAGACGTGTATATGCATGTGCGCCATCAGGATTTAGCATTGGAATGATACACAGCGTACAATCTTTTAAAATTGTTTCAGAAGCTTCAGAAGCTTCTTTTAGGAAGTTGAGTAAGTCAAAAACAGCTTTTGTGGTGGTAGATTCATTGCCGTGCATTTGTGACCACATGAGAATTTTTTTTTCGCCATTTCCGATCGTTAAGGAATGAATTGGGCGATTTTCTACCGAAGTTCCGATGTGTTTCAAATTGAATGTGGAAGGCAATTGTTCCAATAGGGAAGTAATATGATGTAAGGTTATATAACGACCTCCTAAACTCGATTCGAAATGTGAGCAATACCAATTTGCCAATGGATGTGTATACATGTATGTTTTCAATTAAGAGTTACAAATGTAAACATTGTATATTTTACAATTGTAAACAACAATTCATAGCACTGTTGTTTAATATTGTAAACAGTTTACTTCAATATCTATGTAACTTGCTGTTTACAAGCAACCTTTGTAAACAGTCTATTTAAAATAAACAATTAAATAACTTAATTTCAATTAGTTAACAGTGTTTTATTAAAGTAAATTATAGCTTTTGAGTATTGTTTAACATTGTATTCTTGTAGATGTGAAACATTATATTTACATTTGTAAACATTCAACTTTTAAAACCTTTGTTTACAATGATAAACACTTCTGATTTTACTAAAAGACTCAAAAAAGTCATTGAATATTACGAGGTATCTGCTTCTGCTTTTGCCGATCGCTTAGGTGTACAACGCTCAAGTATTTCGCATATTTTATCTGGAAGAAACAAGCCAAGTTTGGAATTTGTCATGAAGATTTTAAGTGCTTTTCCAGAAGTAGAATTGTATTGGTTGTTGAATGGAAAAGGGAGTTTTCCTAAAAGTGATACACCTGAACCTGTAAAAACTCCTGCTCCAATTTCCAAAGCTAAAACGACGTCGACAAATGTGCAAGCAACCTTGTCACTAGAAGAAAATATACCAACATCACTTCCAACACAAAATACATCATCCAATCAAAAAACAATTGACAAGATTGTTATTTTTTATACGGATGGTACTTTTGATTCTTATAACAAATAGATTTTTGATTTGGTCGTTTTGCTGCTGTTTGCTGGTAAACTTGTTTACTTTCTGTTTGTTTTAAAACCTAAACTATAAACTTCTTATTTGTTTATTCGTTTTTTGTGGATTTGTTTATTTGTCCTGACTCATAACTCATAACTTAGTTGCTAGTTACTGATAAACTTTCTTTTGTTTCAAAGCTTAAACTTCCAAACTTAGTAGATTTTTGATCCTTTTTTTGGTTATTTTTGCAGAGAATTTATTCAAAAACTATATTCTAGTGAAAAACTTCATTTTCAGTATTTGTATTGCCTTATTTTTAAGTTCTTGTTATCATGTAGAAGTTAATTGTAACGATTTTAAAACAGGAACTTTCGAATTTACGTATGAACTTAACGGCGAAACTAAAACAGGGAAATCAGTTCGTACAGATACCTTGAGTATTGATTATTATGATAATAAAATTGATACGTTTACCATTCGTTGGGTGAATGAGTGTGAGTTTATTGGTCGAAAATTGCGTCCTATTGATTATTCGGATAGCAAACCCATTCAGATGAAGATTCTTTCTACCACAGAAAACTCGTATTTGTTAGAGTATAACTTGCTAGAAGACCAATCTACCAAAAAACGTGGTACTGTGATTAAATTGAAGTAACTGTTGGTTGTTGATTAAATTATACCAATTCTACTATAAGATGCAACAAATAAGTGTTTGAACTTCTTTTTTGTTAATTTGTTATCTGTTAATTTGTTTTAAGTTCAGATTGACAAATCAACAAAAAGACAAAATACCATCACTTCAACACTTCATCCAAAGCTTCAAAGTATGCTGGAAACCTGATGAGATCGTTGTGTGAACCGTTGGAAATCGTGTAGAATTTTTTAGTTCCACTCCTCGACTTTTGATAGAGTTCTTGTCCGTGTTCATACGGAACTACTGCATCTTTTGTTCCATGAATCATATAAGTTGGTATCTTGATTTGCTGAATGTTTTCTATGTTTTGAAAAGGATAATTCAGCAACCACTTCAATGGTAAAAACCAAAAACGTTTTTTTCCTACTTCATATACACTTGTAAAAGTAGATTCTAATAGTAATTGCTTTGCTTTTCGATGTGTGGCGGTGTACGTTGCAAAAGCGCCACCAAGGGAACGACCAAAAATTGTGATTTCGTCTACAGAGAATTTTGTTTTTGTGTAGTCGTAAAATAATAAGGCATCATCCAGCATTTTGTGATATTGGCGTTCGCCGATACTTTTTCCATAGCCGCGATAATCCATAATGACTACGTCATACTGGTATTTTGCAGACAAACCTTCTGCCCATTCTCCCCAATATTCTATGGTGCGTGCGTTTCCGTGAAAATATAAAAGAACGCCTTTCGGATTTTCTTGTTTGTAGTGTAATCCATGTAAAATGGCATCATCTGACGCTTTTAAATATAATTCTTCAAAAGGAACAGACGACGTAAACACGTGATCTTGCGGCAAGATTTCGCTTTGGAATATTATTTTTTCTTGAAAGGCAACTAACATACAAATCAGCAACAAATATAAGGCAATAAGTGCAATAGCTACACGTTTTACGAACTTCATTTACGCTTTTTTTCTTCTAAAGTTTAAACTGGAGTTTTTTGGATCTATTTCTTTTGGCAATTCAGAATGTAATATTTCTTCTAAAAAACGATGGTATTGCGGAAATGTGTGCAAATTGTTGTGTCCGCCATCAATGACAGGATATAAGCGCGCCCATTTTCGATTGATTTTAGAAAGCTTCACGCTCGTTTTGAACGGAATAAGCTTGTCATTCGTACCATGAATAATTTTGATCGGGCATTTTACATATTCAATCCAACGATACGTTTTTACAGGAAATCGCAGAATTAACGACATCGGCATGATGGGCAAAAAGCGTTTCGTAATGTGTTTTACGCTGTAATACGGCGCATCTAAAATTAATAAACGTGGATTGTTGCTAGACGCCAATTTTGTAGCAAATCCTGACCCTAAAGATCTTCCGTATAGTGTAATATACTTTTCGTCTACTTGTTCTTTTAAACGATCGTACACGTACTGTAAATCTCTTTTAATGCCAGCTTCTGTACGTTTTCCAGTACTTTTTCCATAACCGCGATAATCTACCATCAAGACATCAAAACCATACCGTGTAAAATCGACGGCAAACTTTCCCCAACCTTTGATGCTTCTGGAATTTCCTTTTAAATATAAAACGACACCTTTTGGACGGCGGACTTTAAAGTGAATTCCGTTGATATTGACGCCTGGATCGACTTCAATATTGTATTCATCAAAAATTTGATTTTCATAGTCAAACTCAAAATCAGTCGGCAGTTTTTCAGCTTTGAAAATAAAGCGTTCTTGTAGAAAATATAGCACTATATTCGAAATGATATAGATAATGATAAAAATGAAAATTCCAAGTGCCCAGTATGACATGTACGTTTCTTGTTTTAAAGTCTTAAGATAGGAAAAGTTTGGCAACTCTTGAAAAATCCTATAGAAGTTTATTAAAAAAGCACTCTTCATCTACTTTTAACATAGAATTTTCTTAATAGTACTTCCATACATATACTCATATATCGCATTTCCTTAAAGAATAGTTTTAAACTACTGTTCATAAAACATTTTTTTACCTGTTGAATGCTTCTGGAAGTAGAAATCACCTACGTTACGTTTCACTTGATAGTTTTATCGGAAAAAACATATACTATTCTAAAAAAATAAAGTAAATTTAAAAGGTACTTTATTGGTATGCTTGTTCTATACGTAATACATTAAAATTTTAGGTGCCTTTTTTATGAAAAATAAAGTTGTACTGTTTCTCTTTTTTATTTGTAATATCACTTTGGGCTTCGCACAAGGAGAAGCCAATATATGGTATTTTGGTGAGAATGCAGGATTAGACTTTAGTAGTGGAAGTCCCGTAGCTTTGACAGACGGGCAACTTGATACCTTGGAAGGTTGTGCCACAATTTCTAATCCCGCAGGAGAACTTCTATTTTACACAGATGGAATTACGGTTTGGGATCGAAATCATACTATAATGCCCAATGGAACTGGTTTAGAAGGTGATCCTTCAAGTTCTCAATCTGGTATTATTGTTCCCTATCCAAACCAACCCAATTTATACTTTGTTTTTTGTGTAAATGATGTAAGTTCTAATGGTGGACTTTACTATAGTTTAGTCGATTTAAATCTTAATGGTGGCAACGGAGACGTTATTGTTGGGCGAAAAAATATATCATTACTTGAAAATAGCGCTGAAAAAATAGCTGCTATTAATGATGATGATTCTGGTTATTGGGTTATTTCGTATGCGGGACTCACCGGAGCAGAAACCACATACGATACCTACCATGCGTTTAGAATTACAGATTTGGGAATTAATATAAATTCAGTTACTTCTACACATAGTGCTTGTAGCTCAAATGACGAAAGAGGATATTTGAAAATTTCTCCAGATTCTCAGAAAATTATTAATTGTAATCAGGAATTTGAACATGTTTGTTATCATCGTTTCGACAACATTACAGGAATTGTTAGTAATGAAATAGCACAATTAGATGTGGAAGCAAGAGCATATTGTGCCGAATTTTCACTAAGCTCTTCAAAAGTATATGTTTCTTCTGGAAGAATTTCTTCTAATGATGCCTATTTGCATCAATTTGATTTAGAAGCATCAAATATTCAAAATTCAAGAGTAGAAATTTATTATGAAGTTCAAGAACGTGCTGCGTTACAATTAGCGGTTGATGGCAAAATTTATTACGCAAGACCTGATCGAACGTATATAGGTGTTATTAATGATCCTGAAGCAGACGGTCTTGCATGTAATTATGTAAATGAAGGTGTTAATTTGAATGGCAGACAATGCAAACAAGGCTTGCCACCATTTATTCAATCATTTTTCAATGTAGGTATTCAAGTCTCAGAAACTTGTTTTGGTGATGCCACTATTTTTTCTGTGAGTGCTACTGAAAACATTACCGCTATCATGTGGGATTTTGGCGATGGAACCACGTCTACTGAAGTAAATCCTGCGCATATTTACACAAATCCTGGAACATATACTATTAACGTTACTGTCAATTCTGCTACACAATCCGCATCATTTACTCAAGATATTACTATTTATGAAAATCCTATTCAATTGCCTGTAACTGATTTTATTATATGTGATGATGAAGGCAATGACGATATTGAACTTTTTGATTTAAGCACAAAAAATCCTGAATTGCTGTCTGGGCAACCCACAACAAGCATGTTTGATGTAAGCTATTATGAAACACTAAATGATGCTATGAATGACACCAATCCATTGGATACAAATTATACCAGTACAAATAGTACACAAACCATATTTGCACGTGTGTATAATATTGAAAACCCTAATTGTTATGTAATTAGTGATTTTGATTTAATTATTCCAGAAGCTCCAACAACAATCACCATTGCAAGCCTCGATATTTGTGATATTCTAAACGATGGCGAAGAACTTATCAATTTATCACAATTTGATGCACAAGTGTTAGACAGTCAAAGCAATAGTACATTCAACATATATTACTATGAAACACAAGAAAACGCTACCAATGATACTAACAGAATAGCGCCAAATTACATGCTGCAAAATACAAATCAAACACTACATATTCGTAAAGAAAACAGTCAATATCCCAATTGTTTTGTCGTCACTAGTTTTGAACTGAATATGTTTACACAATTCATTGCAAATCCTGTAGAAAATTTAATTACTTGTGATGATGTCAGCAATGATGGATTTGAAATATTTGATGTAGCTACCCAAGACGAATTTGTATTGAATGGACAAACTGGGAGTTTTACCATTAGCTATTACACGAGCCAAGAAGATGCAGATATGGACCTAAACCCAATTCCTCAACAATACACTAACGAAGCCAATCCGCAAGAAATATTTGTCCGTATTCAAAATGCTGACGCTGCAAATTGCTACGATACAACTTCATTTTTTATAGAAGTAAAAGAAACTCCTAATGTAGATACGGAACCAATGATTGCTATTGTATGTACGAACGAGTCCATAGTAATCACTGCTGATAGTGGCTACGATGAATATTTGTGGAGCACAGGAGAAACTTCGGAGTCAATAGTAGTCACACAAGCAGGAACCTATACCGTTACCGTAACCAACAATTATTTATCTTCTCCCGCAATAAGTTGTAGCAATATACAAACCTTTCAAGTGATTGAATCTGATGAAGCCATCATAGAATCTGTTGAAATTCAGGATTGGACATTGAACAACAATCAAATTGAAATCATTGCTTCAGGTATTGGAGATTATGAATATGCAATAGACGGTAGTGGCTATCAAGACAGTCCAATTTTTACAAACTTAGCACCTGGCAGCCTTACGGTGTATGTAAGAGATAAAAATGGTTGTGGTGTGGTGAGTGAAGATATCAATTTATTATTCTATCCAAATTTCTTTACGCCTAACAATGATGGTTTTAATGATTATTGGCAAATAATTTCGTCTACAGCCGAAGCAGATTTACGAATTTATATTTTTGATCGTTATGGAAAACTGTTAAAAATTGTAAAGCCTGAATCGCCTGGATGGGACGGTTTATATAACGGAAGACCGATGCCTTCTTCAGATTATTGGTTTTTGGTGGAACGCCCTAGCAACAACAGAACCTATACAGGACATTTTACATTAAAACGTTGATAAAAACTACTTCAAATTCTCTAAAATAAAATCCACAGTTTTGTTGGTATTGTTGTTTTCCATGTATGAATCGGTGATGTGCTTTGAATCGACAGCGCAACCATTTTTTGCCAGCGAATCAATACTTTCCAAATAATCCAACGTAATTTTTCCGCGCAATAAAGGTTGTAAGTCTTTGCCAGATTTGTAGTAATTGTACACTTTTTTAAGTCCTGTGAGATATAGATAATCTTTGGTAAATCCGCCACCGCGATGCGCTCTTGTAGAGATATTAAACGCCGTTTCTCTATCTAAATCATAATTATTAATGAACAATCTAAACGTTTGCGAAAACGAATAGCCTTTTGCCAAACTATCTACAGCAATCACACGATATGCCAATTCTTTCAATCGCTTCACCGTCAGATTATTACTCATATATTCAGAAAAAACCGCCAATCCTTCTTGGGTTTCTTCGTAATTTGGAAAACCGTTGGAAAATATATGCAATGGATGCAACAATCCGTTCATCGTGGTTACCATGTGTACACCAATTTCATGATTGGTCAATACCGCGATTTCATTGTCTGAAAATATATGTTTTTCATTAATCACCAATGTTTTGATATTGTTCAACACCATGGCAATAGCGCTCATATCTTTTGAAAATTTAATATGATATGAAAAATCGTATTGTTTAGAATATTCTCGGAACAATGCTGCTGTTTCTGCTGCAGTGTATTTAGGTTGAAATTGTTCCTCGTTCGGATCTTCTTCTTCAAAATGGAGAATGAATTTTGCATTTTCTACATCTTGTTCTTTCGGTGTTCCAAACGAATGCAAACTGTTGTAATAGAATTTGTGCTTCGTTCCAATAGTTTCAATACATTGAATCAATCCAGAATACGCATAAATAATGTCTTCATACAAAGCTCTTGTATTTGCATTTTCAATACGTTCAATAGGCTGTGAGAACAATTCGCGATGCAAGCGAAACCGATCAAAATCCATTTGTGGATAGGTAAATTTTGGATCTGTTAAGTATTTGGACTGAAAGAATTTTTGTTTTTCTTCTTCCATATTTAATGGATTGACATAACTCAACAACTCAACCTTTTTTACTAAGTCGTCAATATTCTTATCAATTTCAAAAAGCACTTTGCTCGCTACATTGGTATCATTCATTCGTACTACGTTCTTTTCTTAGCTGTTATATGTTTGATAAAAATCGTCGGCATGCTGTGGAATAAGGGTTTTCAATGCCTTTTCAACGGCAGAAACCACTTCGGGGAACATGATCTGATCAATTTCGTCGCAATATATCTTTTTTACTTCAGTTGCCAAAACTAAGGTGTTACTAAAATGCTGTGTGATGTACTTTAAAAAATATCCATTCCCCTGAAACGTATCGTTAATTTTTGAAGTAGCTGCAATTCCGTTTGGCAGTTCAATTTTTGACAACAACGCGCGCCAATCTTCAATAATTCCACCAAAACGTTCATTATCAACATTAGATGTTCCCAAATTAAAGGTTGGCACTTCTCGCTCCCAGCGTTTCCAGTTGTATGAATGCATGTCATAAACAACACAAACGCCGAATTTCTCTTCAAGTTTTGACATCAATGCGTGTACAACTTTATAGAAATTGTGGTGTTTTGCCAAACTTTTCTGCTTCATGTCATCAGCTAAAGGCGCATGCCACAATTGTTTTCCCCAAGCATCTTCGTAAATAGCACTTTCGGGCGCACGGTTTAAATCGTATTCAAAACGAGAATCCATTCCTGCAATCACAATCGGATGTGTTTGTACCATTTCTTTCGTGGCTGGATCTTCTTCAAACCAACGATCGTATTCGGTGTGCATGCAATTTTCCCAGAGTTCTCGGCGAAACTGATGTCCGTCGTGTACCGCACCACACGCATACGGAACGTATTTGTCAATTTTTATCGTAAACGAATAATCGGAAGAAACTGCTTCAAACAGTGCTTCTTGCTCAATTTTTGTGATAATCTGGTCGATGGTTAGTTTTTTCATAAATTTATCTACTTACTTATTTTACAGGTCGTTTTGATCTAAATAATTTTACGGCAGTTTGTGGGTTTTCATCTTCAAAATTAATCTTATAATCATAATCATACAATGCAAAAAAAGTATCCATGCGTTTTTTTTGAGCTTTTGCTGCACTATTGGCATTTGTATATTTTATATAAGGTGCAAATGCATATCCAATTAATGAAATTCCTACTATAATTGCAAAAAGACTTTCCGTAAGAATCCTAGCTTCTCTTTCTGTGAGAACGCTTGTATAAAAAACACCAATTTTAAAAAGCATTTCAATAAAATAGACAATACCTATAATGATAACTGTACCAATAAACAAAGATAAAATTAAATGATATATTACTTTTAGTTTTTCATCTTGCAGTTGTTTGTATTCCGTGTTGATTTCCACAATCTTGGCTTTAGCATTACTTCCAAAAGTTATTTTGGGACATTTTCGAGAAAAATCTGCTTTTTGCTTTGTCAATCCACATAAATTTCCGTTTGTAAAGTCAAATTCTTTATGTTCACAAAAACTACAATGTCCTGAAATTTCCATGTATTATTTATATGCTAAATAGCTTGATACTTTTCTTCACAACATATTCTCCTTTTTCATCATACGAAACACGAATGTCTGCTTTATAATCTAAATTATTGTTTTTTAATAATTCGTGCAACTCTAACGCCTTTTTTTCGTGAATGTCTATTTCTTTTTTACATCGTTGCAACGGTCGAAAAGCAATGGCTAACAAAATTCCACCAGCGGCAATCGCACCTTGAAATATAGGAAACGCTGTCCATTCTGCAATACTTCCATACGCACCTACTCCAATAATGATGATCGCAATAATTCCTAGTACGGATGCCTCTTTTAATAGCTTCTTTCGTTTGAGTTTTAGCTTTTCGATAATTACAAGCGTGTCTAATAGCTTTGTGCTAATACGTTCATTTTCTTGTGTATTCATGTTTTAATAAATTAAAAAATACTAAAAATATTTACAAACGCAGTCAAAAGTATCATCAATCCAAAAACTATTAAAATTCTATGGATGAAGCGATCGTATTTTTTTTCAGCAGTTTGTTGTACAACGGTTGTCGTCGAAATTAAATCGTGCCAACCAATGCTTCCAAAAAATGAAAACGCTTCAAACGGAATTCTTCTCGAAAAAGTGCGCCATATAAATTGATTAAATGTGATGTTTCCCTTTTTATAGTTGATGATTCGCGAATTGGTCAAACATTTTCCTGGAGTCGTTTTGAAGATTGATTCAAAAAATAAATAGTAGATACTACTTGCAATAAAAAATAGAATATACACGCTAAAACGATCGCCAAAAGTTTCGGAAAGCATCGTGGTGAATGATCTTGGTAATATAAAAATGAATTTTGAAAATATACCAATAATCAGCAGTATATCAACCAAATAGTGTGCTAAACGTTTCCACTTCGAAACTCTTACATGACGTAATGTTTCAGCAAACCTATTGTCATTGAGGTATACTTTAAGCCCAAAATCGTCCTCAAGTGGCACCAATTGTTTTTCCTGAAAACTTCGTTGCAGATAGATATAACTGATGAAAATAACTAAAGATAGTTTGAAAACTATAACACTAATTGTCCATGGATTCACAGTAAGGGCATTACCCATCATGAAAGGTAGCGTTATCAATGCAACAATTCTTGTAAAAAATAGTAATGAAAAAGCAAAATCTAACATACGATTCTCCTTTTTTTTGCTTTTGATATATATAATTGCACCTATAAAAAATAGAAGTGCAAAAAATATTTCGAAGGCAGGTTTTCTGATGTATGAGGATCCAAACTGAACGGTAATCGTTAAGAAGTCGGATCGAAAAAATGAGAAGCTTACACCGCCAAAGTTGATCAAACGAAATGTTTGTATAACTCCATCATATAAGGAATACTTATAAAAAAAATCTAAAAAGTATGATAAAATGTTTATTCCAGAAAAATACAAAGCAATGTATGCACTATTTTTATAGATGAAATCTTTTACTTTTTGAAAGTTCATGTGTTAGGTGTTTGTAAATGATTGGTCAAATTTATCGGTGTACACTTCCCCATTCCGTCCAAGAACCATCATATACATAATATGAAGTATAATCTGCAATATCAGCCGCTAAAGCGAGAATACACGCCGTAATTCCAGATCCGCAAGTAAACGTAAAAGGTGTTTTTTTTGTGTTGAATGCTGAAAATATAGTTTGAAGTTCTTCTTTTGATTTGAATGAATTCTTGTGTAAAACTTCAGTATAAGGTAAATTTTTTGAGGTCGGAATCGTTCCGCTGCGCAATCCTGCTCTAGGTTCAGGTACGTTTCCTGTAAAACGCGCTTCTGATCGTGCATCTAAAATAATTGTAGCATCATTTGCAACGGTTTGAAGCATCTCTGGATAATTTTTAAATAAATACAACTGATCTTTCCCTTGAAAATCTCCGCGTTTTCCCTCAAAAGGGATTTTCGCTTCTACAGGATACTTAGCAGCTCTCCATGCAGGAAATCCACCATCAAGAACGGCAATATTATCAAATCCCATGCTTTTAAACATATACCAAACTCTTGGTGCAGCGTACATTCCCAATTCGTCATACACTACAATCGCGCTGTCTTGATTGATGCCTAATTTCTGCGCTTTTTCTGTAAAAGCTTCCACAGAAATCATCGTATTTGGAAAAGGCGCGTTTAAAACACTGAACACCTTTTTTATATCAAAAAATCGTGCATTCGGAATTTGCTGTGTTTCTTGTTGCGCCGTATCGCCCACAACTTTCGGAATGGTTCCGTTTAAAACTATAAGATTGGTTGCATGAACGTGTTCTTGCAACCAATCTACAGATACTATTGAATTTTTTAGTTGAATGTGCATTTTATGCGTCGTCCACAGCTTTGCGTAAGCGAACGCGTCTGTCAAAAGCTTGCAATTTATCCACAACTTTGCTTTCTACAAAATCAATTACTTTTTCTTGCAAGCGTGTTTTGTATACTTTATTGATATAGGTAATTCCTCCTGGCGACATTACGTTTACTTCTACCAATTTCCCGCCAATTACATCAATTCCCACAAAATACAATCCGTCATTGACCAATTTCGGTCCAATTTGCTTGCACAAAGCTTTTTCTGCTTTGGTTAATGTATGTTTCTGTACGCTTCCGCCAGCACTTACGTTTGATCTGTGATCGTCTGATCCTGGCACGCGTTTCATGGCACCAATCGGTTCTCCATTCAACAATAAAATACGAACATCACCTTGGTCAGCACCTTCTATATAATCTTGAAGAATGACATAATTAGAACTTCCATCAGTGTTGGTAATATAAAAGTCGAGCAGCGATTTAATATTGTTCATGGCAGATCTTTCGATCAAAATCACACCAGAACCACCAAAACCATTCAACGGTTTCAAAATCATTTTATCAGCTTTCGATTCCTTGATTTGTTCTACCAAATAGTCCTTATTTTTAGATACATGCGTATTCGGAATAATATTGCTGTGTGCATCGCCAAAAGCAGCAGTATACAGCTTATTATTAGCTTCGCGCATTCCTTGAAGCGAATTCACAATAAATACATCGTCTTTCACGGAATCCAAAAAGTTCAACATAATTGGATCTAACGGTGGGTTTGCCCGCATAAATACCACATCAAAACCTGCTAAAGGCAACATTTCTTCACGCAATTCTGCTTTCATATAAAACGATTTGAGCGTACTCGGCACTTTGTCCATGCGCTTGATAACGGTACAGAAAGCATTCGTAACACTATCGCGAATGGTTAAGTTTGACGGCGTACAAATGGCGACTCCATGTCCTCTTTTTGCACATTCTTTAATTAAAGCTAAGCTTGTATCGTTTTCTGGATCGATATCTTCCCACGGATACATTAAAAAACAGATATTCATTGCGGTCTTTTTTTGGTTATTTTGTTGATTTCTTTAAAAATATATAAAAAAATGGTTTTATTATGATTCTTTAGGAGGATAATTATCATCCCAGTTTTTTGGTTGTGGTTCGTGTAGTTTCCCTAAAGACTTGGCAACGACCATGGACACTGTTGCGTCTCCTGTAACGTTGATAACCGTTCTGCACATATCCAACGGTCGATCTATCGCAAAGATTAATGCCAAACCAATTGGTAACAATGCCGGATCAAACCCTACAGATTCTAATACAATGACCAACATTACCATTCCAGCACTTGGCACGGCAGCACTTCCAATAGAAGCTAATAAAGCGGTAAATACGATGATCAATTGCACTTGAAAGTTGATATCTTCTGGCGTCAGCACTTGCATGATAAATACGGCTGCAATCGCTTGATACAAACTGGTTCCGTCCATATTTACGGTTGCTCCTACAGGCAATACAAATCCTGAAACTTCTTTATCAACACCCAAATGTTCTTCTACACGTTCCATCGTTACTGGCAACGTTGCCGCACTGGAACTTGTGGAAAACGCTAACAATTGCGCCGGACTGATTTGTTTTAAAAACCATAATGGTGATTTTTTGGTGTACACCGCGACAATTGCTAAGTAGAAAAATATCATCAAGATCAATCCGCCAACAACGCAGAATCCGTACGACAACAATTTCATCAATATTTCAGGATCATCAAAGGCGACAATAACGTTGGCTAGTAATGCAAAAACGGCATAAGGCGCAAAAAGCATGATTAAATCGACCATTTTCATGACGATTTCGTTCAAGGAATCGAAAATATCAATCATGGGTTTGGCTTTCTCGGCGGGAATGAGCAAGAGGCAAATTCCCAAGAATAAAGCAAAGAAAATAATTTGAAGCATTTTCGCTTCTCCCAACGATTTAAAAATATTTTGTGGAAAAATATCAACCAAAGCCTGTAATGGTCCAGCATCTTTTTGTGCAGCGGCTTTCATGAGTTTGTCATTTACTCCGTCAGAATCTGCATATTTTAGTTTAATTTTCTCAATCGTTTCTTTTGGCATTCCCGTTCCAGGTTGGACTGTATTTACAATTCCTAAGCCAATAATAATCGCTACTAAGGTCGTAACTACGTAAATTCCAATAGTCCGCAAGCCCATTTTTTTAATTTTAGCAATGTCTTTTAAATCGGAAATCCCTTTAATTAAGGACGCAAGAATTAGCGGAACGGCGATCAATTTCAACAAATTGATAAAAATGGTTCCAAAAGGTTTTACCCAACGACTGATAAAATATTCGGCACGTGTAGTTTTAATTTCTCTTGCAGGAATTTGCTTGACAGACGTCACCACTTCTCCATTCACAATTTGCTGTACAATTTCTTCGGAAGCGGCAATTTCTTTCAAAACTACTTTTTCACTTCCCCAAGAAGTTGACAGTAAGATGAAGGCGAAGATGACACCTAAAACCATTCCTATCAAAATTTTCCAATGTAATGCCATTTTTTTCATGCTGAATATATTTCTGTTCTGTTGACTATTCTTCGTTTGGTTTTGTGGTAAATATGTTTGCGATTGGTTTTCTTAAAAAAAGAATGACCAATCCGACTAAGATATATAAAAAATTAGTGATCAAATTTGATTGTAAATCTCTTGTATTTTCTCCCAAAGAAAAAACGTTGCTATTGATGTTCGATTTGAATAATGCATAACCATCCATTAATATGTAAGGAATTGAACAAATCAACATGTATATTCCCATGATGGCGATGGCAATTTCTATAATATACGTACCATCTGCTTTAGAAAAATCGAAGCGTTCTGTTGAAAAACCGCGATCCAATCGTAAAAATTTCACGAGTCCTTTTGCATTGGAAATCATGAGATAAAAAAGGGCAAAAAATAACAAGATGACTCCTACATACACAAATATTAAATATGAATCTGTATCATAGCCATATACGATAATTTGTGCCATTAAAGGAAATATAGCTTCAATGAAAAAATAAATTGCCATGATTCTGATGACAGCAATAAAAAAGTCCTTTACGCTCATTTTTTGATAGTCCTGTTAAGTAAATAATAATCCGCCAACACCAATGCTGCCATGGCTTCCACAATAGGAACGGCGCGTGGTACAACGCACGGATCGTGACGACCTTTTCCTGTCATTTCTACAATTTCACCGTCTTTATTGATGGTATCTTGCGCTTGCATAATCGTCGCCACAGGTTTGAACGCTACATTGAAATAAATGTCCATTCCGTTGCTGATGCCTCCTTGCACTCCGCCTGAAAGATTTGTTTGTGTCGTTCCGTCTGCGTTGAAAATATCGTTGTGTTGACTTCCTTTCATCTTCGCGCCTGCAAAGCCACTTCCGTATTCAAAACCTTTTACGGCATTGATGGACAACATTGCTTTTCCTAATTCTGCATGCAATTTATCAAATACAGGTTCGCCCAAACCGACAGGCACATTTTGTATCACGCACATTACGGTTCCGCCAATGGTATCGCCTTCTTTTCGAATTTGACGAATTCTTTCTTCCATTTCTTGCGCTTTCGCAGGATCTGGACAACGCACGGGATTGCTTTCTGTCAAGGAAAAATCTAGTTCTTGATAGTGTTTGTCTAGCGTAATTTCTCCCACAGAAGACACAAACGCGTTTATTTTAATATTGGAAAGTAATTGTTTTGCAATGGCGCCTGCTACAACTCTACATGCGGTTTCACGCGCTGAACTTCGTCCGCCACCACGATAATCGCGATGTCCGTATTTTTGATCGTACACATAATCTGCATGCGAAGGTCGATACGTTTCTTTAATATGTGAATAATCGCGTGATTTCTGATTGGTATTGTGAATGGCAAATCCGATTGGAACGCCTGTTGTTTTTCCTTCAAAGATTCCCGAATAAAATTCAACCGCATCGGGTTCTTTTCGTTGTGTAACAATTGCAGATTGCCCAGGTTTCCTACGATTCATTTCATGTTGAATCATCTTCAAATCCAATTCCAATCCTGCTGGACAACCGTCAATAATTCCGCCAATTGCCGCGCCGTGCGACTCTCCAAAAGTGGTCAATTTGAATAAGGAACCAAAAGTATTTCCTGCCATAGTCTTTTTTTAACAAATGTAAATTTAAACTAACAGATTTAAAAACCCAACAAATGCTTAAAATTAACTTAACATTTCAGCGATTTGCTTGATAAATTGGTAACATTCAAGCAACTAAGCTTAACACTATTTTTTCATCAAATTTTTTGGTTTGTTTTTTATTTGTGGCGTGAAAAAAGATTTTGTCAAAAAGCGCACTGTTGACCTTTTGGTCTTGTCCGATGTTCATTTAGGAACGTACGGTTGTCATGCCAATGAATTGCTTGCGTACTTGAACAGTATTGAGCCAAAGAAAATAATTCTGAATGGTGATATTATTGATATTTGGCAGTTTAGAAAACGGTATTTTCCAAAAGCTCATTTACAAATCATTAAAAAGCTGATTGACTTTACAACAAAAGGTGTGGAAGTGATTTATATTACAGGAAATCACGATGAATCGTTGCGTCGTTTTTCAGATACGAAGATGGGAAATTTTTCATTGGTAGATAAATTAGTGTTGGAATTGAACGGCGAAAAGGCATGGTTTTTTCACGGCGATGTGTTTGATGCGTCCATTCAAAATGCCAAATGGATTGCGAAACTTGGCGGAATGGGTTATGATTTGTTAATTCGTTTGAACCGAGTGATGAATTGGGTTTTGCTAAAATTTGGACGTGAAAAATATTCTTTGTCTAAAAAAATCAAAAATAATGTAAAGAAAGCAGTAAAATATATCAGTGACTTCGAAGAAGTTGCTGCCGATTTAGCAATTGACAACGGATACAATTATGTGGTTTGCGGACATATTCATCAGCCACAAATGGAGAAAAAAACCAATAGAAAAGGTTCTTGTATCTACTTAAATTCGGGCGATTGGGTTGAAAATTTAACAGCGTTGGAATACCATAAAAATCGTTGGAAACTTTACCGCCATAGCGAAGATCGCTTGACTGCTTTTTATGCTGATGAAGAATTGAAATCTATGGATTATAAGGATTTGTTGGCGGCGATTACCATTGTAGAAGATCCTAAATGATTTAGATTTACAGACTGCTTAGACTTCTTAGAAATTGAACATTTTTTTTGACTTTAGTTACGCTTAGAAGCACATTCGCTACTAGATTTTAGACATGTTCGATACGACTTTGCTAATCTAAAGGAGAAGCATAGCGACGTGGCAATCTTTTTCTTTTATAGCACAATTTGATTTCTTAACTAAAAGATTACTTCTTTATGCTGACTCATAGTGATGTTCCAAAGCATTCACATAAAAAAATAATTCCTAATTTGCCAAAAATTAACGGTTGCATATTAAGACTGTTTGTAATTTATCAAATAGCATGATGAAAAATTTAAAAGAGAACAGCTTGAAGAAAAAAAATCTAAAGCAATATGTGGTATTTGCCATTGGGGAAATATTCTTTATAATAGCAGGTATTTTAATTGCCCTCAGCATTAATAACTGGAACGAGAATCGGATTTCTTTGAAAAAAGCCGATGTGTATATTGATAAAATCAAGAAAGATTTGGCGGTAGACACTACTTATTTTGAGTATGCTATCAAAAGAATTGACATAAAAATTGACTATAAAAAAAGTCTCTTCAATCCAGATAGCATAGCGAAATTTACCACGAGTCAAATTCAAGGAATCGTCACTTCAGGAACTAATAATATTTCTATCAATACTAATGCGTATAACAAAATGGTAGAATCGGGCATAGTGACCTTGCCAGAAAAGAAGTTTCTATTTGAAAAATTAGACAATTATTACGCTGTTTTTAATACATATCTAATGGAATTTAATAAATGGGAAGAAAAGTCTGTAGATAAGGATATGGATTTTTGGATTTACCAGAATCATTATGAATTAGAATACTTAGATTCTATCCCCAAGGTAGCAAATCCGAAAGAAAATAGAGAAAGTCTACTAAAGGTTGTGACTTCAAAAGCTGGGAAAAATTATGTAAACATGTCCATTTTAAGAGAAAAACGCATGAAAGAGATTTACACCAAAGCTAGAGATGGCGCCAAAAAACTGATCAAAAGAATTGATTCTATTCAAAATACTAAGTAGACTTGTTTTGGCAAGCAGGAATCTTTTAGATTACTGATGCTTTTAAATTTTTAGACTTTTTATATAGAAATCTGAATATTATTAGAAACAGATTGCCACGACTGCGTCTCGCAAAGACGTATCATAGAAGTCGTAAATCTAGGAGGCGAAGTCGATCTAAAGCGAAACGTGTCTAAAAATCTACACCAACGCTTGTCTCAATACCGTAATCGGATGCAACGCTTCTCTACTCGTTCCATCTTTTATTTGATGTCTACAACTCGTTCCGTTTGCTGCAATGATGGTATTGACTTCCGCCGCTCTGACCGCAGGAAACAACGATTGTTCACCAACGTTCATACTGACTTCATAGTGTTCTTTTTCGTAGCCGAAAGATCCTGCCATACCGCAACAACCCGAAGCAATAATTGTTGGTTTGTAGTTTTTGGGTAAATTTAAAATGTCATACGTGCATTTTTGATTGGACAAAGCTTTTTGATAACAATGCACATGAATTTTCACACTTTTGGCTTCTTCCGTAAACGATTCAGAAGTGATTTCGCCGTTTTTTATTTCTTCCGCCAAGAATTCTTCTAACAAATAGGTGTGTTTCGCAATGTTTTTTGCCGCTTCTTTATCATCTGCCAAACGGATATATTCATCGCGAAAGGTGAGAATTGCAGAAGGTTCTATTCCTACCAAAACCGCGTTTTCGTGGATGAAATCTTTAAAGATAGCTACATTCTTATTCGCTACTTTTTTGGCTTCTGGCAAGAACCCTTTTGAGATAAACGTACGTCCACTTTCTTCATGCGATACATGCTTGATTTCATAACCCAAAGCGGATAAAACAACCAACGCGTCTTGTCCGATGTCAGATTCCAAGTAATTGGTAAATTCATCACTAAAAATATATACTTTTTTATTTTTAAAAATATTTGTATTTAATTGATTTAATGATTTTTGAATAATATTATCTAAAGTTTTACTTGAATTTATTGGTAACGTACGTTCTTGTGCAACTCCTAACGTTTTTTTGATGATTTTTGACGTAAAACCATTCGTTTTTACAAAATTAGAAAGTCCAGGAAATGCGCTCGCCAAACGATTCGATTTGGTTGAAAAAGCAAAGGCTTTATCTCGAAATGTTGGTTTGTTAGATTTGTAATATTGATGCAAAAATTCAGCTTTTAATGCAGCAACATCTACATTGCTCGGACATTCGCTCGCACAGGCTTTACAACTCAAACACAAATCAAAAACTTCTTTGAGTTCTTTATGATCAAACTTGTTTTCCTTTTCAGAAACCGTTAAAAATTCACGCAAAGCATTAGCTCTCGCACGTGTGGTATCTTTTTCGTTTTTCGTAGCGCGGTAACTTGGACACATGGCTCCGGAAAACGACGCAGGTTTTCTACAATCGCCCGAACCATTACATTTTTCAGCAGCTCGTAAAATTCCTTGACTGTCCGAAAAGTCAAATAACGTTTGTATTTCTGGCTCTTCGCGATCAATTTCATACCGTAAAGAAGTATCCATTTTAGCAGCATCCACAATTTTCCCCGGATTGAAGATATTGTTCGGATCAAACATAGCTTTTACTTCTTTGAGCAATTCGTAGTTCTTCTCGCCTATCATGACTGGAATAAACTCTGCGCGCACAATGCCGTCGCCGTGTTCTCCACTGAATGAACCGTTGTATTTTTTGACCAATTTGGCAACATCATGTGTTATTTTTCGGAACAACACGACATCTGCTTTCTTTTTAAGATTCAGAATCGGACGCAAATGCAATTCTCCCGCGCCTGCATGTGCATAATACACGGCTTTTTGCTCGTATTTTTTCATCAACTGAGAAAATTCAGCAATATAATCAGCTAAATCTTCTAGCGCAACTGCCGTATCTTCAATACATGCCACGGCTTTTTTATCGCCAATGATGTTTCCTAACAAGCCCAAACCAGCTTTGCGGAGTTCCATTGCTTGACTGATTTCTTTTCCGCGTAATACAGGATAATGATAACTTTTTCCTTCTTTTGCCAAAGAAGCGATCAATGCTTTTTCCTGTTTTTCTAAATCATTTGCATCATTCGAGCGCAATTCGAGTAGTAAAATTGCTTGTGGATCGCCTTTGACGAAGAATCTGTTTTTCGCTTGCGCGAGATTTGACTTTGTACAATCTAAAATAATTTTGTCCATCATTTCACAGGTGTACAAGTTGTGTTGCATGGTCAATGAAACCGATTGCAAACAATCTTCTATACTTTCATAATGTGCTGCCACTACACAGCTTTGTGCTGGCTGTAAATCATCTAATTGTAAAGTGATTTTTGTAGTAAACGCAAGTGTTCCTTCACTTCCAGAGAGCAATTTGCACATGTTGAACGTTTCGCCATTTGTTGAAAATGGTTGCAAACGTAACAATTCGTCAATCGCGTAGCCTGTATTGCGTCTGTGAATGACTTCTTTCGGAAATTGCGCTATAATTTCTTTCTGATTCGCATCCTCCGAAAGCATTTCATATATTTTTTGATAAATGGCACCTTCAAGCGTATGCAACTTTCGTTTTTGATGGAATGTTTCCGTAGAAATTTCTCCAAAGGTTACTTCGCTTCCATCAGATAATAATACATCCATTTCCAAGACTTTATCGCGCGTAACGCCATATTGAATGGATGTTGTTCCTGAAGAGTTGTTTCCCACCATGCCGCCAATCATACAACGGTTGGACGTTGATGTATTCGGTCCAAAAAATAAATTGTTCGTTTGTAAGTGATTGTTTAACGCATCGCGCACAACGCCAGGTTGCACCGTGACTGTTTTTGCGTTTTCATCAATATCTAATATTTCCGTAAAATGTTTAGAAACATCTACCACAATACCTTCGCCCACACATTGTCCTGCAAGCGATGTTCCCGCAGTTCGTGGAATGAGTGATGTTTGGTGTGTGTTTGCCAAATCGATCAAGAGTTTTAGATCGGCTGTGTTTTTTGGATACGCAACGGCTAACGGTAGTTTGCGGTATACAGATGCATCTGTTGCGTATAGTATTTTATGTAAATCATCATAAAAAATAGTTCCTGAAAAGGTATCTTTTAGTTGTTCCAATTTCGTCTTCATGTCACCGTTTTGAGTGTCTGTGGCAATTTTTTCAGCAATATAAACTTATTTTTTTAGTTATAAATAACAAACAAGCTACGTATCACAATAAGATATTAACATGTGAAATTAATCCCCAAAAACTATGTATTGCCAATGGTATAGTTGTTGTTTATTCCATTACACAAAATTAAGAACATAAATGATAAAGACATGAAAAAACTGGTGATTTTAGGTATTTTATTTTTAGGAATTTCTGCTTCGGCACAACAGATTGCTGAAAACGCGATTGGACTCCGAATTGGCGGCAATAATGGTTTTGGAACCGAGATTTCATACCAAAGAGCTTTGTGGAACAATAACCGACTAGAGTTAGATTTGGGTTGGAAAGATAACGACGATTTTGATGCATATAAAATTACAGGAGTGTACCAATGGGTTTGGAATATTGATGGCGGATTTAATTGGTATGCGGGCGCTGGTGGCGGAATTGGAAGTTGGAATAGCAACCGAAATTTAACCAATGATGGCTTTTATGCGTTTATTGCGGGTGATGTTGGTATTGAGTATAGTTTTGACTTTCCATTACAGCTTTCGTTGGATGTACGACCTGAAATTGGTTTTGATAATGGTTTTAATGACGACCTCGATTTTGACTTGGCGTTGGGCGTGCGGTATCAATTCTGATTTTTTTTAGGGTAATTCTTCTCATTTGGTTAAATTTGCGCGTTTAACTTTTAAAATAATTATACAAAAATGTATCTAAACGTGAAGAAAGTATTTGTAATGACGTGTATTATTGGTATGTTACTGTTTGTGTCTTGTGGAGACCAATCTCAAAACAGTGGTGATGGATATGCAATTGAAACTACAATCCATGGAGTTCCTGATGGTGTTCGCGCATTTTTGAAAACCCCGAACGAAAAAGGTGTTCCACAGCCAAAAGATACCGCTATTGTTCAGAATGGGAAATTTATTTTTACTGGAAAAGTTGCGTATCCACAACAAGGTTTTATTTATATAAATGGTGCTTCAGGAAACATTAATGTACTCTTGGAGAATGCCAACGTTACTATTGAAGCCGAAAAGGATGGTTTGCCTATTGCTAAGATTTCTGGCGGAAAACATAATGAAGATTACACGCGTTTTCTTGAAGATTCAAAAGCAATGAGTGAGAAAATGAAGAAAGCAAGAGCGCGTTATCAAGAAGCTGTAACTTCAAAAGATGCAGCTAATATTAGTGTGTTTCGACAAAAAGTAGCTGCTTTAGACAAAGAAGTTGTTAAGTATCAAGAACAGTTTGTAAAAGACCATCCAAATTCTTACATATCCATTGTGTTAGTGAGTCGTATGTTGCAAAACAAATTGACCAACGCGCAAAAAGCAAAACTGTTTATTGATCAACTTCCTGAAGATTTGAAGAAAACACGTGTTGCACAGGATTTAATTGAAAAAACTAATAAAACTTTACGTTCTGCTGTGGGTTCGGTTGCTAAAAATTTCACAGCGCCAAATCCTGAAGGAGAAATGATTTCTTTGAATGATATTAAGGGAAAAGTAACCATTATTGACTTTTGGGCAGCTTGGTGCGGACCTTGTCGTAAAGAGAATCCAAATTTGGTAAAAACCTATAATAAATACCACAAAGATGGTTTGGAAATTATTGGTGTTTCATTGGATGGAACTCCAAATCAGCAGTATCCAAGAGAAGCTTGGCTAAATGCTATTAAAACAGACGGATTGCCTTGGCATCAAGTTTCTAATTTAGATGGGCCAAGAGATGCTATTGCACGTACGTATAATATTCGTACTATTCCGGCAACTTTTATTTTGAATGAGAAAGGAGAAATTGTTGCCAAAAATTTACGCGGTGCTACCTTAGAAGCGAAAGTAAAAGAATTGCTTGGGAAGTAGCATTTAGCATTTAGCATTTAGCATTTAGCATTTAGCATTTAGCATTTAGCATTTAGCATTTAGCAAAAATACTTTACATTTTATATTTTAGTTTTACATTTTAACATTCGCAATTCATTATTACTGCTTTTGCAGGAATTCCAACCGCGCATATTTTTGGGTTTTGTAAAAGAATAAACTTGAATTCTGAATTTATAAAAACTGATTTTCAGGGAGTTATTTTTGAAACTAAAAAAACGTATATTTTTTATTTGCACGGTTCAAAAACAATAGTATATTTGCACCGCAATAATGCAAAAATCGTTGGGGAGATACTCAAGCGGCCAACGAGGGCAGACTGTAAATCTGCTGACTATGTCTTCGCAGGTTCGAATCCTGCTCTCCCCACTTTAACTCGAAAAGTCTACACGAAAGTGTGGACTTTTTTATTTTTTCAAACGTTTTGGAAGCTTGTTTTAAAATGAGTTGGAAAAAATAAAAAGGTGTAGCTGCAATAGCAGCGTTACTTTTCATTTTCACGAAGTAGGAAGTTGGATATGCAATCCTGCTCTCCCCACATCAAGCAAGAAACCACGTCAACTGACGTGGTTTTTTTGTTTTATGAAAAAACTAAACAACAACGTTTGAGTTTTGAAGTAAAACAAAAAAATGCTACAGCGATAGCTGTTGGTTTCTTATTTGCAGCAGTGGCGTAAAAAGATCATGAAATAATCCTGCTCTCCCCACATTCACTCGAAAAGTCTACACGAAAGTGTGGACTTTTTTATTTTTTCAAACGTTTTGGAAGCTTGTTTTTATACCAATTTTATAGTTTAATTGGTATAAAATACATTTTAAAAAATAAGAAGCTGATTTGATTTTTTGTTTCCTTTCTTCATGCAGCATTCCTACAAATGATTTGTCTATCTTTAGGTATTATTAATTTTTACCAAAATATGTAATTATGAAAAAAAAGAGTTTCAAAAAGTTCGAATTTAAAGTACACACCATTTCTAATCTGCAAAATAAAGTTTTAGGAGGCGCTGCTGATGAACCTATAAAACATGATAGTTATGAAAATTCATGTATGGCTGGATATTGTAGATCAATTAATGAAATTAGCAGATGCTATCCATGTGACTAAAACGGGTTATGTAATTTATTAGGCCTTTTAAAAAGTAGTAAAACCTTCATACTAACGCTGTTTTGGTTTGATGAGTTTTCTATTTTTTAGATAGCTTTTTTTAAATCTTCCCCAACTTCGTCATGATAAATAATGCTATGATCGGAATTGCCATGAGAATAACAATTGCTGTTTCTTGTACAAGGATGTTCGGTCGAAGTATGAGTGTGATGATAAATCCCGCGGCAGCGCCACCAAAATGCGCATCGTGACCAATATTTCCCAAGCGTTTTTTCATTCCGTAAATAGAAAATAATAAATAACCGATTCCTACAATGTATCCTTTTACAGGAATTGGAATAAACATGATATACAAACTCATGTCGGGATATAACAGAATTGCGGCATAAAGTATTCCAGAAACGGCTCCACTGGCTCCTAACGCACTGTAATGCGGCTCGTTTCGATGAAAATAATAGGAAAGTGCATTCCCAAATAATAAACTCGCAACATAAATAAGGATAAAATATTGCGGTCCTATGGTACCAATAACGACATCTGCAAAGAAATACAACGTTAGCATGTTGAATAGCAGATGCGTAATGTCGCCATGCAAAAAACCAGATGTAAACATTCGAAAGTGTTGTCCATTATTGATCGCACTGATGTTGAACAAATATTTATTTAAAAAATACTGATCATCAAATCCTTTGAGCGATGGCAAAACGTTTGCCAAAATTATTGCAATAGTTACCGGTTCTAAATTCGTCATAAAATAGCCTTTGTTACATGCCAAATATAGCTATATTTGTCAAAATTTAGTATCAATATGCAGCTTATTGCGTTCATTTTAATATATCCGATTCTCTGGCTAATTTCGATTTTACCATTTCGTCTACTCTATTTGTTTTCTGACTTTTGCTATTTTATTGTGTACCGACTAATTGGTTATAGAAAAAAGGTAGTTCGGGAGAATTTAGCATTGGTTTTTCCTGAAAAGAGCGATGCCGAACGTTTGAAAATTGAGAAAAAGTTTTACAGTCATTTGTGTGATATGTTTTTGGAAATGATCAAATCGTTGACAATTTCGGATGCTTCTTTACGAAAACGTTTTGTGTTTCCTAATATTGACCTGATTCACGAATATGAAAAGAAAGGACAGAGTATTATTTTAATTTCTGGACATTATGCAAATTGGGAATGGATGAACGTCATGAAAGAGTACGTTTCTTTTAAAGGATATGGAATTTATAAGAAGCTAAGTAATAAGTATTTTGACAAGTTAGTGCGTGATATTCGCGAGAAACGTGATTCTACCTTAATTACGACGAAAGAAACTTTTAAAACGATTAAAAAGGATCAAGATAACGGTGTTTTAGGAATTTATTATATGGTAAGCGATCAGTCGCCAAAACCTTTAGCGCATTATTATTGGACAGATTTTATGAATATTACCGTTCCATGTTTTGACGGACCAGAAATACTAGCGCGTAAAGCCGATATGCCTTTTATTTATTTTAGAATTGAAAAAGTAAAACGCGGTCATTACCAAGGAATTTTTGAAGATTTGACGCCAAAAGGAATTTCAAACTACGCCAAACACGAACCAACTGAATTTTTCTACAGAGCTTTAGAAAAGCAAATACGTGAAGTTCCCGAATATTATTATTGGGTTCACAAACGTTGGAAACACCGTGATAAGGTGCCGCCTGCGACTCAGAAGTCGTAACTACACCACTCTACCTTCTTTTGCCGCTTTGCTATCGAGCCAACTTCCAATGGCAAGTCCAAAAGCAAGTCCAAAAGGCAACCCTAATGCAATGTTGCCAAACGCAATGCCCCAAGGCATGCCAATTGCCAATCCTAAAGGCATCCATATACTCATGTAAAATCCTTTGTTGACCAATTTATGCTTGGTTACCGCTGTATTTTTAATTTTTGCTTTCTTTTTGATAAAATTTCTTCTGATGTCCTTGTCTTTGAAATCAGCTTGTGAAGGAATTGCTTCAACATAGGCATCCATTTGTGTTTGGAATGTACTGAGTGCTTCTTGAGAAGCTGCATGTGTTGCCATTTTTTCAAGCAAACGCTTAAAATAATCAACTTCCACTTTTTTCTGCAAAGAAGCATCAAGCATTGCTGTTTTATCTTCTAAGGTACGAATCGTTGCTATTTTCCAGTTTGTATACGTGGTTTCCATAGGGTTTGTGTTGAATTTACTAAAATTGGTAGCCTATTTTCTCTTTTTGTTACAAATTATAAAAATATGGAACAATCTTTGAAAACTACTATTGTATATTGAAACATATTTTAATAGTACGAGATTTTTTTCGTAAATATTCAATTTGTTCTCTAAAAATAAGCTTTCAATGAAGCAATTACTAGTAATCTTATGTTGTCTTTTTATCAATAACAGTCAAGCGCAAAGCAATAAGGCATTTGAGAAAGCTGAAAAATTGTATTCACAACATATTTATAAAAAGAATTCGTTTGCCTTAAAGTTCGCTCTTCAAGCTAAAAATGCAGCAATGATCAATGATGATGCACAACAGTTAACACGTGCTTTTTACTACGTTGCGAATAGTTTGTGCAAATTGGACAAAAATATGGAAGCGTTACAAAATATTGAGTCTGCTATTTCATACAGTGCTACCACTAAAGATATTGAATTGCTGCAAAAATGCTTTTCTTTAAAAGGAGATATTCATTCTGAATTGGGAGACAATTCTAAAGCACTGAAAGCTTACTTAAAAGCACTAACCTATTCAGAAGCAATTGCAAATCCTGACTATGAAATTTATGTATTATGCAATATAGCTTTCATCAAAAAAGTACACAAAGATTTTGAGGAAGCCATTCAAATGTATAAGCGAGTTTTAAAACGATTAGACGCATCAAACAACAGTACTAGTAAAAAAGTATACAAACTTATTGCGCTTATGAATATTGCCGATGCGTATTTATGGACGAAAAACACAGAAGAAGCAGCGGTATTTAATGACGAAGGACTCCAAGATTGCTGTGATAATTCCACAGAATGGTTGCGCAATCCATTATTAATGAACAAAGCCATTATTTATTATCAAAGAAATCAATATGATAATTGTATTGCGATTGCCAAACAAATTCGAGATGCCACCGAAAAGGATAAAAAAAGAGCCCTGTATCTTACTTCACTGTTTTACCTTGGGAAAAGTGCGTATAAATTAGAAAACTATTCACAAGCCATACAATATTTAGAGCAAACTTTGCAGATTGTAAATACATCTGATACTGTAGATGTGAATGAAAAAGAATTGCACGAGTTTTTAGCACTTTTGTATAACAAAACAGGGAACTCGGAGAAAAACTTATTTCATTTTCAACAATATGCCGCATTAGAAAAAAAGGAAAGCGCTGCAGATTTAAAAATAAACAATGAAACTCACAAACTGATTGATATTGTGTCTGTTAGAAATGAAATTGATGAAATTAAAGACGATCTAGCAGCACAAACTATCAATAAAAAAAGAATATTTTTTGCTGCCATTGTATTGTTTGTATTATTGATAGGAAGTGTTGTGTATTATAAAAGAAGAGAAAAAATTCTAAAGAATAAGTTTGAAGGTGTATTACAAAAAGTAGCCAAACTTGAAAAAGAAGAAGAAGCTCCAAAAACAATTCCTAAAAAAGAAAAAGTAACCGATGAAAAAGCAACTGCCATTTTACGAAGGATTGCTGATTTTGAGAAAAAGGAATACTATTTACTGTTGGAATGTAGTTTAGGGTTTATGGCAGAAAAATTAAGAACCAATACTTCGTATTTATCAAAGGTAATTAACACGTACAAAAAGAAGTCGTTTACAAGTTATATTACTGAATTGAGAATTGATACGGCGTTGGTTCGATTGAAGAATGACAAAACCTTACAATCATACACGATTAAGGCAATTGCTGAAGAATTTGGATTTAAGAGACAGGAAACTTTTTCAAAAGCTTTTAAGTCGCACACAGGCATTTATCCGTCTCAATATTTAAAAAAGCTCAGAAAATAGTCCTAAATTATTGATAGTTTATAAATCATCAATACCATAATTTTTATTTTAGTCGTATACTTTTTTGTTTTACAAACACAAACATTCAAAACATAGATATTATGAAAAGAAAGAAACACATTGGTTTAAAATTGCACAAATACAAAGTGTCAAATTTGACTTTACTTCATAACAAAGCTGGTGCAAATTCTGCAGATCCCACGCTCTCTGAAACTGATACTACTGTAACTACAAACCCAAATAACACTACAACTGTACAGCCTACAGAAGAAACATTTTGTTATTCCGATTGTAATGATTGTGGCACCAATGGAGGCACTACAAAAGCACCGCCACCAACGGAATTTGAAACCTGTATTTGCCAACCGCCAGGATTAGGATAAAAAAAATTGAAATACTTATAAAAAAAGATGTTGATCAATTATAATCGATCAACATCTTTTTTATGTGGAAACTTATTTGTTATAGTGTATCACTTTACAAATTGGCAATCGCAGAAATCTCATTCATAATGCGTTGTGCCAAGTCATCCGCTTCTTGTTGCGATTTGGCTTCTGTGTAAATTCTGATAATCGGTTCTGTGTTCGATTTGCGTAAGTGTACCCAATTTTCAGGGAAATCAATCTTTACACCGTCAATCGTTGTTACGTTTTCGTCTGCATACTTCTCTTCCATCGCTTTTAAAATACCGTCTACGTCTAGTGTTGGCGTTAATTGTATTTTATTTTTACTCATAAAATAGCTCGGATAACTATCGCGCAATTCGCGGACGGTTAGTTGCTTTTCCGCTAAATGCGTTAAGAACAAAGCAACACCAACGAGCGAATCGCGTCCGTAATGTGAATCTGGATAAATGATGCCGCCATTTCCTTCTCCACCAATTACAGCTTTCGTATCTTTCATTTTAATCACCACATTCACTTCTCCAACGGCACTTGCTTGGTATGTTCCGCCATGTTTTTCTGTCACATCGCGCAATGCTCTTGATGAAGATAAATTAGACACCGTATTTCCTTTCACTTTGCCCAATACATAATCTGCGCAAGCGACTAAGGTATATTCTTCACCAAACATTTCGCCATCATCACAAATAAATGCCAAACGATCTACATCTGGATCAACCACCACACCGAAATCTGCTTTTTCTTTCACTACCAATTCAGAAATATCCGTTAAATGTTCTTTCAATGGTTCTGGATTGTGCGGAAAATGTCCGTTTGGCTCACAGTATAATTCTATCACATCTACGTTCAATGCACGTAATAACTGCGGAATGGCAATTCCTCCAGTAGAATTTACACCATCAACCACCACTTTAAAATTTGCTTTTTTAATCGCTTCTACATCTACTAATGGAAGGTTTAATACTTCTTCAATATGCTTTGTAATATACGTATTGTTTGGTGTTACCGTTCCTAAATCGTCTACTTCAGCAAAATCGAAATCGTCACTTTCGGCAATTTCTAAAATTTCTGCGCCATCAGCACCATTTAAAAATTCTCCTTTATGGTTTAATAATTTTAAAGCATTCCATTGTTTTGGGTTATGACTTGCCGTCAGAATGATGCCTCCATCCGCTTTTTCTAACGGAACTGCTACCTCAACTGTAGGCGTTGTAGACAATCCAAGATCAATCACATTAATGCCCAAACCTACCAACGTATTTACTACCAAACTTTGAATCATGGCACCAGAAATACGGGCATCTCTTCCAATAACAACGGTCAATTTTTCTTTGTTGTATTCTTTTTTTAACCAAGTTCCATACGCACTGGCAAATTTTACAGCATCAATCGGTGTCAAATTATCACCAACATTTCCTCCAATAGTTCCACGAATTCCTGAAATTGATTTGATTAACGTCATAATGTATTATCTAAATTTATTTTTAAGTTTTAAAAATGGTTTTTCAAAATATTGATATGAAAAGTGCGAAACTATAAAAGTTACGCCAAAAACCAATCCATACGAGAGTAAAATTACAGTTATATCAGACAGTTCTACTCTGGCGACCAATTTAAGCATTATAAATCCAATGAGTTGCATCACTAAGGGATGAAACATATAAATACCGTACGATATTTTCCCCAAATAATTTAAAGGCTTGTTTCGTATAATAAATACTGGACTATAACTCAAGGTCAATATTACAAAACTAAACAATATCATACTTACAAAGTGGTATACATTTGGATCGATTCCTTTGATCAAATCTGTAAAAAAATATAAGATAAACAACGCCAAAATAACCACTTTGAGGTATTTATGAATTTTATTTCCTACATCATATTTTTCATGTAAAATCGCTAGCAATCCGCCTGTAGAAAAGTAAAAGTATAAGAAATCAAACTTTCGTAAAAACGGAAAAAGATCACTTGCAAAAACAGCAAAGTAGACTACCGTTAAAACGGCTATGGATAGTATAAAGAATTTCTTTTTTATAAACGCTAACATTGGCGGAATGAGCAAATAAAATTGTTCTTCAATTCCGATGGACCAGAGTATTTCTATTGCTCCACCAGGTTGATATAAGGTGGAAGCTACATTGGGCAAGAAAAAAACATACAGCAACAACGCATTGGTTACATCATAATCGGCTTCATAAGGAATTCCCATATACGACAGCACGACTCTGTAATAGAGAAATCCAACTATTAAAATTAAAAAATACAAAGGATAAATCCGCAAAATCCGCCGTATGTAGAAGCTTTTTAGGTCAATTTTACCTTTTTGTGCCACTTCTCGATATAACAATCGGATGATTAAATATCCGCTTAGCACAAAAAACACATATACCGCTTCTCTACCTTTATGAAAAATAACACCTTCATTATATGCAGCCAAACCTCTATTCCTAAAAAATTCAGGAATATGCACTAACATAACAGGTATTGTTAATAAGAAGCGTAACGGATTAAGGTTTGGAAGAAGTTTCAAAGATGATTTTTTACAAATATAGCATTCTCAGAAAAATATTCTTAGTAATTTTAACAAATGAACTTCTTAGCACATATTTACCTTTCACAAAACGACGATGAAATAAAAATTGGAAATTTCATTGCCGATAGCATTCGCGGGAAGAAATACAAAAAATATCCTCCCAACATACAGAAAGGTATTTTGCTGCATCGCCATATTGATACGTTTACGGACGCACATCCTACAGTTCGAATGAGCACAAAACGTTTGCATAAAAATTACAGTCACTATAGCAGTGTCATTGTCGATATTTTGTACGATCATTTTTTAGCAAAAAACTGGAACAACTATTCCGATGTTCCGCTAGAAACTTTTGTGGAAGATTTTTATCATTTGCTAGAAGATCATTTTGAAATGCTTCCGCAGAATGTACAACGCATGCTTCCACACATGATTCATGACAATTGGTTGGTGAGTTATGCTTCCATTGCAGGCATTACCAAAGTATTGGAAGGCATGAACCGACGCACGCAAAATCGCTCCAAAATGAATTTGGCAGTCGTAGAACTTACAGCCTTTTATGATGAATTTGAAGCGGAATTCACTTCTTTTTTTGCGGAATTAATCGAATTTTCTAAACAAAAACTTAATGAATTACAACATGAATAAAGTCCTACTTGTAAGCTTTTTTTGCTTGCTATTATTTTCGTGTAAAAAAACTCAGAAACAATCCATAATAGGCGTTATTGGTGAAAAAGCCATGCTCGTTTCTGCGCGCGAAGAAGTGTCTAACATCGGAAAAATCATTCTTGAAAAAGGCGGAAATGCCTTTGATGCGATGGTAGGAATGGAATTAGCGCTCGCAGTTGCCTATCCGTATGCGGGAAGTTTGGGCGGCGGCGGATTTATGGTGTATCGTTTAACAGATGGCAATATTGGTGCCTTGGATTATCGTGAAAAAGCGCCGTTGGCAGCCTACAAAAACATGTATTTGGATTCGCTTACGCAAGAAGTGATTCCCAACAAAAGCAGATTGGGCGCCATGGCGGTCGGAATTCCAGGAAACATTGCAGGGATTTACGCTTCGCATGAAAAATTTGGAAAATTACCCATGGAGGAAATCATTTCACCTGTCATCGCCTTGGCGGAAAAAGGTGTTGTTGTAACCGAAAAGCAACAAAAACGTTTCGAAAAATACCGCGATGATATCATAAAAGTGAACAGTGTAAGTTCTTTATTTGCTATAGATTGGAAAGCAACAGATACTATCAAGCGTTTGCGATTGGCAAATACCTTGAAACGCATCAAACAAAATGGTCGCGATGAATTTTACAAAGGAGAAACGGCACAGAAATTAGTTGATTTCATGCAACAATCGGGTGGAATTATGACGATGGAAGATTTGGCGAAATACGAAGCCAAATGGCGAACTCCGATTACATTTACCTATGATGATTTGCGCGTAATTTCCATGTCGCCACCATCGAGCGGTGGTATTTGCTTGGCAGAAATCATGAAAGCCATTGAACCGTATGATATAGCTTCATTTGGGCATAATACGACAAAAGCCATTCAGCTCATTGTAGAAGCGGAACGCAGAGCGTATGCCGACCGAAATTATTTTTTGGGCGATCCTGATTTTAGTATGATTCCCACAGAAACTTTATTGAGTGACGATTATATTAAAGAACGTATGTCTACATTTTCTTTTGAAAAAGCCACACCGTCAACGGAAGTTTCTCATGGAAACATCGAAATTATAGAAAGCGATGAAACTACCCATTACTCTATTGTAGATACATTTGGAAATGCGGTTTCTGTCACAACGACGATTAACGGCGCGTATGGTTCTAAATTGTATTGTGAGGAATTAGGCTTCTTTTTAAATAACGAAATGGACGATTTTAGCGCAAAACCTGGCGAACCCAATATGTTTGGACTCATTGGCGCGGAAGCGAATAGTATCGCCCCTGAAAAACGTATGTTGAGTTCCATGACACCAACAATAGTAGAAAAAGATGGCAAATTATACATCGTGGTGGGAACACCTGGCGGATCAACGATTATTACAAGTGTGTTGCAAACAATCTTGAACGTTCACGAATATGGTATGGGCATGCAAGAAGCGATAAATCAGCCACGATTTCATCATCAATGGTTGCCCGATACGGTTCGTATGGAACCCAAAGGATTTGGAGATGCACTGAAAGCAGAACTGACCACACTTGGCTACACGATTGATGCTACCAACAGTCCTGTGATTGGAAAAGTAGAAGGAATTTTAGTGTTACCTGATGGAAAATTAGAAGGTGGCGCCGATCCTCGTGGTGATGATAAAGCGGTTGGGTTTTGAAGTTATAAATTTTAAATGCTAAATTTTAGATTTTAAATGTTGAATGTTGAATGTTGAATGTTGAATTGAAGTTACGAATGAAAATTCGAGTAAATTATAGTAAATGTGATCCTAAAAATATTCGTGAATTCGTGACAAGAAAAATGTAAATCTTGAATCTTGATTCTTGATTCTTGAATCTTGAATCTTGAATCTTGAATCTTGAATCAAATTTACTTTTTTTTCATACAAAATGTCATCCTATGTTTGAAACGTTTATAGACATTCAATATAAATTCTTATAAATTATCTAATGAATTTCACCATAAAACTACAAGAAGCTTTTGAAGCCAATGCCAATGCTGAGAATCAGCAGCAAATGGAAGCGTATATGCGAAATTTGTTTACGTTTCACGGCATCAAAGCACCAATTCGGAAGCAATTGATCAAAGAATTGGTTGCAGATCACAAATCGTTTCTACAAGAACATATTCGCTCAGTTGCGTTGGCATTGTACGCACTTCCACAACGTGAGTATCATTATGCCGCGATGGAATTGTTTCAGAAGTTTTTACACAAAAAATACCAAGAGAACGATCATGAGTTGATCACCAAGTTGATTACAACGCATTCTTGGTGGGACACCGTGGATTTTTTAGCGAAACATGTGTTTGGAAAGTATCTGATACAATTCCCACATCAAAAAAGAAAATTGCTAGATACGTACTCAGAAAGTGATAATTTATGGTTGAATCGTTCTGCGATTTTGTATCAGTTGAGTTATAAAAATGACACGGATGCAGCGGAATTATTCAAACAGTGTACGATTCATAAAGATTCAGAAGAATTTTTCATCCAAAAAGCAATTGGTTGGGCATTGCGTGAATATGGAAAAGTTCAGCCCAAAGCGGTATTAGATTTTGCAAAAAATACAAAATTAAAAGAGTTGAGTCAGCGTGAAGCTATTCGGAGGTTGGTTTAGACTTACTTACACAATTTAATTATTATCTGTATTGGATAGCAAGCTTTTCAATAAACTTTATAAAAAAGACCAACACAGAGGCTGATCTTTTTTAGATGTTTTCCAATACCTTTTACGTTACATTTTGACAACTTTTTGAGTCTTCACACCTTTTGCTGTTTTTATTTTGACAAAATAGATGCCTTTTGCTTGATTTGAAAGGTTTAGGGTCACATTTTGAGTCGTGTAACTTTCTTTTGCTAACAATCTTCCTTGTACATCATAAATTTCAATATTTTGAATCGTATGAGTTGCTTCAATGTGTATTGTATTTTTTGTAGGATTTGGATATATGTTCATACTAGTTTCTACATCAAACGTTGGATTGTTTAAGACTGCATACGTCGTGGAAGCAATGTTTGTTTGAATTGGAAAGTTGTAATCAAAAAAGATACGTGCATCGTTACTCACTGTATCGTTTGGAGCCAATGTATTTTGTGATTTTATTTTTATGAGAATGTTTCCTTGACCATCCACAGGTAAGAATATACTTTGAAAAATAAATCGAACCATGGTGCCATTGATCGTTACGTTTGCATCATGTGAACTCCCTAATAAACGAAGTGTATTAATATCAAACTCTGTTGGATCAATGTCCATTTCGACGACGATATTTTCCGCAAAAAAGGTTCCTGTGTTTTCAAAATTGATGATGTAATGTAAATATTCTCCAATTTTATCAGCATCAACTACGTTTCCTTCCAAACAGGTAATATCATTTGGATCGTACGAACCTACAACAGTCTGCTCTAACTCAAACATATTGTCTTCTGGAGAAACATCACCTGCAACAGGATTTATCGTTGCTGTGTACGTTAATTCATCATTAATGTTAACAGGCGGCGTTGCCATTGGTGAATTTACATTTAGTGTAATGTAAAAATCTCTGTTTTCAAAAGGAGTTAAATTGGTGTAGTTCCATTGCAAAACTCCTGATGATTGTGAATCTGGTGTTTGTGTACTGCTTACAAAACTGGTTACAGTATCATCATACGTAAACGTGATATCACCAGAAACTATCTGATTTCCATTGTTGTTGTAGGTTATCAAATACACGGCATCAAATCCTGGGCGTGCAAATTCAATGGGAGAAATGGTAATTTCTACATCAGGATTCGTTCCACTATTGGTCACACAAAAATCTTGATTGAATACGCTGTTATTGGTAGTTGAGAAATTTGCTGTCGCATTTGCAGGAGTAACGTTAAAAAATGTTGGATTTTCTAAGTTTGGAGTCACTGTGTAGTTTCCAGTAGTTGTGATATATGTATACAATCCTGCATCATTAGTATAGATGGAGGTTGTATTAGAACCATCATTAATGTCTAATCGTGTAAAAGAAAATACCGTATCATCCATTCCATTACAGCCATCGCCATTGACATCATACACAATACTTCCTTGAATTGTGTTAAAGTTGGTATCATACGGATCTGATCCTAAGATCACTTCCAAGGCATTGTTAATGTCGTCATTGTCACAATTGGCGTTTTGCCACACTGAATTATCTGCGTCGTATCCAGTATAGCCAATGTTTTGTATAGGATCACACGGATTGTTATAATCTGTACCGTTTAAGACTTCTTCACCATTTGGAATTCCGTCTCCATCAACATCAGCCACAGCTTCACCGATACAGTTGCAATTTTCGTCAATAAAGTCAAAAAGTGTTGCTGAATTGCCATCATCACAAGGATCACCTACAACTCCACTACCACAACTACCGTCGTCCGTAATTGTAATTGTTGCGAAAGCATTTACATTGATGGTATTTCCCGTAGTGACTGTTCCTTGTATGGTAAACGTTTCTATAACTTCAAAAACATCATCATCTATGATAGGAATGGTGACATTTACCGAAGATTGAAGCCCAGGAATGGTTACAGAAGTCATTACCGTTGTATAATCGTTTGGCGCTACCGCTGTGTTATCAGTAGTTGTGATATTGATTCCTGTATCAAAAATAGTTAAACCATCAATAGTTATAGGAACTGTGATACTGCCTGCATCTTCCGATACAGAAATGTCATTGATAATTAGTGTAATTTGATCATCATCCGTAATTGTTACCGTTCCAGAATCAGTGGTATTTAGTATGTTTCCACTAGTTACGACTCCGTTTACAGTGAAATCTTCTGTGGGTTCTGACAAATTATCGTCTATAATAGGAATTACAACATCGACTGAAGTTTGAAATGGTGGAATGGTAGCCGTAACCGTTGTTGGCGTATAGTCATCTGGAGTTATTGCAGTATTGTCTGTTGTAGTGATTTGAACCGTGGTTTCTACTGGGTTTGGACCAGATATAATTACAGGGACTAGCGCAGTTCCTGCATTTTCTGATACGGTTACATCGCCAACGCTCATTACAGAGTCGTCATTATCTATAATAGTTACTGTTCCCGAATCCCAATTATTACTTGTATTTCCGCTAGTCACCGTTACTATGACATCAAAATCTTCCACAGTTTCCACAGTGCTATCATCAATAATCGGAATGGAATACATAAAATTAGTCATTCCTGAAGCGATTACAATTCCTGTTTCGTTCACAGGTGTATAATCAACTGGAGCTACCGCAGTATTATTTTGTGTAGCGATATCGAATACAGTGTTTTGACTGCTAGGATTGCTCAATGCTATTGTGATGTTGGCAACACCAGCAGATTCTTGGATAGAAATGCTTTGTATATTAAGAGACGGAAAATTATTGGGACCAATAGTAACGGTACCTGATGCTGTAGTATTTGCTGTATTTCCACTAGTTATTGTTGCGTTTACAAAGAAATTTTCAGAAGGTTCTCCAATAAAGTCATCTGTAATAGGAATTGTTACCGATATGCCTAATTGTCCCGCAGGAATAGTAGCATTCACTATGGTTGTTGTATAATCATCCGGACTTGTTGCGGTATTGTCAACGGTTGTAATAGTGATCGTGGTATCTACAGTGTCAATCACATCTAATTGAATTGGCACAGAAGCGGATCCATTTGATTCTTCTACAAACACACTCGTTACTGTAAGTACGGGCATGTATGCATTGGTGGTTTTAGAATTTATTGTTATTGTTTTGGAAGAATCGGGTTTGTTCGTTGCATACGTTAAAGAACATGCAAGCACTACTAAAACCCCTAGTAGTTGTATCTTCATGGTTTTAATGATATTTCTTTATTGATTTGAGATAAAGATAAGAGAGATTTTCTTTTTTAGATTTAGATTCTAAAAAGTTTTTCAATAAAGTAATCGGAATTTATAAAATAAGACCTAAAACCTAAAGATATACATTCGTCACCAACTGTGTTACGGTTGCATGATCGCTTCCACCAGCAGGTTCAATCGTAATATTTAGTGATTCAGCTTCATCAATATATTGCAGTACAACAACATCTTTGCTTTTATCAATGACGCCCATATTGATCATTTCGCCTTCTACATCTGCCCACATTTGATAGGTTTTGTCGGAAGATAAGGTTGGAAGTTTTTGCACATTGACAATGGCAGATTTGTCCTCGTGATTGATATAAGCTGTGGCAAATCCGCCCGGAATTTTATCATTTCCTTTCAAAGCGTATTGCACAGTGTTTGGGTCTTTGACAACGTCTGCGAGTAGTTGCGAGTTTTGAAGATCACCTTGCAGACTTTTGATTTGCGATTTAATGTCGTTCAATTCTTGTTGTGTGATTTGCAAATCGTCTTTTGCAGCATTCCATTGTGTAAACATCCAAAAAGCACTCACCAAAAATATCGTAGCCAAACTTGCCGCAATCCACAAGAAGGTTTGTGGCTTTCTAGTTAAATTTTCTTGAAAAGCTTCTTCTTTGGGAAGTGTTTTTACATTATCATATTCTTTGCGGATCGAATCAAATAAATCTTCCTTAATAAAATCTGGTGGCTGAACCGCATTTTCAAACGATACATTTTCAAAATCTTGTTCTATTTCAGCATATATTGTTGCCAACTCAGCATCTTCCGACAACATTTTTTCGAGCGCAGTTATTTGCTCATCAGGTAATAAACCTAACAAGTACATTTCTAACATTCCGCTTTCTATGATAGTCTTTCTATCTTTCATGTCAACAATTCTAGGATACAAAATAAAATTAGTAGCTCGCTTCCATACAACTCACGCAACTTTGTCACCGCTTGGCGCACGTACGATTTGAAAGTTCCCAAAGGAACACCCATCTCTTCATGCGCTTCTTTATGTGTAAGTCCATTAAAATACACGAGTTTTAGGGCTTTTTGATGATGTGCCTCTAATTTAGCTAAGGCTCCTTTTAATTCTATGTACAAATCATCAGTATCTTCAACACCTTCATCTTTATATACACTTAAATCTTCTGTTTGGATGAGTTTTGTGTCTTTTCTTAGAAAATTTAACGTTGTGTTTCTAGCAATACGATACAGCCACGTATAAAATTTTCCTTTAGATGCATCATATAGATGTGATTTATCCCACGCTTTCATAAATGTTTCTTGCAAAATTTCCTGTGCAGCTTCTTCATTACGACACATTCTAATGATTACACCATAAATAGCACCAGCATATTTGTCGTATAACTTGGATAACGCGGATTCGTCACGATTTTGAAATCGTTCTATAAGGATGGTGTCGTCTTTCACTTTTGAAATAAATCTTACCAAAAATATAAAAAAATTTCATCGAACTCATCCAAAAGCAAAAAACTTGTGTATATGAATATGAAAGCACTTTAGAAACGCTGGAAAAGAAAAATCTAAAAATTAAATTTTAATTAAAAACTAAAAAAAATTATTATGAAAAAATTAATCCTAACTATCACAACTGTAGCTTTATTTTTATTCGCAGCTAAGACAACTGCGCAAAACCAAGATGTAGTCGATATTGCTGCTTCCAACAAAGCATTCTCAACGTTAGTAACTGCTGTAAAAGCTGCTGGATTGGTAGATGCATTAAAAATGGAAGGACCATACACTGTATTTGCACCAACCAATGATGCGTTTGCGAAAATAGATCAAAACACATTGGGCGCTTTATTGAAGCCAGAAAACAAGTCAAAATTGGCTACAATCTTAACATACCACGTGATCAAGGGAAAATTAACTGCAAAAGATGTAGTTGCTGCTTTGAAAAAGGGAAATGGAAAAGTAACATTAACAACACTTAGCGGAAGCGAGATTACTGTTGTACAAAATGACAAAGGAATTTGGTTGAAAGATGCTAATGGAAACTATAGCATGATCACAAAAACTGATATTATGGGAACTAATGGTGTAATTCATGTAATTGATACCGTAGTGATGCCATAATGAGTGTTGGTTAGTTTTACAAGTTGGAGGAACGTTTTCAAAAAAAACGTTCCTCTTTTTTTGTCATATTCGTATAAAGGTCAAGAAACTGTTAATTGAAAATATCATTGCGATGCAATAACCAAAGCAATCTTATACATTCTAAGCACATTTTTTCTTTGAAATCAACAGATTGCCACAAATTTTTCATCTCGATGCTTCGCTATGAAAAATTTTCGCAATGACGATTCAAAAAGAATCTAAAAATCTAACTACCTACTTCGATCTCGAACCCACAAACTGTTGTGATTTATTCTTAAACAACACATTAAAAGTTGTCAAACTTCCGTAGATACGTGTAATATACTGTTGCAAGTCAATTTTTTCTTGCTCTTCCAAATTGCTCGAATTTATTTTTTGTTCCATCACACGAATGCGATCGCGTACCATGACGATTTTATGAAAGAAACCGTCAATTGGCAATTCTTTACTTTTCAAATTGGTATCGCCAGGTTCTAAAATCAGCTTTCCGCCTTTCCATTTATCAGCAATAGGAACAATTTCAGACACATCTGACCATTTTTTAAGCATATTTCGCAAAATGGTTTCTACTTCATAAAAACTTACGGTATCTACTTCGTCTTCAACGGCATCAATAATTTCAAAATCGCTGTCAATATCAATCGTTTCCAGTCCGTTTTCAATAAAAGTTACCCAATAATGTTTTGACGTTACGTTGGTAACTACGCCCAATCCGTATTCCGGATGTTTAATTCTGGAGCCTATTCCTAAGATATTCATATAATTTTTGGTATTGTTATTGTTTCTTATGAATTCAAATCTAATATTTTGTAAATTGAATTTCTAAAAGTAAAAATACACATCACATGCGAAATCTGACACTATATTCCATAAAAAATATGACGTTTCTATTACTTTTTAGTTGTATGTTTCTCGCTTGCGCGGAAGATAAAAAAAGTGCGGTGGTTGCTGATGGAAACATTACTGCTCCACAAGATCCTAAGAATTTGGTTGAAACGGAAACTAAAAAAGGCTTGATCAATCCCGAAGGAAAAACCATTCAAGAACGCTTCAACACGCCCAAAAACTTTACAAGAATCCCTTTAAAAAAGAAAGATTTTGGTACATATTTGCGAAAATTACCGCTAAAACCGTTCAATAGTAAGGTAAAATACTATGATGGACGCGAAAAGTACAATGACAATGTATACGTTTCTGTCGTAGCTATGGAAATTGGCACGCGCGATTTACAACAATGCGCCGATGCTGTTATGCGCTTACGCGGCGAATACTTATTTGAACAACATCGTTTACAGGATATTCACTTCAACTTTCTTTCGGACGGAAAACCGCGCTACTTTACAAAATATGCCAAAGGCGATCATTCTTATAAAAAATTTCGTCGTTACATGAATTATATCTTCGCGTATGCAAACACCGCTTCGTTACGAAAAGAATTAACCAAAGTCCCAAACATTCAAGACATGCAAGTGGGCGATGTCTTTATCCAACAAGGAAACCCGTTCGGACATGCGGTTATTGTCGTTGATGTTGCTACAAATGAAGCAGGCGAAAAAATATTCATGATTGCACAAAGTTACATGCCAGCACAAGAAACACAAATCTTAGTCAATCCTAAAAACGAAACATTAAGTCCTTGGTACAAAGCCAACGATGACACCTTACACACACCAGAATGGACGTTTGAAAGCAGCGATTTAAGACGCTTCAAAAATTAATCATCCCAAAAAAACTTCTTAAACCAACTTCATGAAGAAAATTGCTAAAATTCTAGGAAAACTCATCTTAGGAATACTTGTCACGTTACTAATCGTGTTTACAATCGTATATTTTATTTACAACGAACCTGTTCCGCAAGGAACCAAAGGTGATGCGGCAGATGCAATGGCAAACAGAATGCTTTCGGCTGTAAATTACGAAGCCTACAAAAACACGCGTTACTTGAGTTGGACATTTCCAGGCGGACATCAATATGTATGGGATAAAGATCAATACAAAGTAGAAGTATCTTGGAGTGATGTAAAAGTCAATCTCAATTTAAAACAACCAAACACAAGTACAGTGATGGTAAACGGAAAAACGATTACTACTAATGAAGCCTCTGAATATATTGATACGGCTCTCGCCTACTTTCACAACGATTCCTTTTGGGTAGTAGCACCTTACAAAGTATTTGATGAAGGTGTAACACGCAGTATTGCCAAAAATAAAGCAGGCGACGAAGGATTGCTCATCACGTATACTTCGGGAGGAACCACACCTGGCGATTCTTATCTATGGTTTCTAGATGAAAATGGGCGTCCAAAAGGCTATCAAATGTGGGTAGACATTATTCCTATTGGAGGATTGTATGCTTCTTGGGAAGATTGGCAAACCATGGAAAGTGGTATTCCGCTCTCAGGGTTGCATACGTTATTAGTCCTAGACATTGATGTAGAAAACATTAGCGCTTGGAATTAAAAACTACCTATTTGTTAAATTTTGCATTGATTTCGTATTAATTGTTAAAGTTTTCCTATCATATTTTAAAAAAAAAGTTAACTTTATCGCACTTTTATTAAACTAAAAACTTCAATAATCTATTTTATCATTATGAAAAAAAATTACCTTTTTATATTGATATTGCTCCCTCTATTCGCATTTTCGCAAGGAAAATCGTTTTGGAAAACAACAAGCAATACCAATTATCAACCAGATGAACTATTAAAAAGAACTTCCTTCCCTACAGCATACGACACGTATACTTTAGATTTAAATTCTCTAAAACAGTTAGTAGCTGACGCTCCAGATAGAGATTTAAATATCCAATCGGAAATTGTTGTACAATTTCCTGTTACAGACGGAAAAATGGAAAGCTTTGAAGTATACAACGCTTCTGTTTTAGAACCAACATTTGCCGCAAACTATCCAGACATTCAGTCGTATGTTGCTGTCAGTAGAGAAAATACAGGAACTATCATTCGTTTCTCAACAACAATCTTTGGATTTCATGCAACAGTACACACCATAGGAGAAACCATGTACATTGATCCTATGACTTCTGATTTACAAACATACATGATGTATAAAAAAGCGAATCTCTACAGAGAAACGCAAAACAACTTGTTATGTGAGGTTGAAGACAGTGTAGAAGACAATCTAGGCAGAGGAAATGCAGATGATACTGTTCAATTGGAAAATGCAAACGACGGTCAATTAAGAACATTTCGTTTGGCATTGGCTTGTACACAAGAATATGCAAACTATCATATCACTGCAGCTGGGCAACAAACTGCTACAGATGCCGTAAAGAGAGCTACCGTATTAGCAGCTATGACCGTGACAATGACACGAGTAAACGCTGTATTTGAAAGAGACATGTCATTAACAATGACTTTGGTAGACAACACAAGTATCATCTTCTTAGCAGAAAATGATGGATATACAGATAGTGACGCAGGACAATTAATCAACCAAAACGTATCTATCGTAAATACCAACATCGGTGTGGCTAACTATGACATTGGTCACGTATTTACTACTGGTGGTGGTGGATTGGCATCTCTTGGAGGCATTTGCTTTAGCAATGCAAAGGCTGCAGGAGTTACAGGTTCTCCAAACCCTGTAGGTGATCCTTTTGATATAGACTTCGTAGCTCACGAAATGGGACACCAATTTGGAGCGCCACATACATTTAACGGAAGTCAAGGAAACTGCTCTGGTGGTAACAGAAGTGCTGCAACTGCAGTAGAGCCTGGTAGTGGATCAACCATCATGGCGTATGCTGGAATTTGTGGATCAGACAATATTCAAAACAATAGTGACGATCATTTCCATGCAATCAGTATTGACAATATGTGGACAAGATTGAACCAAAACCCAGTTTGTGCTGCTAATACTGCTAATGGAAATACAGCACCAACGGTAAACGCAGGAGCTGATTATACCATTCCTTATGGAACCGCATTTACCTTATCAGGAACTGCTACAGATCCTAACGGAACTACGTTGTCATACTGCTGGGAACAAGTAGATGTTGGAGCGGTTGCAGGTGTACCTTCACCAACAGATACAAATGGACCACAATTCAGATCATACTCACCAGTAAATAATGGAGAGCGTACATTTCCACAGTTAAGCGACATTTTAGATGATAACTTAACACCACAATGGGAAGTAATTCCGAACGTTGCTAGATCCATGACTTTTGCCTTAACGGTAAGAGATAATGGAACTCCAAATGGAGGACAAACCAATAGAGATGATGCAACAGTTACTTTTGCAAACACAGGACCTTTTATAGTAACTGCACCAAATACAACAAACCAAAGTTTCCCAACAAACTCAGCAACCACAATTACATGGGATGTTGCAGGAACTACGGCAAACGGAATCAACACGTCTAACGTAAATATTTTATTCTCTACGGATGGAGGATTAACATTCCCAACTACGTTAGCTGCAAATACGCCTAACGACGGTTCGCAAGCAATAACATTCCCGGTAGTATTTGAACCGTATTGTAGAATTAAAATTGAAGCTGTAGGAAACGTCTTTTTTGCAATTTCAAAATCATTCTCTGTAGGTGCAACAGTAACTACAAACACAGTGTGTAACACCTATACAACAGGTCCTATTGCAACGCCAATTCCAGATAGTACTGGAGCTAACGTACAAGGAACACCTGTATTCATTCCAGTAACCGTAACAGAAAATACACCAATAACAGATATTAGAGTAAGTGCTGATGTAGCACACACGTATATTGGAGATTTAATCATGCAATTGCAAGCACCAAACGGTGGTGGTTTCTCAAATATTTGGTCACGAACATGTAACGATGCACAATATGGAGGTATTGATGTTACTTTACGAGATGGTGAGCCAACAATTGCATGTGCTACACCAACTGTTGGTACCTTTGCTCCTGCAAATCCGATGACTGGATTTAATGGAAATAATCCTTCTGGTACATGGAATTTAGTATTTGTAGATTTCTTCAATGGAGATTCTGGAGTTGTAAACGAATGGTCTATTGAGCTTTGTACAACGACAACAAATATTTCATTGAGCAATGAAGAGTTCGAATTAGACAGTTTCGCTCTGTATCCAAATCCAAACAAAGGAGAATTCTCATTGTCCTTCAACTCTACTTCAGGTGAAGATATCAGCATCAATGTACACGACATCTCTGGACGACTAATTCACACAAAAAACTACAACGCTACGTCTACATTCAATGAAAACATTTCATTGCGTAATGTAAGCACTGGTATGTATTTAATCACGGTAACGGATCAAGAAAGAACGGTTACTAAAAAATTAATTATAGAGTAACTAAAACTCATTCATACATATTAAAAACTCCGAAACAAACGCTTCGGAGTTTTTTTATATGTTATCTTTATGGATACCATTTTCAACTATACTTATGAAGCTTTACTGTGGTTTTCTAAGCTCACAGGTTTTACTTATAAAGAAATTAATATCATTGTATGGTTTATTGGTATTCCACTTTCGTGGATGCTCCTACTCGACAAAATTTACCAACTACGGTTGTTTACAGTACTCTTTAGTTTGCTCGTTGCAATTGTAATTCTCTTCATTCCCAACTTTACGGAATTCTGTGATTGGTTGTTTCAAAAATCTGTAGCCTTTTTAAATCTCTTTAATGCTGTTGGAAGTACGTATGTAGCTTCTTCGGTAATCATTTGTGTTTTAATTCCTGTGGTGATTTATGCAATATTAATTTGGAAAGCATTTTTCACGAAAAGAAGAGCAGAAAAAAAGTACTAAAAAAACCGCTTCAACAACTATTGAAACGGCTTCTCTATATGATTCACATCATACTATCTACAAATACCTACAGGCTCGCAAGATATCGTTTCACAAGTGTTCGTTGGGTTGCATCCTACTGCAGTACAAGTATCCGAAGGACACCCTACAGTATGATTACAATCATCTGTGTTACATCCGTCTGTCTCAGCGCAAATTCCTAAAGGTTGACAAGAGATCGATACAAAAGTTCCACCTTTAATAGCTGGTGTGTTAAAATTAGAAATTGATTTCTTGTTCAGTGCTAACGAGTTTAAATTCTTTTTTTTCATGATATATATTTTTTTTTTGTGAATTATAAAACTATAACTATCTACTTACAATGGTTTACGGTAACACCTTAATTAACAAATACCTAACAATTTTAAAATAGCACTAAAAACATAGCTAAAACTACTGCCAAACAGAAAGAGATATCACAATGCATATAAATTATATGATTGTGAAAAATTGGAATTCATCTAGCTTACTTTCTGCTAGTAAAATTCGTATCTTTGCGTTTTTGCAAAAAGCTATGACGAAATACGAAGAAAATATAGAAGTACAAGGTGCTAGAGTACACAACTTAAAGAACATTGATGTTACGATTCCTAGAGAAAAACTAGTCGTAATTACAGGACTTTCTGGCAGTGGAAAATCATCCTTAGCCTTTGATACGATTTATGCCGAAGGACAACGCCGTTATATTGAAACATTTTCTGCGTATGCGCGCCAATTTCTCGGTGGACTCGAACGACCAGATGTGGATAAAATTGATGGTTTGTCGCCCGTAATCGCCATAGAACAAAAAACTACGAGCAAAAGTCCACGCTCTACGGTTGGAACCATTACCGAGATTTATGACTTCTTGCGACTATTATTTGCCAGAGCTTCGGATGCGTATAGTTACAACTCAGGCGAAAAAATGATCAGTTACAGCGATGAACAGATCAAAAACCTAATTCTCAACGATTTTAAAGGAAAACGTGTCAACGTCCTCGCTCCTGTCATACGTTCGCGTAAAGGACATTACCGCGAGTTGTTTGAAAATATTGCCAAACAAGGTTTTGTAAAAGTACGTGTAGATGGTGTCATCCTCGATATAGAAAAAGGAATGCGCGTAGATCGTTACAAAACCCACGAAATCGAAATTGTGATTGATCGCTTGAAGATTGACGACGATGTAGACAATGACAAACGCTTGACAGAAACGATCAAAACGGCGATGTACCATGGTGATGATGTTTTAATGGTGATTGATCAAGATGCGCCGACAGAAGCCCGTTATTTCAGTCGAAACCTCATGTGTCCGTCTTCGGGAGTTTCCTATCCAAATCCAGAACCAAATACCTTTTCGTTCAACTCTCCAAAAGGAATGTGTCCCAACTGCAACGGATTGGGAACGTTGCACGAAGTCAACGAACATAAAGTCATTCCCGATACAAAAGCAACCATTAAAGGTGGCGGAATTGCACCCTTAGGCGAATATAAAAAGTCGTGGATTTTCAAACAATTGGAAATCATTGCCGAACGCTACGAATTTAAAATTAGCGATCCAATCAAAGACATTCCAAAGGAAGCAATGGACGTGATTTTGAACGGTGGAAACGAAAAATTCTCTGTGGTAAGCAAAACGTTGGGCGTTACCCGCGATTATAAGATTGATTTTGAAGGAATTATCAGTTTCATCAAAAATCAATTTCAAGACAGCGATTCTTCTTCTATCAAACGTTGGGCAAAAAATTATATGGACAAAGTAAATTGTTCTGAATGTGGCGGTTCGCGCTTACGCAAAGAATCTTTATACTTTAAAGTCAACAACAGGAATATCGCCGAACTGGCAAACATGGACGTCGTAGAATTGTCCGAATGGTTTGAAGATTTAAAAAACAATCTCTCTGAAAAGCAACAAAAAATTGCCACAGAAATCATCAAAGAAATTTCAACGCGTTTGCGATTTTTGTTAGATGTTGGTTTAAATTATCTTTCGTTGAGCAGAAGTTCCAAATCACTTTCGGGTGGTGAAGCACAACGCATTCGTTTGGCCACACAAATTGGCTCACAATTAGTGGGTGTTTTATACATTTTAGATGAGCCAAGCATCGGTTTGCACCAAAGAGACAACGAGAAACTGATCAATTCGCTTGAATCTTTACGTGACATTGGCAACTCCGTCATCGTCGTAGAACATGACAAGGATATGATTGAACGCGCCGATCACGTGATTGACATTGGTCCTAATGCAGGAAGACACGGTGGTGAAATCATCTCAGAAGGCACACCCAAAGAATTGTTAACACATGATACACTCACAGCAGCCTATTTAAACGGCAATAAGCAAATTCCGGTACCAGCAGAACGAAGAAAAGGAAACGGTAAAAAACTAGTCTTAAAAGGTGCGACAGGGAATAACTTGAAAAATGTTTCTGTAGAATTCCCTTTGGGGAAAATGATTGGTGTTACAGGTGTTTCTGGAAGTGGAAAATCGACTTTAGTCAACGAAACCCTCTACCCTATTTTGAATGCACACTTTTTCAATGCCGTGAAAGAACCAATGCCGTACAAAAGCATTAAAGGATTGGAACATATTGACAAAGTAATTGACATCAATCAATCGCCCATTGGTCGTACACCAAGATCAAATCCTGCAACGTATACAGGCGTTTTTAGCGAAATACGAAGTTTGTATGCCAAAACTCCCGAAGCGATGATTCGCGGGTACAAACCAGGCCGTTTTAGCTTTAACGTAAAAGGTGGACGCTGCGAAACCTGTCAAGGTGGTGGATTGCGTGTCATAGAAATGAACTTTTTGCCAGATGTATGTGTAGATTGTGAAACGTGTCAAGGAAAACGCTTCAATCGGGAAACCTTGGAAATTCGCTATAAAGGGAAATCTATTGCAGATGTGTTGGCAATGACGATGAACGAAGCCGTTTCATTTTTCGAACACATTCCAAAAATTTATAGAAAACTCAAAACCATCAAAGATGTGGGATTGGGCTATATTACGCTCGGACAGCAAAGTACCACACTTTCTGGTGGTGAAGCACAGCGCATCAAACTGGCAACAGAACTGTCTAAAAGAGATACTGGAAATACTTTTTACATTTTAGACGAACCTACGACTGGACTGCATTTTGAGGACATTCGTGTGTTGATGGAAGTGTTGAACAAATTGGTAGACAAAGGAAATACCATTGTGGTCATTGAACACAATATGGACGTGATTAAAATGGCAGATTATATTATTGATATTGGTTACGAAGGTGGAAAAGGCGGCGGAAAAGTGATCACTACGGGAACTCCCGAAGAAGTTGCCAACCATAAAAAAAGTCACACCGCGCGTTTTTTAAAGAAAGAGTTAGCATAAATGTGTATTTTTAATCTCTAATGCAACAGTTAAGAATACAAAATAGAAATCTATCTAAAAATCATGAAGTTTGGTTCTACTATCCTAATTATACTTTTAGCACTTTCCATAGGTTGTAAAACGGAAAAAAATCAAAAAATGGACTACAGAATTGAAAATATAGAAATCGGAGGTGAAACATATACTGTCAAGATTCCGAAAGATGAAGTGTACCATGCTGCCGAATACAACGAAACACAAGCTTCTAAAACTATTTTTCTGAATGTATCTGACGTTTTACAACAAAAAATAGCTCCTAATACCATAGAGACTTTAATCAACCTTCAAGGACAATACATCCAAAATCAACAAGAAACAGATCCAAATTTTACTGAAATGGATGATTCTAATATTCAGTTTCTAAAAGAAAGCTTAAAACCGCTCCACATAAATTTATCTAGAGAAGAAATCTTTGAAATTTTTGAGAAGGAATTGTTGTATATGAAACTCATAGACCTTATTGAGTAAACATATTTGTATCCGTAACTTAACAATAACTACTCCGTAAGTTCTTCATTTTCTTTTGTTGGTTATTTCGTCAATTTTAATACGCTTCATTTATCAAACATTCCAAAGTTATACAAAAACAATAGTGGAAAGAATGAAATTAGTAAAAAACTCATGTAAGAATCATTCGTAAAAACGAAAAGAGTGCCCAATTAAGAACACTCTTTCACACCTTGAATTAATAATAAACTACGTAAACTAAACTTTAAGACTTTTTATGTAATGATCGCCTAAATCAATTACACTACAAATAAAGCACTAAACCCCCTGTAGATACTAAAGAAACTCCGTGAAACGGAAAAATCGCCCTTAAAAGTGACAGGAATACGGTTACGAACATCATCACATTCTTAGCAAAGTCGTTTCGAAGAAATATGCATCGTATTTTTTGAGCATTTCAGCATTCCGTACCCTGTAGAATTTTATGAAAAGCATGTTACAAGACTGTAAAAACCTTTTGGTATTTTATGAAGCAGCACCGTTGCAAGAGGTTTCTAAACTAAAACGGAAGCTTGTTGCACGACTGCGAGATGCTTCTGTTTGTTAACAGAACCCTGTTGCACGACTGCGAGACGCTTCTGTTTGTTAACAGAAGCTTGTTGCACGACTGCAGGATGCTTCTGTTTGTTGACGGAAGCTTGTTGCACAGCTGCGAGACGCTTCTGTAAGTAAACAAAAGCTTGTCGCATTGCTGCGAGAAGGTTTCGGGAGTGATTTTATTGCGAATTATGCAATGAAATGATGAAAAATTAGGATTTTATTGCGGATTTATCAAAATAGCATCATTAACCATTTTTATGTACTTCTCCATCTGCGACTAACATGCAAGAAGTTGAAAATTTTGAAACAAATTACTTCTTGAATTGATGAGTTGCGAATTGCTCCCAAGTACTTATATGCAGCATACCCTTCTTCTCTTTACGGAAAACCACATTGTATATGTGTCGTTTTGTTTTACATTTATGGAAAATAATGGGATGTATGTGTAGAATTGGTTCTTGTTATTTACCGTATTTAGTATAAAATAGCAATTCCTTGTATACGTACGTTGGGCACAATACCCAAAATAACTCTTCGAAAAGATTTAAATTTCGTAAATTTGTTAAAATTTAAGAACTAATTGAAACTATATAAATTGAACAAAAAAGAACTTGTAGATTACTGTAAATCTATAGGAATTGAGACAAAAGGAAAAACTAAAAACACTTTAATGGAGGATGCAGAAACATACGTCGATCAACAAATCCTTCAAGCGAAAAAGGACGGTACAGACTATGAGTTACTATATTCAAAAATTGAAGAACTTTCTAATCGGTATGCCGAAACTCTAAACGGAAAAATAGAGGGTAGAAAAGAAGAAATGCTCGAAGATGACAACTCTCATTATCTAATTTATAGAGTATTGGGAATTTCTAATGAAAGAGGACAATTAATTGATGTTTATCAAAATACAGGTCGATTTCTCTACAAATATGCAGGCTCTTTTTTGGAGGAAGCAACCGTTCTATGTTTTAAATTCAATAACTTAAACGGAAAGAGAACACTTGTAAATAATACAATAGGTTCAAAACCCAAAACATTTGAAATTGACTTTTTAGATCGCAACAACGCTATTGAAATCAAATGGCGAGATGCAACAACAGATGGAGACCATATAACAAAAGAGCATACAAGAGTTGAGTGTATAACTAATTATAATTATAAGCCAATTCGAGTTATGTTTTACTATCCTCAAAGGAAACAAGCGATTAAAATTCAAAAAATACTTTCTACATACTATAAAGGTGTAAATGGAGAATATTATGGTGGAGATGAAGCTTGGAATTTTGTCAAAGAATATACTGGATACGACTTATCAGAAATCTTAACTTCTATCGCAGATAAAAAAACTAGTGCTGATGAAAGTAAATAAAATATATCAAGGTAATTGTATTAATAAATTAACAGAATTAGAATCTAACTCTGTTGATTTGGTATATTTTGACCCACCTTTTTTTACTCAAAAGAAACATTCATTAGTAACTAGAGATGAATCAAAAAAATACGAATTCAGTGATAGTTGGGATTCACTAGATGACTACCTTGATTTAATTGAGGCTTGTTTAAAGGAATGTAAAAGAGTTTTAAAAGAAACTGGTAGTGTTTTTCTTCATTGTGACAAAGTTGCTTCTCATTACATCAGAGTAACTCTTGACAAAGTTTTTGGCATGAAAAACTTCCAAAGTGAAATTATTTGGAGTTATAAAAGATGGTCTAATTCTAAGAAAGGGCTTTTAAACTCGCATCAAAATATATACTTTTATTCAAAAAGTAAGCATTTTAAATTCAATCAGTATTATACAAATTACGCTGCTACAACAAATATTGACCAAATCTTACAAGACAGAAAAAAAACTGCAAATGGAAAGTCAATTTACAAGACTGATGAAAATGGCAACATTGTTTTAGGAAAAGAAAAAAAAGGCGTTCCATTATCAGATACTTGGGAAATTCCTTACTTAAATCCTAAAGCAAAAGAAAGAGTTGGTTATCCGACACAAAAACCTGTTTTGCTCTTAAAAGAGATAATTAAAATAGTAACAGACAAAGGTGATTTAGTTATTGACCCTTTTTGTGGAAGTGGTACAACCTGTGTTGCTGCTAAATCTATGGATAGAGATTTCATCGGAATTGATGCGTCTCAAGACGCAGTTGAACTTGCGAACAGACGATTGGAAGAAATGATAATCACAGATTCCGCATTATTAAACAAAGGCTATAATAGCTATCTTGAAAAATCAGAATATGAAATGGCAATTTTAAAAAGTATTGATGCTCTGCCAGTTCAAAGGAACTCTGGAATTGATGGATTTTTAAGAAAGCATTTTAACGAAAAACCAGTACCTGTTAAAATTCAAGGAAAAAGAGAAACTCTTAATGATTCAATTGAAAAACTTGAAAAATCTTGTCATGAAAAAGAATTTGAATTAAAAATTGTAATTCAAACTCGAAAAGAATCAAGAGGTAATCGGCTTTTTGAATTGGAATCTGATATAGAGATTATCCAATCACAGGAATTGAAAATTGAGGAGTTGAAAGAAAAAAATACTGTACCCAACACGGGCAACCATTACACAACCCAATAATTTCAAAAAAAAACAAGACACTCTTAGCACTTCTAAGAGTGTCTTTCTTTTGGCTCTAGTTATAAGTAGAATAAAAATAAAAATCCGATTAAATAGTATTCTGAATTAAATAAATGTGAATAAAAACGTGCTACAACACGTGTAGACTTTATTCCTTGCTTATCGCCTACTTGGAAATTCCTTCGTAATTTCCTCTAGTTCGTTTTCTATTTACTAACTTAGTCCTAGCCAACGCAACTAACCATACACAGACACGTTGTGGTGCATATAAACAAAACGAAATGGAAAATAAATTTAAAATATCTTTCGCTGTTATATTGATTTTAGCAATAATCGGATGTCAGAATATTGATAAAAAAGAAAAAGAGTCCGTACAAAAAGAAATCGCTTTGTTTCAAATGGAATTTGGTAAAGGGAAAACACAAAATGAAAGTCTTGGTGTTGAACTCAATACTAAAAAGTTCAATAATTGGAATGATGTAGTTGAACGAGCTGGAAATATTGTTTGTAATGACAGTATTCCTAAAATAACCTTAACAACAGATAACGAAATTAAAACCATTTATTTCAGCAACTCTTGTCTGGAAGAAGGTGCTATTAGACTTATCAAACTTAAAAATGTAATTGGAATCTGCAATAATAAGATTCGTAAAAATAATGAAAATGATATTCCTTTGGATCGTTTGGAAAGTGTCTTAAAAAAAGATATTGAAAATAACGGGGAAAAATCAGAATTAAGTGAGAGCCCAGAAAAGCTAATGATATGTATTCAGTTTGACGATAAAAATGAATTTGAAAATCTACCTAACATCTTAAAACAACTTACTGCAACCTACTACCGAATCACCAATAGAACGGATTTGAAAATACTTTTAGTTGATGAAAACTACTTTAGCCCACCTTCAATGCCAAAGGCTAAAATTTAAAAATAGGTATCACTACCTCGCGTATAATTAATTGCTTTGGTCGTTGCTTATTTGGAAAATTTCTTCGGAATTTTCTCGTGTTCGTTTTGTTTACTAAATTAGTTGCTCAAACACGTAACGAAATCATACACTAACACGTCAGACTGTCTCAAAACCCACACATAATTTTCTATTTATCTTAAATATTCCGATATTTAAGTATGGAATATTTAAAAGGAGATTCTAGGACACAACTTACATTATATACTACTTGTCTTGACGATATGATACCTCAAGATAATTCAGTACGATTTATAGACGAATTTGTCAACACACTTAATTTGCAAGAATTAGGTTTTGATGCCATAGCTTCTCAAGGAAGACCACCTTACAACCCTGCTGATTTACTAAAGTTATATATCTATGGGTATATGAATCGCACTCGATCCTCCAGAGTTTTGGAAAAAGAATGCTCCCGAAATATTGAAGTGATGTGGCTTTTGAAAAATCTTAAACCAGATCATAATACGATAGCGCGTTTTAGAAAAGAAAATCCAAAAGCTATCAAACGAGTTTTCAGGCAAAGTGTAACCATTGCAAAGAACTTTAACTTGATTGGTGGAGTTCTTATCGCGGGTGATTCTACCAAATTAAGAGCGCAGAATAGCAAGAAGAATAATTACAATAAGAAAAAGATTGAACGGCATTTAGCATATATTGATAAAAAACTATCACAATACAATGCAGAATTGGCTACTGCTGATAATGATAGTAAAGCTCAAATTCAGAAAAATATTGAAAATCATAAACGACATCAAGTTAAGTATACGCAGATAAAGCAAGAATTAGAAGCTGATACAACTACTGAAAATCCTCAGTTATCTACGAGTGATCCAGACAGCAGACATCAAATAGTAAGAGGAATGATAACAGAAGTTTGCTATACTGCACAAACTACTGTTGACGAAAAACATAACATACTTATTGATTATAAAGTGACCAATCAAAACGATAAAAAAGCAATGGGAATGATGCTCAGAAGAGCTAAATCTATTTTAAGGCATCATCAGTTTACAGCTCTTTACGATAAAGGATATCATACAGGAAGTGAATTTGATACTGCACATACATTAGGAATAAAAACTTTAGTAGCTATACCAAATATAGGAAGAGCCAGTCAAGCTCCTGATCCTAAATATAATGTAGAATATTTTAAATATGATAAGCACAAAGATTGTTATATATGCCCAAAAGAACAAGAACTAACAAGTAACCAAAATTGGTATAAGACACGTAACTATAAGTTCAAACAATATAAAACCAAGGCATGTAAAACTTGCCCTGTTAGGAACTTATGTACAACAGCTAAAGTCAATGGAAAGATCGTACAGCGAAGTCAGTATGCCTATGCAATTGAAGCCAATGCAAAACGAGTAAAAACCAATGAAACAACATACAAAAAGCGACAAGCTATCGTAGAACATCCCTTTGGAACCATTAAAAGACAATGGGGTTTTGATTATATTATTACGAAACGAACAATTGAATCGGCATCTGCTGATTTTGGATTGATTGCTTTAGCCTATAATCTGAAAAGAATTATCAATATCCGTAAAGCTTCAAGGAGTAGCAAAAAACACTGTTTGTGCCATTTTAGAAGGCTCAACCGCTTACATGAGCCCAAAAAGAGCAATATTGGCGTGTTAAAATCATTATTCTATAAAAGACAAGAAGTATTTAAAATAGCTGCGTAATTTTAAAATTTAGTGTAAATTAGAATCTTAATAGGTAGTTTTGAGACAGACTGACGTTGTAGTGCATTAAAAAAATGAGCAATCCAATCATAAATAGAACTTTTAAAACTCCAATTGGACAAGTTGTTTGTGGACTGATAGGCCACTTCTCCGATATTGAAAAAATTGATACAAAGGATTATGAAAATGGTAGTTCAGTCTCCTACAGGACAAGCGGACACAGAATTGAATTAATTGAATTCAAAATCAGCCAACCGCTATATAATGGAGAGACCGTAAAAGATTCTAATGGGTGGATTTGGAAAATAGAGAAAATTCATGATTTCAACGAAAAACTGAAATTGAGTTGTGTCTTGAACAACTATCCAGATAAAGTAGTCTTCGACACAGCTATGGGAGAACATTTAGATGCGATTGAAGCAAGTGATGACAAATGGACTCTACATATTGGAACAGAAGACGGTGAAATATTGAATTCACGAGCGAAATCAAATGAAGGGTTTCCAGAGCGACTAGAAAACAAAGTTGGTTTCTATCAATCAATCACGAAAATGTTGAAAGAAGGATTTGAAACAGAAATTCCTGAACTCCGAGTTGGAGAACAAATCCACATTCAATATTTATCAGCTTATGACAAGAAAAGTCCAGAATCTGTTAATACTTGGTTAGCGGTTAACGAATTCAAAAGGGAACTTGAAAATTGGATTGGAGTATGGTAAAAAAAGAAAATACGCACTACAACACCGTGTAGACTTTATTCCTTGCTTATCGCCTATTTGAGAACATCCTACGGGTTTTCTAATTAACGTGAATTATAATTATATCATAGAAATCACGTTAATTCAGTTTGTGTTTGTTACCTTTACTGCTTATCCAACGCTACAAAGCGTACATCAAACCGTTGTGCTTCATCATGACAAACCCCTAAACAATGATAAAATTCTTTCGAAAAATTTGATATCAACTATCAAAAAAAATAGGAAAGTATCTGTTCCTATATTCACCTAACATCATTATAGTAAATAGAGTAACTATACTCAAAAAAGAAAATAAATAGTAATAACATCTAAATAGAGTACAATGAACAAAAGATTCAAACAATCACTTTCAATTATTTTTATTTTTTTAAGTGCAATAAGTGTCAATGCACAAAACTGTGGTTCTGAAAATTTAAGTAAAACCAACACTCAAAATCCTACTTTAAGAAATATGGGGCAAAGCTTTACACTTTGTTCTAATGAACTCGTTAAAAGTATCAGTATTAAAAGAAGAAACTCGCCCGGAACTTCCAATGATCGTGAAGGTACACTTTGGATTTATGAAGGTTCAGGTGTTGGTAAAACGGAACTACACAAGCAAGCTATCAAAATGGATGCATTTACAGATGAGGATGCAAAAAATGGTATCACTGAAAAAATGGTAACATTTACTTTAGATAAAGCGCTTTATTGTAAAAAGGGGCAGACTTACACTTTTTACTTTGAATTGAAAATGGTGAAAGACAATGCGCTTATATTAATTTTGGGTAATGCACAAGATCCTTACAAAGGTGGTGATGCATTCTATGAAAAAAATGCTAAAAGAGGTTCTGATTTTTGGTTTCAGCTCGGTATTAACTGTGGTTCCGAAAATTTAAGTAAAACCAACACTCAAAATCCTACTTTAAGAAATATGGGGCAAAGCTTTACACTTTGTTCTAATGAACTCGTTAAAAGTATCAGTATTAAAAGAAGAAACTCGCCCGGAACTTCCAATGATCGTGAAGGTACACTTTGGATTTATGAAGGTTCAGGTGTTGGTAAAACGGAACTACATAAGCAAGCTATCAAAATGGATGCATTTACAGATGAGGATGCAAAAAATGGTATCACTGAAAAAGTGGTAACATTTACTTTAGATAAAGCGCTTCATTGTAAAAAAGGGCAGACTTACACTTTTTACTTTGAATTGAAAATGGTAAAAGACAATGCGCTTATATTAATTTTGGGTAATGCACAAAATCCTTACAAAGGTGGTGATGCATTCTATGAAAAGAATGCTAAAAGAGGTTCAGATTTTTGGTTTCAGCTAGAAATATAAGCATCCAAACGTACATAACTATCGGCTTTCATATATAGATTGTATGTTTTTTGCATACTCTCGAAGTAAGGAAGTATATTGGTCGTAATCATTATTTTCAATAACAATAAAGTTAATAGCCGTCTGTAACTTAGCAGACGGCTATTTTTATGTAGAGAATGCAGTTCTTTTTTCATAAACATTTTAGATTCTATCAAAATTCTACGAATACCAATGGAATTTTAAAATGTGCTTTTCAAATTAGTTTTATCTGGAAATATACTTCAATGAATTGCTTAATCTGACTTTGAAAGTGAGATACAATCCCTTGAAGAACTAGTAAACTAAGAACTGAATAAAACTATTGCTAACAATGGTAACCGTTGCACAACCCTATAATTTTAAGAAAACATACTCATCGTAAGCCATTTAGGGAAACTTCCATTTCATTTTTGGATATTGATTATTTCATAAGACTCAATAGCCAATACAAGCCTCAAAAGAGTAGTATTGGCATATTAAAACACGATTCCATGAAAGATAAGAAGTATTTAAAATAGCTGGATAATTTTTAAATTTAACGTAACTTAGAATATTCACAGGTAGTTTTGAGACAAACTGCGGGTAGCTGCAAGCAAGAAAAAAATAATCCAGTTGTTTAAATATGATCCGATGAACACAGCAAAAGAATATGTAGAACCAACTAATCTAGTCGATTTTAATACTCCAATCGTAAAAGAAAAAGCGTTGGAACTAATTAAAGGATGTACGTCTAAAAATGATATGATAAAAAAAATTTATCACTATGTCCGTGATGAAATACCATACACGTTTACACATAACCTTCAAAAAGCTTCAGATGTATTAAAGCATCAAGCTGGACAATGCAATACAAAAACAACATTAACTATTGCGCTGCTTAGAGCTGTCAACATACCCGCAAGATACCATTGTGGAAGTGTTTCCAAAAAACTTTTCATCAATACCATTCCTAAATGGGCTTATCTATTTACCCCAAAATTAATACCTGGACATTGTTGGGCAGAAGTTTTTATTAATGATACATGGACGGCTATCGAAAATGTAGTTGACTTAAAACTTTATGAAGGCATTCAATGTAAAATGTTAGATGAAAATCAAGATGAATCCATAGGTTGCGGACTTTCTAAAGATAAATTTCAAAAAGAATGGGATGGAGAAACAGATATTTTAATGCAAGATGGAGCTTTGGAAGTGGATGCAGGGATCTTTAGCAATGCGGATGAATATTTAGCAAAAGCTGAAAATTTTCTAAATCCAATCAAACGTTGGGTAAAGAATACATTTGTGAAGAATGCCATGAACAGAAAGTTTAATGAATTACGAAAGTACGCCAACAAAAGTTAGTCAGTATTTAAAAGAAAAGAGAGCATATCCAGCAGGTAACATAAAATGAGTTCGTTCCCTTTTTTCCGTTTTTGTGATACGTAATAAGAACTTTCTGTTTCTTCAATAATTCCTACGTTCAAAATAAAAGACGGCGAGCATTACCATTGTATAGCATTTGTCATTGATTTCGTAGAATCTTCGGTTTCCGATACAGGCAGGAATCTAAGTAGTTACAAATTTCGTGTTTCTTTTTGGTTTAAGATCTGCTCTGTTGTGTATTTGTAATCATTGTTTTACATTTATAGGGAATAACAGGATATTGATATAAAATTAGTTTTTGTTATTCTTTGAAATTGGTATGGTAACAGGAATTCCTGTTATACGTACGTTAGCAGTAATATAAACCAAGATGGACCCAACAGGAATTATATCAGTTATTCTGACCTTCATAGGTCTAATTTTTGCTTGGTTTCAAATTGACCATCGTTTCAAAAGGAAAAAGAAACTTGAAAAAATACCTACCGATGTCCTTGCAAGAGTATTAAAGACAAAAGTTTTAAGAATTGGATGGTTCGATTATCCGCCTTTCATTGAATTTAATTCTGACAACTCTAAAAAGCCTAAAGGTCTTTATCCATTGATTCTGAAAAAAGTATCTGAAAAATTCAATCTTAAAATAGAATGGACTCAAATTAATATTGGAGATTGTATTGGAATGATTGAAAACGATAAAGTCGATATTGTTATTTCCATTTTCCAAACTGCCAAGAGAGCAAAAAAAACTGACTTTACTTGTTTTTTGCATTCGATTACAGTCGGAGGAGTTACGAAGAAATCAATAAAGGACGTAAATTCTCTAACTGACTTACTGAATAGCAATTACAAAATTGTTGTTTCAAAAGGAGAAATTGGACACGAATTAATAGATACACTGGATATTCGCAATTCAAGAATTACAATAATAAATACTGACAATATTTCTAAGATATTATCTTTTTTAAGGTCAGGTGATGCTGAAATAGCCTTATTGGATTCAGTTTCAATAAAAAACTATTTTACGAAAACAGCGGATTCTTATTTAAAGAGTCTTAAACAAATTTTTGTAAATAGACCGTTAGAAATTTGTCATATGGGAACTATGATTCCCATCGGTCAAAAAAAACTATCAGATTGGATTGAAGGTGAATTTAGAATAGCAAGAAATGATAAAAAAATCCAATTGGTGGAATCTGAAATTATCGAAAATTATAAAGAACTAGTATCAAAATTTTAAAATACAGCTGCTAACAATGGTAATCGTTGCGCAATCCTATAATTTCAAAAAAACAAGGCATTCTTAGCACTTTTAAGAGTGTCTATCTTTTGACTCTCGTTATAGAGTTCTAAAATTAAAACCGCTTACACGAAAAAAGATATAAGCAAAATAATTATATTTGGCTTAGTACCAACCGAAACGTATCGCGTATTATCTTCCCTATGTTTCTTATACGAGACGTTCCAGTAATAAAACAAAGACGAAAATGAAAGAATTCACACAAATATTTATATCAATAGCAGTATTGAGTGTTTTAATTACTAGTTGTGGTCAAGAATCAAAACAGAAAAATGATAAATTGGAAACAGAGGGAACAGAAAAGATCAAAGTCTATTTGCTAGGCACTTTTCATTTTGCACAAACTGACTCAACTTACAATGTTCTGGATACAAAGCATCAAAAAAGTATTGAGGATTTATGCGAAATTATTGCAAATCAAAAACCCGATAAAATATTTGTTGAAAGACAACCCGAATATGAATTCCAAAATAAAATAGATTCTCTCTACAATATTTATATTAAGATGTCTCGTCCATTAAAAGCAAGAAATGAAATTTATCAAGTTGGTTTTAGGGCAGCAAAAAAATTAGGTCATAAAAAAGTTTTTCAGTGCGATCACCCAGGGCAATATGGTCGTTTCAACAGAGCCACAATAGACTATGCTACTAAAAACAATCAAACTGACATATTAGAAGCTAAAAGATTGGGAACTGTAATGAGATATGATGATACAGTTGATGAAGACTCCATTATGAATAGCGTTACTCTTCTCGAATATATTCAATGGATAAATAGTCCAGAGGTGATGACAACTTCTCATGCATCTTATCTTACAAATTATCCTCAAATAGGCAGTAACGATTATTACAATTATGATGATGATTTCACTCTAATTGGTGCTGAACTCACAGCTGACTGGTACAATAGAAATATTATGATATACTCTAAAATGATAAATCAAGTTGAATATGAAAATGATAAATCAATCTTACTTTTAATGGGAGCTGACCATATACCAATTATTAAAAGTTTCTTTGATGCAAATCCCTATTTTAAAGTAGAACAAACATCTGAATGGTTGAAATAATAAATACTACTGCCAACAACAGTAACCGTTGCACAAGTCAATAATTTTATAAAAAACGGCTTCTTGGCATTGGACTTTAATTGTAAATTATGGCGAAAATGTGGTCTTAGAATTGACAACATTTTATCTTGTTATTTGTCAATGTCATTTATTATGACTTACTACACTTTTAAATCTAAAAGTGTATGGCCAGCTGTTATATTTCACGCAGTAAGCAATGTGTATATTCAAAAAATACTACCTAAATTTACAATTAACAGTGAGAGAACGGAACACTGGCTTGGTGAAAACGGAATTATGTGTGCCGTCGTGACTTGTGTTTTTGGAATTTTCTTTTGGTATAAAGGAGTAAAGAAAAGTTATAAATGAGATATTGCAAATTATAATTAAAGATTCTACATTAAAATGATAAAAAACAAAAAAAAGAAATGGATTCTAAGGGTGCTATTGCTTACTGGAACGGCAATATCCATGTTTTTTGTGCCATGGATTTTGGTAAAAGCATGGATTTTACCACTTCCCGATACTGTTCAAAAACAAGTGGATGAGGCCATTGGACATGGATTTGATGGAATGATTGTGTATGTAGACCAAGCAGGAAAACCACCAGTATTTTACACAGGTGGTTGGAAAGATAGAAAAAATAAAACACCAGCCGACCCAAATTCACTATTCAAAATTGCCAGTATCAGCAAGTTATATACGGCTGTTGCTATTACAAAAATGGCCAAAGACAAGCGTTTATCTTTTGATGAAACGCTTGCCGATTATTTTCCAGAACTTAAAGGTAGAATTGAAAATGCCGATAAAATAACTTTAAAGATGATGGTTCAACATCGGTCTGGGATTCCCAATTTTACAGATAATCCCGCGTATTGGGAAAACGAACAAGCAAACGGAAAAAGAGCCCTTGATTTTGCCCTTGACTTGCCAGCTAGTTTTAAACCTGATAAGGGATACGAATATTCAAACACAAATTATTTGTTGCTACGCAGGATTATGGATAATGTCCTTGGGTATAACCACAATGAGTATATCAAAAAGAAAATATTGATACCGTTAGCACTAAAAAATACATTTTTTTCTATTACTGAAGTCGATTTAAATGATGTTATGAGCGGATATTATGTAGGTTATGATGAAGACTTTAAAGCTAACGAGTATGGAATGTTGGCTACAGCAGAAGATGTGGGCATATTCTTGAGAGCCATAAACGATGGTTCTGTATTTGAAGAAGGCGAACAGGAAATCTATCCCTACGAATACAACCATGGTGGTTTAGTCATTGGCTATCAAAGTCTTGCTGAATATCATAAAGATATTGATACGGTTGTAGTGCAATTTATAAACACTACAGATTTTAATGGATATGAATGGAATTTGTCTGAAATTATTATCAATCGTATTGTCAAAGTAATTAAAAGAAATAGGTAAACAAAATATGAAAGTTTTAGTAGTAGGTGCAAGCGGAGCAACAGGGAGACATTTAGTTAATCAGCTTCTAATCCAAGGAAATGAAGTTAAAGTAATTGTGCGTTCTACACAATATTTACCAGATGCTTGGAAAGATAATACTAAGGTGCAAATTATTACAGCAAGCATACTGGAATTAAGTGACGAAGAAATGGGTAAACATGTTTCGGACTGTAACACTGTTGCATCTTGTCTTGGACACAATATGAATTGGAAAGGCATTTATGGTACACCTAGAAGACTAGTTACGGATGCTACTAAACGTCTTTGTTCTGCAATAAAAACCAGTAGCTCAAATCACCCTGTTAAATATGTTTTGATGAATACTTCTGGAAATCAAAATCGTGATTTAGTTGAACCAATCTCGTTTGCTCAAAAATGTGTTATTGGTCTTCTAAGAGTATTATTACCACCTCATGTAGATAACGAAAAAGCAGCTGATTATTTAAGGACTGTAATTGGTCAAAATGATAAGCATATTGAGTGGGTGGCTGTTAGACCAGATGGCTTAATTGACGAAAACGAAGTTACTGAATACGAAATATATCCTTCACCAATTAGAAGTGCAATTTTTAATGCTGGAAAAGTGAGTAGAATAAATGTAGGTCATTTCATGTCAGAATTAATTAACGATGATAAACTTTGGAATAAATGGAAGGGGCAAATGCCTGTTATTTATTCTAAAGCATCTGTATCTAATTCTGAAAAATAGAAAAACACTGCGCCTAACAATGGTAACCGCTGCACAACCCTATAATTTTAAAAAAACAATGAATCTATACACAAACAACAAACGTTTGCTCCTCATTCAATGAAAAAAATAGCAGTTCTCATTTTAGTTTCCTTTTTGTGGTGTTGTCATAAAAACAATGCCTTAAAAATTACGGAACTAAATTTCTCAGATATAGATCAAGAAAATATTTTTAAAAATCGCATTCAAAAAACGATAGGAATTTCAGGGTATGATTCAATACTTTACAAAAAGAATGACACTATTGAAATTTTTGAATATGATCACAACGGACATCCTAAGAAAGTGTGGAGGAAATCTTTCATGTACAGCGTGATAGAAGAATTTGCATACGATTCATTACAACTTGAAATTCAAAAAATACATTTTACCGACTTCAAAGCAGTTTTCAATTTTCGCTACGAGTTTGATGCCGATAGCCTTATTTTAAAAAAGTATTATGTGAAACCTAGTATAGATATTAATGAAGAAGATTTCTTAAAACCTACTGGTATTTTTAAGTTTCATAATAATGGAAAAATCTTTGAAGCCACACAATACCAGAATAACGACTATGGAAAAGGCAAAAAAATGACTGCAAAGTACACATACGATTCGTTAAATTTATTAGCGTCGAAAGAAGTCTTATTTGAATCAAGTGAAGAAAATATTTTACCAAAGAAACATACAGAAATCACTAGCTATTACTACACAAACCATACAATTGATTCAACGGTAACCACTTTCAGCTGGCTAGATAATAAGCGTCAGAAACAACATTTTACATCAAAAAATATATATAATAAAAAAGGATTGATTGAAAAGAAGATTGCCATGGATAGCTTGACGATATACTATACACATTTATAATGCATACCTTTTAGAGATACGTTTTATATTTTCAAATGCCATTTTCTTAGTTGTCACGTTCAATACTTTATTACATAAAACCAATATTGCACATGTTTCATCTTTATGGTACATTTATAGGAACCAAAAAATCCACTAACCAAACCATACACAATGATCAACTATTCTTATAAAGTAGCCGCTAAAAGGTTCCTAGTTTTCGTTTTACTTGTATCATGCTTATACGCCTGCTCCAATGCTGATAAAAAAGACAATGCTTCCGTAAACATTCAACTTCCGTTCCCAACAGAACATTACAAAGAAGCACTAGACGGACGATTAATTTTATTAATTTCAGAACAAATAGATACCGAACCTCGATTTCAACTTCGAGACGACTCCAAAACCTGCCAAGGCTTCGGAATGGACATTACCGACTGGAAACCGACCGAATCGCAACAATTTGACGCAGAAGCATTCGGATATCCTATTCAAAACTTTGCCAACTTACCATCGGGAGAATTTTATGTACAAGCGGTGTTTCACAAATACGAAACCTTCAATCGCGCTGACGGACATGTTGTAAAATTACCCATGGACAGAGGCGAAGGACAACAATGGAACAAAGCGCCTGGCAACCTCTACTCTACACCTCAAAAAATCAATATTAAAAATGGCGAATTTCCTTCGTTAACTATAAAGTTCGATCAAAAAATACCACCAATCAAAGCACCTGAAGACACGAAATATGTAAAGCATATAAAAATTAAAAGCAAATTATTAAGTGATTTTTGGGGAAGAGATATGTATGTCGGAGCACATGTATTATTGCCCGAAGGCTGGGATTCGCATCCGAATGTAAAATATCCGCTTGCGATTATGCACGGTCATTTTCCAAAAGATTTTGGAGGATTCCGAACCACGCCGCCCGATCCAAACTTAAAACCTGAATACAGTGAACGTTTTGATGTGGAAGGCTACAACATACTGGTACAGCAAGAAGCGTACGATTTTTACAAAACGTGGACAAGTCCAGATTTTCCTAGAGTCATTGCGATTAAAATTCAACATCCAACGCAATACTATGACGATTCGTATGCGGTAAACAGTGAAGCGCAAGGTCCGTATGGCGATGCGATTACGCATGAATTGATTCCTTACATTGAGCAACAATTTAGAGGCATCGGAGAAGGCTGGTCGCGTTTTGTGTACGGCGGAAGTACGGGCGGATGGGAAGCATTAGCTGTTCAAGTAAAATATCCAAAAGAATACGGAATGTGTTTTGCGGCGTGTCCCGATCCTATTGACTTTAGAGCCTATTGTTTGGTCAATATCTACGAAGACAAAAATGCCTATTACGAAGAAGGTACGTTTAGAAAAACCTTAGTTGCGGGTCATCGAGACTATTTAGGAAATGTTGATGCGACACTGAAAGACATGAACTATCGCGAATTGGTATTGGGCACCAAAGGACGCTCAGGACAGCAATGGGACATTTGGGAAGCTACGTATTCACCGATTGATAAAGATGGTTATCCGAAGCGAATTTGGAATCGCCTTACGGGAGAAATAGACAAGGAAGTTGCAGCGTATTGGAAAGAAAATTACGATCTCGCGTACATCTTAAAACGAGATTGGGCTAAACACGGAAACGACTGGAAACATAAAATTCACTTGTATTGTGGCGATATGGACAACTATTACTTAAATAATGCTGTATACCTTGCGGAAGAAATCCTATCAGAAACCACCGAACCTTATTACGATGGCGAAGTAGATTATGGAGATCGCGCCGAACATTGCTGGAATGGCGATCACGACAACGGTAATCACATTAGTCGCTTGCGCTATCACCGCATGTTTATCAAAAAATATGTAGAAAAAGTTCAAAATGTAGCGCCAAAAGGTGCCGATTTGAAAAGTTGGAGGTATTAAAAAGTGCTACTAACGTTAGTACGAGTGGATTTGCGCACATTGAGCGGAGTCGAAATGAAGCAAATTTGTATCGAAAACAGCTTTGAACTTCCAACTACATCTCGATACAATTTTCTATAGAAAATCACTCGATGAAACGTGTAATGTATGCTATTAATAATAAAGTTATTGAAAAAATTAAACCTGTCACTGCGGAAGTATGTCATGGTCATCTCGAGATCATAAAACAATTTCATGTTATAAGAAACAGATTACTTCGGCTATCGCCTCGTAAAGACGAATCAGATAAAAAACTTATCTTCGAAAAACAAAAAACCACAACAACCAATACGATGAAACCATTTAAACTGCTTATCCTTTGTGTCCTTTTTCTACCCTTACAGAATCACGCACAAAAAAGGAAAAAGAAAATCGCAACTCCTGCTATACAATTGACCGATTCATTATTCCACGGTCTAAAATGGCGAAATATTGGTCCGTTTAGAGGTGGACGAAGTGTAGCATCTACAGGAGTTATTGGGCAACCACTCACCTATTACATGGGTTCAACAGGTGGCGGAGTTTACAAAACTACGGACGCTGGTATTACTTGGAAAAACATCTCTGACGGATTTTTCAAAACAGGTTCTGTCGGCGCGATTACCGTTTCTGAAAGCGACACCAATATTGTAGTAGTTGGTATGGGCGAACATGCAGCGCGTGGAGTCATGACTTCTATGGGCGATGGCGTATACAAATCAATGGACGCTGGAAAAACATGGAAACACATCGGATTGGAGAATACACACCATATTTCTGATGTGATCATACATCCAACAAACCCTGAAATTATGTATGTTTCTGCCCAAGGTGCGCAATATGCACCAACTGAGGAACGTGGAATTTACAGAACGATGGATGGTGGTAAAAGTTGGAAAAAAGTGTTGTTTGTGAATGATACAACTGGCGCATCTTCCCTATCTATGGACATGACCAATCCGCGAATTTTATACGCAGCTATGTGGCAGCATCGTCGTTATCCTTGGTATATGGAATCTGGTGGCGAAGACGCTGGAATGTACAAATCTACCGATGGTGGAAATACATGGACAAAGTTGAAAGAAGGATTGCCAAAAGCGTTTGGAAAATCGGGAATTTCGGTTTCTAGAGCGAATCCTGAACGGGTTTTTGCAGTGATTGAAGCGGAAGGAAAAAAAGGTGGTGTCTACCGTTCGGATGATGCTGGAAAAACCTGGAAACAAGTTAACAGCAATCGCGTCAATATTGCGCGATCTTGGTATTATATGGAGATTTTTGCCGATCCACAAAATGAAAATGTCGTATATGTATTGAATGCGCCCGTGATGAAATCTATTGACGGCGGCAAAAGTTTTACGAACATTCCTGTGCCTCATGGAGATAATCATCACTTATGGATCAATCCGCATGACAATGCCAATTTGATCAACTCAAACGACGGTGGCGCTAATATTTCGTTTAATGGAGGAAAAAGTTGGAGTACGCAACAAAATCAAGCAACTGCACAATTTTATCGTGTGATTACGGATAATTTAGTGCCGTATAATGTATATGGCGGACAGCAAGACAATTCTGCCATCGCCATTGCCAGCAGAACCAATGATGGAGGAATTGATTGGAAAGATTGGTATTCCGTTGCTGGTGGCGAAAGTGCCTTTCTTGCCTTTGATCCAGACAATCCAGAAACAGTATATGGTGGAACGTATCAAGGGAATATCAGCAAATGGACCAAAGCGTCTCGAGAACAAAAAGCCATCAAGCAATATCCAGAATTAGGTTTAGGAATTTCACCCGAAAACACAAAATATCGTTACAATTGGAATGCGCCTATCATTACTTCGCCACACGATAGAAAAACAGTATATCACGCTGGAAATGTGGTTTTTAAAACGACGGATGGTGGTATCAATTGGACAACCATAAGTCCTGATTTGACAAAAAACGAAAAAGAGAAGCATGGTGTTGGCGGCGGTCCGTATACCAACGAAGCCGCAGGTGGCGAAAATTACAATACATTGACGGCTCTGGTAGCATCGCAACATGAAAAAGGTGTGCTCTATGCAGGAAGTGATGATGGTTTGCTACACATTACCAAAGATGGCGGTGGCAATTGGGAGAATATTACACCCAAAGGCATTCCGGACGGAATCATCAACAGCATTGATATTTCTGAACACGATCCTGCTACGGCGTATGTGGTTGTGATGCGATACAAATCGTTAGACCTCAACTCGTATATTTTTAAAACGACCAATTACGGTCAAACTTGGACTAAAATTGTAAACGGTTTGAATGATCCCAATGGTTTTACAAGAGTTGTAAGAGCTGATAAAAAGCGTAAAGGATTGTTATATGCAGGAACCGAAACAGGGTTGTATGTTTCCAATGACGATGGCGCGTATTGGCAGCGTTTACATTTAAACTTACCAGTAGTTGCGATTAACGATCTCACTATTCAAGACAACGATTTGGTAGCGGCAACGTCTGGGCGTGGCTTTTGGATTTTGGATGATTTGGGCGTGCTTCAAAACATGACTGCTGCCACCAAAACTGTAGAAATATTTAAACCAAAAGCAAGCTATCGCATATTTGGCGGAACTTCCAAAGCAGTAGGACAAGGTACAAATCCAAAAAGCGGTGTTACATTCGATTATTACTTAGATAAAGAAGCCGACACGCTCAATTTGAAATTAGAAGTATTGCAAGACTCAAAAATAATCCGAACGTATACCAACAAAAAGCCTAAAAACTTCAAATCGTGGCCAGGCGGACCTTCAAAACCTGAAATTTTACCTTCAAAAAAAGGCTACCATAGATTTACGTGGAATTTTGCTAGAGAATCCTTGCCTTCCATCAATAAAGTGTTTGTTTTTGGCGGAACTTCTGGAACGAGTGTTGCACCAGGTACGTATACTTTACGATTAACGCTCGATGGCGAATCTGTAGAAACGGAAGCGACTATTCTTCCAAATCCTGCAATAAATGCATCTATGATGGAGTATGGAGATCAACAATCAATACTCGTCGCTATTGAAGCTGTAGTGAGAGACATGCATGCTTCTGTGAATCAAATGCGTTCTGCAAAGACGCAACTAAATAGCTATGCAAAACTTTTGAAAGATACGGACGCAGCAAAACCATTGTTAGAAAAAGGAGAAGCCATCCTAAAGCGCATTAATAGTTGGGAAGAAAATTTGATTCAAGCCAAACAAAAAACATTTCAAGATGTTATCAATTTTAATAACAAACTCAATGCACAAGCCATTCAGTTGTTAAGCTATGTAGACCAAGCGGATCCAAAAATCACCAAAGGCGCCAAACAGCGTAGTAGAGACATTCAAGACGATTGGCACGTTTATAAAGTGGAACGCGATGCCATTATCTACACAGAAATGAAAGCATATAATGATTTGTACAAATCATTGGAGTTACCTGCATTAATTATTGAAAAGACGTTGGAGAATGATTAAAAAGTTAACAGATTAAAGATTTTTATCTCTTTATATGAAACCTATTTTTATAAAAATAGTCTGCAATACATTTATAATAATTTGCATGCTTTTTGTTGTCAGCTGTAAAGAGAAATTCACCTATGATGAGAATGGCATACTATTATTTGAAAACTTAACTCCCAAAACAGAAGAATATTGGGGAGCCGCTCATTCTTCATTATGGATTCCTGTCAAAAAAACTAAAGGACCTTATATGTATTTAGGTGAAAAAAGATATTCTGGGAGAATTATTAAATATTTTCAAAACGGAAACGTAGCGTTTGAAGGAAGTTATGATTTTGGGACTGAAAATGGCGAATGGAAATATTATTTTGAAAATGGAGTTGTCAAATCAATTTTAACACGAGATTCAATCTATGGAAAACTATACAACAAAAAAGAGTTTTTCCAAAATGGAAACCTAAAATCACATCATATTGGAAATGATGAAGAGGATTCTACGTACTATATAAGTTATTTTAAAAATGGAAACATCAAATATGAACATTATTTTTTTACTTCTGAAAATGAAATTGAGAGATTTGAAAAAAGAAATATGAATGGCGAAGTTTATGAGTTATTCTATGAGGACTCAATCTATTTTAAAAAAGATAGTATGCAACTTGCTATTCTTGAGCAGGGACATTATAAGGATAGAAGAAAAAAAGGCACTTGGCGCACGTATTCTGAATCGAACAAGTTACTTTTAACAACAAATTATTTTGATGGACAATTGCACGGAAGTTATCAAGAATATTATACTTCTGGACGCATAAAAATACAAGGTAATTATAGTAATGGTGACAAAATAGGTTTATGGAAAGAGTTTTACGAAAATGGAAACCAGAAAATTTTAGCTAATTTTAAAAAAGGAAGATTAGAAGGTATGTATAAAGAGTATCATGAAAATGGTACAATATGGGAGCGCGGAACATATTATGCGGATGAACGATATGGAACTTGGACTTTTTACAACGAAAATGGTAAAATCATAAGGAAGGAATCCTACTAATTGTTGATATAGGCTAACTAAAAAGATAATTAATATTTGAACGTTATGGCAAAGAATAAAACAACACAAACAGAAGTTGACGTTTTTGATTTTATCAATTCGTATGTGGATAAAGAACAGAAGAAACTTGATAGTTTGAAATTAATTGAGCTTATAAGTAATTGGTCTGGTTTTGAACCCAAAATGTGGGGACCAACCATTATTGGTTTCGGAAGCTATCATTATGTATATGCGAGCGGACATGAAGGCAATGCTCCTATCTTGGGTTTCTCTCCTAGAAAAGCACAATTTTCACTCTATATCTATTCCAAAACAGAAAAGAGCGATGCTTTACTGAAAGATTTTGGCAAATTCAAAATGGGGAAAGCCTGTATTTATATTAAAAAACTTGACGACATTGATATTTCAATCTTGGAACAGCTTTGTAAAGAATCTATTGCCTATATTGATGAGCATCATGAATGTGGCGCTTGTGGGAAATAGACTCAATTTGCTTTGATTTTTCGGGAAACCATAGTGTAATTCATGCGTTTTGTATTACATTTAATGATAATAAAAATATCGTATCTATTAATTGATAGCTAAACAGCAAACGCATTTAATTAAAATCATATTTTATGATTCCTAATATAATAATCAAGATAGAAGGTTATCAAGAAGTTTGTAATTTCCTAAATAGAATATTAAGTCAGTTTGAGTATTTAGGAAATGTTTCAAATTTGCATAAAGATGAGCCATTTCAAGACTTCCCGGAAATGGAAACTATTTTAAAGCATTATTCAGAATTTCTATCGGCGAGTTCAATTATTTTAGAGATTTTTAAACTTCAAGTCAATCGCAATTATACACATAATATCAACATTCAACATATTGATTTCCTATTAAGTCACAATAGCATTATTAAGTCTTACAAAAATATTCCACAAGTAGTAAGCAATCTAGAAAAAGAGCAAGAGCAAAATATTTTTTATAGTATTGTAAAAGAGTATTTATACAGCTGGTTCGGATATTCAAATTACAGAATATTATCTGCTTCCACAGAAAGAAATGATACAATTATACATAGTAATTTACTTAAATTAAGTATTTGGAATGAACTAGAGAATTTAAAAAACAGTAATAAGCTCAAAGAAATTTTGGAGCCGCTACTATGGAGTTATTATTATGGATATTTTATTGGTAATAAAATGTTGAAAAATTTATTTTATGCCAAAATAAGACTCTATATAAATAAACAGAAATTAACAAATTCTAACCTTACTGAAGAGCAATTTATTGAGACGTTTAGAGATGTAGAAATAACAGATGATAAATCTAACGAATTACACATAAAAGAATCCTATTTGATTCTTGTCAAATTTTTAAAAGAAAGAATCAAAGAAAATTCAGTATTACATACTGAAACTGATATTTATCTTTTCCATAGTAAAATCAGTGGTTTATTAAGATTGGTAAGAATACTCCATAGCAATCACACAATACTTAATGAAAATATAATATTCACAAACTTTAAAGACTTTTATGAAGAAATTCATTGTGATTGTAATGCACTAAAAAAACGTAAGGAAAATAGATATTTAATAAGTCCTCCTAAGTTTTCACATTGGATATTAATGCTTTCTTTTCATCCAAAAGAAAATATAAACGCCTATCAATCGCTTCTACAGTATAGCAAACATAGAATTTTTCTTTCTGATAGAGTTCATAAATACATTTGTAACCATAAGAAAGAAGAAACTTCATTAGATATTGAAGAAATTCAGGAAATAAAAAGAAATATTAGTCAGAAGTATAGCGATTATGATGATAGGGTTATCGTTCCTTTATATCTTCTTTTTCAATATGATTATACTTTTTTAACTAATGAACTCTATTCTTTAGAATATTTCAGTAAATTATGTAAAGAAAAAAATATTTTAGTAAATGATGATGAGATAAAAGCGCATTATGAATTCATGAAAGACATCTATTGGAGTAATCTAGCAACTGAGTTTAAGAATGAAGAATTGGAATATTTTACTAATCTTCATCATAAAGTTTCAGCAACAGATTTTGTAGATAGAATTAAAATGTCGCAATCTCTAAGTTACAGTGAAAGCAAGTTACTTTTCAAATCTTTTATGAAGCGTTATCCATATTGTAGTTTTGCTTTTCAGGAATTAGCAATTATTGAAGATCAAAACAAAAAACATAAAGAAGCATTTGGTTATATTACAAAATCATTAGTGCTACAACCTAATGAAAAAATAAAATGGGATAGCTTCTATATTATATTAAATAATATTTTAAATTAATTTTATGCATGCTATAACTCCTTTTAAAAATATTATATCTTCTCATCTCGATGAAGAAGTTGGTTTAAAAAATGCTACAGGCTTAGTTAAAGATTGGGAGACCTTGATCAATCCTGAAAAAATTGAAACTATTAAAGAAAATTATCCTGGTGCAATCATTTTTATAGCTATTGATAATAATATTGATGTAAATTTATTTGACTATATAATTGGTGAAGAATTAGAAAATAAATCTGGGAATAATATATTAATCCTATTTATGTCCAATTCAGAATTTGAAACTCCAGATATTCTTGATGTTGAAGAGATCAAAGAACTTTTAGAAATTAAATACAGTCAGAGCATTATTCATGAAATATTAAAAGCATATTTTAATGATACAAAATATTTCAACCTGCCAGGGATTTTAATTTTTGATAAAAAAAAGTTTTCTAAAAATGGAATCTATGTTCCATTAATGAGCAATGATGATTACCAAGAATTAAATTTAAAAAAACAAATATCATTACTTTATAAAAATATTGAAATTACAACGAATACATACTTTAAAAGTAAAGATGATAATTTTTTAAGTAAATTGGGGGTTCAGCTGACTAAAAATAAAATCCAATATATCAAGTCAACAAAAATTTCATTTGGAGAATATTTGGTAAAAGTATTGCAAAAGATTTATGAACTGAAAGGAGATATAATTTCTATTGTTAAATAAAAATATCCTCTGGGGAATTTAGACAATAAGTCGTTTTAAGTTTTAATAACAATTTACTTACTAAGTATTACTATTTACCAAAACTGAGAGAATATTAAAATTACTCTTATTTGTACATTAGTATCCTTCTGAAAAAATGCATCTAAAAAAACATTTTCCTTCAATTCTACAAACAACTTTTCCCTCCTTACCTTTAATAATTCCAAATATTTACTATTTTAGTCAATTAAGGTAATAACTATAAATTATTTGGAGCATTCATACATGGAAAAAACACCAAAATCTGGCTTTCAGGGATTAATTGAAAATTGGCAAAGTGATTTAATTGCAGCGATAAGTGTCTCACTCATTGCGTTACCGCTTTCATTAGGGATTGCTTTAGCCGCTGGAGCACCAGCAATGGCAGGTATTTTTTCTGCAATTGTGGGCGGCGTGGTAACTACATTCTATCGCGGAGGACATATATCAGTCAACGGTCCCGCCAAAGGAGTTATTGGCGTGATACTATTAGGAATTGCCTTAATGGATGATGGTTCAGGGCAAGCCTTTAATTATGTATTGGCTGCCGTAGTGGTTTCAGGAGCGCTTCAAATGCTATTGGGGATATTGAAATTGGGGCGATTAGCAGACATTTTCCATTCGTCCGTAATTCACGGTATTTTAGCAGCCATCGGAATTATCATATTTGCAAAACAAATCCATGTGGCTATGGGCACACATTCCGATAGCCCAAGTATTATACAAAACCTTATCGATGCAGTTATATTTTTACCACAAGCCAATCCTTTTGTGTTGATTATCGCTTTGACAGGATTATTGTTATTACTTTTTCATTCTAAAATTAGTAACCGAATTTTCCACCTATTGCCTACGCCTATGTGGGTTATAGCGCTCTCCATTCCATTTGTTTATGCTTTCAATTTCTTTGATGAACAAACACTTTCATTCATTGGAAAAACATACGAGGTAGGTCCTGATCTATTACTGGATATTCCTGATACGATTATGGATTCTATAATGCATCCCAATTTTGGTAAAATACATACCATTGAATTTTGGACAACCGTATTTTCCATTCTAATTATTTCAAGTATTGAATCCTTAGCCATTGCGAAAGCAGTTGACAAAATTGATCCGTACAAACGAAAAACAGATTTAAATAAAGATTTAACAGGTATTGGACTGAGTACCGTAGTTGCAGGTTTTATTGGAGGTTTGCCTATTATTGCCGTAATTATTAGAAGTACCGTCAATATCCACAATGGTGCAAAGACAAAATGGTCCAATCTGTATCAAGGAATTTTATTATTAATTTTTATTGTGCTATTAAGTCCAATAATGAGGCAAGTACCGCTGTGTGCTTTTGCTATTTTATTGGTGTATACAGGATTTAAATTGGCTTCACCATCCGTCTTTAAACAGATGTATAGTCAAGGAACTGAGCAACTCGTTTTCTTTATGGGTACGATGATTTTGACCCTATATACTAATTTATTAATTGGTTTGCTTGGCGGATTGGTATTGGCATTGATCACACACATGTTATTGGCAAGGCTGCCCATTCCACAATTTTTTAAAATGGTGTATACGTCACGTACAAAATTGATACAGCTACCTGATGGCAGTTTCGATTTAAAGATTAGAGGAATTGCAAATTTTTTAGGCATCATAAAAGTTGACAAATTAGTGGCGCAAATTCCTTCTGGAGCCAATGTGAATATAGATTTGTCAGAAACCAGACTCGTAGGGATTACGTACATGGATTATCTGGTAGAATACCTAAAAGCACAAAGAGCTACAGGCGCTGAGGTTTTTATCACAGGATTGGATTCGCATGTGTCGTCATCTACGCATAATAGAGCTTTAAAAATTAGTTTGACGAGTGCTACTAAATTATCTCAACGACAAAAACGATTGCGAAATTTAGCTACTGAAAAAGGGTATCAATACGCGAGTCAAATAGATTGGAATACAACCTATTTAAAGAAATTTCACTTTTTTGAAATTAGACCTATTGAGCGCAAATACAATTGTTTGAAAGGATCCTTTGAAGATATAGACATGTCATGGGAAATTGCAGATGTCACCTTCAATGAAGGACAAGCATTTACTGCTGAGACCTTTAACACAACGCTCATGGTCATTAAACTGAATCAAAAGATTCCTGTGTTTACGATGGAAAAAGAAGCCGTATTAGAAAAGTTATTTGACCGCGTGATGGCATTTACAGGCTATAAAGACATTGACTTTACCATGTATCCCGACTTTTCTAAAAAATTCCTACTCATGGGAAATAATGAAGCTGAAATAAGATCATTCTTTACAGAGGATATCATTCGCTTTTTCGAAAATCATCAAATTTATCATTTAGAAAGTAATGGCGAAGCCTTGATTATTTTTGATAAAATTAAATTGGCTCGTACCGATGAAACCCTTGCATTTATGGAATATGGTAAAGAACTGGCGAGGCTGTTGGATGTAAAACTTACATCATAATTTAGGGCTTATAATGGTAAGTATCGCAGCTTTAGAAAAATATATAGGACTGGAAATAATAAGATATGGTCTGATATAAAAACAAACAATAAGATACACGCTAACAACTACAAATAGTACGGTTCAGAGACTAAACACGCATCATTATTCAATTTATAAAATCCTTCAAAGCGCACAGCAAGGCAGACTTGTAATGCTTAGGGTTCTTTACATTTAATTCATAATTTCATTCGCTCCTATAAAGCTTATACCAATTTATATTTAAATTGGTATAAGGTTCTTATCAAAAAAACAGCAAAACTGACCTTTATCATGAATAAATAGCAGTTTATTTGATACCTTCAATCTCCATTTAACCAGTTAATTATCAACCTCATAAACTTCATTTAGCCATGAAATACAATACTATTATTATAGGTGGTGGACTAGCAGGACTTGTTGCGGGAGCCACACTTTCAAAATTCGGAAAAAAAGTACTTTTAATTGAGCAGCATCATAAACCTGGAGGCTGTGCTACCACTTTTAAAAGAGGCAATTTTATTATTGAAGTAGGTCTTCACGAAATGAGTGGACTTGTAGAAAATAGCTCGCTTAAAAATATTTTTAAAATGCTTGATGTAGAGGAACATGTTCAATTTGAAAAAGTACCAGAGTTTTACGGAATTGTTTCTGATAAAAACGATTTTGTCTTACCACATGGGTATGATGCCGCAACAAAAGCACTCATAGATAAGTATCCCGAAGATAAAAAAGGGATCAACCGTTTTATAAAATTGATTGCAGGAGTGCGAAGAGAAGCCGTCAAATTGCCTCGCTCACCATTAAAACGAAAGCTCATATACCCATTGATGCCATTGTTGTATTCTAATCTCACGGAAGCTTCCCGACATACGGTTGGTTCATGGTTAGACAAATACATTACTAATGAAAATGCCAAACTAGATCTTGTGGCTCATATTGTCTATTGGGGCGATGATCCATATACGTTGTCCATGTTTTATTTTGGGACACCATTTTCGGGCTTCATTGAAGGCGGAGGTCATTTTATTAAAGGTGGTTCACAACAACTTTCTAATTACCTCGCCTCTTATATTGAAAAAAACGGTGGCAGTGTATTGTTAGGAAAAATTGCAGAGAAAATTAATATAAAAGATGGAAAAGCAACTGGTGTTACGTTCCGAGATAGTTTTAATAAAAGCATAGAGGCTATCACAATTTCATGTGACAATGTGGTGGCTAATTGTGCTATTCCTTTAGTACCTTCTATGCTCAATGAACCTTATGCCACAGAGCTACAACAAAAAATTAGTTCAAAGTCCAATTCATGTTCACTATTGTGTATGTATCTTGGTTTTTCAACAGATATAAAAAAGTTTGGAGTAAAGTACTACTCAAATGTTTTTCAAGGAGAAGATGTCAATACGCTAAAAGACATTAAACAAAATCATATAGGAGATTGGGAAAAACGCAGGTTTATTTTTGTAGACTACGGGAAAGTAGATGCTGGACTTACGCCTCCCGACAAATCGGAAGGTGTGATTTGTGCTGCTGACTATCTAGAAAGTTGGGAAAACTTGAATGAAGAAGATTACAAAGCAAAAAAAGAAGAAATAGCCCAAATTTTATTACAACGAATAGAAAAACAATTCCCTGGAATTAGAGACAGTATAGAATATTATGAAGTTTCTACCCCAAAAACCATTCAACGCTATACGTTAAACCCTAGTGGGTCTGTGTATGGATATGCTCAAAGTAAAGAACAAACAGGAAATAAGCGATTTAGAGATAATTTCTTACTTCCAAATTTATATTTTGCATCGGCATGGGCATTTCCTGGTGGAGGGTTTGAAGGCACCATTCAAGGAGGTTTTCTGGTGGCATTGCAAATGAATCAGGATAAAACCTGGACAAAGCCTGAAGAAATTAATTATAATGACAACAGGACTGTTACCCTTTTAGATCGTAAAGAAATTGATCCAAAAATGTTAGAATTAAGCTTTGAAAAACCACCTCAATTTCATTCGCAAAAAGGACAATATGCCATCCTTAAATTACTGAATCCGAAAGTAACGAAGTTAGATTTACCCTATCGTTGGCTTCCTGTAGCTTCTATCGAAAAAGAAAAAGAGCTACGATTTCATATTCAACTCGATGGTAGCAGTTTCTCTAAAAGCTGTCAACAATTGAGTATCGGAGAAAAATCTTTGATTTTAGGTCCAGTTGCATGATAGAAATATAAAACAATGTTTGGGCGATCAGTGCAAGTCCGAAAGTATATCACTATCTACTGCTCTATTTGTTATCAACTACATGTGATATCGTATTTAATGAAAAGATAAAAAAATGAAAAAAATTATAACCAATCTTTCAGTAAGCAAAGCGGCTTTGGTAGTAGGCATAGCATTTATAAGCTCTGTTATCATTGTAACTATAGTTGATGACTTTTTATTGGCAAATTTTGTAGTTCCTGGTGATCCACAAGTTTTGATACAGGATATTGACCAAAATAGAACGGTATTTCATTTTGCTGTTCTAGGGTATCTAGTAGTACTTATGTTAGATGCTATCATAGGAATTGCGCTCTATATCGTGCTAAAACCGGCTAATAAAAAACTGGCATGGCTAACAGCTACACTGAGACTATTGTATGCATTTACTTTGGTAGTTGCACTGATCGCTTTAGTATTTCAAAGTATTGATGTGTATAGGTATGCATCTTTAAAGTTAATCGGATACATTTTTTTCGCTTTACATATTTTCATACTTGGTTATTCAATCATCAAGTCAGGATATATTTCAAAAAGTCTTGGAATTTTGCTAATCGTAGCATCGTTTACCTATACCGTCTTTTTTGTAGATTTTCGTCTACCTGAATCTCTTCAACTGATTGTGATGGTAACAATGCTTATGGCGGAACTTTCCTTGAGTATTTGGCTCATTGTAAAAAGGAATACGCTAATTTGATGTAATCATGAAAGAATAAAATACCCTACAACTGCAAATGATACGTGGCATGAAAGCCAAAAAAGAAATTTCCGTCGTTGGTATTAAAGTTTCGAGCGGTTTGCGTAATAAACGTATCTTCTACAAAAAACGGATTGTTGGTCATTTTGAAACAAACTTAATTAATGTACAACCCACAAAATAAATTCGTAAATTTGAAAAAATCACTAATATGGATTTACAAACAAGAAAACTGAATTTAATATCTTATCTCGCACAATTACAAGATGAAAAATTCATTGAAAAAATAGAAAGATTCATTTTAAGAAAACAAAGGAACGAACCTGAATTTAAGCCATTTACTGTAGATGAGCTAATTCAAAGAATTGAAAAGTCTGAAAATGATTTTAAAAATGGAAAATTCAAAACTCAGGACGAGTTAGAACAATTATCTGAAGATTGGTAATAAATGAAAATAATTTGGACTGATTTCGCAATCGAAAATCTTAAAGATATTTTTGATTATTTTTCCAACAAAGTGTCTAACGAAACCGCTCATAAAATACGAAAACAGATACTTAACTCAACGAATCAACTTATAAATAATCCAAAATCTGGTCAATTAGAGTTTAATCTTCAAAAATTAAAACAAAATCACAGATATGTAGTTAGTGGAAATTACAAAATAATCTATCGGATATATGCGCATCAAATCATCATAAGTGACGTTTTTGATACTAGACAAAATCCTACTAAAATGAATGATGAGGATCGTGATAAAAAATAAATACTAGTCATTAAGTACTTACTTTTGCTCTCCTACAACTGCAAATGATACGTGGCATGAAAGCCAAAAAAGAAATTTCCGTCGTTGGTATTAAAATTTCGAGCGGTTTGCGTAATAAACGTATCTTCTACAAAAAACGGATTGTTGGTCATTTTGAATTGTAACATCAACTTGCTCACTTCCCAATTGGCACCTAAAGCAAAGGCTCCATAAGTTGTGCGCGATTCCAATTCGTTGGCAACATAATAATATTCCGAAACCAAAGACACATGATTGCCAAGCTTATACCGTGCGCCAAAACCCAACGCAAAATGGTTGTGATCGTCCAAAGGAGAACGTGAAGATGCTCTATGAATATAGGTTGGTGAAATCTGTAATGAAAAATCTCTAGTAAATTTTCGGGCAATCAACGCTTGTGAAGTAAACGCAAATTTATCTCCCGAACTGCCACGAACAATGATACCATTCAAAGGTCGTGTTCTATAGGTAGCGGTTTGTAGCAATGAAATACTAAACGGGGTTTTTCCATCATCAGTCTGACGTAAGAGTCTGTATTTAAAATAAGTGTCCACAACTCCATTGGGCGCAGAAGTTCCAATACCAAAGGTTAAACGATCCGAAATTCCATAATCCAATCCGAAACGCGCCGACATTTTATCTGTCACAAAGGCATTTCCACTCGAATTCGGAATGTTCCAATAGCGCGACATAAACGAGATTTCAAGTGTGTTCTTTTTGCGTGTTTCCACCGAATGTCCAATAGAAATGCGCGTAGCTTTAAACGTGGACATCGTGTAATTATCTACGGTTGTCGCTTCATCATTCAATTTGTCTAACAAATCTTGAGCAAATACACTTGGAGTCACGCTCCACAACAGTACAAGGAGTATCAATTTACTTTTCATACGACGCATAATTAAAGTTAAACGTAACTTCGATCTTCTTTGAAATATTGGGCGACAACAACGGCGGCACTTCAATATTATAATCATCAATCATAATATCCAAGGTTCCCGAAATGGTATAGCCTTCTTCAGTTTTTACAATAGTTGCTTTGACATCTACTGGTTTGGTGCTGTCTTTTAGGGTAAAATTTCCTTTTATGATTCGTGTTTGTGGTTCGGTTTCAGTAGTATCAAAACCTGTAATTTTCCCGCTAAAGGAAGCTTTTGGATACAAATCAGATTCAATATAACTTTCGTTAAAATGCTCGTGCATCAACGATTTTTTAAACACAAACGCACGCATCAAAATACTCACTGCAATTTCTTGCGAATTTGGATTAAAAAGACTCAATACTTGATTGTTGGTCGCTTGAATATTTTCTACAGAAGTATACGAGAAAAAGGTAACTTGTCCTTGTCTTTCAATAAATTCGCTGGTTTGTGAAATAACCGTCAAGCTAAAAAAGCTACTAAAAATAACGACTAGTAAAAATTTATTCATACAATGCTGCTTATATAATTACACAATGCAATAGGATCACATCCATCAAAAATCCTTTTAAAATTCCTTTCAATTGTATATGCTGTCCAGCTTCAAGTTTGACAACATCACTATTTTGATTGGCTTGCATTTCGCACAATATATAGTTAATATCTGATTCACCTTTTAAAATTAAACTATATTTCCCGTCCTGAAAGGTAATTTCTTTAATTTCTCCTTCAATCTCAATCACCTTTTCTATAAAATCTTCGAGTTTTTCTTGCTTGTGTTGAAACTTTGACAAAAGTTCATTCGTAGTAAACGTTTCTGCTGCCTGAATCTTTGTCGTATCTGCAATTCCTCTATTCACATACAAAAACACCCAAATCAAACCCATCGCCGTGAAAATGATTGCAAATATAAGTGTATGTCGCTTTTTTAATGCCATAACAGGAAAAAAAGTTTTCTGAGGATATAATTAATTTGTGTGAAATAATAATGTAAAAATACTATTTTCCTTACGGTATAAGATGTTCAAACTTTCTAAAACGGAAAATAACCGTGTAAAAAGGAATAATAACCCGTGGGTTTTAGTGATAAAATCATTCGAAATAGTATTTTAGTGTTGTAAATAAGAATAGTGATCTTTCATGAAAAATTATAGAATCTACCTCTATACAACCATCAGTTTTGTGTTGGTATATGTCCTTGTTATTAGTTTGGTGGTGCATCCGCTAACCATTAAATATAAAAGTATTGTCAAACTTCAAAACACCATCAATTTAGCGACGCAGGAAATTCAGCAAGTAAGCATTTTAAGTGCAACTGCTTTGGAAAATAAGGTACCAAAAGATACCATTGTCAATAGTATTCAGAAAGCGGTCGCGGGAAGCGATAATGAAAGTGTGTATCTCTCTGTTTTTGATTGGTCGGGCATGATTATTTGTCATCCCGATGTGACGAAATTACGTTCCAAAAACGAACAAAAAAGCAATACGGTTTCCAACATGAAAAGTGTGGTTACGGGTGAAGAATTGTATCAACACATCAAAAATGTAGAAGAAAGCAACATAAATGCATCAGAAATTATTGCCTTACGTCCAATTGCCAATTCAGACATGATCCTAGCTGCACATTTGAATATTGATAACATCAAACTACAAACAAATTCGTTTACGGAACAAGTAAAAACAACATACTTAATTCTCGGATTGATTCTTTTAGTATTCCTATTAATCATCATCAGAGTCTTAGCTACCTATTACGAACAAATCATTGAGCGCAAAACAGCCAAATTCGAAGACGGCGTGTTAAATCTATCCAAATTGAACGATTCGTTAGAAAACTACCAAAAAAGTATTGAAGAATTACAGATCAATACCGAACCTATCCTAGAAACAGCAACGGGAAAAGCAGAAGAAAAAGAAAAAGAAGTACCAAAACAACGCCTACTCACCTACATTAGAAACGAATTGATGCCAATTTCCATCACAGATATTTCATATATTTATGTAGAAAATTCCATCTCGTATGTGGTTCGAAAAGACGGAAAACGTTTCACTGCCAATGACAGTTTGGATCAAATATACACATCGCTCGACCCAAAACTATTCTTTAGAGCCAACCGACAAACCATTGTTGCTATTTATGCGATAGACAAAATCATCAAATACGGAAACAGTGCGCTTAAAATAGAAATGCAACCTGTTTCTGAAATTGACATCATCATCGGAAAAAACAAAGTTGCGGTGTTTAAAAAGTGGTTGGATTTGTAATTACATAAAAAAAATCATTCTACATGGAAGAAAAACATAATCAACAAATCATTGATGACTTTAAGGAAAGTTGGAAACAGATGGAATATGTTTATGAAAAATATAGTACTGATTACCCTTACAAAGAAAGTATCTTTAGATTAATACATGAAATGCGAGCTTTACTCCTTGATGAAAAATTACGTGCTGGTCAAATGCTTTCACATATTGTTTTATCTAGAAACAGATATGACGGCTTGGATTTAGAAAATGAACCATATTTGCAAATTGTTTTTTTAGGAAATCATGAAATTAATGTAGTTACAAACAATTATGGTAAAGAAAAAATTCAAAAACAAGAAGCAACTTATAATGGTTATTTAAAGCAAATGATTCAAAAATTAATAACTAAAGACATCATTTGGAATAAAGATTGGTCACAAGAACCTGATCCTTTTTTTGATAGCTTCGAATAATACTCAACAAGTAGATAATTATCATTCAGCGTTTTACCCTCTTACCCAATACTTTATTTAGATCTGTTATCTTTTTTTACTTCATTTTGTCTTTACAAGTAAGATTTGAATTATGTTAATCTCCTCTAAAAGCTATGCCAAAATTCTACATAAAATAGTATCTTAGCACGTTTTGATTAAAAATATAATTACATGAGAAAAGAAAAAAATGCCAAAGGCTGGAATGAGATAAAAACCAACGATTCTTGGGCACTTTTTAAGATAATGGGCGAATTCGTAAACGGATTCGAAAAAATGAGTCAAATAGGTCCATGTGTATCCATCTTTGGTTCGGCACGTACAAAACCTGATCAGAAATACTACAAACTTGCACAAAAAATTGCACACAAAATCGTAGATCATGGATATGGTGTTATTACAGGTGGTGGACCTGGAATTATGGAAGCAGGAAACAAAGGTGCACATCTTGGTGGCGGAACGTCGGTTGGATTAAACATCGTACTGCCTTTTGAACAGCACGACAATCCATACATTGACGCTGATAAAAGCATCAACTTTGACTATTTCTTTGTACGTAAAGTAATGTTTGTCAAATATTCACAAGGATTTGTCGTAATGCCTGGCGGATTTGGAACGTTGGACGAACTTTTTGAAGCAATAACACTCATTCAAACGAAAAAAATTGACAAATTCCCTATCATTTTGGTCGGAACTGAATTCTGGTCTGGCTTAATGGATTGGGTAAAAGATACACTCTTAGAAAAATTTTCAAACATCAGTGCAGGCGATTTAGACCTGATTCACATTGTAGATAACGAAAATGAAGTACTGGATATCTTAGACGCATTCTATAAAAAATCCAACCTCAGTCCTAACTTCTAACCGAAGTTTTGTAGAATAATATTGTTACCCGAAAAAGAAAAAAATGAAAAGAAAAATACTCATCCTTTGCTTGCTAGGCATAGGATTACAACAAACAATTGCGCAAGAAAACATAAAAACAATGTTTTACAATCTTCTAAATTATCCTGAATTATCGATAAATCGACTCGATGAATTAGAAGTCATCATTACCGATTATCAACCCGATTTATTTATGGTTTGTGAATTAAATGATGCGTTTGGCGCAGGTTTAATTGACGCGCGCATGCAAATGATCAATCCAAATTATACGCAAGCAACCTATTTTAACAACACTTCAGATGATTTGGGAAGTGACTCCAACTTGCTACAAAACTTAATCTATTACGATAGTTCTAAGTTTATTTTAGAAGGTCAGGACATTATCACCACAACGTTGCGCGATTTCAATCGATATACGTTAAAACTAAATACGGTAAATCAAGCGACGAATCCACTTGTGTTAGAAGTATTTGTGGGACATTTAAAAGCGGGAAACTCTCCCGAAGATGAAATACGACGTTTTTTAATGGTGGAAGAACTCACATCCTATTTATCTACAATTGATCCAAATAGTAAAGTCATCTTTGCAGGTGATTTGAATCTGTATACAAGCAACGACATTACATTTCAAGAATTGACAGATCCTGCAAATGCCATTACGCTGGCAGATCCGATCAATCGTTTGGGCGATTGGCATACAAATAGCAGTTTTATAGATGTGTTTACACAATCTACACGTACACAAGGCGGTTTAGGTGGCGCTACTGGAGGATTTGACGATCGTTTTGATTTTATCATGACTTCTGAAAACCTGTTGACAGGAACGGATTTATATTACAAACCAAACTCGTATAAAGCGTATGGTAACAACTTAAATCCAAACTGTTTCAATCGCGAAATCAACTCGTCTGATTGTGCAGAAGTTCCAGGTTCTGGCGTAAGTTATTCACAAACACTTCGGAATGCACTATACGACATGAGCGATCATTTACCTGTCGTAATGGAACTGGAAACCAACGAACAATTACTAAGTACAGACCAATTTGCTGAAACGAGTACCTTTCAGTTTGTTCGTGGAAATGTAACTGCCGATCAATTGGCATTTATGTTAAATTCTAACACATCAAACAATGAATATGTGATTTACGACGTTTTAGCACGAAAATTAATGTCAGGTAAGGTGAAAAATAACGATATTACCAACGTAAATGTTGCCAACTTACCGAAAGGCATTTACTATATGAAAATTGATAATTACACGGAAACTAAAAAATTTATAAAAAAATAATTGAACACAATACGCACCCATTTCGGACTATACCTACTGTTACTTCTGAGTTTTACAGCTTTTGGACAGCATACAAATACTGTCACAGCAACGCTGCAAGCAGAAAGTAATACGCTGAATGTTGTTCAAAAAATTACCTACACCAACGAAACAGGAACGACACTTTCAGAAATCTATCTCAACGATTGGAGTCACGCCTTTTCAGGAAAAGATACGCAGCTGGCAAAACGCTTTGCAGAAGAATTTCATCGAAACTTCCACTTAGCGCCCGACAAAAAACGTGGGTATACGGCTGTGGCTAATATTTCTGCGAATGCTGCTACATTAGATTGGCAACGTTTGAGAAAACAAGTAGACATCATAAAAGTTACACTGAATCAACCTTTGCTACCAAATGAATCGGTAACGCTTCATTTGAATTATGAAGTCAAATTGCCATACGACGAATTTACACGTTACGGATTCGCCAAAAATGGAGATTTTAGTTTGCGTTATTGGTATATGACGCCTGCGGCTTACAGAAATGGTTGGATTTTATACAGCAACAAAAACTTAGACGATTTATACACGGAACAAGCAGATCATAACATTACGTTGATTGTTCCCGAAAAGTTTCAAGTCGTTTCAGGAGCGGATTCAGTAACAAATGATGGCAACGGAATGATTCAACTCAAATCCAAAAATGTAAAAGACATCACCATTTTACTGCGTCAAAACTCACAATTTAAAACGTTTCAAACAGACAAAGTAAGTATTACTACCAACATTGATCCGTATCGTTTGGACGAAAAAGAACAAGCAATTTCCATTGATAAAGTGGTGCAATTCATTCATGAAAAACTAGGCGCATTCCCAAGAGAAAAGATGATGATTTCTCAAATTGACAATAAAAAAAATCCCGTGTACGGATTAGGTCAATTGCCATCTTTCGTCAGACCATTTACAGACGCGTTTCAATACGAAATAAAAATCCTAAAGGCGATTCTGGAGAAAAACCTAGAAGAATCTATGTGGATGGACACACGTACGGAAAAGTGGATTTCTGATGCCATCGAAATTTATATGATGATGGGATATGCAGAAACCTTCTATCCGAATATGAAACTGACTGGCGGATTGTCGAAAGTATGGGGAATTCGTTCGTATGAATTTGCCAAACTCGATTTTAATGATCAATATCCGTTTATGTTCATGTTGATGGCGCGTAAAAATATTGATCAACCCTTAAATACTTCAAAAGATTCGCTGACAAAATTCAACAACAATATCGCCAACAAATACAAAGCTGGTGTAGGATTGAAATACCTAAAATCATATTTTGATGAAACAGTCATTGATGATTTTGTCAAAGAATACTACGCAAAAAATCGTTTACAGATATCAACGCGAAAAGACTTTGAAAATTTACTAAAATCGAAAGCTCCGAAAGATATTGATTGGTACTTTGACAACTATGTAGATTCCAGAAAACGAATTGATTACAAAATCAAAAAAGTAAAAAAAGTAGAGGATTCGTTGCGCGTAACCATTCAAAATAAATACGACGGCAACTTCCCTATTTCACTCTTCGGAATCAAAAATGATTCGGTCGTTTCTAAATATTGGGTGACGGATATTGGCAAAAAGAAAACGGTGACCATTCCGAGCGATAGTATTGATCGTTTGGTGTTGAATTATGATAAAATCATTCCTGAATTCAATCAGCGTGACAATTGGAAATCGTTAAATGGTTTCTTTGCGAACAATAAAAAATTACGTCTCACTTTCTTTAAAGATGCAGAAAATCCACATTACAATCAAATATTCTTTGTGCCAGTGGCGCGATTTAACTTATATGATGGTTTTACCCCAGGAATGCGCTTGTACAACAAAGTATTTTTGACCAAACGTTTTTTATATGATTTAAAACCGTCGTACGGACTGCGTTCAAAGCAATTGGTAGGTTCGGGAAGTATATCGTATCGTCATGACATTGAAAGTGAAAATAGCGATTTGTATTTTACGCGATTTACCGTGGGCGGAAACTACTTTAACTACGCGGAAGACTTAGCATATACGCGTTTTGTGCCGAAAATTACCTTTGGTTTTAGAGATCCCGATTTTAGATCCAATCAAAAAGAATTTATTGATTTACGGTATGTGATCGTTCAGCGTGAACAATCAGAAATACCAACGCTTTCAACGGATGATGATGAGCCAAATTACAGTGTGTTCAATGCGCGTTATGTATATTCAAATCCAGATCCAATTCGTCACATGGTTTGGTTTACGGACTTTCAAATTACCAAAAAATTCTCTAAAATTTCCTTCAATTTAGACTATAGAAAACTCTTTAGAGACAACCGTCAATTAAATGTGCGTTTCTTCTTTGGAAAATTTTTATTCAACGATACCAATTCAGACTTTTTCAGTTTTGCACTCGACAGACCTACAGATTATTTGTTTGATTACAACTATTACGGTCGATCAGAAGACACAGGCTTGTTCAGTCAGCAATTAGTAGTGGCTGAAGGAGGATTTAAGTCCAAACTAGAAAATCCATTCTCCAACGATTGGATAGGAACTTCTAACGTAAGTTACAGCCTTTGGAAATGGGTAGAAGCCTATGGAGACGTTGGATTCATCAAAAATAACGGAAGCAATATGCGCTTTGTCTACGACTCAGGAATTCGTTTGAACTTGGTGCCCGATTTCTTTGAATTGTATTTCCCTGTCTACTCCAATAACGGTTGGGAAATTGCACAGCCAGGTTTTGATCAACGCATCCGATTCATTGTAACGCTCAGTCCTAAAACGTTGACGAAGCTCTTTACTAGGAAGTGGTTCTAAACTTTTTTTGAATTAGTAGTTATTATTTAATTGGTATTAGTTAGAAATAGTAAACTTCTTCATCAAATTAAACCTTTTATGAAAAAGAAGGTCTAACTATCATTGAAATGGAAGAATTATCTAATGATAATTGAATTATACCAAATAAACTATAAAATGCGACTTTAGAGACGAAGTTGCTTTGGTAGTATAGGACGTAGTAGATTTTTTGCATAGCTGTAGCTACGGAAAGAAGCTGCAAGGAACTATACTGCCAAATGAACGAGTTTATATGTTGCATCTTATGGTTTATTTGGTATTACTTCTACACAAGTCTTAAAAAAAACATCTATTAACAAACCAATCAGCAAGAAATGAAACATTCAAAGTTCACACACTTCCTATTTTTAGTAGCCATCACTTTCATTGTATCCTGTAGCGACGACAACAACAACGATACAACACCAGTTGATCCTACACCTTCTACAGAAAGCAGCACACCGTTAGCTGCATTTGATGAATTTAACACAAATTCGGTTACTATTTCATTTAGTGGTGATGAAATCACTATTGATTCCAACGGTATACCCAATCATACTTCTCCATACTGGAATCCTGCAGAACCTTTATACATAAATCCTGTGGTTGCACTTGCACAAACGCCTGGAGCTATCGGAGAACGCAGTTTTACAGTAACGGTTCCTGCCGCTCCTGAACTTGCTGCTACAAGTACAGCAACTGGACTTGGTCCAATTGGAATTTCGGTAACTGGCACTCCGATATTTAACGACACTGAAGGACCTAATGTACCGCTGGAAGCACAAATTGCAGAAACTTTTGATTATGCTGGCGCTCACATGGGACCATCTGGCTATCACTATCATGTAGAATCGTCTGACGTTCCTGAAAATACGGTGCTATCACATGATGATGAAAAATTAATTGGCATTATGGCTGATGGTTTTTTAATTTATGGTAGAAAATGCAATTCAACGGGCGATTATCCAACAAACTTAGATGCTTCTGGAGGACACAGATCTACGTCTCAACACAGTGACGGAGAGGAATTTTATCACTATCATGTCATTAATGAATATTATTTAGGAACTATTATTGTGCTTTTTGGTGTGGACTTGCAAGGAACTCCAAATACGATTATGTAACAATAAATAATCATTCATTAAAGAACATTTTTCGTGTACTTTTAATAAATGATTTATTTTTTTGATTCCACACTAAAATCTTGAAAATGAAACTATCTTTTTGGGCATTTATATGTATGAGCTTTTTAGTAATTGGTTGTGCTGATCGAAAGGAAAAACCAACCGTAACGACGACTGCGGAATTCTCTGTAGAAATACCAAATACAAGCGTTTTAAAATCTACACTAAAATATCATCCTAAAAAATCCTTGTGGACAGTAAACAATGTGCCATATTCAGGATTTGCCGTAAGTTATTATCCAGATGGAATCTTAAAAGAAGAGTTTGGTATTTTAAATGGCTTGAAGCAAAATAAATATTTAAAATGGTATCCTGATGGACATTTACAAAATGTTACTACATATCATCAAGGGAAATTACATGGCGAAAAGAAAATATGGTCTTCTGATGCAGCCCATGTGTTAATTGCACAGCTTCAGTACGACACAGGAAAAGCTCATGGTGAGCAAAAAAAATGGTACGCAACAGGAGAAGTTTATAAAAAATTAAACTTACACAAAGGAAAAGAAGAAGGTTTGCAACAAGCATTTCGAAAAAATGGTGTCTTGTATGCGAATTACGAAGCGCGTGAAGGCAGAATCTTTGGACTAAAAAAAGCAGCGTTATGCTACGGATTAGAAGATGAAAAAGTTCAATATGAAAATAAATAATCTTTTAGAAGGATGCCTATCAATTACATATTGAAATCTTCAACAAACTACTTACAAATATAGGTTGCAAACGAATGATAGTGTTAGAATATAATACTTCAATTTCTCTTTCAAAACATTAAACATTTATCAGCTAAAAAGTTATTTTTTGCCAAAAATTAAACATTTCGCATTAAAAACTAAATTTTATTACATTATTCACACTTTTTTAAGACTTCGATATATTGCAAAAGTGGTCGTTTTTTTGTACTTTTGCGCGACTTCAATTCAAGAAAACTATGCAAGCAAAAGTTGAAAACACTCAAAATATTTCATTCGATCAATTCAAAGAAGAAATTATTCAAGATTATACAACAGCAGTCATCAGTCGCGAATGTAGTCTTTTAGGTCGTAGAGAAGTATTGACAGGAAAAGCGAAGTTTGGCATTTTTGGCGATGGAAAAGAAGTACCACAATTAGCCATGGCAAAAGCGTTTCAAAATGGTGACTTTCGTTCGGGTTACTATCGCGATCAAACCTTTATGATGGCAATTGGCGAACTAAACATTCAACAATTTTTTGCAGGTTTGTATGCACACACCGATATTGATGTAGAACCAATGTCTGCCGGAAGACAAATGGGCGGACACTTTGCTACGCATAGCTTGGACAAAAATGGCGAATGGAAAAATTTAACACAACAAAAAAATTCAAGTGCCGACATCTCTCCTACTGCGGGACAAATGCCACGATTGCTAGGATTGGCACAAGCATCTAAAATATACCGACATGTAACAGGAATTGATGCAGAGAAATTTTCTGTAAACGGAAACGAAATTGCTTGGGGAACGATTGGAAATGCAAGTACAAGTGAAGGATTATTCTTTGAAACCATCAATGCTGCGGGCGTATTACAAGTTCCTATGGTGATGAGTGTTTGGGATGATGAATACGGAATTTCAGTACATGCCAAGCATCAAACTACCAAAGAAAATATATCTGAAATCTTAAAAGGATTTCAACGTACGGAAACGGAAAACGGATATGAAATCTTTACCGTCAACGGTTGGGATTATCCTTCATTAATAGCAACGTATCAAAAAGCTGCTGACATCTCGCGCGAGCAACATGTTCCTGTGTTGATTCATGTACAGCAAGTTACACAACCACAAGGACATTCAACTTCGGGTTCGCATGAGCGTTACAAAAGCAAAGAGCGTTTGGCGTGGGAAGTAGAATACGATTGTAATGCACAAATGCGAAAGTGGATTATTGAAAATGGTATCGAAACTGATGAAACGCTAACAGAGCTTGAAAAAGACATTAAAAAGCGTGTCCGCGATGGTAAAAAAGCTGCTTGGAAAGATTTTGTAGCGCCCATGAAGCAAGAGCAAATTGAAGTATTGAATTTGTTAACCAATTTGGCAGCAACAAGTCCAAATAAAGTTTTCATCAACAAACTTAAAGAAGAATTGGGCGCCATTGCAGAACCAATTCGTAAAGAAATTGCAGGATATGCGCGTAAAGCACTGCGTTTGGTCATTGGCGAAAACACACCAGAACGACAAGCATTGAGCCATTGGATTTCAACATACTTCAAGAAAATTCAACCAAAATACAGTTCACATTTATATAGTGAATCGGCAAAAAGTGTTTTAAAAATTCAATCGGAAGCACCAGAATATACTCACGATTCAGAAGAAGTAGATGCACGTATTGTATTGCGTGATAATTTTGATGCGCTCTTTACAAAATATCCAGAAGCCTTAGTTTTTGGTGAAGATGCCGGCGAAATCGGAGATGTAAATCAAGGATTGGAAGGCATGCAAGAAAAATACGGAAAATTGCGTGTTTCTGATACAGGAATTCGTGAAGCAACTATTTTAGGACAAGGAATTGGAATGGCAATGCGCGGATTGCGTCCGATTGCAGAAATTCAATACTTAGATTATTTATTATACGCGTTGCAAATTATGAGTGACGATTTGGCAACCGTTTTATACAGAACCAAAGGAACACAAAAAGCGCCTGTCATCATTCGTACGCGTGGACATCGTTTGGAAGGAATCTGGCATTCAGGTTCACCGATGGGCGCGATTATCAATTCCATCAAAGGAATTCATGTCTTAGTTCCTAGAAACATGACCAAAGCCGCTGGTTTTTACAATACATTGTTAGAAAGTGACGAACCTGCCTTAGTGATAGAATGCTTAAATGGCTATCGTTTAAAAGAAAAATTACCTACGAATTTAGGAGAATTCAAAACGAAAATTGGTGTCGTAGAAACTATCAAAGAAGGAAGTGATATGACGGTGGTTTCGTATGGTTCTACACTTCGCATTGTAGAACAAGCTGCCAAAGAATTGCAAGCCGTCGGAATTGACATTGAAATCATTGACTGTCAATCGTTGATTCCGTTTGACATTGATCACGATTGTGTAAAAAGTGTACAAAAAACAAATCGTTTATTGGTCGTAGACGAAGATGTGCCAGGTGGCGCTTCTGCGTTTATCTTACAACATATTGTAGACGAACAAAACGGATATCAATATTTAGATAGCAAACCGCAAACACTTTCTGCCAAAGCACACAGACCAGCGTATGGAACGGATGGAGATTATTTCTCAAAGCCTTCTGCGGAAGATATTTTTGAGAAAATCTATGCGATGATGCATGAAGCAAATCCTTCAGATTTTCCTGAGTTGTATTAAGCATTTCGTCATGCTGAACTTGATTCAGCATCATAGAAAATATATAAACGCCAAACTGTGATAGTTTGGCGTTTTTTATTTGTTACATTTATCAAATGAATACAACTTCGAGAATCTCCTCCATTATACATGCTACGCAGCTAGAAACTTCTTTGACAGGAATTCCGACGTTTTCACTTTCTGAATTACAAATTACCACACTTCCCGAAGTCCAATTACCTACCAATCGTAGATTGGGACATTTGGTAGAAAAAGTAGTTTCGGAATTGATCAAAGCTTCTGAAAACTACAATATGTTGTATGAAAACGTTCAAATCATACAACACAAAAATACCATTGGCGAACTTGATTTTATCATTCAACAGAAAGCTACAACTAAAATTATTCACTTAGAATTGGCGTATAAATTTTATCTGTTTGATCCGACATTTTCTGCAAATGCTTCTAAAAACTGGATTGGTCCAAACCGAAAAGATGCACTACATGAAAAATTAGAAAAGCTGCAACAAAAACAGTTTCCACTACTCTATCATGAAGCTACAAAAGCAAAATTACCGACTATAAACGTTCAAAAAATCACGCAAAAGCTCTGTGTATTGGCGAATTTATTTGTTCCATATCAAGCTACACTAAAACTGAATTCTACATTTCAAAAAGCGATTAAAGGCGTTTATATGAACTTTGAAATCTTTACACGTTTAGACAATTCCGCGAAAGCGTACTACATTCCACCCAAAAAAGCATGGGGAATTGATCCTTCGGAACATGAAGTTTGGACAGATTTTAAAGGTGTAAAAGCATCTATTCTCGAAAATCTATCCGCAAAACGATCGCTTTTATGCTGGCAGAAACACAACGCTACTTTTGAAACATTTTTTATAGTTTGGTGGTAGTATCAATCCGTAAAAACAGTCTCAAATCGTATCATGAGTCAATTTCCATGCTAAAAAACTAAAAAAGTTTAGTAGTTTTGAGTGCAATCAAAAAAATAAACGCATTCATGTTTCTGTTTCCTTATTTTAATATACACAGCACACCTTTATTAGTTCTTGTCATACAAGCATTGGTATTGGTAGGATTGTTATTAAAACGATATGCTGAAAAAAAGAATGCTTCTGACGCTATTTTGGCAATTTTATTATTGATTGTTTCCTATACACAAATCTGCTACACCGTTGGTTTTATGGGTTGGTATGATACGTTTCGCAATACGAAAATCAACTATTTCTTAATACCTGCTGGAACTGCGATTGCTCCGTTGATCTATTTTTATGTAAAATCTGTGACGAAGTCCAATTTCAAATTTTTAAAACAACACTGGTGGCATTTCGCCATTCCGTTGAGCATAGTTGTCTATCGCTTAACAATTTATACGTATGATGCGTTGCAACCTGGATTCAACGAAACGCAAAACGGTATTTTAAAAATTGAACTTGATGAACCCTTTGTCCTTCCTATTTTATCCATCGTTGGATTTTCTGTGATGTTGCTCTATTTGGCATTTACGATACAATTATACGTTAATTACAGACAAAAAATAAAGCAATACTTCTCTAATATTTTTAAGCTGGAGCTGAATTGGATTCGCAATTTTCTCATCGTATTTACGATATTATTCCTATACAGTTCGATACAAGATTTTATTGGAAGCGTGCTCGTAGATTTAGGATACGACGAACGTTGGTGGCTCAATTTATGCATGGCAATTTGTGCGATTTATATAGGTTTGAAAGGCTATTTTACAGACACTACGAAGTTGAACAAACTGGACTTTAGTTTTTCGCCAGAGCGAATCTCCATTCCTGAAGCGTCAAAAGATTCCAAAAAAGAAGTTGAAAATACGGCTATACAAGCGATTGAAGCATTAATGCAACATGAAAAGCCGTACTTAAATCCAGATTTAAACTTGTCAGAACTCGCCAAACAAGCCAATCTTACACGTGGACAACTTTCTGAAATTATCAACACAGGATTTCAAATGAACTTCAATGATTTTGTAAATTCCTATCGTGTCAATGCCTTCAAAGGAATGCTAAAAGAAGGCAAACACAAACAATTGTCCTTACTCGGAATTGCCTACGAATGCGGTTTCAACAGCAAAGCTACCTTCAACAGAGTCTTTAAAAAACTCACCAACTTCTCTCCTACGCAATACTTGCAGTCTTTGGCTGGGTGATTTTTTTGTCTTTTTGTTTTTTGTTGATCTGTCAATTTGGTTTTTTTGTCAATTTGGTTTTCGTCAATTTGTTGATTTGTTTTTTGGAACTATCTAACATTCTAATAACAAAGTGCGTCTCAAAAAGTACGTCTCAAATCGTAAAACTACTTTTTCAGCATTTTTTTTGAGTCATCATTTCTATATAAATTGTATTTTTAAGAATACTTGATATCAACCAAGCGACTTATGGAAATCACTAGAAACGATTACGGAAAAAAAGGACAATTTACACTACGTGAAAACGATCAACAAATTGGTAAAATGACGTATACTTGGGCAGGAGAAAGTAAATTCATCATTGATCACACAGAAGTTGACGACAATCGTGAGGGCAACGGATTCGGTAAAAAAATGGTGATGGAAGCTGTAAAATTCGCTAGAGAAAATACTATCAAAATTTTGCCACTGTGTCCATTTGCCAAAAGAGTCTTCGAAAAAAACAAAGACATTCAGGATGTAGAATTTTAAGATACATTTCAAAAACTACGCACATAGTATGCAACCCAATATTTAAAAAATTAAAAGTCTTTTTGATGATTTTGAAGTTGGGTAAAAAAATAGTAGTTTTAAAAATAACCAAACTCTTAAAAAATAGGGTTGATTACAGTACAAATAACAGGAATTCCCGTTATGAATATGTTTGCTTCCAATATCACCAACCAAGAAACCAATGATTAAATTCTTTAGAAAAATTAGGCAAAATTTACTTCTCGAAAACAATTTCAGAAAATATGTATTGTATGCTATCGGTGAAATCCTTTTAGTAATCATCGGTATTTTAATTGCGTTACAAATCAATAATAAAAATACGGAAAGAATTGAAAGGAAAATCTTCGAGAGTAACTTGCAATATGTCATTGAGGATATAAAAAAAGATAAAGTAGATTTATTAGAAATTAAAGCGCGAAGAGATATTGTTGAGAATCAAATTAAGTTTATATTAAATGCCATAACAGAAGAAAAAACGCTTGCTCCTATTGAAATATTATCTAATTTAGGAATCTTCAATTGGCAGTATTACCATCGAAATAATAGTGGGTTTGAAAGGATTTTGTCGAGCAATTTATATGAATCCAATGAATTTTTCGAGGTGAGAGAAAAAATTAAGGCGTATGAAGAAATCAATAATGGCTACAGCGACACTGAAAAAAGATTAAATGAATTTCTTGAAGAAATGGAAATTGAAATGTTTAAGAAAGGTTCAAATCTGGAGTATTTAGAATATATCAATCTATGGCAAAGTGTGGACTGGAAACCTGATGCTGAAATGAAAGTTAAAATCGAAAATTTCAAAATAGATTTCGATACATTTATAAAAAATAATCCTCCAATGCTGTCTGCATTACGACGTAGTTTGGTCATGATTCCAACGATGATTACCATTTCTGACATGACCATAAATTCTGGTGAAGAAGTAAAACAAGAAATTGAGAATTATTTGAAGAAAAAATAAAGGAAGGCGAACAGCGAAGCGTCTACATTCCGACTAGCTTACTGCAAAATAAGACGTCTCAAATCGTACAATAAGCCGAATCTACACGTTTTAAGTCGCACAACAGCAATTGATGTTGCAAATTTGTATCAAACAAAACGAAACAAATTTTATGCATCATGAAAACGCTCAAAAATTACTTTAACAGCATTACAACTCCTAAAACACAAAAGGATTGGTTTGCCGATTTGCTATTCGCTATCATCAGAATTATATGTGGATTACTATTAGCCATTGATTTTGGCGCCAGCAAATTTGGAATGCCTTGGACACACGAAGGACAAAACTTAAACCTATTTGAAGTCGCTGCTTGGTTTCCAGAAGATGTTGCCAACTATGGTGGAATTTTTGCTGTATTTCCTATATTCTTCGCATGGATGGGCGCATGTAGTGAAGCTGTTGGCGGATTGCTACTCGCACTCGGATTGCAAACACGAATCGCATCCTTTCTAATTATGTGTACCATGCTCGTTGCCATCTTTATGCAAAAATGGGGACAAGGAACGTGGGGAATGCTTCCCGCAATGGGATTCCTATGGATCGCAATTTACAATCTCTATTTCGGTTCAGGACGCTTCGGAATTGATTATCTCATTAGCAAAAAAATAAACGCATAAACATTCATCAATTATTTAATCTTTAATCAAAAAATATGAAAACTTTACTCACACTTTGTATCACCATCGCTATGTCCATCTTCGCGCAAGCACAAGAAAAAGTAAACATGTCAGACTTTGAAAGTTTGAACAACACCAATTGGAAAGGCGAATTAATGTACGTCAACTACAGCGACAATAAGGAAGTAACCTTGCCAACAATGCTTCAAATCGAAATAAAACGGTACAAAATCATCTTCACTACAAAATATACAACTGAAGAAAGCGAAAACAACAAAAGCACGCTAAAAGTTAAAAAAGATGGAACGTATATAGGAAAGCAAAAAGTCACGAAAGTCAACCGATTGGCAAATGGAAGCCTAGAAATCGAAACCATGTATGAAGGTTTAGATGATAACAGAGACGCAACTATTTACATTACGTATTTCTTTAATGACACAACACTTACCATGAAAAAAGAAGTGGAATTTAAAGACGCACCTGGAAAATTTATTCGCAATCGCTATTCATACATCAAATCATAAAAAACAATCAAAATGAAACATCTATTTAGCATATTAACGCTCCTATTATTAATCAGCATCACAAGTTGTGTGCAAGAAACACACTTAAAAACCATCACTTTTAAAGTACGTATGAATGGTGTTGAAAATCCAAAAAATGTGGGAATTAAAGGAAATTTTACAAATCCTTCATGGAAACAACTAATTCCGATGACAGACGATAATAATGATGGAATTTACGAAGTGACGCTAAGCGAAAAAACAGCCGCAAATGGGATTCAATTCAAGTTTGTCAATCAAAATGATCAATATGAAATGAAAAACCAGCCAAATAGAACCTTAAAATTTAAATACCAACCACAAACACTTACGTACATAGCTACTTTTAACATTGCTGAAAGTACTGTAACTGCTCAATAAAAAACAAATCATAAAAATCTAAAAAAATGAAAAAGATACTAATCGTACTAATTTTAATAGGAAACTTCGCTGCGGCACAAGTCAAAGGAAATAAAAAAATCATCACGCGTACATTTCCGCTTGAGAATATTCAGAAGATTAAGATCAATTTTTACGCGAAAGTTACGATTGATCCTTCTGCGGAAGAAGGAATGACAATAACTACGGATGAAAATGTCATGGATTTGATTGGAAAAGAAGTCGTTGATAACACACTGTATTTAGATCAAAAAGAATGGATTTCACCATCGCAAGCTACCATTATGATTGGTGCGCCAAATTTACGACATGTAGTAACAGGCACACACGATGTCACGAAAATCATCAATGTAAACAACGATTATTTACAACTCACTGCACCAATTGGAACGATTAGTATAGAAGGAAAAACCAAAGAATTCCGTTTAGGTGTCGAACTCGCAAAAGTAGACGCTTCAAAATTGGTAGCAGAAAATGCCTTTGTCAACATTTGGAGTTGGGGAAATGCAAAAGTAAATGTAATCAACACGCTAGATGCAGAGGTAAAAAATAGCGGAAAATTGATCTATGTAAATTCTCCTAAAAAACTGAAAAAGAAAACACGAAAAGAAGGCCGTATTGTAAGTGTGGAAACTTCAGATCGTATTAAAAATCCGGATGCAGAGTGGATTCATTTCAAAATAAAAAACAATAATTCGAAAAGAAATAACTTCTTTGTAGTTGGTCCAAAAAAAGATGGTTCTAAGTTTGGCTATGGTTTCCCAATGATGCCAAATACAACCCGAAAAGAAAATTGGACGGTTGGCACTAAAATATACAAAGTCAACCGATTAGGATTCCGAAAACTATTAATTACCATCAAAAAAGAAGATGAAGATACGACGGTAAAACTATTTTAAAAATAACTACATATATTTTGGTAACGAGGCTGTCTGAAAAGGCTGTCTTTTTTATATTTGTGAAGCTTAAACTCTCACTATGAAACCCATTGATATTGTCATTCTTACAGACAATCGCTATACAAACCCAATAGAACGCGATGCATATATTGATAATATCTTATTGGAAGATCAACTAGTGCAAGATGCGTTGGAAGCAGCAGGTTTTATTGTAAAAAGACTTGCTTGGGATGATGCTACTTTTGATTGGAACTTGACAAAATACGCGCTTTTTAGAACGACTTGGGATTATTTTGATCGCTTTGACGAGTTTTCAATTTGGTTGGAAAAGGTAAGTCGAGAAACAACATTGTTGAATTCTGCTAAGATGATTTATTGGAATATTGACAAACACTATCTGCAAGATTTAGCCAAAAAAGATGTGGCAATTGTGCCAACCTACTTTATGGAAAAAGGCGATACACGTTCGTTAGCAGAGATTCACAAAGAACTTTCTTGGACAGAAACCGTCGTAAAACCTTGTGTTTCAGGCGCAGCGCGACATACATATAAGTTGAATCTAACAAATATTGGCGAGCATGAAAACATATACAAAGAACTGATCATGAAAGAAGCGATGATGTTGCAACCGTTTATGCATCAAATTGTAACCAAAGGTGAAATATCTTTAATAGTAATCAACGGAAAATATACACATTCGATCTTAAAAAAAGCCAAAAAAGGCGATTTCAGAGTACAAGATGATTTCGGGGGAAGCGTTCACGAATATCAAGCCTCCAAAGAAGAAATTGAATTTGCAGAAAAAGCCGTGCAAGCCTGTATTGAATTGCCTATATATGCACGCGTAGATATGATTTGGGACAACAAAAATAAACTCGCCATCTCAGAATTAGAATTGATAGAACCTGAATTGTGGTTTCGTTACAACCATGATGCAGCTACACAATTGGCGAAAGGAATTAAAGAAATCAATTCATAAAAAGCGAAGTTTTAACTATCAATTACGAGCTGATTTTTGGTACGTTAACGCCTTTCTAATTTGTTCTTTGATAGCAATTGCTAACGCATCTGGAATTGTATCACTATGGTACATTTTACTCCATACTAGACTAAATTCATGAAACAGGATATCTTCTGATTTTTCTATTGGAACGTGATGTGCTGTATCTTTTAAAATTCCAAAATCTCTGTAAAAGCGTGTATGATCGTTTATGGGTTGCGGAAAACCTCCTGTAAAATAACCAGTTACTAGTAAAAACGGGATTTTGTTTGAATATACTATTGGAAACAAATTGGCTTCATCTTCCGCGTTAGGCATGTCATAATCGAACTTCCCTATCCTAATTTCTGGATGCTTATGCGTAGTGGGCACCTCAAACAGCATTCTTAAAAGAAGAAACAATCCAAAATGATCTGTATGTACCGTGGAATGATGTACAAATTCTTCTACAGCAATAAGTGCATCGTCCTTTCCAAGCGAAGCAAGTCTATCTGCAACCGCTGTAAAAAACATGGGATTAAAATCTTGTGGCGTCATCGTACTAATTGCTTCAAGATCATTCTGCAAACTATCCATAATTGTCGTATTTATTTCATTTGTATTTAAAATTGAAGGCTTTTTTTTAGAAATAGTACAGCTACAAAACATCAACATAGTCAATATACTTAAAAGTATGGCAGCAACAACTTTACTCATGAATCATTTCAATTTTGTTAATCAATAAAGGCGCTGAATGCACTAACTCTTCATTTATTTCTAAATCAATACCATACAAACCTACATTTTGAATTTCAAAAGGAGGCACTTCTAGCCCAAAAGATACAGGAATGTTTTTATCAACACTCTTCATTTCAAATGAACTTGTAGCAGTTTTTGGAGTTTTGGACTTCTTATCAATAATAGTTAATTTTAATTGAATTTCACCTTCAAAACCAGAAATAGATACAAAAATCCCAAAGGAGCTTGTAAGCATAAACGGAAGCGTAGGCACATTAATTTGATGAAACAATCCAGACAAAATAAATTTTCTAGAACTTACATCTTGATATATATTATCTGCTAACAATAAAGCTTCTACAGTGTATTTCATAGTATAAATTAGTTAAAAATTATCTGGCAGAACCTGTGTGTGTAGGTGTTGTTCCTGTGGTTTCCCAAGTTCCTTGTGCGTATCTGTGCAAACGTGCAACACCCAAACCTCCTGGCGCCGTGGTACTTGACAATAAAATTCCTGCATCTGGAACTCCACCAGGTGTTAATCCTTGAGTTGCAGGATCGGTTGTGGTAAAATATACTTTTCCTGTCATGGACCAATGTCCTTGTGAACCTGCGCCTTTATTCGGTCTTCTCCATATATCGTTGACAGCACCTAAATTTGGAGTTACATTTCCTGTACCATCTACTGCCCAAGCTTCCCAATATTCAGGTGTTGGTGTCGCACCTCCTAAGGCAGCACCCGCAGCATTCTGTGCTCTGTATGTATTTTTAATTTTTTGAACCAACCAACCATTTCTTCCCGTAGTGCTAAAACCTACTTGCCAATCAAAAGCACCGTGATTGGACCACGTTGGCCCCGAAACGGCATTTGATGATATCGTAATTCCTGTCAGTGCGCCTGCAATAGAACCTACCACATTACCAAGAGCCGTTCCAACTGGTCGAGCTACATCACCTATAAATTCCCCAATCGTCCTTCCTCCTACATATTCTTCTTGACCTGTTGGCAATCCTGCCGCTAATTTGTTTGTATGATTCGAATGATAGCTGTTAGATGAATTTCGCGGCTTTACAAAAGGCGTACTTGTTTTCTCTTGTTGAGAAAAAATACCTCCTGTATGTCCTTTGCTAATAAGATGTCTTGAAGATGTATTGCTGGTAGAAATATCTTTATTTTTTGTAGACTTCATATCAATATTTTTTTACAATGAAATAATAACTCTAATGTATCAATAGCTTTCAAATTATCATAGGGGAAAAACACTGTATTTCCTGTCTTTTCTTTACTATTTGTGAAATAATCACGTACTTTATCTTAGAAAAGTGGCAAAACTTCAAAAACAGACGCATCGTGATTAAAATAGACAGACATAAAATAGTAAAACCCAAACATAAAATAGCAAAACCCAAATTCTTTTTTTCTAAAGAATACGAACGCTTGCTACAAGAAATCAATGATTTTTATGGCTTGCACAAAAACTCTCGTGCACAACGTACCTTTACAGAAGGTTATATTGCGGGAGAAGTCTCCGAAGCACTTGCGGAAGTTTTTGATGAAAAATGTGCACTTTGTGAATCACATTTACGAAGAGGAAAACCTGGTTTTGAAAGCTATCTACACCGCTTTCGCCCGATGAATTATGCACAAGGTTTTGACAGCAAAGAAGTTTCAGAAGATCATTATTGGTGGCTTACCTATGAATGGGAAAATTTATATTTGGTCTGTCACAGTTGCCAACGATTTAAATCGAATATATTTCCTGTCAATGGAAAGCGCGCGGCAATCAAAACAGCACATTCAGAAATTTCAAAGAAAGAAAATGCCTTTCTAATTGATCCGTGTACGGAAGATCCAAGTCAGTTTTTTGATTTTGATTTGGAAAAATATGAGATCATACCCAAAAAAGTAGAATCGTATCCAAATTTTTTAATGATTAGTGATGAATTTTCTGCTCAAATAGAAGACAATATCCAGCGAGCGAAAGCCACTATTAAAATTCTGGGATTGAATCGTAAAGACTTAATGTATGAGCGACAAGGTATTGCAGATACGATTGATCAAGAAGTGAAGATTTTACTTAATACGGAAAACAAGGCACAATCAATTGATTCAAAAAACCTGTCCCACGATATAGAAAAAATCGCCAATGAATGGAATGAAATTCTATTAGGAAATTCTAAAAAAAATCATCTTGCATTCAGAGAAAGACTCATATCTAGGTATTTAGAAGGTTACACTAAACTTCAAAATATAGTTTCCAATTTAATTACCAGTAAAGAATCTTTTTTCAATCAAATACCTGAACAACAACAACAACAACAACAACAACAACAACAACAACAACAACAACAACAACAACAACAGCAAGGAAATGTTCCGCCAAAACCAGCACCGACAGAACAAAATCGCGGTGGAGATGTTTTTGAATCCATATCCTTTCCGCTAGAAGAAACCGAAAAAGGATATACAAGAGATAAAACGAAAGCGCCCAAAACGAAAAAAGCAATTTTTAAAAAAAAGGATAGTCAATATTATGCGAGCATTCTCAAAAATGTATATCTCGATAAAATTGTGTTGAAAAATTTCAAGTGCTTTTCCGATTTGACTTTACAGCTACCGAGTTATGCAGACAATACCAGTATTGAACCGTGGCTGGTATTTTTAGGGGAAAATGGTGTGGGAAAAAGTTCGGTACTCAAAGCCATTGCCATTGCATTGATGGGACAAGAATATCTAGATACACTAGGAATTACAGTGGATGATGTATTAAAATACGGAAAACAAAGCGGTCACATTAAAGTATATGGAAAAGGCAATGAAGAAGAATACAGCGTGACATTCAGTAGAAAAACAAACGAATTGGTGGCAAGTATGCAACAACCGCCAGCGTTTATAATTGGTTATGGTTCTACGCGGTTGTTGCCAATTGGCAATTTGCAACCCGAAAAAAATCATCCAAGTTATTTAAAGGTGAAAAACCTGTTTGATTCGTCTGTTTCACTGTCAAATGCAAAAGAATGGTTTTTAAACAGCAATCGAAAAACATTCAATCAAGTGTCGATTACGTTGAAAAATCTGTTACTGTTAGATGATTTAGACGCGATCAGAAGAAGTCCAACAAAAGGAGAAATTTACATCAAATATCATCATTCGGGCGATCAAATTAATATTGATCATTTAAGTGATGGTTACAAATCTATATTTGCTGTGGCAATTGATATGATTTATACGCTTTCGCAGGAAAATGTCGTCTACGAATTGGCAGAAGGTATTGTACTGATTGATGAAATTGGCACACACTTACATCCGCGATGGAAAATGGAAATTGTAGAACGTTTGCGCAATACCTTTCCGAAAATTCAATTCTTAATCACTACGCATGAACCCTTGTGTTTACGTGGATTAAAAGAAAATGAAGTCGTCGTTTTAAAACGTAATGAAGAAAATGTTATCATTGCTATTAGCGATTTACCCGATCCGAGTAGTTTACGGATCGATCAACTATTAACTTCTGAATATTTTGGACTGAACAGTACAATGGATATTAAAACCGAAGCACTTTTCAACAAATATTACACCTTACTTGCCATTGACAAAGCAGACAGATCAGAAGAAGAACAAACCAAATTAGAAGAACTCCAAGAAGAAGTAAAAAGCATTAAATACATGCGTTTCGGAAACGATATCCGCGAAGAAATCATCTATCAAGTGGTGGACGAATTGCTTGCTAAAAACATGCGCAATCAAAACTTACGAATGGATGTAAAAGATATCAAGCAAGAAGCCATTGACAGAGTCAAAAATCTTTGGAAAAAATTAGATCAAAAGCAGTAGGTATGATTTTTATTGAAAGAAACTCCGTTGAAATTCCAGAAGTCTTACAAAATGGAAGTCCCAAGCTAAAAAAAGAATTGGAAGCTGCCATTGCGCATTATGCAGATCCTACGAATGCAAAAAAAGCCTTTAAATTTAAAGTGTACAGTGATGCTTCTGTAAAGCAAGCATTGATTGACATGAGCAAAGAAAAGTGCGCCTATTGTGAAAGCACTTTTTTAAAAACCTACGTGGGCGATATTGAGCATTTTCGTCCCAAAGGAGAAATTGAAGAATTGAAAAATACGGGCAATTCCAAACCTGGTTATTATTGGTTGGCGGCCGATTGGGATAACTTATTGTTATCGTGCAGAAATTGCAATCAAAAGTCAAAACAGACAACTGCAACTGTTGAAGAAGCGAAAAGCATGGGAAAAATGAATCAATTTCCTTTGTTTGATGAAACGAAACGTATCCGCTCGCATGAGGACGATTTGGAGAAAGAGGAAAAAGTACGTTTGCTATTAAATCCTTGCAAGGAAAATCCGGAAGATTATTTTAAATACGATATCGAATCTGGCGTGATTCAACCTAAAAAACGAAAAGAATTTTTAAAACAACGTGCGTTATCTTCCATCAATGTTTTTGGCTTGCAACGAACACCTTTGGTACATTCGCGCGCAAAAAAGGCAGTTCGGATTTTAAAACAAATGACGCGTGTAGAGCGACGTTATAAAGATTTACTTGATTCTTTAGAAGAAAATGACGAACAGAAAATTGCAGCATGTCAAGAAGAATTGGATTGGGAAATTGAAGATTTGCACAGCTTTTTAGATCCTACCGAAGAATATTTAGGCTTAGCCCGACAAATGATTGGAGAATTTATGCGAAAGAATTTTCAAGTGGATATTACGGCTGCTTGACTTCGACAGGCTGAGTCTGTGCGATGTACTAGTTTGAAAATTTGCTAATGACGTTCGCTTTTGTTCACTTTTATGTCGCTTTGTTCCTTATTTAATTCGTCTTTGCGAACGGAGTGAAACAATCTGTTACTTCAAACAACGATTCCGTACCACAATAAAACAGATTGCCACGTCGCTACTCTTCTCAGTGACTTAAAATATGGTCTACAAATCTATAGCAAGTCTAAAAGTATGATATATAGGTTTTGGGTACTAGTCGATTTCTAAAAACTATTGAAAATTTTAATTAAATACGAAAAAGAGAAGTGAATTCAGAATTTTGGATGTAAAAGCATTTTCGAATAAACAAATAAACGAATCAGTCTAAGAGCGCAAAGCGCAAGTCTAAAAGCGGAGCGATCTAACTATCTAAAAGCGCATAGCGCGCGTCCAAGAGATTCCTGCCTACGCAGGAACGAGTCTAATTCATAATCCGAACCAACAACTCTTTCAACAAATCGCCATTGGATAAATTACTCGCGCCAACACCTTTACTTTTTACGTCCATTTCGCGTAAGGTAGTTATAATACCGCTCACTCTTTTCATTGGATAGTTTCTAGCAGCAGCTTGGTATTCTTTCACAAAATACGGATTGATGCGCAAGGCAGAAGCTACATTTCGCGGGTTTTGATCGCGCAACCCATGATATTGCAATAATTGTGAGAAGAAATTAAACAACAACGAAACTGTAACTACTGTGGGATTGTCCTTCGGGTTTTCAGCAAAATACGTGATAATTCGGAAGGCTTTCGTAACATCACGATCGCCAATCGCTTTTCGCAACTCAAAATTGTTGTAATCTTTGCTGATTCCGATGTTTTCTTCTACGATTACAGGTGTAATTTCGCTTCCAACAGGTAAAATCAATTTTAACTTTTCCAGTTCGTTATCAATCTTGCTCAAATTCGTTCCTAAAAACTCCACCAACATTTGCGCAGCTTTTGGCGTAATTTGATACTTTTTTCCTGCCAACACTCTACGAATCCAATCGGCAACTTGATTTTCGTACAATTTCTTGCTTTCGTAGACGATTCCGTTTTTCGCTGCAGCTTTGTATACTTTTTTATTTTTCGCCAGCTTTTTGTATTTGTAGCAAATCACCAAAACGGTTGACGGTTGTGGATTCAAAAAATACGCTTCCAACTTATCAATCGTGCGCGACAAATCTTGTGCTTCTTTCACAATGACCACTTGTCGTTCTGCCATCATTGGATAACGTTTGGCATTTGCCACAATATCATCCACCGAAACATCGCGTCCGTACAACACCATTTGGTTAAAGCCTTTATCGGCTTCCGACAATACATTATCTTCAATATATTCGGCAATCTTATCAATATAATAGGCTTCTTCACCCATTAAAAAATAAATAGGTTTAATGTTTCCTTTCTGTATATCGACGACAATCTGTTTCGCTTCTTCCATTATTGCTACAAATGTGAAATTGTATTGCTTTTCGATGCACGAATCGTTAGTTTTGTGCTTATGGAACTCTTGAATTTTCCAAAATATTCGTTCCGCTTCAAAAATAGGGAAAATAAAATCTATATTTTTGATGCGATTCGGAAAAAGTTTGTGGTGTTGACTCCCGAAGAATGGGTACGACAACATACCGTGCAATTTTTGATGCAAGAAAAAAAGTATCCGATCAGCTTGATAAATGTTGAGAAAGAACTCACATTCAACGATTTAAAAAAGCGATACGACATTGTAATTTTCAATTCGGATGGAAGTATTTTTTTAGTGGTTGAATGTAAACGAAGCGCCATCACGATCAATCAGGAAACTTTTGATCAAATTGCGCGCTACAACCTAATTTTAAATGCGGAATATTTAATGGTCACCAACGGAATGCATCATTATTATTGCACCATGGATTACGAAGCGCAACAGTATCATTTTTTACGAGAAATTCCAGAGTATCAGTTGTGAGGTTTTGGTAAAATGTATTTTCAATTCAAAATTCAACATGTATAATTCATAATTTAAAAAACGTCACTTCGAGTGAATTTGTGTAACAAATTTGTATCGAGAAGTACTTGGAAATATTAATTTTTAAATAATAATTACTAATTCAACATGTATAATTTAACATTCAGCATTTAAAATTTAGCATTCAAAAACATGAACATCGCCGTCGTCATACTCAACTGGAATGGAAAAGAACTGTTGGCGCAGTTTTTACCCAAAGTCGTCGCATTTTCTAAAGATGCAACGGTGTATGTGGCGGATAACGCTTCCGCAGATGATTCCATAGGCTATGTTGAAGCTAATTTTCCCACTGTCAACATCATACGCAATGCAGAAAATGGCGGGTATGCCAAAGGCTATAATGACGCACTTCCGCAAGTGTCAGCAGATATTTTCTGTTTGTTAAATTCTGATATTGAAGTTACTGAAAACTGGCTCGCTCCTATTCGATCGGAATTTGAATCAAACCCAGAAACGGCGATCATTCAGCCAAAAATTCTAGATTTTAAACAAAAAACACATTTTGAATATGCTGGTGCCGCTGGCGGATTTATTGACAAATACGGCTATCCATATTGCCGCGGACGTATGTTTCATACTTTAGAAGAAGATACGGGACAATACAACGACAATAAGGAAATTTTCTGGGCTTCGGGCGCATGTTTGTTTATTCGGAAAAATGTATTTGAAGAACTAAAAGGTTTTGATTCAGCCTTTTTTGCGCATCAAGAGGAAATTGATTTGTGTTGGCGTGCGTTCAATTTGGGTTATAAAACGAAATATATTTCCGAAAGTGTGGTATATCATGTTGGTGGTGCAACCTTAGAAAGTACAAATCCACAAAAAACCTACTTGAACTTTAGAAACTCGCTGTGCATGTTGGCGAAGAATCTCCCGAAAGGGAAAATAGTTTCCATCATATTTTCACGCTTGGTATTGGATGGAATTGCGGCGATTCAGTTTTTGTTTCAGTTGAAATTTAAACACTTTGCTTCCATCATCAAAGCACATTTTCACTTTTATGCACGTTTCCCAAAAATGGTTAAAAAACGTGGAACGCAGCAACAAAATCAGTATTTTGGTCAGAAATCTATTGTGTATTCCTATTTCATGAAAGGAAAAAAGCACTATTCTGACTTATAAAATGTATTTATTCATAAAAACAATTTGTATCATTTTGCTGTGTTTGAGTTCGTCACTTAAAGCACAAGATAATTCTGAAAAAACATTAGATCGTTACAACAAACTTCTCAATTATATTCCCAAAAGTCTTGAAAAAGACACTATTTACAATCCTGAAATTCGTATTTCGGAAGTAGCTTTCAATACAATCATAACTACAAGGCTTCATTATCGTTTGAAGCATTTTGCAAAATTTACTCCGAAAGAAATTGCATGGATGGATGAAAAAGTTGAAAAATTGGCGATTGCATTGCATGCAGAAGGAAAGTATATTTTGATGGGGCAATCTGGTGGCTATAAAGGTTGTAGTGGAGAAAATTCAATGGAAACAATTCATTTAAACACTATAAAAATCACCTACTTGAATTTCTGTCATGGATGTACCGATGGGCATTATGATGAAGATTTTATTGAAATTTTCAACACAAAAATGTATCAATTATTGCAAATCAAACGTCCCGATTACACAACACGTCGTTATTTTGGAACATTTAAAGGAAAAGGTGAACATCGTTCCAAAATTGAATTGACTCTCACAGATGAAAGAGTCTTTAGATTGAAAATTAAAAAAAAGAATACTATTGAATATTCCGAAGGTATTTGGGAGAATCAAAATGATACGCTCATCTTAAATTCTAAAAGGATAGGTTCTACAGATACTTCGCTTGCAAATGCAGATTGGATAGCATTGGATCGTGTAGAATTTCGCTTAAAGTACCGTTTGAACAGGAGTAAATTGGTCATGCTTGCACCTAACAAATGGAAACTGAAAAAGGTTTTGTAATTTTTCAATAAAACTGCCTAAAAAGTAATATGTTTCACTTTTTAATTGTGACACCTTCTCTTTAGACAGCTTCTCATCATTTTATTCTGGCAATGTCGGACATGCCGCAGCACATTTTTGAAATACACTTGTTGCTCCACATAAAAGTGGTCCAACCGATACGACACAATCACAAATAGTCACCCAAGTTCCACCTTTTACAGCGTTGTCTTGTAGTTTTGAAATGGATTTTTTGTTTAGGTCTAAACTTTTTAAGTTTCTTTTTTTCATGATATTTTAGATTAGTTAATTTCTTAAAGTTAGTTGTATTTTGGAAAAAAAGGAAAATGTTTAACTCAAATTACCTAATTTGAGGAAATGATTTAGATAAAAAAACAAATTTTGATTGTGTCTACAGCTAGTATATTTTTATAGCTTCCTCAATAACAAGTTTATAGAAAATTTACACTCAAAAAGTACATTCAGTACAATATTTTCAATAAAAGTCAGTTCTTTTAAGAATGTTAAAAAAAGCGTTGCAGATACCATTAAAACTTTGTTAATACTTTTATAATGCCTCGCATTTTTAATACTTTTGGGTAAAATTTTGAATAACCGTTTTAATTATATAAAAACACAGACTTATGAAGAAGATTCTTTTATTGGCAGCCACCGCTTCCATTGTATTAACCTCGTGTGTTTCTAAAAAAGATTTCGTTGATTTAGAAGCCAATTACAAAGAAACCAAAGATTTATTAAACTCAGCTACAGTGAAGCTGAATGCTTGTTTGGAAGAAAAAGCGTCTGCAACTGCAAAAGCAGAAGCGATGGAAGGACAAGTTGCTGATTTGAGAAGAGCAAACAGCGACTTAAAGGAAGCAAACCAAGGATTGATTGAAAACACAAAAGATATGACTGTTTTAACGACCAAAGGTGCTGAAAACCTTGAAAAGTCGTTAGAAAGTATGAAAGAGAAAGATTTAAAAATTACACGTTTGCAAGACGCCTTGAACAAAAAAGACAGTGTAACCTTAGCAATTGTTTCTAGCTTGAAGAAAGCCGTTGGAATTGACGATCCGGATATTGAAATTAATGTTGAAAAAGGAGTTGTTTTTATTTCTATTGCAGATAAGTTATTGTTTAAGAGCGGAAGCTACAACGTAACATCAAGAGCGAAAGAGGTATTGGCGAAAGTAGCGAAAGTGGTAAAGAGCAAACCAGATTTTGAATGTATGGTTGAAGGTCACACAGACAATGTTCCATACAAAAAAGGCGATATTTTACTGGATAACTGGGATTTAAGTGTGAAACGTTCTACAGCTATCATTCGTGTGTTGCAAGAATTGGGTGTTGATCCAGGCAAATTAATTGCTGCAGGTAGAAGTTTTTATGTTCCGTTGGTAGAAAATGACACACCAACAAACCGAGCTAAAAACAGACGAACTCGAATTGTCGTGTTACCTAAAATTGATCAATTTTACGATATGATTGAAAAAGAAATGAAAAATCTTTCTGCAGAAGGAAAGTAATCAATATGTAGTTTTAGGCAACTAAAACAAAAAGCGTTCAAGAAGTTTCTTGGACGCTTTTTTTGTTTTAAAATTGTTTTATGAATCAACATCTTCATTTGATGTTCCAAAATCTATAGAATTTAAAAAAGCATCTATATTAAAGTTTTGGGCTTCTTCGGGAAGGTCAAATATTTCTGATTCTAAAAAATCACTTATTTCCAACTCATCACATAGGCAAAAGTCATCTTCTTCTTCTTGAAAGCCATCCATTGTTTCCGCTATTGGCTTCTCCACTACTTCAAGCGCATTTTGCAAATCCATATAATACGATGCTTCAAACTGATCTGCGCGTTCTGGTATAATTTGTTTCTGACTTGACGTTATTAAGTTGTAAAATTCAGCAATCAACTTTTCTTTCTGTTCGTTGTCATTTGGTGATTCTACCACCAATACTTTTAATTTATTTATTAATAATTCAGAAGTATTCAAAAACTCATCTAACGCGTTCATATTTGCATATAATCCTGGCGCAAATGGCATCGTTCCCATTTTAGTTCTCAACTCGTAAATTGCATGTTCTAAATGATTAATTCCACTATTTTTAGCACCAACGCTACTTAATGGCAATACTATATTTTCGTTTTCGGTAAATACTGTTGTAAGGTTCACAGTTATCGTAGCTTTTGCTCCGCGATCGCCACCAGAAGCATTTACTTCAAAAGAAAAAGTAAAATGTTGTTCTTGCTGTGTTGTATGTATTTGAATGATTTCGGCAGTTTCCATTCCTCCATAATCATTGTAGACAGGATCCAATTCTGTGGCACTTATGTGAATGCTTTTTTGAAATGTTTGTTGTGCATTGAAAACCGTTTCTTGGTGTATGAGGTGTTGTGCATCAATAGTGTTGTTGTCTTCATTATTGACGCATAACGCAGACGTTTCATCTCCTATTGTAAAATTTAACACCCAATCGTTTCCAATTCCTTGTCCGCCAATGGTAACAGATTCCACAATAAATGTTAGTGAACTTGAGTCAGATGAAGTCAATGGTAAAAAATCAGGATCGTTCAACTTTTTCAAAGCTTCACGCATTTTTTCTAAAATATTTGGAAAGTGGAATTCTAAAAACCATTTATAAGCCGCGATTAATTTAAGTAAGCCATGTAAATTTTTTAAAATATCATACAAATTAAAAAGATCATTAGAAATACTGATGAAGTCGTTTAATATTGCTTTAAAATCTTGTATTAAATCATCAATGGCGTCAATAAGTTTATTTATTGATTGAATTACAGCAGTAATAATTGCATTATTATTAACGATATATTCTAATAAATCACGAATTCCACTAGCATCAATAATAGCATCAATAATGCCGCTTATATAACTTAGTACATCTAAAATATATCCTAAGAAAGGAATTCTTCTAATGACAATTTCTATTTGTCTAACAATCCAAAGAAGTGTGCTAGACAACTTCGCAACTTCTTGTAACCATTTTTCTAATATTTCTGTATTTTTTGTTAAGGTTGCTACAATCGGTGCGTAACCTGATATTTTCAACAAGAATTTTTCTATGGCTTTTAATATTTTTTTTGAAGTTGCTTTTATAGCTTTCATCGGAGCTGAAAGAGCTTCAGTAAATGCTTTAATTTTATTTAAAAATGCCGCTGGAAATACTTTTTCTATCCATTCTTGTTGCTTTTCAAGAAGTGTAACCAATTCATTAATCTCTTTGATTTTCGCTAAAATCCTACCAAGATTATTTGCTAAAAACTGGTATTCATCACTTTGTTTCGCAAGACGAAGTTGTTGATTGAACGTTTTTAATATTGCACTTAGCTTTTTGAGCGCATTTTCAAATGGTTTTAGGACTTTCCGAAATATACCCAAGATGTTTTCTAAAACAGTGATCGCAAACTTTAAAGGTCCAGCAAATCTTGCTACTCTTCCTAAGACAGCCTTTATACTTCTAATAATAGAAATAATTCGTCTCGTAAGAATTCTACGCAACAGTTTTATCAAAAAACGAATAGGTTTAAGAAATTGTTCAATTGCAGAAAAGAAAATACTGAATCGCTTAAAAACGATGCCAACTATTTCTAAAATAGAAGTAGCTTCATCCATCTTTTGCTGTATTTTTTTGAAAATAGCCATGATTAAAGTGTTTTAAATAGTTAGCAATTGCACTAAACTACTTTTAATCAAATACTTACAAAAGAGTTAAAACCCCTTTTTTGATGGGGAAATTAGGTGTTTGGAAAAAGTAATATCGAACTGACGTTAAAATCCTGTTTGAACCACTAAAGTTTCAAATTTTACGCGAAATTACAAATCTCGCTAGAACTAAGTAGTAGGTTTTGGGAATTAGGTATTAGTCAAGTGCTAAGAAACATTGAAAATTCTAACTGAAATGCTAAAAGGCGAAGCCGAGTCTAACATCTAACAGCGAGCGATCTAATATCTAATAGCGATAGCGGTCTAACCCAATGTGTCAATTTGAAAATTCTTCAATTTGAAAATGAAGTTTCAAAGAAAACACAAACATTGTATGAAAGAATCTAACAGGCAAAGCCGTGTCTAACAGCGGAGCGATCTAACATCTAGTAGCAAAGCGATCTAGATTCTAAAAGCACGAACGCATCTAAACAGAAATACTTTGCGGGTGCTGAATGCGATTGTCAGGATCGAGTTGTTGTTTAATTTTTTTCAGTTCTGGAAGATACTTTCCGTAGTAAGCCGTTTCAAAATCTTTAAAATTAATATCTGGATAGTTACGATAATGTGCGCGAATTCCGTGTTTGTAGAAACGATCTTGTACTTCTTGAAACGCCGCTAATCTACTAGCTTCTTGCGATGGTTTGTCCCAATAAGACTGCAATTCTGACAAATACGGATAGCTTCTATGTGGAAATACCGAACGTTTTTCGGAAGCTTCCAAGTCAATATTCCCGCCAAGCGTATTCACTTGATAAATCAATCCGCGAGACGAAATGACTTTGGAAATGACATAGTCTATACAACCTTCTATTTCTGAAAAATCTTTGTACAATCCCGCGCAAGCGTTTTTAAAATAAATAGGATGCTGCACACCGTAAAAAGTTTTCAATGCCTTTGCCAACGGGCGTTTGCTTCCAATCGTGGCTTTATCCGAGATTTCTTTGAGCGCATTGTACATTTCTAGCACACCTTTATCGTCATCAGAATAATTCGTAATGAGAATCGTCAAAGTTTTCCCGTTCAACACAAAAGCTGCAAATGCGGTATTGGGAAGATTTTTGGTATAGCGAAACCAAGTTTGCAGTAATTCTTTGGCTCTTTGGGTGTCTAGTTTATACGATTTACAACGAAATGCCTGAAAGAATTTGGGTGCTTGATAGGTTCTAAATCGCATTTTTGTAACAATTCCGAAGTTTCCATTTCCGCCGCCTTTACAAGCTTTCAATATTGCAGAAGTACCACTTTCGTGAAGAATGTTTCCTTGTCCATCTACAATGGTAATTGCTTGCAAACTATCGCAAGTCAAACCATATTTGCGACTAAAAAAACCATAGCCGCCACCAAGCGTTAAGCCTGCAATACCAACCGTAGCACAGGAACCTGATGGCAAAATGCGTTGTTTTGGTAACATTTCATCGTACAATTCTTTTAAGATACAACCTGTTTCTACAGTGAGACTGTGATCGGGCGTCCAATCCATTTTTTTCATCGCAGAAACATCTACGACCAAACCATCGTCGCTACTCGAGAAACCTTCAAAGCTATGTCCGCCACTTTTTACAACGACTTTTAAATCTTTATAATTGGCGAATTTTACTGCATCAGACACGCCTTTTGTGGTAAAACAGTGTGCAATATATGTGGGCGATTGTTGCAATCGTTTGTTAAAGCGAACCGTTAATTCTTGATATTCAGCATCTGCTTTTTGATAGAGTTTTATGTTTTCTGGCAGCAATTCAGGCATGGTAGGCGCTGCTTCTTTAGTCGTTTTTGTAGTAGTTGGTTTTTCTTTTTTAGCATCCTCTGCACACGCGAAAACCGTATACCCAATTCCACCTAAAACGACCAATTTTGCAAAGTCTCTTCTGTTGTAGTTTGCCATTAACGATAGATTTTACGTTCATTCAGCGCTTTGTGATATTTACGCGCATTGATTTCATGTTGACGATTTGTTTTGGCAAAATTGGAATAGCCTGAAAAGTCTTCTTTCGCACAGAAAAAGATATAATCGTGCTTTTCATAATTCAACACAGCGTCAATGTATTGCACAGACGGAATGTAAATTGGTCCTGGCGGCAAGCCTTTGTACATGTATGTGTTGTAAGGCGAATCGAATTCTTTGTATTTGTTTAAGACTCTTTTGATGGTAAAATCGCCCAAAATCCAAACCAACGTCGGATCGGCATCTAGTGGAATTCCACGTCGCAAACGGTTTACATACACACCCGCAATTTTAGGAGCTTCGTCCATCATAATCGTTTCGCACACTACAATGGAAGCCAGCGTAGAAACTTCTGTCTGTGATAAATTGAGCGCTTTGGCTTTCGCTTTTCGCTCAGGTGTCCAAAAACGTTTGTATTCTTTGGCAAGTTTCGCAATTAAATCTTCTGCGGAAATATCCCAATACACATTGTACGTATTTGGAATAAACATCGTGTTGATGGTGGTTGGTGTAAAACCATATTTGCTTGTAAAATTTTCGTCCAAAATCAAATTTAGGATGTCTTCCGCAGTTACTTCTACCGTTAGCGCAATTTTTTCTGCAAGTTCTTGTTTCGTTCGTGCATTGTTAAACGTGACTTGCGCTTCTTTTTCACCATTTCCTTGACGCAAATCTTCCACGACTTTACTGTATGGAACATTTTTAGGAAACACATATTTTCCAGCTTCTAATGTACTTTCTTTTAGATTTCGAAGCGTGGCATATTCTTGAAATTTTTCGATATTTTCAATGATTTCTTTTGCTTTCAATTCGTTCAAAACTTCTTCAAAAGTAGCACCTGTTGGCACGTAGAATGCTATTTTTTCGGTATTAGAAGCTGTCTTTTTTCCATAGAAATACATGGAAGCTTTTGGATAGATAAAGATTCCTACCACAACAATTGCAATTACTACTATAATTCCAATGATTTTAAATTTCTTCATAAATATGCGCTAATCAGTTTTATAGAATGATATCAATATCACCTTTTCCTTCACGGATAATTTCAGGCTCATAACCTGATAAATCAATAATCGTAGAAGCAACATTATCTCCATAACCACCATCAATTACGGCATCGACAAGATTGTCCCATTTTTCTAAAATCAATTCAGGATCGGTGGTGTATTCAATAATATCATCTTCATCACGAATAGACGTTGATACAATCGGATTTCCCAATTCGCTCACAATCGTTCGCGCAATAGTATTGTTTGGCACACGAATTCCGACTGTTTTTTTCTTTTTAAATACTTTTGGTAGATTGTTATTTCCCGGAAGGATAAACGTATATGGACCTGGCAATGCCTTTTTTAGGATTTTATAGGTGCGTGTATCAATTTGACGAATGTAATCGCTAATATGGCTTAAATCGTTACAGATGAACGAAAAGTTTGCCTTTTCGAGCTTTACGCCTTTTATTCTTGCTATTCGTTCCAATGCCTTTGTATTGGTGATGTCGCAACCCAAACCATATACCGTATCCGTTGGGTAAATCACCAAACCGCCATTGCGAAGAATGTCCACGACTTTTTTGATTTCCCTCGGATTCGGGTTTTCGTTATATAATTTGATGAATTCTGCCATGTACTACTTATAGAGTGTTTTTTACAAAAGTAATTGATTTTTCATAATTATTGCTATTTCTGGAGCAATCAGCATCTTGTTTATGCTATTTTGAAACTACATATGTTTATTTTTCTGATTTTAAGCAAATTACACAAACAATACCATTGTATAATTTTAAGTCAAAATTAAGATTTTCGCATACTTTTTTTTAGGATATTGCGTTCTTAATAGCATGAACACCATTTTTATGAAAAAATCACTGTACTTCTGTATTCTCAGCTTGTTTATTGTATGTAATTATTCGTGTAGTTCGGATGACTCAGATTTGAATATTACTCCTACTCCAACAGATCCGTCAACGGTCGTTGCAGCGACAATGCTTGATGTTTCGTATGGAACTGACGCAGATCAAACGTATGATTTGTATTTGCCACAGAACAGAACGCTTGATACAAAAGTGCTTGTTTTGGTACATGGTGGCAGTTGGATTGGCGGCGATAAGTCGGACATGAACAATTATGTAGAGTTGATTCAAGCAGATTTACCACAATATGCTATTGTGAATATTAATTACCGTTTGGCAACGGTGACAACGTCTCCATTCCCAATGCAATTAGATGATATTTCATTGATTGTTAATGACTTAAAAGCGCGTAACGAAGAATATATTATTTCAGAAGATTATGGCTTTTTAGGTTCAAGTGCAGGCGCACATTTATCCCTTTTGTGGAGCTATGCGTATGATACACAAAGTGATGTAAATATGGTGGCCAGTATTGTAGGACCTACGAATTTGGCGGACGATGCGTATGTGAATAGTGACAATCCAGAGATTCAACAAATATTCACCATTTTTGGTTCTCAATTTGATATTCCGTTTTTAGAAACCTACAGTCCTTTTCATCAAGTAACTACCTCTGCACCACCGACAGCGTTGTTTTATGGTGGACAAGATCCGTTGATTCCCAACTCACAGGGAATGGATTTAAGCGATCGTTTGACACAACTTGGCGTTACACATGAATTTACGTTCTATCCCGAAGAAAGTCACGGTTGGAGCGGACAGAATGCCATTGATACGTGGAATAAGTTTACGGCTTTTGTAAATGAATATCATTAGGTTTTTGAAGCGTTTTGCTTTTGGGGATTAGGAATTAGGAATTAGGGGAAATACTTTTTTATTTTATATTTAGTGTTTTACATTTACTATTTCTTTTTGTCACAAATTCACAAATGCTTTTGTCAATACTATTGAGATGATTTCCCAGAGTTTCCTTGCTTTCAACTTTAAACTGTTATTCAATTTAAACTCCATAAACTAGTAAACTTATTTTTGTCACGAATAGATCTTTATATCTAATTTAAAATTCAAAATGTACCATTTAGAATTTAACAGAACGAACTTTACTCTCAAAGTGTTCTCGACTACTCAAATTTACATTTGAAACATCTCAATACTAACATCTCAATTCTCAAAACTTAATAGTAAACCTTACACTTTTCTTAAAATGGTATAAAACTTGATTGTATTCACTCCAAACTTTAGTCTCAAAACCGATTTTATGAAAACACTCGTCTCATTCGTGTGGGTATTGTTGTTTACCGCAATTTGTACCGCACAACAAGCGCCAATATTAAAAGTTGGCAACTCACAAGTAGGTCTTTCCTCGTTGAATATTACCGTAGAAATTATTGGCAATAAAGCCACCACTACCTTTGATATGTTGTATTACAACCCCAAAAATGAAGTGTTGGAAGGTGAATTGTCATTTCCGTTAGGAGAAAATTTTAATGTGTCTCGCTTTGCATTGGATGTAAACGGAAAACTCCGTGAAGCTGTCGTGGTTGATAAAGAACTTGGAAGAATTGCTTTTGAAGAAGTCGTTCGTAGAAGAGTTGACCCAGCATTGTTGGAAAAAGGCACAGGAAACAATTACAAAGCACGCATCTACCCGATTCCTGCCAAAGGTTATAAACGTGTTGTGCTGGCGTATGAACAGGAATTGTTATTCAAAGAGGCTGGCTATTATTATAATTTGCCATTGCATTTTAAAAATCAACTGGATACATTTTCGCTAGATATAACTGTTTTTGAACAGTCAGCCCAACCTGTAATTGAGAAAGGAAACGTTTCAGGCTTACAATTTAAAAATTGGCAACGCAACTTCCGAACGCAATTGGAAAAAAGCAAGTATACGCCCAATGAAAGTCTGTTGATCAAGATTCCCACGAAAGTGGACACAAAAAAAGTATTGGTTTCCGACGATTATTTTTATTCACATTTGCTATTAAATCCACAAAAAAAACTGCGCAAGAAAGCTACTGAAATTACGCTGTTTTGGGATGCTTCATTCTCTATGAAAGATCGTGATTTTGACAAAGAAGTGAAATTGTTAGACCAATATTTTTCATATACCAAAGATGTTGTTGTGCAGTTGAAAACATTTAGCAATATCATTCGTAAAGAAGAAAAATACAGAATTCGAAATGGCAATTGGAGCATGCTAAAGAAGGAGTTGCAAAACACCGTATATGACGGCGGAACTAGTTATGAACTCTTAAACGCAATTCCTAAAAATAGTGATCTGGTATTGTTATTTTCTGATGGAATTCAGTCGCTGAGTGAAGCTTCTTACGATGCAAAAACACCGTTGATCATCATTAATAGCGGAAAAAAGTCAAATCATGCGAGTTTGAAAGCGATGGCAGAAGCTTCTAGCGGAACGTACATCAATTTAACTTCAAAATCGGCACAGGAAGCTTTTGAAACGTTAAAGTATCAACAGTATCAATTTTTGGGAGTTGATTCGTCCGTAAAAACGATGGATTTGTATCCAAAAGCAGGTATAAATGTAGACAATACGTTTTCGATCGCAGGGAAAAATATACACACTACTAAATCCATTGTTTTGTATTTCGGATACGATAATCAAGTTTATGAAAGCATCACACTAAATTTAAAAGATTCACAACAAGGAGCTTCAAATATTCCACGTTTATGGGCGCAAAAACGATTGGATTTTCTACAAAAAAATGCTAAAGAAAATAAAAAAGACATTATACAATTGGCGACTAATTACGGTTTGGTGACAGATTACACTTCATTAATTGTGTTGGAGCTTGCCCGCGATTATGCACGTTATAAGATTGAGCCGCCCGAAGAATTATTGAAAGAATATAAGGAAATCCTTGCAGAAATGAAGCGTAATAATGGGAAACTTCCACTAATTATTGAAGTGATGAACGATGAAGAAGAAGTTGAAGAAATGCAGATTTCTAGAGAATATGATGGCATGACAATATCAGGCAATCAGATGAGTTCAGGGTTTATCAATACAGCAGAAATAACTACGGATCAATTTGCTAGAAGAGTTCCTCCAAATAGAATTGAAAACAATGAAATTAAAGAAGTTGAAGAAGCTATTGAAGAAGTTCCTTTTGTAATGATTGAAAAGACACCTATTTTCCCAGGCTGTGAACATATTACAGATCCACTAGAACTTAAAAAATGCTTTTCCAATAAAGTACAGCAACATGTGATCGCAAATTTCAATACCGCTGTAGTTAACGATCTTAACTTACCACAAGGAAGACGGCGCGCGTATGCGTTGTTTACGATAAACCGAGAAGGGTATGTGGAAGATATTAGAGTACGATCGTCACACGAAGAAATAACAAACGAATTACGACGTGTGTTGCGCTTGTTTCCAGCTGTTATTCCTGGAAAACAACGTGGTAAAAATGTGAATGTACGCTATACGTTGCCTTTTATTTTTATGGTGAATTCAGACGGAAAAGTAGTTCAAAATGCTGCTCGTACGCGTCCATCATCGAACAATGTTACTTCGACAACTCCTGTGAATAGGTACAAATATAACGGAACGCTACAAGTTGCTGATCCTGCCTTAAAAGCTCCGTATATTGAAGAGTTGAGACAGTTGTCAACTGTGAATGAAGCATATAATTTCTATATTTTACAACGCACAAAGTATGAAGCAACACCAGCGTATTTTGTAGATGTTTCCAACTTTTTTAGAAATGAATTAAAAGCTGTTGAAATATCGAATCGTATTGTATCCAATATTGCAGAAACCGACTTTGACGATTACGAATTGTTGAAAGTTTTTGGCTATGAATTACAAGCGACAAATCAACACAAACTCGCACTTTTTATATTTCAACGGATTTTGGAATTGCGCACGGAAGATGTACAATCGTATCGTGATTTGGCGTTGGCATACGAAAATGTGGGCGATTGTCAAGAAGCTTTTAATGTGTTGAATGACATACTTTCTGGGAAGATTTACGAAAATACACACCGACGTGTTTTTAAAGGTATGAATGCGATTGTGATGAACGAACTGAATCATTTGCTTGAGAAGTACAAAGGTGATATTGATACGAGCAAGCAAGATTCGCTTGTTTTTACACCAGAAACCTTTGATGTTCGCATTGTGGTCGATTGGAATCATAACGATACCGACATTGATTTACACATTATTGATCCAAATCGTGAAGAATGTTCGTATGCGAATACAGAGACAAAAATTGGTGGACAAATGTCAAAAGATATGACGCAAGGATTTGGCCCCGAAGAATTTACATTGAAAAATGCCATCAAAGGCGATTATTTTGTTAAGGTGAATTATTACGGAGATCGCTATCAAAAAATTGAGAATCCGACCTTTATGAAAGTCACCATGTATTCGCATTACGGAACGTTACAAGAAACCAAAGAAGTAAAAGTCATTCGGTTGACAAAGTCAAAGGACAAGCAGATTGTGGCGGTCATGAGGATTTGATGAGATATTTTGTGTTTGGTCACTTTGCTTTTGGAAGCTGATTTTTGTGGATTCATTTTTTGTGGATTTGTCAATTTGTTATTCAAGAACCATCAGCTATACTATGAAATTTCTCAATACTCAATACTCATAACTAAAAAAAGCGATAATCGAGTAAAATTCGAGTATCGCTTTTTTAGTTTGCAGTTTCAAATTAGCTAATAGTTTTTGAATGTTCTAAAAACTAACAACCAAGAACGAACAATTATTTAATTTCCTTCATTGCATTGTCAATCAAGGTTTTTAAGTGTGTTTTGTGAGCTTTTGTCGCCAAATCACCCAAACCATTTGCAGCAAATCTTCGAACGGTTTTTAAGTTGTACACTGCCATAGACTTTGCGACATTGTTGAAACGTCCACTTGATTTTCCTGTCAACATTTCAATTAACATGTTTGTATATTCAATCTGTAAATTTTGTCGAAACGAATTCACCGATGTATTGATATCCGCGTTGAAAATTGCTTTGTTCAAATCACGCATATATTCTTGAATCTTATAAGTATTTCCATACAATTCAGAATCTACAATACGTTGCAATGTATTTGGATGTAAAATATGATATAAAACGTTCATTTGTCTGCGCAATGCAGCATTGTGAATTTTTGGATCTTCTGTGCCGCGTCCTAAATTAAATCCTCTACGTTGTCTTGCCAAATGTGTATATAAATCTGTAGGAACATCATTGGCGTTTGGCGCAAATAAATGATCTTTTAAAGCCTTCATAGCTCTTTTCTGATCTTTATAACTTACAGGCGTGTAGGGTTGTGTTCCGCCAGCTTGACCTTGCATGGCTCTATCTACATACACTCCACCAATAAAACGAGAAATCACATTGACTGCACTTGATTTTTGCCCTTGTAAAATACTATATGCAGAAACTAAACTTTGATACGATTTTCCATAATCTGTATACTTACCGCGCAGTTCTTTTATCATATCATTGACCAACTGAATTCTGTTGATCGAATACGTAATTTGATCATTTGATAAATCGCCAATCATCACTCTTGGATCAATTGCTTTTCCAGGACTTCTCATATCATCTGCATCATTTCCAAAAGTCAATGCTGGCTCCGTTGATCGTTTCAAGATATCATCCAATTCTTTTAAGGTTTTTACAGGCTTATATCCAAACTCAATTGCCCAAAGGTCATACGGTCCTAATGTTGTTGTAAAATAGTGTCCTTGTTGTGTTCTATCATTGGTAACATTGATCGCTTCATAGTCCATCACAGATCCTGTGAGTGCTTTTCCTTGAATGTATGTTTTGTCTGCTAATTGCGCTGGAGTATGCAATTGACTGGATTTCATATTGTGATTCAATCCTAATGTATGTCCAACTTCGTGCATGAGTAAATGTGTCAATCCTTCGTTGCGCAACACTTCTTTTTCTTCTTCGGAAGCATTCATCAGAGTCAATGCTGTTGTTCCAAACACACTATTTTCGTGCATTAAATGTCCTAAAGAGCAATAATTATGATTTGCTTTAAAGTTTTCCAATTCTTGTGTGGCATCGTCTAAGTTTTCAAAAGAATATTCGCTCATCGCTTCAAACAAACGTTCGTAACGCACTCTATTGGTTTGATGCACATATTCTAACATTACATCGGCACCTAAAATTTGACCTGTGCGTGGGTTTACAAAACAAGGGCCATATCCACCAAATGGCGGTCTTGGAGAAGACGTCCATCGCAATACATTGTAGCGGATATCTCCTGCATCCCAATCGGCATCATCTGGTTGTACTTTTACAACTACGGCATTTTTAAAACCAGCTTTTTCAAAGGCAATATTCCAGCGTAATACGGCTTCCTTGATGGTTTCTCTATATGCAATAGGTGTTGTATTTTCAATCCACCAAGTAATTGGTTCAACAGGTTCAGAAATTGCTGCATTCGGATCTTTTTTCTCTAAATTCCACCTGTGAATATAATCTCTGTATGGCGTATTACTAGGCGTAGTCATATCCGTAACTTGCGTCGTAAAATACCCAACTCTAGGATCGTCAAATCGTGGCATGTATCCATTGTCTGGAATTTGAATTAAGCTGTGATTTACTTTGATTGTCACATTACGTCCATCCGTAACAGCTCTTGATCCTCCATTTAATACTGACGGTTTTGAGTATACATATTCAATGACTAAATCTGTATTTTCTGGATAATTCTTAATTTTATTTACTTTCGATTTTGTTTTGCTCAAACTTCCCAAAGTAAATGAAAACGGACTTCTACCTGGAAAACGCGGTGGTTTTATTTGTGAAAATGTTTCTTTAAGAAAAATTCCATCAGCTTTGATCAAATACAAGCCTTTTTCTTCATCAGTTGCTTCAATTTTGACACTAGCCATTACGCCTTCACTAATATTGGCATTGGCTGCTTTTGCTAAAGCACTTTCAGGATTGAAATAATATGCATTGTTTTTACCTACAAATTCAATTTTATCAAAATATTTTTTTACGGTAAAAATTTTGGCTCCGCGATACGCACCTCTAAAAGCACCTACTTCAGCAACTCCATCACTTATTTGACTGAAATAAATAAATTCTTTTTCAAGTTGATCTTTCGAAACGACCATTTGTAACGTTCCTGTGATTGTATCTTGATATACTGTAAAAAGACCTTCCATCTTCTTACTCTTTTTCGTTAAATCTGCAATGGATTTTTTGTTAGACTTTTTCTTTGGGTCTACTTTTTCAGTAGCATCTTTTTTGTCTTTTTTTCTTTTTTTACGCTGTGCATTTGCATCCGGAGAAACTAAAAATGCCAACAACAAAAATAAGATAAAGAATACCTTATTTTTTGATTGTAATTTCAATGTCATACTCGTTTTTAATTTTTTGGGTGTTAAATTAATTTCAAAAGTAGCCTTTAAATGATTTTTATATCTTAAAATCACGTTAAAAATCTAATTCTGAACCTGTTTTAAATTGTTCAAATACAAAATTTACAAATATTTCTTTTCTCACTTAAAAAAAGTGCTAAGAATGCTTTATCTTATTTTTAAAAAAAGTATATTTTCCCAAAAGGATATTAATACACATGATGAATCGCTTTGTAACATATTGTTTCTTGATATTTTTATGTCATGCCTGCGCAGATACAACTTCGGAATCTAGCACAAATACAGATGTACATAAAATTTTAGAAGAAGCAGAAAATGCCGTGTTGAATTATCAAGGAATTGAAACTGACAGCATGATGCAACTTCGCATGGAATATTACCATAAAGCGACAACATTTAATGATTCCGTACATACCTACCGCGCGCACTTTTACTTAGGAGCTTTTTACCAAAGTAGAGGTGTGTACACAGATGCCATGTCTGAATATGAAAAAGCCTTGCAGCATATTTCTGACGATGCCGACAGCGCGCGTTATGTACAAACTAAAATTGCCATTGCTACCACAGAGATTGAATTGGGAAATAAGTACAAAGCTGGTGCCATATTATTGGATGCGTATGAAGTAGCACAACGCAACAAACGTACCATGCAATTGATCAATATTAACGGAAACATGGGAATTTTAAGCTTGGACTTGAAAAATTTTCAAGAAGCTAAAAAAAGTTTCAAAGAAGCCATTACAACCATAGAAACGAAACAATTGATTGCAAAAGATTCCATCAATTATGTGGAAGATTATATCAATTATCACATGTTTTTAGCGAAAGCCTATCAAGCTGAAAAACGACTCGATTCTGCGATGTTGTACATTGATAAAGGAATCATCATTGCTGATTATTATAAAGATATTGAAGGAAAAGCCTATTTGTATGAACTGAAAGGAAAAACACTCACTGCGCAAGAGAAATACACAAAAGCCTTTACAAATTTGAATGCTTCTAAAGAAATTTTTACAGATTTAAAAAACGAAAAACAAATCTCTAAAATATTATATTTATTGGCAGATTGTCATTTCCGCAACGGAGAAGCTTCCAATGCATTGGAGATATTAGATACTTTAGAAACACGCTACACGCAAAATTTCTTGTTACAATCAGATTATTATGACGTTTTAGTGCTGAAAGCGGACGTTTTTAAAAGCAGTAAACAATTTGAACGTGAATCTACATACCGACAAAAATCAGCAGATATTCAAGAGCAAATAGCAGCAAAAGAAGATAAAACTACGGTGTTTCAAACCGCAACACAATACGAAATTCAAAAGATAAAGAATCAATTTGAAGCACGACAACAAAAAGATGAAAAGCGTTTTTACACCTTCTTGAGTATTGCCATTGCTGTCATTGGTATTTTTAGCTTTTTACTATACAAACAGTTTACAAAAAAGAAAGTTGCTTCGAAAAGTATTGAAACTGCGGCTTCCAAAGAAGAACTAATCACACCTAAAAAAGAAAAAACTACTACTCAAAAAGGTATAAAAAGTGATAAAACTGTCGAGGAAATTCTCCAAAAATTAAAAAACCTAGAAGCGCAGGAGTTTTACCTCAATCCAAAATACAATTTATATGCAACTGCGAAAAAAATAGATACCAACACCACATACTTATCTACTATTTTAAATGCGCACAAAAAGATGACCTTTACCGAATATTTGAATACGTTACGAATACAATATACACTTGACAGACTGGAAAAAGATAAGAAATTCCGCTTGTATACCATCAAAGCAATTGCTAAAGAAGTTGGGTATAAAAGTCATGGATCTTTTTCAAGAGCATTTAAAGCAAAAACAGGCGAAAACCCATCTACTTACTTAAAAAAGATACGGTAAAGAAGTCTGTTCAATTTATAAAACAGCAAGACTTTTTATGACACACCTAATCGTAGTTGCGTATCTTGAATAAAACTAATAAATATACTTACAATGAAAACGAATCGAAAATTACTTGCTTTTAACAAAATAAAAATTGCCAGCATAAACTCATATACGATTGTTGGAAAAGGAACAAATCCAAATACGGTGATGCCACAATGTATGCCAGAAGAATCGCGAACACCAAAAGGTGGAAGAACGCAAACTGCTTCGTATGAAGGCAATTGTGAAACAACAATATAAATATTTAATCAACCAAATTTGAACTTACTAAAAAGGCTTCTTGCAATCATTCAAGAAGCCTTTTTTTAGGTCACTTAATCACTTCTAAAAAAATGCTGCTGTTAGCAAGTATATACATGCAGACAAGCTATAAATAAAGAACAATATTTTGGTCCTGTAACACGTCCTGCACAATCGCATCCGCATTTTGATAAATCATAGCCAGCACCAATTCCACCATGGATTTGGCTTTGTGTTTCTTTTGAAATTTCTTTCGCTCCTTTAATGTTTAAAATTTTACTCATGATTCTATAATTTCAGTTAATCCTTACTCTATTTCGGTTTTTCAGGTTTCACCATTTTATAACTTATACCAATTTTATAGTTTAATTGGTATTAAATGTGCATACAGTATTGGAAAAGGAAAAGTAGTATGTAGTTCGTTTCAAAAATTGTTGTTACTTATTTTTCAAAATAAACAGTAGTAAGATGTTAAACATCGCATCATAAAAATCAAAAAGACTTTGTCATAAAATATGAAGATTTTTTTCCCAGCTATGATTACTGATATTAGAAATTAAAAAATGCAATGTGTACATGTTCATACAAAAAATTTCAAAAGGCTTCTAGCAATCATTCCAGAAGCCTTTTTTGGATAACTTAATAACCGCTAAAATTAAATTGAAGCTGTAATATCATCGCAGGTGTATACTTGTGGACAAGCAATATACCGATTGCAATACCATGGTCCTGTAACACGTCCTGCGCAATCGCATCCACATTTTTTTAAATCGAAGTCGATATCAATAGCTAATCCTATTCCTCCGTGGATTTGGCGTTGTTCTGCTTTCGAAATTTCTTTTGCTCCCTTAATGTTTAAAATTTTACTCATGATTCTATAATTTCAGTTAATCCTTACTCTATTTCGGTTTTTCAGGTATCACCATTTTTATAAATTAAAAGTGCATACAGTTTTATAAAAAATAATAGGTAACCTACTGACTTCTATATATTAAATATCATTGCAAGTGTATACTTGTAAACACGCCATGAACCAAGGACAATACTTTGGTCCTGTTACACGTCCTGCACAGTCACAACCACATTTTGATAAATCGTATCCTACACCTCCATTGATTTCACTTTGTTCAACTTTCGAAATTTCTTTTGCTCCTTTAATGTTTAAAATTTTACTCATGATTCTATAATTTTAGTTAATCCCTACTCTGTTTCGGTTTTTCAGGTATCACCATTTATAACTTAAAAGTACGTACAGTTTTGGAGGAAGTAAAGTGAAATATGGTTCGTTTTAAAAATTGTAGTTGTTTGTTTTATAAAATGAACAGATAAAAAATACTTGAATATCAATTATTTACACAAAAAAGGCTTCGTCATAAAATCCGAAGCCTTTCTTTTCCCCTAAATATAGTTTTGCTTATGAAAAACTATTAATTTAATAATGTACTTATGAATAATAATTTTTAATATAGATCGTCACAAGTGTATACTTGTAAACATCCAAAATGTATTTGGCAATAAGAAGGTCCTGTAACACTTCCTGTGCAATCGCATCCACACTTGGTTAGATCTATTTTTTCTTCTGCAAAAATTCCTCCGTTGATTTCTTTTTGATCTTTCTTAGAAATCACGGAAACACCTTTGATGTTTAAAATGCTTTTTTTCATACTTTTAAGTTTTACGTTACTAATCTGTTCATAAATTAAAATCGTATTAAGCCACTCACTTGTAATTTATGATGATTCAAATGTAAGTCTACATTCCGCCGAAAAAAAGTACTTGTATTTCCGTTTTAAAAAACAGTCGCTTTGATTTATAAAACAGACAGGGCAAATTCACTCAAAAGTATAACTGTTTACCATAAAAGTAAGTTATATTTGCCACGTCAAAAAATCACCTGTGATCTTACAAAACTACACGAAAGAATTTGGGTTTAACCTAAAATTAGCATCTCCTATCATCTTAGGAATGTTAGGACATACCTTCGTAAGTTTTGTAGACAATGCCATGGTAGGACAATTAGGTTCTGCTGAATTGGCAGCCGTCTCACTGGGTAATAGTTTTCTCTTTATTGCGATGTCGATCGGAATCGGGTTCTCTACAGCAATTACAACCTTAGTAGCAGAAGCTGATGCCGCTGGCAACAAAACCGCCGTTAAAAGTGCCTTAAAACACGGTTTGATACTTTGTACCATTATCGGAATTATTGTTTTTTTAGGTGTAATGCTTGCCAAACCGATCATGTACGAAATGAAACAACCTGATGAAGTGGTGCAACTTGCCATGCCGTATTTAAACTTGGTGGCGGTTTCGTTAATTCCCTTGATCATGTTTCAAGCATTCAAGCAATTTGCCGACGGTTTGTCGCAAACCAAATACGCCATGTGGGCAACATTATTGGCAAATGTGGTGAATGTAATTATCAACTATTTCTTAATCTTCGGAATTTGGATTTTTCCCAAATGGGGAATTATTGGTGCGGCAATTGGCACCTTAGCATCGCGAATCATCATGCTGATTTTTATTTGGTTATTATTGCGATACAAACAAAAATTTAAAAATTATGTGACCAATTTCGACTTTAAAAACATTCAAAAATCAGTCTTAAAAAAGATTATTTCCTTAGGTTTTCCGTCGTCATTACAAATGCTCTTTGAAGTCGCTATTTTTACAGCAGCCATTTGGTTATCGGGTATTTTAGGAAAAAATGCACAAGCAGCCAATCAAATTGCGTTAAACTTATCATCCATGACTTTTATGGTCGCCATGGGATTGAGTGTTGCGGCCACCATTCGTGTGGGAAATCAGAAAGGGTTGAAGCATTTTTCAGAGTTGAGACGCATTGCCATAGCATCGCTCTTACTCGTCTTAATTATTGATGTTTTCTTTGCGATCATGTTTATGCTTTTCAACGATTGGTTTCCAACTTTATATGTCAACGAAAGTAATGTTGCAAACTTGGCAGACACACAAGAAGTAATCACTACAGCAGCAGAATTATTACTCGTTGCAGCATTTTTCCAAATTTCTGATGGAATTCAAGTCGTTGGTTTGGGAATTTTACGCGGTTTGCAAGATGTAAAAATTCCAACCTTAATTACCTTTTTTGCCTATTGGATTGTTGGTTTTCCAACGTCTTTCTATCTCGGATTGTACACAGAATACAAAAGTTCTGGCATTTGGATTGGACTCTTGGCAGGATTGACGACTTCTGCAATATTATTGTATATTAGATTTAATTATTTATCAAAAAAACTTATAAAAAAGCAACTGATTCATGGAGCTTCCTAAATTTTTACTGGGCGATAATACCGATTATCCCAACGCGATTTTTATTGTACATACCGAATTCCCACGATTCATCATCAACTTAGAAAATGACGAAGTTGAATGGCTGGAAGAATTTGACAAAGAAGACGAAAAAGAATTGAATGCGGAAGCCGAAAATTTATTTCAATCTGCCAACGAATTTTACGATCGGGAATTGGCGCGTTACGAAGATTAACTTCAATCGTAAAGATTTAAAATTTACTAACATATAAATACAAAATTCTTGTGAATACTTTTTGGGCGTCTCAACTAAATGCTGGCTATTATGATTGATCAACTGATACAATTTGACAAAGAAGTATTTCTGTTTCTCAACGGACTTGGAACGCCTACTTGGGACGGTTTTTGGATGTTTATCACAAATAAATATTACGCCATTCCGTTGTATGCTGTTTTGTTATTTCTCATCCTAAAAACACACAAAAAGAAGGAAATCATTTTCACGTTGATATTGGTTGCGTTGTTAATTACGATTACCGATCAAACAGCAAATTTGTTTAAAAAAACGCTCTTTTTACGTTCGCGACCTTGTTATACAGAAGATTTAATGGAGCACATGCGTTTGGTGAAAGACTCATGCGGCGGCGCGTATGGCTACTTTTCAGGACATGCTTCCAACGCCATGGCTTTGGCTGTGTATATCGGATTGGTCTTAAAAAATCATTTCAAATATATCTTTCCATTTCTCCTAATTTGGGCAGCATTTGTTGGCTATAGCCGAATTTACATTGGTGTGCACTTTCCAGGTGATGTGCTCACGGGAGCTATTGTTGGCGCTATTTACGGAACGCTAATTTTTAAACTCCGACAGTTTTTGATTCGAAAATATGTGTAATTCGTTGTTGCTTGCTTTGTTAATGAATTGCTAAAGTGTAAATTATTGAAAATCATTATGGTTATCTTTAGATATTAATTTAAAAACTTAAACCATGAAAAAGAAAAGTTTACAAACCCTACAATTAAACAAAAAATCAATTTCAAATTTACGCGAAAATCAATTAAAAGGAGGAACTGGCTCTTGGCTTACAGATTATTCTATTTGTGATTGTGAAACGCAAGGCTGTACAGATACAGAATGTCACACTGTTTGGAATTGCGAATTGTAAAGCATAAAATTCAGTAAACAGATAAAAGTTGTGTGTCAATTTGATACACAACTTTTTTTTGAGACGCAACTAATTTCTATTATTAGTATCTACAAAATAGACATTCACATAAAACCGACATGATGAAAAAACTTTTATGCATTTTCGCAGCAACCTTACTCCTATTTTCTTGTGCTACAGATGATGACAATACTACTGAAAACTTGCTGACAGGAACATGGAGACTCACCGCAACTTTATTAGATCCAGGTGATGGAAGTGGAACCTTTTTACCAATAGATAGTGATGCTGATTTAGACTTTTCAGCAGACGGAGTTACGGTCACTTCAAACGTGTCATTTTGTACGATGAGTGAAGTGTTTTCGGCAACGTATTCCGCTTCAGCTGGAACTATTATAATAGATGAATGTGGCGCACTTTCTCCATTTACCATCTTTTTTGAGATTCAAGAAAACGAACTTATTTTGAGTTATCCGTGCATTGAAGCCTGTTTATACAAATATGTGAAACCTTAATTGATACAATTATTTTAACAAATCTAATAGTTTTTGCGCCGCATTGAATGGAGAAATAGTACTGTTTTCAGTTGCGTTTAAGTATTCATCAAGCACCGTTTTTACTTTTTCATTGCTGTAAAAGTTATGTTTCAAGCGTTCTTCAATGGTTTGTAAGAGCCAAAAACGATTTTGCTGTTTCCGATGATTTTCAAAATAACCGTTTTTGAATGTGCTTTCGCGGAAATCTTCAATCATTTGCCAAACCTCGTCAATTCCATCGTGTTTCAACGCAGAAGCTGTCACCACTTTTGGTTGCCATTCAGAAGCTTTTTGCGGATATAAATGCAATGCACGTTTGAATTCCGTTCGTGCCATTTGCGCACGTTTTATATTGTCACCATCCGCTTTATTGATCACAATCGCGTCTGCCATTTCCATAATGCCACGTTTGATGCCTTGCAATTCGTCTCCCGCGCCAGCCAATTTCAACAATAAGAAAAAATCTACCATACTATGCACGGCCGTTTCGCTCTGTCCTACGCCAACGGTTTCAATAATAATGGTATCAAATCCGCACGCTTCACATAAAATAATGGTTTCACGGGTTTTTCGAGCGACACCGCCCAACGAATCGCCAGAAGCTGATGGTCGAATAAAAGCGTTTTCATCCTTTACCAAATCTTCCATACGGGTTTTATCACCTAAAATACTTCCGCTTGATATAGAACTGCTCGGATCAACAGCTAACACGGCAACTTTTTTGCCCAAACCTGTCAAATGTTTTCCAAAGGCTTCTATAAACGTACTTTTCCCAACGCCAGGAACGCCTGTGATTCCTATTCGGATAGACTTGTTGGCATGTGGCAAACATTTTTCGATAATTGCTGTTGCTTTCGCGAGATGTTTGGCGTTTTTGCTTTCCACTAATGTAATTGCACGACTCAACGCAACTTTATCTTGATTCAAAATTTTAGTCACCAATTCGTCTACAGAAGGTTGTTTTCTTCTATTTTTTTTGATGGAAGCCACCGACGATTTACTGATAGTCTCTGGTTGTGAAATACCATCTTTTTCGTGTAACGCAGTGTTATGTTTTCGTTTCGAATCCAAGCGATTATTGTATTTTGTGGTATAAAGACGAAATTACGATATATTTTTGATTGAAAGATTGAATGATTAAAAAATGCTTCCTGTTTTTTGTCACGAATTCACGAATTGTTTTTTTAGAGTTTACTATGTATATGTTTACGAATTAGTTATTTTGAATCTTTCGACCGTCACTTCGAGTGAAATCTTGTAAAGATTTAGTATTTCGACTGCGCTCAATAGAGCTGTCGAGAAGTACTTTGAAACTTTATATCAAATCAACAAAAAACAAAAAAAAGCAAAAAAACGAAACGCTCAAAAAAAAGTGTCGTCTTTAGAATAGAACACAATCATAAGCAATGAACCAACAGCATTCGCTACTTATTAAAAAATGTAAAAAAGGAAATCGGAAAGCGCAAATGAAGCTGTATGATTTGTATGCAGACGCGATGTTTGCAATTACCTGTCGCTATATTTCCAACAAGGAAAATGCAAAAGATGTGATGCAGGAAGCGTTTTTAAAAGCATTTACGCGTTTGTCTCAATATAAAGAAGAAGTTGCGTTTGGTGCATGGTTGAAACGTATTGTCATCAATCAAAGCATGGATACGTTGAAAAAACGAGCGTTGGTATATGAAGAAATGAACGATCAAACCTTGGCGATTGTTGACGATGATGCTTCTTGGGAAATTGAGGTTTCAGTTACCAAACAAGAGATTCTTCACTCCATAAATACCTTGCCAAACAAATACAAATATGTATTGCAATTGTATTTAATAGAAGGTTATGATCATCAGGAAATCTCAGAAATACTGGAAATTCCTGTTCGCACCTCACGTACACAATTGATGCGCGGAAAAACAAAATTGAAGAAAACGTTGCATGATCTTTTTAAACATAAAATATCATTATGAACAATATTAAAGACATCTTAAACGAAAACGATGCGCCTATGGAAACGCCAACGTTACCGAAAGGACATCGCGCTGAATTTCTAGATAAATTAGCAAATTTTGAAACGAATTCCACTCAAAAAAATCCAATGTATTATTGGCGTGCCATTGCTGCAGCATGTGTATTGCTTTTGGGAATTGGCGCTTTTATATATGCAAATTATGGAGAAGAAGAATCTCTTTTATTTGCGGAAATGAAAGCGATTGAAGATCAATATTTACAAGATATTGCTTCGGAATGGAAAACGTTTCAACTCACCGCAAATGATGGTTATTTGATTAAAAAGTACGAAGAACGCTTGCAAAATTTAGACGCGTCTTATCAAGAATTGAAAAAAGTGTTTTTAGTACAAAAAAATAGCTTGACTACGTTGGAAAAAATGATTCAGAACTTGCAAATGCGCTTGACACTTTTGCAGGAAATTCAACAACATTTAAAACGATTAAAAAATGAACAACAAAATATATAATACTGTAATCCTATTGTTTATCAGCTCGTTGGGACTGATGGCACAGACACAAAAAAAGTTTCAAAAAACTTTTTCGGTCGATAAAACAACCCAATTGCGGTTTGAAACACGCAATATTGACGTAACGTTTAAAATATGGAATAAAGACCAAGTGAAAGTAGATTTTACAATTGATTTTAAGAACTACAGCGAAGCGGAAGTCAAAAAAATTTCAAATGAAATTATTGTGTCAACTCGTGAAGAAGCTTCTATGGGCGATATGAATTACTTGCTCATACAAAATTCTTCTCCGACGACTATCGGGAGACGTTCTTATACTATAAAATCGGGTGAAATTCGTGTTGAAAATTTCTTTGAAAGCAATAGTGAACCTAATAAATACAAGTCCGTAGCGATGATCAATAAAGAAATTGAAGCCACCAATAATGGAATTCAAGATTTAGATGGTTTTGTGGTGTTTGAGAACGAAAAAGTGGCACTGAAAGACTTGGAAAGCAGCACCCATAAAGATATTCAAAACATTCGTTCTTCTTATGTGATTTATGTACCAACGTATATGATGATTGATATGATGGCGGATAATGCCAATATTATATTTGATGGAACTTTTACAAATTCAATTCGTGGTTCATTTAAAGAAAGTATCTTGGAAGCGGCGACTTTGAGCAATGATAAAAATATGTTCAGTTTTATGAATGGGACAATCAAAATTAAAAAGATTTCTGGTGGACAATTTATATGTAAAAATGTTACTAATAGTCTCATAGGTGAACTTGAAAATGCTTCTTTAGAAACAGAATTCTCAAAAATTGACATTGGCGAGGTCAAGAAAAACGTAGCGTTTCGGGATTTTAAGAGCAAGTTTTTCTTTTACAATTTGGCTGCTAATTTTGAAACTATCAATATGCTTTGTGAATATTCAGACATTAAAATGTATGCTGATAAAGATCAAAAATATTATATGGAAGCGTATGGAAATAATGCCGTGTTAAACGATGGCGGTACAAAAATCATCGTACAGCCTAGTCGCGATGGGAAAAAGTCAAAAATGTTCACCCGTGGGAAAGATGATGAAGAAACCCGAAAAAACACATTCAAACTTGATATTGTCCACGGTTTTGTGACATTATTTTACAGATAATAATTCATACAAAACATCAAAAAACGCCAGCATACAAATTAATACGCTGGCGTTTTTCTTTTTCTATTTGTTTCTAAATTTAATTAGAACACGGATATCTTGTTGCCGTTCCTTGGCATCCTTGCACTGTAGAGTGCGCTACTGGATCAGGACTATTTTTCCCGCCAAGTACACTAAATTGTAAGATTGTTTTTTTGTTTAAAGTCAAAGATTTTAAATTTTTCTTTTTCATTTTTTATGGTTTACATTAATAATTCCAAAAAGATAACCATTATAAATGTCGTTAAAAAATAATTTCTAATTTATTTTGAATCAGTGTGTTGTTTGTTGTTTGTTGTTTGTTGTTTGTTGTTTGTTGTTAGCAAAAATACTTTTTCATTTTACATTTAGCGTTTTACATTTTATATTTCCTTTTCGATGGTTGACATTTGAAACTTCTCAATACTGATAGCTTTTTGAAATGTAAACTTCTTATTTGTTTATTTGACAATTTGTTTTTCTGTCGATTTGTTGATTTGAAAATCATGTATGAAGCGTCATTACGAGGAACGCAAGTGACGTGGTAATCTGTTTATCATAGTACGTTCTCGTTATTTGAAGTCACAGATTGCCACGACTGTGTCTCGCAAAGACGTTTCAAAGCTGTTCTCAATACTGATAGCTTTTTGAAATGTAAACTTCTTATTTGTTTATTTGACAATTTGTTTTTCTGTCGATTTGTTGATTTGAAAATCATGTATGAAGCGTCATTACGAGGAACGCAAGTGACGTGGTAATCTGTTTATCATAGTACGTTCTCGTTATTTGAAGTCACAGATTGCCACGACTGTGTCTCGCAAAGACGTTTCAAAAAACTTAAAACCTATGACCTATGACCTAAAAAAGAAACCACATTCTCCTCTATTCTACTCAGAATATTGGAAACATCTGCTTTTTCAAACGTGTCGCCTGTAATGTTTTCATATAATTCAATATACCGATCGGAAACGGTTGTAATGTATTCATCGCTCATAAAAGGAACTTCTTGTCCTTCTTTCCCTTGAAAACCGTTGCCAATCAACCATTGGCGGACAAATTCTTTGGATAATTGTTTTTGTGGTTCTTGTTTTGCTTGTAAATCTTCGTAGGTATCTGCATAGAAATAACGTGAAGAATCTGGTGTGTGAATTTCGTCAATCAATACTATTTTACCATCTTTTGTCTTTCCAAATTCATATTTGGTATCTACTAAGATCAAACCGCGTTCTTTGGCTATTTTTGTGCCTTCTTCAAACAGTAAGCGTGTATATTTTTCTAATTGAATATAATCTTCTTCAGAAACAATGCCTTTTGCTAAAATATCCTCACGAGAAATATCTTCGTCATGTTCGCCCATTTCTGCTTTTGTTGCAGGTGTAATGATTGGTGAAGGAAATTTATCATTTTCAATCATTCCTTCTGGCATTGGAACACCGCACAACATGCGCTTTCCTGCTTTGTATTCGCGCGCAGCGTGTCCTGACAAATATCCTCGAATCACCATTTCTACTTTAAAAGGTTCACAATTGTGACCAATCGCAACATTCGGATCTGGGGTGGCAATCAACCAATTGGGCACCAAATGTTCCGTAGCTTTCATCATTTTGGTTGCTATCTGATTCAGAATCTGTCCTTTGAACGGAATTCCTTTCGGCATGACCACATCAAAAGCAGACAAACGATCGGTAGCGATCATGACTAACAAATCATCATTAATGGTATAAACTTCACGTACTTTCCCGGTATACTTCGCCGTTTGATTTGGAAAATTAAAATTCGTAGCCGTAATTGTGTTGCTCATTTTTTGGGTTGTTGGGTGTTTGGTCGCTTCGCTTTTGGCTTTTGCGTTTTGGCAAAAATAAATTATCATTTTAGTTTCAAAATACTTCTCGACAGCTCTATTGAGCGCAGTCGAAATACTAAATTCTTTCAGAGTTTCACTCGAAGTGACGATTGATACTTTTACATTTAAAATTTAACATTCAACATTTATAATTTCTTAGTTCTGATGCTCAATGCCTCTGTACGCTTCAATGACTTTCTTCACCAATCGGTGACGAACAACGTCTTTATCGTCTAAATAAATCATGCCAATTCCTTTGATATCTTTCAATACTAACAACGCTTCTTTCAGTCCAGAAATAACGCGTCTTGGCAAATCAATTTGTCCTGGATCGCCAGTCAGCATGAATTTTGCATTTTTTCCCATACGCGTCAAAAACATCTTCATTTGCGCATGTGTGGTGTTTTGTGCTTCATCCAAAATGACAAAAGCATTGTCTAACGTTCGCCCACGCATAAACGCCATGGGTGCAATTTGAATGGTTCCATCTTCAATGTATTTCGCTAATTTTTCTGGCGGAATCATATCGCGCAACGCATCATACAACGGTTGCATATACGGATCGAGCTTTTCTTTTAAATCACCTGGTAAGAACCCTAGACTTTCGCCCGCTTCTACGGCAGGACGTGTTAAAATGATGCGTCGTACTTCTTTGTTTTTCAAAGCTCTTACGGCTAATGCAACACCTGTATAGGTTTTTCCTGTTCCCGCAGGACCAATAGCAAACACCATATCATTTTTACTCATCTTATCAACCAACTTGCGTTGATTGGCAGTAATCGCTTTGATAAGTTTTCCATTAGTTCCGTGAAGCAATACTTGTCCGCTTGCATCAGACGTATCATAATCTTTTGCACTTTCGCTCGTCAATACACGTTCAATGACGTTTTCGTCTATTTTATTGTATTTCGCAAAATGCTCCATCAGCATTGTCAAACGCTTGTCAAATTCTTCCAACAACGCTTCATCACCATAGGCTTTTATTTTGTTTCCTCTAGCGACAATTTTGAGTTTTGGGAAGTATTTTTTAAGCAATTCTATATTGGTATTTTGTTGACCAAAAAACTCTCTTGGACTGATCTCAGAAAGTTCAAAAATAATTTCGTTCAAAAGCGACTCGTATTAAAGATTAGATTTCCGTTTTGTTTTTTTAGATTTGCAAAGCAAACTTACCATTTTTTAATAGATTAAACTTAAAAAAATATCAACAATTCGCCAATGGCAATCATTACATTGACAACTGATTTTGGGGAGAAAGACCATTTTGTGGGCGCAGTTAAAGGAGCTATTTATAGTGAATTACCTGACGTTCGCATTGTTGATATCTCACACAGTATCAATCCATTTAGCATTACAGAAGCGGCATACATTATTCAAAATGCGTTTAAAAGTTTTCCACAAGGCAGTATTCATATTATCGGAATTGACTCTGAGTTGAATCCAGAAAATAAGCATATTGCCCTCAAATTAGACGGTCATTTTTTTGTGTGTGCCGATAACGGAATCATGAGTTTGATTGCCGCAGAGATTGTTCCTGAAAAGATTGTAGAAATAAATATTCACGATCGCATTGAGTCAAATTTCCCCGTTTTAGATGTTTTTGTGCAAGTTGCTTGCCATATTGCACGCGGCGGAACTTTGGAAGTGATTGGAAAAACCATTCAAGAAATTAAACACTTAACAGGTATTAAACCTGTCGTAAATACTGATGAAACGCAGATTATTGGCAATGTAATTTATATTGATAATTACGGAAATGTTGTGTCTAATATTTCGCGAAAGCTTTTTAAAGATGTTGGAAAAGGAAGAAATTTTGAAATTTCCGCACGAAATTATAAGTTTAAAACTATTCATGAGTGTTATAGTGATGCCATTAATTTTAAGCTCGAAAAACACAAACGTGAAGAAGATGGGAAAAGGTTAGCCTTGTTCAATTCGGCAAATTTTATAGAATTGGCCATTTACAAAAGCAATCCGTTAACGGTTGGAAGTGCTTCTACCCTTTTCGGCTTGCGATTTAGAGATACCATAACAATTAATTTTAGTTCATAATATGTTTGTACGCATAGTAAAGATGAGTTTTCACGAACAATACATTCCTGATTTTTTGGCGATGTTTGACGAAAAGAAACAATCGATCAAAGACCGTGAAGGTTGTGAGTTTTTAGAGCTGTATCAAGATCAAAACAATCCCGAAATCTTCTTTACGTACAGTCATTGGAAACATGTGGACGATTTAGAAGCGTACCGAAATTCAGAACTATTTAAAAACGTGTGGAAACAAACCAAAGCCATGTTTAACGACAAACCGTATGCGTGGAGTGTGGACAAACTCGTGAGTTTATCCTCCTAAAAATACTAGAAACCATAACCAAACGTTACACAAGCATAGCTTTTCAAAGAGCAAACAACACTATATGTTAAGATCTTTATACTACAAATTATCGCCCAAACAACGACTATTGCTGAGAAAGGTAGTATACGCGCCTATTGATCTTTTCAGAAAGCGTCACGAACTCGAACCGCCAAAAGGATATGTATACACAGGTCCAGGAAATTATATAGAAATTGGGGAAACGTTTTTCGACTATTTCAAGCAATACGGAAACATTCAGTCAAACAGTCGCATTTTAGATATTGGCTCAGGAATTGGTCGTATGGCAATTCCGTTTACGACGTTTTTAAACGAACAAGGAAGCTACAAAGGTTTTGATGTCGTGGCACAAGGTGTCAATTGGTGTACGGAACACATCACGCATAAATATCCAAATTTTGAATTTACACATACACCGCTAAAGAATGATTTATACAATCTAAATACCGACGAAGAAGCCAAGAATTTTACATTTCCGTATGAAGCGTCAAGTTTCGATTTTGCCTTCTTAACTTCGGTATTTACACATATGATGCCCGAAGATGTTTTGCACTATTTAGGCGAAATCAATCGTGTGTTAGACAGCGAAAAAATATGTTTGGCAACCTTTTTTATTTTAGATGAAACGTCTCGCGAGCACATGACAACAAGCAAAATGAACTTTAAAGTCGATCGTAAAAACTACGCCTTGATGGACGAAAAAGTGAAAGAAGCCAATGTTGCTTTTGATAAAGAATATCTGTTTGCACAATTTGAAGCAAAAGGCTTTGAGATTGCCAATTATTTTCCGGGTGAATGGTCTGGAAGAACTGATAACACCTTATCATATCAAGATATAATTGTATTAAAAAAGAACTAAATGTTAGCGATACTTAGAAAAGAAATCAATTCGTTTTTTTCCTCGTCGATAGGATACTTGGTGATTGCCTTATTTTTAATTCTCAACGGATTATTTTTATGGTTTTTTAAAAGTGAATTCAACATCATCAACTACGGATTTGCCGATTTAACGCCCTTTTTCACACTTGCACCTTGGATTTTAATCTTTTTAATTCCTGCCATTACCATGCGAAGTTTCTCGGAAGAAAAACGCTTAGGAACGCTCGAATTATTGTTGACGAAACCCATTTCTGGTTGGCAAATTGTCTTAGGAAAGTATTTTGGAGCATTCGTGTTGATTCTCCTTGCGCTCATTCCAACATTATTATACGTGTACACCGTTTGGAGTTTGGGAAATCCTGTCGGGAATTTAGATGTTGGCAGTACACTTGGCTCCTATTTTGGCTTGTTATTCTTAATTGCAGCCTATACCAGTATTGGCGTGTTTACCTCAACGCTTTCGCAGAATCAAATTGTAGCGTTTATTGCGTCGGTTTTTATCTGTTTTGTCATGTATTTTGGTTTTGAAGGGATCGCTTCCGCAGATATGTTCGGTGACCTAAATCCTACGATTGAAAAATTTGGCATGAAAGCGCATTTCGATAGTATTGCACGCGGCGTGATTGATACGAGAGACGTCATTTACTTTGTAAGTGTCACTATTTTCTTTTTATTCTTAACTGTAGTTCAACTCAAAAAACGATAAGCTTGAAAAAAGAAATTCCTATTCCCGTTAAGATTGTATTCGTTTTTGTCGGATTGATCCTTTTGAATATGATTGCTAGTAGTGTATTTGCACGTTTCGATTTAACTAAAGATAAACGTTACACATTATCAGAAGCTGCGAAAAACACTGTAAAAAGTGTGAATTCGCCCGTTTCTATTACTATTTTTCTTAAAGGAGATATTCCAACGGAATACAAACGATTGGCTTCAGAAACCGAACAATTACTAGAAGAATTTGCAGCGTATAATGACAATATTGAATACGAATTTGTAGATCCGATCAAAGATGACGCGATTGACTTTTTGAAAAAGGAAGATTTGAAACCGCGCTATATTACGGAAGAAATAGCCAATAAAGTGTCGCGCGAAGTCGTGTATCCTTGGGCAATTGCTATTTACGATCAAAAAATGGTGAAAATTCCGTTGTACAAAAACAATCTGGCAAATTCTGAGGATGAAAAAATTGCAAGTTCCGTGCAACATTTGGAATATGCATTTGCCGATGCTTTTAGCAAATTAACCATCATTCAAAAACAAACGATTGCTATTTTAAGAGGAAATGGCGAATTAGACGATATCTACATTGCTAGTTTTATAAAAAGCTTACGAGAATACTATCGCATTGCGCCGTTCGATCTGAAAGCATTTCCAGAAAATCCTGAAAAATCTTTGGAGAATCTGAATCGTTTTGACTTAGCCATCATTCCGAAACCAACGACTAAATTTTCTGATGAAGAGAAATACATTTTAGATCAATACACCATGCAAGGAGGAAAATCGGTATGGTTGGTAGAAACGGCACAAGCGGAACTGGACAGCATTCGTCAAAAAGGAAAAACACTCGGATTTCCACGCGATTTAGGATTGACCGATTTGTTTTTTGAATACGGAATTCGCATCAATCCGAAACTCGTAAACGACATGCAATGTGCTGCCATCGGAATGGAATTCGGTGAAGGTAGCAATGCACAATATTTGCCTGTACAATGGCGTTACAATCCGTTAGCACAAACCGATTTGAATCATCCAATAACGAACAATACAAATTTAGTGCGTTTTGAGTTTGCCAATCAGATCGACACATTGAAAAACGGACCAAAAAAAACCGTATTATTGAAAAGTTCGCCACAATCAAAACTCATCGGAATTCCTAAAGAAATCTCTTTAAGTATCATTGAAAACGAACCTTTACCAGAAACCTATCAAGGAAAAGGAAATCAAAATTTGGCTGTTTTAGTAGAAGGAACTTTTGAATCTGCCTATAAAAATCGTGTGAAGCCATTTCCATTGAAAAACCCAAAAACAGCAGGAGATGCTAAAATGTTGGTCGTTTCTGATGGTGATGTGATTAAAAATCAAATTTCGCGTGGACAACCGCAAGAATTGGGCTTCGATATCATTACACAACGGCAATACGGAAACAAAGAATTCCTATTAAATTCGGTAAATTACTTGTTGGACAATACGGGACTTATAAACATTCGATCGAAAGAATTAAAATTGGCCTTTTTGGACAGTCAAAAAGTAACCGACGAAAAAACCTACTGGCAGTGGATAAACATTGGCTTTCCGTTGGGAATCTTAGCAATTTTTGGATTTGTATTCACTTACCTTCGAAAACGCAAATTTGCAACATAGGTTGTTAATAAGTTTCCTTTCATTACAGCAACATTTGAGATATATTTGTAAGAATATCACAAGGTGGTTCTTTTCGCATCAATTTCACACAAAAAAGCTATGTTAATTACGTGGGAAGAATTATTTTTGAACACTAAATAGAACACAAACACATGAAATTTATTGTATCAAGTACATATCTATTAAAACAGCTCCAAGTTTTAGGCGGCGTTATTAATAACAGTAATACCTTACCTATTTTAGACAATTTCCTTTTTCAACTAAACGAAAACGAGTTGAAAGTGTCTGCTTCCGATTTAGAAACGACCATGTCGTCGGTTTTAACGGTAGAATCTGATAGCACAGGAAATATTGCAGTTCCTGCAAAGTTATTATTAGATACTTTAAAAACCTTTCCAGAGCAGCCATTAACGTTTGTGGTGGAAGATAATAATACGGTAGAAATCAGCTCGAATCACGGTAAATACGCGTTGGCGTATGCAGATGGAGACGAATTTCCTGCTTCGGTAGAGTTGAAAGATCCAAGTTCTACGACAATTGAAGGACATGTGTTGGCAACGGCAATTAGCAAAACGATTTTTGCTTCTGGAAACGATGATTTACGTCCTGTAATGAGTGGTGTATTTTTCCAGTTTTCTCCAGAAAATTTAACATTTGTGGCAACAGATGCGCACAAATTGGTAAAATACCAACGTGCAGATTTGAGTGCTTCACAAGTAGCAGAATTTATCATGCCAAAAAAACCGTTGAACCTTTTGAAAGGAATTTTAGGCGGAAGCGAAGACGAAGTTTTGATTGAATATAATGAGAGCAATGCAAAATTCACGTTTGATAATACCGTGTTGGTTTGTCGTTTGATTGATGGTAAGTATCCCAATTACGAAGCGGTAATTCCGAAAGAGAATCCTAATAAATTAGAAATTAATAGAAATCAATTTTTAAATTCTGTGCGTCGTGTGAGTATTTTTTCGAACAAAACCACGCATCAAATTCGTTTAAAGATCGCTGGTGCGGAATTGAATATTTCTGCGGAAGATATTGATTACTCAAACAAAGCAGAAGAACGTTTAACGTGTGATTACCAAGGTGATGACATGCAAATTGGCTTCAATTCGCGTTTCTTAACAGAAATGATTAACAACTTAGGTTCTGACGAAGTTTCTTTGGAAATGTCGTTACCAAACCGCGCTGGGATTTTAACACCAATTGATGGTTTAGAAGAAGGCGAGCATATTACGATGTTAGTAATGCCAGTGATGTTGAATAATTAATTAGGCATTAGGTTTTGGGTATTCGGTATTAGTTTTTTACTCAACAATATTTAGAACATACATAATTTATATAGAAAAATCCGTTATGCTTTTGTGTGACGGATTTTTTTGTTTTCCAAAAGATTATACCAATTTGATTATACATCTATTACAAAAAAACTAGCTAAGTTTTTACACTTATACCAATTTACATTTAAAATGGTGTTTTGGATACGAAGTTGCTTTGGCTGTATAGGATGCTGTGAATGGTTTGCATAGCCTTAGCTACGGAAAGTATTCGCAAAGAACTAAACTGCCAAATGAACGAGTTTATAAACATCATTTTATGTGTAAATTGGTATTAGCTAGTTACCTCTAAAAAATTTAATCATGAAAATTTAGAAATGGAATCGGAACAAATTCTTTTGAGTTTTATTAATAAGCATCAGAAACGATCGTAACTGCCCCATCACAAATCGTTCCTGATACCAGTCAAATACTAGGTTACATTTTATTTTTGACTGTCTACTTTGAATGTATAACCATCTTCAGCATTTCCATTTAAAGAAATATTAACCTCAGAAGCTCCTTCTAAATCTAATTCGAAGAAATGATCGGTATTCAATACGGCAGAATTTAGCAATTGACTTTCTTCAATTTCAGAAGCAATTCCCCAATATAACTTAGGTTTTAAAACGAATGTAGCTTTTTGCCCATATCCAACAATTTTTTTTGTGATCATTAGTTTTCCATCTTTGTACAAAGAAGCGCTCATTCCGCCAGGAATATTTGCATCGTTATTAACATCAATGGATTTGGTATCAGAAGCATTTCCGTTTTCTTTAAGTACAATTCCAGTTTCGTCTTGACTCACGGTATATCGTTTTCCGATATTTGATGCTAATACTTGCGTTTTATTCATTCCGTCTTTCCAAGTTGCGCCTACTTCGGTAATTACTGGAAACACGAAACTACTAGATGAACCTCTTCCGATATTAGGAATGGTACGCCATGCCACACCTTCTTTTAAGACGTCGAATGTTGGAGTTTCATTTTTGGTAAATACAAAAACCGTTGGAAGGTCTTTGTTCATTGATTTGTTAGTGTAATTGATTTGAATGTTTGTTGACATAATGTTTTATGGTTTAAGTATTTTTAATGATTAATTATTTTTGACTGTCTACTTTAAATGTGTAACCGTCTTCTGCATTTCCATTTAAAGAAACATTGATTTCTGAAGCGCCTTCTAAATCGAGTTCAAAGAAATGATCGGTATTCAATACGGCAGAATTTAACAACTGACTTTCCACGATTTCAGAAGCAATTCCCCAATACAATTTTGGTTTTAATACAAACGTTGCTTTTTGTCCATATCCAACAATATTTTTGGTCAGCATTAACTTGCCATCTTTGTATAATGACGCACTAATACCATCTTGAATGTTTGCGTCATTGTTTACTTCAATGGATTTGGTATCAGAGGCATTTCCGTTGCCTTCGAGTACAATACCTGTTTCATTTTTACTTACCGTATATCGTTTTCCAATATCTGATGCTAATACTTCCGTTTTGTTCATTCCGCCTTTCCAAGTTGCGCCTACCATAGTTACAATAGGAAATACAAAACTGCTTGAAGAACCTCTACCAATATTTGGAATGGTACGCCATGCGACACCTTCTTTTAGGGCATCGAAAGTTGGAGTTTCATTTTTGGTAAATACAAAAACCGTTGGAAGATCTTTGTTCATTGATTTGTTAGTGTAATTGATTTGAATGTTTGTTGACATAATTATTTTTGGTTTTTAAATGATTATTTTTTTATAAGATTAACTGTTGGGCTGAAATGTTTCTTTATATTCTGTTAGTCCATTTAGAAAAGACTCTCCATCTGTAAAATTTGATAATGCAAGCAGTATAATTTCAGAAGAAAATAAACTTGCTGATATATTATACTTTTTTGTTGAACTCACTTTCACTCCATCAATAGTTTCTTCCATAGTTATGACCAATGTTGCTGGTGTAGTATCTGTCTCTTTAATAACTATTTTTGAATCTGTTACTTGCGGATTACAACTAGGCTGTGTATAAGTTGCTTCCTTAACATTCTTTTGGTTCTTTTTTATTTTTTCTATTAATGATTTTATTTTTGAATGTGCTTCTTTATCAATTTTAGTTATCAAATGTGTTTTAAATTGCTTTGAAAAACTTGCGCTATCTTTAATCTTATTTTTTGTTGTTAGCGCTATTTCAGTCCAAGTATTTGCAACGGAATCTGCAGTATTACCATCATTATGATTGGCTAAAAATGTTTGAATTTCCTTATCAAGAGCTTTTAACTCTTCCGTAGCTGTTTTTTCTTCTGTTGCTGTTTTTTCTTCTGTTGCTGTTTTTTCTTCATTTGTTGATTTCTTTTCCTCTGGCTCGTTTTTATCTCCAGTTGGTGTTTTTGGTGTAGTACTCATCTTTTCTTCTTTTTTAGTTATTAAATTAGTTTCCTTGTGTATGGTTCCTGCATGTTTTTGGATGTTTTGTTCAAATATTGTTGGAGAAAAAGCATCTGTATTTATAGGCCGCCCATGAATCTTTATGTTCCCATTTTTTAAATATTTGTAATACCAACTTCCATTTTCAGGCAAAATGCTATTTACATTGTCTATCCCAGATATCTCGTATTCAATATTTTTTGACATAATTCATACATTTATCCGCCACCTTCTATTTTAAAGTAGTATCCGTATTTTGCATTTCCATTCAAAGAAATCTTCACATAACTTGCCCCAGTAAGATCAAATTCGAAAAAATTTGTGCTGTTGATGACTGCCGACTGCAAACTTTCTCCTTTGGATACTTGTGAAGCCAATCCGAAATAAATCTTCTGAGAAGGTCTAAAAATAGCAGATTGTCTATGTCCAATTTGCTTTTTTTCAAGCATTACATGTCCATTATTACAATATTGAGCCGTAACTCCATCTAATACCTCAATATCGTTTACCACTTCTATAATAGACGGATCGGATGCTTCTCCATCTGGTTTTAGTACAATACCTGTGGCGTCTTTAACTACATGATACTTTCCACCAATCTTAGTTGGAATTTGTTCTGTACTGTTTACGTTATTGTCCCAAGATACCTGAATGCTATATTGAGTACTATAATAAAATGTAGCGTGTGACCCACGACCGATATCTTTGATAACTTTCCAGGCGACACCATCTTTAAGGGTATCAAAACCAGGAGTTTCATTTTGAGCGAAAATAAATACTTGTGGCAAATTTTTATTTGCTGAGTTATTTACATAGCTAATTTGGGTTTGATGTTTGAGAATCTTCATTATTCCTGATGTTCTATTTGAAAGTTATACCCAACCTCAGCATTCCCGTTGAGCGATACTGTTGCAGCACTCACATTGGCTAAGTCTTGTTCAAAAAAATGGTCACTATCCAATACTGCAGAAGACAACGATTCCGAAAGATTAATTTCAGAAGCAATTCCCCAATAAATCTTAGGTGTCAATTGAAAGCTTGCCTTTTGCTCATAAGCCACAATATTTTTTTTTACAATAACATTATTGCCTTTGAGCAATTCTGCACTCACACCGCGTTTCACTTGAATGTTGTTCACTAATTCGATATCTTTTGGACTCACCGCGTTTCCGTCTTCCATCAGCATAATACCCGTAAAGTTTTTTTGTACTGTATATCGCTTGCCTGCTCTACAAATCAATTGATTCGTTTGATTTTCGTCGTTTTCCCAAGTAGCTCTTATAGTTGTTTCTGCTGGATACAGAAATGTACTTCTGGAGTTTCGTCCAATATCTGAGATCACTTTCCAAGCAACGCCGTCTCTTATAGCATCAAAGGATGGCAATACATTCTGCGTAAAAATGAAAATCTTAGGCATATCTTCATTTAAGGAATTATTGACGTACGTTATTTTTACATCTCGACCGCTCATTATTTCCTCCTTTCTGTATTCTATTTTTCATTATTAATAAATTTTATTAATCCGTTTTTTTAAGTGGGTTCTGCTCCACCGTATTTTTGACGACTTTCCATTGATAGCCATCCCAAAAAACTTCTATTGCTCCTGAGGGTATTATGGGGCCATTTTCAAAATCTCTTGCAGACACATTTACATATCCTTGATCTTCTAAATACTCTTTAATAGACAGCGTAAACTTCACATACTTTTCATAATCAAGTTCATTTTGTTGACCATAAAAGATGATTTCCTCAGAATCGTTAACCGAAAATTTTTGAACGTTAAATGCTATCATTGTTTTGTAATTTTTAAACTGTATTTTTTTTATATACAATCACTATCAATCAAACTGTACTATTATGGTTGGTTATTTAATTGAGATAAAAATCTCGGTTACATTGTTGAGTTGGATTGTATATAAAAAACTGTCTTACTTCCTTATAATTGAATTTTACGCTTGTAAAAATCACCTCAAAATTATTTTCCTTACTTCCTTATCACGTCAAACTGGCATAATTTCCACTAACTTGATTCGCACATGCTGACCAGTATAATTTTAGTTTTTCACCTTTAGCTAATTGTTTTACAGCCTCTTGAATTTTTTCATCATGTTTGATTAATTCAGAAAGTAACGTAGCTGTACTCACTGTAACTACATTTGTTTTATCTCCTATGGTTCTTTTTCCCCAATCAGAGAGACTTCCTAAATCATATAATGTTAAGTTAGGTGCGAGATTACCTCCTCTATACACAGCTGTAGGAGCTTCAATTGTTGAGGTTCCACTACTATTATCATGATGCAATGTAAGTGTGTTAATTAACACTTGATTAATCATTGCTGATGCTACATCAGTCATTAAAGTGTATCCAATTGGTTGCAGTATATAAAGATCAATGTTTTCGGGAAGCATTGTGTTCGTTGCTCCACCTGAATAACTACCATGCCCCAAAAGAACGAGATCTTTGTTTGTAACTTGTACGCTCATATTTTCTAATTATTTTTATAGAACTGTACTTTTTAGATAAAATAGATTTATCACTAAAAATTACAGTAACTTTATTATTAGTTTTATTAAATATTAGGATTCTGATTCCTACTTATGATCAAAAACAATTTTAGTAGCTACTTAATCGAAATATCTTGTTTTTGATTGGTGCTAAATTCAGCAAAAAGTGAAGGTAAATTCTTTAAAAGTGGATAAGCGTCCTAAATTCGTAGTCAAACGTATTTATTATCGTTATGAATATTCTTTCTAACAATTAAGAAAAAACTTCAAAATTACTCGTAAACTTTTTTTTATAGCGCTCGCTAATCGTAATCGAAGTGCCCGATTTTAGATAAATAGCGTTTTCTGTGAGGTTGATTTCTTTCATTTTGTCAAAATTCACCAAAAACTTTCGGTGAACTTGTTCAAAATTGACAGATTGAAGTACTTGCTTCATTTTATACAAAGAAAGTCGAATGATGTATTTTTTTTCTTCAGTATAAAGTGTCGTGTAGTTTTTCTCCACTTCAATGTATTCCAAATCCTCAAAATCAATCTTACTAATGATATGATGATTTTTTACAAGTAAATAGTTCAACGTAGACTGCCCTTTTTCTAATACCAACGTATTATTTTTTAAGTTTTCATGTAATTAAAACTTAAAAGTTCTGAAAAAAATTAGTGACAAATTAGAAAAGTTCCACGGACGCGGCATAATTAGGAATAAACGCAGGTTTTTATCCCCTAAAAGAAACTAAAAGTGTTTTTTTTAATTGAATTTATATTAATTGCTAAATTCTGCAATTAATTTTCCGAGTATTTCCACACAGCGATCTAATTGTTCTTCTGTGACAAATTCATTGGCACGATGTGCCTGATCGATACTTCCTGGTCCGCAGATAATACTTTCATATCCAGCTTCATGAAACTGTCCCGCTTCTGCAGCATACGCAACGGTTTTCCAAGTATAATTTTCGGTCAGTTTTTGAACTAAACCAACAATGCTATCCGTTTCTTTGGTATCTAAAGCTGGAACTGGCGGATGTATTAAGGTATTGGTGATTTTAAAATCTGGAAACTTTTTTTGAACTGCTGCTTCACGTTCCGCACAAAAGTCATAATACTCTTGAAATACTTGGTGAATGTCATCTTTTGGAATCACGCGGATATCCCATTCAAAACTACAATAATCTGCTACAATATTCGTGGCAACTCCACCTTGAATTTGTCCCACATGAATGGTAGAATGTGGCGGATCAAAACGATCATCTACGGAAGTTTTCGCTATCAGTTTCATTTTATTTTCCAACCATACAATCAAGCGTGTACTTTCATGAATGGCACTTATTTCTTTGTGAATTCCGCTACTATGTCCCGCAGAACCATTGACTTCCGTTTTTACATAACACACACCTTTTTTTCCAATGACAGGTTCTAGCATGGAAGGTTCGCCGATAATGGCATATTTGGGTATTTCTAGATATGTTTTTTGGATATGTTTGATTAAATCGGGCGCAGCCAAACAACCTATTTCTTCATCGTAACTAAACGCAAAATAGATTGGTTTTTGTAAATCTGCTTGTATCATGTCGGGTAAAACTGCTAAACAACAGGCAACAAAACCTTTCATATCACAGCTTCCACGAGCATATAGCTTTCCTTCTTTTTCAGTTAGCACAAACGGATCTGTATCCCAAATTTGTCCTTTTACAGGAACTACATCGGTATGACCAGAAAGAATGACGCCACCATCAACTGCGGGACCAATTCTACAATGCAAAGAAGCTTTTGTGTTTTCTTCGTTTGGAACCAGCGTGGTTTTGATTCCTAGAGATTCAATATATTCTTGAATCCAATGAATGATACTCAAATTACTTTCACCGCCAAATACGGGAAAACTTACCAAATGACTTAATAGTGTAGTTGCGTTCATAGTTAATGATAGCCAATTAATACTGCGATTACAAGTGTGATTGCTGAAAAAATAAATATTGTGAAGGCAACAGGAAGTATAAATCGAAACCAACGATCAATGGGTACACGACACATGCTCAACATCGCGATGAGTCCTCCGAGTGTAGGATTGATTAAATTAGAAACGCCATCGCCAATTTGAAATGCTAGAATCGTAGTTTGCCGTGTTAATCCAATAACTTCTCCAGCAGGAATCATTACGGGTAAGGTTGCCAATGCTTGTCCACTTCCTGAAGGAATAAAAAAGTTAATGATACTTTGCGATATTGCCATTCCGACCGCAGAAAAATGTAAAGACAATTCTTTCAATACTTCTGATAGATGAAATGAAATGGTATCGCTGATATGTCCCATTTCCAATAATACTTTGATCGTTGTAGCAAAACCAACCATAAAAGCGCCTGGAGCTACATACGCTACTGATTTTAATAGCGTTTCACTAAAGGTATTGGCATCCATCTTTCCAATAATTCCGGAAGCTACGGCAACCATTAAAAATATAGCCGAGATTTCGTTGAGATACCAATTCCAATTAAAAACACCATATAAAATGGACGCTAAACCTAAGAGAAATACCGCTATGATGAGCCAATTTTGTATGGATATCGAATACGCTTCAATAGGTTTGGAAAGTGAAATTCCATCAATATTCAATCCTTTTCCAAGACTTTTTGCGGGGTTTTTCGTGATCCTTTTTAAATATCTAACATTGTAAAAAGCCAAGAAACTAAGTGCGCTAAAACATAAGATACTTCGCAACAAAGCACCTGAAAATAATGGAAGCTCCGCAATCTTATGTCCAACACCAACCGTATACGGATTGATGGGTGACAGTCCAAATCCGATCGTAATGGCACCAACGGAAATTCCAGCCGCAAGAATCAAATCGCCACCAAGCGCCAATGCAACCACCGCCGCAATCGGAACCATGGCAATGTTATGTTCATATCCAACAAAAACGCCCAATGCGCCATAAATAAAGGTCATAATAACAACGGCAAGGTATTTTTTTTCTTGTCCAAGGAGTTTTACAAAGGTTCCGACAGCATTTTCAATAGCTTTCGTACGTTCTATAATGCCAAACATAATTCCTCCAGAAAGTACCACAAAGATCACTTCTGCCGCAGCTTTAAAACCTAAAGGAATGGCTTTAAACATGTCTAAAAAACCAATGGGTGTATTAGGAATAATGGTGAATGAATTCGGAATGACACGTTCACGACCGTCAACTACCATACGTTTAAACTCTCCGGCAGGAATTAGATAACTCAGTAATGTTACAAAAATGATAATGATGAATATAATGACGACAGCATGCGGAATTCGTTCATACCATTTTTTCCTGTTTTTTAAGCTTGTATTCAAAAGTTGGTTTGGTTTGAAAATAAATTGAAGCCTAATGTAATCAAAAACTCAACTATTTTTGATTTTTCTTGAAAATAAAATAAAAAAAGGAATCAAAAAGCGAAGCATCGCAACATTCAAAAACCAAACATATTCCCTACTTTTGCACAAATTTTACACTATGATTCCAAATGATACAATTGTCGCTTTGGCAACTCCTTCTGGAGCAGGCGCAATTTCTGTGATTCGAGTTTCTGGAAAAGATGCCATTACAATTTGTGAACCACTTTTTAAATCGGTTCGTAACAAAAAGTTGAGCAAGCAGAAATCACATACGATTCATTTAGGTCATATTATAGATGACAATCGCTATTTGGATGAGGTTTTAGTGTCTTTGTTTAAAGGGCCAAACTCGTACACCGGCGAAAATACTATTGAAATTTCCTGTCACGGTTCGGTGTACATTCAACAACAAATCATTCAATTATTATTGCGAAATGGCTGTAGAAACGCGAATGCAGGAGAATTTACCTTGCGATCATTTTTAAATGGAAAACTCGATTTATCACAAGCGGAAGCTGTAGCAGATTTGATTGCGAGCGATTCCGAAGCATCACACCAATTGGCAATGCAGCAAATGCGTGGCGGATTTAGCAATGAAATCAAAAACTTGCGTGAAGAACTCTTAAACTTTGCTTCGTTGATAGAATTGGAACTCGATTTTGCCGAAGAAGATGTAGAATTTGCCGATCGTACACAGTTTAAAACTTTGATTCAACGCATTCAATTCGTCCTAAAACGTTTAATTGATTCGTTTGCGGTTGGAAACGTAATCAAAAACGGAATTCCCGTCGCGATTGTGGGCGAACCGAATGTGGGAAAATCTACTTTACTAAATGCCCTATTGAACGAAGAACGCGCCATTGTTTCCGACATCGCAGGAACAACGCGTGATACGATTGAAGACGAATTGATCATTGACGGAATTTCCTTCCGATTTATTGATACTGCGGGAATTCGCGAAACGAAAGACGTTGTGGAAAGCATCGGAATTCAGAAAACTTTTGAAAAAATTGAACAAGCACAAGTTGTTATTTATTTGATTGACAGTTCACAGTTGACAGTCGACAGTTTGGCAGTGTTGCAAACTGAAATTGGAAAAATCAAAAATAAATATCCGCAAAAGCCGCTTGTTATTGTTGCGAATAAAACTGACATGCTCAAAAAGCCACAAATTGAGCAATTACAATCAGAAATTGAAAACATTCATATTTTATCTGCCAAAGAAAATATCGGTGTGGATTCTTTAAAAGAAAAACTCGTTTCATTTGTCAATACTGGTGCGTTGCGAAATAATGAAACCATCATTACCAATACACGTCATTACGATGCTTTGCTCAAAGCTTTGGAAGAAATTGACAAAGTCCATTACGGATTGGAATCTGGCTTATCAAGCGATCTCATGGCGATTGATATTCGACAAGCGTTGTATCATTTCGGAGAAATCACCGGAGAAATTACGAGTGACGATTTGTTAGGGAATATTTTTGCGAATTTTTGTATTGGGAAGTAATTTATATAACTCTCACAGGTCTTAATAGATCTTTCAATGTTAATTGATCTCTCGCGGTTAGTTTTGAAAGGATTTTTAAAAACAGCAATGCCGTAATATACGCATCACCTGAAGCAGTGTGTCTGTCGTGCAAGGGAATGTTGAAACGTTTGGAAAGCTCGTCGAGACTGAAATGTGCTTTGCTAGTGTCTAATTTCGTTTTTTGAAATAAATGTCCCGTGTCCAACGTTTTGTTTTTCAGTTTTGGCAATTCAAGTCTTCGCAACGCATTATTGATCATTGCAACATCAAATGCCGCATGGTGCGCTACCAATACTGCATCTTTGACATACGCTAGAAACTGTTGTACAGCTTCCAATTCGTCAATTTTGGTCAGCTTCCCTTCTTTGAGTAAACCGTGTATTTTTACCGTTTCACTATTGAATATGTCTTGTATTACATAGGTTTCTAATTGATCCGCTACTTTTATTTTTAAACCTTCCACAGCAATACAACCTATGGAAAGTATTCTGTCTTTTTTCGTGTCCAAACCTGTGGTTTCGGTATCAAACACCACAAATCGAATGTGTTCAAGTTGTTGTTCTTGTGATGTTTTAAAATAGGAACTGTAAGTATTCCAAAACTCAGGATACGATTTGCGTCTAAACCAATTCATATTATAATAATTGAGAGAGTTTGAAACGTACTTTGATCAACTCTTGTATTTCTTTAATTGCTTTAAAACTGCGTTTCAATCGCAATCGTTCCCTTTTGGTAAGTGCTGCTAAATCTATAAAGCGACCAGAATTACCATTTGCTAATCCGTGGTGCGTTCTAAAACGTAAAAGATTTTTATAGGCTTCCATGCAAAAAAGATAGGTGTCTTTATTTTGAGGTTCTAGTTCCGCTAATTTTTCATAACGTTCTAAAGTATTGTTGATGGATTTGATATTGTGAGATAAGATCAACAGTCGTGCAGCATCTACCAATGGCATCATGGCGCGTGCTTTGATATCAAACTCATCTTTATGTGCGCCATCATCTTCTACCAAAAACTGTCTAAAAAAACTTAATGGCGGCGGATTTTGCAATGCATTTCTCCCCAAATACGTTAAAAAGATGTCATAAGCTTCAATACTTTTAAAAATATGTTCAGAAAGTTGCTGCACCAATGTTGCATCTCCGTACACTTGAGCGTAATCAAAAAATATTGTACAAAGCATTAAGTTATCTTGATCGGGCATGGAAATCCAACGGCTAAATTGCTGTGACCATTCCGAAACCGAATTGCACCATTTTGGATTATTACTCATCATCTGTGCAGGACACAATTCAAAACCTACCATTTCTAAACTTTTATTGATCATCTCCGAAAGTTTCAGAAAGTAGGATTTCGTAGCTTCATAAAGATCCGTTGCAACATCTTCAAACACCAACGCATTATCTTGATCCGTCATCAACAATTGCTCTTCTCTTCCCTGACTTCCTATTGCTAACCACGCAAATTTTACAGGTGGTTTTGTGTCCATTTTTGCCAACGCAAATTCAATAATCCGTTGCGTAATAGCATCATTAATCGCAGCAACTAATTTGGAGACAAAGTCAATGGGAATGTCCTGCGCTAAGTATTTCGCTAACAGCGTTTCAGTACGTTTTCTAATGTCTTTGAGTTGCTCTACAGCATCACTTCGTTTTATTTCTTTAACGAGTGAAGAAGCGTTGTTTTCTCTGAGTACAATGATATCATGTTCAGACAAAATTCCCGTAAGGTTTGATGTATTGGTTCCATCTTTTGTAATGCACAAATGTGTAATTTTATTTTTTAACATGGCAATTTGTGCTTCTGCCACCGTAATCGTTTCTGGATACGTAATCACAGGCGAAGACATGATTGTAAACACCGTAGTATCAATACTGTGTTCGCCAGTAGCAATCTTGGTTCTCAGATCTTTATCTGTAATAATTCCAATAGGATTTTCATTTTCTATTATTACAATGGAGCCTACACGTTTTTCAGTCATTATTTTTGCAGCTACTCTAACACTTGTATTTGGAGTACAGGTTACTGGGTTTTTAGAATAATCGATTGTTTGCAAATAAGTATATTCTGTAGCACGATTCAGTGTTTCTATAAATTCGTCATCTTCTATTTTTTTTACGCTGTTATTAGCAACAAAACTTGTCATCAAAAACTGGCTTGCCGCTTTGTTCGACGTAATATAGGTTTCTAAAAGTTCCGAAGAAATACTATACACAATGCTTTCTTCAATAGCTTTTGCACTGAGTTGGTAATTACCTTTGCGAAGTAATGCTCGCAAGCCAAAAATATCACCTTCATCGCATTGATCTGCCAAATGGTTCGTAGCTCTAAACAAACCAATAGCACCTTCTCTCACTACATAAAAATGATTTTCTACGAGTGTGCCTATTTCAAAAAGGTAGTTGTCTTTTTCCAAATAAATTACATCTACCGCTTGTGATATCGTAAAGAGTTGATCTCGATTCAAGAAACTAAATGGTGGAAATGCCTTTAAATAATCGTAGATACGTTCTGCAATGGTATTCATGCATACAATGTAACCAAAAATGTAGCTTCAATACATGAGAAATGTCATATTTATTGCTAAAATGATATAGTTTTTTGATTTATTATTTTAAGGAGTTCGATATAAAATTATTGAGTGAAATACTTGCTTTTGTTCATGCGTAACAGAAAATGAATACCTTTTTAAAACATAACAAAACACAGCTTTTGCATACTTTTAATACAAAAAAATATCTTTAATTGAAGGAAACGAACAATCATCACTTCTTTTATTATCAATACAATTGTTAGTTTTGCACAGGAAAACATCTCATCTAAATTACTTATAGTAAATCAAGCAGAAGTCACCCAAAATTCTTCACTACTTCTAAAAAAAACTCTAAACATCATTCATCAAAAATAATTTTTAACTAAAAAACTGCAACAAGCTTTCTTACGTATGTAACATTGAAAACCAATCAATTTTACAAATACAATGACAAGCAATCAACTTTACAAAATCATTTTTTGCCTCTTTATCAGTTTTAATACTTTTGCCCAAACCCTTTCGGGAAAACTCACTGATCCGTACAATATTCCTATTGCAGAAGCCCAAATTTATAATCAAAGCTCAAAAAAACACACGCACAGTGACGAATACGGAAAGTTTTTGTTAGAAAAAGTCACTAAAGGTGATTCGTTACGAATCTCGCATATTGGATATCAAACAAAATATATCGTGGTCGAAAATGTGAACAAAACATTGAATATATTCTTAGAAAAGAAAGCCATCTCACTAAACGAAATCATCATTACACCCGAATTGGATGCGCTCAACTTAATGAGCGACATTAACATCCAAATCAATCCTGTAAATTCTTCACAAGAAGTATTACAACAAGTGCCAGGATTGTTTATCGGACAACACGCTGGTGGTGGAAAAGCAGAACAGATATTTTTGCGCGGATTCGATATTGATCACGGAACGGATATCAGCATTACGGCAGACGGAATTCCAGTAAATATGGTATCGCACGCACACGGACAAGGCTATGCAGATTTGCACTTTCTCATTCCTGAAACATTAGACAAAATCGATTTTGGAAAAGGTCCGTATTACGCCAATCAAGGAAACTTTAACACGGCTGGATATGTAGATTTCAAAACCAAAAAACGTCTGAACGAAAGCATGATAAAGCTCGAAGCTGGACAATTTGATACGTACCGAATATTAGGAATGTTCAACATCCTAAACACAAGCAAGCATTCCGCATATATCGCGAGTGAATATTTAGCAACGGATGGTCCTTTTGAGAGTCCGCAAAACTTTGATCGCTTTAATATTTTTGGAAAATACACAGGAAACATCACCGAAAATGATCGAATTGGCATCACACTTTCACACTTTGAAAGTACGTGGGATGCTTCTGGTCAAATTCCACAACGAGCTGTAAACAGTGGATTCATTGGTCGCTTTGGAGCGATTGATGACACAGAAGGTGGTACCACAAGCAGAACTAATTTTTTAGTCAACTATGACAAAAGGCTTTCGCCAAATGCGTCTATTGAAAACAGCATTTTTTACAGTAAATACGATTTCAAACTCTATTCAAACTTTACTTTTTTTCTGGAAGATCCAATCAATGGCGATCAAATCAAACAACAAGAAGACAGAACTTTATTCGGTTTCAAAAGTGAATATTCGCGTACATTTTCAACAAATTCATTAGAAGGCGAATGGAATGCAGGAATCTCTTTACGAAAAGATCAAAGCAATGACAATGAACTTTCTAGAACCCTAAATCGTCGTGAAACGCTTGAAAGAATTCAATTTGGGAATATTGATGAAACAAATATGAGTGCTTTTGTAAATGCAAGTTTCGAATTTGGAAAATGGACGATCAATCCTGCTATACGTGTTGATTATTTCGATTTTCAATACAACGATTTTCTACAAACAAACTACGAAACACAATCGGAAAATGAAGCCATTCTCAGTCCGAAGTTGAACTTTCTATACAATCATTCCGATAATTTTCAAGCCTATTTAAAAACAGGAAAAGGCTTTCATTCCAACGATACACGTGTGGTGGTAGCGCAAAACGGAAGAGAAATTTTACCTGCAGCCTATGGTTTTGATGTAGGTTTTATATGGAAACCAATTCCCGAATTAGTTGTAAATACAGCGTATTGGCAACTATATTTAGCACAAGAATTTGTCTATGTGGGCGATGCAGGAATTGTGGAGCCCAGTGGAAAAACACGCAGACAAGGAATTGATTTCAGTGCACGTTATCAGCCATTCAAATGGTTATTTTGGAATGTAGACACCAATTACACACACGCACGATCTACTGAAGCGCCAAACGGAGAAGATTACATTCCGTTAGCACCCGATTTTACACTTTCAAGTGGCTTGAATGTACAATTAGAAAATGGTTTCTTTGGTGGCATCAAACTACGACACATCAAAGACAGACCAGCCAATGAAGACAATTCTATTGTTGCAGCAGGCTATTCGGTAGTAGACTTCCACCTTGGTTACGACTGGAAAAACATGAGTTTCGGATTGCAAATACAAAACCTTTTGAACACCGAATGGAACGAAACTCAATTCGCCACAGAATCCCGTTTACAAGGAGAAACGCAATCGGTGGAGGAAATTCATTTTACGCCTGGTGTGCCGTTTTTTATGAAAGCGAGTATTACGTATAAATTCTAACAACAAGTTAGCCTGAGTTTTCAATTCGCGCTCATGTTTAAAACTCATGCTATAACTTAAAAAAATTAGCGCTTGAGTGTAATATGCGTTATATATTCTAATTCTTGTCCATTCTGTACATATTTAATGGAAATCCAATAATCGCTAGATGGTAATTTATTTCCTTTATAAGTTCCATCCCAAGTTGGGAAGTTTGGTGTAAGAATGGTGATGTTTTTTCCATATCTATCATAGATATAAACAAAATAATTACAATTTTGGACATTTTCTAATTGCCATACATCATTGAAACCATCAGCATTTGGTGTGAAAAATCTTCTCACTTGGAAACAAGCATCAATTTCCTGTACACAGGTAAGTTCTAGAAAAGAAAATATTGCCATACATCCAGAATTGTCTTCTATTAATGTAATATCTGCATAGATTCCAAAAGCTAAATTCCCTACAGTAATAACTCCTTGATTATCAGAAAGTATTGTAGCTGTAATTGTTTCTGTGTTGAAAGTATATGAAACTGTATACACTTCATTAGCTGTTACTCCTTCAAAAATTATAGATCCGTCAGAAACATTACAACTACTTGGATTTGTGGAACTTGGTGTAACCGAAAAACTTGGGTTTTCCAATAGAATATCAGCAATCGTAGTAACACAATTGGTAGCAACTTCTTCCACTACAATTGCTTCATACAAGCCAATTCCTAAATTAGTTAAAAGTAAAGTCCCAGAAGCATCCGAATTTATATTTGCTGTTGTGGTAGTTCCATTTAAAATGTATGTAATTGTGTACGCTTCATTCGCGGTTGCATCTTCAAAAATTATAGATCCGTCAGAAACATTACAACTACTTGGATTTGTGGAACTTGGTGTAACTGAAAAATTAGTGTTTTCCAATAGAATATCAGCAATTGTAGTAACACAATTGGTAGCAACTTCTTCCACTACAATTGCTTCATACAAGCCAATTCCTAAATTAGTTAAAAGTAAAGTCCCAGAAGCATCCGAATTTATATTTGCTGTTATGGTAGTTCCATTTAAAATGTATGTAATTGTGTACGCTTCGTTGGCGGTTGCATCTTCAAAAATTATAGATCCGTCAGAAGCATTACAACTACTTGGATTTGTAGAACTTGGTGTAACTGTAAATGCTGCGTTTTCTATGAGTATTTGCCCAATACCGTCCGTACAAGGTGCCAGCGTGTCTACTACCATAATAAATTCGTACAATCCAGCAGTTAATCCAGTTAGTACTATTTCACCTGTAGCATTTGCATTGTATATATTTTGAACTTGATTTGATTCATAAAAATAATCAACTACATACTCTTGATTTGGTGTCAAATTTGAAATCAGAATAGTTCCATCAGAAGCACCACAAGTAGAAGTCATACTCGCTGTAAAATTCAGTAGAAATACTGGTTCTGCTATAAAAATATCGCCAAGTACATCTTCACAATTAGAACTTGTATCCAATACCGTAAAAGATGTATATGTTCCACCTAAGAGATTAGTCAATACTATTTCGCCACTAGTGTTGGCATTTAAATTTAAGTTTACAGAATTACCGTTGAGCGAATACGTAATTTGATACGTATTGCTTGTGACTAAATTACTCAAAGAAATACTTCCGTCAGAAGCACCGCAAGCACTTGGAATTTGCGTTGTAAAATTGACGTCAAAACTCACTCCATTAAGCGTTACATCATTTACAGTTGCTAAGCAATTTGTTGCAGTGTTTGTCACTGATATGTTTGTATAATTGCCAGCAGATAGTCCAGCTAATACAAACATGCCATTTAGATCCGATGTCATAGTTGTCATGATAGGATTTCCATCCATTTCGTATGTAATGTTATAGGTTGAATTAGGATCTAAATTCCCAATAGTAATTTCTCCATTATCTGTAGCACAATCTGTTGGATCTTGACTGCCGACAACATTATAAAACTGAGCTCCCAATTCTAGTATCCAAACGGCTCCTTTATCGGTCCCAGTATCGCTATCTTTATAAGCTCCTATCGCAAAATGGTAAGTTCCTGCATCGTTCCAAACAGCAACAGAACCACCGAAAAAATCACCATTCTCTAATACGCCTCCAAAACAATTTTCACCAAACGTATACATATATTCTTCAGAGACGGTTCCATCCGAATTTAATTCAATAAGATATATAGCTCCTGTTTGATTCATTTGCGTTGGGTTTAATTGTCCCAATGCACCCACTAAAATTTCAACTTTGCCGTCGTTATCAATATCTACAACACCGTCAATCATTCGTCCAAAAAGAGCTCCGTTACTAATAATTCCATTCAGTCCACCTTCAGAATTCGATACCTTTTGATATCCTTTTACCGTGCCATCAGCATTTAAAAACAATACATAAAAGCTACCCGAATTTATAATTTGATCATCATCTCGATATGCACTTACTACAATATCAGTAACACCATCTTGATCTAAATCACCTACATTCACAATAGATCCACCAAAATAATCTTCAAATTCCAATATGGCTGTAAAGTTCCCTTGTGTATCACTTATTTTTTGAAAACTATTTACAGTAAAATCAGCATTCATAAATAAAATCCAAACTGCGCCTCTTCGCGAGCCTCCATCAGCATCTCTTCGTGAACCCACTGCTAAATCTTCTATACCATCTCCATTTAAATCCCCAATATTTTCTATATCGGTACCAAAAACTGCATCTCCATTAATAAATCCCGTAAAACCACCTTGTGTATCACTTATTTTTGAGTGCGAATTTACGGTTCCATCAGAATTTAAACTTAAAATCCAAACCGCTCCATGCCAAAATCCTCCGTCGCCATCATAGGTTGCACCGACAGCCAATTCTATAAGACCATCACTGTTTAAATCTCCTAAGTAAGCAACCGAAACTCCAAATCCGTCATTAGGATCTAAATCTCCCGTGAAATTTCCACTTGTACTACTTATTTTAGTATGCGAAATTACTTGGTCGTTAGCATCCATGAATAAAATCCAAACCGCTCCTGAATTTGTACCTCCATCATCATCATTAAAAGCACCAACGGCAAAATCGGTAACTCCATTTCCATCTAAATCGCCTATTTGCGCTATCGAAACACCAAAATTATCATTCACGTCAAGACTGCCCGTGAAGTTCCCTGTTAATTCATTAATCTTCTGAAAATTGGAAACAGTATAATTTTGAGCAAAGGAAAACAAAGCACACAAACATGCAATGCTTACTATTATAAAAGTTTTGTAATTCATAAACTAAATGTAAACACTCTATTTAAGAGTAAATAAGTGTTGTTGCAATACAGTCCCTATGTTTTAGCGACTCTAAATAATTTAAATATAAATGTTAAACAAATTTAATTAATTATATGTAAAAACAGAATGAAACTATTCGAAGATGAATCAAAATCTATAGAAGTCTAATATTTAAGAAAACCGCTCCACTTCAAAACCATCCAATTTCATCGAAGTTGGCTTCTCGCCTATCAATTCGCTGACTAATTTTCCCGTAGCTGGTCCCAAACTCCAACCCATCATGGCATGACCTGTAGCAACTGTGAGATTCTTATATTTTTTAGTCTTTCCAATATACGGCAAACCATCTGGCGAACACGGACGCAATCCGCAATCAGCATTTTTTATAGCTTCTTCTGGAATTTTCAATCCGTTGTAAAAAGTTTCAGCAGCTTTTGCAATCGCTTTGACGCGTTTTTGATTGATTGTATGATTAATGCCGCCAATTTCCATCGTGCCAGCAAATCGCGTAAAACCTTGCATTGGTGTCACCGCAACTTTGGCTTCGGCTAAAATCGCAGGCATGGTAATTCCTGTATCTTCATGAACGTCTATTCGGTAGCCTTTTCCCGCTTGGAGCGGAATTCGTACCTGCAATTTTTTCACTAAAAATGAACTCCATGAACCTGCCGAAAGTATAAATTCGTCTGCTTTTAAATTTCGTTTCAGAGTCTGTACAGAAACAATTTTTCCGTCCGAAAACTGTAGATCGGTTATACTATCATTCGTATAAAACTGAACTCCTTTTTGTTGTAACAGCGCGATTAGTTGCGGCATAAAATCAGTTGGCGTTGTATGTGCATCCGAATCAAAATAGACAGCGCCTTTGATGTTAAAATCAACGTTTGGTTCTAAGGTTTTGACTTCTTCTTTAGTTAAATTTTGAACGTTCAAGCCTTCTGCAATTGCACGCTGTCCCATTTTCCACTCTGCTTCGCCTTCTTTCTCCGTTTGATAACACATCAACAAGCCTTTTCGTTCAAAATGAAAGTCAAAATCGTTTGAGTTTTTCATCTCCGCATACAATTCCCGACTCAACAAATTGATATCTTTAATAATAGGAATCGATCTTTCAACGTGTTTCGCTGTGGCAGATTTTTTAAATAACCAAGACCATCGTAAAAAATCAGCTTCCAATCGTGGTTTTACATAAAAAGGACTGGACGCGTTGAGCATCCACTTCAAACCTTTGGTAATCATGCCTGGCGCTGCTAAGGGTATGATGTGACTTGGCGTAATATATCCTGCATTCACAAAAGAAGCACCATTAGTCAGATCACTTTTATCCACAATGGTCACTTGGTGTCCGTCTTGCTGTAAGTAATACGCGCAACACAGTCCAATAATACCGCCACCAATAATTACAACTTCTTTTTTCAATTATATAATTCTTTTTTTCATTCCTGCGAAGGCAGGAATCTATTACTTATACATAACGATGTTTGAAATATTTCAATACTCAATACTAACATCTCAATCCTATCAAAATCAAACAATAAGATCCTGAATCTAGTTCAGCTTGACGTGTATCCAACTCCAAACGTTAGTACGAGTGCCAAATCTATGATTTGGTGTATCGAGAACAGTTTAGAAAATCAAAGTACTTCTCGATACTATTTTCTATCGAAAATCACTCGAAGTGACAATTAGAGTAACTCTCAATACTCAATTCTCAATACTAACACCTCAATACTATCAAAATCAAATTACCTGAAACCCATGCGCATACGGATCATCTTCTTCGTCAATAATAATCGTATTATAACCGTAAATTTTTGCCCAACCTTGTATGCTTGGAATAATGGCAGGTTTTCCGTCTAACATCGTTTCTTCAACGATTTTTCCAATAAATTTTGAGCCAATATAACTTTCATGCACAAACGCCTCGCCTACTTTTAATTTTCCTTTGGCGTGCAATTGTGCCATTCGCGCGGAAGTTCCTGTACCACAAGGACTTCTATCAATCGCTTTGTCTCCATAAAAAACGGCATTTCTTCCCGAAGACGTTTCATCTAACGGATTTCCTGTCCACAATACATGCGAAACATCACGAATGGTTTCATTTTCTGGATGCACAAATACATTTGGATATGTTGCATTAATTCGCTCACGAACTACTTGTGAATACTGAATAATTTTGCTCGCTGTAAAGTCGTGAATTCCGCTGAAATTTGCTTGCGGATCCACAATCGCATAGTAATTTCCGCCATAAGCGACATCGAACGTAAGTTCTCCCAATTCGGGACAATCTACCGTTAAGTTTTCTGCGGCTAAATAACTTTTAACATTTGTCAACCGAACCCAATCTACTTTTTTATTGGTTTGTTGATATTCAATTTCCACCAAACCTGCTGGTGCTTCCATCTTCACTTTCCCTGCTGTTTTCGGCGTGATCAACCCTTCTTCTATGGCAATGGTAATCGTTCCAATAGTTCCGTGTCCACACATGGGCAAACAACCCGACGTTTCTATAAATAGAATGCCGAAATCGTTTTTAGGATTGCTCGGTGGAAATAGAATGCTTCCACTCATCATATCGTGTCCGCGCGGTTCAAACATCAGTCCTTTCCGAATCCAATCGTATTCTTGCAAGAAATGCTGTCGTTTTTCGCTCATGTTCAAACCTTTTAAATTGGGTCCGCCACCAGCAACAACGCGCACAGGATTTCCGCAAGTATGAGCATCAATACAAAAAAACGTTTTTTTCATTATGATTTAGCATTTAGCATTTAGCATTTAGCATTTAGCATTTAGCAAAAATATTTTTTACAAAGCTTCTTTTGTTTCTTGATCATTTACCAATCGAAGAATTCCTAATGGATTCTCGTCCTTTAATGCATCTGGCAAGAGTGCATTTGGAAAATCTTGATAGCTAAACGGTCGCACCCAACGTTTAATTGCATCTCTACCAACCGCCGTAAAACGACTGTCAGTAGACGCTGGATATGGTCCACCATGCAACATTGCAGGCACAACTTCCACACCAGTGGGAACGCCGTTAAAAATGATTCTTCCAACTCTGTCAGATAGTGCTTTTATAATGTTATCATAGTCAGAAACTTCGTTTTCTTCAGAAATCACTGTTCCTGTCAATTGTCCTTCTAAGTTTGCAATAATGGCTTCCAATTCCGCTGCATTTTTACATTGTACCACTAGTGAAAATGGACCGAAAACTTCTTCATGTAAAGTCGAATTTTCTAAGAATGCTTTTCCATCAACTGTTGCCACTGCTTGTTGTGCATAGTTTTCTGTTACCGTTTCCGTAATTGCAGCCACCGTAGTCACATTGTGTTGATCTTGTGCTTGTAATTTATTGTTTGTATACGCCGCGTGAATGTTTGGATGCAACATACATTGCGGTTGTATTTGTACAATTTCTTCCGATAAAACATTTATAAAATTAGTCAAACTTTCACTTTGTATTCCCAAAATTAATCCAGGATTTGTGCAAAATTGACCTGTTCCTAAAGTGATTGATTTTGCATAGGTTTTTGCCCAAGATTCTCCTTTGTTTTCCAATGCTTTTGGCAATAGAATCACAGGATTTATACTTCCCATTTCAGCAAATACTGGAATGGGTTCTTTTCGTTTTGAAGCTAAATCGAACAAAGCACGTCCGCCACGAATACTTCCTGTAAATCCAACGCCTTTTACTTTTGGATGTGAAACTAATTCTTGTCCGACTTCAATTCCGCTACTGTTTAGATTTGAAAATACGCCATTTGGCATGCCCGTTTTTTGTACTGCTTTCGCGATTGCCGAAGCTACCAATTCACCTGTTCCAGCGTGCATTGGATGCGATTTTACAATAACAGGACAACCAGAAGCCAATGCGGAAGCGGTATCGCCACCAGCCGTAGAATAGGCTAACGGAAAGTTACTCGCGCCAAAAACGACAATCGGTCCAATTGGAACTAACATTTTGCGTAAATCGACTCTCGGATTTGGTGTTCTTTCTGATTGTGCAGGATCAATCCGTGCTTCTACCCAAGAACCTTCTTCAATGAGTTTGGCAAAAGTTCGTAATTGTCCGATGGTTCTGCCGCGTTCGCCTTTGGCTCTTCCTTCTGGTAAACCTGTTTCTGACATGTAAGTTTGGACTAATTCATCATCCAAAGCTAAAATTTCATCTGCGATTGCATTTAAAAATGCTGCTTTTTTTGCGCCAGAAATCGTTCTAAACTCCTTAAAAGCTTCTGAAGCCAAATTTACGGCTTCTTGAATTTCTTCCGAAGTTGCTTCGGTATATACGTTTTCGTTAGCCGTATTTGTTTTTGGGTTGAAAGTTGTATACGCAATATTTCCTTTCGCGGAAAGCGAGTTTCCTATATAGTTTTTTCCAGTAATCATGTTTCGGTTGTCAGTTATATTTTCGAAATTCTCAATTCTCAAAGCTAAAGATACAATTTATAATCTGGCAATGTTGGACGTGTTTCGAGTCCATTTTTAATGATTTGTAATACGTGTTCGCGTTCTGCTCCGATTAGTGGCAATCGTGGTTCGCGAACGTTTTCTGTTCCAATTCCTGTGGCAACTTCCGCTAGTTTTATGTTTTGTACTAATTTCGTGTTGATGTCTAATTCCAATATTGGTAAAAACCATCGGTAGATTGAAATGGCTTCGTCAATTTTTCCAGCTTTTGCCAATGCGTAAATCGCAACAGTTTCTGCGGGAAACGCACAGACCAAACCTGCAACCCAGCCTTCTGCGCCCATGAGCATACTTTCTAGCGCAAGCGTATCTACACCACATAAAATCGCCAAGCGATCTCCAAAACGATTTTTGATTCGGGTAATGTTCGAAATATCGCGTGTAGATTCTTTGACAGCTTGAATGTTTGGGCAATCTTTGAGTAATTCGTCAAACATGTCTAAGGTTACTTCAATTCCGTAATCGACAGGATTGTTGTAGATCATTATTGGCAAATCGGTACTTTGGGCAACTGCTCTGAAATACGCCACTGTTTCTCTGCTGTCAGCTTTGTAGCGCATTGGTGGCAACATCATTAAACCATTGGCGCCATCTTCTTTTGCATGTTGCGCAACTTCCTTTGCCACAGCGGTAGATTGTTCTGCAACGTTGATGATTACAGGCACTTTTCCATTGACAATTTTAACGGTTTCGCGTACCAAAATACGTCTCTCATCATTCGTTAGTGTACTTGCTTCTCCGAGCGTTCCACCGAGAATGATTCCATGTACTCCTGCTTCTAACTGTGCCTTTATGTTGACTGCAAACATTTCTAAATCGAGCGTGTCGCTAGTCGTAAATTTTGTCGTGACGGCTGGCATCACACCTTTCCAATTGATGGTCATATTTTTTGTGTTTTGTTGTTTGTTGATTTGTGTTTTGACAATTTGTGTTTTGACAATTTGTGTTTTGACAATTTGTGTTTTTGTCGATTTGTTTTGTCAATTTGTTTTGTCGATTTGTTTTGTCGATTTGTTTACACTGAGCTTGTCGAAGTGTAAAAGTATAAAAGTGCTATTTCTTAGAAATCGTAGATATTATCCAATTTTGATACTATTTTATCCTAATTTTTGTTTTAAAACATTATTTTAGATTAATTTTTCACATATGAATTTACTTTCATGAAAGTTTTACCGTTTAAAATTCCGAAAGCCGAAAGCGATATTTTGATCGTTCAAGAAGATCGTGGACGTACGTTTTATGAGCAATTGCATCAGCATGAAGAAATTCAACTTTCGTGTATTATTTCGGGAAAAGGAACGTTTATTGTAGGTGATACGATTCGCGATTTTCAATCGAATGATGTCTTGTTATTTGGAAGCAACGTGCCGCATGTATTAAAGTCTGATGCTTCTCTTGAAGAAGATTCCTATATGATTTCGCTATTTTTTACACATACCAGTTTTGGTGAATGTTTTTTCGCATTGCCAAAGCTTCAAAAAGTACAGCAATTATTATATGATGCCAATTTTGGTGTGAAATTTTTAGAGAATCAAAGTCTCATACAACCTTTGTTTGAACGAATTTTACACGAAACTACGATACAACAGTTTGCTACTTTTTTTGAGGTGCTTTCAGTTTTGACGACATCAGATTATGAAACGGTTTCTTCATTCATCAACACTAAAAACTATACCAACGACGAAGGAAAACGCATGAGTGCGGTTTTTGAGTTTGTGATGAATCATTTTGATCAGAAGATTGTGTTGGAAGATGTTGCTACCATTGCCAATATGACGCCAAATGCGTTTTGCAAGTATTTCAAACAACGCACCAATAAAACGTTTTTTAGGTTTTTGACGGAAGTCAGAATTGAGAATTCCTGTAAGTTTTTGACCAATAAAACACAATTGTCCATTGCGGATATTGCGTTTGCTTGCGGATTTTTTAATGTTTCAAATTTCAATCGGAAGTTTAAGGAAATTAAGGGTTTGACTCCGACGCGGTTTCGGAAAAGCTTCGCTTCGACTTCGCTCAGTGTGCGCTGAAAATTTTGAATGTTGAATTTTAAATTACTCTCAACGTCTGATCGAGTTAAATTTTACAAAAATTTTGTATCGAGATCTGCTATGAATTTCAGAACACTTCTCGATACAATTTTCTTCATTTAGACAGGCGCAATGACAAAAAATCACTCGAAGAGACGTTTGGTGGAAGTTAAGACAATCACAAATCTTTCTTAAAATGCAACAAAAACCGAATTTGGTCGTCTTTATAGTATCATCATCAATCAAAACACCATGCGAAAACTAATCTTCATCACATTGGTTTTCTTTTTTAGTACCAGCTTTAGTTGGGCAAATGAAGAAGAAAATCCTATTGAAATTCTGTTTCCAAAAGCAGATTTTTTAAATGAGTACACTGCGCGAATTCCGTTTAAAGTCGTCGATCAATTGATCGTTGTAGAAGCCGAATTCCTCAACCAGAAAGGTAATTTTATTATTGATACAGGTTCTGAACGACTTGTGTTAAACAAGGTACATTTCCCGAAAGGACAACGATTGACAAGAAAGAAAGGAGAAACCACGGGCGTTACACGGATCATAGATCAGCCGTACGAACGAAAGCTGAGTGAGTTCATCCTACACAACTTCAATCTTAAAAATAAAAAATCAGATGTAATTGATCTTTCACACATTGAAAAAAGCAAAAAAATGCACTTACTCGGCATTATTGGCTATAATATTTTGAAAGATTACGAAGTATTCATTGATTTGTATTTGAATCAAATTACACTGTCACGCGTGGATAAAAACGGTGATAAACTCGATACGAAAGTGTATGCAGAAACGATTATGGACAGTTTGGATTTTCAATTGAGAAGACATACGATTGTCGTTTCTGGCTTTGTAAATGACAAAAAAGTACGTTTTGCCTTGGATACTGGCGCAGAATTCAATCAACTAAATAAAAATAGTCACCAAAAAATTCTTGAAAAATTTCGTCCCATGAAACGTTTGTCCATGATTGGTGCTGGAAATAAAAAAATTCGCGTTTTGGCAGGGAAATTGTATGGTTTCCGACTGAATGATCGTATTGGCGTGGGACCAATGTACACCATTGTGACCAATCTTCGGAAAATGAACGAAGCGTATGGCACTTCCGTAGATGGTGTTTTGGGATTTGAGTTTTTAAAATACAAGCGAACCATTATTAATTATAAAAAAGAAAAGTTATATTTCATGAAATCTCCTATATTTAGTCCGTGAAACAACCGATGAAACATATTATTTTACTCCTAACTTTGTGTATTTCCACAAGTATGTTTGCGCAAAAAAAGACGCAAGGCTATCGTGTGGAAGGTGACGAAGTTGTGTTTACGTTTGATAAACGCGATTATAAGGAAGTGACACATGGAGTTTTACATCATCGGAAGTCAATTCATGATACAGATGTTGACATTGAAAAGGTTGCGGTTGCTGGCGAATTCAATAATTGGGCAGAAGATACATGGATCATGACGAAGCTAGACGAGAATCGCTATGAATTTCGAAAAAAGATTGCCGATTTTACCGATGAATTTTCATGGGAATTTAAGTTTGTGATTAATGAGCAGTATTGGGCTGAACCCGAAGGCGCAATTGAAAATGTAACGGAAGCAAAAAATAAATACGGAATGGATTTGCATGTGTACAATCTTAAAATGTATACGGCGCATATTTCTGAGGATGGAAACACAACGTTCTTCTTAAAAGGCTATCAAAAAGCTAAAAAAGTGATTTTAGCAGGTTCGTTTAATAAGTGGAATGAACATCTTTTTGAGATGAAAAAAACGGACGAAGGTTGGGCTGTAAAGTTGCAATTAAAACCTGGCATCTACGAGTATAAATTTATTGTAGATAACATTTGGATTGCCGATGAAGCGAACCCGAATAAGAAGCTGAATGAATTTGACGAATACAACTCTCTCATTGATGTGAAAGCGTATTATACCTTTAAACTTCACGGCTTTAAAGATGCTAAAAACGTATTGCTTTCTGGCTCGTTTAACGATTGGTCGGAAGATGGATTTAAAATGTCACAAACCGATGATGGCTGGGAACTTTCCATGTTGCTTTCTGCCGGAAAACATCAATATAAATTTATCGTAGATGGTAAATGGATACTAGATCCAAACAATCCTATCAAAGAGTATGATTACAAAGGACATGTGAATTCAGTTTGTATGGTTCGGTAATTTTTAACTTCTTAGACTTACTTAGATTTATAGACTTCATTAGAATATTTTGTCATTCCTGCGTAAGTAGGAATCTCTAGAACTTGCTTAGATTTTAGACCTTTTCTATTGAAAAATTATTCTTGAATACTTCTCTCTACTCAATACTAACCTCTCACTACTAAAAAAACTACTTCACAATTTCCAATTTCGCAAAACGCAACAACAACTTCTTAATGCCTCCAACTTGAAATTTGATTTCCGCTTTTTTATCGCCACCAACACCTTCTAATCGTATTATTTCTCCCCGACCAAAACGCGTATGTTCTACTAAGGTTCCTGGCACAAGTTTTTCATCTAACAAACTGCCGCTTGGCGGACTGCTCTGTGAGGTTTCTGGCTTTATTTTTCGCAGTTTGCGTATTTGTTCTGGTGTGGGACTTCCCACCACTGGCGGACGTCCCGATTTTGGTTTTTGCAAGCGTAATTTGCTTTTATCCACTTCGCCAAAAATATCATTGTCAATCAACGGTTTGAAACGATAATTGTCTACGGGCGTGATGTAATCCAAGTATTGATCGTCAATTTCTTCTATGAAGCGACTTGGTTCTGCATCGACCAATTTTCCCCATCGGTAACGACTTAATGTATAGGTTAAATAGGCTTGTTTTTCGGCTCTGGTCAACGCTACATAAAACAAACGGCGTTCTTCTTCCAGTTCGCTTCGCGTGTTCATACTCATCCCTGATGGGAACAAATCTTCTTCCATTCCCACAATATAGACATACGGAAATTCCAGTCCTTTTGCCAAGTGGATCGTCATCAAAGCTACTCTATCGTCATCACCTTTGTCGTTGTCCATATCGGTAGCCAATGCCACATCTTCCAAGAATTCTGCCAACGCGCCTGTAGCATCAGCCACTTCCACTTGTCCTTCCACAAAATCTTTAATTCCGTTCAGCAATTCTTCTATATTTTCAATACGCGCAATCCCTTCTGGCGTTCCGTCTTTTTTCAATTCTTGAACTAAGCCCGTTTTTTTGGTAATGTGCGATGTCAATTCGAACGCATTCGAGCCTTCATTCATGATTTGAAAACTTCGGATCATCGTCACAAAGTTTTCCAGTTTAGTTTTCGTGCCTTTGTTGATTTTTAGATCAATTTTGGAAATATTTTCCATCACTTCAAACATGGAACGCCCGTAATGTTTGGCAGCAACAACTAATTTATCAATCGTTGTTTGCCCAATGCCACGTGCAGGATAATTGATGACACGTTTTAAACTTTCTTCATCTTTCGGATTCACGATTAATCGCAAATACGCCAATACATCTTTGATTTCTTTTCTTTGATAGAAGGATAAACCACCGTAGATACGATACGGAATGTCACGCTTTCGCAACGCATCTTCCATGGCGCGTGATTGTGCATTGGTACGGTATAAAATCGCAAAATCGCCATTGGTCACTTGCTCACGCATCTTAGTTTCAAAAATGGAACTCGCTACAAAACGACCTTCTTCTCCATCTGTCACACTGCGATTGACTTTTATTTTCGGTCCAGATTCATTGGCGGTCCAAACCACTTTATCCAAACGTGTTTTGTTGTGTTCTATGACTGAATTTGCTGCTTCTACAATGTTTTTGGTCGAACGATAATTCTGCTCCAAACGGTACATTTCAACATTGTCATAATCTTTCTGAAAGTTTAAAATATTGTTGATATTCGCACCACGAAACGCATAGATACTTTGTGAATCATCGCCCACGACACATATATTCTGAAAACGATCTGCCAAGGCTTTTACGATCAAATATTGAGAATGGTTGGTATCTTGGTACTCATCCACCAAAATGTAGCGGAAACGCGTTTGGTATTTTAATAGTACTTCTGGAAAGCGATTCAATAATTCATTCGTTCTTAATAATAAATCGTCAAAATCCATCGCGCCAGCTTTAAAACAGCGATCTACATATTCTTTGTAAATTTCGCCCATGCGCGGACGTTTTGCCATGGCATCTGCTTCTACCAAATCGGGATCGTTGAAATACGCTCTCACCGTAATGAGACTGTTTTTAAAAGAGGAAATTCGCGAACGTATTTGTTTGTATTTGTAGATATCTTTATCTAGCTGCATTTCCTTGATGATAGCGCGAATTAAACGTTCAGAATCCTGTGTATCGTAGATCGTAAAGTTACTAGGATAGCCTAATTTATCCGCTTCAAAGCGTAAAATTTTTGCAAAGATTGAATGGAATGTTCCCATCCACAAGTTTTTTGCTTCACTTCCACCCACAATTCGTGCAATACGTGCTTTCATTTCACGTGCGGCTTTGTTGGTAAATGTCAATGCTAAAATATTAAAGGAATCTACGCCTTGACTCATTAAATACGCAATGCGATACGTAAGTACTCGTGTTTTTCCAGAACCTGCGCCTGCGATCACCATCAATGCTCCATCTTTGTGAACGGTTGGTGCGCGTTGTGCGTCATTTAGCTGCGCAATATAGTGTTGAATGTCTTGCTCCATAATTAACTCCAAAAATAACATTCTCGCGTCGCTATTACAACTGTTCTTTTTGAAAGTTATACACTTTTTTGACTTCGACTGCGCTCAGTCACAGTTTGAAACTTCTTACTATTTAATACAAAGATCTCAATTCTTCGTTTCCACCTCAACATTCCATTCGATTTTATACGTTTTGTTCGGTAGTAATGTTTGCAATCCTATGTGATTGTTGAAACTATTGGACAATCCGACTGTGGGTTCGATGGCAATGATATTTTTAGTTGCTGGCGTAAAGAATTGTACAAAATTTTGAGCCGCATTTCCTGTTATTGTGAGTTTGTAGCTTGGTGTATGAAAACCAATTTTGATATTTTTGAGAGTGTATGCCGTGTCAAAAGGATGATTTTTCAATTGAAATGGCATGTTGAGTTCGTGCGGTTTTGTGCCGTTTGTAATGCTTCTGTCATCGGTTGTGGTGTATTCTTCATCACAATCAAAGTCAATATAGCTTTCGTATAGATTTTCAGAAGTAAAATACGGATGCCAGCCAATGGTAAATGGAAAGGTTTTTTTGCCTGTGTTGATGACTTTCATTTTTACGAGTGCTGTTTTTTCTGTAATCGTATACGTAACAAAGAAATCGAACGGAAAAGGAAATCCTTGTGTTGTTCCGTCATAGTCATATTTTAAGGTGAGTATTGCTGCTTTTACAGAAACTTGCTTTTTATAGACTTCAAATTTTCTTGTGTAGAGCAATCCGTGAATCGCATTGTTTTTTGAGGGTTCATTACATGTAATTTGATATGTTTTACCTTCAAAAGAGTACATTCCATCTTGAATTCTATTGACAAACGGAAACATGATTGCGGAAGCTGACGAATTGGTATATGGAAAATCTTCATGTTCTTGAATAACAGGTCTGTCATCCAATTTCAAATCGAACAAGCGTCCGCCTTCGTTTAAGTTTATAGCTGCGTAGGCTTTACCGCTTTCGCTCAAAATTTTTATGATGTGAGTATGTTTTTGTAGTTGAAACACGTGTTTTTTTGTTATTGGTTGGTTGATACGTCCTTGCGAGGAAGCATGACGTTTCTAATATTTCAATTTTTGGATCCTAAAAATACCATTTTCAATTTAAAATTCTACAGGTAGCATTTAACTTTTGTTATTCGTCAATTTGTTTAGTTGCTTTTTGAAACGATTTGTTTCAATATACTAAAATTGACATTTGAAATTTCTCAATACACACTACTGACATCTCAATACTAATTACCAATCATATCTTCACAATTTCGTTTTTTAGTGCCAATACGACCAAACCCGCAGTATTGCGAACATTGAGCTTGGAAAGTAGTTTTTTTCGGTGTCCTTCAACAGTTCTGAAACTGATAAAAAGCTTCTCTCCTATTTCTTTGGCTGTAAATTCTTTACATATCAGTGTCAATACTTCAATTTCACGTTCGGTCAAATCGTGAATGATGTGCGTAGTGGTTCGTTTTCCTTTGTACATCATCACTTTGCGCATGATGCTTGTAATTTTATTGTTGAAATAGTAATCGTATTCCAACACGCTTTCTATACAGTTGATGACTTCGTTGCGACTCGCATTTTTCATCAAATATCCGTTCACGCCAAGTTCTATCATCCGAATGATATGTCGCTCTTCTTCATGCATAGTCAGAATGATGATTTTCATTGCGGGATATTTTTCCAAGACAATTTTTGCCGTTTCGTATCCGTCTAAATTCGGCATGCGAATGTCCAACAAAAGCACGTCTGGTTTTACCACAGCATTGCGCAACACTTCTAAGAATTCTTGCCCGTCAGAAGCTTCAAGTGTAATTTTCATCTCTTTTTCGTCTTGAAAGATGGCTTTTATTCCTTCTCGAAAGAGCAAATGATCGTCTACCAATGCAATGTTTGTCATGCTTTTTATTTGTTTAATTGTATGTGAACTGTCGTTCCTTGCTGTATTTTTGATGAAATGTGTAATGTAGCGCCTAAAATTAGCGCACGATCTTTGATGTTGCGCAATCCTGCGCCTTTTTGCTGCTTTTCTTCATCAAATCCTTTTCCATTGTCTTGTAACATTAGTTGAAAACTTTCTGCTAAATTTTCAATGGTAATACTGATTGTGTTTGCTTCTGAGTGCTTCACGGCGTTGACCAAGAGTTCTTTGATGATGCGATAAAAGGCAAGTTCTTGTGAGAAATCCAATCGTTCTTCGTCGCCTTTCCATTCGTAATGAACCTTTTTATCGCTTGATTCTGAAATGGAATAACATAAATCGCTGATGGCTTCATGCAACCCAAAATCTTCCAAGGTTGGCGGCATGATGTTGTATGAGATTTCGCGAACTTTTTGTAGCAAATCGTTCAATTGATCGCGAATGTGTTGTGATTTTGACACCATTTCTGGCTGATCGACTTGTGCATTTTTGATGCGTTCTACACTTAATAGTATGGTAGAAATTCCGCCGCCAATTTCATCATGCAAATCTGCTGCAAAGCGTTTTCGTTCGTCATCTTGAATTTTTACGGCACTTTGTAAAAGTTGTTGTTGATGAATGATTTTTTGTTCCTGAAGCTTTACTTGTTGTTTGAGCAAGCGTCTTTTGTATATAATGACAAAACCTACAATAGCTAATGCTAAGAAAAACATTCCTAGCATGCCAATGTATAATATTAACGAAGTTCCTTCTTGTGTTTGATCAGCCATATTCCTATTGAAATGAAAAGATAGTGAATTATTAAAAACAATCCATGCAATGCCCAAGCTTCAAAAAACTCTTGTCTTGTCAATTCCATCAAAAAATTATTAGAAATAAATAATAAAAACGAACCTGAAAAATACACCAAAACACCTGCATTGATCCAAAAAATAGGATGTGCTTCCAAGCGAACAATTTTTCCATTCACAAAAACTTTATAAAACCAAGCAATTGCCATACATAATAAAAATGTGCCTTCTACTGACCTGCTGTATGAATTATACATTTCCAACGGTTGCCAATATATGGAGTTCAATATCGAAAACGTGACAAAAACCACCAATAAACCTATATTTATTTTTTTTGCCATCGCACTTTCAAATAGTTGATAATAAAATAGACTCCAAAGTGCGTATTCTAACACAGTATATATATGAAGTAAATACATATTATTAGCACCATTTTTATATAACACATACGAACTATAAGAGATGATTGCTGCAACAATGAGTAGTATGCCTAACGTCCAAAATAATTTTGTAAAACGCTTGAATCTGAATAGCATCGCTAGTAACGGTACTACTAGAGAAAACTGTGCAATTTCACTGATGGTTCTTAAAAAAGTTTGTGTGAGCATGAAAAATTAGGATTGACTGCAGGATCTATATAACGTTCTATTTACTGCACATGAAAGTTCCCCGTTGCCTGTACATGGTGCAACTGTATTTACATATACATATTCTGTTTCAACGTCTTCATAATACGCTTCTACTGCATTTGAAGCTCCAATTAGAATCACTCTATGAACGCCATTTTCTAAACCAAAATACACACGTAACGCATTGGCACTTTCAAAATATTCAAATATGGAATCTAAGTCTTCAATATTGAAATATACGGACACTAATTCTTTATTCATGTCACATTGCCAAATACTTACACGTTCAATAGCATCTTCTACAGTAATGGCGCCTAACTCAATAAGACACTCATCTTCTGTGGAATGTTGCACTGTTCTCATGGTTTCGGTGGTAAAACTTGAAGCTATAGTACTTATTGAATCAGATAAGCAATTTATTGAATCAAATAAGCAACTTTTTGGATCACAAAGTTTTGGACACGGCAATGCAAAATCATACACACCACTTACTTCATCTTCGGTTTTAGTTTTGGTAGATGCTTCTTCAGGAGGATAAATAATATCTCTATTTTTACTATCTACGCCCACAACAATCATATCTGGTTCATCAGTACTGTTTTCATTCGCAACAATACCAATATAAAAACGGACACCTACAACATCTGTCTGCTGTGACAAACATTCGATATCATTTTTATGAAACAAAAATGCTTTAATTACATTTTCTTTTTGCCAGTTTTCTGTGAACACAGATGCTTCTGCCAATGGTATTTGATCAAAATTGTCAATTAATTCTAAAGCCATTATAAATTGTTTTAAAGTTACACATCTAAAGTATTGTAAATAAGATAATTAATCACGCGTATTTCTACGTGTTTCCGTGCTTTAAATACGTGCAAAAATTCAGGTGAAAACTATCTTTTATATAATTCTTTATGATACTACTTTTGAATCATATCAAAGTTCTACAAGGCGCCAAATGAGCAATTGATATAAAAAACCTACCAAATATTAATCATTTAAAATTATAAAATTATGTCAAATTACGGAGGAATCGTTTCGTCAAATGGAGTGCTCGATGCAGATAATGGTAAATTTACTTGCAATTATGATTCAAATCAGCAGAAATATACTATTGATTACAATGGAAAAGTTTCTGGAGAATCAGCAGTTGTTGTATCACCAACATTACAAGTACCAGGCTTATCATACATGTTATATTCGTATACTGGAGGATTTACCATGCAAGTGTTTCAACCCATTGATGGCGTCTATACACCTGTCGCCAGTAGTTTTAACTTTATTGTAAAAGAAGTTTAATCAATACAGTACAGTAGTTAACTCCTTTATTTCTATATGAAGTAAAGGAGTTTTTATATATGTGAAAGTTAACTCATTCAAAATACCTGTTTACTCATTATTAGTTTCTTTATGATGTTTTTTATGCTTTTTTTGAATTGAAATTAAACGCAAGCCATCATGAAACATCCTGAACTCATTCTACAAATTCCTGAACCCTGTCATGAAGATTGGAACAAAATGTCTGCGACCGATAAAGGAAAATTTTGCCATGTTTGCACTAAAGAAGTTGTCGATTTTTCCGCAGATAGTGACGAAACCATTCTAAAATACTTTTCTAAAAACGGAAATATCTGCGGACGTTTTCACGAAACGCAACTCAACAGAAAAATTATTGCAGATCGAAAAAAGCGCCATCATTGGTTGTCGTACGCCGCTTCGCTTTTGTTGCCAATGACCTTATTTTCGCAAGAAACAAAATCGTCCGAACAAAAAAATCCTAAAACGGAACAAGTTGCAGCTCCTACTTACAAATCATTAAACATCAGTTCGCTTGACAGAAAAGTAACTCAAAATGTTACTGTACAGAATGATAGTATTACGGTACAAGGTACCATTACTGACGATACAGGTTTGCCACTTCCTGGCGCAAATGTGTATCAAAAAGGAACCTACAAAGGAACAACAACAGATTTTGACGGACATTACAAACTAACGGCGCAAAAAGGAGCTACTTTGGTCATTTCCTATATTGGATATGAAACAAAAGAAGTTAAAATTTCCGTTTCTACTATCCATGTGCAGTTAGAAGTCGTTGATGCGTTGGAAATGTTAGGTGCAGTTGTGGTAGCTACTCCAAATGAGCGATATAAAAGTGAGTATACTTGTAAAACAGAAGAAAAACTCACTGAACGTGAACAACGTACACAAAACTATTTCGCTTTCCAAAGAAAAAAATGGTTGGAAAAGCGCGCAGAACGACGTGCAAAACGGACGATGAGAAAAGCGGAAAAAGCATCGAAAAAGTAAACACATAAAACATTTAGCAATGCAAATAGCAATAACCAAACCGTGTCATGAAGATTGGAACCAAATGTCTGCGACAGAAAAAGGCAAGTTTTGTAACCGTTGTTCGAAAGAAGTGATTGATTTCACATCAAAAAGTGACGAAGAAATCATCAAACATGTTTCAAATCATGGACATGCTTGCGGACGCTTTTATGCTTCGCAATTGAATAGAAAACTGATTGCTGACCGAAAAAAACGCCATCATTGGTTGTCGTATGCAGCTTCCTTTCTATTACCGATGACATTATTTTCACAAGAAAAAACTTCAACCGAGAAAAAAACGGTGAAAGCAACAAAAGTAAATACGATTCCATATAAACGATTACCTATGTATAGTGCTTTAGAGCGAAAAGCAAAAACTCAACAAAAAGTTCAAGACAAACAAAGAACTATCTCTGGAACCGTCACAGACGATACAGGAATACCATTACCTGCTGCAAGCATTGCTATTAAAGGAACGAGCAGAGGAAAAGCCACCGATTTTGATGGAAATTATAGTATACAAGTAAAACCTGGAGATGTATTGATTGTGAGTTATATTGGGTATGATTCGCAAGAAATTAAAGTAAATGCAGATATATTTGTATTCGACATACAGATGATTCCAAACAATTCGTTAGAAGAAGTTGTCGTTGTTGGTGGCTATTGGCATAATGACAGTACTTCGTATGCTTCAAATTATTACGAAACCGAAGAAGACAGAGCGCGAAAAAAACGTACGAAAAACTATTTTGCTATTCAAAGAAAAAAGTGGTTGGAAAAACGTGCAAAACGTCGTGCAAAAAGAGCGGAACGCAAAGCAAAGAGAAATGCTTCAAACAACTAAGAAACCTACTATGAAACATTCTAAAATTACCATACAAATTCCTGAACCCTGTCATGAAGATTGGAACCAAATGTCTGCGACCGATAAAGGAAAGTTTTGCCATGTGTGTACAAAAGAAGTAATTGATTTTACGTCTAAAAGTGACGCAGAAATCATCAAGCATTTTACCGATCATGGGAATTTATGTGGCCGTTTTCATGTTTCACAATTGAATCGAAAACTGATTGCTGATCGGAAAAAACGCAATCATTGGTTGTCGTACGCAGCAACACTATTGTTGCCATTGACAGTATTTTCGCAACAGGAACCTATTCGCTTTCAAAAAGCAGGTAAAGCGCAAGCTACTGCGAATTCCAACTTTATTTCGCTTCAAATCGGTTCGCAACCAAATAAAAGTGTGATTCATCAAAAAGATAGTATACCGATAAAAGGTGTTGTTATTGACGAAGTTGGTACGCCATTTCCAGGCGTAAGTATTAAAATTAAAGGAACAAAAACCGAAGTATTAACTGATTTTGATGGGAATTTTACATTAAAAGCAAAAACAAATGATGTGTTGCAAATTTCCTATTTCGGCTATGAAAACCAAGAAATTACAATAGTAGCTTCGAAAGAAATCTACAATAGTATATTAAAACCTAAAGCTGCACTTGAAGCGATTACAGGCTATGGATATTACATAAAACCAAAATCTTTGACACATCTACCAGAAAAAGTCGATCCAGAAGATATCACTACAATTGAAGAACAAAAGAAAAGTTTTTTTCAAAAGTTGCAGAATACATGGAAACAAAAACTACAAAATATTAAGAAAAAGCATTAAATAAACGTTGGGAAACAATAATAAGAACTTCAAAAAGTTATATTTTTACAACTTTCGATGTCTGCAAAAGGCATCAACCAATTAATATACACCGATGAAGAAATTTTTATACACGTTTTTAATTCTTTCCATTGCCATTCTTTGGAGTTCTTGCCGAAAAGATTTTGTAACCGTTCCGAGTTCAGGACAATTGCAATTTTCAAAAGATACAGTCTACTTAGACACCATTTTTACCAACATTGGTTCTAGCACATACAATTTAAAAGTATACAACCGAACGGACGACGATATTTTCATTCCCACAATTCAGTTGGGCGAAGGCGAAAACTCTAGATATCGCTTAAATGTGGATGGCGTTGCCGGAAAAGTGTTTGAAAATGTAGAATTATTGGCGAATGATAGCATGTTTGTTTTTGTGGAAACCACCATTGATATCAATAGTTTTTCAGGCGGAAATCAATTTTTATATACCGATGCGATCGAATTTGACAACGGAAGCAATCAACAAAAAGTAGAATTGGTCACGCTGGTACAAGATGCCGTTTTTCTCTATCCACAACAATTTGATGACGGAACGATAGAAACTTTATTACTCGGCGTAGATGAAGAAGGCAATGAAACACGCATAGAAGGCTTCTTCTTGGAAGATTCCGAACTGAATTGGACCAATGAAAAACCGTATGTTGTGTACGGATATGCCGCTGTGGGACAAAATCAAGTATTGAATATTGATGCTGGCGCACGTGTGTATTTTCATGCGAATTCTGGTTTAATTGTTGGAAATATGGGCTCGTTGCAAGTCAACGGAACACTGAGCAACACGGAAGAACTCGAAGGTGAAGTCATCTTTGAAGGCGATCGTTTGGAACCTGCGTTTGCCAATGTTCCAGGACAATGGGGAACGATTTGGTTGACGAATGGAAGCACCAATAATAGTATCAACTTTGCAACAATTAAGAATGCTTCTGTAGGAATCTTGACAGAAAATAGTGATGGAACTGAAAATCCGACGTTGCGATTGAATAACTCTAAAATATACAACAGTGCAACTGTCGGTTTGTTGGCTAGAACAGGATTTGTAGAAGCTGAAAATACCATTATTGGAAATGCTGGACAATCTTCTTTATACTGTAATTTGGGCGGAAGATACTCGTTTAAGCATTGTACGTTTGCCAATTATTGGAATAATAGTTTTAGAACGTTTCCAACGGTATTACTCGATAATTATTTGCAAGTTGATAATGAAACAAATTTTACTGCCGATTTGATACAAGCTGATTTTTCCAATTGTATCATTGATGGAAGCAATAGTCTTGAATTACTATTTGATCAAGTGCCAAATGATTCTTCCATATTATTAAACTATAAATTTGACAACTGTTTAATTAAGTTTGATGATTTCCAAAACCGATTCACCAACGATCCGTTATACAATTTCAACGACACCTCTATTTTTGCTGAAAATGTCTTTAACCAAGAGGCTGATTTTAGAAATACAGAACTGGAAGATTTTCGTATTGGCAATGCTTCTGGAGCTATTGGCATTGGAAATATTCCGACAACACAAGAAGTTCCTGTAGATGCTTTAGGAGTTACGAGAACTGTTCCTTCAGACGCTGGTGCATATCAAAACATAACATTTAGTGATGATGATTGATACATTCAACTAAAAAACAAACACTACACCGAAAAGAATCATAAAAGCACTTTCCTGTTTTATGATTCTTTTTTTATGCGTATCTTCGAGAGTCTTATTTAACTAACAAGGATTTAATTAAACACTAAAATTAACGACATGATTGAAATTATTTTTAAAATTGGCTGCCTCGCCGCAGGAATTTTACTCGGAATTACCGCACTTGACAAACTCGATGGAGAAAGCAATTTCTTTAACGACATTGCTAAAAAACTAATGCCTTTCACTACGATTATTGGTGGTGGAATTATTGGATTGGGAATTTATTACCTGCTACATTTTGACCACTTTATTTTCAACCTTTTAGCAATTGCTGCGGGTATTTTATTACTAACACATGTATTAAGTCAAGTCCCAAAAATTGGAGATTCGCTAGTGAAAATATCCAAAGCATTGATGCCTTTTAAAGTGATTGTAGGAGTCGCTTTATTAGTATTAACAGTCTTACGCTTTTTAAGCATTCACCCACTAGGATAAGAACGAAATGTATGTAGTTATTTTTAAATTTTCTTTGAAACAATCTACAGCAGTGATATAAAACAAAAACCGTGTAATTCTCAAGAAACTACACGGTTTTTTATATGCTAAATTTTTTTCTTTATTACGAATTACGAAACAAACAAAGGTCTGTCAGACATCATGGTATTTACTTTAAAAGCAATATTTTCCAAACGTCTTTCATCTTCAAAATGTGTGATGGCTTCGTCGATATACTCCACGATTAATTCCATATCATCTTCTTTTAAACCTCTTGTGGTAATTGCGGCAGTTCCCACACGAATTCCAGACGTTACAAACGGACTTTTATCATCAAATGGCACCATGTTTTTGTTCACAGTAATATCTGCCAAACCTAACGCTTTTTCAGCTTCCTTTCCTGTAATATTCTTATTGCGAAGATCAATCAACATCATGTGATTGTCCGTTCCGCCAGAAATAATATGATAGTCTTTTGCTACAAATGCGGCTGCCATTGCTTGTGCATTTTTCTGTACTTGCAGAATGTAATGCATAAACTCATCTGTCAAAGCTTCACCAAAAGCAATTGCTTTTCCTGCAATTACATGTTCTAACGGTCCACCTTGGTTTCCAGGGAAAACGGCTCCATCTAATAAAGAAGACATTTTACGTAATTTTCCGTTCTTTAGTGTAATTCCGAAAGGATTTGGAAAATCTTTCCCCATCATAATCAATCCGCCACGCGGTCCACGCAAGGTTTTATGTGTGGTGGTCGTTACAATATGACAATGCGGAATTGGATCGTTTAAAATTCCTTTCGCAATTAATCCTGACGGATGTGAAATATCTGCCAATAACAATGCTCCTACACTATCGGCAATCTCGCGAAAGCGTTTAAAATCAATATCTCTTGAATAGGCTGACGCGCCTGCAATGATCATTTTTGGCTGTTCTTTCGTCGCAATTTCTTGAATATTATCGTAATTCAATACGCCTGTCTCCTTCTCTACACCGTAAAATGAAGGCGTGTATAATTTTCCTGAAAAGTTTACAGGAGAACCATGTGTTAAGTGACCTCCATGCGACAAATCGAATCCTAAAATTTTATCGCCAGGTTTCAAACATGCTGCAAAAACAGCCGTATTTGCCTGACTTCCACTATGCGGCTGTACATTTGCCCATGCAGCACCAAACAACGCTTTTGCGCGTTCAATAGCAATGGTTTCAACCTCATCTACAACTTCACAACCACCGTAATAACGTTTCCCGGGATAGCCTTCTGCATACTTATTGGTGAGTACAGAACCTACAGCTTCCATGACTTGTTCACTGGTAAAATTCTCTGAAGCGATTAATTCTAATCCTTCAATTTGTCTTTCTTTTTCTGCTTGAATTAATTCAAAAATTTGTTCGTCGCGTTGCATTGTTTTCACTCTATGTTAATAAAATCCAAAAATATGATTTAGATTCCATAACTCATATAGAAAACTCATATATTTGAATAGAAATAACAAAATTATTTAAAATATAAATATTCCACACAACTATGCCAGATACAACTAATAATCCCAACCGCAAAACTTGGCTAGAAGTTGCTCCAAATAGTGACTTTCCTATTCAAAATATACCTTTTGGTGTTTTTCTTACGAGAGATGACGTAATTACGATCGGAACACGAATTGGAGATTTTGCCATTGATTTAGGTGCGTTACACCAACTTGGATATTTTGACGGAATTCCGTTGACCGATGATATTTTTCTTCAAGATAGCTTGAATGATTTTATTTCAGATGGAAAGAAAACATGGCGCTTGGTGCGTAATCGAATTGGCGATATTTTTGATGCTGATAATGCCGCTTTGCGCGACCATGCCGAACATAGAAATACCATAATTTTTACCTTAGACGAGATAGAAATGCAATTGCCAGTACAAATTGGCGATTATACCGATTTTTACTCTAGTATAGAACACGCTACCAATATAGGAACAATGTTTCGTGGCGAAGAAAATGCGTTGATGCCAAACTGGCTGCATATTCCTGTGGGATACCACGGAAGAAGCTCTTCTATTATTCCTTCGGGAATTCCGATTCACCGTCCACAAGGACAAACATTGCCTGTTGGTGCTGACACACCTGTATTTGGACCTTCAAAACGTGTTGATTTTGAGTTGGAAATGGCATTCATTACCACAGACGCTAACAATTTGGGAGAACCAATTCCGATTGATGAAGCAGAAGATTATATTTTTGGAGTGGTTTTATTTAATGATTGGAGTGCGCGCGACATTCAGAAGTGGGAATATGTGCCCTTAGGACCATTTTTAGGGAAAAGTTTTGCATCGTCCATTTCTCCTTGGATTGTTACAATGGATGCGTTAGAACCTTTTAGAGTGGAAACGCCGAAGCCATTGAAACCACAAATGGACTATTTACAATATACAGGAAAGAAAAGTTACGATGTAAAATTGGAAGTGGGAATTACGCCTGAAAATGGTGAAGAAACCATTGTTGCACGTTCCAATTTTAAGTATATGTACTGGAATATGGTTCAGCAATTAACGCATCACACGGTAAATGGTTGTCCCGTAAATTCGGGTGATATGATGGGAAGTGGAACGCTTTCTGGAAAAACACCTGATTCGTATGGTTCGATGTTAGAATTGTCTTGGGCAGGAAAAAACCCTGTAAAATTAAAGGATGGTTCCGAACGAACGTTTATCAATGATGGCGACACGGTAACCATGCGCGGACATTGTAAAAACGAGCATGTTCGTATTGGTTTTGGAGAAGTTTCTTCAAAGTTATTACCTGTGTTTCAACCTAAGAAAAAATAAAAGATACAACAGTCTGAGTTGCAAATTCGGACTGAAAGAAATATAAAAAAACATCAACTGTAATGGTTGATGCTTTTTGTTTTTGATACCTGTCTGAGTTGGAAACTCAAAATAAATTTGAAACTCCGAATAACGATCTCGAATTTCCAATTTGCTAGTCAGATTTTCTAATGCTGACTAATGTGTAATACTCAAGTTTTTAATTCGAACAACTCCATGAGAACCTGTATAACTTGCTCCTTGAACCGATTGCAGATAGTTTCCTACTTTAAAATAGTTTCCAGAAGTGTTCGTACCAATTGCTTGTGAGAAAATCTCATTAGAACCATCAAAAACTTTTACGACTCCGTTGTTGTAAGAGATTTTAAAAGTATAACTTGTATCAAGTTGGTATCCGTTATCAATAATAAGACTGCTTCCTTGAACATCTTCTGTGATGTATCCACTAATTTTCATTCGTACGCCTCCAGAAGTTTGATTTTCATCTCCTATAAATTGTACTCTAATCACATCATCCACCGTATTGGAAGGTCCGTGAATTTGCGCAAAACATAAAACGCCTCCATTATTGTCTGCATCTTGTGGCAATCGATCAACTCTCACGGTAAATGTCATGGTGTTATTTCCTGAACCGCCATTCCAGCTTGCCAAGTTTCCATTGCTCATCTCTCTGAGTTCTACTCTAGGGTTTCCAGAATTTTCCGAACCGCCTAAGCCTCTATAACATTTAAAAAACGTCCATTCGCCATCAGTGTAGAAATAATTTGGATCGTTATACGTGCCAAAAGTTTCTCCTGTGGAAGCCAATACATTGTCTCTATACGTTGCATTAGGACCTGGACTTCCTGTAAATCCGTTGAGTTTCCAGTTGTTGGAAGTTAATCCTAAATTATCTCCTGGAGAATCACCGTTTCCAGGATCTGTTCCGCCAGCGCCATAAATTTCAGTTTCTGTAATACTATTCCAAGAGCTTGAAGAATTTCCAAAACAAGAAATTCGTACATAACGTACATCTACACTATTAAACGTGTAGGTTTCTAAACCCGTTGTGTTTCCACTACTTCCCGAAGATTTTTTATCTACAACCGTTTGCAAGTTGTAAATAGAGGTTCCTACTCTGATTTTAAAATACGCTTTTCGCTGATTCCCTTTGTAGAAAGCTAATTTTACAGACGAAACCGATTTTACCGAACCTAAATCGTAGGTAATATACTTTCCATTATAGCCGTTGGACGACCAGCGTGTTCCTAAATTCCCATCTAGTGTATTCTGCGGAACGTTTCCGTCATCGCCATTGGCAGAAACGCTAATTGGGATAATTTCACCGTTTTTTGCCGTTAGTGGAACTTTTCCGTTATCAACAATAGTAGCTTCTTCTTCTACTTGTACTAATTCGTCTGTTTGACATGAAAAGCACAGCATAAAAGCGATGAGCATGATAATTTTTACTAATTTTTGATGTTGTTGTACTAAAAAATACTTCATGATTTTGGTTTATGGTTAATTATTTTATTGGTAAACCAAAGTGGTTAACCACTTTGGTTTACCAATTATACAACAATTATAGATACTTGAGTTCCAGTAAAACCGTAAAAATGAGAGGGTTTTTCTTTCAATAAAAAAAGAATAGAATTTTTTTGAATATAAACAGCCAACGTTTGAAACTTTGACGAAGGTTTTATACTAGATAAATAATTGCGATGGAAAGTAAGATGAATCCATAAATGAAAGTGAATGCTTGTCCTGAAACTTTGCTTCCCATTTTTGCTCCGAAGAAATTTGCGATAAAATAGGTTCCAAAAAGAATTCCTACCAATTGCCAATCGACAGGATTTTCAAAGTTATATTTTACAAAAGCGCCATAACTCACAGGTGGAATTAAGATTGCTAAACTCAACGCACGTGCATATTCTTTTTTAAGTTTGAAGATTCCAATTAAAATCGGAACCATTAATACGCCCGCTCCAATACCGAACAAACCACCTAAAATTCCTGTACACGCAGCTAAAAATGCAATCCAATAGACTGAAATATGATCTTTATCGGCCACTTTTGTATTTTTCCTTATAAAAGATTTGAATTGTAATAATGCAATGATAATCAACAACACCGCGAAATAGTATTTTAAGTCCGTTTCTCCAATATAAAAGGCAAATATGGCACCGAAATACGAGCAAATACAATACGCAATGACGCCCACTATAATATTGAGCCATTGTTGTTTTACGTAGCCGTAGAGCGACATGACGCCGAGTAAACTCATGGGACCTAACATCATCGTCAAGACATTTCCTTGTGCTGCCAATTGTGACATTCCGCAGTACAAGACTAGAAATGAGACTAAAAACGGTCCACCGCCAATGCCCGCGAAACCGCCAATATAACCGACTGCTAAGCCGAGAAGTATGTAAATAAGTGGATCACACATAGAAGTAAGTTAAAGTCCTGCAATATCTCTACAAGTTTTGTCTATTTCTTTAAGTAATTTAGGATCAAGTTTCCGCTGAGTTGAAGCGTCTATTTTATTTTTTAAGATTACTAATCGTTGATCTTCCATAAAAAACATTTTTTTGAATTTATCCTCATTGACGGCAGTTCCTAATTCCACAATATCAGATATTACTTTGTAAATCTGTGAAGCTAAGATTTTATCTTGAATACTTGAACCTATTTTTGTGTTTTTATTGGTGGTAAAGAATAACACTTCGTTATCATCTTTTATCATAATTACAATTCCATAACCCCACAAAGCTGCACCTCTTGAATTATGAATTTTTAGATCTTCATAATGTTGTAAACAATGATATTGTATACACACCCATTTTAAATATCTGTAAATATATTGATCTTCCAACTTTTGAGGAAAAAAATTATCTGTTTGATCAAAAGAAATTTCATTTTCTTCATCTACACACATTTCAGGGAAGTCTACAACTCGCGTAAGTGTGGTTTCTTCTTTGTCTAAAAATTCATATAATGCTTCTGACCATTTTGGACCCAATTCTGGATCTGCTAAAAAACCTCCTGAACCTACATAGGTTATTTTTTTAGCATTTTTAAAGAAGTGAATTCCTATTTCTGCAATTCCTTCAGCATCGACATTTGCACGCCCTTTCTTTTCATATATGGAGAAAACTTCATTGAGTTTTTTATGATGCTGATCTTGACTTATTTTGTTTATTTTTTTGTTTTTTGAGGTGATGACTTTATAAAAAACCAAACCCGTAATTAGTAAAAATAATACAGCTCCAATTATAGAATAATAGATAAATGTCTGCAATTTACTTTTATCTTTATTGTAGTATGATTGGTATGCGTCTTCAATGGCCGTAGACAACCATTTTTCTTCGATATCTTCAATTTCTGTTTGGTTGACAGTCACAAAATCATCAAAAAAACGTTTCAACTCCTGTTTTTTCGGCGTAATGCCAATTCCATAACCATCTTTTACTTTAGCTCGTTTGGTAGGCAAATTTCCGCCAAAATAAAAATCGCCTTCATTCACATCAAAAATAAGTCTGCTCACATCTCCTGCGGCGGCTTGTATTCTTTTTGATCGCAATGCTTCTATTAGTTTTCCATGATTTTTAAAAGGTACAATCACTAAGTTGGTATTATTTCTGCCTTTTAATACGTTAAGCTCATCTTGTGGAATGGTGCCTTCTACAACACCTATTTGAATTTGTGAATCTTCAATATTGTTAATATCAATATCCTCATTATTAGTAATTACTCCAATAGCTTTGTTAAAAAAATAAGGTTTAGAAAAATGAATCGTATCTTTTTTGCGATCTTCTGTGATTGAAAAAGTGTACAATAAGGCATCAATATGAATTCCTGTTTTAATTTCCTTAGACTTGGCACTCTGCTCTACTGGAACAAAATCAATTACATATTGTTCACTTTTTTCACTATAATTTTTAAGCAATTTGAGGACTTCATATTCAAAAGCATCTACATAATTATAATCGCGACTATCTATCAGATCCTCCGTTTCTGCATCGGGAATTGCTTTTTTTACACCCAATCGAATGACTTCTTTATCTTGAGCAAATCCAACTAAAGTGCATAAAAAAACGAATATAAGAATGTAATTTTTTTTCATGATTTAAATATAAATTTTCTCGACGAAGCCGATAAAGTTTCTAGATCAATATGGTGTGCTTTTAAATACTTGATGACTTCCGGATTTACCTCTGAAATTCGTGTCACGGTATTGTAAACGGTGTTGAACGATATGATACTCAAACACGATACAATTTTTCCGCCATCTTGCTCAATGGATTTTCCGATGATATCTTTGTTGTGCGTATCAGATAATTTATACTGTGCATTGATTTGCAAAACGCCTTTATTACTGAGATATCGTTCTTCCCAAACCAAGTAGTTTTGATCTTTTGATTTGATATATGCCTTAAAAAAGGTTTGAATGGTATTGCCAGAAAATTGAAGTCGCTCCATTTCGCCCTGAATTCGCTTAAAAACATTTTGACGTAAGATGACGATTCGTGAAGCGTACGCTTTTAAAACTCCTTCTGAAACATATAATTTATATTCATATCCATCGTTTTCATGCCGTAATGCTGGATGTAACGTATTGGAATAAAATATTTTTGTAATAAAGTAAATGTATTTTTTGTACGCTTTTCCAATAAAACTATTGTTACTATTGAGTGCATCAACTGTAGAATCATACAGCGGTTCAATGAATCGTGAGATAAAAAGTGCTGAAAAAATTCCTGCAAGAATTCCGTAAAAAAAATCAAAAAAGTTAGAAAAATCCATTGATAATACTACGTGATAATTTCTTACAATATATAGAATTACACAACTGAAAGCAAATTCTTTAGTTACAATTCACCCTTTTTAATTTCGAAAGTTTCTGCTTCAATTTTTTAGCATCGCTGCAAGCATCTTTTGCTTTTTTATAAGTTTTGGCACTTTTTTCTAGCGTATTGTATGCTTTTTTTAGTTGCATCGCCTTTTTTCTAGCTTTCGTAAACTTTTCTATAGGTGATGCTGTTGAAGATTTCATTTTTTTGGCAATCACACAAACAGCAACTTTCTTTTGAACGCAGATTGCTTTTTTTGCGATGATGTTAGCCTTGATCAATTTCTTTACACGTAACGATTTGCGTTTTTTAGCAACAGCAGTTGCCAGAAGTAGTGGTACAATCATAAATAATTTTTTTATGTAAAGATACGGCTTTGTAAAGCGTTTGTCAATAATTTTGCAGAAACAAAAAAACAACTCCAAACCGAAGCCTGGAGTTGTTCAACTGTAGTTAAATTAATTAAAATTATTACATGAAATAAGCAATAATCACAAACGTTGAGGGATATACTATACTGGACACGTAATAATAGTCTCAGTCAAACATCTTCTTGGGTTTATAGTTTCTTCACCACATAAAAATCCACAAGTATTGGCACAGGTATTTTCACACGTATTAGCACACGTTACATCTAATGTTGGAGGACAACAAGAATGTCCATCACATGTATACGTTCCTCCACCTTTAAGATGACGTTGCTCTAAATGCGCAATTGTTGATTTTTTAATATGTAACGATGATCTTTTGATTTGTTTTTTCATAATGTTTCGGTTTTAATGATTTTTAAAAATTTAAAATGTTGCCTACTCGTCAGTTTTTCGGCTTCCACTATGTAGTTGCGGTTTAACAGGTTGTGTTTGGACACTGATAACAATTGGTGTACAAAATGGTAAAACAGTTTTGTGTGCAATCTTCTGTCTCACAATGCAATCTGTCTACCGATTCCAATCCAATAGTTCCGCCTTTGAGTTGCGAACTATGAAGATTTGAAATCACAGACTTCTTGAGTGATAAACCTGATTTGAATTCGTGTTTTTTCATGATGTAATTGAATTTAGTATTGCCTACTCTAACAGTTTTTCGGCTTCCCCTTTTAGAATAAATGGCCGTTTATTTCTTTGTTAAAGGAAGTAAGAAAAATGTGTAAAAACATCCAAACCGATAAAGGTTTACAAATTCAATTTTAAAAAAAGAAGTGATTTATACGTGTTTATTTCTGTAAGATTTAGGCGAAATGCCTGTCTTTTTTCGGAATGCGTTGTAAAAAGAAGTCCGATTGTTAAATCCAGCAGCGTAAATAATTTGATTGATGTTTAAGTTGCTTTTTTTGTCTTGCAACAGCTTGATAGCTTCCTGTATCCGATAATTATTGACAAATTCGAAGAAGTTTACCTGAAAATGCTCGTTAATTAATTGCGAAGTATGATGTCGCGACAGGTTCAAACGCTCCGATAACACATCTAGCGTAAGCGAACTATCTAAAAATAATTGATCAGCTTCCATTAATGAAATCAATTTATCTTTCATTTCCACTGCAATTGACGACGATAAACCGTTATTCTGATATTTTACAAACGGAATTTTAGTTTCGCCCGAAAATATACTTGGTTGCATAAAGCTAAAATACGACACAATTCCTATAAAAAACACCATCGCATACCCAATAAGGTAATCGTTCGAAATGGTGATTAATCTAAAATAAATTAATAGAAAATATGTTAAAAAAACCAACGCATATCCTGTAAAACAAAGCCACAACGACTTAATCCACAAACGTTGTTTTTCATCTACTTTCTGTTTCTCTTTTCGATATAAAAAGTACATCTTTCCCGCATACAACAACATGAGCAAGGTAACTACATCAACCATATTATAGCGCGGAATTGGCCACCAGTTTACATATTCGGCATAACCGTTCGTAGCAGCGAGTTCCAATTTCATATCATAGGATAAAAAATAAAAACGTCCGTACACAAAAAACACCCAAATTAATGGAAGTAAATGTCCCAAATCGCGCCAAGTAAAAGTACTTTTTAACACGCGTTTTATATAAATGTACAACAAAGGGCCATACGAAACCCAAGGAATAAAATTGGTAAACGACATGTGTTCTATGTACGAACCTTCATATCCTGACCAATAGGCGCAATTAAATAATTGATTGTAAGAAAATAACAATAAGAAAACGCCAAAGATACTATTGGCAACACGATCACCTTTAGGTTTTAAAAAGAATAAAATTCCAAGAATAAAGGCTTGTATGGCAAATGCAAAAAACAGCATTATCCATATATTAATGGTAGTACTCATGAGCAGTAATTTTTAAGAACGAATTTTGACTGATTGAATGATGTACGATGAAAGTACGAAATAACCTTTTATATACGTCTTAAAAAACTCTTAATTCTTGTACTGCGAAGTAAATTTATAAATATTACACAAACTGTTCTAAAGCAACTCCATTAATCTGACTGTGTGAAGCGTGTGCTACGGTGATACCATTTTTAACAACGATTAATTGTGGACTTTCGTGCCATACCTGAAAACGCGTAGCAATTTCTTGGGAGATTGGACGGTAATTCAACAAATCTAAATAATACACGTTCATCTGATGTTCCTCCAAATCATAAGCTTTTTCAAACTGATTGATCACCATTCTGCTAATTCCGCATCGTGTGCTATGCTTAAAAATTGCAACAGGTTTCGTTTTCGATTCTTCTACAATGGTATCTAATTGTAATAGATCTGTCAACGGCATCCATGTCACTTTTGAAGGTTCAGGTGTGTCGGAAGCGTCAGAACTTCCAAAAATTTTATTGAATATTCCCATAAGTATGCGTAAATTTAAAATATCAGTCGTAAGCTTCTTACAAAACTTGCTAAAATGCCAAAATGTCTTGCAAATACTAGGATTAAACGACATTTTGTCTTGTATTCTCAATTGGAATAACTATTGCAAAAATATCAAAAAACACAGAACTGAACGCTATGAATTTTAACAATTATACTATAAAATCACAAGAAGCTGTACAACAAGCACAGCAATTGACACAAACATACGGACATCAACAAATTGAAAACGAACATTTGTTCAAAGCCATTGTGGAGGTAGACGACAATGTACTGCCTTTTTTACTGAAGAAACTCAACGTAAATGTTTCACTTTTAGAACAAATTTTAGAAAGTACGCTCAACAGTTTTCCAAAGGTAAGTGGCACCAACATCATGCTGTCTCCCAATACAGGAAAAACCTTGACGGATGCAAGTATTGTTGCCAAAGAAATGAACGACGAATTTGTTTCGACTTCACACTTAATCTTGGCTATTTTTAAATCGAATAGTAAAATTGCACAGATTTTAAAAGATCAAGGAGTAACGGAAAAAGGCTTAAAAAGCGCCATTCAAGAACTGCGCAAAGGCGAACGTGTAACCTCGGCTACTGCAGAAGAAACCTATAATTCACTCAACAAATACGCAAACAACTTGAACCAATTGGCAAACGATGGAAAACTCGATCCAGTCATTGGTCGTGATGAAGAAATCCGTAGAGTATTGCAAATTCTTTCCCGTAGAACCAAAAACAATCCAATCTTGGTAGGTGAACCTGGTGTGGGTAAAACCGCTATTGCAGAAGGATTAGCGCATCGAATCATTCAAGGTGATGTTCCTGAAAATTTAAAGGACAAACAAATCTACTCGCTCGATATGGGCGCATTGATCGCTGGAGCTAAATTTAAAGGTGAATTCGAAGAACGTTTAAAAGCCGTCATCAAAGAAGTGACTTCGGCAGATGGCGATATTGTCCTTTTCATTGATGAAATTCACACACTTGTGGGTGCTGGTGGTGGACAAGGCGCGATGGACGCCGCAAACATCTTAAAACCTGCACTGGCACGTGGAGAACTGAGAGCAATCGGTGCCACTACTTTGGACGAATATCAAAAATATTTTGAGCAAGACAAAGCGCTAGAACGTCGTTTTCAGAAAATTACCGTAACAGAACCTGATACGGAAAGTGCGATTTCTATTTTAAGAGGAATCAAAGAAAAATACGAAACACATCACAAAGTGCGTATCAAAGACGAAGCAATTATTGCTGCGGTAGAATTATCACAACGATACATTACAAATCGTTTCTTGCCCGACAAAGCCATTGATTTAATTGATGAAGCGGCTTCCAAATTGCGCATGGAAATCAACTCAAAACCCGAAGAATTGGATGTGCTCGACAGACGCATCATGCAATTGGAAATTGAGATTGAAGCCATAAAACGTGAAAATGATGAAGCCAAACTCAAAGCGTTAAATTTAGAATTGGCAAACATCAAAGACGAACGCAATGAAATTTTTGCCAAATGGCAATCTGAAAAAGATGTGGTAGATCAAGTGCAGGCAACGAAAGAAGCTATTGAGAACTATCGCGCGGAAGCGGAAAGAGCCGAACGTGAAGGAAACTACGGAAAAGTAGCCGAATTGCGTTATGGAAAAATTAAAGAAGCACAAGCAAAGTTAGATCAATTGCAGCAAGATTTAGAAGCGCAAGAAGAACATGCATTGATCAAAGAAGAAGTCACTAACGAAGATATTGCGGAAGTAGTGGCAAAATGGACAGGAATTCCTGTGACAAAAATGCTGCAAAGCGAACGCGAAAAATTATTACAACTAGAACAAGAATTGCACAAACGTGTGGTGGGACAAGAAGAAGCGATTACCGCAGTTTCAGACGCAGTTCGTAGAAGTCGCGCCGGATTGCAAGACGCCAATCGCCCAATTGGATCGTTTCTTTTCTTAGGAATGACAGGTGTCGGAAAAACCGAATTGGCAAAAGCACTTGCCTCCTATTTATTTGATGATGAAAACGCCATGACCCGTATTGACATGAGCGAATACCAAGAATCGCATTCGGTAAGTAGATTGGTAGGCGCGCCTCCAGGATATGTTGGGTACGACGAAGGCGGACAATTGACAGAAGCCGTGCGCCGCAGACCGTATTCTGTGGTACTTTTAGACGAAATTGAAAAAGCACATCCAGATACGTTCAACATCTTATTACAAGTATTGGACGAAGGACGTTTGACAGATAATAAAGGAAGAGTTGCCGATTTTAAAAACTCCATCATCATCATGACGTCGAATATGGGAAGTCACATCATAGAAGAAAAATTCAAAGCGATGCAAGACATGTACAGCGCTACAGAAGCTGCCAAAGTCGAAGTCTTAGGTTTGTTGAAAAAAGCAGTGCGACCAGAGTTTTTAAATCGTATTGATGACATTGTGATGTTTACGCCATTGACGCAACACGATATTAAGGAAATTGTACGTTTGCAGATTAAGAAAACGATCAAAATGTTGGCAAAACAACAAATTACACTTGATGCGACTGAGGAAGCAATTTCATACTTAGCACAACAAGGATTTGATCCGCAATTTGGCGCGCGACCTGTAAAACGTGTCATTCAGCGTAAAGTATTAAATGCACTTTCCAAGGAAATACTCAGTGGAAAAGTCACAGCAGATAGTATTATTTTGTTAGATGAATTCAATGAGGAATTGGTATTCAGAAATCAAACAGATTTGATAGAAAATTAATGTACAGACAAATATTAAATAAATAAGAGCAGCTTTTTTTATGAGCTGCTCTTATTGTTTACTAACAAAGACAGGAAATTTTTCATGTCTCCTGAACTACAAGATTCATACAATAAACGCTGAAGGAAAGGCTTTATTTTGTAGGGAAAAGTTAAAGTTTATTAATAATGTAAGTCTGTACGAGTCAGTGCAAGTCTCCGACTCGTACTGCATTTCAAATCTTTTAAGTACTTTTAGCTACACTAACAGCAACTAAAAAAATGCTTTCACCAAGACTGAAAAGATATCTGACACAAATTCTACCTTTTGGAATCATTTGGTTTCTCTTCGGACTTATTTTTTTGATTGTAGAGTTTGCTGCCACTAAAAATTATAATTACTTACCAAAAGGAGTCATTGAAGTCAATTTGCAAATTTTCATTTTTGCAATGATTGCAGTAGTTTTCGTCGGTTTTGTCATTGGAACAATTGAAGTTGTTTTTTTAAAACGAATCTTTGCTAAAAGTACCTTCCTAAAAAAGATTCTAGGAAAACTTGCCATATACTCTGTATTTCTATTCATTATTGTCATCATCATGTTTCCCATCGCGGTAAGCATTGAGTTACATACAAGTATCACAGATGCTGTTGTTTGGCAAAAACTCTCCGATTATTTACAAAGTATTGGTTTTTTAAGTACAGGTTTTCAAATGTTTATTTCGTTAGCGGCTTCCCTATTTTATGCAGAGCTCAGCGAAAATATTGGATATGGTGTATTGGCAAACTTTATCCGAGGAAAATATCATACACCAAAAGAAGAAAACCGAATCTTTATGTTTTTAGACATGAAATCCTCCACAGCAATTGCCGAACAACTCGGACATGTTACCTATTTTAAATTACTGAAAGAATATTACTACACATTATCAGATGCCGTGATTACACATTCGGGAGAAATTTATCAATATGTTGGTGATGAAATGGTGGTTTCATGGACTTATAAAAATGGAATTCACAATAACAACTGTATTGAATGTTTCTTTACCATGAAAAAAGATCTACAGGCAAAACACGCAAAATTTCAAAAAAAGTTTGGCATTCAACCACAATTCAAAGCGGGTTTGCACTTAGGAACCGTAACCACAGGTGAGATTGGAAACGTAAAAAAAGAAATCATCTTCACAGGCGACGTTCTCAATGCAACTGCAAGAATTCAATCGCTTTGCAATGCCTTAGAAGTGGATATTCTCATCTCAAAAGAGTTAAAAGGCACTTTACAACTTGAAGCAAAATTTCAAGTTACATCGCTTGGAGACAATAAACTACGCGGAAAAATTCAAGCTAAAGAACTGTATACACTTCAAAAAAAGTAATTCATACGAGTTCGTGCAAATCTCCCAAATCGTACTATAAAAAAAGATAGAAGTACATACTGACACATACATACCTCTATCTCCCTTAACTAACTAACTCAAAATGTATAATTATATAGTAGGATCATATAATTCAAATACTAATTATTGTCAACTGTACCCGCACACGTATCGGGTGCACAACTAATGCCTGGATCTGTGAAACAAGCATCAACCTTCACGGTTTGACAATTTTGATACGGACAGGTTTCCGTATATGGACACGTATCCGTAAATGGACAAGGGCGGCCAATTGTGTTTGGTAGTGGATCTCCAGGATTCCCAGTTCCGCCTATTACGGTTCGCATATTAAAAGCAGCGATATTACTCTTTCCCAAACGCAACTTTAGATGTAAATTCTTTTTCTTCAAGTTAGGTGTTTTTATAGTTGACAAGTATCCAACGAATTTCCACAACCCTGTGGCGTACAACTTATAATTGGATCTGTATAGCAAGCATCTTCTCGCATGGTGATACAAACAAATGGACAGGTTTCTTTATCCGAACATATATCAGAAGGTTGACACACATCTTCCTCAACGGTGATAGGCGGACTATACGCGACTATTCCTCCTTTTACGGTTTTGGTATCAAAAGCTGCAATATTGTGCTTTCGTAAAAACAACTTTTTATTCAAATTCTTTTTTTTCATCGTCGTTTTGTTAAATTTTTAAATTTGTTCTCTATAAAACAATACCTTTCAAACTTCAATTGGCTTGCAATTATCAAATTTAGGATCTGTACACGAACATGTTTCGATTGGGCACAAACTCTTATGTGTTAACGGATCGTCTGCATGAGCAACAGTTCCTCCTGTGAGATTTTTAGCAGCTAAAACGGCAATTTTTTTCTTTTTCAAATTCAATCGTACGTGTAAGTTTCTTTTTTTCATGATTGGTGTTTTAAGTTGAATACACATAAATTTACTAACAATCAAACACTTATCAATACACGGAAACTATACTTCCACTACGTTAATACAATAAAATTTTATTTTATACCGATCGGTATATTATTTTATGTATATTTGAAGAATGATCACCAAAGCCGAAAAAACTGCCACTTTTATTGTAGAAACCGTCGCGCCTATTTTTAATAAGAATGGCTACGCGGCAACAAGCATTTCTGATCTTACCAAAGCAACTGGTTTGACAAAAGGTGCAATTTATGGCAACTTTAAAAACAAAGAAGAATTGGCAATTGCAGCTTTCAAGTTCATGGTAAAGCTGTTAATGAAAGAGTTGGTGAAGCACATGGACAAAAGCGATTCTCCCATTGAAAAGCTATTTTTAATCACAGATTTTTACCGCAATTATTACTTGTACACAAACAAAATGGGCGGTTGTCCTATTTTAAATGTTGGCGTAGACGCGAACCATCAAAATTCACTGCTTTTACAGAAAGTCCGCACGATCATTCAACGCATTCAAGATCAACTAGCAACGATTATAGAAAATGGAATTGAATGTGGAGAAATTTCCACCGAAGTCAACGCAATGTATGCCGCAAAACGAATTGACACCATGATTCAAGGCGCGATTTTTATGGCATATACGATGGACGACGATTTTTACATTCAAGATACCATGAACCAAATTGATACCATGATACAAAACGAACTTAAAGCATAAAACTATTTTTTTAATCAAAAATATACCGATTGGTATATTTAAAATAACAACTATGAAAGACTTCCCAAAAATTTTAGAAAGTAACTCTAGAATCCGATTTCAAGATTGTGATCCTTTAAATCACCTCAACAACAGTAAATACTTAGATTACCTCATCAACGCACGTGAAGATCAATTAATAGCACATTACGACTTAAACATCTTTGAAAATGCTAAAAAGACAGGCACAACGTGGGTTGTTGGATCGCATCAAATCGCTTATGTACGTCCTGCAAATGTAATGGAAACTGTCACGATTCAATCACAATTAATTCAATACGGCAACAAACAATTACTCGTAGAAATTCGCATGTACAATGAAGAAAAAACCGAATTAAAAGCGGTGATGTGGAGTTCGTTTGTGCATTTTAATGTCCTAACAGGCAAAGCACACGAACACAATGCGCATTTTATGTCCCTTTTTGAAAACGTACAACTTCCTGTAAATGAGTTAGATTTTAACATGCGTGTAAAAAGTTTGCGCATGGCAATAGTTTCATGATAAGTATCAGTGTTGACAAATTGCTTTTTAAGTATATTTACAGCAAAACTGAAGTTTCATGGACATCAACCAGTATATAGATCACACCTTACTAAAACCTACAGCAACGCTTGCAGACATTGAAAAACTTTGTCAAGAAGCGATTGCTTATAATTTTTTCTCCGTCTGCGTCAACAGTGCATTTGTAAAATCGGCAAAGGAATTCTTGTTTTCTAAGAATAACGTAAAAATATGTAGTGTCATCGGTTTTCCGCTTGGCGCGATGAGTACTGAAGCGAAATTAGCAGAACTTACGCAAGCCAAAATTGACGGCGCACATGAGTTTGATATGGTAATTAATTTAGGCTGGCTCAAATCTGGAAAATACGATTTGGTCAAAGAAGAAATTGTAAAGCTAAAACTAGCCGCTGGCAATAGTATATTAAAAGTTATCATTGAAACTTGTTATTTATCGGAGTATGAAATTGTAAACGCTTCTAAACTTGCAGTAGAAGCTGAAGCGGATTTTGTAAAAACATCCACAGGTTTTGGTACAGGCGGTGCTACGTTAGAAGCGATCAATCTTATGAAAAAAACCGTTGACGGAAAAGCAAAACTAAAAGCTTCTGGCGGTATTCGCGATTTAAAAACTGCCAAAAAATATATTGACGCGGGCGTTTCGCGCATTGGAACCTCCAACGGAATTGCCATTGTTACAGGAACTTCATCACTAAACACCTACTAATTATGAGTATACACATCAACGCAAAAAAAGGAGACATTGCACCAACGGTTTTATTACCTGGCGATCCGATGCGTGCCAAATGGATTGCAGAAACATTTTTTGAAAACCCAAAATTATATAACGACGTTCGCGGCATGTTCGGCTACACCGGCACTTTTAAAGGAAAACCAGTTTCGGTGCAAGGTACAGGAATGGGCGCGCCTTCTATTTCTATCTATGCACACGAATTGATCAATTCGTACGGTGTGCAAAAACTAATTCGTGTGGGAAGTGCAGGTTCGTACCAAAAAGACGTAAAAATTCGAGATATTATCATTGCCATGTCAGCTTCTTCAAATAGCAACACAAATGATTTACCTTTTCAGGGAGAAAACTTTGCACCTACTGCCAATGCCGAATTATTTTTAGCTGCTATAACGGCTGCCAAAGAAAAAAACATTCCCTTCAAGGCTGGAAACATATTAACAAGTGACATTTTTTATCAAGAAGATGCTGATTATTATAAAAAATGGGCAAAATACGGTGTGTTGTGTGTAGAAATGGAAACTTCTGCTTTGTATACGATTGCAGCGCGTTTTCAAGTAAAAGCACTATCTTTGCTCACTATATCGGATAGTTTGGTTACACATGAAACCACAACTTCTGAGGAGCGTGCACAAACTTTCAGAGAAATGATTGATATTGCACTCGCAATTAGTTCATAAAAATACACACCTAATGAAAAAAAACATCTTATTAGTGCTAAGTTTATTCTTGGCCGTTCATTGTTTTGCACAAGACACGAAAGAAGAAGCAAAAGAAACGACTACTTCTGTTTATTATTTAATTCGTCACGCGGAAAAAGATCGTTCTGACAAAAGCAATAAAGACCCTGAGTTGACCAAACAAGGACATAACAGAGCCACTTATTGGGCCGATGTTTTTAAAGAAGTGCCTTTTGACGCAATATATTCTACCGATTACAACCGAACGAAACAAACAGCAAAACCAACGGCAGATTCCAAAGAATTGGAAATAAAAAGCTACCATCCGTCTAAAATAAAAATAGACAAGTTTTTAAAAGAAACCGCAGGAAAAACCGTCTTAATTGTGGGACATAGCAATACAACGCCAGCCTTTGTGAATCGCTTAATTCGCAAAGAAACCTACGAATCTATCAAAGATGACAATAACGGAAATTTATACATTGTTACCCTTTCGGGAGATCATAAAACGGTACAACTGTTGACGGTGAATTAATCACTACAACACATCTAATTTTCATAGAAAACATCCTTACTTTCAGAAATGTAGTAAGGATTTTTTAATGCGAATCCATGTTAAAATACACATCGTAAAGAACAAAAAAGTAAGTTTTTTATAGTATATACTATGTGGTTTAAAACTTATTTTTAATACGAATTTGTAATTTTATTGCATTCAAATTGAAATAATTTCAAAGGAATGCACTATATTGTTCTGCAATAAATCAACTTCCTCCAAGTATTCATAATTTTAAATGAAAAGTATACGTATTCACTGTATTTTACTCTTTCTTATTGTTTTTCAATCGATAGGATTTGCACAAGATTTCCGTTTAAGATCAAAAGAGGAAAAAATTGTCGTGCGGCAAGATTCTTCTTTCGTAAAGGAAATCACCATTGCCTTTGAAGCGAGTGAAAAACCGCGTCTCTATCCTATTTTTTATGATACGGAGTTGGAACGTGTATCTGACATTCAACTTTTTGAGAAAAAAAGAAAACGCCTTAAAAAATTACCGCTCCAACGAACCTATGATGAAGATGTTGAGCTAGATTATATTACGAGTAAAAAAATTAAAATCATTCAAATTCCTGAAGGAGAGCATATAGAATTGAAATACAAAATATCCTGTACGGAATTAATGTATTTTACCAGATTGCATTTCTTTTCGTATAATGAAATTGATACATTATTCTACAAAGTCGTTGTTCCCAAGGAATTCAAATTGGTTCACGATACAGCTCATCGAGATTCCCTTTCTTTTTTCACCATCGATTCTACAAAAACAGACATCGCTTCTGAATGGAATATAAAAGTGGCACCCAAAAAAGTAGCTGCGGATCCGTTACAGCTTTTTGGTATTTATAAAAATATGAAAGTTCCGTTTATGCGAACGCTTGTCGTGCCAATTTCTTATAAAGGTGAAGCAACAGATTATATGAACGATTGGTACATCCAAAATGCAGCTTCTAGAAAAGGATTGAGTGCTTCAGTAATGGAAAAAATAGATGAGTTAACTGCTGGCGAGACAGATCAACTAAAGATTATCAATATCATTTACAATTACGTACGAAGCAATTTTAAATATGTAGCGATCGAAGTTGGCATGGGCGCTTTTATTCCTTCTGCCGCCGATGAAGTATTTGAAAACAAATATGGTGATTGTAAAGATCTTTCTAATTTTTTATCGGAAGCCTTAAAATACAAAGGCATTGAAAGTGATATTGCATTGGCAGCTACGTTTGATCATATTAGCGATTGTGATTTTCCAACATTAAGTTCAGCAAATCACGTCATTGGCGTTGCGTATGTAGATGGAAAAACCATTTTATTAGATCCTACCGATCCTATTCATTATGAAGGTTCGCCCGTGCAAAGCTTGCAAAATCGCACCATTTTAATTGTAAACCCTAAAGGAGGAACTTTTTACAAAGTTACACCTTTCAGTCCGCAGCAAAATGAAATATTTTATCAATTAAAATTAAAAGTAGATTCAAATAGCATGTTGGTTACAGGCGATTTTTCAATTGATTATCAAGGCATCACGAGCAATTTCCTAAAAGGGTTTTTAAAGATTGAAGGCGAAAAAGAATTTGATAATTTTGGAAAAACACTCTATGAAGAAATTTTTGGGAATCAATCAATTTCTAACCTAAAAGTGACCAATGAAACCAAAAAAGTACATATAGACGGTGATATTTCAATTAATGGAAAAACGTTTAATGATGGCACAAGCACCTATTTATTTATAGATTTTTTACCGAGACTCTTTGAAATAGAAAGTAGAGAAACGCTGATAGAAGGTACCTATATACGAAGTCCGTTCTACAAAAAAATGCGTGCTACCCTACAAATGGACGCGCCTATTGTAGCATTTGAACCTATTGAACACACCTATCAAGGTGAAGGGATGTCGCTAAAAATGACAATCAAAGCAATTTCAAACCTAGAAATTGAATGCAATTATGATTTTGTTTTTGATCACATATTCATTAACAAAGAAAATAGCAACAGCACCAATGAAATTTTAAAATCATTCAAAAAAATAATTAATGAACCTATTGTTCTTAAAAAACAGAAAAGTTAGCCTGTTCATTGTTTGTATCGGCGTACTTTTTTATAGTTTTACATCTTTTGTAAAGGACACCAACGATGATCCTTTTGTAACACTTTGTAAAAACTCAGATGCCTACTACAAACACACATACCAAGATATTACATACGATAAATATTTGTTAGGTTACAGACGTTATGTTTCTATTGACAATAAATTAGTCGTAAACAATTCCAATGGCGTCGAGGAATATGCTTTCTTAAATTTAGATGAGTATCAAAGCAATCGCATTAAAAGTATACAAATCAGAACACTAAAATCTGATGGTTCTATCGTAGAACTCGATTCTAGTTTGGTGTTTAAGCGAACTTCCAAAAGAAAACCATTTGGTGCAATTAAACATCCAATTCCTGCGGTAGAACCTGGTGATACGATTGAAACAAAATATGTGTATTATGAAAATTTAGAAAAGTCTGATTTAAGAGCATACGTAAACTTGTATACGTCCATACCAAGTATAAATTCTCAATATACGGTAAAAACAGGAACAGGTTTTTCTGTACGTTACAAAACGTACAATGATTTCCCTGAACCAGAAGTGGTTTCCAATGATTCCTTGATCTATTTACAATTTTCAGCGGATAAAGTAAAAGGATTAGAACTCAATGAACACAGTTGTTTATTTTGCGAAAAACCATATTTCTACTATACTATTGAGAATAGAGACAAAGAATTTCGTACTTGGAAAAATGTGTATAATGAAGAATTTAATATCCTAACACAACCAATGGCTATTGACCGAGAAAAATCGTCATACTACAAAAGGTGGAAACGAAATACACTTGGAACAGCAAAAGATAGTTCCAAATATTACCAATTTAGGGTGTTGCACACTGACATCTTGGACAACTTTAGCATGAAACCTCCAAATCCTGAAGAAATCATAAAATCCAGCGGTTATTTTCTAAAGAAAAAACGATTTGATATGATCAGTATTCGAAGGTTTTACAGGCAATTGCTGGAAGATTTAGAAATTGACTATTGGGCAGTCTTTGGGAAAAATAAACAGTCAGGACCTATTGATATGGATTACATCCGAAAAGGTGAATTTGAGCATATATTTTTTGCCTTTAAAGATGAAAATGGAATCTTAAAATTTTTGTATCCAAACGAAGAGTTTTACAACTACCAATTGGATGAAATTCCAACGTCTCTGTACGACACCAAAGCGGTATTGGCACGACCTTTTCTCAAAAAGAAAAAGCGGAAAAAAGACAAATTCATTACTCGAAACTTTCAACTTGCCATGGCAGATTCTGTTTTGGTCGCTACTGTAAAAATGCCTGGTATTGATTACAACCGAAATTACATTCAGCAAACCATTTCTAGTACGGTAGATCTTGACGAAAAGAAAACATCATTTCGGTACCGATTGCAAATATCTGGCGGATATTCTACGGAATTGCGTAGTTTTTTCAGCATGCTCGATAAAGACAAAGAAGCAAGCGATTATTATGACGCATTGTCAAAATTTGAAGGAGACGACAATACCATACAAATAGATACAATAACCAGTCGCATACAAAAAAGGAACAAGCCTTTTTCATTTGTCATGAGCGGAAAAGGAGTCATAAACAATGCCATTTCGTTTATTAATGATAGTCTTGTTAGTGTATCTATTGAAAAATTAATTCAACACGATCAGTTAGAAAATAACACAAGCACCTCCGATTTAGATTATTATCTCGATTACAACTATTCAGATCGCTTTTTATTTTATCTCAATTTTCCGTGCGACATTCAAGTACTGGGACTCGAAAATGGAAAAATAGACTATACAAATGATTTTTCTGAATATTCTTTCGAACTCACGCAAAGTAAAAACAATCAACTTAAATTTCAGTCGAACTATAAAATCTTAAAGAATTTAATTCCAAAAGAAAAACTAGAAGAATTAAAAACACTCAACGAGCAAGTCAAAAATGTAAAAAACAAACGACTGATTGTGAAATTGAAACGGAATTAAGCCTTTCAAAGCATACAAAAACGCCGCTATTCCTAACGGCGTTTTTATTTTTTATATATCTAAAAACTTCTAAAACTTCATCCCGACACCAAATCCAATAACCAACGGATTGATATCCACATCTGCTCCAACAGTGGCACCTAATGCACTCGTAGCATTCACCGTAGCATCTGTTTGAATGAGTATCTTTTTTACATCTACGTTTAAAAACCATTTTTCATTTAAAGCGTAATCAAATCCTGCTTGAAATGCAAACCCAAAACTATTGTCATAATCTACATCATCGGCAATTGGGCCTTCATCAACTCCGTAAAAAATAGTATAATTAATACCTGCACCCAAATATGGCTTAAAATCGCCCATTGGAAAATGATATTGAAACGTCAATGTTGGTGGCAATAACCAAACATCACCTAAATCTAAATTTCCTGCCGCAGTATTCACAGCTTCTACATCGTGATTGGCGGTTGCTAGTATCAACTCTGCTGCCCAATTTTCTGTAAAGAAATAGGTAAAGTCTAATTCTGGCACGTATGCTGTTGAAATGGACACATCACCACCAATGGCTTCAATGGTAGCACTTTCGCTTGGAATTACGGAAATAAAACGCGCACGAACTTGCCACTTTTTAAACGTATCTTGATCTTGTGATTGAATATCTTCTTGTGCTGTTAGTTGAAAAACTGCTAACAATAAAAAAACACTAAATATTGCTTTTTTCATAAGTCTATTATTTAATAATTATAGTACAAATGTATGCGCGACTTTTTCCAAGAAAAATGACAAAAGTCATAGTTTTTTGAAAGATAGTATTCGCAATTATCAAAGCTTAGTCGCCCATATACTTGTCATTCCGAGAAATGTTAGTAACTTTGGCAATTCATGCAAAAAAACATCAACATACAAAACAAAAAAGCGCGTTTTCAGTACGAAATTCTAGAAAAGTACACTGCGGGAATCGTCCTCACCGGAACGGAAATCAAATCCATTCGGTTGAGCAAAGCTTCTATTGCAGAAAGTTTTTGTGAATTCAACGAGCAAGGCGAACTCTTTGTGGTAAATATGTATATTGAAGAATATGCTTTTGGTACGCATTACAACCACAAACCCCGAAGCACGCGCAAGTTGTTGTTGAATAAAAAAGAATTGCGCAGTTTGCACAAACAAGTCAAAAACTCTGGCTTAACCATTGTTCCGTTGCGTTTATTCTTGAACGATCGCGGACTTGCCAAATTATCCATTGCATTGGCAAAAGGTAAAAAAATCCACGACAAGCGGGAAACCATCAAAGATCGCGACAACAAACGTAACTTAGATCGTATCAAGAAGAGTTTCCGTTAAATTTCCACTCATTACGCCCTACATCATGTCATTTCAACATGATTTTTTAATGTTTTCAATGTTCCCGAAAGCTTGTTGCATGTCTGCAAGATGCTTCCGAAATGAAACAAAAGGATGTTGCAGTGCTGCGAGACACTTCTGTAACTTCCCGAAAGTTTGTTGCAGGGTTGCGAGACGCTTCTGTAACTTCCCGAAAGCTTGTTGCAGGGCTGCGAGACGCTTCTGTAACTTCCCGAAAGCTTGCTGCATTGCTGCGAGAACGTTTCGGGGATGTTTTTATTACGAATTCCTCAATAAAACCATAAAAAACAACGTTTTTATTACAGAATTCGCAAAATCACTCTTTTTAGGTCTTAATAAACTTGGTAAAGTATAAACTCATCATCAATACTAGCATTCCCAAAGCTTGTACAGAGCTTCCCGAAGCACTTGTTCTGAGTGCAATCGAAGCACTTGTGCTGAGTGCAATCGAAGTACTTGTGCTGAGCGTATTCGAAGTACTTGTACTGAGCGTAGTCGAAGTATTACGGAAAACCTCATTGCGTATGTGTGAGTTTTGTTTTACATTTATGGGGAATAATGGGAAGTTTGTATAAAAGTAGTTCCTGTTATTTACCGTATTTAGTATGATAACAGGAATTCCTGTTATACGTATGTTGCCACACATTAAAGACGAACATCCTGCAAACATTAAAATTATCTGAATGCGGAAAACCGTAAAGATAATTTTGACTGAATTTATAAATTTGTGTTTAATAAAAGAAGAATGAAAAGAATTTTACTCGCACTTTGCTTTTTGACTTTAATCACTTCTTGTGAAAGTAATCCTGAAAAAGAAAAAGCAACCGAATTACTTAAAGTTAAAATTGGAAGTGAATTACCTTTTAATGAGGTTAAAATCGCAAAAATAGAAAATGGAACTGGAGTAATTGTTGACGGAAGTTGGTGTTATTGGATTGACGAAAATGACAAAATTTATTGTGTAAACGGAACTTCAATAACAATATATAATGTGAATAATCCAGAATGTGAAAATGCACCAATCAAAGCAATGTTCTCGGATATTGAAAAAATAGCAAAATAATTTAAGTGGAATTGATAAGGCTATAAAAATGGAAATTTAACTAAAAACGGAGTAAAGTTATGAGTATTGATTATCAACGGTTAAGAATTGGAGATCGAATTGTGCGAACTAAAGGTGGGATTTTATCAAAACATCACGTTTTGTACGTTGGATTTTGGGATAATCAACATCTCATAGCCGAAAACCAACTTGGTTTTGGAGTCAGATATATTACTCTAAATCAATTTTTAAGTGAAGGACAGATTGAGAGAATTGAATATTATAATTATAATGAACAATCCCAAGCGAAAATTATAAATCGTATCAATAAAAAAATAGGCACTAAATATTCATTACTCGATTATAATTGCGAACATTTTGTGAACGAAATATTAACTGGAATAGCCGAAAGTAAACAGATTAAAACTGGAATTATACTTGGAATAGGAGTTACACTATGTCTTCTAGCTTTCGGGAGTAAATCGAAAAAATAACATATGCCAATAGATTTTTCAGATATATTAGTGATTGGAGTTTCTTCAAGAGCGTTATTTAATTTAGAAGAGGAAAATGCAATCTTTGAAAAAGAAGGAATAGAAGGATATCGTAAATACCAATTAAAAAATGAAAACGAACCTCTACTTCCTGGCTCTGCCTTTTATCTAGTTAAAAGCCTTTTGGAACTAAATAATCAAGCGGACAAAGAAATTGTAGAAGTAATTGTAATGTCTCGAAATAGCCCTGAAACGGGTCTTCGAATTTTAAATTCATTGATAAAGCACGATTTAAAAATAACCAGAGTAGCTCTTTCTGGTGGAGAACCCTTAGCGCCTTATATAGATGCTTTTGATGTAGATTTATTCCTTTCAAAAGATGACAAAGACGTACAAACAGTAATTGATTCAAAAGCGTGTGCAGCAGCTACTCTTTATGCCCCACCAGAATCATTTGATGAAAAAGATAATCGAGTTAAAATAGCTTTTGACGCTGATGCTGTAATATTTAGTGATGAATCTGAATTACGTAATAAAACGCAAGGATTAGAGGCATTTCATAAATACGAATCTGAACACGAAGAAGACCCATTGAACGAAGGACCATTTGCTAAATTATTAATCAAACTATCTAAAATACAAGAACACCTACCAACAACAATTGAACTGACACCTTTGAGAATTGCTATTGTGACTGCCCGAAACGCACCAAGTCATATGCGTGTTATAAAAACACTTCGTAAATGGGGAGTTTATGTAGATGAAGTATATTTTTTAGGAGGACTTTCAAAAGATAAAGTTTTGAAAGCATTTGGAGCACATATATTTTTTGATGACCAAGACACTCATTTAGTTAATACAAGTAAATTTGTCCCGTCAGCTAAAGTTCCTTATTTGTCAGATTCACCTATGAAAAAAATAGAAAACGACAAGAAGAAACAATCGAAGAAGTAATTGACTACAACACCAGTAACCGTTACACAACCCTATAATTTCAAAAAAAACAAGGCATTCTTAGCACTTTTAAGAGTGCCTTTCTTTTGATTCTCATTATAGAGTGGACTAGCAACTCATCATACACAAACCATTAGACAATATATATCAAATAGAGCACACTCAAGATTTCTCAAATGCACTCAATTTAATACAGATGATACAATTTTCTAAGCAATTGCCTCTTCTGATTCTTTAGATTTCAAATTAGAAAATTCTTGACTATTTTTCTGAAACGAAACCATTCTGCTAAAAAACCAAATAAACGGTTCTACTTGCCCTTTCAGTGTACAACTTCCATTGCTAATATTGTGTAACAATCCTTGCACATCGTAGTTTTCCAAGTTAGAAACTGCCGTTTGATCGTTACAAATAACTAAACAATAAGGGATATCACGAAGTAACTGTGTGTTTTGCGTGAGCATTCCGTCTTGTATCAAAATTACAATTGGTGTCACAGCTTCCGAAACCGTGAATGCCAGTTGAAGATTCGGTGTTGTAAACGTATTTTTCGCTAGAAATTGTTGCAAATACTTCACAAATGTAACCGACCAAACTTCCAAATCGCTTTGTGAAATGTTCGTATTTTTAGGAGAATTTTCAATGCGTTCAAGTGCCGCGTCTACTTCTTTTTCTGCTGCGATCAATGCTGCCAAAGTTTTGTCAATATCTTCGCGTGTATGCGACGCAGAACAAATAAATCGTAAACGACCACGTCCAATTTCTACAATCGGATATGTAACAGCCAAAGTTTGCACACCGCGTTTGTACAAGCTTTGTACAATGGCGTACAATCGGTCTTTATCTCCAAAATGCGGCGTAATAATTGGGCCATCGCCTGTGCCTAAATCGTAGCCAGCATCTTCAAAACGTTTGCGCATGTAGCGTGTTCTGTCCCACAACTGTGCTCGCAACGCTTCATTTTCTCGAAGCATTCGCAACGATGTCAACGCCGCCGCAATATCCGCGGGACTTATAGAAGCCTGAAATATATACGCTCTTGAGGATGCTTTCAACAATCCTATATGTTCCTTACTAGCTGCAATAATTCCGCCAATACTTCCCAAGGCTTTGCTCAGTGTTGTCATTAAAAAATCTACGTTTTCAGTAGCATTTTGTTCGGCACAAATTCCTGCGCCATTTTTTCCATAAAAACCAAAAGAATGTGCTTCATCCACAAATGTTAAAGCATTGTATTTTTTTGCCATGCGTACAATTTCTGCCACAGGTGCTGTACCTTCGCCCATGCTATACACACTTTCCAACACAACCAATACCGTGTGATATGGAGAAACGACCGATTGCAGCACAGATTCCAAATCGGAAGCATCATTGTGTTTAAAGGTTCGCATCGTGGCGCCACTCAACCGTGCGCCGTCTACAATAGAAGCATGACACAATTGATCAATCACCACGATATCATTTTTCCCTAACAACCCAGAAATAGTGCCCACATTGGCAGTATATCCTGTGGGAAACAAACACGCATCTTCTTTTCCGACCAAATCGGCAAATTCCTTTTCAAAAGACACATGCTGATTCGTCATGCCTGATGCAGAAGCCGAAATGCCCATTCCCGTGCCAAATTGCTCCAAAGCTGCGGTAGCTTCTTTGATAACTTTTGCATCACGATTCAATCCGAAATACAAATTGGTGGACCAAATAATTGCTTCCTGCACTTCATCGTTATACACATCGCCCACAATTCCGGTGGCGGCACTTCCTGTTTGCAACACTTTCCCATACGGATTTCTTCGATTGTCATTGACCATTTGCAATACTTCTGTTACCAATTTGCTTTTATCATCTGCGCTCCACGAAGGTGCATTTGCGGCTTGAAACGTTGGAAAACTCGACTGAATGTCAAATTGAAACTTTGTCAGCGTATCGCTCAATATTTTTGGGGGTTTATGATCCGTTTGTCCCTCAGCACCATTGGTCATTTCTTTGATATATTTCACTAATCTTTCAGGCGTTGCATGTTCAAGAATGGCACTTGCGGGAAGTTGTACATCCAATGCATTGGAAAGTCTACAGCTAAATTCCAAACTAGACAATGAGTCCAATCCGTAACTCTCAAAAGCTTCATTTGATTTGATGTGATCGGAAGCTGCTATGTTCACTATTTTACCAAATTCACTTTGAACTACTTCTAAAACACCATTTTTTGACGTTTTATTTGAAACTTTAGGTTGCTCTTGAAACGTCTCAGTTCCATTAGATGCTTGTGCATGCGATGGAGAATTGCTCGTTTTCTGTAGTTTTGAAAGTTTCTTGCGATCTAATTTGTCATTCGGTAACAATGGCAGTTTTTCGAGATATTGAATCACTTGTGGCACCATATATTTTGGCAACCGTTTGGAAACATACGATTTTATATCATCTGCATTTATCGCCATTTCTTTTGCTATCACGACAAAAGCTGTCAATATTTTTTGACCAATGCCACCTTCTATCACGGAAACAGCGGCGGCTTCAATGCCTTCCATAGCTTCTAAGGTAGCTTCTATTTCTTCGAGTTCAATTCGAAAACCTCTTATTTTTACTTGCTGATCGACACGTCCAAGAAATTCAATCTTCCCATTGGGCAATCTGCAACATAAATCGCCTGTTTTATACAATCGGTTTGCAGGAATAGCAGCCGTTGGAACCATCTCAATAAAACGTTCTTTTGTTTTTTCTTCATCATACAAATAACCACGCGCCAATTTGTTTCCTGCCAAATGCAATTCGCCAGCTTCTCCGATGGGTAACAACTGTAAATTTTCATCTAAAATATAGGAACTTGAGTTTTTCACAGAGGTTCCAATCGTAACAATTTCTTCGTCTTCAAAAAGTTCTGTCGTGGTAGAAAATACGGTATCTTCCGTAGGTCCGTAAAAGTTGAATACGCGTGACACTGATTTTTGTGCAAATGCTTGTTTCACCAACGAACGCTTCAACGCTTCGCCTCCGAAAATAAGACACGCTATACTTTTTGGTAAATCGGAAACAGAAAGCAAGGCTTGTACCGAAGATGGTACCATCACACAGGTTTTCACTTCGTCCACTGCGGGAAGTTGCAGTAGATCTAAGGCATTTTTAGCCAAGATAATTTTTCCGCCATAGCATAATGTTCCAAAAATTTCAAATACGGAAGTATCAAAACATACAGAAGCTGCCGCGAGCATTCCGTCAAATTGTTCCGCTTCAAATATATCGTGTACACAATCAATCATAGCGACAACAGAAGCATGTTCAACCGCAACACCTTTGGGTTTTCCTGTAGAGCCAGACGTGTAAATTACGTACGCCAACTCGTTTTTAGAGGTTTTTATGTTTGTATCTTTTTCAGCGTTCAACGCGTCCGTCCGTATGAGCATTTCTGAATTGTTGCACAAATTCGCAGTTTCATCAGTGTCTACAATCGTAGCAACCGTTTGCGCATTTGACAACATGTACGCAATTCGATCTTTTGGATAGGACGGATCTAGCGGCACATACGCACAACCTGCTTGCATAACGCCAATCAACGTGGCAATCAATTCCCATGAACGGTTCATACATACCGCCACTAGGGATTTTGGTGCGATGTTATGACTGATTAATTCGCCAGCAACTTCATTGGCTTTGTCTTGTAACATGGCGTAGCTTACGCGAAGTTCACCATCAACAATAGCGGTTCTTGTGGGATTGTTGAGTGTTTCTATCTTTATTAAATCCACAATAGTGGTTTCTAAATTAGTTCTGGGATGTTGCGATATTGTATTCATGTACTTCTTAATTTATACGTTATTGATTAAGTTTTTCCGAAAAATTACATGGATAAAGGGAAGTCAATTATGTTTTAGCATACTGCTAAAATGTACTGGAAAAATATGTTTTCGGAGTATGAATACAGTCAATATCAATGTGAGTTTATCCTAAGATTGTTTTTTGTTTTTCCACATGATATATTCTAAAACTAGCCTTAAATTGTGGAATATCAAAATAAAACAGTTGGTTTTTAAAAACTTACTTGAAGTATTACGGAATTACCGTAATTTTTGTAATACATCGTCAACAATTGAAGAAGTTTTTAGACGATTAGTTTTTGTCTTCCAACATCGGCACAAAGCGAAATTCTCCAAATTCTTTTTTGCTAAATGCTTTTTCTGAAGTTCTGACAAATAAAGTCATGATTTGCACTTTGTTGGTTTCCCCTACGGGAATGACCAACTTTCCTCCTATTTTTAATTGAGCTAGTAAGGGTTTTGGAACGAATGGCGCGCCTGCTGTAACCACAATTCCGTCAAAAGGAGCTTGTTCGGGCAAACCTTTGTAACCATCGCCAAAGATGAGTCTTTTAGGTCGATACCCTAATTTTGGCAAAAACAAACTCGTACGTTTGAACAGTTCTTTTTGACGTTCAATACTGTACACTTTGGCACCTAGTTCAAGCAACATGGCGGTTTGATAGCCGCTTCCTGTGCCAATTTCTAGAATTTTGTCACCTTTCTGAATGTCTAGTAATTGTGTTTGAAAAGCCACCGTATATGGCTGAGAAATGGTTTGATCAGCGCCAATAGGAAACGCTTTGTCTTGATATGCATGTGCTTCAAAACTTGAATCCATAAACAAATGACGCGGAATTTTTCGGATACCCTCTAATATTTTTTCATCAGTAATTCCCTTGTTAGCAACTACTTGTGCCAACTGATTCCGCATGCCTTTATGTTTGAACGTGTCTTTCATCTGTGTACAAAAATAATAGTATTTTTTATCTATCAAGCCATAAAAAACATTTAAAATACAAGTGATTGATTGCGAATATGTTTGCTTCTATATTGACAAGTCTTTAAAAACTATAGTAAAAAATAGCAGATAATTGCATAATTGTTTATGATAAGGTAATAGGTTTTAGAAAAATAAATTATTTTTGTGCAAAACACTTTTTTATGTTAAAAGCTGGAGTTTTAGGTGCAGGACACTTAGGAAAAATTCACCTTCGTTTATTACAACAATCTTCCCAATACGAACTTGTCGGTTTTTATGATGCCAATCCCGAATATGCAAAGTCCATCGCGAAAGAGTTTGGATATACGTATTTTGATACGATTGATGCATTGATTGATGCCGTAGATGTAGTGGATATTGTCACTCCAACACTTTCACATCACGAATGTGCGAAAAAAGTAATTACGAAAGGAAAGCATGTTTTTATTGAAAAACCAATCACAAATACAGTTGCAGAAGCTGAAGAATTGATCGCGTTGGCAAAAAAGCACAACGTAAAAGGACAAGTGGGACATGTAGAACGTTTCAACCCTGCATTTATGGCGGTGAAAGATAAAATTAATTCGCCGATGTTTATTGAAACGCACCGTTTGGCGGAATTCAATCCGCGCGGTACCGATGTTCCTGTGGTGTTAGATTTGATGATTCACGATATTGATGCCATTTTAAGCGTAGTTGATTCTAAAGTAAAACAAATTAATGCGAGTGGTGTTTCGGTCATTAGCAATTCACCTGACATTGCCAATGCGCGTATTGAGTTTGAAAATGGCTGTGTTGCCAATCTGACGTCCAGTCGTATTTCCATGAAAAACATGCGTAAAAGTCGTTTCTTTCAGCGTGACGCCTATATTTCAGTAGATTTCTTAGAGAAGAAAGTAGAAGTTGTAAAAATGAAAGATGCGCCGAAAGACGCAGACGAATACGCCATGATTCTTCAAAATGCAGAAGGCGTAAAGAAACAAATCTATTTTGAAAATCCAGATATTGCGCAAAACAATGCTATTTTGGACGAATTGGAAACCTTTGCAGATGCTATCAATAATGATACGACGCCCATCGTTTCGCTGGAACAAGGAACAGAAGCCTTACGTGTAGCAATTCAAATTATAGAAACTTTCAAAAAATAATTAAGTTCATGTTAAACATTAAACGGCTCTTCACGCTTTTTTGTGTGTGCGCGATAACGTTTTCGTTCGCACAAGAAAAAGTACAACTGAAACCTATTGATCAAGTGGATGTGTCACAACTGACTAAAGATATTCAGATCGTAAAAAAGGATAAAGATAATTTTAAAATGGTTTGGTGGATTCCTACTGAATATTGGAAAGTTGTCATGAATGGTAGTAATATTGTACGAGCAGAAGATGTGGATGTATTAACAGAATCGCTGGATGAATATATTTTGATAGGTTCGTTACACGCCGAATTGACTCAATTTGGTGATTTTAAACCGAAATACCAAATACTTCAATTACAAGACAGTCAAGGAAACATCTATAAAGAATTGAAAAAATCGGAAATTTCTAGTGAATATATGGAAATGCTTTCCTCGCTAAAGCCTTCTATGACGCAAACTCTTGGGAATTTTGGAAAGCAATTGGAATTCCACGTTTTCGAAAAAACAGGAAAAGATGGAAAACTACTTGCGCCGATCAATGATTACGGAGTATTGACCGTATTACTCAACGGAAACACCAGTTTTAAATTCAAATTGCCGTTAGCCAGCATGGTGGAAGAAAAAGTGTGCCCAACAGATGACGAATTGCTCAATGGAAATTGGAAATTTTGTCCTTGGCATGGAAAAAAATTAAAATTACAGACTAAATAAACTATATATTATGAAAAATGTAGCTGTTATCGGGGCAGGAACGATGGGCAATGGAATTGCGCATACCTTTGCTCAATTTGGCTTTAATGTTCAATTAATAGATATCTCTCAAGCTTCTTTAGATAAAGGAATGGCAACGATTACGAAAAACTTAGATCGTATGGTGTCAAAAGAACGAATTTCGGAAGAAGACAAGCAAAATACACTAAACAATATTACAACGTTCACAAGTATTAAAGAAGGCGTTGAATATGCAAGTTTGGTGGTAGAAGCAGCGACTGAAAATGTAGATTTAAAACTAAAAATATTTAGAGATTTAGACGAATTATGTCCAGATGACACCATTTTGGCAACCAATACGTCTTCCATTTCTATCACACAAATTGCAGCGGTGACCTCACGTCCTGAAATGGTGATCGGAATGCACTTTATGAATCCTGTGCCGATTATGAAATTGGTGGAAATTATCCGTGGCTACAATACGTCTGATGAAGTGACAAATACCATCATGGAGTTGTCTAAAAAGTTGAACAAAGTGCCTACGGAAGTGAACGATTATCCAGGATTTGTGGCAAACCGAATTTTGATGCCAATGATCAACGAATCTATTGAAACCTTATACAACGGCGTTGCAGGTGTTCAAGAAATTGATACCGTGATGAAATTAGGAATGGCGCATCCTATGGGACCTTTGCAATTGGCAGATTTCATTGGGTTGGATGTGTGTTTGTCTATCCTAAACGTGATGTATGAAGGATTTAAAAATCCAAAATACGCACCGTGTCCGTTGTTGGTCAATATGGTAATGGCAGGAAAATTAGGGGTAAAATCGGGTGAAGGATTTTACGATTATGCAGAAAGTAGAAAAGCGGAAAAAGTCGCAAAAATATTTAGCTAATGATTGGTACCAAAACGTATCAGGTAACACGAAAAAAATACAGAGATATCTTCTTTTTCATTTTTAGAAGAAGTTTGTTGCAACTCTTGCCCTTTCTAATTGTTTGGACACTTTTATTAGGTTGGCAACTCGGGCGTTTGATTGCTTTGTATAGTTTGATTGTGCTTGTAGTAGTAGGTTTTAGTTATTTGATTTTAACCTACGTGAAAAATTTAGAACCTTTTTTCTCGGAAACACAAGTACATTTTGATGCGGAAACCTTGCAAATTACGATCAACGAAAAAAGTACGCAATGGAAAATGGGCGAGCTTAAAAATGTAGTTACGAAAGAAGATTATTGGCTGATTTACGTCTCCAAAACAAAATATGTATACATAGCACGAGATATTTTTTTCTCGGAAGACGATTTTAAAAAATTCACAACCTATATCAACGCTTGAAGCAACTCATCTTCATAGTATGTTTGGGGTTGCTTGGTTGCCATCAAACGGAGCCAAAAAACGCAACGAACCAAAAAACATCAAAGGCGACTGTGTCACAAGATTCGCTGGCATTTTTTGATGATCTTTTTCAGAAAAATAAAAATTATGTTTCAAAAAGCTTTGATTTTCCTGTCGGGAAACCCAACGCTAAAGGCTATTACAATGCACAAAAATTCACTGAAAACAATCATTTAGGCGACGATTGGAACGGAACAGGTGGTGGAAATACTGACTTAGGCGATCCGATTTACGCGATTGGAAATGGATATGTAAAAGCTGCTGAAAATGTTGGCGGTGGTTGGGGAAATGTGATTCGCATTGTACACAAATATAAAGGCAACTATTATGAATCTTTATATGCACATTGTGACAGGATTTCTATAAAAAAAGGTAGCTTTGTTACAAAAGGTACGCAAATTGGTACGATTGGAAATGCAGATGGCGCATATTATGCACATTTACATTTAGAAATTCGCGACAATATTTTTATGGAACTTGGTGGCGGATATCGTACAGATACAACTGGATTTATCAATCCGACAACATTTATCAATTCTAACAGGAACTAAGGTGGCAAAAATTCATCCATTCAAAGCAGTACGTCCCACACGCGATAAAGTGAGTTTGGTGGCTTCTCGATCGTATCAGAGTTATACGCAAAGTGAGCGCGAAGCACGTTTGGATTACAATCCGTTTTCGTTTCTACACATCGTCAATCCTGGCTACAGATATCACAAAGAAATTTCTGGAAAAGAACGCTATGGTTTGGTGCGCAATCGCTATTTAGAATTTAAGGAAGATGGCACTTTTGTACAGGATGAATCTCCATGTTTTTATATTTACCGAGTTGTCAATCGTGAAAAACGTGTGTTTACAGGTATTGTCGCCGCAGCAAGTACAGAAGATTATAAAAACAACGTCATCAAAAAACATGAAGATACGATAGAATATAGAGAGCAAATTTTTAAAGATTACTTAAAAACAGTTGGTTTCAATGCCGAACCTGTGCTGCTTACCTATCCAGATTCTGATGTGATTAGTAACATTTTAAAAAAATACACCAACACACGCGCAGAATTTGAATTTACAACCACCTATCGAGATACACATTATTTATGGCTGGTAGAAGATCAAAATGATATTAAAGCCATTCAAGACGAGTTTACGCAGATGGAAGCTATTTATATTGCAGACGGACATCACCGTTCGGCTTCTTCGTATTTGCTTAGTGAAGATTGTGAGAATGATGCTTCGGTAAAGGAAAGTTACCAATCGTTTATGAGTTATTTGATTCCTGAATCTGAATTGTGTATTTCCGAATTTAATCGCTTGGTCAAAGATTTGAACGGTTTGTCTAAAGAACAGTTTCTGCTAAAGTTAGATCAGATGTATCGTATTGAAAATCGAGGTCACGAATGGTACAAGCCTTCAAAAAAGCATCATTTTAGCATGTATTTGGACGGTGAATTTTATTCGTTGTATTTGCGAAAAACACATTATAATTTCACCAATTCGTTAAGCGAATTAGACACACATATTCTCTATATTACCATTTTAAAACCTATTTTGGGCATTACCGATTTGCGAAACGACGATCGTATTGATTACGGGTATGACAAACACAATGTTATTGAAATGAAAAACCGCATCGACTCTGGCGAATTTGCTGTTGGTTTCGGACTCGTTCCTGTGAATGTTGATGAAATGAAACGCATTTCTGATGAAGGATTGGTCATGCCACCAAAAAGTACCTACATAGAACCGAAATTGCGCAGTGGCGTGACGATTTATGAGTTTTAAAGTTTGAAAAAATACTTGTTCATTTTACATTTAGCGTTTTACATTTCTTTTTTGATTGTTATGGGTTGGTCGCTTCGCTCCTGTTGTGAGTTGTTTTCAATTTAAAATTTAACGTTCGTAACTTAACATTTTAACTTCGTTATTTGTTGCTGGTTTTCTATTTAAATCACTAAACTCATAAACTATTAACCATTTTTTGTCGCGAATTCACGAATGATTTTATAAGTATTCTTGCGAAAATTTACTCGAATTGTTGTGCTTTCACTATTGTTACTTGTATAGTATTGAATGTCCTTTGAAATAATTCAACATTCAACATTTATAATATAGCATCTAAAAAATTGAAGTGGCAATTCACAATACAACCAAAGCAAGCTTTTTCCTAAAATTATCGTTATTTTTACAATTCTAATTACAAGACATGTCCATCACATCCAAAATTCAAGAATACCAACAGAAATTACCAACGCACGTTACACTTGTTGCGGTTTCTAAAACAAAACCTGTTTCTGATTTGCAAGAAGCATACAACGCAGGACAACGTGTGTTTGGCGAGAATAAGATTCAAGAAATGGCGGAAAAGTGGGAACAACTTCCCAAAGATATTTCTTGGCACATGATCGGTCATGTTCAGCGCAATAAGGTGAAGTACATGGCGGAGTTTGTCGATTTGATTCACGGAGTAGATAGTTTGAAGTTGTTGAAAGAAATTGACAAACAAGCTAAAAAACACAATCGCGTGATCAATTGTTTGCTTCAAATCAAAATTGCAGAAGAAGATTCTAAATTTGGAATGGCTGCCCAAGATGCAACTTCCCTACTCGCTTCTGAGGAGTTGCAACAGTTAGAAAATGTACAAATTGTCGGTTTGATGGGAATGGCAACCTTTACAGACGATCAAACGCAAGTGCAAAAAGAGTTTCAACACTTAAAAACTACTTTTGATGCCTTGCAACCTATACATTCAAACTTAACAATTATTTCCATGGGCATGAGTGGCGATTATGAATTGGCAATTGCAGAAGGAAGCACAATGGTTCGCATTGGAAGTAGTATTTTTGGTGCGCGAAATTATCAATAGTGCTGCATTTATCCGTTGTTTTTTTGAAAAATCATTAGATAATAGCCTGAAACTATTGTAAGAAAAGTAACAAATAGGTATTTACACGCATTTCATCCATAATTTTTAAAGATTAAGCGTCATTCGGTAGGTAACATCGTAAGGATATTTTTATATTTACATCGAAATCCTAAAAACAATGCATATCATTTGTACGCAATAGTAGACATAGAAACCACTGGCGGAAAATATAATGAAGAAGGAATTACAGAAATTGCAATTTATAAATTTGATGGTCATGAAATTGTAGATCAGTTTATCAGTTTGGTAAATCCAGAACGTGAAATTCAACCATTTGTCGTGAATTTGACAGGTATTAATTCCAAAATGCTGCGCGATGCACCAAAATTCTACGAGGTTGCCAAACGTGTGGTTGAAATTACGCAAGATTGTATTCTTGTCGCGCACAACGCAAGTTTTGATTACCGAATTCTTCAAACAGAATTTAAACGTTTAGGCTTTGAATACAATCGCAAATCCTTGTGTACCGTTGAACTTTCTCAAAAGCTTATTCCAGAAATGGAGTCGTACAAACTTGGAAAATTAGTTCGTGCATTGGGCATTCCGATGAGTGATCGACATAGAGCTTCTGGCGATGCATTGGCGACTGTAAAACTGTTTCAGTTGTTGTTGGATAAAGATTCTGAGAAAAGTATTATTCAGCAAGCAGTTAAAACAGAAATTAGGAAAAAAGTAGCCACACGCCTACTCGATATTATTGAAGATTTACCTTCTGCCACCGGCGTATATTATATGCACAATGCGAAAGGTGATATTATTTATATTGGAAAGAGTAAAAACATCAAAAAACGGGTCAATCAACACTTTACAGGAACGAATAACAAATCGAAAAAGATTCAAAAACAAGTTGCTGCAGTTACTTTTGAACGTACTGGAAGCGAACTCATTGCGCTTTTGAAGGAAAGTGAAGAAATTAAACGTAAAAAACCTATGTACAATCGCGCACAGCGAGTACATATTTTTCAATTTGCGATGACTTCTTATAGAGACGAAAACGGTTATGTCGGATTTCGTATTGAAAAAGCAGACGGACGCAAAAAATATATTACCACATTTACCAATATGTCGCAAGCCAAACATATTATGTTTAAATTGACAGAAGATTATAGATTGTGTCAAAAAATTAACGAATTGCATCCTAGTAAAACACACTGTTTTCAATATACGATTAAGGAATGTAATGGTGCGTGTATACAGGAAGAATCGCCTGAAAGTTACAACAAACGTGTACAGCAAGCGATTGATCAACACAGCTACGCAAGCAAAAATATGTTGATTATTGATCGGGGACGTCACCATGATGAACGCAGCGCTATTTTAATTGAAAATGGTGAATATAAAGGCTTTGGGTTTTACAGTCTTAATTATCAAATTACCAACAAAGACGTACTGAAAAGTATCATTACTCCGATGCAAAACAATCGCGATGTGCAACATATTATTCAGAGTCATCTCCGCAGAAAAAATAAATTAAAAATCATTACTTTATAATACATTAACAATTTCATGAAACCGATTTACATCCTAGTTACCATTTTATGTACCCTCACATTGCATGCGCAAAATCCAATGAGCGTTAAGTTTAATAAAGTCACACAAGACGAGTTGAACATGACTGTGTATGCAAAAGATACCACTGCACACGCCGTTATTTTAGAAGAATATGGCGAGAATTATTTTGATGTGATTAACGAACGTATTTTCTTGGTAAAGCATTTTTACGCAAAAATTAAAATTTTAGACAAACAAGGAATTACAGAAGCCAACATTAACATTCCTTTTTATAGAGGGAAAAAATCGTTTGAAGTCATCAAAAATGTAAAAGCCATTACCCACAATCCTGGGGAAAAAAATGAGCTTGCAACGAATCAAGTGTTTAAGGTAGACATCAATAGATTTTATGGAGAAGAACGCTTCACGTTTCCGAATGTAAAAGTGGGAAGCGTTTTGGAATACCAATATACGCTAGAATCGCCGTTTATTTTCAATTTTGAAGGATGGGATTTTCAATCAGATATTCCAAAAGTGTATAGTGAATTCAACGCAAAAATCCCTGCCAATTATCGCTATAATCGCACCTTGAAAGGATTTCAAAATTTAGACGTTAATAAAGCTACTGTCAAAAAAAAATGTTTTAAAATTCCAGGCATGATTGGTCGTGCAGATTGCGAATTGTTAAAGTACGCCATGAGAGATATTCCTGCATTTAAGGAAGAATCGTATATGCTTTCTAAAAATAATTATTTGTCTAAAATTGCTTTTGAACTTTCAGAATTTATTCGTTTTGATGGCGGAAAAGATGTGTATACCAAAACTTGGAAAGCGATTGATAAGGAAATGCGAAAAGACAAAGATATTGGCGCACAAGTACGAAAAAAATCGTTCTTTAAAAATCAACTTCCAGATGAAGTGTTGAATGAAAAATCTTCATTAAAAAAAGCAAAAGGCGTGTATGAATTTATCAAAAATCATTATGCGTGGAATGGAGAATATGGATTGTTTGATGATGCGAATGTGCGTCAAGCGTTTCAAGAGAAAGTTGGAAACGTTTCTGAGATCAATCTGTCACTAGTCAATAGTTTGTTAGCGGCAGATATTAAAACGGAAACGGTGATGTTGTCTACACGTGCCAAAGGGTTGCCAACACAAAAGCATCCTGTGATGTCTGATTTTAATTATTTGATTGCGAAAATTACCATTGGTAAAGAAACGTTTTTGTTAGATGCTACTGAAAAAGAATTATCATTTGGTTTGTTGCCAACGCGCGCGCTCAATTACAATGGTCGCGCTATGGATTTTAAGAATCCGAGTTATTGGTATCCGATCAGTCCATTTCCTGAAAATCGTCAAAATACGATGGTAACGCTTACAGTGCAAGAAGATGGAACTGCCAAAGGGAAGCTTTCGCAGACGAACACAGGATACTTAGCCTATCAAAAACGTGCAGAATTTTCGGAACAAGGCACGGAAGCATATTTGAACGATTTAGAAGATAATTTTACTTATTTAGAAATTTCAGATTATGAAGTTGACGAATTGTTAAATGTAGAAAAACCCATCAAAGAAGTTTTTACTTTAGAATTTGACGAAGATGGTTTTTCGGCTAACGAAACTTTTTTAGATCCTTTCTTTATGAAAGTATTTTCTAAAAATCCGTTTACACTTGAACAACGAGAATATCCTGTAGATTTTGCGTTTTCACGAATTTATACGACGCGTTTTTTGGCGTCCATTCCTTCCAATTATGAATATGTAAATGTTCCAGAAAACCAAACTTTTACCTTAGCAGGTGGAAAAGCTGTTTGCGGAATGAAAACCATTCAACAAGGTGGACAATTAAACCTTTCATTCAAACTTATTTTGAATAATTATTATTTTGAACCCTCAGAATATCAGGAGCTTAAAGAATTTTTTAGTAAATTATCCATTCTTCAAAAAAACACAAGAATAGCCATTAAAAAGAAATTGTAGTATTTTAGCAATATGGCGAAAAGTTGGAAATCTAAATTACATGAAATCATTTACGAAGCAGATACACCTGCAGGTAAACTTTTTGATATTGTTTTACTCATCTTAATTTTGGCGAGTATTGCATTGGTGATGCTTGAAAGTGTAGATGAATTTCGATTGAAGCATGGCAAATTTTTAGATATCGCTGAATGGGTCATTACCATTCTTTTTTCCATTGAATATATTGCCAGAATCATTTCTATCAGAAAACCAAGTAGGTATATATTTAGTTTTTATGGTGTTATCGACTTTTTATCTACCATTCCAAAATACCTCTCTTTATTTATAGTAGGATCACAATCACTCATTGCCTTACGTGCATTGCGTTTGATGCGTGTTTTTAGAATTTTAAAGCTTACGCGTTATATTGGTGAATCTAATAATATCATGCGTGCTTTGAGAGCGAGTCGTATCAAAATTGGCGTATTCATTATGTTTATCTTGATTTTGTGTACCATTTTAGGTTCTATCATGTATTTGATAGAAAGCAATGAAGAAAGTGGTTTTACGAGTATTCCTCGAAGTATTTATTGGGCAATTGTCACGCTTACAACTGTAGGTTATGGAGATATTGCACCACTGACTCCACTTGGGCAATCTATCGCCTCCATCATTATGATTTTAGGTTATGGAATTATCGCCGTTCCTACGGGAATTGTCACTGCGGAGCTCGCCAGCATGGAAAAAGACGACATTCAACTCAATACATTGTCTTGTTCAAATTGTGCTACGGAAGGACACCGCAATGGAGCAGAATATTGTTTTGATTGTGGAGAACCATTACATCCCGAAGAAACTGATTAATCTTTTTTATGACAAAAACCCTTATTTCTGTTGTCGGTGCGACTGCTATTGGAAAAACTGCGCTAAGTATCAAATTGGCGCAACATTTTCAAACAGAAATTATTTCGTGCGATTCGCGACAGTTTTTTAAAGAAATGCAGCTAGGAACTGCCGTTCCTTCGGATGAAGAACTGCATGCTGCACCACATCATTTTATTCAGCATGTGAGCATTTTTGATAGTTATAATGTCGGACAGTTTGAAAGAGATGCCATTGCCAAACTTGATGCATTGTTTGAAAAACACAATATTGTCATTATGGTTGGCGGAAGCGGATTGTATGTCGATGCAGTTGTAAAAGGTTTGGACGAGTTCCCAAAAGTAGATTCAAACATAAGAACACAGTTGAACGCACAACTTGCCAAAGAAGGTATTGCTTCGCTTCAACAACAATTGAAAGTGTTAGATCCTGTGTATTATGAGCGTGTGGCATTGGAAAATCCACATCGTTTGATACGCGCGTTGGAAATTTGCATTGGAAGTGGCAAACCGTATTCTAGCTTTTTGAAAGACACATCAGCATCACGAAGTTTTAAAACGATTAAAGTTGGCCTTACTGCCGATCGGGAAATTGTGTATGATCGCATCAACCGCAGAGTAGATATGATGATGCAAGAGGGTTTGTTGGAAGAAGCCAAAGTGTTGCATCCACACAAAACCTTGAATGCCTTGCAAACGGTTGGCTATCGTGAACTTTTTGAATATTTAGATGGAAATTGGACCTTAGAATTCGCCGTGAGCGAGATTAAAAAGAATACACGCCGTTTTGCCAAACGACAAGGAACATGGTTTCGAAGAGATGAACATACGTTGTGGTTTGATTATGAAGAAGATATAAATACGATTATTGAGAAAGTTGATACACTTCTATTGAACCGCTAACGTTTCAAATTGTACATGAGATTACAAATCTCGCTAGAGTTGTGTAGTAATACCAATTCTAAATGGCGAAGCCGATACTAACATACTAAACCCAAAAAAATGAACCCAGCTATAAACAAACTCGTTCAAAATTTACAATTGTTACCACATCCCGAAGGTGGATTTTATAAAGAAGTCTACAGAAGTAAAACTATGATTCCAAAAGAAGCGTTACCAGCTAATTTTTCAGGTGATCGCAGTTATTGTACGAGTATTTATTTTTTATTGACTTCTGAGAATTTTTCTGCGTTTCACCGAATTAAACAAGATGAAATTTGGCACTTTTACGGCGGAAGTTCTTTAAGTGTTCATGTGATGGATGCTTCTGGAACGTATACAGAATATAAAGTCGGAATGGATTTTGACAACGGAGAGCAACCGCAATTGGTAGTTCCTGCGGGTTGTTGGTTCGCGTCAAGTGTGGCAAAAAAAGATTCGTATGCATTTGTCGGTTGTACCGTAGCACCAGGATTTGATTTTGATGATTTCGAATTGGCAGATCGTGCAGCATTGCAAGAAGAATATCCGCAACATTCGGACATTATCCACAAATTAACACGCTAGTTTTTTAGAATTGTTTGAGTTGTATTTGTTCCTGAAAATTTCACATAATACACGCCACTTGCATATCCTTGCAAACTTATACTATTGTCTATGTGAGAGAGCTTTTTGGTAAATAATTGCATTCCTAAACTATTGTAAACTTCAATAGCTATTGGCGAATTGATATTGTCATTTTTTACATAAAAAACATCTTTCGTAGGATTTGGATATAGTGCAAAACCTCCATCTAACTGAGCTTCTTCCACGCTAAGTACAACATTATTTTGTGTAGGTCCGTTATAAAAGATGAATGAATTATCTAAAAACCCAGGATAAAAGAATTTTCCTAAGATCATTAATTCTCCACTTGAATCCAAACTCATTTCTAAAGGATACATTTTTCTATGATCTACTGTAGTTGTATTCCAGATTCCATCTGAATGAAAGGAAGTATCTAAAGTTCCGCTACTGGTAAGTTTTCGAAGTTCAAAATCATACCTTTTAACTGCGATGTATATTTCTTGTGCATCGGTAATGGCAAAAGCCACTCGTGGAGAGAGAAAATTGTCTATATAATATTCTCCATTGCCACTAAATGTATTGTCAAAAGCTCCATTAGTGTCTATTTTAAAAACCCAACGACTAACATTACTTCCACTTCCAGGATTGCAGCCAACACAGTCTTTCGTAGCTAATATAAATATAGTGCCATCAGTATTTATATGAAATTCGCTTGCATAATATTCATAATTAATATTTCCTGGACTGTATTCGTAGATTCCATCACCAGCACCAAAGGTTGTATCTAGTTCACCATTATTTGTGAATCTGACAAGTAATATACTGTATCCTGTGGCGGCAAGCGTCATTATTTTGCCATCGGGAAGTATATCCATGTCTTTTATATAATTGTTATCGGAATTATTTCCGATATCAGTAGCACTTATTCCATCAAGATTAAAAGTAGTATCATAAGTTCCATTATCGTTCAATTTTAGCATAGCTAGTTGGCTAGTAGTACTTGTAGCAATAGTTCCACCAATAAAAATTTTACCTCCATTAGCAATCACAATTTTATGAGCATTATTTTTATATCCGTTATCAATTGTAAATACGCCATCCGTATTGAAGCTCGTGTCCAACGTTCCATTTTGATTCAATCGCATCACAAACAAATTTTGATGTGTGTAAGATACTGAAGCGTAACCTGTTATTAATATTTTCCCGTTCGTAGCTACTGTAATATCATTGCCTCTTTGATATAACATTGAACCAAAATCATACGAAAAAACACCATCTGTACCAAATGAACTGTCGATAGCTCCATTTGGCAAGTATTTTATAACGACAATTTCCTCGTAGTCAGTGTCAAGACTTTCAGTTTTACCGGTAGCATATATATTCCCAGCATTATCTGTAGTCATTGCATAACTCCATAAATCAAATCCTGAAATCGTTGTTTTTACAAAATTATAGGAATCTAAATTTTGAGAATATAAAGAACATACCCCAATTAAAAAGGTAAGTAGTAAGTAGTATTTTTTCATAGCAATCAGTTTAGTTAAAGGTACTAAAAAAACTGAATTATTTTTTAAAAAAGTAATTTGCTTGGCAAGTGTTAAAAAGTATACTCCATAGACTTACTAGGGAATACATGAAAAAGTCGACATTCGGGAAGTCGACTATTTTTTCAATGTTTGAGGGGAAACTGGAGCAGTACTACTCTATTACTCTGCTTTGTTTTTGATCACTAATCTGAATCCTTCTCCGTGAATGTTTAAGATTTCTACGTCTTCATCTCTTTTCAAGTATTTACGTAGTTTGGCTATATATACATCCATAGATCTTGAAGTGAAATAGTTATCATCTCTCCAAATTTTAGTCAATGCTAATTCTCTAGGCATCAAATCATTTTCGTGCAATGCTAACAAACGTAATAATTCGTTTTCTTTTGGGGATAATTTAATTGGCTCTTCCTCATCAAACGTTAAAAAACGAAGTTTTGAGTTTAAGCTGAATCGTCCAATTTCGAATTCGAATTGTTTGCTATCTGCTACAGAATCTGATGTTTTACGTTGCATTATTGCTTTGATTTTCATCAATAATACTTCCGAATCGAAAGGTTTGTTTAAGTAGTCGTCTGCGCCTACTTTGTATCCTTTCATCACATCTTCTTTTAATGCTTTGGCAGTTAAGAAAATGATAGGAACTTCGGTATTTTTTTCACGAATTTCTTTCGCAAGTGTAAAACCATCTTTGTACGGCATCATCACGTCTAAGATGCAAAGGTCGAAATTGTCTTTTTTGAATTTTTCAAATCCTTCCATTCCGTTTTTTGCATGAACAACGTCATAATCGTTCATTGAAAGATAGTCTTTTAATACAGTTCCAAAATTCGGATCATCTTCTACTAATAAAATCTTTTTGTTTTGAATCTCCATGTTAGTTACGATATTAATGGTAATTTGATAATGAATGTACTTCCTTTGCCTTTTTCACTTTCAACGCTGATTTGACCACCGTGGTCATCAATAATACGTTTTACATAAGCCAAGCCAAGTCCGTGCCCTTTTACATTATGTATGTCACCTGTATGTTCTCTATAAAATTTTTCAAATATTCTCTTTTGTACAGATTTGGACATTCCTTGTCCTTGATCTTTTACTTTAATCTGTATGGTACTATTATTTTTCACTACTTCTGTGAAAATATCAATTTTTGGTTCACCTTCCGTGTATTTAATAGCATTGTCCAATACATTTACCAATACATTGGTAAAGTGTGTGTCGTTTGCCATAACCATTGAATCTCCTGCTTCTAAATGCGTTTTTATATATCCTTTACGATCTTCTACAATCAATTCAATATGCGACATCGCATCTTCAATTAAGTCGTGTACATCTACTTCATCCTTACTGATATCCAATTGATTTTTTTCTAACTTGGATATTTGCAATACATTTTCAACCTGTGCGTGCATGCGTTTATTTTCCTCGCGAATCATTCTTAAATACCGCTTTACTTTTTCTTTATCATCAATTACTTTAGGGTTTCGCACTGCATCTAAAGCTAGATTAATGGTTGCAATCGGCGTTTTAAACTCATGCGTCATATTGTTGATGAAATCCGTTTTGATTTCAGAAATTTGTTTCTGTTTTATCAACTGATACAAAGCACTTGAATACGCTATTATAATGATTAACGTAAAAACAATAGACATAATTGCCATGCCCATGATAGATGATAATACATATTTGTTACGCTTCGGAAAGTTTACATATAATGTATAACCGCTTTCTTCGTCTTCATCTTCAAAAAGTGGTACATCGTACAATCCGTCATCAGTGATTTTGAATCCGTCAGATTTTATCTTTGTGGCAAGTCCGTCATCGTACACACCATATTCATAATCTAAATCCAAATCCATTTCATTCAAATATCCTTGTATCAAAAACGAAAGCAAGTCTGTTGTTACACGTTCGTCAATCGGCGCTTGTTTTGCCAATTCCCTAATGGCATCTATATACTGTGCCATCATTTTTGAGATACTGTTTACTTTCCTAAATTTCTGCACAGGTGACAGTTTCAAACCTGTACCATCTAGCATATCTTCTCGAAAAGTCACACGTGATTCAATGACTTTGTAATTTTTTATGGAGGTGCTGTCATCTTCGGAAGCACTGTCAATGAACGTTGGAAATATATTGTAATCTTCTTCTATTATACCGCGTGTGTAAATACTAGTTTCATTGTTTTTTTCATCTCTACTAGTAATTTGAAAGACGTTTAATACTTGTGAATCTTTTAAATCACCAACACTATCTATTAATTTTTGAAACTTTAAATAGTATCTACGATCTTCGTATTCGGTGACTCTTTCCGACACACTATTTAAGATTTGATTTGCATTTAGAGAGAAAGATTCCTGCTTTTCTTCAACAGCAGAAGCGATCCAATATCCTTGAACAAATATAATCCCGAAGAGCGATAGACTCATCAAAATGACTAGAACAATAAATAATCGTTTACTCATTTGATCAAAATTAACGTATAATATCGGTTATATTAACTTTTTAACCAAACCTTAACAAATATGTTAATTTCATCAGATTTTCGAGCGTAACAGCGATATTTCTTGATGAATTTTAGCGACTTGTTCTTTTGCTTTTTCCAAGTCTTCGTTGTGAATTACATAATCAGAAAGTGCTATTTTTTTGGCATCAGTCCACTGATTGTCCATGCGACTTTGAATGGCTTCCCGTGTGGTTTGGTCTCTCTTTAGCAAACGTTGAAAACGTGTTTCTAAGGGCGCGACTACTGTGATGATTTTATCGCATTGTTGGTAAGAACCATTTTCAAAAAGAATCGCTGCTTCTTTTATAATATAGGTTTCTTTGCTTCGAGCCGCATACCAATCTTTAAAATGCTGACCAACACGCGGATGCACAATGGCGTTGATTTGTTGAAGTTTTTCTGGCTGATTGAATACAATGTTTGACAAATAACTTCGGTTGAGTTCTCCATCAACATAGGTTTTTGCACCAAAAGCAGCCATCAGTTCTTCTTTGATTTCCTTAGAAGCATTCATCAGCTTTTTCGCTTCAACATCCGCAATATAGATAGAAACGCCCAATTCATGAAACATGTTTGCAATGGTGGTTTTTCCGCTGCCAATGCCGCCTGTAAGTCCTACAATCATTTTTTGATTAAAAAGTTTATTTTTTTGTTTTCAATGCGATAACTCTTCAACGATGTTGGAAACTTAGCCAATTTCGGAATGAAAAAGGAAGCATTCGTGTTTTTTACATCGTTGTAATCGCAATACATGGTAAAGTCGTTTTGTGTAATTTCATTAAAGTCAGAAACATTTGTGGTAAACGTAACGCTTACTTCTTTAGGAAATAGCTTGATGGAATATCCTTGCGGAAGATTTTGTACTTGTAATGGAATGCTCAGTTTTCCTTCCGTGTATTTATCTACTTTCGCAATTGCTTTTACCGTTGGTTGTGCATATGTTAAACGCTTTAAAGAATCATTTTTAAGCAATTGTAATGTTAGATCAATATCGGTATTGATCGCTTCCAATTGTTTGATTTCAGTGTACACAACTTTTACTTCATCTACAACATCTTCAGGACCAGAAATGTCTATAAATTCTGGTGCTACACGTAAGGAATCATACAGATTATAGCCTTTTTCAAATTCCAATTCTAATTGATGAATTACGGGAACACGTTTGGTTTTGTTCTTTCCTAAGGTAAAAAATAAGGTGTCTGGTGATACTTTTAAAATTTCAATTTCTTGATACAAATGTTTATTTACAGCAGCATCTGCCAATACATAAAAAGTGTTTTCTTTGTTTGCTTTGGAAACTTTATTCAGATCAACTTCTACTTCTTTTGTAAAGAATTTTTGTCGCAACATGCGAAAACCTGTCGTTTTCACTTGCACTTGCAGCATACTTTCATCACCTCCTAATAGAATTTTATCGTCGGCCAAATTTGCATATACTACTTTCATGACCACCGTATCTGTGTACGTATTGGCAAGCTTTACGAGTGTCCACACCACAAAAGAAATCAAGAAAAAGAGAAGAAACACGTTTATCTTTTTCTTTTTAAATATTTCTGCAAATAAACTTTTAATTCCTTTAAGCATGTTTATTTTTTAAAGAAGAGCTTCGGAAAGCATTCTTCAGGTTTTTGTTTAAATAGTTTTAGTGCGATGGTCGATTTTAGAAATCCAACACCATAGCCATAAAATTGAATACACACCGCAATGATGGATAATATCGCAATTTTGACACTTTTCGTTGTTCGGAAAGCATCTAGCAATAGGATACTAAAATATACAGCATATCCTATTAAAAACCAATGAAAAACAAAAAATATGCTCAATACTATAGAAACTAGTAAACCAACACAAAATAACGTAGGAAACCAATACGTAAGTTTTGCCGTTTCCGGATGCCACGAGTTTAGTATTGGACGCACCATTCCAAACTTATTGACTTGAATATAAAATTTTTTCCAAGAAATTCTACGTTTGTGATACACATACGCTTCTGGAATGAGTAGTGTTTCGTAACCCGCGTTCCAAATGCGAATGGTGAGATCAGGATCTTCTCCTGGGTGAATTTGTCCAAAACCTTGTGTGGCTTCAAAGGCTGCTTTAGAAATGCCCATATTGAAACTTCTTGGTTGAAATTTATTGACTGCCTTTTTTCTGCCACGAATTCCACCTGTAGTTAAAAGTGAAGTCATTGCATAGCTGATTGCTTTTTGTATGTCTGTGAAGGAACTATGTGCTGCATCTGGTCCACCAAAACAATCAACATACTTGTTTTCTAATGCTTTTGAAACTTCTGATAAATATTGCGGTGGTAAAATACAGTCTGAATCAAAGATAAGATAATAGTTTCCTTTGGCGCGTTTCATTCCATAATTGCGTGAATCGCCAGGTCCTGAATTTGGTTTGAAGTAATAGCTAATGTTTAGCGAATCTGTATACGGAGCTACCACATCTTTTGCGGGTAGCGTAGAACCATCTTCTACAATAACCACTTCAACATCTTCTTGAAAGGTTTGTTTAGAAATACTTTCTAATAGTTCTGCTACTTCATCTGGTCTGTTGTATACAGGAACCACAATGGAAAATGTTATTTGCATGCCGCAAATATAGCGAAACAAAAAAAGCTGTTCAATGAAGAACAGCTTTTAATGATAAATATATGTTTAGAAAGTTACTTCACGAATTTGACGACTGAAGTTCTTCCATTTTCTAAGGTTACTCTTGCAAAGTACACTCCGTTTCTGGCAGAAGTTAAGAATGCTGCACCTTCAGATGCATTTGGTTCTACACGTGTAATCGTTTGTCCAACTAAGTTATATACTTCAATGGACTCAATAATACTTTGCGAGTTTACTACAAAGCTATTATTGTTTGTGTTTACATAGTGTACAAAACCTCTCACTTCAGCAGATTCTACAGATAATGGTCCACAGGTAACATTTGCTGTCCATCCTGGTCTTGTTACTGAGGTATCAGATGTAAATACAAATGTTAAACATCCAGAAGCGTCTGAAGATGTAATCATCATTCCTTGTAAATCTCCTGAACCTTCTGCTGGCATATCGTTTCTATCCCAACACCAAAGTGGTCCATTAGGTGAATCAATTGTGGCAGCCATATTGTCTGGCCCATCATGAATTGTTAATCCATCCCAACATCCAGTAGCTCCATTGTTTTCTAAAGAAAAGAATGTAAATTCTACTGTTACCGCTTCACCTGCCATGTCTGGACAAATTGTATAGGTAATATTTTCACTAATACCGTAGTTACCTGATTGTCCTCCTGAATCTAAGAAGATACCATTTGTACAATCTGGCGGTACAGCTACATAAGGTGTACTGAAAGAAAACGGTCCTGCCCAAGCAGATACGCCATCTACACCACAATCAGCCTGTACATAAAACTCGTAGCTATTATCTCCAACTAAACCTGTTGCAGTGAACGGATTTGTGGTAACTCCTTCATCAGTGGCAGTTCCAGTTACCGTTCCGCCAGCAGTGATGTCAACAATTTCGATGTTCCAAAGAGTTGAAGTTCCGTTTTCTGTCCAACCTAAATCAGCAGAAGTTTCCATAATATTGGTAGCTGTCAACGCTGATGGTGCAGGACAAGTTTCCAATGTTGTAAAGCAGAATGGTCCAGCCCACGCTGAGAATGTTCCTCCACCACAATCGGCTCTTACATAAAAACAATAATCATTATTTTGTGTGAGTCCTGTAGCTGTGTAAGGATTCATGACTCCAGAAACTGTTGGTGTTCCTGTAGCCATTCCGCTTCCAGTTATATCCACAATTTCTATGTCCCAAGCTGTAGCTGTTCCGTTTTCCGTCCATCCTAAATCGGCAGCTGTATCTGTTAAGTTTGTTGCATTTAAAGCATTAGGTGTTGCACATGCTGGGAATTCTGTAAAAGATACATTGTCAATAGAAATGTCTCCTTCAAAGGTACCTGCACTTGTTCCTCTGAATGTCACAGATATTGTTTGACCTGCAAAGGCAGATAAGTCAACTACCGCCAATTCCCAAGGAGCTGTATCAGATGTTTGTTGTTCTCCACTTAATGTCCAAACATTTGTTGTTCCATTTACGAGTACATCTAGAGTTCCTATTTGTCCGCCATACATGTGATAGTTAAAAATCAATGCTGGTACAGTTAATCCAGATAAATCTACTAACGGAGATATTAAATCTGTTGTATCACCACTTGCTCCTGCTGATGCTTCTGTGTAAAAATAGTTTCCAGTAGTAATAGTTGGTGATGGTCCTGTTCCTCCTGAACCGGCATCCGTTCCTGGAGCAGATTCCCAATAATAAGTACCACCTGTTCCTGTCCAACAGTTTTCATTTGTAAAAGCTGAACCTCCTGTTGTAAATGTTTCGAAATCTTCTGTATATGGAGCCACAAGTGCATTACATGCAGTTGTAAAGGTAAATGGTCCTGCCCATGTAGAAGTTCCATTACCTCCACAGTCGGCTCTTACATAGAATTCATAAGTATTGTCATCTGTTAAGCCAGTAGCAGAGTAAGGGTTTGCTACTCCCGTTGCTGTTGGAGTTCCTGTAGCAGTTCCACCTCCTGTGATATCAACGATTTCAACATCCCATAAGGTTTCTGAACCTCCGGCTGTCCATCCTAAGTCAGCAGATGTAGTTAATATATTAGTTGCTGTTAAAGCAGTTGGTTCTGGACATGCTACAGTTGTAGAAAATGCAAATGGTCCAACCCATGCGGAAGTGCCATCAACACCACAATCTGCTTGCACATAAAATTCGTAATCATTAGTTGTTTCTAACCCAGTCGCGCTGTAAGGATTTGTAGTAATACCTGAAGCTGTTGGCGTTCCTGTTGCTGTTCCACCGCCAGTGATATCAACTAATTCGATATTCCATACGGTTGCTGTTCCGTTTTCTGTCCAACCTAAATCCGCAGAGAAACCATCAATGTTTGTAGCTGTGAGTGCGTTTGGCGCAGCACAAGATGGTAATTCTGTAAATGCTATATTATCTATTGAGATATCTCCTTCAAATGTTCCTGCGCTCGTTCCTCTGAAAGTAACAGTTATCGTTTGCCCTGCATACGCAGATAAGTTTACCACTGCAAGTTCCCAAGGAGCCGTTGCACTAGCTTGCTGTTCTCCAGATAAAGACCATACATTTGTTGTTCCATTTACCAATACATCTAAAGTTCCTATTTGTACACCAAACATGTGATAGTTAAACGTCAATGCTGGTGCCGCAAGAGCTGTTAAATCTATTAACGGAGAGATTAACTCTGTAGTGTCTCCAGAAGATCCATTAGATGCTTCTGTATAAAAATAATTTCCTGTAGTAATCGTTGGGTCTGGTCCTGTTCCGGCCGATCCATTATCAGTTCCTGGTGCAGATTCCCAATAGTATCCGCCGCCTGTTCCTGTCCAGCAGTTTTCGAATATAAATGCTGCACCTCCTGTCGTAAAAGTTTCAAAGTTTTCCGTGTAAGGCGCTGCTATTGCTGCACAAGCAGTTCTGAATGTAAAAGGTCCAATAAAAGCAGAAGTGCCGTCAACACCGCAATTTGCTCTTACATAATAGTCGTATTCTGTATTTTCCGTAAGACCTGTTAGTGTATATGGATTTGTAACTGCCGTTGCTGTTGGTGTACCTGTTGGAGGTGTTCCTGTAGTGACAACTTCAATATCCCATGCTGTTGCTGATCCGCTTTCTGTCCATGATAAATCTGCAGTCGTATCAGTAATATTCGCTGCCATTAACATAGATGGATCTGGACATGATGGCGGTGTTGCCGAAGTGATTGTTGGAGCATCAAAACAAAATCCCCACTCAAACCCTGGTCCACCTACTAAATCGTCAAAATAGATTCTGTATCTAAATCCGGATAATTGTGTTGGTGTAAATCCTACGATATTAAGAACATCTGTTGTGTAAGCTTCGCTAGTACCAGCACAAAAATTATTTGTTGGAGGTGTAGCTGTGTCAGCATCAATTGGTCCACTGAATACATTCCAAGTACTTGCATCTGCATCCCAATATTCGAATTGTAGAATGTCGTCATTATTATAATTGTAAACAAGGTTTCCAGACACGGTAATCCATGTTTCTCCTGCCATGAATGCAGCTGTTAAATCAATAACTGGTGATTCTGCAGCGATGTCATCATCACTTCCATTTCCAGCATCATCGTCATCAAAGGCAAAGTTTGCTGTAACCGTAGGATCAGCCTCAAGAGCCGAAGGATCTGCATTGTAAGTTCCTGTTAGCGACCAAGCTGGATTTGGCCACATTGCATTTTGATTTAATGTTTGTGAGAAACCTAGATAGGTACACACAAAAAACATTATACAAAAAATTTTAATTGTAGTTTTTTTCATTTGTTATTAGTTTTAGCTAGTTGTAATGCTAAATATATGAATTATTTATTTGTATATCATATAGATAAACAAAAAAAGCTGCTCAAGAATGAACAGCTTTTAATGATGTTTATTTTTTGTAAGATTACTTCACAAATTTTACTACTGAAGTTCTTCCATTTTCTAAGGTTACTCTTGCAAAGTATACGCCATTTTTAACGGAACCTAAGTTTGCTTGTCCTGCTGGAGCATTAGGCTTAGAAGTTGTAATGATTTGTCCAACTAAGTTGTATACTTCAATAGCACTGATAGTACTTTGTGCATTTACCACAAACGTATTTTCTACCGTATCTACATAGTGAATAAAACCTCTTACTTCTGCAGATTCTATTGATAAAGGAGTACATGTTACATTAGCGGTCCATCCTGGACGTGTTACTGATCCGTCAGATGTAAATACAAATGTTAAACATCCTGATGCATCTGTGGACGTAATTGTCATTCCTTGCAAGTCACCTGATCCTACCGCTGGTGTATCATTTCTATCCCAGCACCAAAGTGACCCATTTGGTGAATCAATTGTTGGTGACATATTATCTGGTCCATCATAGATGGTCATACCATCCCAACATGCAGTAGCACCATTGTTTTCAGCAGAGAAGAACGTAAATTCAACATTTACACCATCACCAGCCATATCTGGACAAATTGTATAGGTAATATTTTCGTTAATACCATAATCACCTGATTGTCCTCCTGAATCTAAGAAGATTCCATTAGAACAAGATGGTGGTACTGCTACATAAGGTGTAGCAAATGCAAATGGTCCTGCCCATGCAGATGTTCCATCGACTCCACAATCAGCTTGCACATAAAATTCATAGCTATTATCGCCTACTAAACCTGTTGCGTTGTATGGATTCGTCATTACTCCAGAAGCAGTTGGCGTTCCTGTTGCCATTCCTCCAGCAGTTAGGTCTACGATCTCTATATTCCAAGTGGTTGCAGTTCCGTTTTCTGTCCAGCCTAAATCAGCCGTAGTTTCCATAATATTGGTTGCTGTTAACGCTGATGGTGTAGGGCAAGTTTCAAGTGTTGAAAAGTTAAAAGGTCCAGCCCAACCAGAGAATGTTCCTCCACCACAATCAGATCTTACATAAAAAGCATAATCATTGTTTTGTGTAAGCCCCATTGCTGAGTAAGGATTTGTAACTCCTGAAGCCGTTGGTGTTCCTGTAGCCATTCCGCCACCAGTAATATCCACGATTTCAACATCCCAAACTGTAGCTGTTCCGTTTTCTGTCCATCCTAAATCAGCTGATGTATCTGTAATCATAGTAGCAGTTAGCGCATTCGGCACTGAACATGCTGGTAATTCCGTAAATGATACATTATCAATAGCAATATCTCCTTCAAAAGTACCTACTGCAGTTCCTCTGAATGTAATAGTAATAGATTGTCCTGCATACGCAGCTAAATCAACTACAGCTAATTCCCATGCTGTAATATCAGTTCCTTGTTGCTGACCTGATAATGTCCAAACATTTGTTGTTCCATTAACAATTACATCTAAAGTACCTATTTGTACACCAAACATGTGATAGTTAAACGTCAATGCAGGTGCAGTTAATCCTGATAAATCTACCAATGGAGAAACTAATTCAGCTACGTCTCCGTTACTTGCTCCTGATGCTTCTGTATAAAAGTAATTTCCAGTAGTAATCGTTGGTGATGGGCCTGTTCCTCCTGACCCTGCATCTGTACCAGCTGCAGATTCCCAAAAGTAAGATCCTCCTGTGTTACTTCCTGTCCAACAGTTTTCTGCTGCAAATGCAGCATCTACTGCTGGTGTAAATGTTTCAAAATCTTCTGTATATGGTGCTGGAATTGATGTACACGCTGTTGAGAATGTGAATGGTCCTACCCAAGCAGATGTTCCAGCTACACCACAATCAGCTCTTACATAAAAATCGTATGCTGTATCAGCTGTAAGTCCTGTAGCTCCGTAAGGATTCATTACGCCAGAAGCCGTTGGTGTTCCTGTTGGCATGGTACCACTAGTTAAAATTTCTACATCCCATGCTGTAGCAGTTCCTCCTTCAGTCCATCCTAAATCAGCTGTAGTATCTGTGATGTTTGTTGCAGTTAACATAGAAGGATCAATACATGATGGCGGTGCTGCCGATGTAATTGTAGGTGAGGTTACACACCATCCCCATTGCCAACCACCTTGGTCGTCATACGAAATACGATATTGAAATCCAGATAATTGTGTAGGAGTAAATCCAGAAATATCAAGTACTGGTGTAGTGTATGCTTGTGTGTTAGCACATGTTTGAAAATCATTTACTGTAGCATTACCTGCAAACGTATATAATGTAGACCATGTCATTGCGTCTGCATCATACGTTTCAATAATCAATACATCGCCTCCAAGGGCTCTGTATGTGAATTCACTGTTGATAGTGATCCACGTTTCTCCAGCTCCATTTGCAGCAGTAAGATCGATTACTGGTGATGTAGCAATAATGTCGTCCGCAGAGCCATTTCCTGCAGCATCATCATCCCATGTAAATGAGGTACCTGCTCCTGTCGGATCAGATAACAATCCACCTGCGGTGTATGTACCTGAAAGTGTCCAACCTGCGTTAGGCCAACTTGCGGCTTGATTCAATGTTTGAGAGACACCAATATAGGTTCCCAAAAAACACATAATCATAAAAAGTTTAAGTGTAATTTTTTTCATAAAAGTTTGATTTTTGTTAGTTAGTTGAATATCAACTGAAAGAACCACATTTTTTTTGGATGCATCATGTTTTTATCGACAAAAGAGTTGGTTTTATCGGTGAAAAACTCAAAAAAAGCATTTTCTTACAGTTTTTGTTAGTATTATTTTAACATTATTTTTTTGTTATATACCTCTTTTTCGTTGAAAATTTTAAGGGTATAATACCCTGAAGATAATGTTGCCATATCAATTGAATTTTGTGCGTCTATTTTTCCTCTTTTTACGTGTACGCCTCTACTGTCAAAAAGTATGTATTGAAACGATTTGTTTGAAGTAGTTTGTACCCAAATTTTTCCCGTGGTTGGATTAGGATATACTTGTATTTTATTTTTTTCTTGAAATTCTTCGGTGTTTAAAGGACTACTTCCTTCTAAGATGTTTAACGTTTGATTTGGCGTAACATTATAGAGTATATCTTGTGCGCCACCTAACCAGGTAACTTTTACATAATCAATTGTAGTATTTGCACCTATTCCAAAGAATTCTGTTCCTGAGTTTTGTGCAATGTATCCTTCGCCACAGACCGTGTATCTGTATTGCGATTCTGCTTGACTTCTGAGTTCAATCGTTGCTCCAATACCTTGACGATTGCTTATGACTCCTTCTAAATTTACTTTTAACCAGTTATTGGTAGATGTGGTTTGATTTTTCCATAAAAAGATATCATCGCCACCGTTATTGTTTACAATGATTTCTGGAAAACCATCATTATCTGTATCACCAATAGCATTTGCATAGCTTTCACTGGTATCATTTTGAAATCCTGAAGTTCCTAAGATGCTAAAGGTTCCGTCATTATTGTTGGAGTAATATGCTGCTGATAGTAAACTAGGAACAGCTCCATCTAAAGATCCACTTACATATAAGTCTAAATCACCGTCGTTTTCAGCATCTAAAAATACAGCTCCCCAAGCCACACTTTGAAACATGGTTCCTGAGCCTGATGCAATATTTGAGAAGGTTCCGTCACCATTATTCCGTAAAAAATAGTTTCCCGGAACTCCATTTGTTACGTATATATCAAAAAAAGTATCGCCATCAACATCAGCTATAGTTACTGACATAGCATCAATAGCAAGATTTGTTCCTGATACTTCACTTACATCCGTAAATGTACCGTCACCATTATTTTTGTACAGAATGTTTGTGGTGTTTGTTTTGTCATTTGCCATATAAATATCTTGCCATCCATCATTATTGTAATCGAAAAATGCAGAACAAAATGATAAATGACTTCCGCTGTCTATTCCCGCAGCAGCGCTGACATTGGTAAATGTTCCGTCGCCATTGTTTTTGTAAAGATAGTTTGGTTGTGGGCCGTTGTTTATTTCCCGATTGCATAGAAATACATCTAAAAAGCCATCATTATTATAGTCGCCCCAAGAGGAGCCAAAATTATCTTGTACCGCCAGCGGCAAACCAGATGCACTTGTAATATCAGAAAGAGCGTTTCCATTATTTCTATACAAACGACTTCCATCGGCATTACTTGACAGATATAAGTCTTTGTCACCATCGTTGTCAAAGTCAACCCAAATGACTTGTTTTTGTTGCGAATTGTTATTAGGCACCAAAGAAGTTTCTAACGAATACGTACCATTTCCATTGTTTTTGTAAATTTTTAAAGGATCGCCGCTTTGCGTGGCAATGGTAATATCATCCCAACCATCATTATTGAAGTCGCAAAAAGAAATTCCTGCACCAAGAAAAATAGTGCCACTATGATCGTCCACTCCTGCTACTGTAGCATGGTTTTCAAAATAGGCTTGTGCATTTAGCTGTTGAAAGCAATATATAAATAATAGGTACGAAAAGAATAGGTGTAATTGTCTTTTCATAGGCAGTCGGTAAATAAATTATTGAGTTCGAGGCTCCTAAACTATTAAAAGAACTTAAATTTCACAAATATTTAACAATATAATCGCTGTAGTTGCAGTTTTTGTACGATGAAATAATTGATAAGGCTAGATACTTTCTAAATTTTATAGAATTCTGAGATTATTTTATAGTAATACCATGTTAAACCTTTTTACAAAAAAATACCTCTAAGTTCATAACTCAGAGGCATCTTTGTATATAATTATGTATTTCTTTTTTATTCTTCTGTGAATCTTTCAATCACTTCTTGACTGACTCCTGTGTTAGAGAATCCACCATCGTTGTATAAGTTTTGCATGGTAACACGCTTCGTTAAATCAGAGAATAGTGTCACAGTGTAGTTGGCGCAATCTAATGCCGTAGCATTTCCAAGTGGCGACATTTTTTCTGCATACGAGATGAATCCGTCAAAACCTTTTACACCTTGTCCTGCCGTTGTTGGCGTTGGCGATTGTGAAATGGTGTTGACACGTACTTTTTTATCTTTTCCAAAGAAATACCCAAAACTACGTGCAATAGATTCTAAATAGGCTTTGTTATCTGCCATATCGTTGTAATCTGGAAATGTACGTTGCGCCGCCATATACGTCAACGCTACAATACTTCCCCACTCGCTCATCGCGTCAGCTTTGTATAAAGTTTGCATTACTTTGTGAAAAGAAACCGCAGACACATCCCAACCTTTGGTCAGCCAATCGTATTTTAAATCTGTGTAGTGTCTTCCTTTACGAACATTGACAGACATTCCGATAGAATGCAATACGAAGTCAATTTTCCCACCTAAGATTTCCATAGATTTTTCTACGAGGTTTTGAATGTCTTCTTCATTCGTAGCATCAGCAGGAATGATTTCTGAACCTGTTTTCTCTGCTAAGTCCTTTATTTTTCCCATACGCATCGCAATAGGCGCGTTTGTCAATACAAACGTTCCTCCTTCTTCATGCACACGTTCGGCAGTTTTCCACGCAATAGAATTTTCGTCTAAAGCACCAAATATGATTCCTTTTTTTCCTTTTAATAAGTTGTAACCCATTTTGGTTTATTTAAAAATTAGTTTTAGTTTTTGAAATATACTCATTTTATTATGAAGTCTTTGTAATGATGCATCTATATCTTTAATGAAGTCATTTCTCAACGCCTTTTGCTTTGCTTTTTTATAATATGAATATGCTTTGAAAAAATCTCCATTCAATTCATGAGCTTTTGCAATGAGACTAAAAATTATGGATTCATCTACCGTTTTAATTTGCAATGCTTTTTCACCGAATGTCAACATTTCTTCGTTGTACCCCTTATCAATTAAGAGATATGCATAATTATGATATGGCGAATGATAGTTTCCTGCAAATTTAACTGCCAGTTTGTAATGCATTTCTGCTTTCTCATAATCTAGCATTTTGTAATGATAAATCCATCCCAAATGATTATGTGCTTTGCTGTAATCTGGATAATTCTCCAACACTTTATATAGCAATGCTTTCGCTTCTTTTACTGCGCCTTCTTCTATGAGGTTATCCACATCAAAAAGCATGTCTTCTTCGTCTCTGAAATCCATCTTAATTTAATAATTCTTTTGCGTTAGCCATGGCAGAATCTGAAATTTTAGCACCACTCAACATCTGCGCAATTTCTTGGATGCGTTCTTCTGCCTGTAATTCCTTTAATTGTGTGGTGGTGACTTCATTAATGTCTTGTTTGTACACTTTAAAATGTTGCTTTCCTTTGGCAGCAATTTGTGGCAAATGTGTAATGGCAAATACTTGCATGCTTTTGCTCATTTTTTGCATAATGTTCGCCATTTTATTCGCAACTTCTCCCGAAACTCCTGTGTCAATTTCGTCAAACATAATGGTTGGTAGTTGCATGTAAGTGGATAGAATTGCTTTGATACACAACATGACACGCGATAATTCTCCACCAGAAGCCGCTTTTTTCAATTCATTAAAGTTTCCGCCTTTGTTTGCCGCAAATAAAAACTGCAAATCGTCCATTCCGTTCGCATAAAACTGATTGCTCAATTGCACGTTGATGTTAAAACGTGCATTTGGCATGCCCAAAGTTGCCAACATCTTTTCCAATTGTGCTACTAACGATGGAATTCCTTTGGAACGTTGATCGTGAATAGTTTTGGCAATTTGTTGCAATTGTTTGCTTATAGCTGCTAATGCTTTTTCTTTGGTTTGAATGTGCTCGTCAATGTTTTCTGAAACTGATGCTTTTTCGGAAAGTTCTGTTTGAATCGATATTAATTCTTCTACTGAAAGTACATTGTGCTTTTTTTGTAGATCGAATATTTTTTGCAGCTTTCCAGAGATTTCTTCTAACAAATCCGGATCAAAAGAAGCTTCACTTTGCAAGTTGATGATTTCGTTATAAATGTCATCCAACTCAATGTATGAACTTTGTACGCGTTCTGCCAATTGCGCAAATTCAGGTGCAATATCTGCAAGTTTTCCAGAAGCTACTTGCAATTCTGACAATAAATTTAACACACCTACTTGTTCATCAGAAAGCAATTGTTCTGACGCGCTTAGATTCGTTTTAATGTCTTCCGCATTGTTCAAACGTTCGTATTGTGCTTCCAAATCGGCAAGAATCAACCCTTCCAATCTTGCTTCTTCCAATTCTTTCAACAAAAACATATTGTAATCGTGTTCTTTTTCTAAAGCCGATCGTTCTTCGCGTATTTTTTTGAGTTCTTTTTGTGTGAATTGATAGGTTTTCAGTAATTCTTGATACGAATGGACTTCTTCAGAAACATTTGCCAAAATATCTATGACTTGAAATTGAAATTGATTATCCGTCAGTTGCAAGGTTTGATGCTGCGAATGAATGTCAATCAACTGATCGCCCAAGGCTTGCAAAACGCCCAAACGAACTGGAACATCATTGACAAAGGCTCTCGATTTCCCAGAAGGCAATATTTCACGACGCACAATGGTATCCTGATCGTAATCGAGATCATTCTCTGTAAAAAAATGTTTGAGTTTGTACTTTTTAATGGCAAATTCAGCCTCAATCACACATTTACGTTCTTTGTTTTTCAAAGACGATAAATCTGCGCGTTTTCCGAGTATGAGCGCCAATCCACCTAAAAGGATAGATTTTCCAGCACCTGTTTCTCCAGTAATGATCGTCAATCCTTTATCAAATTCCACTTGTAAAGAATCAATCAGCGCAAAGTTTTTTATAGAAAGTTGTGTGAGCAATGCAGTTGCGTTTTTAGTACGTTAGTTTCTACTCACAAAAATAGTGTATTGCGATAAGTTTTCGCAAAAATTAGAATTTAATTTTTCCCCATTTTGTGGCATGAAACGGAGCTACCTTGTTTAAGGTTTCTACCAAGCGAATAACATTTACTTTGGGACCCCCTGAAAATATTTGTTGAATTTCTTCGGCTTTGGCATCAAAAAAGGTTTGTAATAAGAAGGAATTTGGTCTTCGATTGCTCAATGCTTTAAAGATTTCCAACGTACTGCTAATCGCCGATTTTCCTGCACGCGGATCGTCTGCCATGACGTCCAAACCTACTCTGTGGTAGTTGTACATTACGGTTCTGTATTCTTTATGTGTGTTGTTGAGCATATTGTCTAACAATCTCCAACGTGTACGGTTTCCATCTGCTTCTTTCCATCCTAAAAATGCACTCGTTTGTGATAAGTTTACAATTTGCTGTGCAATGGCATAATAGTCAGAACCGCCACGAAGCGAGTAGGTATCTGCATCAACTCCCAAAACAATGTATACATAATACGCAATTACAGATACCAAGTTGGTTGTAAATGCATTCGGATTGTATACGATTGGTTGAAATTCTTGATAGATGAATCGGAATTGACGATCGTTAAAGTTGAATACAGGCGATTCAAACGACGAGTTGTATATTGGTCGTGACGATTGTACTTGAAGCGTAGCTACAAATTCGTCCGAGTTGTATTGTGATACCGTAATCAACATATTACAGTTGATGCGTTCACTTGCCTTAAATTTTTTATTAGTCCATTGCGTTTTGTTCACAAAATCATTCAATGAACGTTCCAACGTTTTGAAAATTTGTTGGTTCGTTTGATTGATTTGTTGTACATCAACCGTAATTTGACAGTTGAGTTCTTGTGCAGTGGTTACAGATACTACACTAAAAAGTAAGATGCTTAAAACTAGGTTACGCATGGATTCGCTTTAAAATTTCATTAAATATGTCAATGGCTACTTCGGCTTTCGATTTTAACCCAAAGGCTAAGGTATTCATTTTTTTGTCAATAATCGTGACTTTGTTGGTTGGTTTTCCAAAACCTGCTCCTGCATCGTTTAGAGAATTGAGCACAATCATGTCTAAATTTTTACGTATCAGTTTTCCTTTGGCATTTTCCAATTCATTGTTCGTCTCTAAAGCAAAACCGACTAAAAACTGCTCTTTTTTGATGGCTCCTAACGATTTTAGGATGTCTTTGGTTTTCACCAACTCTATATGTAACGATGAATCTTTCTTTTTTATTTTCTGAGTCGCTACATCTTTTGGAGTATAATCGGCAACTGCTGCAGACAGTATGGCAATATCTGCCGTTGGAAACGCCGCATGTGCTGCTTTGTACATAGCTTCTGTGTTAACAACATCTACTACATGTACGCTCGCATGTGAAATACTCAAATGGTTTGGTCCAGCAATTAACGTGACCTCAGCGCCTAAATTTGCTGCTGCTTTTGCCAATTCGAAGCCCATTTTCCCAGAGGAATGATTCCCAATAAAACGCACAGGATCAATGGCTTCATAAGTTGGTCCTGCGGTGATCATCACTTTTTTTCCTTTCAGCGGAAGCTGATTTAAAATATCTTTTTCAATAAATGAAACAATGTCTTCGGGTTCTGCCATGCGTCCTTCGCCTACCAAACCACTTGCCAATTCGCCGCTTGTTGCAGGAATCATCGTGTTTCCAAATTTCGTAAGTGTTTCAAAGGAGTTTTTTGTCGATGGATGTTTGTACATGTCCAAATCCATCGCAGGTGCAAAATATACAGGACATTTTGCTGAAAGATAGGTAGCAAGTAATAAATTATCACTAGTTCCCGATGCCATTTTCGACATCGTATTGGCTGTTGCGGGTGCAATCAGCATAAAATCTGCCCACAACCCTAACTCTACATGATTGGTCCACATGTCATTTTCATCTTCTTCATTGGTAAAAGAAGAATGCACTGGATTTTTTGATAAGGTAGATAAGGTAAGTGGTGTAATAAAGTCTTTGGCAGCAGGCGTCATGATCACTTGGACTTCGGCGCCTGCTTTTATGAATAACCGTACTAAAGAAGCTGTTTTGTAAGCGGCAATGCCAGCAGTAATGCCGAGTAATACTTTTTTGCCACTTAAAATAGACATATATTAAGCTTCTTCTTTTGTGTTGCGGTAATAAATTTTTTCTTCCAACCACTCTTGTACTGCAATAGCATGTGGTTTTGGAAGTTTTTCGTAGAATTTAGATACTTCAATTTGCTCTTTGTTTTCAAAGATTTCTTCTAAACTATCGTTGTGTGTCGCAAATTCGTCTAATTTCTCGATGAGTTCTTTTTTGATTTCAGAGTTGATTTGAATGGCTCTTTTAGCCACAACAGAAATTGCTTCATAAATGTTATCTGTTGGTGAATCAAACTGATTTCTCTCAATCGTTTTGGTGCTTACTGGAGCGTCTAAGTTTTTAATATCAACCATATTTGTTATTTTGAAATTTTTGATAATTCTTCTGTGATAGAAGCCATCAATTTGTCAGCTTCTTCTCTGTATTTTGATTCTGGATAAAACTTTACCAACGTTTTATAAGCTGATGCGGCATCATTGAAACGTTCTTCCATCAGTGATTGAAAGCTTCGTACTGCCAAATTATACATTGCATCTAGTCTTAAATACATTGCATCTTCTCTAAATTTTGTTCCTGGATAGTCGGACAAAAAGTTTTCTGTTGCTTTGATAGAAGCTTTGAAATCGGAAATCGTATTGTATTGTTTTGCAATTTCGTAGGCTTTCTTTTCAATTTTAGTAGTCAATTCGTCTACCATTACATTGGCTTGATCTAACAATTCAGAATCTGGATAGTTATTGATAAATCCTTGTAATTTGTTGATGGCTGTGATTGTTTCGCGTTGATCAATGCTGTAACGAGGCGATTGCATATAATAACTTTTTGCTTCATAAAAAGAAGCTACTTGCAAGCTATCACTTTTAGGATATGAACGTACAAAACGCTCAAATTGATATCCCGATATAATGTATTGTTCTGTTTCAAACAGCGAACGTCCGTACAAAAATGTAACGCGTTCCCCTTGTGGCTTCCCTCTATATTTTGGTACAATTTGCTCAAAAAGTCTACTCGATTTTTTGAACTTTTTTTCATTGTACAAACGTTCTGCAAGTTCGTATTTTACTTTCGTATCTTCCGACTTTAGTGCTTTTTGGTATTCGCTACAAGAAGCAAGTGTTGCAACCGCTAAAATTAGGTATAGAAATTTTGGCATCTTTTTAAACATCTGGCAAAAATAGGTATTTATTATGTATTATGAAAACATTTTTAAGACCGCTAAAATAACAGTACAAATCTGTTTTTCGTATTCTTTATCATAGTTTTAACTTTTTTGTGAGTTGGCTATGCGCACGGATTGCTTCAGGGTTAGACCTTTGGTGCTGTTAGACCGCTTTGTTTTGAGAGCAACTTTGCCTTTTAGACTTGTTAGACTCGATGTTGTGTAATTGGTATTTTGGTATATTGCTTACAAGGTTCTCGTTAACTCATTTTCAAATCCACACATTTTCAAATCATCAAATCATCAAATTATCAAATTATCAAATTAACAGGTAAACATATTGACAATCAACAAATAAAACCAAATTCAAATCTCCCACAGGTCTTTGTTTTCGTCAGAAAAATTTGTAGTTTTAAGAGATTCTTAAAAGCTTATTAACCATTTACTCCTAGTGTAATGATTCACATAGATCGTACTTCAGTACAAATTCCAGAGGCACTTCTTCCTAATAATAAAAGAGTAATAAGAGAGCTAGAAGAAGCCAAAGCTTTTTTTGAATATGCTGAACATTCAAGAGGACAACGAAGATTTCGCTTCAAAAATTATCTAGACAGATCTATCAGAAAGACCTTGCAAGAACTTTTCCATGGAAAATGTGCATATTGCGAAAGTTCTATAATGACCACATTTGCAGGAGACTTGGAACATTATCGACCTAAAGGTGGCGTTGCAGAATCTTCCGATCATACAGGATATTGGTGGTTGGTTAATGATTGGGATAATTTGTTAATTTCTTGTCGAAATTGCAATGTAAAAAAGAAGAATCACTTCCCAATTAAAGATGAAACACAAAGAGTGTTTACCTCAGAAGATGATCTTACCAAAGAAGAGCCTTTAGTATTAAATCCTTGTATTGACTATCCTGAAGATCATTTTATGTATACGGATGATGGAACTATTGTTTCTAAAACAGAAAGAGGAAAAGCGTCTATCCTATTGTTAAATTTGAATAGAAAACCACTGGTGTATGCGCGTGAAAATGAAGTGCGAGCTGTAAAAGCTAGTATTTCAAGAATTAATAGCATGATGAATGCTGATGTAAAAGATGAACAACTCTTGAAATCAGAAATTGAAACTTTGCAAAAAATGACGGCTAGCTCTGAAGAATATGCGGGAATTAAAAGGCAATATGTGTTGGCATTTTTAAAAGAATTTGGAGCTGATCGTATTGACAACAAACGTTTTAAGCATACCAAAACCTACAGTGACGAGGAAAAACGTGCTGTCACCAAAGAATATGAAGACTTTACTCAAAAAGTAGAAAGTAGCAACATGTATCAAGAAACTGAAAAGAGTTCCATGTACATGTTGAAAGAGCATTTTGTCGCTAAAATTGAATTGACAAATGTAAAAACCTATGAGAATCAAGAATTTAATTTGGTCAATGATGAAGGTTCTTTTGTATTATGGCTGATGTTGTTAGGTGAAAATGGTACGGGGAAAAGTACGGTGCTAAAGTCCTTGTGCATGAATTTATGCGATATTGATTATTTTCAGAATATGATTCGAATGGATTTGATTGATCCGACGAGTTTTATAAAACACCATGAATCAAAAGCGACCATTAAAGTGTGGATGACTGGAAGTAAAAACCCTAGAATCTTAGAACTGAAAAAAGATTCGGTGACCTTTACCAATATGCTTGAAGAAAGTGTTTCCATTTCGTTGCCGTTGTCAGATAAAAACATTCAGAGTGACGTTTGGTCCTCTCCTACTTTCTTATTAGGATATGGAGCTACACGCTTGCTCCCAAGAGGTTCCAAACATGAAGCAACAAATATTATCAATAAACTTAATAAAGTTGACAATCTTTTCAATCCGTTTGTTCCACTTGGAAATGCGGAACAATGGTTGTTAAACTTAGATGAAAAATTGTTCCGAAGAGCTGCGATTATTATCAAAGATTTGTTGCGCATTCCAGACGATAAAGAAATTAAAAGAACCGAAACCGAAGTCAAAATATACGTCAATAATCATTTAGAAACCTTCAAAGATTTAAGTGATGGCTACCAATCTGTCATGGCATTGACAACCGATATTTTACAATTGGTCATGAATTTTTGGGAAAACCCAGACGAAGCTAGAGGAATTGTTATTATTGATGAAATTGGCGCACATTTACATCCGCAATGGAAAATGCGCATTGTAAGTAGCATTCGCAATGCATTTAAAAACATGCAATTCATCGCTTCTACACACCAACCTTTATGTTTACGTGGCTTGGATCAAGGAGAAGTTATTTTGATGCGACGTGATGCTGACAAACATGTAGAAGTCATCACCGAACTTCCGAATCCGCGCGAATTGCGTATTGGTCAAATTTTAACGTCCGTATTTGGTTTAAGTTCTACGATGGATCCAGAATTAGAAGCTGAATTTAATCGCTATTTTGAACTAAGAGCTATGAATTCAAGAACGCCAGAGGAAGACGACGAAATGAGCGATTTGGAAGCACAATTAAAACCCGATTTGTTATTGGGCGAAACTTTATTGAATACGCAGGAATATAAAATCGTAAAGGAAAAGTATGAGTTTTATAAGAAGAATGAAAAACCAAGCAATCTAGAGAAGCTTTCAGATGACACCTTATCAGCTGTGCAAGAACTTTGGAAATCGTAACGTGTTAATGAGAACTATTTGCCATGATAAAAATTAATCGTCCTAAGATTCCAAATATCAAAATATATGCAGAAAAGAGCGAATCACTCGCTCCAGAATTGCGCGCCAACCTTTTGAAATTGATTGATGAAAATGCAGTCCATTTTCCAGATTTTGTGGCGCGATTGAAAGATGAAAACGAAAAATTTACCAAAGCCGAAGAAGAAACTTTAGAAGCGATCAACTATTATGCAGATCCTGAGAATTTTAAAAATAAAGACAAAAAAGTACCTAGCTTTACGGTGTATAAGAACAAAGAATTAAGAGAACATATCCGTACACTCTTCAATGATAAATGTGCATATTGTGACAGTGTTTTTTTAGGAAATAGTACTGCAGACATTGAACATTTTAGACCAAAAAAAGCATTCAATCCTTTTAAAGATGGAATTGACGAAAAACTGATTGAACCTGGCTATTATTGGCTTGCCGCCGATTGGCACAATTTATTGTGGTCGTGTATTCTTTGCAATCGAAAAAGTAATTTAGACCAACCAAATGTGGAAGGACTAAAACCACTTGGGAAGAAAAATCGTTTTCCCATTGCCGAAGAAACCAAACGCATACGTTCGCACAACCAAAATTTAGAAACTGAAAAAGCGATCTTATTAATTGTTGATCCGTGTGCCGATGATCCCGACGATCATTTTGTATTTCCTGTAAAAGAAGAAAAAGATGTAGGTATTGTAAGAGCTAAAATTCAAGAAAATGCACAGCCTAGCAAAAAAGGGGAAATCTCAATTGCGTTGTATGGCTTAAACAGAACAAAATTAGTGGCAGATCGTATGGAAGCTGGTTTGGACTTAAAATCTATTTTCATGGGACTTTTAGATAGTATTGAAGCCTTTTCACGAAAGAAAAACGCGGGCGAAGATACTTCTGAAGAAATAGAAAAATTTAAGTTTCAAAAAAAACGATTTCAATCAAAAATGAAAAAAACCTCCGATTTTCTAAGTTTTAAAAAAATGCTGCTAGAAGATTTTAAAAATTTCCCACAGTTGCAACGATTAGGATTGACTATTGAGAGTTTGTTGGAGTAAGTTTTTTATTGTTGATTTGATGATTTGGTGATTTGATGATTTGATGATTTGATGATTTGAAAATGAAGTTTCAAAGAAAACGCGAACATTGTATGAAAGAGTCTAACAATCTAACAGCGATCTAATATCTAATAGCGATAGCGGTCTAAAAATCTAAAAGCAAAGCGAGTCCAACCCAATGTGTCAATTTGAAAATTCTTCAATTTGAAAATGAAGTTTCAAAGAAAACGTGAACATTGCATGAAAGAGTCTAAAATCTAACAGCGATAGCGGTCTAAAAATCTAAAAGTAAAGCGAGTCTAACCCAATGTGTCAATTTGAAAATTCTTCAATTTGAAAATGAAGTTTCAAAGAAAATGCGAACATTGTATGAAAGAGTCTAACAATCTAACAGCGATAGCGGTCTAATATCTAATAGCGATAGCGGTCAAGTCTACATCTTCTCCGTACGACTTATTCTGTGATGATCTAACACCGTATACCCTTCCTCATCAAAATAAAATGATTTTTCAAAGGCAACATTCATCAATAATTCTTCAAAAGTATAAGAATGGAGTTTATATACTTCTTCATTGAACGCTTCGTCGTAATAAGAAACCATGATTAGGAATTCGCCATTTAGCTTTTTTAATTCGCTTGAAGAAAATTTATATAAAGGCGAGTCTTTGTCTATTTCATGTACCAAAGTCCACGTAGTTGGCAAATACGTAATGTGATCTCTTTCTAGGGCTAACTGATAAAAATTACGGCGATATCCTTGTTTTTCATCATCTTCGGTGATTGCTAACGTGACTTTAACGCGCGGATTGATCATGACATCTTTTTTACTATTCATCAAGCGAAACATCAAGGCTTTTCCTTCTTTAAAATCACGATAGATGATATTTTCACTAAATTGGATAGACGCTTTGGGTTTTGAAAAACGTCCGTACAACAATCCTGTTACGAATGAAAAGCTCAACAATCCAGCAACCGCTTGAAAACTAGACACAATTCCCGCCAAAATGCTTGTGGGTGCCATGGCTCCATATCCCAACGTAGTAATGGTTTGTGAAGAAAAGAAAAAGGCATTTACAAAATCCGCAAAAAAGTTTTTGGGTGCTACCGAAATATATTCCACACCAATTGTCACATATACCATAGCAAACGCCATGTTGATGACAAAATACACCAAGAAAACCAACAAGAAAAAACGCGCCCAACTAATATCTACCAAATACGCATATAGCGCAGAGATTCCCGTCTTACCATTTAAGTGTTTTATATTGAACGAACCGTCTTTGTTAACAATTCGTCTTGCAGATGTGATTGATTGTTCTCCTAATCCAGGATCTTTTACTTTTTTTGCCATTCAAATTTTTTACGAATTCAATGCTTCCGTAAATGTACGTAACTTTTCTTTGAGTGCTGTAGATGCTTCTACCAAAGGCAAACGTACCGTTGCTGTAGAAAGTTTCAAGATTTCAAAAACCGATTTGATTCCCGCAGGATTTCCTTCTTCAAAAATGAAATCAATGGCGGGCATCAGTTTGTAATGCAACGCATTGGCTTCTTGTCCGTTTCCTGCCAATCCTAAGCGCACCATTTCCGAAAATTCTTTAGGATATCCTTGACCAATCACAGAAATAACGCCTGCACCACCAGCTTGTACCATGGGCAAGGTAATCATATCATCTCCCGAAATGACCAAGAAATTTTCGGGTGTATCTTTTATCAATCGCATCGCTTGTACAATATCACCAGCGGCTTCTTTCACAGCAATGATATTTTTAAAATCAGTTGCCAACTTTACAATCGTTTCTGGCAAAATATTGCTTGCCGTTCTTCCTGGCACATTATACACTATGATTGGTTTTGTAGTGGCTTCTGCTACTGCTTTAAAATGCTGGTAAATGCCTTCTTGTGTAGGTTTATTATAATAGGGTGATACCGAAAGAATCGCATCAATATCACTTACATCTCTCGTTTTTAATTCATGTACAACCGCTGCCGTATTGTTTCCGCCAATACCTAAAACGATCGGCAAACGTTTGTTGTTAGCTTTTACCACCGTATCAATCACCACTTGTTTTTCGTCGTTTGTCAACACCGCATTTTCCGCAGTGGTCCCCATAACCACTAAATATTCTATGCCGCCTTCAATGACATGTTCTACAATGTTTGTCAATGCAACTGTATCTACCGAAGTGTCTTCTTTAAAAGGAGTTACCAACGCAACGCCAGTTCCGATGAATTTCTTCATTATTATAATTTATTAAGTATCTGTAAATATCTATGTAATTCTTTTGCAAATGTGGCAATGTCTTCTTCTTTTGTTTGAATGATGACGTCATGTATTTTTTGATCGCAGCCTGTAATACCAACTTTAAACGTTGCCGCTTGCAAGCCAGATGCTAATTGTAATGCTACTATATTATCACTGTAATAACTGATGAGTAAGTCGAAAGGTTTGCTTAAAAATTGCGCTAATTCTTCCGTTTTTGCTTTTCCTTTCCAACCAAAATCTTTGTCATAAAAAACAGGATGGTTTACTTCGCGGTTTTTTTGTGCGTTTTTATGATAATACAACACGTCTACCGCAACATTGAATTGCAAACTTTGCACAATGTACGTAACATTATCTGTTATATCAGCATTTATAATCAATCCTATGGTTTGAATCGGTGTAGCCTCCACTTCTTTTGTTGTGGTTTTGTGTAGCTTTTGCGTAAGTGCTTTCTTCGCAGACTTCTGCTGTAATCCTTTTAAAAACATGAAATGAAATTGATATTGGACAAAAATACTCTTTTTCCATAAAAAAGAGACGCATGTATGAATATGCATCTCTTTCGTTTTAAAAATTTATGAATCTAGTTCTTCCTCGTGAACGTTAGATATTCACGAAGTTACAAGGAGTTTTTGAGAAGAAAAAAATAAGTTTGTAAGCGTCGTTTTTTAACAATGAGCGTTGATTTTTGGCAAGTAATCACAAAAAAAGTGTGTGTTTTTACAATTATTTAGTGTGTTTGGCAATGACAGTATCTTGTATTTTTTATAATTTGCCGCATATTTTACTGTTTATGAGAAAAATTATTGTGCTGCTTGCCATTTTGATAGCAGTTTCTTGTTCCCAAGAAAAACAACGTGTTTCCAAAATTGAAGGAAAACGTATCAATATCAACGATTCGTTAACTGCGAATCAGGAAATTGAAGATTTTATAAAGCCTTTTCGTGAGCGTATCGAAGAAGATATGAACAAAGTACTGAGTTATGCACCCAAAGATATGCATAAGAATGACGGTGCGTTAGAAACAACCATTGGAAATGTCATGGCAGATTTGGTAAAATCACAAAGTGAGCCTGTGTACAAGAAACGAACTGGAAGAAGCATTGATGTTTGCTTGTTGAATCACGGTGGAATTCGCGCGCCAATTCCTCAAGGACCGATAAAAACACGAACCGCTTTTAATGTAATGCCTTTTGAAAATTCAATTGTTGTGGCAGAATTGACTTCGGAGAATGTGCACAATATGGTAGCGTATTTAGCAGAAGCAAAACGCGCGCATCCCATTTCTGGCTTGACCATCAAACTCGATAAAGACGCCAAGGTTACAGAAGCATTGATTGACGGAAAACCGATTGAAGATGGCAAAACATACACGGTGGTAACTTCTGATTATTTGCAAAATGGTGGTGATCGGATGAATTTCTTGAAAAACCCCGAATCGTTAGAGGTGTTAGATTATAAAATTAGAAACGCCATGATTGATTATTTTAAAAGTGTTGACACCATTCCTGCGCGCTTGGATGGCAGATTTGTACAACAATAACCTTAATTAGAATGAAGAGAAGAGATTTTATACAAAATTCGTTGGCTTCTAGTGCTTTTGTGACATTAGGAGGTTTGTCTTTACAAAGTTTTACAGCGAGTTCCGCAAAGAAACATATTACCATTTTACATACGAACGACGTACACAGTCATATTGATCCGTTTGGCGCGAATCATCCACGAAATCCAAATCAAGGTGGTGCCGCACGTAGAGCGAGTTTGATTGCTAATATCCGAAAGGAAAACCCAAATACATTATTGCTAGATGCAGGTGATATTTTTCAAGGAACGCCGTATTTTAATTATTATGGCGGCGAATTGGAATTTAAGCTGATGAGCATGATGAAGTACGATTTGGCAACGATTGGAAATCACGATTATGACAATGGTATTGACGGATTGTACGCGCAATTACCGAATGCGAACTTTGATTTTGTTTCTGCCAATTATGACTTTAAAAACACTGTTTTAGATACGCATGTAAAACCCTATAAAATTTTTAAGAAAGATGGCATTAAGATTGGAATTTTTGGGCTTGGTGTAAAGTTAGAAGGTTTGGTAGACAAGCGCATGTATAAAGAAACTGTGTACAATGATCCTATTGAGAAGGCGCAAGATATGAGTCGCATCTTAAAAGAAGAAGAAAAATGTGATTTGGTCATTTGTTTATCACACATTGGCTATCATTACAAACGAAACCCAGAACGTCCGTCTGATTTGAAATTGGCGCGGGCTACCAAAGATATCGACTTGATTATTGGAGGACATACACATACATTTTTACCAAAACCTACGATAGAAAAAAACAGCAAAGGAGAATCTGTATTAGTCAATCAAGTTGGTGCTTATGGCATTTATGTGGGACGCGTAGATTTTTATTTTGACGACGAGAAAAATGTAATTGCCAATGGGAAGTCGATTGTGGTGTAGTTTTTTGGGAATTGGGTTTTAGGTGTTAGGTCGCTTCGCTTTTGGGTTCTGGTCGCTTTGCACCTGTTGTGTGTTGTCTGTTTTCTGTTGAATTACTTTTTACATTTAAAATTTAGCATTCAACATTTATAATTTGATTTTCGTTATTCGTTAATTCGTCTTTTTGTTTGAAACTTAAACTACTAAACCTATAAACTTTTAAACTGCGCTTTGAAACTTCTCAATACTCAATACTCCCAACTACCTTCACACTTCCTCAACAGTTTCAGAAGCATCTTTAATAATGATATATTGCCACATTTTGTAGTGTGAATACACAAAAAGCAGATTGGCAAACATGGAATACATTGGTTTTCTTTCCACAAATAAAAACGCTCCAAATAAAACACCCATGAATGCCGTTGATAAGCCTGCCAACAGTAATGTTTTGGTGACTTTTGTTCTTTTGCTAATGAATGCCATGGTAGACATGAAGGCAAAATATGCAATTGCAAAGGTGTAAAATATGACCTCGCCAAAAATTTCATCCTTAATTCTATCTACAAAAAAGACAAATGGCAACATGTATAATGTCAAAAAAGGAACGGTACTAATGAGCAATTTTCTCGTAGAAATATAATGCGACTGTTTTAAAACAAGCACACCATAGATGGATAATGCAACACCACTACTTATAATTCCAATACCAAGATTTTTTTCTATAAAGAAATAATAGTCTGCTACCATAAACGCTGTTAGCGCCAATAAATACATGATGTTTTTCACCTCAACATATAAAAAATAACAAATGGTAATTGCTGGAATCGTCAGTACAATGGCATACTTTCGTGAGATGTAATCTGGGAAGAAAAACCACAGAAGATCTACACTAGCAATGCAAATGAGTAATATGACTAAAAGCTTGGCTATCTTTTTCATGAGCTTCGCAAAGTAACTTATTTCTGAATAGAAATCCTACACTTATTTTGAGTGTACTTTAGGTTGATTTTGAGACATTGCATTTATTTGCTGTAAAATTACATAGCGATACATTGTATAATGCATGATGAGAAATGTGATAACGATTCCAACACGTAACACGTCAAGTTGCTCTATAAAAAGATGATATCCATGAATAATAGTAGAAATTAAGAAGATAATGCCTGAGCTAAATAACCACAAGTTCGTTCTGTTTTGTTGATGAATGTAAATTAACACAGAAATGAAAACAAATAATCCGACGAAGAATACATAAAACAATATATAGTTGAAGATTTCAAAATTTACTGCTTCATAGTACAAAAATAGTGGCACTAGATATACTATTAGAAAAGGAATTGTTGCCTTAAAAATAGTCTGTGTAGGAATCACTATTGCGGTTTTGAGTGCTAAAACCACATAGATACAAACTCCAATTCCGTAAAATATCAAAGCAATTTTAAAATGCATAGAAAGTTTAAAAAAGAGAATTCCTAAAAAAGTACTGAATAAGGCTATTGTATATAGCCAGTTCATCTTTTTTAAAGAAACAAAATACAAGAGCATTAATATAGGAAAAGGCAAAAATGTTACATACTTCCTATAAATGATTTCAGGATACACAATTCCGAATACATCTAACACTAAAAGAGTAAAGTACAAATATGTAAGGATTTTTTGCTTAGACATTTACGAATGATTTTACTGTTATGCTCATGTTTAATTAATTTTAATACTTCTATATGCTTACTAATTAATGCTATTTTTATACTACTAAACTACTTCTGTAAGCACATTGGTATCTTCTTCCAACATAAATTTTATGGAAAAGAATAACATCAAATTACTACAAAAAATAGCCATCACCGTAAATATGCGTTCGTATACATACAATTCATTGATGATGACAATAATATTCATAATTCCCAAATTTACGGCGGTAATCAGCATCCATAAATTCGATTGATTCTTAGTACGCAAATAATAATAAATCGCAGCCATAATATAAACCAACATACACACTGCCATTACTGTAAAATAGACAAATCCATTATGTATTTCTTCATATACCAAACAAAAAACACGATCATAGATATAGAGTACCGGAATAAAAATGAACAGCAGACTTACATATGTTTTTCCATGTGCTTTCTTTCTTTCATTCTTCAAATACATGAGTCGCAAATACAAAAGGTAAAAAATGGAAATACAAATAGAAATCATAGGAATAGCTTCTTTAAAATCTAAAATCAAAAAAATACCTCCGCACAATCCAAAAAAAAGTGCTGATAAAAAAGTAATACTTATCCGTTTTTTTCTTTCCATTACATACGCAATCGCAATGGCAATAAAGGTAAATGGATATACATACAACAAATCTTGTTTCTCAAAAAATAGCGCTACCAATAACGAAATGAATGCTATTGTGAAAAATGCTATATAAATTGGTTGTGTATATTTCATTCGTCCGACAGATTCAATACATTGGCATCATCATTTTTGTCATGCAACATAAATTTCAATACAAAAACTTGAATACACACACTGCAAAATGTTACAATTACAGTGAAAATAGTTTCATACATGTACAATTCATTCAAACCGATTAAAATGTTCATAAAACCAAGATTCACAGCGGCTATCAGCATCCATAAATTGGTCGGTTTTTTATCTTTTAAATAGTAATATACTGCTGTAATAATGTAACTCAACATAAAAAACATCAAACAACTAAAGTAGATAACCACATCTTTTAACTCTGAAGAGACAGTTTTTATCAAAATATAATAAATGTATAGTATAGGAATTGAAAACAATATTACATACATATATGTGCGCACTTCGGGCTTTGTCATTTCATTACGTACATACATCAATCGCAAGTAGATAATATAAAACAACGAAAATAATATAGAAACTGCTTTCAAATGATCACGCATGCCTAAAATGAGCAAAATTCCACCTACCAAACCAATAAGCTGCGATAAAATATACAGCACGCTTGTAGGATCTTTTTTTTCTACAAAATAGATGACTAAAATTGTAAACACTGTAAACGGCTGCGCATATATCAAATAAAATTTTTCAAAAAACATAGCCACCACCATTGTAATCACCGAAGCAATCAAAAAAGCAATATGTGTGGGTTTTGTAAAATTCATTTAAATCATATTCAAAAACTCATCTTCTGTCAAAATAGTAATGTTTAACTTTTCTGCTTTTGCACGTTTGCTCGGTCCCATTTTGTCGCCTGCAACTACATACGAAGTTTTAGAAGAAATGGACGATGATACTTTTCCTCCATTATTTTCTATGAGTTTTTTCAATTCATTTCGCGATACTTTTTCAAACACACCCGAAACAACAAATGACTTCCCTAACAAGGTTTCTGTCAATCCTTCCAACTGTGCTGCTGAAAATTCTAATTGCACGCCAACTTCTTGTAAACGTGTAATAATTTGCAAATTAGCTTCTTCTTGAAAGAATTGCGCCACACTTTCGGCGATCTTCACGCCTATTTCGTCGACTGACACTAAATCCTCCGACGAAGCGTTCATCAGCGCATCAATAGATTTGTAGTGTTTTGCCAATTTTTTAGCCACAGTTTCTCCTACATATCTAATTCCCAACGCATACAACACACGCTCAAAAGGAATTTGTTTCGACGCTTCAATACCATTCACTAAATTCTCTGCACTTTTTTCTGCCATGCGCTCTAGCGGAATGATCTGTTCTTTGGTCAATTCGTATAAATCGGCATAATTGGTAATCAATCCTTCTTTGACTAACAATGCCACCGTTTCGCCTCCTAAACCGTCAATATCCATCGCTTTGCGCGAAATAAAATGCTGAATTCGTCCCACAATTTGAGGCGTACAGCCCATTGTGTTTGGACAATAATGTTGTGCTTCACCTTCTTTTCGTTCTAAAGGTGTATCGCATTCGGGACAGTGTGTCGCGTATACGGTTTTGGTAGAATCTACCGGACGCGCATCAAAATGAACACCTACGATTTTCGGAATAATTTCGCCGCCTTTTTCTACAAAAACAGTATCGCGTTCGCGAATATCCAATTTTGCAATTTGATCGGCATTATGCAATGAAGCACGTTTTACGGTAGTTCCTGCTAACAATACAGGTTCTAAATTCGCAACAGGCGTAATAGCACCTGTACGTCCAACTTGATACGTAATTTCATTCAAAACCGTCACCGCTTGCTCAGCTTTAAACTTATACGCCATTGCCCAACGTGGTGCTTTGGACGTATAGCCCAATTCATCTTGATATTGCAGATTGTTGACTTTAATCACGACGCCATCAATTTCGTATGCCAACTCGTGCCGATGCACTTCCCAATGATTTACAAAATCCAGGATTTCATCCACATTTTTAGCAACTTTTGCCACGGTTGGTACTTTAAATCCCCATTGGCGGGCTTTCTTTAAACTTTCAAACTGTGTAGCTATTGGTAGTTTTTCGCCTTTTAAGCTGTATAACAAGCATTCTAACGGACGTTTCGCGACTTCGCTACTGTCTTGCAATTTTAAACTTCCAGAAGCGGTATTTCGTGGGTTCATGTACGGTTCTTCACCATTGGCAACACGTTCTTCGTTCATTTTATTAAATCCGTCAAGCGGAAGAATAATCTCGCCGCGAATGTCAAACTTTGCAGGAAAATCACCTTTTAAGCGTAACGGAACCGTTTTAATCGTTTTGATATTATTGGTCACCTCATCTCCTTGAAAACCATCGCCACGTGTGACCGCTTTGATCAACTTTCCATCTTCGTACGTGAGGTTCATAGAAGCGCCATCATACTTGAGCTCGCAGGTATATTCCACCGTTTCCACACCGAGAATCTTATGAATGCGCTTTTCCCAATCCAACAAATCTTCTTTCGAATACGAATTGTCCAACGAATACATACGATATTCATGTGCAACCGTATTAAAATTCTTGGTAATCGCGCCACCAACACGCAACGTTGGCGAATTTGGATCATAAAACTCGGGATGTTTTGCTTCCAATTCCTGCAATTCTTTGAGTTTCATATCAAACTCATAGTCAGAAATCGTAGCGTTATCTAGGATGTAATAATTGTAATTATGTTCGCGTAATTCATCGCGCAAAGCGGTTAACTTTTCTTGAATAGTACTCATGCAATATACTTGTTATAGAAGTCTTATAACAAATATAGCAAACTATACTATGGCAACCATACTTTCCGTTAGATTATGATGCAACAACGGGCTTTTTACGTTTCATAAACCCATAAAATAGAATATATCCATAACAAACCAATACTAGAATAAATGCGGTTTTAAACCCGTAGGTATCTGTACACAATCCAAACAATGGTGGAATGATGGCGCCACCAACAATCATGGTACACAAAATACCTGAAGCTTGTGGTTTCAATTCGTCCAATCCGCTCAACGCCAAACTGAAGATTGTTGGAAACATGATGGAGTTAAACAATCCAACTGCGAGAATGCTCCACATAGATACAAAACCTACCGTGTTCATGGAAATGAGAATCATTAATAATGCACCGATGGCAAAGCTAATCAATACTTTTGCTGGATCTAATATTTTGGTTAAATACGCGCCAATAAAACGTCCGATCATCGCGCCAGACCAGTAAAATGTGACAAATGCACCAACAATCGCTTTTGAATCTAATTCCGCCAAATCCGAACCAACAATCCATTCTGAAATGCTTTTCATTGTCGGACTGTTCATGATGGCTTCTGCCAGATTCATATCTCTAAAATAATTCGTCAAATAACTTCCGATGGCAACTTCTGCGCCAACGTATACAAAAATTCCGATTGCGCCCATCACTAACGAAGGCTTTTTCAATAAACTGAGATATCCACCTTTTGGCGCTTTTTGCAATAACTTTGGCAGTTTTACATAGATAAAAATTCCAGCTAAAATCAACGTAAACACACCTATTGCCACAAATGGCAATTGCACATTTGAGGCTTCCGCAGCAAAATAGACTTCTTTGTCTGCTTCTGACAATAGCGAAATTTCATCACTCGTTTTAATTTTATCACTTAAAATAAACATCGCGCCAATTGCAGGTGCAATCGCAGTTCCGAGCGAATTAAAAGCTTGCGACAAGTTCAATCGGCTTGAAGCTGTTTCTTCTGAACCAAGCGCAGTAACATACGGATTCGCGGCTACTTGCAAAATGGTCATTCCGCTTGCCAGTACAAATACAGCTAACAGAAAAAGGACAAACAATCGTGATGAAGCTGCTGGATAAAACAATAAACAGCCAGTTCCCATGATCATCAAACCGAGAATGATTCCTTTTTTATAACCAATTTTAGACAAAATAAATCCTGCGGGAATGGAGAGTAATAAATACGCGCCAAAAAATGCAAATTGTATCAATCCTGACTGAAAATAGGTCAATTCGAATACTTCTTTCAATCTTGGAATTAGTGGATCGACTAACACCGTAATAAATCCCCAAAGAAAAAATAAGGATGTTAAAAATATAAAAGCACTTTTGTATGATTTGTTGGTGTTCATGTTGGTGGTTATTTGTTCGTTTTTTGTTTACACTGAGCCTGTCAAAGTGTTGTTTGTATTTTAAAAGTTCTCAATACTAAATACTCAATACTCAATACTCAATACTAAAATCTAACTACTGCTTATTATAAAAATCCGATTTATGATTCACATTTTCTCCATTTTGATACGTCGTATAGTTGAACCACTCGTGAATGCAATACGCGCCCGTTTCTCCTTTTTTATTGACAGCGATGTAGCCCACTTGAAAATCCTTATAATTTGGACTTTTCTTAATGACGCGTTTTACGGCTTCTTCACAGGCTTCTTGTGGCGATTTCCCTTGTCGCATCAACTCTACAATTAAAAAGCTTCCGACAGTTTTTAAAACCTCCTCGCCCATTCCTGTGGCGGTGGCGCCGCCTACTTCATTGTCAATGAACAATCCGGAACCAATAATTGCCGAATCTCCTACTCTACCTTGCATTTTATAAGACAATCCGCTTGTGGTACACGCGCCAGAAATATTTCCTTTTTTATCAATCGCTAACATTCCAATGGTATCATGATTTTCTACGTTGATAATTGGTTTGTATTTAGCCTCAACTTTCCATTTTTCCCACGCTTTTTTGGAAGCTTCTGTTAAAAGGTTTTCTGGTGTAAAACCACTTTCTATCGCAAATTTCTTCGCGCCATTTCCTGCCAATAGCACATGTGGCGTGTCTTCCATCACTTTTCTAGCGACCGAAATTGGATGTTTGATATTTTCGATACAGACAACCGCACCATAATCGCCATCTTTGTTCATAATACACGCGTCAAGCGTTACATTTCCATCTCTATCTGGCAAACCGCCTTTTCCAACCGATTGATTGTTTACGTCAGCTTCTTCTACCATTACGCCTTTTTCTACAGCGTCCAATGCTGAATTTCCAGCTTCTATAACTTCCCATGCTTTTTTCGTGGCATTCGGCACATTCCATGTAGCAATCACCATCGGTATGCTAGGTTTTACGTCAGATGTAAACTTGGTAGCCGCAGCCTTTTCTTTGGATTTTTCATCATCTGCGCAAGCGGTCAATGCAGCACCTACCGTAAGTCCTAAGCCTGTTAATGCAGCATTTTGAATAAACTTTCTTCGTTTCATGTTGTTAGTTTTAAACGCTGCCTTTCACATGTTTCAAATTAAATGAATAAAATGAAAAACTGGCAATCGTATTTTGACTTCTTTTGATACTATTTAATTTTGTCACTTCGAGCGCAGTCGAGAAGCCTTGATGAATGTATTTCATTTATATCTCGGCACTCTACACGTTATTTTATTTCTATTTCGTCCACAAACAACCAACTGCGTCCATCGTGTTTGTGCCCCAAATGCCATGCTGGTAAAACACCTAATTTTTTTGCTACAATTTTTACATAACGTGCGCTGTAGCCTCTCATATCAAACCTTACATTTTTAATATGTGCACCTTCTTTGGGTTTGGTAACGTCAAAGGTTTGTTTTGGTAATGATTTGTAAAAACGGTTTGGATTGTCGCTCACGTAACATTCAACTTCGGTTGGAAGAAATATCCAGCTTTTCTGATCTTCCAAGAAATTTACTTGAATCGTATTGATTGGTTTTACTTTTCCTAAATCGACCGTAGCAATCACATCTTTATCAAAATAGCCTTGCCACGTTCCAGTTCGGAAATCTTCTGTTCCTAAAATGCCGTCAATCAGCGCGTTTTGTCCACCCGCATTGTATTGATTTGCGTATTCTGTTTCGAGTTTTATTTTTAAATTCGGATCAATTTTAAAGAATGTTGTCGCAATTGTGGGACTCTTTTCATCGTCACGTTGCGCATATACTTCCAAGAAACTCATTTCAGAGATTGCAAACGGTTTCGTGTATTCCTTAAAATCTGGCATCGCAGCTTGCACTGGATTCATCAATTTGTAAAAAATAGTAGCATCTTTATCAACTGTTTGTAAAGTTACTTCCGTATTTCCTTTAAACGCAATAGCACCTTTGGCTATAAATGGTGACGGCACTATTTTGTGTTGTGTAATTTCCGTGATCGGAATGTGTTCGTCTTGCGTTCCCCAATTGGTTGGCTCGTTGGTCATTTCAAAAACTAAATTTCCTCCATTTAGAATCGCTTCATGCTCAATAAATGATTTTGAATACACTTCTCCATTCAATGTGGCTGCTTTGATATATATGTTCTCTTTCGAGAGATTTTTCGCAGTTATGGTAAACGTTGTGCCATTTTCAAGATTGATGGTGGCTTTGTCAAACAACGGCGTTCCAATGATGTATTCGTTGCTTCCTGGCGTTACGGAATAGAATCCTAAACTGCTCAATACATACCACGCGCTCATTTGTCCACAATCTTCATTGCCCGAAACGCCGTCAGGTTCGTTTTTGTAAAGTGTGGTTAAGATTTGATGCACATATTGCTGTGTTTTTGCAGGTTTGTTGATGAAATTATACAAATATGCCATGTGGTGACTCGGTTCGTTTCCGTGTGCATATTGTCCAATCAATCCTGTAATATCTGCCTGATTGCGTCCTGAAGTTGCTTGTTTTGCCGTGAATAATTTGTCTAATTGTGCTTCTAATTTGTCTTTTCCGCCCAACAATTCTATAAAACCAGAAACATCTTGCGGTACATAAAAGCTGTATTGCCACGAATTGGCTTCCGTGTAGTTAAAATTGACTTCGTACGGATCAAACGGTGCAAACCATGTGTTTCGGAAACGTCCGCGCATAAACTGTGTTGCTGGATCGTATACATTTTTGTAGAATTGTGCACGTTTAATGAAGGTTTCGTAATCGTTTGTCTTTCCCATGGCTTTTGCCATTTCCGCAATGGTCCAATCGTCATACGCATATTCTAAGGTTTTAGAAACCGACTCCGATTCCTTTTCTACAGGAATGTAGCCTAATTTCTTATAAGAGTCCAAGCCTAATTTATCACGCGTCGCACTATGTTTCATGGCTTCAAAAGCTTTGTCTACATCATAGTCGCGAATGCCTTTCATGTACGCATCTGCAATGACAGGAACGGCGTGATACCCAATCATACAACCTGTGTAATTCGCGGATACATCCCAAATGGGCATGATGCCACCCGATTCGTATTTTTTAATAAACGTTTTAATAAAATCGTTCGTGCGCTCTTGTTCAATAATCGTATACAACGGATGTGCCGCACGATACGTATCCCACAACGAGAAAACCGTATAATGTGTGTGATCGTTAGACTGATGAATTTTCATGTCCATATCGCGGTAACGACCATCTACATCTTGGTATAGATTTGGCGCAAGCATCGTGTGATACAACGCAGTGTAAAAGTTTGTTTTGTAATCATTATTGTCACTTTCAATCACAATTTTTTCTAATTGTTGTTCCCAAGTGTCTTGTGCTAGTTGCTTCACTTCGTCAAACGACTTCGCTCCTATTTCAGTTTCTAAGTTTTTTCGTGCGCCTTCCACATCAACCGCAGAGATTCCAATTTTAATGATAATTGGTTCATTGTTTGGGTTTTTAAATGTCAGTGCTGATCGTCTTGCGCCTGGCATTCCTTGTGTTGGTGGCGATTGCAAGATATCATCAAACGGATGTGACGTTTTTAGTACGTAGAATACACGTTGATCGCTAGCCCAAGCTTCTGAAAAACGATAGCCAACAATTTCGGTATCGGAAACCTTCTCGATTTTAGCATCCAATACTTTATCTCGATGTACCAAATCTAACATCACAACTTGATTTTCCGCAGATGGAAATGTGTATTTGTGCATGCCACTTCGTTCCGAAACCGTCAATTCTACTTGAATATTTGTACTGTCTAAAAATACTTTGTAATAACCTGCTTCTGCTATTTCCTTATCATGTGAAAAATGTGCACGATAGCCTTTTTTTCCATTTGAACCGTTATTAAAATTCACTTCATTCGTTGGCATTAGCAAAATATCGCCATAGTCTGAAACACCAGTTCCGCTCAAATGCGTATGCGAAAATCCATATATATATTCGTCCGAATAGTGGTAGCCTGAGCAGCCATCCCAACCGTCCAAACGTGTGTCAGGACTGAGTTGCATCATTCCAAACGGCATCGTGGCGCCTGGATACGTATGTCCGTGTCCGCCTGTACCAATAAACGGATTTACATAGTTGATGAGTGATTGATCTTTTTGAGCAATGTGTGTTTTTTGATCATTCGCACAGCTAAAAAACAGTGAAATGACCACAAAAATGGCGATGTATGAGAGTTTCATTAAATAGATTGCTAAATTTATGGCATCTAATATACTAAAATGAAAAGTACTTTTATTTTCAGGTTGTTAATTTTGTTTTGTTTGATTGGTTGTTCAAAACCAACACCCGCAATTAAACCACATATTATTCCTATTCCGAATGATTTTACAATGCAAGAAGGTACTTTTGTACTTGATAAAAATGTTACTTTTCATGCAGATGAAGAACTCTATGCTGTGGCAGATTTTTTTAATGGTTATCTGGAAGAAAAATTAGGTTTTAGGCTAATAGTACACAGTATGCCTAAACGCAATGCAATTATTTTTACGTACGATCAAACTATTGAAAATGACGAAGGTTATGAATTGAGTATAGATTCTTCTATCATCAGAATCAAAGCGAAAACTCCAAAAGGTGCTTTTTACGGATTTCAAACTTTACGCCAATTTTTCCCGCCAACGGTAGAAAATAAGACGTTTCCAAATACGGAAATTCAACTTCAAAATGCTACTGTAAAAGATGCGCCTCGGTTTGTGTATCGCGGTATGCACTTAGATGTTTCACGTCACATGTTTTCCGTTGAGTTCATCAAAAAATATATTGATCTCATGTCACAATTGAAAATGAACACTTTTCATTGGCATTTAACAGACGATCAAGGTTGGCGCATTGAGATTAAGAAATATCCCAAGTTACAAGAAGTTGCCGCTTTTCGCGATGAAACGTTGATGGGACATTACAACGATGCACCTCAACAGTTTGATGGCAAACGCTACGGCGGATTTTACACACAGGAACAAGTTAAAGAGCTTGTAAACTATGCTGCTGAACGTTTTATTACCGTAATTCCTGAAATAGAAATGCCCGGACATGCACAAGCAGCAATTGCCGCCTATCCGAATTTGGGTTGTACAGGCGAAAACGTGAACGTAGCGACCAAATGGGGCGTTTTTGAAGAAGTATATTGTCCTTCCGAAGAAACCTTTACGTTTTTAGAAAATGTATTGGATGAAGTCATGCCGCTGTTTCCAGGAACATACATTCATATTGGTGGCGATGAAGCACCCAAAACCCGTTGGAAAGCTTGTGAATATTGTCAGGAATTGATCAAAAAGGAAGATTTAAAAGACGAACATGGTTTGCAGAGTTATTTCATCACGCGTATGGAAAAATACATCAATAGCAAAGGCAAACAAATTATTGGTTGGGATGAAATTTTGGAAGGCGGATTGGCGCCAAATGCTACCGTAATGTCGTGGCGCGGCATGAATGGTGCTATTGAAGCTGCAAAGTCAGGTCACAACGTTATTATGACACCAACTTCGCATGCGTATTTTGATTACTATCAATCAGATAATGGAGACGAACCGTTGGCGATTGGTGGTTATTTGCCGTTGAAAAAAGTATACAATTTTACTCCAATTCCGAAAGAATTAACCAAAGAAGAAGCTAAACATGTGTTAGGTGTACAAGGAAACGTATGGACGGAGTATATTACTTCTCCTGAAAAAGTAGAATATATGGCATTTCCAAGAGCGATTGCCATGGCGGAAGTTGCTTGGTCAATTCCAGAACGAAGAGATTATGATTTTTTTGTTAATGGCTTGGAGCAGTTTCACAAGCGTTTGGATGCGCAAAACGTAAAGTATGCCAATCATTTGTATGAGATTGAAGGGGAAGTTGCCAAACGAAACAATACAATGGTGTTTGACTTACAAACGGTTATTAGAGACAAAACAATTCGTTACACAACAGATGAATCGTCTCCTAATTTACAATCGAAAAAATATACAAATGTGTTGCCAATTGAGGGTTCTACGATATTGAAAGCCGCAGTTTTTGACGAAAAAGAAAAATTAGGTCGCGATTTTTCATTGACATTTAATCAGCATAAAGCAATTGGTGCCACCATCACACTCGAACCAAAAGCACACAAAGCGTATGCTGGAAGCGGAAAAGATGGTTTAATTAATGGAATTTCTGGAAGCGATACACGCTATGGTGATAAAGAATGGCTAGGGTTCTGGGGAAAAGATGTCACAATTACCATACAATTTGACGCACCTAAAAAAATTAGTAGTATTGCTACACGTTTTTACAATGCGAACGGACAGTGGATTTATGCGCCGAAAGAAATTGGTGTGAGTTATGTAAACGAAGAAGATGGCAGAACGCTGCATCAAATCAACCAAATTGCTACAAGTGAAGCTACAATAATTCCGCATACGTTTCAAATTCCAGAAATTACGACCAAACATATTGAAATTTTCATTCCAAATTACGGAACCATTCCTGAAGGTTTGCAAGGTGCAGGAAACAAAGCGTGGACGTTTTTGGATGAGATTGTTGTCAGGTGATTGGGTTGGTCGCTTTGCTCCTGTTGTTAGTTAGGATACTTTTTTCATTTAAAATTCAGCATTTAACATTTATAATTTAAATTTCGTTGTTCGTTGTTCGTTGTTTGTTGTTTGTTGTTCGTTGTTTGTTGTTCATTATTCATTATTGGTTATTCGTTATTCGTTGTTCGTTGTTCGTTGTTCGTTGTTCGTTGTTCGTAAAAATACTTTTACATTTTACATCTCGACTGCGCTCGATGTGACACATTTTGAGTTTTACATTTTATATTTTTTCTATTGGATGTTGAATTGATCTTCGAAACTTCTCAATACTCAATACTAACTTCTCAATTCTCAGTACTAAAAAAAGCTTTACGGAAAACCACATTGTATAAGTGTACGTTTTGTTTTACTTTTATGGAAAATAAGAGGAAGTTGAAATGAAATTAGTTCCTGTTATTTATCATATTTAGTATAAAAACAGGAATTCCGTATATACATACGTTGGCTGTAATTTAAACAAACCCTATGGTAGGATACTTAATGAGAAAATTTCTTTTCAAAAAGTTGTCGAATGCGATAACTGACATCGAGTTGACTAAAAGTGGATTTGTGATAAATGAACCTTTTGGTGCTAAACCTAAAGAACTTGAATGGAATGACGTAAAATCAATTCGCTTTTCGAATAATGACAAAGTCCTAATTGTAAAAACAGCCGAAAACGAAATCGCTTTGAATGATGACCAAATTGGTTGGTTTGAATTTATCCAAAATATTCCTGAATCATTTAAGCAATTTGATTTTAAAAAAGTAAATTTCATTATTGACTCTCTGAAATCTTGCGAAGTTTGTGGAATTGTGGCTGTTAGAAACAATATTTGTAAAGTTTGTGACTGTGAACCTTGGAATCAAAATAGCGGAAAAAGTAAGATAGACTATTTAAAAGAGAAACAAATTGAGCACTTTGAATATGAATTGAAAAATAAAAAGGAAATTAAAAAGATTGCAGAACCCGAGCATGGATTTAAAACAGACAGAAATTGGAAATTATATATTTGAAAATAAAAACTACAGCCAACAACGTGTATAATTCATTGCTAGTACTCGCCTACTTACGAAAATCCTCGAGGATTTTCTATTCGGTTTGTATTTACTAAATTAGTTGCTTAACCACGCAACTAACCATACACGAACACGTTACAGAACATAGTGAGAATGTTATAAGTATAACGAAGCTTAGCGGCTAAGTGGCGTAATATCCTTGAATGTAGATACGCAAACTGAGGCGAAAAAGTTGAACGCAAGCTGAAGTGAAAACGAATGATGCTAGTGAAATCTGAAATGCTAAACGTAGGTGAAATTCAAAAATCGAACCCGTTTTGAAGAAGAATTTGCAAAGGGTTTGAGGGAGAATTAAAATGGTTAAAAATATATTCTAGAAAACTATATATTTGACCGAAGCAAAATGTTTAGTACTTGATCATAAGTTCCTTTAATTTTTAGCAATACTCTATATTTTTATAAATTGAATAAAAAATAATTCTAAATGAAAAAACACTACACTTTTAAATGGAAAGAAATAATTACCGTGTCTATGATCCTATTTTCTTGGTTTTTTACTCAAGCTCATAACTATCGTAATCCTCTAGTTAGAAGTTACAATGCATCGGCAGAAGTAAATAGTTTAGAACATATTTCTTTCAATCCTGTTTGTCGAAGTACTTCAGTAGTTTTAAGTACTCCGACCCTCAATTCTCCTCCTTCCAATTCCGCTAATGCTAATGATATTTTTGTAGATTTTACATTACCCTTAGATGCAATGCCAGGAAGCGTAACGTTAACATTTACAGGATCATCGATAGTCGTAGTTATCTTTAATAACACCTTTGAAAATGCAGGACAACATAGTACAACTCTTGATGTTTCTGATATCACAAACAGTCCTTTTGTTGCCTCTAGTAATTCTTCTGTTTTGCCAGATGACACCTATTCTGTACAATTAGCGTATTTGGATACAACAGGGAATCCCTTTCTTAGTGATATCAATACTAATATTACTTATGATTCCATTACCTTGCCTCCATTACTTATTAGTCCTATGGATAACGCTGCTACGATAGCAGGATCTTCAATAATAGACTTACAATTTACAATTCCAGAAACACCTCTTGCAGGAACTGTTAAATTAACATTTACTGATGCAAGTAATAATGATACTGTTTTAACACTATCGAATATAACCTCTTTTAGTGGAAACATTGACGGATTAAATTTTGCATCATCTCCAGAAATTCTTATCGCTAGCTCAAACAGTTTAGAAGATGGTATTTACGATATAACCCTAGAATATCAAGATTCCGTTGGTAATCCCATAGCTACCGATACAGCTACAGGATTCTCCTTTGACACCGCTACTTTATCCAATGACACATTTGAATATAATAATTTCACTATTCTTCCAAACCCTACGTCCTCAAAAATAATTGTCAACACAAAAGAAAATATAAAAAATATTTCACTTATTTCCATTGTCGGATCCCAATTCCACGTCAAAATAGAACATACCATTAATGAAAAATATTCCGTAGATATGAGTAATTTAAGTAATGGAGTGTACTTTTTGGTTATAGAAACTGACTCAACATATTATACCAAGAGAATAATCAAAAAATAAATGTAATTTATCTTTAATTAAAAAGTAGAATGGTTAAAAACACGTTCAGTAACAAGGGGTATAAAAACATAGCTACTAAGTGTCAAATTTAAAGATTGGTACTTTCTCATAAACAACGTCAAATTTTTAAATTTGGCTTTTAAGACTGATAAATTAAAACAAAATATAAAAATTTGGCTCTGTGTTAATCCGAAAAGTTAGTGTCTTTTTACACGCTACGTTTCAAACACAAGTCCGTTACCTACAATTATGAAAAAACCGAGAATACTAATCATAACATTACTGATTTTTGCTTCTTTTCAATGTTTTGGACAAGAATATTCTTCACGTGCAATTGATGGAAACGGATTTGATTCTGTTTTTCAGAATATGGAATCAGGAAATTTTAGCGGAACTATAAACGGAGTTTTAATTGTGAGAGATTCTGAAAACAAGGAATCTTTATTAGATTTTCAAGGCAGTTACGCAAAATTGGAAATAGAAAAAGATGAAGACGAAGTTTATGATGTGAGTTATAAAAAATATACTGGAAAAACAACAAGCGGAAAAACGGAAATTAAATACGAAACCTACGCTTACGCAAACTCAATCGGAATTGAATTCAAAGGAGAATATTATGATTTATCGTTAATCGATGGAGCGTGTGATTTAGTTATTAATGGACTTGAATACTCTTATAAGTCTGAAAATAGTGCTGAATATCTAATTATAAGAATTACTAAAGAAATAGAATTAATGAATCGTTATGATAGCAAAATTAGAAAAGCAATAAAACTTTTACCGAATTCGACTTTGGTTTTAGCAATTAATCGGAATTAAAAACTAATGCCAACACCGGTAACCGTTGCGCAACCCTATAATTTCAAAAAAAACAAGGCATTCTTAGCACTTTTAAGAGTGTCTTTCTTTTGACTCTCGTTACAGAGTTCTAAAATTAATATCGCTTACAATCAAGATATAGTTGCCAAATAGTAGCATTATTTTGGAAATGACTAAAGTAAGTGATGTGGCTTCACTTTTTGTAGTTTTTGTGATGAATTTCAGGTATTTCTTCAAGTTATAAGCAGTAAGTTCATAAAATAGTCTTAATCCAGCTAAGAAGATAAACGACGATAAAAATTCTCTTTAGGAATACGACCACTTCACTGAAAATTGTTGAATAACTTTTCTTGATAGATTTTCTTGCCTTGCATATATTAAGATAAATAATAATTCTTTACCTTGGACTTGTGCAACAGCCACAAGGTGTATAATTAATTGCGGCTGAATTTTCTCTACGGAAATTCAATCTTATTAATTATCTTTCCGCATAAACAGAAAAGAACTAGCATCCTTTTCCCGCAAAAAATCATACACAAATACGTCAGACTGTCTCAAAACCCACACATAATTTTCTATTTATCTTAAATATTCCGATATTTAAGTATGGAATATTTAAAAGGAGATTCTAGGACACAACTTACATTATATACTACTTGTCTTGACGATATGATACCTCAAGATAATTCAGTACGATTTATAGACGAATTTGTCAACACACTTAATTTGCAAGAATTAGGTTTTGATGCCATAGCTTCTCAAGGAAGACCACCTTACAACCCTGCTGATTTACTAAAGTTATATATCTATGGGTATATGAATCGCACTCGATCCTCCAGAGTTTTGGAAAAAGAATGCTCCCGAAATATTGAAGTGATGTGGCTTTTGAAAAATCTTAAACCAGATCATAATACGATAGCGCGTTTTAGAAAAGAAAATCCAAAAGCTATCAAACGAGTTTTCAGGCAAAGTGTAACCATTGCAAAGAACTTTAACTTGATTGGTGGAGTTCTTATCGCGGGTGATTCTACCAAATTAAGAGCGCAGAATAGCAAGAAGAATAATTACAATAAGAAAAAGATTGAACGGCATTTAGCATATATTGATAAAAAACTATCACAATACAATGCAGAATTGGCTACTGCTGATAATGATAGTAAAGCTCAAATTCAGAAAAATATTGAAAATCATAAACGACATCAAGTTAAGTATACGCAGATAAAGCAAGAATTAGAAGCTGATACAACTACTGAAAATCCTCAGTTATCTACGAGTGATCCAGACAGCAGACATCAAATAGTAAGAGGAATGATAACAGAAGTTTGCTATACTGCACAAACTACTGTTGACGAAAAACATAACATACTTATTGATTATAAAGTGACCAATCAAAACGATAAAAAAGCAATGGGAATGATGCTCAGAAGAGCTAAATCTATTTTAAGGCATCATCAGTTTACAGCTCTTTACGATAAAGGATATCATACAGGAAGTGAATTTGATACTGCACATACATTAGGAATAAAAACTTTAGTAGCTATACCAAATATAGGAAGAGCCAGTCAAGCTCCTGATCCTAAATATAATGTAGAATATTTTAAATATGATAAGCACAAAGATTGTTATATATGCCCAAAAGAACAAGAACTAACAAGTAACCAAAATTGGTATAAGACACGTAACTATAAGTTCAAACAATATAAAACCAAGGCATGTAAAACTTGCCCTGTTAGGAACTTATGTACAACAGCTAAAGTCAATGGAAAGATCGTACAGCGAAGTCAGTATGCCTATGCAATTGAAGCCAATGCAAAACGAGTAAAAACCAATGAAACAACATACAAAAAGCGACAAGCTATCGTAGAACATCCCTTTGGAACCATTAAAAGACAATGGGGTTTTGATTATATTATTACGAAACGAACAATTGAATCGGCATCTGCTGATTTTGGATTGATTGCTTTAGCCTATAATCTGAAAAGAATTATCAATATCCGTAAAGCTTCAAGGAGTAGCAAAAAACACTGTTTGTGCCATTTTAGAAGGCTCAACCGCTTACATGAGCCCAAAAAGAGCAATATTGGCGTGTTAAAATCATTATTCTATAAAAGACAAGAAGTATTTAAAATAGCTGCGTAATTTTAAAATTTAGTGTAAATTAGAATCTTAATAGGTAGTTTTGAGACAGACTGACGTTGTACCACATTAAAACCAACCAATATGAAAAGAGTATTTATAGTTTTTTTAGTATCCCTAATTTATTCTCAATCTTATGCTCAAAAACCAAGAGCAAGAGATTTAGGAGTTCCGTTTGTTGGTAAGACTGGCGAATTTAATGCCATAACGGATGTTAAAGGAGTTGAAGTAGGTTATAGTACTATAATTTCTGGAGAAGGAGAAAACATTATTGGCAAAGGACCTATAAGGACTGGCGTTACTGCAATATTTCCCAGAGGAAAGTCCAAAAAATTTAGTCCAGTATATGCTAACTGGTATAGTCTTAATGGAAATGGAGAAATGACTGGCACAACTTGGGTAACAGAATCAGGTTTTTTGGAAACACCCATTATGATTACAAACACCAATAGTGTTGGAGTTGTTCGAGACGCAGTATTGAAGTGGTATGTAGAGTCAGATTGGTATAGCGGAGAAAATTGGTGGTACACCTATCCTGTAGTAGCTGAAACTTATGATGGTTTTCTAAATGACATATATGGTTTCCACGTCAAAGAAGAGCACGTACTAGAAGCTATAGAAAACACCTCAAGTGGAAAGATTGCTGAAGGAAATGTTGGTGGAGGAACGGGAATGATGTGCTTGGGCTTTAAAGGGGGAACAGGAACGTCTTCTAGAGTTTTTAAAATTAAGGATTCGACATATACAGTTGGAGCAATTGTACAATCCAATTTCGGAGCCAAGAGAAATTTATCAATAGCGGGAGTTCCAGTTGGAGTTGAATTAAAAGACACTTTAAACTACAAGTTTAATGCGCCACCGAAATCTAGGAGACAAGAAGGAGATGGTTCAATTATAGTAATAATAGCAACAGATGTACCTCTTTTGCCTCATCAATTAAAAAAAATCGCTCAAAGAATTCCACTAGGAGTTGGAATTGTTGGCGGACGAGGAAGTAATGGCTCTGGAGATATTTTTTTGGCATTCTCTACTGCAAATGAAAACGCATTTAATCGAGATGAAACCACAACTGTTGAATCATTACCTAATGACCAACTAATGCCAGTTTTTGAAGCAACTGTTCAAGCAGTAGAGGAAGCAATTATCAATGCAATGGTAGCAGCTGAAACTATGGAAGGAATTAACGGAAATAAAGCCTATGCTTTACCGCACGATTTACTTATTGAAACCTTGAAAAAATATAATCGCCTGAAAGAATAACGTGGTACAACACCATGTATAATTCATTGCTAGTACTCGCCTACTTACGAAAATCCTCTCGGATTTTCTATTCGATTTGTATTTGCTAAATTAGGTGCTTAAAACACGCAACAAACCATACACAAACACGTTGCACATAATTAGAAAAACCTTTAGAGAATTATACCAATTTACATTTAAATGGTACTAGGTGAAAAAGTAAACATTTATGAAACTTATAGAAGTCAACAATACAAACTACAGGTTTGTAAAAGATTTTAAACACAACCAAGAAATTAGAGCGAGTTTCAATGAGCTGACTCAGGCAGTATTTCAATTCGATTTAGAAAAATGGTATTCAAATGGTTACTGGAATGACAATTACATTCCATATTCGTTATTGCATAAAAATAAAGTGATATCAAATGTTTCGGTTAATAAAATGGAGTTTATTATTGAAAATGAGAGAAAAGTAGCTGTTCAAATTGGTACTGTAATGACACACAAAGAGTATCGACATCAAGGTCTTAGCAAGTTCATTATGGAGGAAGTAATAAATGAATGGAAAGAACAGTCTGACTTTATATATCTATTTGCAAACGATAGTGTTCTTGATTTCTATCCAAAATTTAATTTCGAGATTACAGATCAATACCAATATTCGAAAGAGCTAAGCACTAGTAAAACTCAAAATTCATCATTAAAAAAACTTAATATAGATGCCAAATTTGACAGGGAGTTATTTCTAAGTATCGTAAACGATACAAGTCCAATATCCAAAGTGTCAATGCAAAATAATACATCGTTAATTATGTTTTATTGTTTATCATATAAGAAAAATAGTATTTATTACCTCGAAAAACTCAATACTGCTATTATTATGGATATCGAAGATGACACGCTTTATTTAAGCGATGTATTTTCAAAAGAACGAGTTCAACTTAACGATGTAATTCAACGAATAACGGATGAAACTATAAAAAGAGTAATATTGGGATTTACGCCATTTGATGAAACCGATTACGAAAGAAGTTTGTTAAAAACAGGAGATACACTCTTTGTAATTAAAGATATGGCTAACTATTTCAAAAATAATAAATGGAGTTTTCCAGTTTTATCTCACGCTTGAAAAAGCAGACTCGATAAAAAATATGCATCGCACAGTATTGAATTCATTACTTGGTTCTTAGATTCCTAGAAAATTCAGCATATATTTTCAATAGGATTGTTGTCTTTCAGTAATCAAGGGCTAAACAATACTAATTTTACTATAAGATGCGACTTAAAAAGCGAAGTTGCTTTGGCATTACAGAACGCTGCGAATGTTTTGCATCCTATAGTAGAATTGATATAATATAACATAACAAAACCATAATTTGTATAACAAAAATGAAAATAACAGCATTAACATCTTTTTGTGTCGATTTCTTTCCTGAATTGGATAAAATATACGTTGGAGGAAATTCATTGAACTTTGCGGCTCAATGCAAACTTTTAGGATATAAAAATACCTCTGTAATTGGTGCCATTGGAAAAGATAAATTTGGAAAACTAATAGAAAATCAATTAGATAAATTAAATATCAATCGTTCTAGGTTATATCAAATTAACGAACCGACTGCATCAAATAAAATTTTCATTAATGAAAAAGGAGACCGATATTTTAAAAACGATAGCTGGAATGGAGGCGCATTTGATAAGTTTAGATTATCAGAAAGTGATTGGAATTCATTAGCCGACAGTAAAATTGTTGCAATGCCAGCTGGTGCCCCAAACTTGAAAGAACTTTTAAAGAGACGAAATGAAAATCAATTAATAGTGATTGATTTTTTAGACTACTTGGGAATCGACTTTATCAAAGAACATATAAACAATATCGACATTGTGTTTCTGAGTGGTAAAGAAGAAATGCTAGATGAACTACAAGAACTTTCTTCCCAAAAGGGAAAACTAATAGTGACAACTTTAGGAGCGAAAGGCAGTGTAGCCCTTTTTGAAAATAAAAGATATTACCAAAAAGCGATTGAAGTTGATAAAATTGTTGACACAACAGGCTGTGGAGACGCTTTTCAAGCAGCTTTTAGTATTGAATGGCTGAAAACTAAAAACATAGAAAAATCATTAAAAGAAGGTTCAATTGCTGCTCGTAAAGTTTTGAATTTTGTAGGTGGAGTTGAACAAGAATAGAAAACTACCTGCAACACCAGCAACCATTACAAAACCCAATAAGTTCATAAAAACAAGGCATTCTTAGTACTTCTAAGAATGTCTTTCTTTTAGTTTTTCCATAAAATCCTCAAATGAACATTGCTGAAAATCAAGATATAACCACTAAAAAACAATAAAAGTATTCTTTAGCACTGCCATTACATCATTGAAAATTGTTGCGTACTATTCTTAATTGATATTCCAAAAAGGTTTTTGACTTCAATAAAATTTTGTTAACACTCTTGAATTCTTTATATTAACATCATAAAGTTGTTGACCTACAATTACTTAACTTTATAACGCCCAAATCTTATTCGTATGAAATCCTACTATACAATTACCTTAATCGCCCTAATATCGTTTCACAGTATGTATGCAACAGACTATCACGTCGGTCCTGGACAACCACTAGCAAATATCGCTGAAGTTCCATGGGATGCCTTACAAGCAGGAGACAAAGTTTACATCCATTGGAAAAGCACGCCTTATTATGAAAAATGGGTGATTAATGCGCAAGGAACAGCGCAAAATAGAATTGAAATTATTGGAGTGAATGGTCCAAGTGGACAAAAACCCATAATTGATGGAAATGGTGCTGTCACTCCTACAAATCTAAATTATTGGAATGAAGTAAGAGGTCTTATCAAAATAGGTGGCTCTAGCATTCCTGCTGATGGTTTACCGAGCTATATTACCATTGAAAATTTAGAACTAAAATCTGCAAGACCTGCCTACAACTTTACAACGGATAATGGTCAAACAGATACTTATGCAAGTAATGCTGCGTCCATTTACATAGAAAAAGGAGCGCATATCACCATTAGGAATTGCAACATTCATGACTCTGGAAATGGGATCTTTATTGGAGCTAACAATGGACAGTCAAACAATATTCTTATTGCCAATAATTATATCTATGATAACGGAATTGTGGGAAGTTTTTTTGAACACAATACATATACAGAAGCATTAGGGATTACCTATGAATACAATAGGTTTGGTCCATTAAGAGCAGGAGCCACAGGTAACAACCTTAAAGATAGATCCGCAGGATTGGTTGTTCGATATAATTGGATTGAAAGCGGAAACCGTCAACTAGATCTTGTTGAATCTGGAACATCAGAATTATATAGCGATCCCTCGTATTCCTCCACGTATGTATATGGTAATATTCTCATAGAGCCTGATGGGGCTGGGAATTCTCAAATACTACATTATGGAGGAGATAGCGGAACAACATCCAGGTATAGAAAGGGAAATCTCTACTTTTATAACAATACAGTTATATCCACAAGAAATTCCAATACGACACTTGCTCGTCTCTCCACGCAAGATGAGACCATACACGCGTTCAACAATGTAATCTATACTTCCAATAATGGAAGCAGTATGGCAATGACCAATGCAAACGGAACTTTAAATCTTAATCACAATTGGATTAAAACAAATTGGGTAAACTCACACAGCGGTTCAGTACCAGGTACTGTGAACGATCAAGGTAATAATCTAGCTGGCTCTGATCCATTGTTTGTAGATTTCGCGAATCAAGATTTCAACTTACTAGACACTTCACCATTAATTGATACAGGAAGTGCAATTCCTGCCATTCACCTTCCAAATCATAATGTATTGAATGAATATGTTATGCACACAAATAGTATAGTCAAACAAATTATAAACACTTTGGATATAGGCGCACTTGAAAACCAAGCTCCGCTGACAATTACGGACATTTCTGAAGAAAAAACGATGTTGTATCCCAATCCGAGTACTTCGTTGGTCAATATAAAAAACATTGAACCCAATACAATTAAAAGTATTGCATTTTACGCAGTCAATGGTCAATTAGTTTTAACGGCAACAGACACAACAATTGACATAAAAGATATTGCTAGTGGAATGTATTTTGTGAAAGTTAAAACTACAGATACTCAAACAATTTTCCGATTTATAAAACAATAAGCTAACCAAAACTTTATAAATAAACTTCAAAACACCGTCACCAACCTCAACGCTTCGCACGCACTTTCAACACCAAATTATATTCCCGTGCCAACTCATGAATTTCAGCATACAATTTTGCATAATCTTCATGAACATCTAAGGTTTTAAAAGCTAAAATACGCGCTACCAACATACGATAGGTAGTTTTTGCATGAATGCGTAGACTGGTGAAAGTAGGTGCATCATTAGCAGTGATTTCTGAGATTCTTGCTACAAACAATTTGCCAAATTCTGTATTGACAGTTTGGAGCCTACTAGCCCACTCTGACAATTGTAGCGATGCAACAGCTGCTTGTAAATCTTTTTCGGTATGCCATTCTTGCATCATATTGGAAATCAGTGCCGTTTGGGATTGATATGCCATGCGGTGTACATCCTTTCCATAACTTTGAAAATGTGTATGTAAACGCTTAGCTGCCGCTTGTTTGGTTGCGTCAAAATGATACTTATTTCCTCTTAATAAATGACGAATTCCCACATACAATTGATCGCGTTGGTTGTCGAGTAATGTCAATTCATTTGTTAAAGGTCGTTCTTGTTCAGTTTCAAAAACCGACGCTAAGGCTTGAATCGCAGTTTCAAAATGGTTTTGTTCGTTCATCAACTCTAAAGCAAATACATCATAGCTATCAAGCAATTTCAACGCATCTTTCATAAATTGCAAAAACTCGCTATTGCGATAGTTTTTTAACGAAGGTGACGGAAAGTTGTTCATTTTATGTTTTTTCTAATGATTCAATCGAGCATACTAATATAATTATATTTTCATTCATAAATTAGATTCGGGATTATGAATACAGTAACGTTTTAACAATTATTTATATTCGGATTCTAAAAAACAAAACTGTTTCTTATAATTACTTCTTTCGGAATATTAATTACAAAATTGTTTTCTTAATTTTCTCTTTGCGGAAAATGAATTACTAAACTGTAATTAGCATTCCGAAACATACAAAACATTCCTGCAACGCTGCAACAAGCTTCCCGCTAAAAACGAAAAGACCACGCTCCACTGTTTAATCAATAAAAATCATATCAATAATTGAAAGATTTAGCGCAACAAAAAATAATTTTAAATGATATCTTTGGGAATGAAGTTAAAGTTGAAGAGTTTAGTGTAAAAACAAAGAACATGATTAGATACTAACTGACAACTCCTAACTGACAACAAAAGCGAAGCAAAAAAGAAAAACCAAAAAGCGTTCACATTGAGCCTAGCAAAATGAAGCGACCTAAACCCAAAACCAAAAAACAATGCTTCTAGAAATCTGCGCAAATTCGTATCAATCTTCCATAAATGCATCAACAGCTGGTGCACAGCGTATCGAATTGTGTTCGGAATTGGCAGTTGGCGGCATCACACCTTCGTACGGATTGCTCAAAAAAGTAATGCACGATGTCAAAATTCCTGTGCAAGTGCTAATTCGTCCGAGAAGTGGCAATTTTACCTATTCAGATGCAGAATTCAACATCATGAAAGCGAATATTATTCTATGTAAAGAATTGGGCTGTAGCGGAATTGTTTCTGGAGTGCTGCACAAAGATTTCACTATAGATTTAGAACGAACCCAAGAACTCGTAGAACTCGCCAAACCAATGTCATTCACGTTTCACCGCGCGTTTGATTGGACACCAAATCCGACAGAAGCCATTGTACAATTAGCAGATTTGGGCGTAGCTCGTGTGTTGACTTCAGGACAAGCAGAAAATGCAGAAAAAGGCATCGAGTTGCTTCAAACATTGCAAAAAATAGTTCCAAATCGTTTGATTATACTGCCTGGCGGCGGAATCAATCCAGAAAATGTGCAACTCTTCATTGATGCTGGATTTCAAGAAATTCACAGTTCGGCTACGAGTTTTCAGCAAACCATCAACACACCAAACATCAGCATGAATAGTGAGAAATTTATAAGCGATACACACATCCCAATTTCCAACACCGAAAAAATAAAACAAATCCTAGCACGCATTCACACCAAATTATGAACAAACTTTTACCGCTCTTAGCAGTCCTCATATTAATTAGTTGTGCAAAAACGGAAGTGCCAACGGTTGCAAACATTCACCAAAACTGGGAATTCAAAGCAACGACAGATTCAACATGGAATTCGGCAAGTGTCCCAGGCAATGTATATTCAGACTTATTAAATCATACAAAAATCCAAGATCCGTTTTTTGGCGCAAACGAACTCAGCGTTCAATGGGTTCCTACGAAAAATTGGGACTATCAAACCACATTCGAGCTTGACGCAAAAACGTTGCAAAAATCGAATATCGAACTGACTTTTGAAGGTTTGGACACCTACGCACAAATTTACCTCAACGATTCATTACTCGGAAAAACCAACAATGCGTTCCGTACATGGACTTTCGACATTAAAAATCTAGCGAAAGCGAGCAATTCCTTACAGATTCACTTTCAAAAAACGAGCATTCAAGAAGAAAAAGAAACGGCGAAATTAGATTACATATTGCCGCCTGGCGCACGTGTATTTACACGAAAAGCACAATTTCAATACGGTTGGGATTGGGGACCGATTGTAAATACTTCGGGAATTTGGAAACCGATCAAAATTACGTCGTGGAACAATATGAAGTTGGACGATGTGTATTTTAAACAAGAATCACTAACGGATTCACTGGCTTCATTGAGTGTAGAATATACGATTTCCTCTGATGAAGATGTAAATGATGCTTCTTTCGAGATAAAATACGGCGAAACAACACATACAGCCAAAACACCTATTTACAAAGGCACACATACATACGCAACACGATTTCAAATTAAAAACCCAAAACGTTGGTGGACGTATAATTTGGGCGAACCACATTTATATGAGTTTGACGTCACACTAAAGCAAGGAAACGACATCAAAGGACAAGAAACGGCAAAAGTTGGTTTGCGAACCATTCAATTAATTCGAGATAAAGACAAAGCAGGAGAAACCTTTTATTTTAAACTCAATGGCGTTCCGGTGTTTATGAAAGGTGCCAATTACATTCCGCAACACAGCATGCAAGACAAAGTGACGGATGCACATTATGAAAAATTATTAAATGATGTTGTCGGTGCCAATATGAATATGTTGCGCGTTTGGGGCGGCGGAATTTATGAAAATGATATCTTTTACAAATTATGTGATGAAAAAGGAATACTAGTCTGGCAAGATTTTATGTTCGCTTGCGCGATGTATCCCGGAGATGCAGCATTTTTAGAAAGTGTACAGCAAGAAGCGATTGATCAAGTAAAGCGATTGCGAAACTATGCTTCTATTGCACTTTGGTGTGGAAACAATGAAAACAATGAAGCGTGGCATCGTTGGGGTTGGCAAACTGATAAAACAGAAGCTCAGAAAAAAGAAATCTGGGATAGTTATGTGACAGTCTTTAATCGAATTCTTCCAGAAACGGTTGCCAAATACAATCCGTCTATTTCCTATTGGGAAAGTTCCCCAAGTTACGGACGCGGCGATGCACGTTTTCAATTTGAAGGCGATGCGCACGATTGGGGCGTTTGGCACGATGCATTTCCGTTTGAACGTTTTGAAGAAAAAGTACCGCGTTTTATGAGCGAATTCGGGTTTCAGTCGTTTCCTTCGTATGAAGCCATTCGGTATTTTACGGGAGAAGATAGTATTAGCATCAATCACGACAGTTATAGTACGCATCAAAAGCATCCGCGCGGTTTCAAACTGATTCGTGAATATATGGAACGCGATTATCCGGTACCAACTTCGGGTGACGATTATGTATATACGAGTCAATTAACGCAAGCCAAAGGTATGACAATGGGCATGGAAGCACAACGCCGTGCCATGCCGTATTGTATGGGAAGTTTGTATTGGCAATTAAACGATTGTTGGCCCGTAGTTTCATGGTCGAGCATAGATTTTATGGGGAATTGGAAAGCGCTGCATTACAAAACAAAAAAGTCTTTTGAAGACGTGTTGATTTCTTCTGTGGTGGAAAATGATACCATTCACACGTATATTGTTTCTGATAAATTAGAAGCCTTGGAAGGTGAATTAAACCTTAGTTTTTTAGATTTTGAAGGATCAAAAATTCATGAAATAAAGAAAAACATAAAAGTCCCTGCAAACACAAGTCTATTAGTTGCGGAAACGCCTGTTTCAGACATCAATGCCAATCCAAGCGATTATGTAATGAAAGCAGTCTTCGACTCCGCTCAGACTGCGAATGCTTCAAATTCAACTTCAGCTTCGAGTTCAACCTCAACTTCCCTATTCTACGTGGCACGTCCAAAAGAATTGAACTTACCTGAAGAAACTATTTCGACGAAAGTCACCAAAACCGAAGTTGGATTCACCATTGAAGTTTCTGCCAAGACGTTACAAAAAGATGTATTCTTTCATACCAAAGCTAAAGGACATTTTTCAGATAATTTCTTTGATGTATTGCCAAATCAAACAGTTACCATTACGTTTACCACAGAAGCTGAGCATATTGATGATTTAGCATTTAAGACCTTGAATGGAATTCAACAACCTATTGTAAAATAATCGTGCCTTTTTTGGTATTTTAGCCTTCAATTAGACTTTCAACTTATGAAAAAAGCTGTATATATCGTTATTCTAACTTTCATTATTTCCTGCACTTCCAAACCAAAGCCCGAAGAAATTATTGGGAACTATACGTTTCAACTATTACAGAATATGCGCAATCTTTCCCAAGAAGAATTTAATTCTTACTTCATCAGTTTAGAAGAACTGCGGGAGTTTGCCAAAGACAGTACGATTGAAGATACGTTCAGAAATGCTATTACGAATGTTTCAAAAGAAACACACACTATGCGACTACAGCAAGCCTACGAAATGATTCAAGAATCGGGCTATCGTTATCATATTGACTGGAGAAACATTACGTTTAGAGAATATCCGTATACGGTACGAAATGAAAGTGGCGTTGCTTTTCAAGACGGATTTGTCGCGTTTGATTTCAACGAAAAAAAGTTTGTCACTAAAATTGTTTCCATTACTTTTAAAAACCAACAACGCTTGTTCAATTTATCAAACATTGAACCTGTACGAAAGCAATAATCTTTGATTTTTCATGATGAAAAAAGTATATATTCTCCTAATTTGTGTATCCCTTTCGGGAATGTTCCATGCGTGCGACTCTAATTATGTATCGCACTCCAATGTAGGCAAACATGTGTTTCAAATTTTGAAAACGCTTGATACGCTTCCGAAAGAAACATTCCGTGAAAACTTTATCGCTTTTGAGCAACTTAAAAGTATGATCAATACTATTAAAGAAGGTGAAAAGTTAATTCCTAAGATTGCTCAAATGACCTCAGAAACGTATAATTCTGACATAAATTATATTTTTGACAACATCCGTGTAGAAGGAGCTAATAATTACATCCTCTGGAAAGATATTGAGTATGTAGATTATAAACACCAAACGACCAGAAACCGAAGCATGACGCTAAATTTTGGAACATTGTTTTTTAAGAAAAATCAAGAAAACTTCAAAATCGGTATATATTGGCTGACAGATTTAAATGTTTCTGGGCTGTTAGGTTTGGGCGGATTGCAACGCGTGGAATAACACCTATTGGCATGTGTCATACACTTTTAAAACTTGCCAAATCCAATAATTATCCTCAAAACAAATCATTTTCATGAAAAAATTAGTGCTTGTTATTATTGTGTTGAGTTATATATACGTCCTTTCTTCTTGTGATGAAAAACATGTAGCGCCCAGCAATGTAGGAACACATGTGCTTGGCATATTGCAAACGCTCGATACGCTTTCTGAAAGTAATTTTGAAAAGCACTTTATATCGTACAATGAACTCCACAACACGATGTCTGATATTGGAGCAGCTGCCAGAAAAGCTTTCTACGATGCACCTTTAGACAAAGACAGTTATGCAGAAGCTATCAACGACTTATATCACCAATTTAAAGTAGGAGAAATGAAAAATTATATTACTTGGAAAGATATGGAGTATGTTGATTTTGAATATCGAAAATATAGCGACTATGGAGTTACGCTGATTGCAGGAGTTTTACGCTTCAAAAATAGCAAAGCAAATTACAGCATTAAAATTCATTGGTTGTCCACTCCCAAAACAGCAGGCTTATTAGAATTGTTCTCCTTCTGGGAAATGAATCTATAATTTTTTTATCTTTAACCGCAACGAATATGGCTGTTTTATGAAAAAACTATCTTTTGTGTTGATCGTATTGATCGCCACTACACTCTTTCTTTCTTGTCAACAATCAAAACGCCTTTCCAAAAGTGAAGATGTAGGTCCGTATGTAGTACATCTGTTGAAAAACTTTGAAAATACTTCGTTAGAAGACTTTAAAAACAAGCTGCTTACGCTAGAGGAAATCAAAGCGTATGGAAAAAAATATGCGGATACACTTTCACAAGAAACGATCAAAAGCATTGAAAGTATTAAAAAAGAAAATTACGAGAATCTCACCAATAAGGCTTACAATGACATCAAAGCTGGCGGAGAAAAGTATAATATTGATTGGAATGCCATTACATTTTATCAATTTGACTTTAAAGAACGTACTGCTGATGGTTTGACAGGAATTGGTGGAGAATTGCTTTTTACGTTTAAAGATACCATTTATGAAGTTCGAACCACTGCTTTAAAACTTGAAAATAAGTACATTCCTGTCATTGCAAACAGACTCAAACAAAAAGAACCTACCGAATAATATAGCTTATCAACATTTTAACACAACTTCTCATGAAAAAAACACTATTCCTCTTCATACTATCGCTAACAATTAGCTTTTCAGCGTTTGCTCAGATAAATAAAAAAGTGGATATGCCAGAAGCATTAGGCATGTATGCGTTTAAGCTCTTACAAAATTTTGAAAACACTTCTGATAAAGAGTTTATTTATAGCTTGTTAACGTTAGAGGAATTGAAAGCATATACCACCAAACATGTTGATGCTGAAGAAAGTTATACTAAAAGAGAAATCAATAGATTAACCACTGAAGAATACCATGCAAAAATCACTAAAGAATACACTGAACTCCAAGAAAATGCTAAGACCTTTAAGATCAAATGGAGTGCTATTGAATTCGTAGATTTCACCTATGAAGAAAAAGCGGAAGATGGTTTCACAGGCATTCAAGGAAAGTTATTTTTTAAACACAATAATGTAACGTACCGAACCAAAGTAGATGCCTTTCTAATGGAAGACAAATATGCTCCTTTGATTGTAAGAAGTCTTATAGAAAAGAATATAAATTAATTGGTTTTCAACCATTTTGGTGTTGTTTTTGGAACAAAATTACGCATGCGTTCTAACAAGATTTGAATGTCTGTTTCAATGATCAACATGTCAAAATTCTTAGGTTTCAACAATTCTTTCTGCATCATAGTTTGCATCATCGCGATAAGTTGGTCATAATATCCATTGCTATTTAAAATTGCCACAGGATGTTCCATTTGAGCCAATTGCAAAGCGGTGATGACTTCAAAAAGCTCTTCTAGTGTTCCAAATCCACCAGGCAATGCAATGAATCCTTCTGCCATATCAATCATTTTCATTTTGCGTTCTACCATGGTCTCTGTGGTGTGCAATTCCGTGAGTTCAGTATGAACAACTTCTTTGCGTTTCAAAAATTCAGGAATCACACCAATCACTTTTCCTTCATGTTTCAAAGCAGTATTGGCAACCGTTCCCATAATTCCAATTCTGGCGCCACCATAAATAACAGTAATATTTTCTTCGGCTAATTTCTTTCCCAATTCGGCAGCGTCTGCAACGATTTTCGGATCGTTTCCTAAACTACTTCCACAATAAATGGCGATGCTTTTCATGTATTTGTTGATTCGTTAATTTGTTGATTGTTGATTGTTGATTGTTGATTGAAACTATATTTTCATTTGTAATTTAATAGTATCCATCTATATCGTTGCCAAGACCATCCGATCCACACCAAAAATATCTTTTCGCAACTCTATATTATGAAATTGCTTTTCCTTGAGCATTTCCACCATTTCCTGTCCTAAATATTGATTGATTTCAAAATACAAGCTTCCGTTTGGTTGCAAGTATGCTTTCGCGAGATTGGCAATTTGATCATAAAAAACCAACGGATTGTCATCTGCTACAAACAACGCGGAATCTGGTTCGTATTCCAACACATTTTTCTGCATTTCAGCTTTTTCCAAATTCCGCACATACGGCGGATTCGATACAATAAGATCAAACAACAATTCGTCTTCTTCAAACACGTTCAAGTCTTTCAAAGACAATACATCTGCCTGCATGAATTCGACAGAAACATCATTACGTTCTGCGTTTTTTTGTGCCACTTTCAACGCATCTTCTGAAATATCGAGCGCGTATACGTCGGCGTTGGGTAAATTTTTCTGCAAAGCAATGGCAATACAGCCACTTCCTGTACCAATATCTAAAATTCGAAGCGGTTTATCTTTAAAAAGTTTTTTTATATTGAGTAAAATCAAAGCCACCAATTCTTCCGTTTCTGGTCGTGGAATTAAGGTGTGTTCATTGACAAAAAAATCCAAACCATAAAAGTGCGCTTTTCCTAAAATATGCTGAATCGGTTTTTCAAGTTTCAATTCGCTCAACGCTTCAAATAGCGGCGTTTCTTGCGCTTTGGTAATGACAAAATCAGGCGTTAACACCAACGCAAATCGCTCCAAACCAACATACGCTTCTGTCAGCATAAAAAAGAAGCTATCCACTTCATTCTTTCCGTAAATGTCGTCCAATTCTTTGTGAAATATGTCTTGTATGTCTTTTAGTAGCAAGGTTTTTTAATTAGATCGCTTTCGCTGTTCGCTGTCAGTTAGTTTATTGATTTTCGATAAATTTATTTTCAAACGCCCTATTATATGGACTTACGCTTACTTTCTTAAAATTCTATTTTCTTGATTTTTATAAGAGTACCGTTTTATTATTTTTTTCATTCTTCAAATATATCTAATTCTTTGATGGCTTTATCTACGATTCGCTCGTCAATATAGTGCTTTTTCAAGACTGTATCTGTTGCGTGCGAAGATAGTCATTTTGAATTACCAGTTTATGATGAAGCTGTCACCAGTATCAAGCTGAGTTATGCGCAATTAGTACTATTGATTGATGGGGTTTCTATTGCGCATGTTCGCGGGAAAAAGCGTTATAAATTGCCTGCATAAATTGGGTGAAAACATTGTGGTTTATCTATAATATTAGTACTTTTCTCTTGTGAAAAATGGTAGTGCTAATCGAAGGAAGAAAGGAAAATACATCATACAACACTCCTACAAAAGAAAACCAACCACATTTAGCTAACGTGATTGGTTCTTTGGATAGACTTTGGGAGCGTTTTAAAACAAGTCATACTACAATGATAGAAATTGTAATAAAACAGCTTAAAATTGCTCTTAATCAAAACTAACTATCAAGACTTTTTAGGGCAAAAAAAGATTAATTATTTCTTTGGAAAACTAAGGTATCTGTTCCACCGTTTCCTCCGCTAACATCTTGTAAACTTATGGTGGTAGAAGAATAACTAATAATATCCCAATCGTCATTCAAATCAAAGAAATTGCTTGTGTTAGGCACGTTGAACGAAATAGTAAAGTCGATATCATCATCAGAACTACTATCATCATTACTGTTGCTACTATCGGTTACTGACCATGTTCCTTGTACTTGATCGGTTCCATTACTCGCTGTAACGGTTCCGCCATCAGCAAAAGTAAAAGTATAATTGTTAAAATCGTTGGTTTCGTCTTGTCCAGAGTCTACATAACTGGTAATTCTCCAAGTATTGGTTTCTGCAATATCCTTAATTTCAGCAATGGTTTGCGAATTGTCAATGACAACATCATCGTCTGTATCGCAAGTTGTTGACATCAAAGAGAAACTCAGCATGACTAAAAAGCCTAAATAAAGTCGTGTTTTCATAAGAAGTGTTTTTATAGTTTAGAAAGTGTTAATGTATCTGTGCCACCACCGCCACCGCTGACATCTTGTAATTGTACTTGCGTGTCAGAAATAGAAATCACATCCCAATCATCGTTAAATTCATCAAACGGAATGGCTCCAAAATTTAGTAGTAAAACACTGCCAGAACTCTGTACATCCCAAGTTCCGTTAATGGTTGCACCATTGACAGCCTGTACGGTACCATTATTAGCAAATGTGAGTTGATATCCGTTATAATCTGCCGTTTCATCTACGCCGTCGTCAGTATACGAATCTACTATCCAAATGCCTGTTGTTAAAATGACATCTAAGTTCGTGTTGCCGCCTCCGCCAGAAGGATTTCGTTCAAAAGTTAAGTAATCAATACTTCCATCGCCACCACTTACATCTTTTAAACGTATAATGTCATTGGTAACTTCCAACACATCCCAATCTTCTGCCAATTCATCTAGTGGAATTGTTGTGCCAAAATTTAAGTTCAATTCCAAAGGCGTATCATCACCAACTCCAGTATTCCAAAAACCATCCGTAATTGCACCCATTAAGTTAGCTGTTGCCGATCCGTCCGAAGAAAAGTTAAATTTATAATCCGCGTAGTCCGCTGTTTCATCCGTTTCATCAAAATAATAGGTAATGTACCAATCGCCCATTGTGAGTGCGTTTACCAAAGCAGTATCATCAACAATTCCATTATTTCCTGTAGAAGAACAGTCGCTTTCAAATCGCAAACGATCATCACCCAATCGCAAATCAACTTTGGTTTCATCGCCTTCTTGTTCTATTTCGTGAAGATTCCACGATGCGTTAAAGTCTGGTAAATCAGGAATCGTAATCGCTACTGTAATCCCATTTCCGCTTCCAGAAGATTGCCAAGTTCCTGTAAAAGTATCATTCCCAAACGCTACTTGAACACTTCCATCCGTTGCAAAGTTGAATTTATAACCTACATACATATCTTCCAAGTCGTTGTCATTTCGTTCTAACTTATCAACTGTCCAATTGGAACATTGACTTAACACAGTTGCTAATTGATCATTGGTACAATTGTCGCAATCATCATCATCATAATCGTTGTCATCGTCTTCATCGCAAGCATCATCGTAGGTATTAATAACGTTTTCCAATTCCGCAAAATTATTGATGGTGATCGTTTCGCCATCATACGTAGTCACGCTAATCGGGAATTGAACCGTAATGATATCATTGACATCTATATTTTCAATAAACGCATACATTTGTGCATCATTCATGATAGAAATCGTTTCTATCAATTCATTATTTGTATTAAAGAACGAAGCAACAATTGGATAGTTAAAATCCAAACATTCAATATCGTCATCTGCTTCATTTTCGCCAGCACAATTGTCTGTAAATGTGGCGAATTCGGCTGCATTGTTAATCACAACTTCTGTAAAATCAACTAAAATAATAGTGATTGGAAATTCAATGATCAAATCGTCATTGTCATCTTCAAATTCTTCAAAAATAGCTTCAATCGTTTCAAAATCATCTTCCGAATCTACAATGATTTGCAATCCGTTAACTACGACTGTAACTGGCAATTGAACAGAAATACAGTTTGCATTATCAATGATATTATCAAAAGAACCATCATTAGTTGCAGTTCGTTGCATCAACGTTTTTACAGGTGAGTTGATATCTAATGTTTGTTCCTGCGGCGCTTCAATAACTTCCATGTCTTCTGTTCTACAGGAAGTAAACACAAGCGCTAAAAATAAAGCGGTTGTTAAAAGTTGTGTGAGTGTTTTCATAATTATTTGGGATTTTATTTTTTCCTTCTTTTACTATACAACAACCACGAAATTAAAATCCCTGACTTTTTTTAAAAATTTTTTACCTATCTTGATTTCAATATTTTTTTTGTGAAAAAAGAACTAGAAACAACGGTTTGTGAAGAACGTATTTTTGAAAGCCTCTATCGAAAGCTTTCCAAAAGTATACACGATTTTTTATACTATAAGTATGGAAGTACGTGCAATCCGAATGATACTACGCAAGAAGCTTTTTTAAAACTTTGGAACAATTGTAATACAGTTTCGCCCGCAAAAGCTAAATCTTTTCTGTTTACAGTAGCAAATAATATGGTATTGAATCAATTGAAACATGAAAAGGTAAAACTCAATTATCAAAAAGCGAATACCAAAACGCATACCCACGAAAGTCCAGAGTTTATTATGCAAGAAGCAGAGTTTTTACAAAAATACAATGCTATTTTAGAGGATATGAAAGAGGAATACCGTGTCGCTTTTTTATTAAGTAAGGCAGAAAACAAAAAACAAAAAGAAATTGCAGCCATGCTAGGAGTTACTGTAAAAGTAGTAGAATATAGAGTTCACAGAGCTTTTATGATACTAAAAGAACAATTAGAAGGATTTAATTTAAAATAATCAGGGATTTTTAACCATGAGTTGTTATATATAAAATGTACTAGAAATGGACAATGATAATTTGATACAAAAATGGCTGAATGGCGAGCTTTCAGAATCTGAATTGAAGGATTTTGAACAAAGTGCTGATTTTGAATATTATCAGTCCATCATCAAAAATGCGCAACGATTTAAAGCGTCAAACTTTCACACGGTTGATGATTATGAAACGTTTAAAGCGAAAAAATTAGTTGCGCAATCGCAAAAAAGAGGTTTTTCAAAAGTATGGATGCCATTGATGAAAATTGCAGCTGTATTTGTGGTTTTTGTGGGATTCTATCTTTTCTTTTTGAATGATTCCTTAACGACTATCACCACCACGGCGAGCGAAAAAACGAACATTGTATTACCGGATGCTTCCGAAATTGTGCTCAACGCTGAATCGTCAATTACGTATGATAAAAAGAATTGGAGCAATGAGCGAATGATACAACTAAATGGAGAAGCTTTTTTTAAAGTTGCCAAAGGAGAAACATTTGATGTGATTGCTGAAAAAGACACAGTTCGTGTTGTAGGAACGCAATTCAATGTAAAAAAACGAACGAACTATTTTGAGGTAACATGTTATGAAGGTGTTGTTAAAGTTTTAGCAGGAACGCGTCAACGTATTTTGAAACAAGGCGATCAATTTGTGATCTTAAATAATGAATTGACAGAACGAAAACTGAACAATACAAAACCGTATTGGACGCAAAATCTAAGTTCATTTTCGGCAGTTCCGATCCAAGAAGTGTTTGACGAGATAGCGCGTCAATTTGATGTAAACATTTCCACAGAAAACATTAACAATGATCAACGCTTTACAGGAGGTTTTCAGCATGATGATCTGCAAAAAGCCTTGCGATCAGTTACCGAACCTATGAATTTACGCTTTGAAATGAGTGCCAAAAAAAGTGTAATCGTATATGAAGTTAACCAATAACATATATGTAATTTTCATGGTTTTGCTCCTTACTACTTGTAGTTTTGGACAAAATCGAATTTCAAGTACTGACAAAGAGTCTTTAATTGCAGTTTTAGAAAATGTGAAGAAAGAGTTTCAAGTCGAATTTAATTATTCACAAGAACAACTCAAAGAAGTAAGTGTAACGACGCCCGATTTTTCAACATCACTTTCCAAAATATTACTTCAGCTCGAAAGAGAAACAAAGTTTACATTTCAAAAAATTGACAGTCGGTTCATTATTGTAAAGTTAAAAAAAGGAGTAATCGTTTGTGGTTTTTTAAAAAATAATGACACAAATGCTCCTATTGAAGCAGCGACCGTTCAAGGCATAACAAACGCTACAACAAGTGATGAAAATGGTTTTTTTCGCTTGCAAATTTCTTCTCCAAAAGAAATCATCACCATACGTCACATATCTTATAAAACCGTGCAACGTATTAGTGAAAACTTTACCGAAAAAGGATGCGGAAGCGTATATCTTATACAACAAACCGAATCACTTTCAAGTGTCATTATCTCCAACTACATCGCATCAGGAATTAGCAAACTTAGCAATGGCTCATTCACTTTAAATTTTAAAAATTTTGACATGTTGCCAGGAATGATAGAAAATGATGTCTTGCAAGCTGTTCAGGCTTTCCCAGGTATTCAAAGCACCAATGAAACTGTTTCAAACCTAAATATACGTGGCGGCACTCACGATCAAAATCTAATCAAATGGGATGGTATTAAAATGTATCAATCAGGACATTTTTTTGGATTGATTTCGATGTACAATCCTCAAATTACCCAAAACGTTCAATTATTAAAAAATGGTACAGATACGAGCGAAACTGATGGTGTTTCAGGAACAATAGCTATGGAAACGGCTAAAAACATTTCAACAACTTTTAAAGGAAGTGTTGGAGTAAATTTTACCGATGCCAATATATTCTTTGACACACCACTTGGTAAAAAATCATCCATACAAATTGCGGCGAGGAAATCAATTAATGACCTGATAGAAACGCCTGCATATAATGCCTATTTTGAGCAAATAGAGCAGGATACAGAAGTTCAAGAGAATCAAGAAAATATTATCAATTCTGACAAAAGCTTTGATTTTTTTGACACTTCTTTTCGTTGGTTATATAACATAGACGATCGTAATGAATTGCGATTGAATGGAATTTTTGTGTCTAATACATTGCGTTTTACCGAAACATTGTCAACGGATACTGTAGAAGATTCCAGAGAAAGTAACTTACAACAAAATAGTTTTGCAGCAGGATTGTATTTTAAAAATAATTGGAGAGATAAATTGTTTACAACGCTTGAAATTTATGAAACAGACTATAAGTTAAAAGCCATCAATGCCAATGTTTTAGATGCGCAACGGTTTTTACAAGAAAATAAAGTTTCAGAAACCAGTGCAAAATTAAAATTGAATTATCTGTATAATGACAACTTTACCATTACTGCGGGATATCATTTTGTAGAAACCGAAGTAACTAATTTAGACGACATTGATATTCCTTTAATTCGTTTGTTAATTTCTGAAGTGTTACGCACGCATGCTTTCTTTACAGGAATTAACTACAGTTCAAATGACAAAAACACACAAATCAGTTTGGGAGGACGTTATAACTATCTTGATAAGTTTCAAAAACACATCATTGAACCTAGATTTAGTTTGAGTCATACGTTTTTGAATGATTTTATCGTTGAGGCACAAGCAGAATTTAAGCACCAAAACACGTCACAAATTATCAACTTTCAAAATGATTTTTTAGGAATTGAAAAAAGACGTTGGCAATTATCGAATGATAACGATATTCCTGTGCTTACCAGCAGGCAAATGTCTGTTGGACTCAATTATCAAAAAAACAATTGGTTGGCAAGTGCAGAAGCATATTTTAAAGAAGTTGACGGAATTACAACACAAAGTCAGGGTTTTCAAAATCAATATGAATTTACAAAAGCAAATGGGCAGTATAGCGTTTATGGAATTGATGTGCTGCTCAGAAAACGACTTGATCGTCTAAATATGTGGCTTAGTTATTCATATATGAACAATGAATATACATTCAATTCATTAGAAGCCAATCCGTTTGTGAGCAATTATGACATAACACATGCAATAACTTCGGGGATTACCTATTCTTACAATTCTTTAAAATTAGGTTTAGGATTAAATTGGAGAACAGGCAAACCTATGACAATGCCTGTTGCTGGTAATGAAACTTCCAATGGAGAAATCAACTATGAGAAAGTAAACTCTTCACGATTGGAAGAGTACCTTCGATTGGACTTTTCAGCTAAATATGCTTACCAATTATCAGAAAAGATGCGATTAGATTTTGCATTTGCCCTCTGGAATGTACTAAACACGAACAACCAAATAGAAAAATATTACCGAATTAATCCTCAAGATACTGTTTCTGATATACGGCGTTTTTCATTAGGTATGACACCTAATTTTTCATGTAGGTTATATTTTAATTAAATTCATTACTATTTACGAGCATTACTCAAGTTCTTTGATGCTCGAATAAGTTCTGCATAATCATTATTAAAGTATTTTGAAACTTTAAGGATTCCATAAATTGCCACACCACAAATAACTACTTTAGTCGCAGGGTGTTTCAATACTTTTTTGTATCAATGAGTGGTTTAGTAGATTTAGGAATCGTATCCAAATCTAGTTTGTCTAAAATTGTCTTTCTTTTTGTTTGCTCTTTACGTACCATTTTTTCGTGTATTTTTGTTTAAATTACATGAGAAAAACTGATACTTTTTTAGCGATAGATAAAAAGCTAAAAATCAATCGAAAATATATTGATTTTAAAGTGTCAAAAGAGTACCGTTTCAGAGTACCAAAAAGCATGGAAATCAACACTTTCTCGGACTCCTTATTTTGTAAATAACTAAAAATAAGACGTTAAAAATTTAACCAACTGTTCGCTGTTCGCAAAAATAATTTATCTTTTTTATTTAAAATATAATATTCTAAATATCGTTCACGCTAAACTTGTCGAAGGGCCAATAGTATTCAAGGAAATACAAGCAACCCAAGACCTAAAAGCAAAGCGTTCAAAGACCTAATTCTATAAATCTTTCAACATCCACACATCGCAAGAATAATGTCCTGTCGCACCTAAGGGTTTGTCCAAATGCTTAAATCCGAAAAGTTCATAAATGTGAATGGCAGCTTTAAATTTTGGGGACGATTCTAAGTAACACTGCGAGTATCCAAATTCTTTTGCTGCTTCCAAACATTTGGCAAACAAGATTTTTCCGTAGCCTTTTCCTCGGGTTTTCGGAAAAAAATACATTTTCTGTAACTCACACACATGCGGAGGATTGTCACGTAACTGCTTTATTCCACCGCCGCCAAGCACTTCTCCATCTTCTTCAATTACATAATAAACTTCGCGTTCGCCTTGATAGGATTCAAACATGACATCCGTTTCGGGATCTTCGTACGCTGTGCCCACTTTTGGCATGTCAAACTCCGGAATCACCAAGCGAATGCAGGCTGCCATTGCTGCATTGTCTTCTGGTTGTATTTTTCTGATGTTCATTTTTTATAATTAAAAATTAAAAAACTCCTACCCCATAACTCATCACTCCTAAACTATCGTAACATCAAACTTCGCCAGCAAACCATGAACTTCCGAACGGGAGAATTTCGCTTTTTTAAGCCGATTCTGTGTCGGATCAATCGTGTAATTACGTGCTGACGTAAAATCTGCTTTTTGCAAATTGGTTTGCTCAAAAATAGCTCCTTTTACATCGCAATCATCAAATGTAGCACTTTCCAAATTCGTCGAAGTAAAGTCTACTTTTTGCAAATTGCTTCCGCTAAATGTGATTTCTTTCAAATTCAATTCCGCAAAGGACGCCAATTCCAAATTGCATTCTTTAAACGTGAGCGACAACATAAAATCTTTGCACACACTAAAATTTACACCTAACAACTTACTATTCACAAAATCGACTACGTTGAACGAGGTGCTTTTCACTTTTGCATTGGTTACATCGCAGGTGTCAAACGTACATTCTAAAAACGTCATTGCTGCCATATCTACATTTTCAAATTTGCAATTGACAAACGTGCAATGGTCGTATTCGCCCTTCGGAAATGTTTGTTGTGTATAATCAATTTGTGTAAAAGTTTGATCTTGATAGAATTCTTGACTCATTTTGTATTCGCTTCAAATAGAAATTGTGTAGTTTTGCGATGCTGTGAAGATACTAAATTTGGTTGTGAATTTCTAGTTGTTTTAGATTGAAATTACAACCTTGTTTATGTTTTTGAAAAGCCATTGCGAACGTTTATAAATTCGTACGAAAGTATTATTTATAAACTTGCAGGAATCTGCTTCTTAATAAGCAGATTACCGCGCTATCGCTCGTAATAACGTATTAAATTTTACAAAATAAAACATGAAAAAACGCATCATCATTCCAATGTTGCTACTGATTATCAGTTGTAACGTACGTGAAAAACCATTATTTGTAAAAGTAGATAACATGAAAGTAGTCTCTTCTACGTTAGAAAATATTGTGTTGACGGCAGATGCTTTCTTCATCAATAAAAATGATATTGGCGGAAGTTTGGAAAGCAAAAACATCGACATATTGATCAACAATGTAAAAGTGGCGCAGATGAGTTCAGAACTGTTTGAAGTGCCTGCGGGTGAAGAATTTACGATTCCACTTAAAGTAGTAATTCCTACCAAAAAAGTATTTGACAACAACGAAAATGGAGTGTTGGGCGGCATTTTAAATAGCATTCTCAACAAAAAAATAAACGTACAATACAAAGGAATTATTACCTATACAAAATTAGGGTTTTCGTATGATTATGAAGTAAATACAACGCAAGAAGTGAAAATTAAAATCTAATGACAAACACGCACAAAACCTATATGAAACGTTGTTTGCAGTTGGCTGCGAATGGTGTATCGGCTGCCATGCCCAACCCTTCCGTGGGCGCTGTAATTGTGCACAATGAAACGATTATTGGCGAAGGATATACAAGTGCATACGGCGGAAATCATGCCGAAGTGAACGCGGTTGCTTCTGTTAAAGACAAATCCTTATTAAAAGAAGCTACTATTTATGTTTCGTTAGAACCGTGCAGTCATTTTGGGAAAACGCCTCCATGTAGCAATTTAATCATCAAGCATCAAATTCCAAAAGTGGTGATTGGCACGATAGATCCGTTTGCAAAAGTGGCAGGAAAAGGTATTGAAAAGCTAAAAGATGCAGGTTGTGAAGTCACTTTGGGTGTATTAAGAGATGAATGCATCGCTTCCAACAAACGATTTTTCACCTTTCATCAGCACAAACGTCCATACATTATTTTGAAATGGGCGCAAACACAAGATGGTTTTATGGATAAAATTCGCCATGAAAACGATCCGGTACAACCCAATTGGATTACCAATACTTATGCGCGTCAGTTGGTTCATAAATGGCGCAGTGAAGAAACGGCAATTTTGGTGGGAACAAATACGGCAATTACAGACAATCCGAAATTAAATACACGCGATTGGTTTGGCAACAATCCTGTGCGAATTGTGTTGGACAGAAGTTTGCGAATTCCTGAAAGTTATGCACTGTTTGATCCATTAGTAAAAACGATTGTATTGACGGAACAAACGAAAGCTTCTACAGAAAATGTGCTTTTTGAAACGATTGATTTCTCTCAAAACCTGGCACAACAAATCTGTAACGTGTTATACAATAACGAGTTACAATCTGTAATTATTGAAGGCGGCAAACAAACGTTGCAAACTTTTATTGATGCCAATTTGTGGGATGAAGCGCGTGTATTTACAGGAAATATTTCTTTCGAAAAAGGAATTGAAGTGCCTATTTTACAAGGAAAGTTACAATCCAACACCACAATTTTAGACAATTCATTAGACATTTACACGAATGATTAAAAATATAATTTTCGATTACGGCGATATCTTTATCAATTTGGACAAACCTGCCACACAGCGCGAGTTGGACAAGTTAGGCATTGACGATTTCACAACCGAAATGATGGAAAAAAATCAAGCGTATGAAAAAGGATTAATTTCAACAGAAGAATTTGTAAATTTTTATCACGCACAATTTCCGGAAACTACCAAAAAAGATTTAATTGATGCGTGGAATGCGATTTTAAAAGACTTTCCAAAACATCGTATGGAGTTCATTCAAAAATTAGCAAAAGACAACAACTATCGCCTTTTTATATTAAGCAACACAAACGATTTGCACATTTCGTGGATTCAAGAAGATTGGGGGATGGAGTTGTATAATGAGTTTAAAAATTGTTTTGAACAATTCTATTTATCGCACGAAATTCATTTTCGAAAACCTAACGTGGACATTTACGAATTTGTGTTGAATGAAAACAATTTAAAACCCGAAGAAACTATTTTTATTGACGATACCAAAGAAAATACAGATGCAGCGGCAACGCTCGGAATTCACGTTTGGAATTTGATCCCTGGCAAAGAAGATATTGTTGATATATTCACACACAAACAATCATTATTTTGATATACCTCATCCTAAGTGTCTGCATTTCGAGTTCGTTATTTGTCATTTTTAAACTGTTTGACAAATTTCAAATCAACACCTTTCAAGCGATTGTTGTCAATTATTTAACGGCTTTTTGTTGCGGATTTTTCTTTTACAGAAACGGAATGACTGTTACCGAAATTACACAACGCCCGTGGATTCTCGGTTCCGTAATTTTAGGGTTTTTATTCATTGCAATTTTTATAGTAATGGCAACCACAGCGCAACGCAACGGACTTTCGGTAGCTTCTGTGGCAAGTAAAATGTCGGTGGTGATTCCTGTCGTTTTTGCAGTGATCGTGTATCAAGAAAAATTGAGTTTGCTAAAAATTTCGGGTATTCTTTTGGCGTTGTTAGCGGTCTATTTAACCACTGTTAAAAACGATGGCAATACCTTTGAACGTAAAAAGTTGCTCTTCCCTATCCTACTCTTTTTAGGCTCTGGCGTTATTGATACTGCGATCAAATATATAGAAACCAAATATTTGGCCGCAGGGGAAGTTCCTATCTTTTCATCGACAGTTTTTGGTTGTGCGTTTATCATTGGAATTGTAGTAGCAATTATTCGTGGAAACTTAAAAATTACAGGTAAAACCATTTTGGGAGGCATTGCACTTGGAATCCCAAATTTCTATTCGATTATATTTTTATTAAAAGCACTCAGACCTGAAAACTTGGGCGATAGTTCAACCGTATTTCCCATAAACAATGTCGCAATTGTGATGTTATCGACTATCTTTGGAATTATCTTATTTAAAGAAAAACTCATCACCAAAAATTGGATCGGCATTGGCATTGCGATTGTTAGTATTGCGATGATTGCGGTTTCGGTGTAAACTTTTTAAAATATCTCAACTTTGGAAATGAAAGACACCTACAAAACCATTGACAAACCTTCGGAAGAAGTGTTGTTTAAAGATCGAAATAGTAAATTTTTCGGCTATGCGTTTCCGGTTTCCAATGAAGACGACATTAAGCAACAGTTGGAAGCGTTGAAGAAAAGTCACCATTCGGCGCGACATTGGTGTTATGCGTGGCAATTGGGAAAAAGTGAACCGTTTCGTTTTCGTGCCAACGACGATGGCGAACCTTCTAACAGTGCTGGCATGCCGATTTATGGACAAATTCAGTCGTTTGAAGTCACCAATATTCTCATTGTCGTGGTTCGTTATTTTGGAGGTACGAAACTAGGTGTCGGCGGATTGATCAATGCATACAGAACTGGCGCGCAACTAGCGCTAGAAGCTTCTGAAATTCTTGAAAAAACCATCAATGTAGAGTATTTGCTTGTGTTTGATTATAAAAACATGAACAAAGTCATGCGTGTCATCAAAGAGCGAAACTTAACTATCATTTCACAAAAATTAGAAATGGATTGCAGAATTACCATTTCGGTGCGTAAAAAAGATGCCCAACAGATTTTTGAGTTATTTGAGAATTTGTATGAAATTTCGATTGAGGAAATTGAATAAAACTCAATTTAGCTTTATTCATATATCATCATCAGCACCAATTAATCGTATTTCATCTTTCAATGGAAACTTTTTAGTTACACGTTCTATAATTAAAGAGCGATTTTGTGCCCAGTTGGGATATGACTTCCAAGCTTCTTTACTTTTAAAAAATGGTTCAAAAGTGCCAATAGTAATGTTAGCATCAATTTTAATCGTTTGCCATTTTTCATTAATTTTTTCTGAATAATCTATTTGTTTGTAACTGATCTTTTGTACTTTCCAACCTTGTTTGTTGTGTGTATAATGGTGCTTGATTCTTTCTAAAAAAACGGCAGAGATAAAAATTATAAATAATAAAATATACATTCCCATGATAAGTCTGTTCTATAAATTCAACTAATAAAAAAAATCACTTCTTTCCTTTCCTATACTTCACAATCGGCTCACTCACACAAACTTCTTGCTCCAATTTCGATTTCCATTCTTGTTGTGTAGACAAGGTATTGCACAACTTTTCATGAAAATACACTTGATACCAGAGTTCTTTGGGAAATGAACTTACATCTTTATAAATCATTTCAGAATGTATCATTAACTTTAAAATAAAATCATCTTGTGGCGCACGATGATTGTTTATAATTTGGCTCAATTGAACAGACGTAATGCCAATGTCTTTTGCAAAAATAGCACGTTTGGAATAAATTGCATCTACATATAATTGTAAAAAATCAGAAAAATAAGTACGCTGCTCGTATACAGGTTGCTTAATGAATTCTTGCATTTTCAACTTTAATTGCAACAACTTGGCACGAATGATTTGGTCTTTAGACAAACCTTTCATACGTTGCAAACGCGCTTCCATCAAGGCAGTTGCTTCTGATTGGTATTCTTGTTCAGACGCATAACGACTGTCAACGCCAAATTCTGGATCTGTATAATTTTTTTCTTTAGTCATGATCAAATCGGTTTATCAAATGTATAATTTCTGGCATTTCAATACTGAGTGTAAGCCCAGTTGACGTCATATTATAACTGTTAATATAATGTTGCGCGATTTCTGTTTTCGGACGCAAAGAAACGCAAGCAAGTTCAGCATATTCTAAGATGGCTATTTTTGCTGCAAATGTGAGCAAGTTTCCTGCAATTTGACCAAATTTCTTCTTTTTCCCACAGTTTTCAACAGAAACAGTAAGCAATCGAATATGCACACGCCATTCACTTGGAATTCGTTCTAAGGAAATCAAACCTAAGATATCATTTGAAGTTACGGTACATAATTTATAGACTTCAAAGTTCTTTTCTTGTTTCCAATTGAAAAAGTAACGCGCTTTAGTTATGGTACGATAATCGTCATGAATGATAGGTGTTATTTGAACACGATGCTTTTTCCCCGTTATTATTTCAGTTATGACCATAAATTTACGAATTTATTTCCGATTTTGGTAATTTTTAACCAAATGTTTACAAATTTGTAAACTTATTTTATGCTAATATTAAATGTAGAATTGTATAGTAAAAGCTAACGAGGTATTTTTTAGTTTTTGAATCACGATTTGAAAAATTTGATAAAATTTAGGATGCATTAAAGTCAATCGTCGATAATTTTTCGATCAAATGCGCAGGACATTTCATAGGTCTTTTAGTCTCCATATTTATGAATGCCAAAACCGCATTCGCTTCTGTAATAATTTCCTTACTTTCGTTCAAAATTATGTAGTCAAATTCGATCTTAACCGACGGCAATTTTTTAAGTGTGGTTTTTACCGTCAACACCTCGTCATAATACGCAGACTTTTTATAATTGATCTGAATAGAAATTACAGGAAGCATGACGCCCATTTCCTCCATCTCTTTATATGAGATTCCTAGTGTGCGCAACCATTCAGTTCTCCCCATTTCCATGAATTGCACATAGTTACCATGATATACAACACCCATTTGATCGGTTTCAGCATAGCGAATTCTTGTTTTTATTTCGTGACTTCTCAAAGTTTTTTATATATTTAGTAATGTTAATGAATTGTAAAGAAATTGTTTCCAAGCATGCGAAAAAAATTTAACAAATTCAATAGCGTTCAAATTTTTTTTTCACTTTTTTTTTCACATATTTGTTCACGCTAAAAATAAAAGGAGAAAACCCCGAATTTTCTTTTTTTTTCCTAACCTAAGAATAACACTTTTAACGACAATAAATGAATGTAACTGCGCAATCAGTATGGGATAACTGTCTGTCTTTCATAAAGGACAACATTCAACCGCAAGCATATAAGACTTGGTTTGAGCCTATAAAGCCTGTAAAGTTAACAAATAAAGCGTTAAGCATTCAAGTTCCCAGTAAGTTTTTTTATGAGTGGCTTGAAGAGCATTATGTGAAGTTATTAAAAGTAGCTTTAGTGAAAGAATTGGGGAATAATGCACGATTAGTGTATATCATTAAAATGGAAAATACCTATGGCAATAAAAAGCCATTCACAGAAAAAATTCCAAGTGCCAATAGAAGCAATGTGAAAGCACAAGAAATTGATGTTCCTATCAAAAATAAAAGTCCTGAACTGAAAAATCCATTCATCATTCCTGGCATCAGAAATGTAAAGATTGAATCTCAGTTAAATCCAAATTATAATTTTGATAATTTCCTAGAAGGAGATTCCAATCGTCTAGCGCGTTCTGCAGGAATGGCAGTTGCCAACAAACCTGGTGGAACTTCTTTTAATCCACTCTTAATTTTTGGTGGTGTTGGTTTAGGAAAAACTCACATTGCGCATGCAATTGGTGTCGAAATCAAAGATAAATATCCAGAAAAAACGGTGTTGTACATTTCTGCAGAGAAATTTACACAACAATATATAGAGTCTGTAAAAAAGAATACACGAAACGATTTTATCCACTTTTATCAGTTGATTGATGTACTAATCATTGATGATGTACAATTCTTCTCTGGGAAATCTGGAACGCAAGATGTATTCTTTCACATTTTCAATCACTTACACCAAAATGGAAAGCAAGTGATTTTAACGTCTGACAAAGCTCCTGTAGACATGCAAGATATTGAGCAACGCTTATTATCTCGTTTTAAATGGGGACTTTCTGCCGAATTGCAAACACCCGATTTTGAAACACGTGTTTCTATCGTAAAAAATAAATTATATCGCGATGGCGTGGAAATGCCAAACGACATTATTGAATATGTTGCCAAAAACATCAAATCGAATGTGCGTGAGTTAGAAGGTGCCATCATTTCATTGATTGCGCAATCTTCTTTCAATAAAAAAGAAGTGACGATTGATTTGGCGAAACAAGTTGTTGAAAAATTCGTCAAGAATACAAAACGTGAAGTTTCTATAGATTATATCCAAAAAGTAGTATCTGACTATTTCCAGATGGATGTTTCTACCTTACAATCAAAAACACGCAAACGTCATATTGTACAAGCGAGACAATTAGCCATGTTTTTTGCAAAAAAATTCACCAAAGCTTCCTTAGCAAGTATTGGTTCTCAAATTGGAAAGCGCGATCACGCGACAGTATTACACGCTTGCAAAACGGTTGATAATTTATCGTCTACAGACAAGCAATTTCGCAAGTACGTAGAAGACTTAACGAAGAAACTTTCGTTGTAAACTCCACCAAATGAAGACTAAAATTTTAATGGTATGCTTAGGGAATATTTGTCGATCTCCTTTAGCGGAAGGAATTTTAGCGTCTAAACTCGATCCTACGAAGTTTGAAGTCGATTCCGCTGGAACCGCAGGATATCATGTTGGCGCACTTCCAGACAAACGCTCAATTGCGATCGCGAAACAATATGGACTAGACATTACCTACCAACGATCGAGAAAGTTCGTTAAAAGCGATTTTCAAACGTTTGATTACATCTTTGCGATGGATCAATCGAACTATGATAACATCCTCGCTTTGGCGGAAATGGAAACAGATCAAGCAAAAATACACATGATTCTCAACCAAATTACACCAAACTCAAATGCTGAAGTTCCCGATCCATATTACGGCGGCGATCAAGGATTTGAGAACGTGTATCGAATGTTAGAAGAAGCTTGCAGCATTTTCGCTGAGAAAATTTCATAAATCATCTACAAACAAAAGTAGTTCCTAATTTTTGTATCTTTCTATAAAAATTACCAACCTACTTTGCCATGAAAAGAAAAATACACCTATTATTAGCATTGGTATTTCCAATATTAATGTGCGCTCAAGGAGTGCTATTAAATCCTTTTGCTAACGGATTCACAAGACCTGTCGATATCAAACATGCCAATGATTCACGATTATTCATCGTAGAACAAGATGGTATTATTAAAATTTTAAATCCTGATGGAACTACAAACGCAACACCTTTTTTAGATATTGATGCACGTGTTCGTTCTACCGGAAATGAACAAGGTTTGCTCGGTTTGGCATTTGATCCAAATTACACTATAAACAACCGTTTTTATGTAAATTACATCAACAATAGCGGCGATACGGTCATTGCACGGTTTACGACTTCTGCCAATCCAAACATTGCTGATGATACCTCTGAAGAAATTTTATTAACGATTTCACAACCATACATCAACCACAACGGCGGTTGTATGGCATTTGGAAACGATGGCTTTTTATACATTGCAATCGGTGATGGCGGAAGCGCGGGCGATCCACAAAATTTTGCGCAAAACCTACAATCACTTCTAGGAAAAATTTTACGCATTGATGTAAGCGGCGCAACTGGCTATACAATTCCTCCAAGCAATCCGTTTGTGGGAAGTAACGCAGGTTTGGATGAAATTTGGTCGTATGGACTTCGAAATCCTTGGAAAATGTCCTTTGACAGTGACAATGGCGAATTGTGGATTGGTGATGTGGGACAAAGCAACAGAGAAGAAATCAACAATGTTCCGATAGTAAATGCTGGTTATAATTTTGGTTGGAAATGTTATGAAGGAAACGCTATATTCGACACTTCTGGTTGTCCACCTATCGCCACCATTGCATTTCCCGTAAGCGAATATAATTACGGCGGCACGCCTTTTCGTTGCGCCATTACAGGTGGTTATGTTTACAGAGGAAGCATGTACCCAAACATACAAGGCTGGTATATTTTCGCAGATTATTGCAGTAATGAAGTCGGTACTTTAGAGCCATCTATCATGGGCAATGGATGGAACATGAACATGAATCATATTGGCTTTAATGCAAACCTTTCTACGTTTGGAGAAGATATGAACAAAGAAATGTATGCCGCAGGATTATCCGATGGCGTTATATATCAAGTATACGATCCAACGTTGAGCATTGCTGAAAATTCTTTGGAGACCAACTATCAATTGTATCCAAATCCTGTAAGCGACTATTTTCAGATTCGCAATCAAAACGCAGCTTCTCAAATTAAAGAAGTCATGATATTTTCTCTTGATGGAAGCTTCATCTCAACAACCACAATTTTGACTGAAAATCAAAAAATTACCACAAATCAATTGGCAAAAGGAATGTATGTTGTGCAACTAATTTCAAATAATGATGCCGTTTCCTATCATAAATTCGTCAAAAATTAGTTTTATTTGTAATCAAACTTCCACTCTATGCAAGCTCCAAACGGAATTTTATATTTGATTCCTACAACTTTAGGCGATAATGAACCTTTAGAAGTATTGCCTTTATCTGTAAAAAAAGTCATTGAAGCAACCAATCATTTCATTGTTGAGAATGAAAAATCGGCACGTCGCTTCATTAAAAAAATTACTCCAAAAAAAGTACAACCACTTTTAGAATTGTATGTGTTGAATAAATACACACAAGATCAAGAGTTGCCTGCGTTTTTAGAAGCCATTCATCAAGGAAAAAATGTAGGATTACTTTCAGAAGCGGGTTGTCCTGGTGTTGCCGATCCAGGTTCAGAGATCGTAAAAATAGCACATGAACGAGGAATTCGTGTGGTTCCATTGGTAGGTCCATCTTCCATATTAATGGCAATGATGGCTTCGGGCATGAACGGACAAAACTTTGCGTTTAATGGCTATTTACCGATTGACAAAGACGAACGCAAACGCGCCATCAAACAATTGGAAAAACGTGCAAAAGATTTAGATCAATCACAAGCGTTTATTGAAACGCCCTACCGAAATGACAAACTCATGGCAGATTTGACATCCACGCTTTCAGGAAATACCCGTTTGTGCGTTGCTTGTGACATTACTTTAGCTACAGAATACATCAAAACATTGACAATTAACGAATGGAAAAAAACATCCGTAAGTTTACATAAAAGGCCTACGATGTTTGTGATTGATAAATAGAATTTCGCTATTAGATGTTAGATCGCTGTTAGATATTAGACCGCTCCGCTGTTAGATGCTAGAACGCTTTGCTTTTAGACTGCGCTACGCGCTTTTAGACTTGTTCTTGCTAAAGCTGAAACTTCTTAGACTGCTGCGCTGTTAGACACTAATAGCTTGAATATACATTGCATGCGCTAATCTTAACCAACACCTAAAACCCAAAATTACAGCGACCTAAAACCAAAAAAACCTCAGCATGTTTCCACACTGAGGTTTTTCATATAATGTTAACCAATTTGAGTTGTTACACTCTTGCTTTTGCTTTTTTGTCGGCTTTGATCGATGAAACATCATATCCAGCAAATCGCTTCATATAATATTTTACCGTCGTTCCATACGCGTCAGAAAAACCTTGTCTTCCTCCGCTTCTCAAGTACTTCTTTACGCTTCCTGGGCCAGCTAAGTGTGCCGCAGCCAAAATTCCTGACTCGGTCACTACTACACCGTTGATTCGCTTCCCAACGGAGCGTTGAATGTCTTTTCTAAGAATCCACTTATTTCTTGAGGCATTTGCTTCAAAGGCTTTCTCTTGTAATTTTGGATTTTTTAAGAATGCTTGCGGATTATAAATGCCGATCATTTCTAATGTTCCTTTTCCAAATTGATACTTTCCGAGATAACCTAAGGTATTTACCACAAAGTAATTTCCCTGAGATTCTTTAAATCCTACTGCTTCTTTGAAGCCCAAATAACTTTGTCCTGTAAATGGAATTGGCGCTTTCCCGAAGTAGTTGTCATCTATGGGGTTTACTGTAAACAGTTCAGATGACGTATTTTTTTTATTATTTTTAAGAACGTTGGCTTCTTTTTTTGAAGTGAAACCTAAACTTACAAATGTCAAAACAGCTACTAAAATTGAAAATTTTATTGCTTTTTTTACCATAAAAATTGATTTCTTCAAGACTGACTAATTCGAGAATTAAGCTTGAAATTTCAGCGTGCAAATATACGACACATTTTTTAAAAACCAAATATTTTTGTTAAAAGCGTGTTAAAAGTAGCTGTAATGAAACTTCATTTTTCCTAAACTATTGATTTCCAATGTTGGAGCAGGAATTTTAATAAAGTTAATCACGCTAAAAATACTCTTTAGAAACTTCGATTTTGTCTCAATTTTTGTCAAATCGACATCAAGACTCAGATAAAACTGCCGAAAACGTTTTAGTTGTGGTAAAATTTCGCGTTGTGTTTCTGGAGTTCCAGCCACCAATCCTTCGGCACCATAGCCAAAAGCGACGTTGAGCCATTTTGGTATTTTAGATTGTTTAAAGAATGAATGCACGTTCGCACTCAACCAATAAGTTTGTCCGTTGTAATCTTTTAAGCTTTCTTCTAAAAATCCGCTTCCAAGCTTATTTGGGCGTACTTCGGCAAAGCGTGTGCGATGAAAAGAGTATTTTAATTTGATGCGTTGTTCGTTCCATAATAATTCTTGCCCAACGAATAAGCCTGTTCCAAGTCCGTTAGCGAGCACATCTCCCCAAGAAGCTCCCCATTCTGCTGAAAAGCCATCCATGACTTCTACGGCAGTTAAAAAGCTAAATCCGAGTGTAGCACCATAAATGAGCTGATTTTTTTTGGAAACGCCTGCCCAGTCCAAGACATCTGCACCAATATTGCCAATGTAATATGACGCAAATACATGCCCGGCTTTGTCCATTTGCAGCCATTCGTTGTTATCATTGATGAATTGAAAGGAAGATCGCGGGAAATCGGCATACCAAATTCTGTCCAAACCAATCAAGGTTGCTGTGGCGAGTGAAGCTTCTGTAATGGCTACAAAATTGCGTCGCGGTTTGTGTAAGGTATCAGATGCTTTGAAAAAATCGGGTGGCGTGAGTTGTGCAGAAACCACATTTACAAAACAGAGCATAAAAAGGATTTTGGGGAATATTTTCATTTACTCGTTTGCTTTTTTCTTGTCGAACCTATTATAAATGGTGTCTCTAAACGCTTCCGCAGAAGTGTTCCAAGGCACCATATATGTATTTGAGTCATAAATATATTGCAATTCTGAAAGCTTAAATCCTTTGCTTACGGGATATATTGTATCAACAATAACATTATATACTTCCGTTTCAGTGGCTTCAATTTCAGCAGATATGATTCTCGCTATTTTTTTTATCGGAGTAATTTCCTTTGCAGAAGGTAATGTAACCGCAACAAATTCACTTTTTCCTAATAACGTCTTTACTATATCATTGCTATTCATTCCTTTTTGGATGACATACTTTCCTCCTTTTACGCGTTTTGTATATCCAAGTTTTTTGGCTAAGGTTTCAAAAGCATTCATATCGTTGAGCAAAGGCAAAATTTCCTCTTTTACATCCTTAAAATCTGCGCCAGTCGGAATATAAAGATAGGCTTCTTCATTATTAAAAGCTGTAATAGGTTTAAAGATGGTTTGCGAGATGGAATACATAAAGTAACAACCTCCCAAAATTCCCAACATTAAAATTCCAATGAGTATTTTTCGAATGTACATTAGCTCAGTTTTTGGTACAAGAGTTCATTTTTATACGCGCCATTGACATAATTCCAGTCTTTTTTTACACCAATTTTTTGAAAACCTATACTTTCAAAGAGATGAATGCTGGCTTCGTTTTCTTCCCCAATGTTTGCGAAAAGCTGATGTACTTGTAAGTGTTTGAATGCGTATTTACACACCATTTCCAGCGCTTCTTTTCCGTATCCTTTGTGTCTGAATTCGTTTTTCGCGATAAGCAAACCGACACCTACACGTTTGTTTTTTGGATCAAATTCAAACAAATCAATCAAGCCAATGCTTTCTTTTTTATTGCTCACCATGACCAAGCGCAGTTGTTTGGCTTCGTAAATATCTTGGTGTGCATTTTCTAGATATTGTTTGATTAAAAATCTAGAATATGGTGTTTGTGTCGCACTAATTTCCCAGATAGATTCATCATTTTCTATGTCGTAGATAAAATCTAAATCTTCGGGTTCTAGTGCGCGTAAGTATAGTTTTTCGCCTGTAAGTGTTAGCATGTTATTTCTCCTTTAAATACTTGAGTTGCTTTTCCTTTGAGGAAGATGTTTGTATAGGTTTTGGCGTCGCGCTCAAAAGATACTTGTAAATGTCCACCTTCTACTTGCAATGTGACTTCGTTCGCCTTGGTTTCTTGCAAGTGATGCATTGCCAGTGCGACTGCTGTAACGCCAGTTCCACACGAAAGTGTTTCGTCTTCCACGCCTCTTTCATAGGTTCGCACTCTGAATTCAGTATCCGAAAGCTTTTTTACAAAGTTTACGTTGGCTCCTTCTTCAAAATATGGCGCACCATACCGAATCGCTGCTCCTTCTCTTTTGATGTCAAGTTGACTTATATTTTCTGAAAAAGTGACATGATGTGGTGAACCTGTATTTAAAAATACATGCGTTTCATGATCTTCAATTGTGGAAACATCTTGCATTTGCAAATGCACTTCCTCACCTTCAATTGTTGCGTAATGTTTCCCATCTATGGCAATAAAAGTAGTTTCGTCTTTAATAACTCCGAGAAAATTCGCGAAAGCTACCATACATCTGCCACCATTTCCACACATCGTACTTTCATTTCCATCAGAGTTGTAATACACCATTTTAAAATCGTACACATCGTCATTTTCTAAAAGAATCAAACCGTCCGCTCCAATGCCAAATTTTCGGTCGCACAAAAAGTGAACGAGTTTGGTATCATTTTTGGAAAATACTTGCTGTCGATTGTCAATGAGCACAAAATCGTTGCCTGTTCCTTGGTATTTGTAAAAAGAGAGTATCATTTATTCTATTTGCTATCGACAAAAGTACAAATAAAGTATTGATTTAACTACGTTGTTAAAGTGTCGTTAAAGTTAAAATCTGACTACAATAAATATGTAATTTTAAGTGTTAAAAAACGACAAACAATAGCGTCATAATCATAAAAAGTTAATAAAAACAAAAATAAATATGAAAAAATTTGCAAGTTTACTTTTCGTTTCTGTTTTAGCAGGCATTATCAGTATCGGAGCTTATAAATTGTTTTCAGAATCCCCTGAAAAAGTTGAACAAGCTTCAGTTTTTGAGAAATCATCGTACATTCCTACGAACTTCATTAACAATCCAACAAAGAGTAGCACAACAGATGCAGCCACTTCTGGAATTGATTTTACTGTAGCTGCCGAAAAGACCGTAAATGCGGTGGTACACGTTAAAAATAAAATTACAACCGTTGGTCCAAGAAGTATTTGGGATTTGTACAACGGAAAATCAAGACAACAAACACAAATTGGCACAGGTTCTGGTGTTATTATTACGCCTGACGGACATATTGTGACCAACAATCACGTGATTAAAGGTTCAAACGAAATTCAAGTCACGCTGAACAATAATAAAAATTATATAGCAACATTAATCGGCTCAGATCCAAAAATGGATATTGCTTTGTTAAAGATTGAAGCCGATGAAGAATTGCCGTATATTTCTTTTGGAGATTCGGACAATGCGAAGATTGGCGAATGGGTTTTGGCGGTTGGAAACCCTTTTAATCTGACATCTACCGTTACTGCGGGAATTATCAGTGCCAAAGGAAGAGACTTAAACGAAGGCGATAACTTGAGTCAATCATTTATACAAACAGACGCTGCGGTAAATCCAGGAAATTCTGGTGGTGCGTTGGTGAATACGAATGGCGAATTGATTGGAATTAACACAGCAATCACTTCACAAACAGGTTCTTATATTGGATATTCGTTTGCCGTACCAAGCAATATTGCGCAAAAAATTGTTACCGATTTATTAGAATATGGTGATGTTCAGAAAGGATTGTTGGGCGTTTCTGGGAGTTCATTAAATTCAATGATTGCTGAAAAGTTAGAAACTGAGGAAACGGAAGGTTTTTATGTTGGAAAAGTTTTTGCGGAATCTGGTGCAGCTGAAGCTGGAATTCAAGAAGGTGATATTATCAAAAAACTAGGCGAAATAAAAATCTCCAATTTTGCAGATTTATCAGGCTATTTAAGTTCCAAACGTCCAGGAGATATTGTCAATGTCACAGTATTACGTAATGAAGATTATAAAATTTTCCCGGTAGAATTAAAGAAAAAAGAAGTTCCTACTTCGATAAATTTTAAAGATATGCAACTGGAAGATTTAAATCCAGAAGTTGCTTCTAAATATAATTTGGAATATGGTTTGGAAGTAACGGACGGCACTAATGAATTGTACAAAAAATCTGGAATTACTTCTGGTTATATTTTACTGAAAGTGAATGGAATGAAAGTGACATCTGCGGAAGCTTTACAAAACTTCATTGAAACGTATGGTGAAGATCAAGTACAAACTATGACGTTAATCAATACGGAAGGACAAATCGAGCGTTTTATCTATAATAGATAAAAAAGTGCCATTTATATATGTTGAAAAAGCGAGACACTTATAACGTGCCTCGCTTTTTTTATGATTATTTTTAAAATCAATTTAAAAATCTTCATAACGTCTTAATTGATTTTTGAGCGTTGTGACTTCATTTTGTAAGTACTCTATTCGTTTTAATAAATTGTAAATAACATCTACGCCTTCTAAATTTATGTTTAATTCAAAATGCAAACGCATGATCTTTTCCAAATGGCTTATTTGAGTGGTTTTGATGTAATGTGTATCGTTTGAAACTATAATTTCGACCAATTCATACTCCTGCAAAGCATTGATAAAAGAAGATGGAATATTATAATGTATGCAAAATTGCTGAATTGATATTAAATCTTTTCTTTCCATAATTACCTTAGATTTTGCAATTCTTTAATAAGTTCTTTTTCTTTTTCAGATAAATTCGTTGGAATTTGTAGTTGATATGTGATGTATAAATCACCAAATTGTCCTTCTTTTTTATATTTTGGAAAGCCTTTTCCTTTTAGTTTTACCTTTGTCAAATTCTGAGTTTCAGGCTTAACAGTGAGCTTTACTTTACCATCAAAAGTGTCTGCCATTAGCTCACCTCCCAACATTGCTTTGTACACATCTAAATTGACAGTAGTATATAAATTTTCTTTGTCTCGCTTAAATTTAGTATTGTTTATTATGGAAAACTGAATAAATAAATCGCCATTTGGTCCTCCATTAATTCCTTGTCCTCCATGCCCTTTTATTTTTATAATTTGTCCATTTTCAACTCCTGCAGGAATGGTAATTCTAATATTTTTAGTATTTACCGTTAGCGTTCTTTTGTGTGAAGTATATACTTCTTTTAAATCGAGTTGTAATTCGGCATTGTAGTCATGTCCTTTAAATTTAACTTCTCTATGTCTGGTAGAACCACCACTAAACATGCTTCCAAAAATATCTGAAAAATCTTGTTCAGAATAACCGCCAGATCTAGCTTGTGCCCTACGTTGGTATTCTTGATTTTGTTTTGCTTGCTCATACGCTTCCGCATTTTGCCAATGTTCTCCGTACGCATCATACTTTTTACGATTTTCTGCATTGCTCAATACTTCGTGGGCTTCATTAATTTCTTTAAATTTATGTTCAGCCGTTTTATCATTTGGGTTTACATCTGGATGATACTTACGTGCAAGTTTACGATAGGCTTTTTTAATATCCTGCTCGGAAGCCGTTTTGGAAATACCCAATACTTTATAATAATCTATAAATGCCATGACACTTTTTTGTACATTTTATAATCCTGTCCAATTGATTGTTTTATCACTATAAATAGCAATATGACAATTTCATTACTTTTTATTAAATGTACTGCGAATAGTATAAGTTTGAAATGATGAATATCAGTTTTACAAAGAATAGAATCATTTACTTAATTAACGTCAGTTCGATATAAAATTTTTAATCGTAACACTCTCTTTTCCGCAGTATAGCAGGAATTTTTCGTTAAAAATTTTTGAAGCCTTGGAAATCGAAGATTGGCTTCACCGAATTCAGATTTGGCAAGCAAATGATTCATTTCATGAACTCCTTAAAAGAAAATAGAGAATTGTGAACTAAAAAAATTAGAAAAATTCATGCGGTTTTAGTTTTCCCAAAAAGAAAAACTAAAAATACCTCTAGAAATGCTGTTGAATCACAGAAACAATATCATTCTTTTGAAGCACGCCAGATTGTCGCCACAATTGCTTACCATTTTTAAAAAGCAACATTGTGGGCACACCTCTAACTTGATATTTTGCTGCTAATGGCTGATTTTTATCCACATCAATCTTTATCACCTTAACAGCATCTCCTAACTCTTCTTTTACTTGTTTTAAAATGGGAGCTAACATTTTACACGGACCACACCAGTCAGCAAAAAAATCAACTAAAACGGGTACTTCAGAATCTATGATATCATTAAAATTACGCTTCATTTTATTTAATGTCTATTGTTAAGATTTCAAATATAAATCATTCAGCAGTAACAATTAATGATATTAATCAGCATTACTTTCAAGAAACAAATAGTATCATCTTTAAAAACGTTTTGAGTGAATCAAAAAAACTCTTTTATTTATTTACGAAAACGTTTGAAATTGTATACTTTTGCGCAAAATTGTAAACACAACTACACAAACGTAAGACTATGAGTTTTAATGAAATTTACGAAAAGGAACTCACTTTTCAAGCAGATAGACGTCGTGCTACTGTTGAATTTATTAAGAATGTAAGCGATTTATGGTACGATAAATCTATTGAATTGGTTCTTTTTAGAAATCAACTGATTGACCGAAATGTTAGTGAAATTTTGAATCTTCATGAATATGCAGGTCAATTTGTACAAAAACCGATCTCAATTTTTGATACGGTAGAAATTGCACAAGCCATTGCTAAGATTGATTTGCCGCCATCTAAAATTGATATCGGGAAATTAACCTACGAATATCATTTAGAAGACAATCAGTATGCAAACGCAACTTCGTTTGTGGTTGACAAGTTAAGCGACGCTAAAAAATCGAATGGAATTACACCGAAAGATGTAGTTTTATATGGTTTTGGACGTATCGGTCGTTTATTAGCTAGAGAACTTATGACGCGTACTGGACGTGGAAATCAATTACGCTTGCGCGCGATTGTAACTCGCGGAAATGTAGACAAAACGGTTTTAGAAAAAAGAGCTTCGTTATTACGCAACGATTCTGTACATGGAGATTTCCCAGGAACGGTTGGAGTTGACGTTAAAAATTCTGCCTTAATCATTAATGGAACTACAGTTCATGTAATTTCGGCAAATGCTCCAGAAGATATTGATTATACCGATTACGGAATCAACAGTGCGCTTATTATTGACAATACTGGCGCGTTTAGAGATAAAGAAGCCTTATCAAGACATTTAGTACCAAATGGTGCCGATAAAGTATTGTTAACAGCTCCAGGAAAAGGTGTTCCTAATATTGTACACGGTGTAAATCACGCGGAACATAATCCAGATGAAGTGGATATTTGGTCTGCCGCTTCCTGTACAACCAATGCCATTACGCCCGTTTTAAAAGTCATTGAAGATTCTTTTGGATTGCGTCACGGACACTTAGAAACGATTCACGCCTATACCAACGATCAAAACTTGGTAGACAATATGCACAAAAAATACCGTCGTGGTAGAGCAGCCGCTTTAAACATGGTCATTACTGAAACTGGTGCTGGAAAAGCCGTTTCAAAAGCATTGCCATCGTTGGAAGGAAAATTAACGTCAAACGCAATTCGTGTTCCCGTACCAAACGGTTCGTTGGCAATTTTGAACTTAGAAGTTGAAAATGCTACTTCAAAAGATGGTGTCAACACAATTATGAAAAAATATGCATTGGAAGGCGATTTGGTAGAACAAATTAAATACGAGTTGAACGACGAATTGGTGTCTTCAGATATTGTAGGTTCTTCAGCGCCATCCATATTTGATAGCAAAGCAACGATTGTTCGTGAAGACGGAAAAAACATCATTTTGTATGTTTGGTATGATAATGAATACGGATATTCGCATCAAGTGATTCGATTGGCAAAATACATTTCAAAAGTAAGACGCTTTACGTATTACTAAGAAATTGATACGTATAGGATACAGAAAGAGTCTCAAAAACGAGGCTCTTTTTTTATTTAAAAATTCACACAATAAATAAAAATATCTTCGTTTATTTGTCAACGCTTATTTTAAACATGAAAAGAAGATGAAAGTGAAACACCTATTCCCAGCATTCATACTATGTTTCTCGCTATTTGCAAATGCGCAAAATGTAGCTAAAAACGCTAATTTACCACTAAAAGAAGGACCAATAGACGAACAATTTGAGTTCATTCTTAAAAATTCTAATAAATATAAAAACTACAAAGTTGTAAAGCGCGATTGGATTGAGAAGTTACAAAAGAATGTTGCAGATTCCATCAACGCCATTCAGAAAGACTTATCTACGGAAGTGGAAAAAGTAGCGACACAACAAATAGAGATTGAAAAATTAAAAACAGATTTGGCGACGGTAAATCAAAAAATTGAAGACCTTTATACGGAAAAAGACAGCATTTCATTGCTTGGTTTGCAATTGAGCAAAGGCAATTATCAAACCCTTATGTGGGGAATTATTGGCGTATTGGCAATTTTATGGTTATTTTTTACGTACCGATTCAAAGCGAGCAACACAATCACCAAAGAAGCTAAGGCAAAATTAGCAGAAACAGAACACGAATTCGAAGAACATAGAAAACGTGCGTTGGAACGTGAACAACAAGTGCGTAGAAAATTGCAAGACGAAATCAACAAGAACAAAAATAATACTGCCAAATAATGCGTATTGATATCATTTCCGTAGTTCCTGACTTATTAAGAAGTCCGTTTGAAGCTTCCATCTTAAAAAGAGCGATTGACAAAGGTATTGTGGAAATACATCTGCACAATTTGCGCGATTATGCAACCGATAACTACAAGTCTATTGACGATTATCAGTTTGGTGGCGGCGCAGGTATGGTGATGATGGTTGGTCCAATTGATCGTTGTTTGACCGATTTAAAATCGCAACGTGACTATGACGAAGTTATTTATATGACGCCTGATGGCAACATCCTAAATCAAGGAATTGCCAACGAACTTTCGCTCAAAGGAAACATCATTATTTTGTGCGGACATTATAAAGGTGTGGATCAGCGTGTGCGCGATCATTTTATTACTAGAGAAATTTCTATTGGTGATTATGTCCTATCGGGAGGAGAATTGGGCGCGGCTGTTTTGTGTGATGCTATCATTCGATTGATTCCTGGTGTATTAGGAAATGAAACCTCTGCCCTAACCGATTCGTTTCAAGACAATTTACTAGCGCCACCTGTATACACGCGACCAGCAACATACAATGATTGGGAAGTGCCTGAAATTTTATTATCTGGAAACTTTCCAAAAATAGAAGCTTGGCGCGAAGAACAAGCGTACGAACGTACCAAGAAATTACGACCGGATTTGTTGGAGGATTAATTAGGTGTTGGGTTAGCTTTTAGCTTTTAAAAATATCATTCTCTTTCAAAATTTATAGTTTAAACCATAAACATTCAAAAAAAATACTTATTTTTGCACTCAATTTTGGATCAACCTCTGGCGATAGACGTGAATGTTGGTTTAAATTAATATTTATAAAAAGTTTAAAATGGAAGCTTTAATTAAATTTGTACAAGACGAATTTGTTACAACAAAAGATTTTCCTGAATTTGCAGCAGGAGACACTATTACAGTTTATTATGAAATCCGTGAAGGTGAAAAAACACGTACTCAGTTTTTTAGAGGCGTTGTAATTCAACGTAGAGGTTCAGGTTCAACGGAAACTTTTACTATCAGAAAAATGTCTGGAACAGTAGGTGTAGAACGTATTTTCCCAGTTAATTTGCCAGCACTTCAACGTATTGAAGTAAACAAAAGAGGTAAAGTTCGTAGAGCACGTATCTTCTACTTTAGAGGTCTTACTGGTAAGAAAGCTAGAATTAAAGAGAGAAGATTTAAATAAAATTTTTCAAAATACACACATAAAAAGTCCTGCAAATTTGCGGGACTTTTTTCGTTATAAACAATTGTTCATAACTTAGGTTCATATCTTGTTGATTTCTAATTTGTTATATTTCTTGCTTTTTAAAAAACTTATACTACATTTATATCAGAATAAACAAAAAAAGGTGCAAATCGTTTTTTGTACATTCTACAAGAACGTTCTAAACAGTTGTTATTTTAATAAGTTTTCTGGCAGTGATTTTTTGGGTACAGAAGATCATCAAAGAAAATGGAATTCCATTTCTAGCGTAGCTTGCTACAATAGACTCAAGGAATGACGCCGAAATTTATTGGTATTGCTAAGATGCGAATAAAGTGTTATATGAGGAAAGATTCTGCAAAGAATACGAAATCGTATAAAAGGATATATCACGAAAGTCGATATATACAAGTAGGTATATTAAAAAACAATAGAGGTAAGTTTCAATATGGGTAAAATGCCAATAACAATGAAGCTTAGTTCGAATTGAAATGGCGTATTATTTAATGAATTAGCTGAGAAATTAGTGACGCGTTTGATAACACACATTTCTAAAAAGCCATGTCAAGGTAAGCAATTACAATGATATGGCTTTTGTTTTTTTACATACGACTCATTCAGTCTTTTATACATTCTTTTCAATTACTAGTTAAAATATTCTTGTTCTCAAAGTGGATTTGTGTTATTTTTAATCCTATAAAAAACTATCAAATCATACTTTCCATAAAATTCCCCATGAAATATTTTTTCTTAACTACCATTCTTTTCTTTGTTAGCTTTCAAATCAATGCGCAAACAAACAAAGAATCTTTTCGCAATCTTACCTATTCCGCTTTGTCCGATAGTGTAAAAAAGTATCGAATGATTGATACTGTAAAGGCAGCTTCTATTTCAGACATGTATATTGAAAAAGCACGACAAGAAAGCGATATTAAAAAAGAATTGAGAGGATTGCGTATAAAAAGTAATATCTACAGAATTCATAAAAGATATGCATTGAGTCATAAAATTTCGGATAGCATGATTGTTTTGTGCAAACAGAATACGCTTTATGATGATTTAATTTCTACATACATGTACAAATCTATTACAGGTGATCTGTTGGATTTTAAAAATAGACTAGATTATTTATACCTCGCTTTAGATATTTCTATACGACACAAAAGATCATTCTATGAGTACACTATAAAAAATAGAATTGCAGGCACATTGTCTTCAACTGGAGAATCGGTAAATTCTATTATGCTGAATAAAGAATTGATACAGTATACCGATAACGACAATCTTTCTTCTGAAGAATTAGAAAAATTAAAAGCAAATCTAAATTTAAAAAAATCTTATAATGCTATTATTAAAGGGTACATAAATCTCAAAGATGTAGATTCTGCAAGTTATTACAATGAGCTACTAAAAAAACAAATTTTCAACAACACAGAAGAAAATGCTCATTTTGAGAAAGAATTTTATTTGAATGCATCTGAAATTAATTTTCTAAAAGGTGATTACGAGGCTGCAAAAGAAAGTTTCAATAAATCACTCATATATACTACGGTGAATGATAATATTGGTTTCGAATTCCGAAAATCATACTTATTAGGAAGAATTGCGTTTGAAGAAAAGAAATATGCTAAATGTGTAGAAATCATAGAAGCACATTTGGAAATTAACTCCTGTGTTACTGACAACGAAGGAATGTTTACAAAAGATAGCTATCAATATTTAGGGAAAGCGTATAAAAAGTTAGCCAATTATGAGCGAGCAACGCACTATTTTGAAAAACATATTCATTCAATTTTGGAGCTTCAACGATTGCGTGATAAGGTTATACAATCCTATAAAATTAAAGAATCTTTACAGTATCAAAAAGAGATTCAATTATTGCTAAAAAAAGAAGAAAGTCAACAAAGCAAAATAAATTACAGTATCCTGTTGAGTTGTTTGCTTCTAGTAGCTTTTCTAGTATATATTTTTTATAAACGAAAACAAAACAAACGCCGATTTGAGGTATTGCTACAAAAAATAGCGGAAGTTAACACTCCTACTATTATCAATACTCAAGAAAAAAATATAGAAAAAAGTGCGGATGTTTCGTTAAAAGCAAACACTATTGAAAAAATTTCAAAAGGGCTGCAAAAGTTAGAAGCACAAGAATATTTTTTAAATTCGGAATGTACTATTACTTCCATTGCTAAAAAACTAAAAACAAATCCCAAATATATTTCCTATGTAATAAGAATAAAACACGATAAAAATTTTAAAACCTATATAAATGATTTTAGAATTAACTATGCTTTAATTCGCCTCAAAAAAGACACAAAGTTTAGAATGTTTTCAATTGAATCTATCAGTAATGAAATCGGCTATAGAGGTTCAGACACGTTTAACAAACATTTTAAAAAAAGAACCGGTTTGCTTCCTTCTTACTATATAAAACAACTCAATAAGCCAGAAAATAAGTGATCTAGGTTTCGAAAAAACCATATAAAGATCACAAATTGCAATGATACGGCTTTTATTATGCGAAAAAACGCAACAACTTTCCATACTAGATTGTTTATCATTACCTAAATCTCACATCATTTTGTATATTTGCCTTTCGTAAAAATTACATCTATAATACCTAAATAATATCTACAAACACACATGGCAAAATCAACAAAGATTATCTACACGAAAACTGACGAAGCACCAGCATTAGCAACACATTCATTATTGCCCATAATAAAAGCATTCACAGCATCCTCAGGTATCGACATTGAAACAAAAGATATTTCTTTAGCAGGAAGAGTTTTAGCAAACTTCTCAGAATATTTAACTCCAGCACAACGCGTTTCAGATGCATTGGCTGAATTAGGAGAATTAGCAAAAAAACCAGAAGCAAACATCATCAAATTACCAAACATTAGCGCTTCTGTTCCACAATTAAAAGCCACTATTACCGAATTACAATCCAAAGGTTTCGCCATTCCTGATTATCCAGAAGAAGCTGAAACAGAAGAAGAAAAAGCAATCTTAGCCAACTATAACAAAGTAAAAGGTTCTGCCGTAAATCCTGTATTACGTGAAGGAAATTCTGATCGTAGAGCGCCAAAAGCGGTGAAAAATTACGCAAAGAAAAATCCACACAGAATGGGCGCTTGGTCTGCAGATTCTAAAACGCATGTAGCAACGATGGAAGCAGGAGATTTTCGCGCAAACGAAAAATCAGTCACGACTGAAAAAGCTACTTTAGCAAACATTGAACACACAGATACTCACGGAAATAAAACCATTTTAAAAGAAGGAATTGCATTATTAGACGGCGAAATTATTGATGCAACTCTCATGAGCAAAAAAGCATTGCTCTCATTCTTAGAAAGAGAAATTGCAGACACGAAAGACAAAGGAATCCTATTCTCGCTTCACATGAAAGCAACCATGATGAAAGTAAGCGATCCAATCATTTTTGGACATGCAGTGCGTGTATATTTTGCAGACTTATTTGAAAAATACCAAACTACGTTTGAGGAAATTGGTGTAGATGTCAACAATGGTTTTGGAAACTTACTAAACAATCTTGAAGAATTATCCGCTGAAAAGAAAGAAGAAATCGTGGGTGATATTGCTGTCGCAATGGAAAACGGTCCAGATATCGCTATGGTAAATTCTGATAAAGGCATTACCAACTTACACGTACCAAGTGATGTCATTATTGATGCTTCCATGCCAGCCATGATTCGTACTTCAGGACAAATGTGGGATGCAGACGGAAAAACGCAAGATACGAAAGCTGTCATTCCAGACAGTAGTTATGCAGCATTGTACCAAGTTACGATCGACTTTTGCAAAAAACACGGTGCGTTTGATCCTGCCACGATGGGAACAGTACCAAATGTAGGACTCATGGCACAAAAAGCCGAAGAATACGGTTCGCATGACAAAACCTTTGAAATTACTGCAGATGGAACAGTTCGTGTCGTAGATGCCGAAGGAAATACGCTTACAGAACATTCAGTAGAAACTGGAGATATCTGGAGAATGTGTCAAGTAAAAGATGCACCAATTCGCGACTGGGTAAAACTAGCTGTTAGCAGAGCAACCGCTACAGGTTGGCCAACAGTATTCTGGTTGGATGCAGAAAGAGCTCACGACGCAGAACTCATCAAAAAAGTAAATCTATACCTAAAAGATCACAATACAGAAGGATTAGAAATTCATATTCTTCCACTAGCAGAAGCAACACAATTCACACTAGAGCGTATCAAAAAAGGGGAAAATGCGATTTCGGTAACCGGAAACGTATTGCGTGATTACCTAACAGACTTATTTCCAATCTTAGAATTAGGAACGAGTGCAAAAATGTTATCAATTGTTCCATTAATGAATGGTGGCGGATTGTTTGAAACTGGCGCTGGTGGATCCGCTCCAAAACACGTGCAACAATTCAACGAAGAAGGACACTTACGTTGGGATTCCTTAGGAGAATTCTTAGCCCTAGCGGTTTCCTTAGAGCATTTAGGATCCAATTATGACAATGAAAAAGCAATCATCCTTTCGGAAACGTTGGACGATGCCACAGATAAATTCCTAGAAAACAAAAAATCGCCTTCACGCAAAGTAAACGAGCTAGACAATAGAGGAAGTCACTTCTACTTAGCACTATACTGGGCGCAAGCGTTGGCCACTCAAAACAAGGACGCCGAACTAAAGGCACACTTTGCTCCTATTGCTGCAAAATTAGCGGAAAATGAAGAAAAAATCGTCAAAGAACTCAACAATGCACAAGGTTCGCCTATGGATATTGGTGGGTATTACATGCCAAATGACGACGTAACAGCGAAAGCTATGCGACCAAGTGAAACATTTAATACAATTTTGGCATCTATCTAAAATTAATAAGCAAATACATAATACAAAAGCTTCCTATAGTAAAATTGGTATTATCCGTAAGGAGCTTTTTTTAATTTGTATCAAGCGAAACCATAGCAAATATTTTTACATTCAAAAATCAACATTTATAATTTAAAATCTCAAGGGCGTTCCCGTAAACGGTCGTGCTATCAGCAGTCGCTTTTTTGCGCTGTCATTCCTGCGCAGGCAGGAATCCCATCACAAAAAGAGCTCCAACAAAGCTTCTATCACTAACGCGAAAAAACCATTCCGTTTCTAAGCGAAATACTGTATTTTTGTAGGATGGAATTCATCAAAACAACAGAGCAAGATTCAAAGTACAATCATTTAGAAAAAATGAGCGTCTCGGAACTACTAACGAACATAAACAAGGAAGATCAAACAGTTCCGCTTGCAGTTTCAAAAGTAATTTCACAAATAGAAAATTTAGTTACTGAAATTGTTTCAAGAATGAAAAATGGCGGTCGTTTGTTCTACATTGGTGCTGGCACAAGCGGACGACTCGGAATTGTAGATGCTTCTGAATGTCCACCAACTTTCGGAGTTCCACATGAACTCGTAGTCGGACTCATCGCTGGTGGCGATACTGCCATTCGCAAAGCTGTCGAATTCGCCGAAGACGATACCCAACAAGGCTGGAAAGATCTTCAAGAACACAAAATCTCCGAAAACGATACTGTTATTGGAATTGCTGCTTCTGGCACAACTCCGTATGTCATTAGTGCCTTAAAACAATGTAACACACATAACATACTTACAGGTTGTATTACCTGTAATCACAACAGTCCATTATCAAAAGTTTCCCAACATCCTATAGAAGTCATCGTTGGCGCTGAATTCGTAACAGGAAGTTCGCGAATGAAAGCGGGAACTGCGCAGAAACTAGTGCTAAACATGATTTCTACCGCCGTAATGATTCAACTAGGAAAAGTAAAAGGGAACAAAATGGTAGACATGCAATTAAGCAATCACAAACTTGTAGAACGCGGAGTAAAAATGATTATGGCAGAATTACAAGTTTCAGTAGAAGTTGCCAAGGACCTTTTAAACAAATACAAAAACGTACGAAAAGCAATCTCAAGCTATGACAAAAAGAACAAATAAAGCAGTATTATCAAAAGGAATCAAGTTGATGTTTGGCTCGTTATTCTGCATGTTTGCTGGTCCAACAATAATACATTCTGCATTCAAAAATCAAGAACATCCACTCTACATTCCTGTACTCATAGTGGGATTACTAATTGCGGCGACTGCCATATTTTTAGCGTTTAAAGGCTTAAAAAAAATAATGGATTCCATGTTCAACTGATCTTACAAAGTTTCAATCCAATATTACAATCTAACAAATCATACTTCACTTCCAGATAAAAAAAACCGCCTCAAGCTATGAGACAGTTTCTTCTTTATATTTTCATACAAAAACGAAAAATTATTTATCGTCAACAATAAAAGGTGTTTTTCCATTCGTAATAATCACTTTAGCATTTGGTGATTTACTGAGCTTTTCAAAAGCTTCAATCGCTCGTAAGCGCAAAATTAATTCGTTTAAACCTTTATTTAACTCTTGATTTGCCTTAGCTTTTCCTTCTGCTTCCACAATATTAGCTTGTGCTATACCTTTTGCTTCAATAAGTTTACGTTCATTTTCTAAACGTTCTCTTTCTAAAACAAATTTCATTTGTTGTGCACGTTGCTCTGCCGTAAGTTTTTGTTCAATTGCTGCAGATAAAGACTCTGGAAGTACAATACGCTTCATCAACACTTGCTCAATCACAATTCCTTTTTTATCTAAAGTCCCATTAATCATATTCTTAACTTCTTCTTCAATAGAAGCTCGGTTTCCTGTATGCATATCTTTTGCCATAAACCTTGCACTTACATCTGCTAATGCAGAACGAAATACAGGAGCTATTAATTCCTGTTCATAATTCATTCCTACATTTTCAAGTAAATCCTTTACCTCACTCGATTTTACACGATATAAAATTGACATTTCAGAACCAATCGTTAACCCTTCTTTTGATGGGATGTCTAAATTAATCTTAAAATTAACAATACGAGTTGGCACTTTTATATAAGTCGTCACTAAAGGATTATAAATCCTAGCTGTTTGACTTATGGGTTCTCCAATCAATTTTCCCTGCCGACGTTTCACAGCGACTTCGTCTTGACGCACTACAACACATGAACTAAAAAGAAATAGAAAAACCAATACATAATAAAATACTTTCATAACCTTAATTTTTTATTACAAAATTAACTCTTCGTGTTATTTCTAAATATATGTTTAAATTTTAATTAACTAATATAATCGCTTTTTAATATGTTTTTAACAAAAAAAGTGAACTATTACATCATATCTATGTTTGGGTTCCTTTTGAGAAATTATACCAATTCTACTATAAAATGCGATGTATAGAATTAAGATTAATGATTAGTTGCAGATGATAGTAAAATTGGTATAACTATACTAATTCAGTATAAAAATAAGACCAGCTTTAAGAAGCTCACACTAATAGTTAGCAAGACTAACCTCAAAGGAAACACCTTCTTTTACAATTTTCGGTGAAGATTTTGGATATAAAAAAAACCCTTATTCTATTTCTAGGATAAGGGTTTTTAAAAAAAGGCGGCGACATACTCTCCCACATTTCTGCAGTACCATCTGCGCTAATGGGCTTAACTTCTCTGTTCGGAATGGTAAGAGGTGAGCCCCATTGCTATAACCACCTTAAACTTTTAATAGTATTGAGATTTGAGTTGTTAGTATTGAGGTAAATTAGACTTTTTTATCTAATTTCTCACTACTAACCTCTCACTACTATTTAATAAGGTAACATATTGAGATAAATTTGAGTTTTTTTGAGTTTTTATACGAAAAATAATAAGAAGCCAGTACATAAGCCTACGGGTAATTAGTACTACTCGGCTATGACATTACTGCCTTTACACCTGTAGCCTATCAACGTGGTCATCTCCCACGACCCTTTAAAGAAATCTCATCTTGTGGTGGGTTTCGCGCTTATATGCTTTCAGCGCTTATCCCTTCCCAACGTAGCTACTCTGCAATGCTCCTGGCGGAACAACAGATACACCAGAGGTTAGTCCAACTCGGTCCTCTCGTACTAGAGTCAGATCCACGCAAATTTCTAACGCCTACACCGGATATGGACCGAACTGTCTCACGACGTTCTGAACCCAGCTCGCGTACCGCTTTCATGGGCGAACAGCCCAACCCTTGGGACGTACTACCGCCCCAGGATGCGATGAGCCGACATCGAGGTGCCAAACCTCCCCGTCGATGTGAACTCTTGGGGGAGATCAGCCTGTTATCCCTAGAGTAACTTTTATCCGTTGAGCGATGGCCCTTCCATGCGGAACCACCGGATCACTATGCTCTTGTTTCCAACCTGATCGAGCTGTATCTCTCTCAGTCAAGCACCCTTATGCCATTGCACTCTACGCACGGTTACCAAGCGTGCTGAGGGTACCTTTAGAAGCCTCCGTTACTCTTTTGGAGGCGACCACCCCAGTCAAACTACCCACCACGCACTGTTCCTCTCGCGAGGTTAGGCTTCAGATAAGCAAAGGGTGGTATTTCAACAACGACTCACACATGCCTGGCGACACATGATCGAAGTCTCCCACCTATCCTACACATTACTTATCCAAAGTCAATACGAAGCTATAGTAAAGGTTCACGGGGTCTTTTCGTCCCGCTGCGGGTAATCGGCATCTTCACCGATACTACAATTTCACCGAGCTCATGGCTGAGACAGTATCCAAATCATTACGCCTTTCGTGCGGGTCGGAACTTACCCGACAAGGAATTTCGCTACCTTAGGACCGTTATAGTTACGGCCGCCGTTCACCAGGGCTTCAATTCAGATCTTCGCCGAAGCTAAACCCTCCTCTTAACCTTCCAGCACCGGGCAGGTGTCAGGCCTTATACATCATCTTTCGATTTAGCAAAGCCCTATGTTTTTGATAAACAGTCGCCTGGACCTTTTCACTGCGGCCCATCCGAAGATGGGCGACCTTTCTCCCGAAGTTACAGGTCGATTTTGCCTAGTTCCTTAGCCATGAATCTCTCGAGCACCTTAGAATTCTCATCCCAACTACCTGTGTCGGTTTACGGTACGGGCTGCTTCACT